>NZ_JACIAD010000002.1:0-1097305 GCF_014193955.1 Rhizobium sp. BK379
AAGGGATTTGCGCTGGACGCGGGGTGGAGCAGCCCGGTAGCTCGTCAGGCTCATAACCTGAAGGCCGCAGGTTCAAATCCTGCCCCCGCAACCAATCATATAGCCCGCATCCAAGCGGGCTTTTTTTGTGCCACGAGGTTCAACGCCTCGAAAGCCGCCAAAACTCCCAAAGCTCCCAAAGCCGACGCAGCGAAACCAAAATCTCCCCTCACTTCCGGACGCCGCGAAGCCGGCCAACAAAACAAACAAATAGCCCGCCACCCGGCGGGCTTATTTATTGGCGATTGCTCCACCGAAAAGCGCCCTCCTCATCGAAGCACCCTGACCAGCCGTAGAATAAAGACCTTCTGCTCGCGGAAAAATATCCAGACCAATCGGAATAAAACAACAGTGCTGTTGTCTACGTTCATGAAACCGCTCTGCATGAAAAAGGAGCCCGCATGAACGTCTTTCCCCGAAAAGGATTCCTTCCGCTGGCAGCGCCGATCTTCGTGATCCTGTCCGCTTCTGCCTTTGCCGACGACCCTGCATCCCATCAACATGCCACCTCCGCGGTTACGGAAGAGGCCCCGTTTCTGTCGGAAAATGACGCCGCCATGGCGAAGATGATGAACGACATGGCGGTGAGACCGACGGGCGACGTCAACAGGGATTTTGTGGAGATGATGATCCCTCATCATCAAGGGGCGATCGATATGGCGCAGACCTATCTGCGCTACGGCAGCAATGAGCAGCTCAAGCGCATTGCCCAGGAAATCATCGTCGATCAGCAGCAGGAAATTGCTGCGATGCGACTGGCTCTCGGTGATCCTCTTCCGCCTTCGGATCCGGCGCCAACTCAAATTCCCCCGCAAACTCCCGTTCCCTCCGGCGCCGGCATGTCGATGATGCCGGCCATGGATCCGAATATGAAAATGGGCAACTGAAAGGACCCTGTCATGAAGTCTAGCCTTCTCGCCCTCAGCCTTCTCGCCGGCACGATGCTGGCGCCCTCAATAAGCTTCGCCGGCCAGGCGCCGGGCGCGGTCTCCGATCCGGATATCCCGGTCAGCAGCAGGGATCGCGTCTATGCTGCCGAACAGTTCTCCAATACGGTTTCAGTTACTGATCCATCCACAAACAAACTGCTCGGCGTCATCCGTCTCGGCGATCCGCAGCCCGGCAATCTGAGCCCGCTCTATCGGGGGCAGGTCCTGGTCCATGGCATGGGTTTTTCGCCGGACCACAAAACGCTGGCCGTCGTTTCGATCGGCTCGAATTCGGTGACTTTCATCGACACGGCCACGAATACGGTAAAGCACACCACCTATGTGGGCCGCTCGCCGCATGAGGCATTCTTTACACCCGACGGCAACGAAGTTTGGGTCACCGTTCGCGGAGAGGATTACATCTCCGTCATCGATGCGCATACTTATGAGGAGAAGATGCAGATCAAGGTGCCGGCTGGTCCGGGCATGCAGATCTTCTCGCCGGACGGCAAGTACGGTTATATCTGCTCCTCGTTCAACCCTGAGACCGTAGTCGTTTCCGTCGCCGATCACCAGATCGTCGGCCACATCAAGCAGGAAAGCCCTTTCTGCCCCAATATTGCGGCAACGCCTGATGGCAAGCAGGTCTGGTTTACCCTGAAGGATACCGGCAAGACGCAGGTCTTCAACGCCGAAGCACCCTTTGATCTCATAAAGACGCTCGATACCGGGCCGATCACCAATCACGTCAACATCGTTCACAATGCCAATGGCGACTTTGCCTATGTCTCCGTCGGCGGACTCAATCAGGTGAAGGTCTATCGCACGGATAACTTCCAACAGGTCGCGACAATTCCTGTCGGCAATCTTCCGCACGGCGTCTGGCCATCAGGCGATGGTACGCGCGTCTATGTGGGTCTCGAAAATGCCGATGCGCTTGCAGCAATCGACACACTGACAAACAAGGTCATCGCGACGATACCGATCGGCCAGGCGCCGCAGGCTGTCAACTATGTCCCCGATGCAGTCCCTGAGGGCGATGGCATGCAGAATCTCCAGCCGCTTGGCATCGCCGGCCAGGTGGCGCATCTTGCCCTGCACGCACCGAAGGCAAGCCAGGGCGACGTTGCACCAACGAGTGTCTCTCTTTTCGACCAAGGTCTGTCACAGGTGCTGCAGGCATCCGTGACCGGCCTGCAGCCCAAGAAACCTTATATCCTCGCACTCTCCACGCGGGCTGACAGTTCTGGCGATCTTCAACCCTTGGCGTCATTCATGACAAACCCGGCCGGTTCGGCGATCGTCAATGCCGTTGGCCCTATCCGGCAGATCGTCCAGAGCAGCGAGAAGGCTGAGCGCCGCTATCTCGTCATCACCGCCTCGGGGGATAAGGGGCCAGCCGAAGTCGTCCAGGTCGAAGCGAAGTAAATCCCTCTCGCCCGCCGCCTGTGATAGGGTGGCGGGCGAAAGCTCCTGAAGGTAAGCCTCTCATGAGTGATATTCTGCAGCTTGTCGAACCGATCATACCGGCGCTCCGCCGCTACGCCCGCGGATTGCTGAAAGATGCAACGGCAGCCGACGATCTCGTTCAGGATTGCCTGGAGCGGGTCATTGCTCATTGGCATCATCGCCGAAACGACGATCCGCGCACCTGGGTATTCGCCATCCTTCATAATCTGGCCGTCAACCGGTTGAAGCAGAACGCACGCCGTGGCGAACATCTGCCCATTGAGAAGGTGGATGAAAGTGCGTTTGCCCGCCAGCCGACACAGGAAGACAGCCTGATGAGCCGCGATATCCTTCAGGCGCTGGAGCTGCTTCCCGAAGAGCAGCGCAGTGTGTTGCTGCTGGTATCGGTCGAGGATCTGTCCTATTCGCAGACAGCCGAGGTCCTGGCCATCCCGATCGGCACCGTCATGTCGCGTCTGTCGCGCGCCCGTGAGCGGCTAAGGCAGATGTTGGAGAACCCCGGGCAGGCAACACAGGGGGCAGCCGCCCATCTTCGGAGAATAAAATGAGCGTAAAACCGATCACCGAGGATGATCTCCACGGATTTGTGGACGGTGCGCTGGATGAGGCACGTGAAGCCGAGGTTTGCGCCTATCTTGAAACCCATCCTGATATCGCCGCGCGAATCGATAGTTACGGCAGGCAGCGGCTCGATTTGCGGACTGCGCTCGGCGCCATCGCCGAAGAACCGATCCCGAGCCGGCTGAACCTCAGCCATCTGCTGGAAGCGCGCAAGCCGGGCCGGCTGCCCTTTTGGCGTATGGCGGCTGCCGCTGTCGTTCTTCTCGTCGCAGGCGGTTCAGGGGGCTGGATGCTGCATGGAATGTATCGGCATCCAGGCGAAGGCATAGTGGCGCTCGCTGATGAAGCAGCCGACAGCTTCGCCACTTACGCTCCCGATAAAATAAGGCCGGTCGAGCTTCGTGCCGACAATATGGCCGAACTCGTCGACTGGGCGACGGAGCGCATGGGCCGCAAGCCGGTAGTGCCGGATCTCTCCGGATCGGGCTATCGCCTGATGGGTGGCAGGATGATCTCGACGTCGCATGGTGCCGGATTGATGCTGATGTATGACGATGATCGGGGAACGCGTCTTGTCGTGCTGACGCGGCCCATGCTCGCCGATCAGAACAAGCCCATGGCGCCGCATGCTGAGGGAAATGTTGAAGGCTGGAGCTGGGCATCCGGCGGCATGGGCTACAGCCTCGTCGGCGCCCTGCCGGCCGATATCTTGCATCCGCTCGCTGATGATATCAGGCACCAGACCGAGATGGGTGCCTGAACTCTGCAGGCCCGAAGCGTTGCGGCTTTGAGCGACATGCTTGCCAAGGATTTTAGTGCATACGGGGGCGGCGTTTTTCGCCGCCGCGTTTTCGCGGCAGTCCCATCATACCTTGTGGGACCTGCTCGTCGGCTGCCAGTGCTGCATTATGCTGGCGTAGGCGCTCGAGCGCAACGGAAGCAAGCTGGGTATAGGGAATGGCTGCCGGATCGTCGGTATGGATATCCTGGATCGCCGCAAGGACTGTCTCAGCTTGCGTCAGATGGCGAGCTGCGATGAGCGCGATACCCTCCTTATAGCGGGCCTGTACCACATGGGGCGCCTGCTCGCCGACGCGACGGAAGGTCACGACCGCATCCTCATAGAGCTTCAGCGCCAGTTGCGTATCTCCAAGGCGAAGCGAGATCGGCAGCGGCTCGGCGGTGCGCTCCAGCAGCGACTGGTAGGCGGCAAGGGCTTCGGTCAGCTTCCCCCGGTCGAAGAGCAGGTTGGCAATGCCGAATTCGGCGCCCACATGGCCCGGCGAGGATTGAAGAACCTGGGTGAAGATAATCTCTGCCCTTCCTTTTTCGCCCTTTTGATACATTTCGAGCGCCTGCTGGTAGGCATAGTTGACGCTGCGCGGATGCAGGACGCCGCCGAGATTGTGTCCGTTGCGGGTCCTGAAGAGCGTATAACTGATCCGTCGCTCGTCAGCGCCGAAGGCATATTTGTAAGCTTCGTTTCCGCGCAGGAAATCATAGAAACGGAAGCCGTCCTCGATGGCCCGGCGGATGCAATAGCCATGCAGCACCAGACCGGGAGATGGCGTCCTCCAGTTCTCGTCACGGCCGGTGATATAGAAGAGGATCGTCTTTTTCGGGCGGTCGATGATGTTGGCGAGGACGCCGAGCGGCTGTTCACCGAACCAGAAGACCGGGACGTCGAGCGTGCCGCTCCTGAAGCAGTCCATCAGCATTTCGCGGGTTGAATTGATGAGCCGCTCCGTTCGCTCCGCTCCTTTGCGCTCCGTCCACCGCGTGCGCCAGAAATCGAACAGAATGCCAAGGTCCCGATCGATGGTGTCGGGCGTCGCCATGGTGATCCGGTAGCCCTCGTCGCCATCGAGCTTGCGCAGGAAGCGACGCAGCTTCTGGCGCGTCTGACTGCTCATCTTCTGCTCCAGATAATCGTCCCAGCTCTCCGGCAAAAAGACGACCGGGCAGATCGTATTGTCGATATTGTCTTTGCTGGTCGGGGCATTGTCACGAAACATGACGAGCGGCCCCTGCAGCGCCGTGATCATCTTCTCCCGGCGTTCCGCCGGCCCGCTGAAATGTTCCAGCCGAAGATGCGTCCAGTTCTGCTGTTTGAGGTACGCCGCAAAGCCGTCAATGGCTTTTTGCTCGTAGCCGGGCATGACAAGGAGGCCGGTATAGTCGGCCGAATAATTTCCGCCCATGACGATTTCGTCATAGAAAAGCCCGCTCTGCTCATCGAGTTTGGTCAGCAACCTGAGCGGCAAAAAGGCGACGTAGCGAGCATCCCGCTGCCGCTCGCGCAGCGCCAGGACAAACCAACGGCCACGGTGCGCAAGAAAGTCTTTGAGCCATGTCCAGGAGAGGAAATGTTGGGCGTCCGGATCGTCCCGATAAACCTGATCCCAGTTATCGCGTACGGCATCGAAGCCGGCTACCGTATCAATGATATCGATGCGCATGCCCCCTCCCAATACTCCATACGTAATTCGGGAGAATCCAGTCTAGTGAGAAACATCGATCTTCAAATAAACCGTCCGGGTGATTCCTTGGGACGAAATCGGATTAGCCCGAAGCGATTGTTTTCAGACAGCAATATCAGAGCGCCACGATCCGCGGGCTTGCGTGGATGAAGGCCCAAAGCGCCTTGCTGATATTGACGATCTCAGCAATCGATTTCTCAAGAAGCTCGATTTCCCGGTCATTCATCTGCTCGATCTTTCCGTAGCGGATTTCCTTGTCGTCCTCCACCAGGCGCATGAGTTGCGTGCTGGAAATTTCGCCCTTCTCATCGAAGGAATAGATGCAGTGATTGTATTTGTTGCGCATCTTCGATTCCTTCTTCAGGCGCGACATGGCCGAAAGAACGGCCTTGCGGTCCGCAGCCGGAGTCGAAGGAAGCTTTGCGAGACGCTCGACGAGATCGATGCGCGCGCGCGTCGTGTTGAGTGTCAGAAAAACAACCACTGCAGCTTCCTTCTCCACGTTGAGAAGATGGGCGATAATATAGATCAGCAGGCTTTCTGTATTCGTCCAAACATAGTTTAGCCGGCCAACCCTTAATAACACATCGGACATGGCCGTCATGCTGAACTCCCTCGGCTCAACGTTGATGATACATGGATTATATCAGATCATTTCGTTGAGTGCTTCGGCCATTTCTGTGTTTAACGCTCCTTGAATGCGCGCGACATGCTATCGGCAACTGGCTTGCTCAGATATTCGAAGAAGGTACGCTCCGAGGTCTGGATCAGCACTTCGGCCGGCATGCCGGGAACCGGGTGGAAATTGTGAATGCGGGCAATTTCAGAGTCGGGAATTTGCACACGCACGATGTACACGTCCTTGACGGACAAGCCGGAATTTTCCTCGACCGAATCTGCCGAAACATAGAAGACCTTTCCTTCCAGGACCGGCGTCGTGCGTCTGTTGAGGGCAGTGAGGCGGATCGCCGCCGTCTGGCCCTCGTGAAGCTGATCGATGGAGGTACGCAATACCTGCGCCTCCAGGATCAGCGGCACATGGGCCGGCAGAATCTCCATGATCGGTTTTCCGGTGGTGATAACACCGCCGGCAGTGTGGTAATAGGAGCGTACGACCGTACCTGTCACAGGCGAGCGGATGACCGTACGCTCCAGGACGCCGGTTGCTTCCCGGGCCTGTTCGCGAACGCTGTCGAGATCGGATTCGGCCGTCTCCAGCGCATCGAGTGCCGCCTGCTTGTTGGAATTGACCGCAATGACTGCCTCCTGGCGGAATTTGGCGATTTCTGCCTCGCTCTCGTTCAGCTCACCATTCAGGCGCGAAATATCGCCCATCGCATCGGCGATGGCGCGCTCGATGGCCAGTAGATCGGTCTTGCGCATATAGCCGACCTTGACGAGTCGCGCCTTGGAGTCCCGCTCGTCCGATAGCAATGACAGCTGCCGCTCGAAGGATTCGCGCTGTCCCTTGTAGCCATCGAAGCGATATTCCAGCGACTTGATGTTCTTCTCGATAAGGTTCAGCTGTTCTTCGAGTTTGACTCGCTTGCTGTGAAAGACCACGTTCTGGCTCTGGATAATCGCATTGACGTCCGGATCGCTGGCCTCTGCCATGACGATCTCGGGAGCCTTGAATTCATTTGTTCCCTGTGCTTCCGCCCTCAACCGCGCCACAACGGCCTCCAGGCGCAGACGCCTCAAGTTCAACATGCGTTCGTTGGTCAGGGCGGCTGTCTGGTCGAGCGTCAGCAGTACGTCGCCTTCCTTGACGGTTGCGCCTTCGCCAACCATCATTTCCTTGATGATGCCGCCTTCAAGGTGCTGGACAACCTTGTTGTTGCCGGTCGCAACGAAACTGCCCTGGGCAATGATTGCAGAGGCAAGCGGCGCGGTTGCGGCCCAATATCCAAAACCGCCAAACGAAGCGAAAAGCACCGTTAGGCCAACGAAGCTGTGCAGACGGATCGACCGCGGCACGTCGCCATACCACTCGAGCTGCGCTGGGCCGGCCGTTTCCTGTTTCTTCTTTCCCATGGCCGTCACCCTTCGATACGCGGGGGCTGCTGGCCGTTGCGGCCATTGCCCTTTGAGATTGCCTGCAGCACTTCGGTACGTTCGCCGAACATGGCGACCGTGCCGTCCTTGAGGACCATGATCTTGTCCACGCATTGCAGAAGCGCCGGGCGCTGCGTGATCGTGACCGTCGTGATCCCCTGTTTCTTGGCGTGGATCAGCGCCTTTGCCAGCGCGGCTTCGCCCTGCGTGTCAAGGTTGGAATTGGGTTCGTCGAGCACGACGAATTTGGGGTCGCCGAAGAAGGCGCGGGCCAGTGCGATGCGCTGCTTCTGGCCGCCCGAAAGCGGCGCGCCGTCGGCGGCGACGACGGTTTCGTAACCCTGCGGGAAACCGGCGATCAGCTCGTGCACGTCGGCCAGGACAGCTGCCTCGTAGATCTGCCGGTCTTCGACGTCGTCACGCATCCGGCAGATATTTGCCTTGATGGTTCCTGGAAACAGCTGCACATCCTGCGGCAGGTAGCCGATGCTTTCGCCGAACTGCCGCTGGTCCCAGTTGCGCAGATCCATGAGGTCGAGGCGGACATTGCCCGAGGTCGGCAGGATTGAGCCCACCAGCATCTTTCCGAGTGTCGTCTTGCCGGAACCGGAATTGCCGATGATTGCGAGCGATTCACCCTTCTTCAGCGAGAAGGAGATGCCGTTCAGGATCACCTTCTTCTGAGGTGGAGGGACGAAGAGGACTCGCTCAACGTCCAGCCGCCCTTCCGGATTGGGAAGTCGCAGGCGCGGGAAGTTGAGCGGCGAGGTGAGCAGCAGGTTCTTGATGCGGCCATAGGCGGCGGCGGAGCGGTTGAACTGATGCCAGCCTTCGATTGCCCCTTCGATCGGCGCCAGCGCGCGGCCGGAAATGATCGAAGCTGCGATGACCATGCCGCCGGTCAGTTCGCCCGATAGCGAAAGATGGGCACCCCAGCCCAAAAGACCGACCTGCGTGATCATGCGGCAAGCCTTGGAAACGCCGGTGAAGACGATGTTGCGGTCCTGCGCCTGCACATGGGATTTCAGCGAGCCGGCCGTTTCCCGGCCCCACATCTTCACTGCCTCCGGAATCATGGCGAGCGCATTGATGATCTGCGAATTGCGCGACATGGAATCGAGATGAAAGTTCGCGCGGCTGAGATAGCTGTTGGATTCGGCGAACTGCTTGGCGGTGAGCTTCTGGTTCAGGAAGGCGATCAGGAACAGGACCGCGCAGCAGACCATGATGATGATGCCGAGATGCGGATGCACCAGGTAGACAACGATCACGAAGAGCGGCATCAACGGAGCATCCAGGAAGGCGATCAGCGTGCCGGACGTCAGGAAGCTTCGCAGCAGCTGAAGATCCTGCAGGATCTGGTAATCCTTGCCGCTTCCATGCAGCGAGGCGCGAGCCGCCGCGCTGAGGATCGGGGCGCCCAGCTGGACTTCCAGTTCCACAGCGGTCCGCATCAGGATGAAGCGGCGGACAGAATCCAGGAAAGCCTGTATGAGGACCGCGCCCACCACCACGATCGAAAGCATCACCAACGTGTCGATCGAACGGCTGGTCAGGACGCGGTCCGAAATCTGGAAGAGGTAGAGTGGGATCGCCAGCAGGAGCACGTTGATCGCGACCGTGAAGACCATCACGATGGCGAGGTTGCGCCTGATGACCGCGATACCTCGCGCAAGGCTCAAGGCGAAATTCACCGGCTCGCTGCGCTTGTGGAAGCCGCTGTTTCCGCCGCCGCCACCGCCGCCACCGCCACCGAGATCCGGTTCCTTGCCGCCACCGCCACCGTCCCCAGTCCGCGGGCGGCGCTCATTTTCCTTCAGCGGACCGGTGTTGCCGTCGATCGTCTTGGCAAAGGGAATATCCGGCTTGGCCTTCATCTCGTCGGCGTCACCAAGCGCCCGCCGTGCCTCGATATCGGGCATCGTTCGCAGTTCTTCGCCGGACTGCGGCTTTATTTCTGGTTCTACGGTATCGACGGCGGGAACATCATGACCGGAAAGCTGCCTTTCAGATCGTACGATAGGCATCGCTTGCACTTCGTTCACTTTCTCTTCGGCGACAGTGCCGGCTTCATCTGGATGGGAGGGCGCCGTGTGTGTCAGTTGGCGAAGATGATCCACCGCATCATCGATTGCCGAAACGCAGGCCTGCGTCATGAAATCCTGAGGATCCGCCGCTGTGGGGGACGGCTTGTCGCCACGCAGATCCAGCGCGCTGCCATTGGCAAAAATCTGTTTTGAGATCTGGTTCATCGTGGTCTCTCCCAATACCAGGTCACGCGACCACGACTTGCATTACATCTGAGGGGTGGGCGGACGACCATGAAAGGTCATGGCCGCCGTTGATGATGCCATCGCCACTGTCCGTGCCATGGGGACCATCGTCATCGAGAAAGGCAATGACTTCATTGGCAAGCTTTGCGCCTGCCGCCTCGGGCGCAGTGGCATCGTGTTCTATGATCCCGCCTTGGATGAGAATGGCATCGGAATAGAGCTGGCCGGCAACGTAAGTAGTATTGCCGAAGCTGTCATAGTCGACGATTTGAGCGATATTGGCGACGGTATTGCTGCCCGTATCGATCGTGATCACGGCGTCCTGGTTATTCTTAAGGAGCTCGGCTGCTGCCTGGGTCACGTCGTCGGAATCTCCGAGCACGGCGACCTGTTTGATGATGGTCATGTCGAAGAGATTGCCGGTAATGTAGAGAACATTCAGGCCGACATAGCCCTGGAAATTGAGATCGGTGGACAAGCCCTCAGGCATTGACGGATCGCGCTCCAGAATTCCCTTCTCTGCCTGATGCATATAGTCGGGCATGGTCTCGAACCGGTCGTTGGCCCCGACATTGTGGATCGCTGCAAAGTTCCAGATGAGATTGTTGCCGGACTGAACGGTGGCATTGCCGTCCGCGCCGTCCTCGGCGCGAACCCAATCGTTGTCGTAGAGAAGTGAAATCTGCGTGATGCTATTGATGTCGTAGACACTGCCGCCGACGATCACCAGATCGTATTGCAGGCCCATCTGGAAGGACGACGAGAAATTCAGTGTCGTATTGCCGCCGGTCAGAACGGTCGTTTGCGAGCCGCTCGTCGTGACGGTCATCGTGTCGTTATCGCTGACGAAATGATACTGCTCGATCCAGTTTACGAAGGATACGTCGCCGTTGACGATGCTGACCCGCCAGGCCATCGGAAAGATGGGGTCGCCATGTGCATCGACGGTCGTCTCCGGTTGGGGCGATTGATACGTGCTGCGTTCAAAGCTGGCTATATTGTAGGCCGTGACACCGGCGTCATCGGCAGCATCGGCCGAGGAGTGGAACATCGAGGCGATATCGTCATCGTTGCTGTAGGCGTAAACCTGCGTGATGGCATCGATCTGGTGATAGTCGCCCATGATGGCCGTCACGGAAGAGATTACCGCGGTATTGATGACGGAGGCTATATTTGCGACGAGGTTTGCGCCGGCAGTGACCTCCAGGCTGCTTGAAGCCGGGTCATGCTGCTCGACCGAGGTCTGGGTTTCGTCGGGATCTTCCGGCAGTTTGGCAAGGCCACGGTCCGGCAGCAGATCGTCCAGCGCCGGTATTTCTGAAACAAGCTTGCCGTTCATGTGGGTTCCGGTGATCTCGGACCCCGCCAGGACGAAATCATGCGCCTGGTCGTTTGGATTGTCTGCCGGCGGTTCGTTCGTTCCGAGCGATGTCTGGCCGGAATCCTTCACCACCTGAATGTAGGATTCCATATCGTTGGCGATATGTTTGACACCTTCGAAAGTGTCGGTCCGTTGCAGACTGGCAAAGCGAGTGAATATTTCGGTTTGGTCATTGAACTCTGCCAGCCGTTCGGTGACGAAGCTGGTGTCCCGGGGGGCATGGTAGCCATCCGTCATATCGAGATAGTCGTCGTCAAAGAGGACGTTGACCTGCGTAGCGTATCCGATCACCGATCCGGGGCCATTGAAAACCTGCAGCTGTTCGTCGTCCTCGACATTGATGTCCTGCGGACTGCCGAACCGAGGCAACGACGACACATCGCGGTGCGCAATCTCGGAGAGCTTTTCGATGCTTTCCTCGAAGGGGCGGCCGAAGCGGCGGGCCCCACCATAGACGATCTCATAACTGACGCTTCTGTAGTCGACGTCGGGATCGTAGTCTTTGAGCATGAGATCGGAAGCGAAGGCGGGAGTGTTGGCGACGAGGTCGTCGAGCGTGGGCTCATTTTCAACAGGACCCGTGCCCGCGGTCAGCTCTGCACGCAGTCTCATTTCTTCGGTCGTCGTTTCGAATATGCCGATGAAATGGGCGATAATTTCTGAGAATTTCTCGATTTGCATTGCCTTGGCCCTCCCTTTCGAAGAAACGACCGGCCATGCGATCCCCTTCTGCTGGAGCCGCGCTGTTCGTCAATTCGCACGCAAGCATTCAAACTGCACCGGCGGAAGCCGGTGCAGTCTTTTCTTGGTCTTGGAGGTCAGTGTCCGCTGGAATCTTCGCCGACATCGGAAACATGCGAGTTACCGCCGATGACGCTGGAGTCCACTGCGTTGCTGAGCATGTTCGCGCCCTGAACGAGCTCCATATGGAAGCCCGAATTGGCAAGAATTGCCGAAGCATCTGCCGTGGAATTACCTGCGACGTCATCACCCGCCTTGAGGTCCCAGCCCTTGCTGTCCATATCCATGCCGTCAGCACCGTTCGCCGTGCCGGCATTCGCACTCAGGTGGTTCTGAGCGCCGCCATTCTCCATCGTGATGTTCCAGGCCTTATCCTGGTCTGCGAGATGGTTGGCTTGGACAGTGCTGAAGACGGAATCGGCGCCTTCGCCGGAGAGCGAGCCGTTGAGGATATTGTCGATGTTGAGGGTGAAGGAGAAGTCATCCCCGATGTCGAAGGTGAGGTCGTGGCCGGCTACGCCGAGGTTCCCGAAGTCCTTGACATCATCAATAACGGCGAAGTCTGTGTCCGTTTTGTTGAAGCTGTCGCTGGTATTGTGGCTATCGGTGGTCGTCTTGGTATCGGTATCCGTAATCGTCTTGATGTCGGTGTCGATATCCGTGTCCGTCTTGGTGGTCGTGTCGTTGTCGGTGATCGTCTTGATGTCGACGTCGTCGTCACTGTACGACTTGGCGTCATAGCTCCAGTCGTAGTCCGACTTTGTGGTCGTCGTCGTGTCGTTATCGTTGATGTTGGTCGTCTTGATGTTCGTGTCGTCGTCCGACTTGTAGCTCCAGTCGTAGTCGTTGTCGCGGTTGTCGCCGTTGTCGGTCTTCACATCGAGATCGACGTTTGCCTTGACGTCAACGTCCGTGCTGTTGTCGGTGTTGTTGCGATTGTCACCATTGGCGATGCCGCCGACGTAACCCGTTGAATTATCATCTATTTCTGTTGAATTTATAGCGCTGGAAAGGCCATCGGCCAAGGCGCCCACCTTGACGGTGTCGTCATCAGAGCCCGGCCCGGGCTTGGGGTCATAAGGCATTTCGGTTTCCTCCAGAAAAAAACTGGAGCAGCTTTCGAAGTCCCTCTCATCTCAAATGGGATCTTTGCTCGCGCTTGCTCCAATACGTTAATGTCGGCAGATGGACACGGTACCTTTTCATCTGCAGCCTCATCGTGATTTGTTGACCAAATTCTGTATTGGGATCGTGCTTACTCAGTACAAAGACGCACTAATCCAGTCCCGGACTCGATATGAGCGCGAGCAAGGCATTCGAACTTCTTTTTGAGTTCCCTCGAAAGAAGACCAAGTATCAAAAACACATGCTGATACTCGATTTTCACGTCGCCACTTTCAGCGACAGTCACAGATTGATGGAAAAAGCAGGCCCCCGATAGATACCAATTCGGGCTAAGACATCGGAGGCCCAGCTCGATAATCCGCTTAAGTCAGGGCCGGATCGCAGGCATCGAAGAAAGCTCTGTAAGATTTGGGGACCGCGTCCTCTACCTCGGAATCCGGGGGAGTCGACGGATTATGATATCGTGAAGTTAAGCTCGGAAGGTTCTCCGTCTTATTTTGAAATATCGTCTGCCCATTACCGCTTTGCTTTTGTATGTCTCGAACTAATACATGCTGCTTTATACCGTGATCTAGTCGAAATACCGCCCGCTAGTATGTTTCTTGTCTGAAATGCAACCATAAAGTGGCAAAAAATAAATATAACTTCGTGACAACTAACCCATTTGGGCCATTTCTTTCCTTTGAAATCCATATTACCATAATTAAGAAATGCCTAAAAGATAAGGCGGCCGCATGCCTAGGGGCAATGTTCGTCGGCATGTAATACCCGCCACCGCGCCAATGGGAGTAGATGCTCCGAGTTTTAGTATAGTGTAGCGCTAGGGGAGGCGTATATGTTCATGGTTGGGTCGGAAGTAGGAGATTCGGATCAGGCAAGAAGACTGAGCCCGAATGGAGAAACAGTCCTGGTAATCGCCAAGGCAGACTTGTTCTCCGAGTGCATGGTTGAAGCACTGGCAAAGAAATTCCCGAATTTCGATGTCGTAAGCGTATCGAGCGCGCAGTCCATATCCGAAAAGGATATTCACGATATGCGGCTTGTTCTGTTCTATCATGTCGCCGGCGCCGAGTTGCACGATGCGCTGCAGATCGTTCGTGAAAACCGTCCGGACGCATCCATCGGTCTTGTCGTCGAAGCCATCGATATGATGGAGCCCTATATCAGTCGGCTGGTCGAGGCCCGCGTCGTCGACGGCGTCCTGCCGCTCAATCTGCGCCTGGACGTCTTCATGGCGGCAATCGATCTGCTGATGAAGGGCGGCGAACATTTTCCATCCGCGCTTCTGGGCCGACTTTCAAACCGTGCTACGGCGCAGCTCGAGCCCTCGTTGTATCAGACGAAGTCTGTCGACGCAGCACGCGCCAATGCGCTGAAGCTTCGTCGCAGCAGCATGGCGGCTCTGACCACTCGCGAGGTCCAGATTCTCGACCTCATCTGCAAGGGGACGCAGAACAAGATCATCGCCGACAAGCTTCACCTGTCCGAAAATACGGTGAAGGTCCACGTCCGCAATATCTATAAGAAGATGAATGTGAGAAATCGCACGGAAGCGGCCTCGCGGTTCTTCAACGATACCTCGGACAACGGCGATCTCTCCGGCAGATGGCCACACTAGGCCATCAATCCGTCCGGGACGAGCGGGCAAAACAGCGTGATTTCTGGCCGAAACCGCTCGGCGAACAGATGTAAGGTGCGGAACCCGGATAGACCGTAGCGTTTATCTCAGCCGAAGCGGTCTTCGCTTCGGCAGCATAGGCGAAGTCCTTCGCGGCATGCGGCACCTTTGCCGCCACAACATTCGCCTTGGTGCTTCCCACGATTGCCGTATCGACGACCGCGCACGAGATCGGTCCAATGGCCGAGAGAACAACTGTCGCGGCCAAAGCCAGAGAGCTGAAACTGCATGGCGCTCGGCCATGCATGCGATCATGAACCGTCATTGAATAACCCCTCGATCATCAGGGCAGTCGCGACGCGCCCTCGCACACCAATAGCTGGCCACCTCGGTACATCGGCTTCATTGGGTGAAGCTGGTGTGGCCGGATGGAGAGCATGGCACCATACTCATTGAGGGGGATTAATCAAGCGAATTCCGGAATTTAATACTGTAGCTATTTAGAATTGCTCCCATGTTTTGAAGTTGACCTTCCCTGATATCCTCCTATCATTTGAGTCATGAATACAATTATCCGAAGAATGGCAGAGGAGGTTGTTTCAAGTATACTACTTCCCGTTGAATTTAGTGTGGCGGAGAAGAGGGATACCAAAGTATAGAAGGGTCTAAGAAGACCACGTGACATGGGAAGGGTTTTGTAATGCGTAGTATTCCCACCGAAGGACATTCAGGATTCGCATCGCCACCACCGGGGTCAAAAACCGTCCTGGTCAACGGAGGCGCCGGTTTCCTGGGGTCGCATCTTTGCGAGCGCCTTCTTGAGCGGGGCCATCAGGTCATCTGTCTCGACAACTTCTACACCGGCCGCCGCGTCAATATCGAACATCTGCTGCAGAACGACCGTTTTCGGCTTCTGGAACATGATGTGCGCCAGCCCTTTGGTGTCGAGGCATCCCTCGTCTTCAACTTTGCCTCGCCGGCTTCACCTCCGGACTATCAGCGCGATCCCGTCGGCACCCTGCTCACCAACGTGCTTGGAGCCGTCAATACGCTCGATGCAGCGCGTCGTAGCGGCGCCACGGTCGTGCAGTCTTCGACTTCGGAGGTCTACGGAGATCCGCATCAGAATCCGCAGCACGAAACCTATTTCGGCAATGTCAATCCGATTGGTCCACGCGGCTGCTACGACGAGGGCAAGCGCTCAGCCGAGACCCTGTTCTTCGATTATCACCGCAAGTATGGCGTCGATATCAAGGTTGGCCGGATCTTCAATACCTACGGTCCGCGCATGCGCCTTGATGATGGACGCGTCGTATCCAACTTCATCGTCCAGGCACTCTCCAACACCGACATAACGATCTACGGTGACGGTAGGCAGACCCGTTCCTTCTGCTATGTCGACGATCTCGTCGGCGGCTTCCTGCGGTTCGCCGAAACTGGCGCACATTGCACCGGTCCGATCAATCTCGGTAATCCGACGGAGATCACGGTGCGGGATCTGGCAGAAATCGTCCTTGATCTGACCAATTCGCGCTCGCGCATCATTTACCTGCCGGCCGTCGCAGACGATCCGCAACAGCGCCGTCCGGATATTTCCAGAGCCAGGGAGGAGCTGAACTGGTGGCCGACGACCGAGCTGAAGACCGGTCTGAAGCGTACGATATCCTATTTCGACGCGCTGCTTGCCCGCAAGGAAGTGGTGGAGGCCGTATGAAATGCCCCGCTACATCCTGGTTACGGGTGGCGCCGGCTTCATCGGCAGCCACATCTGCAAGGCGCTTGCGCGTGCCGGCATGGTTCCGGTCACCTATGACAATCTTTCCACCGGACATATCGACAGCGTCCGGTGGGGGCCGCTGATCCAGGCGGATATCGCCGATGGCGCAAGGTTGCGGCACGTCATGGCCGAGTACTCGCCGGATTGTGTCATCCATTGCGGCGCCAATGCCTATGTCGGTGAATCCGTCGAAAGGCCGAGCATCTATTATCGCAACAACGTCATCGGCAGCCTGTCGTTGCTGGATGCCTGTCTCGATTGCGGGATCGACAAGATCGTCTTTTCCAGCAGCTGTGCGACCTACGGCATTCCGGAGATGTTGCCGATCTGCGAGAAAACGCCGCAACAGCCTGTCAATCCTTATGGCAGGACCAAGCTGATCTTCGAAATGGCACTGGAGGATTATGCGGCCGCCTATGGCACCCGCTTCGCCGCGCTCCGCTATTTCAATGCAGCCGGCGCCGATCCGGAAGGCCAGCTTGCCGAGCGGCACTATCCCGAAACCCATCTGATCCCGCGCGCTCTTCTCGCCGCAAGCGGCCGGATCGAGAGCCTCGATATTTTCGGCATCGACTATTCGACGAATGACGGCACCTGCGTCAGGGATTACATCCATGTCAGCGATCTTGCCCAGGCGCATCTTGCGGCCGTTCGTCACCTTCTGGTTGGCGGCAATTCCCTGAGCCTCAATCTGGGCTCCGGCCGCGGCACGTCCGTCGGCGAGATCCTGAATGCCGTCAAACGAAAGACCGGCCACAGGGTGCCGATCCGTTGTCAGCCGCGCCGCGCTGGCGATCCGCCGGTGCTTTTCGCCGATACGAAGAGGGCTCGGCTGGAGCTCGACTTCATGCCGACACTTTCGGATATCGATACGATCATCCGCACGGCTGGCCCGACTTTCGGACTGGAGGTGATCGCATGAGCACCACAGCCGAAATCGACCGCGCACGTCTGTCGTCGGCGAGCAGATCCGAGATGTTCGAGCCCGTCTTTACCGGATGGAATCGAGCCGCCTATGGTCTTGGCATCGTCTGCTGGCTGGCAGCCCTTGGCTACTTCTGGCTCTGGTGGGCCACGCCAATTCACGTCGTCTCATGGCCGGCATTCCTGCTCGTCACGCTCATTCTCGCCTGGGTCACCCTGATCCCGGCCTATTTCATCTTGATCTTCCTGGATGCAAGGCAGGTCAGATCGGCTGCGACCCTGCCGGAGGGTCGCGTTGCCATGGTGGTCACCAAGGCGCCATCAGAACCTTTTGCCGTCGTGCGCAGGACGCTTCATGCAATGCTCGATCAGAAGGGTGTCGAGTTCGATATCTGGCTCGCCGACGAAGATCCGTCCGAAGAGGCGAGGAGATGGTGCGGGCAGCACGGCATCATGATCTCCACGCGCAAGGGCGTCAGCGAATATCACCGTCCCGTCTGGCCGCGCCGCACGCGCTGCAAGGAAGGCAATCTGGCCTATTTCTATGATCACTTCGGCTATGAGCGCTATGACTTCGTCGCCCAGTTCGATGCCGATCACGTGCCGACGCCGACCTATCTTCGCGAAGTCCTGCGACCCTTCTCCGATCCCGAAGTCGGCTACGTCTCGGCACCCAGCATCTGCGATGCCAATGCGGCCGAAAGTTGGGCCGCCCGGGGCAGGCTCTATGCGGAAGCCAGCCTGCATGGTTCGTTGCAGGCGGGCTATAATAGTGGCTGGGCGCCGCTCTGCATCGGTTCGCACTATGCCGTCCGCACGGCGGCCCTGAGGGAGATCGGCGGCCTCGGTCCCGAGCTCGCGGAAGACCATTCGACCACGCTGATGATGAATGCCGGCGGCTGGCGCGGAGTTCATGCGGTCAATGCCATAGCACACGGCGACGGGCCGGCGACCTTTTCCGATCTGGTTGTCCAGGAATTCCAGTGGTCGCGCAGCCTGGTTACCATCTTGCTTCAGCATTCTCGCCGACATGTCGCCCGCCTGCCGCTCAAGCTGAAGTTCCAGTTCCTGTTTTCGCAGATCTGGTATCCGCTGTTTTCGGCGTTCATGGCGTCGATGTTCCTGCTGCCCGTCGCAGCCCTGCTCACGGGCCATGTCTTCGCCAATGTCAGCTATCCGGCATTCCTGTTGCATTCTCTGCCGCTTTCGCTCGTGTTGACGGTGTTCGCCATCTTCTGGCGTGCATCAGGCACATTCCGGCCATACGATGCGAGGCTTTTCGGGTGGGAAGGGGTGGTCTTCATCCTGTTGCGCTGGCCCTGGTCGCTTGCCGGCAGCCTCGCGGCCGTGCGCGATCATATGACCGGCTCCTTTGTGGATTTCCGCATCACCCCGAAGGGTGATCAGGGGCTGCGCAAACTGCCGGCGCGGATTATCGCACCTTACATCGCGCTGGCAGGCATTTGTGCTGCTGCCATGGCATTTGCCGACGATGGCGACGGTGCGCGTGGCTTCCAGATCTTCGCGGCGATCAACCTGTTGATCTATGTATCGCTCGTAGTCCTGGTTGTCGCCCGTCACGCCCTCGAGAACGGTCAATCCCTTTTGCCGCAAGCGTATGGTCTGCGGTTTTCCGCCGCCGGCTGTCTCGTCGCCTGCCTGGTCGGCGGCGCGCAGCTCGGCAATCACGGGCTGACCGCCATGGAAGCGCTTTCGCACGGCCAGCCCTTCGTCACCTTTACCCGGTCGCAATTTACCGTGGCGGGTGCGGGGCTCGGCGGCGGCAAGACCAGGATCGTGAAATTCAGTCTCAAATGGCACGGTTTTGCCGAAGCCGGCCGTGCACGAAAGGACGTTGGGGAGAGCAGAAATGCGTGAGGAGGATAAAATGAGCATGGCAAAACGATTGACGGGAGGAGCGCTGGCTCTGTGCCTCGGCCTTATCCTCCCGATCGGCGCATTCGCAGCAGAAAAGAATAGGGCACCGGCACCGACGCCACTCACCGCCGCCGAACTCTACATGATCTACGCCGACAAGACCTGGACCTGGAATACGGGCGGCGGCCGCTTCATCGGCGAGGACAGGCGTTTCGTCGCCTGGGTCGACAATGGCGGCAAGCAGTCTTTCGCCGAGGGCCGCTGGGTCGTCGATGATCTCGGTCAGATGTGCATGCGCGCGACCTGGACCAATAATGAGGGGACGGCACGTGCCAGTACCTGCTTCGGCCACCGCAAGATCGGCAACACGATCTACCAGCGGCGTCAACCGAGCGGGGACTGGTACGTGTTCCGGCACGCTGCCACGAAAGCCGATGATGAGTTCCGGAAGCTGGTTCCGGCAGACACGGTGAGCCTGAAAGCGCAGGGGCTGAAGCAGGTTCTGGCAACCGACAAATAGCCGAAGGGGAGGACAAGACCATGAAAACCCTGGCGAAGAAGATCTCGACGGCAACGATCGCCATGCTTCTGCTCGGCGTTGCCGACGTGTCGCACCAAAGCGTGGCGCAGGGCGCCGCCACCGTCATGAATGCTGGTGCCCAGACGATTACAGACAAAACGATCAGAGACAAGCGGCCCGCCATTCATGCCGATGGCATCAAGTTCGGCGCCTATGATCCGCATGGCGATTTCGGCGCGCAACAGAGCGTGACAACGGAACACCTTTTCCTTCCATGGGAAGACGTCGATCTTGAAACTCTGCGTGTGGCGGATGCCTATGCGCTGGCGAGGGGCCGCAACCTGCTGATCACGATCGAGCCCTGGTCATGGGACGTGGACTGGCGGCTGACGTCAGACGAACTTCGCTGGAAGCTGTTTCACGGCGACTACGATGTGAACATGCGGGCGATCGCCAGGATGATCGCTCAGCTGAAAAGCCCGGTCATCGTCCGCTGGGGGCAGGAAATGGAGGACAATTCCGGCCGCTTTTCGTGGTCTGGCTGGAATCCTTCCGATTATATATCCGCCTACAGGCGTATGATGGATATCGTGCGGCGGGAGGCGCCCGGTACGAAGCTCATGTGGTCGCCGAAGGGCCTGCCTGGCCTCAATGCCTATTATCCCGGCGACACTTATGTCGACTTCGTCGGCCTGTCGATCTTTGGTCTCGAACCGTACGACCGTATCGCTCACAACGGCCCCCGGACCTTCACCGAGGCACTGAGGCCGGGTTACGACCTCGTCGCCCAGTATCACAAGCCGGTCTGGGTGGCCGAATTGGGTTATGAGGGCAGTGACGGATACATAAAGCCGTGGATGGAGACGGCGACGCTCAAGCAGAGCGACTTTCCCGAGCTGCAGGAAGTCGTCTACTTCAATGACCGCGATGTCCATGCTTGGCCGTTCGATCTCGGCCGGCCCGACTGGCGGGTCATTGAAGACGCAAGCAACTAAGCTGGGGTTGCTGAAAAAGAAAGGCCCGCCGATGGCGGGCCTGAATTCGTTCATGCGGGATATGATTACCCCTTGATTGTCGCCTTGCCGGTTTCGACAAGCTGCTGGGCGGCATCTGCCACCGAGACGCGCTCGAAGGCGAGCTCATCGCAGGTCGGGCGAAGAACGCGCTGATCAAATTCGGTGGAACCCATCGGCGCTGGCCGCGGATACTCGCCAACCTGGTCCTTGAGCAAGTTGATGTATTTGACCGTCTCCTGTTCCGTCGGGTTGAGCTGCGGCAGGATGGCTTCCCGCACTGCCGGCGACATCGGCACACCGCGCTCCACGCCGAGGATTTTGCCGGCTTCGACATCATTGACGAAGAAGCTGATGAATTTTGCGGCCGCCTCGCCCTGCTTGGTGGTAGCGCCCACGCTCCAGATCAGTCCCGGGCGGTAATAGTGGCCTGACGGGCCGCCTTTCTTCTCGCGCGGCAGCATGGCAATGCCGAGCTTGTTCTTGATGACCAGCTGGTATCCGACCATCTGGTTGGAATAGGCCATGCTGATGGCCGATTTGCCAAGGGTGAGGCAGTTCGTGTCGATATTGTTCTGGTCGAGCGTCTGCACATCCGCAGCAACGGTGCCGCCGGCCTTGCGCAGCTTCTCCCAGTAATCGAACCATTCCTTGGCATCATCGACTGTGAAGCCGAGGGTCGGGCTTTCCTTGGCATAGAGGCTCTTGCCGCGCTGCCGCAGCCAGGCGTCGAAGACATAGGTATAACGTGCGCCGTAAGGGCCGCTTTTGCCCGAGGATTTCCCGAGCTCTACGGCGAGCTTGGCATACTCATCCCAGGTGAGATCAGGCGTCGGAAGCGGAATGCCGGCCTTTTCGAATTCCACGCTGTCATAGAACATCGCGAAGGAGTTGAGGCCGAGGCCGACGCCGTAAAGCTTGCCGTCAACCGTCGTCAGTTTCAGCATGTCGGCGCCAAAATCATCGACCTTCAGCGTCGAAGGCACGAATTCGTCGAGCGGCAGGCAGGCGCCACGCTTGGAATAATCCGAGATCGTTCCCGGCTCGAGCTGGAAGACGTCAGCGATTGCGCGACCGGCCATCTGCGTTGCGAGCTTCGTCCAATATCCGTCGCCGGCAAGTGATTCACCGACGATGGTAACGCCCGGGGTTTTCGACTGGTAGAGCTTGGCGACATCGAGTGTGCGCTTCGCACGGTCGTTGGAGCCCCACCACATTGCACGAAGCGAGGCGTCCTCAGCGAGTGCGGGAATCGCGCTGCCGGCGCCGAAGGCGAGACCGGCCGCGGCACCTGCGGTTCCCATCAAGAATGAACGGCGATTGACCTGCATGATTTCCTCCTTTGTCTGATGCCCGATGCCATCCTCCAATGGTCTTTTCGAGCGTTCGGGAGGTAGAGTACGCAAAAAATTTCTCTTTGCAAGAAATTATAGTTCTCTTGCAAATTTGCATAATTTGCATAATCTTTGCTGTATGAATGAGATCAAAATGAACGAGACCAGGATCAGAAAGCCGCGCCAGGCCGATATTGCCAGTCTGGCCGGCGTTTCCGTTTCCACGGTCTCGCGGGTGCTCGCCAACGAGCCTGGTATCAGCGAAACCGTGCGACGGCACATTTTGAAGGTTGCCGCCGAGCACGGCTATCCGGTGAAGACTGTTTCGGAAAGCGTTCCGGGCGGGCTTGCCCTGATTGCCAGCGACGGAGCCACCGGCGGCCTCAGCGTCTTCTACGAATCGATCGTCGAGGGCCTTCGTGCTGGTGCCGCGGATGCCGGCATGCCGTTTGAAGTACGGCTGGTGCGCGAGGATCGAACGACACCTGATGTGGTCGGCGAATATCTGCAGACGGCGCAAGCCGAAGGACTTTTCCTCGTCGGCATCGATCCAGGCGATACGCTGCGGGCCTGGCTGGAAGAGACGGGAACACCGACCGTTCTCGTAAATGGCACCGATCCCCGCCTGCGCCTTGATGGCGTCTCTCCCTCCAATTTCTTCGGCGCCTATGAGGCGACGAGCCGGCTCACGAAAGCCGGCCATCGCCGTATCCTGCATCTCACCGGTTCGCATCGTCATACGATCCGTGAACGTGTGCGCGGCTTCGAGGCGGCGATTGCCGCAGTTCCTGATGCCGAGGGCCGGCTCGTTCCGCTCACTTTCGAGGGTAGTGCCAGCCGCGAGGCGCATGAGCGCACGGTCGAAATGCTCGCGGAAGATTCCGGCTATACGGCCGCCTTCTGCATGAATGATTTCATTGCCGTCGGCGTGCTCGAAGCCGTTACCGAAGCAGGCCTTCGCGTTCCCGAGGATTTCGCGATCGTCGGCTTTGACGATCTGCCCTGTGCCGTCATGACCAATCCCAGGCTTTCCACCATGCGCGTCGACCGCGCGGCCCTTGGCCGCGAGGCCGTTTCTCTGATGATCTCCCGCTACCGCGACAGGACCGCCCCGGCCCGCCACATCTGCCAGGCTGTCGTTCCCGTTGCCGGAGGCACTGTTCCCGATACTGACAAGCTGTGAGTGATGCCGATGACCTATGATCCCGCCAGCGCCAATCCGCTTGCAGGCAATCCGCTGAAGACCCGCGACGACATGATCCGCGCCGTCAACGACCTCTTCAATCCGCTGCTTCCTTTCTTCTCCGACGGCAATGCCCGTGTTCGCCTCGATGGCGCCGGCGCCCATTTCGACCGGGCCGCCGCCGATCTTGAGGGTTTCGCTCGTCCACTCTGGGGCCTTGCACCGCTCGGCGCCGGCAACAACGCTTTCGATCACTGGCACCGATTTGCCGAAGGTCTTGCGAATGGCTGCGATCCGGCGCATCCCGAATATTGGGGTACGGTCAACGCCCGCGACCAGCGCATGGTGGAATTGGCAGCCCTCGGCTTTGCCTTGGCGCTGGTGCCGGAAAAGATCTGGGAGCCGCTCGACAAACGTGCCCGCGATAACATCATCGCCTATTTCAAGCATGTCCGGAAGTTCGACTATGCTGACAATAATTGGAAGTTCTTTCGCATCTTCGTCGATATCGCCCTCGAACGCCTCGGCGCCGATTTCGACCGCAGCCTGACCAGGCAATATCTCGAAGAGCTCGAAGGCTTCTACATTGGCGATGGCTGGTACCGGGACGGCAATATCCGTCGCATCGACCACTACATTCCCTTCGCCATGCATTTTTATGGCCTGATCTATTCGAAGCTGGTCGATGACGACTATGCCAAGCGTTATCGCGAGCGCGCCGTGCTCTTCGCCAGGGATTTCCGTCACTGGTTTGCCCCCGATGGCGCGACAATCCCCTTCGGCCGCAGTCTCACCTATCGTTTCGCCTGTGCCGGTTTCTGGTCGGCGCTCGCCTTCGCCGACCTGGAGGCATTGCCCTGGGGCGAGGTCAAGCATCTCTGCCTCGAGCATCTGCGCTGGTGGCGGGATAAGCCGATCGCCAGTCACGACGGCGTTCTTTCCATCGGCTTCGGCTACCCGAACCTCTTGATGTCGGAAAGCTATAATTCAGCCGGCTCACCCTATTGGGCCTTCAAGGCCTTCCTGCCGCTCGCCATTGCCGAGGATCATCCTTTCTGGACCGCAGAGGAAAGGGCGCCCGAGCAGACACCAGCAGTGGTCCCGCAGCGTCATCCCGGCATGGTTATGATGCGTGCGGGCAATGATGTCGTGGCGCTATCGTCGGGTCAGGAAAACCTGCAGATGCGCTTTGGCACCGAGAAATATGCAAAGTTCGCCTATTCGGCCCGCTATGGTTTCAGTGTCGAGGCCGACGAGCGCGCCTTTGCGCTTGGCGCCTTCGATTCCGCGCTCGCCTTCAGCGATGACGGATTGCACTACCGGGTTCGTGAAACCAACGAAGCGGCGAAGATCGCTGGCGACGTTCTTTATTCTCGCTGGTCGGCCTTCAAGGACGTGAAGGTTGAAACCTGGCTCGTGCCGGCAGCTCCCTGGCATATACGCGTTCACCGCATCACGACACCACGCCCGTTACAGACCGCAGAAGGCGGGTTCGCGATTGCCAGACGCGATCTCGATGCCGATACGCTGCTCGCAGAGCAGGGATCGGCTCATGCGATAGGCGAGGCAGATTTCACCGGTATCGTCGACCTCGGTTCGTCGATCAGGCGAAGCGGCCTTGCCCAGAAGGCGCTGCCGAATACCAACATGATCGTGTCCAAGACGCTCGTTCCCCAACTCCGGGGCGAGATTCCGGCTGGCGAAACGGTTCTGGTTACGGCTGTACTGGCGTTGAACGATCCGGCTGCCGTATCGGGGGCATGGACCACGCCTCCGAAAGCACCCGATATCGACACATTGCAAAAGCTGGTCAGCGAGAAAGGCGTAACCGTCAGCGCCATAGAAGCGCCAGGGCATATGCCATGAACCGTGCTGCCATAGTCCTCGCCATGCAGCCATCGCGCACGGAGCATGTGCTGCCCGAGGCGGTCCTTCGCCGGCTGGACGGCATCGGGCGTCTGCTCGATGCCGAACCGCTTCAGCACTTCGATGACGAGCGTGCGAGACGTCTGCTTTCCGAGGCGGAAATCCTGATCACCGGCTGGGGCGCGCCCTATGTCGGTCGGGAGGTTCTGGCGCTTGCGCCGAAGTTGAAGCTCGTGGTCCACGCCGCGGGAACGGTAAAGGGCATCGTCGATGCCTGCATTTTTGACGCCGGCATTGTCGTCAGCCATGCGGCCGAGGCCAATGCCGTGCCGGTCGCCGAGTTTACGCTCGCCGCAATCATCTTTGCCGGCAAGCATGTCTTCCGCTTTCGCGACCTTTACGTTGCCGACCGTCATCGGGACCGAACCCACCCGATGCAGCATGAAGCCATCGGTAATTATCGCCGCGCGGTTGGCATCATCGGCGCTTCGCGCATCGGTCGACGCGTCATCGAACTCCTGAAGCCTTTCGATTATCAGGTGCTGCTATTCGATCCGACCGTCGATGCGGAGCAGGCGCGCGCTCTGGGTACAGAAAAAGTCGAGCTGGACGACCTGATGCGCCGGTCGGACATCGTCTCCGTTCACGCGCCGTCTCTGCCCTCCACCCGGCACATGATTGATGCGTCGAAGCTGGCATTGATGAAGAACGGTGCAACCCTGATCAATACGGCCCGTGGTGCACTGATCGATGAGGATGCTCTGTTGGCCGTTCTGAAGACTGGCCGCATCGACGCCGTCATCGATGTGACCGATCCCGAAATACCGGGACCGGAATCGGCGTTTTACGATCTGTCCAATGTCTTCCTGACACCGCATATAGCCGGCGCAGTCGGCCTTGAGCGCAGCCGCCTCGGCGAAATGGCGGCGGACGAGGCCGAACGCTTCATAAAAGGCGAGCCCATGCTTTACGGGCTCACCCTCGAAGGTCTGGAAAATACAGCCTGAGGCCTTAGGACGCCTTCATCGAATTCGGCGAACCGTCGTTGGCAAGCTCCGGCATCAGATCGGAAATATTGACGACCCGGCCGGTGCGCGAACTCGTCAGTGCCGCGATGCCGCAAAGCACGGACATGGCTCCGGCACGGGTGCCGGCGCGCTGCGCCAGCTTGTCCTGCATGTCTGGCTTGAAGATCATGTTGCGCATCCGGTCGTCACCACCGTAATGACCGCCGGAGAAATGCGGTACCTTGATGCGCTCGACCGCTTCCTTTCCATGCGGGAAGTTGCGGATCAGCAGGATCGTGTCTTCCCGCGGCTCTTCCCAGGGCTGCGCCTCATACTGGCGAATCTCGATGCGTCCCTTTGTGCCGTTAAAGGCCAGATGATGACCTTCGATCGGTTGGAACGTGTTCAACGAATAGGAGACATGAACGTTGTTCCGGTAGCGGATGGAAACGACCATCGTATCGGGAATGTCGATATCCTCGCGAAAGACACAGCCGTCGCGGAAATAGCCATCGATCTTCGAGGGATCCTCGTAAAGCGTGTCGAGGAAGGGATCCTTTTCGAGATCGAGATAGTAATCGCATTCATGGCTGTGCGGACAGAGCTTGCAGCGCGGGCCGCGGAAAGGTCCCTTGCGGCCATAATTCTGCAGGTCGGCAAAGGAGGTTACGGCATCGGGGTCGCTGTCCAGGTACCAGTTCAGAAGGTCGAAATGGTGTGTCGCCTTGTGAACGAAGAGGCTGCCGGAATTTTCCGTATAGGCATGCCAGCGGCGGAAATAGTCGGCGCCGTGCTTGGTGTTGAGATACCAGTGAAAATCGACCGAGGTAACACGGCCGATCTCGCCGGAATTCAGGAGTTCCTTGATCTTTGCAGCCGTCGGGGCATAGCGATAGTTGAAAGAAACGTCGACCCGGCGGCCGGTGCGCTTTTCGGCATCCAGAATGCGGCGAATCTTTTCCACCGACGTCGTCATCGGTTTTTCGGTGATGACGTCGATACCGGATTCCAGCGCCCGCACGATGATATCGTCATGTGTATGATCCGGCGTGCAAACGATCGCCAGATCCGGCTTCTGCTCTGCCAGCATCGCATCGATGTTTTCATAAAGCGGCGCGTTGCTGCCGAT
This sequence comes from Rhizobium sp. BK379, assembly GCF_014193955.1. NCBI lineage: Bacteria > Pseudomonadati > Pseudomonadota > Alphaproteobacteria > Hyphomicrobiales > Rhizobiaceae > Rhizobium > Rhizobium sp. BK379. The sequence continues at coordinate 27,304 of NZ_JACIAD010000002.1, forward strand.
CATGGTGCGGGCGCGCTCGCCGCGCAGCGAATTCTTCTCGACGATCGCAGTCAGGTCGACATGCTCGCGCCAGCCGGAAAGCAGATCCTTGCCCCACATCGTGGTGCCGCGGTTACCGGTGCCGATCAGGGCAAAACGGCGTTTCTCCATCGAATGATTCCTCCTTCATACGTGATGAAACGGATTGGATTTTAGAACTAGATCTGGCAGCAGCTCCTGAAGCGCTCGACGCAGGTGGCGATCACCTCGTCGGCAGGGCGCTTCCACCAGTTTTCAGCCGAGAAGATTTCGACCTCCTGCGCGCCGAAGAAGCCGGCGGCCTCCACCATCCGTCTTATGCCCTTGAGATCGATAACGCCATCGCCCATCATGCCGCGGTCGAGCAGCATGTCCCTGGTTGGCACCAGCCAATCGCAGATATGGTGCGCAAAGATGCGCTTCATCCGTCCGGCACGGGCAATCTGGTTGGCAAGATCGGGATCCCACCAGACGTGATAGACATCGACGGCGACGCCGACATCCTGGCCGAGTTGCTCGCACATATCGAGTGCCTGGCCAAGCGTGTTCACGCAGGCGCGGTCGGCAGCGTACATCGGATGCAGCGGTTCGATCGCGAGTTTCACGCCCGCAGCCTGAGCATGCGGCAACACGGCGGCAATGCCGTCGAACACCATCTGGCGCGCCGCGACGATATCCTTCGAACTGCCTGGCAATCCGCCGACGACGAGCACAAGGCAATCGGCTGAAAAGGCTGCCGCCTCGTCGATGGCACGTCGGTTGTCGTCGAGGTTTTTCTGCCAGTCGGCCTCGTTTGCTGCCGGAAAGAAGCCGCCGCGGCAGAGCCCCGTCAATTTGATCCCGTTCGATTTGACAATCCGCACAGCCTCGTCGAGGCCGGCCTTGGCGACCTGGTCGCGCCACGGCGCGATCGAGGTGATGCCGTGTTTCAGGCAGATATCGACGGCTTCGGCGAAGCCGCATTGCTCGCGGATCGTCGCAAGGTTGATCGAAAGTCCTTCGATCTGCATGTCATTCCCCTCCCATTGCCGCGCCGGCGCTCAATGAACGCCGTGAACGGCAAGCACCTGTTTCATGCGATCAGTTGCAAGGTCCGGATCGGCCAGGACCCGGGCCTTGTCGGCAAGGCGGAAAAGCTCCGCCAGATGCGTGAGCGAACGTGTGCTCTGCTGGCCGCCGATCATCGTGAAATGGTCCTGCAGACCGTTGAGATAGGCGAGGAAGACGACGCCGGTCTTGTAGAAGCGGGTCGGTGCCTTGAAGATGTGGCGCGACAGCGGAACCGTCGGCTCGAGCAGGTCGAAGAATTCGCGGTTGCTCTTGCGGCCGAGCGCATCGAGGGCGGCGGATGCAGCCGGCGCGATGGCATCGAAAATGCCGAGTAATGCATCCGAATGGCCCTGCTCGTCACCGGCGATCAGTTCGGCGTAATTGAAGTCGTCGCCGGTATACATGCGCACGCTCTTTGGCAGCTGCCGGCGCATCGTCACTTCCTTTTCTTTTGAAAGAAGCGAGATCTTGATACCATCGACCTTCGCGGCATTGGCTTCGATCACCTGCAGGCAGGTTTCCATTGCCTTCAGATGGTCGCCATTGCCCCAATATCCCTGTAGCGCCGGATCGAACATTTCGCCGAGCCAGTGGATGACAACGGGTTCCTTGACCTGGCGAAGAATGCGGTCATAGACCTTGATATAATCGTCCGGCCCCTTGGCTGCCGCGGCTAGGGCACGGCTTGCCATGAGGATGATGCGACCGCCGGCGGCTTCCACCGTCTCGATCTGTTCCTCGTAAGCCCGGATGATCGTGTCGATCGTCACGTCGGGGCCGGGCGTCAGATGGTCGGTACCGGCGCCGCAGGCAATTAGCGCGTCCTTGCGGGAGGCGGCTTCACCAAGTGCGCGGCGGATAAGCTCGCGGGCCTCCGGCCAGCCAAGCCCCATGCCGCGCTGCGCCGTATCCATAGCTTCGGCAACGCCGAGACCGAGATCCCAGAGGCGATGGCGGAAGGCGAGGGTGCGTTCCCAGTCGATCGCCGGCGTCAACCAAGGATCGTTGTCGGCCAGCGGATCGGCGACGACATGGGCGGCGGCAAAGGCGATGCGCGGGAAGCTCTTGGCGTCCCGCTTCTTGAGTTCGATCGGCGTGCCGGTCAGCGTATATGGAGCGATCTTGCCGTCGAGAGGAAGATTGATCGTCGTCACGGCTCAGAACTCCAGGGCGGGGACATCGAGCCAGCGGCGCTCGGCCCAGGATTTCAGGCCGAGTTCTGCAAGCTGCACGCCCTTGGCGCCGGCTTCCAGGCCATAGGGCCAGGGAGCGTCTTCGACCACGTGACGGATGAACATTTCCCACTGCGCCTTGAAGCCATTATCGAAGACCTGCGTATCCGGCACTTCGTCCCAGGTCTTGTAGAAGTCGATCGTCTGTGGCTGGTCGGGGTTCCAGACAGGCTTTGGCGTATTGACGCGATGCTGGCTCCAGCATTTCGTCAGCCCGGCAACGGCTGAGCCATGGGTGCCGTCCACCTGGAAGGTCACGAGGTCGTCGCGACGAACACGCACGGCCCAGGATGAATTGACCTGCGCGATCGCGCCGCCTTCCAGCTCGAAGGTCGCGTAGGCGGCATCATCGGTGTCGCAGTTGTAGGGCTTGCCCTGTTCATCGATACGGGTGGGAATATGGGTTGCACCCAGGCAGGAAACGGCCTTCACCTCGCCGAAGAGATTATCGAGCACATAGCGCCAGTGGCACAGCATATCGAGGATGATGCCGCCGCCATCGGCCTTGCGGTAGTTCCAGGACGGGCGCTGGGCCGGCACGCCCCAGTCGCCTTCGAAGACCCAGTAGCCGAATTCGCCGCGCACCGAGAGGATCTTGCCGAAGAAGCCGGAATCGCGCAGCAGCGCCAGCTTGCGCAGGCCGGGCAGGAAGAGCTTGTCTTGCACCACGCCGTGCTTGAGGCCGGAGGCACGCGCCTTGCGGGCCAGGTCGATCGCAACCTGCAGGTCGTCGGAGATGGGCTTTTCGCAATAGACGTGCTTGCCGGCATCGAGCGCCTTGGACAGCAGATCTGCGCGCATCAGCGTCGTTCCTGCATCGAAGAAGATGGCGTCATCGGGATTGGCGAGCGCAGCATCGAGATCGGTCGACCAGCGCTTGATGTTATGCTTGCGGGCAAGCTCCTCCATCTTCGCGCCGTTGCGGCCGACGATGATCGGATCGATTTCCAGTTTCTCGCCTGATTTCAGCGTGATGCCGCCCTGATCGCGAAAGGCGAGGATCGAGCGAACGAGGTGCTGGTTGTAACCCATACGGCCGGTAACGCCGTGCAAAATGATCCCCAAACGTGCCACTTTTTCCTCCCTGGAAGCTTTTATGCGTCGGGAGCGGGCAGTCAGGCCCGGCCCTCCCGAGCTGGTAACTAAACAGTTACTTGATGGCAGAAGAGGAATATTGCTGTCAATAGCCAATTCGGTTTTTTGAAAATCAGCGCTTTATCGAAGCGAGTGTGACGTGAACGATGTGGCGTTCCCAGGTCTCGAGACTCGCCGGCGTGATGAGATCGCGGCCGAAGATCGTCGAAAGTGTGTACTGGTTTGAAAGGTAGAAATAGCCAAGTGAGGCGATTGTCAGATAGACGTGCAGCGGATCGGCGGTCTCGATGAAGACGCCAGCCTTTTTGCCCTCTTCCAGGACCTGCGAAAGCTCGCCGATCAGGTGCGAGTGCAGTTCCTTCAGCCGCACGGACTGGCGCAGCCAGCGGGCGCGGTGCAGGTTTTCCGTGCCGAGCAGGCTGAGGAACTCCGGATGCTGCAGGAAGTAGCGCCAAGTGAAGAGGGCGAGTTCCCCAATGCCTTCCTCAGGGCTGCGCGTGCCGATGTTCAGGGCGCGCTCGGCGGTGCGGATGCTGACATAGGCTTCCTCGAGGACGCGAAGATAGAGCTGCTCCTTGTCGCCGAAATAATGGTAGAGCATACGCTTGTTGGTGCCGGCGCGCTCGGCAATGGAATCGACCCGCGCGCCGCCCATGCCGTTTTCGGCAAATTCCCGTGTGGCGGCTTCAAGAATGGCCGCACGTGTGCGCTCCGGATCGCGTTGGGCGGTTCGTTCGGTGGACGGACGCTTGATCTTCTTTTTTGCGCTCTCCCCTGTGTCGTTCATACGATTTCCCCTATCTTCCCCATGTTGCGCTCATAAGGCTTAAGCGGGAGAATGTAAAAACCCGAATTGGTCGGCGCAATCGGGTCACCAACACCGCTTGACAGCCCGAAGACTTTGAACATAACTTGTAACCAATTAGTTATTTGTTGCAAGATAGCTAATTCGGAAGCGTGTGGAGGCGCTTCCTGTTGGGAGGAGGAAACCAATATGTCTTTTCGTGTAAGCAGACGTAATTTCATGGCGGGCGGAGCAACGCTCCTTTCGCTTTCGGCGCTCGGAAACAGCGCTTTTGCCCAGGAAAACCGCTTGCGTCTCATCTGGTGGGGCTCTCAGCCGCGCGCTGACCGCACCAACAAGGTCTCAGACCTTTTCAAGGCGAAAAACAGCGGTGTTGCCATCACCGGCGAATTCCTAGGATGGGCCGATTACTGGCCGCGCCTCGCCACGCAGGTGGCCGGCCGCAACGCCCCTGACGTCATCCAGATGGATTATCGCTACATCGTCGAATATGCCCGACGCGGCGCTCTTGCTCCGCTGGAATCCTATATGCCCTCGAAGCTGCAGCTCGATGATTTCGATCCGGCGCAGATCGAAGGCGGCAAGGTCGACGGCCATTTCTATGGTGTCAGCCTCGGCGCGAACTCGGCAGCGACCGTCATCAACACGGTTGCCTTCAAGGAGGCCGGCATCGACGTGCCGACCAACAAGACGACTTGGGAAGAATTCGGCAAGATCGGTGCTGAAATCACCAAGGCCGGCAAGCGCAAGGGCTATTTCGGTTTTGCCGATGGCAGTGGCGGCGAGCCGCTCTTCGAAAACTACCTGCGCCAGCGCGGCAAGGCGCTCTACACGGCGGATTCGAAGATTGCCTTCGGTGCCGAGGATGCGTCCGAATGGTTCGACATGTGGGCCAAGTTCCGTGAGGCCGGCGCCTGCGTAACGCCCGACATTCAGGCGCTCTACAAGGATACGATCGACACCAGTCCGCTGACCGTCGGCAAGGCTGCCTGCGACTACGCCCACTCCAACCAGTTCGTTGGCTATCAGGCGATGGTCAAGGACAAGCTGATGCTCAGCAACTATATGAGGATCAAGCCGGATTCGAAGGGCGGACACTACCGCAAGCCTTCGATGTTCTTCTCGGTTTCCGCCCAGTCCAAGGCGATCGATCAGGCTGTCGACTACGTCAACTTCTTCGTCAAGAACCCCGATGCTGCCAAGATCCTCGATGTCGAGCGCGGTATTCCGGAATCGAAGGCGATGCGTGACGTCGTTGCCGGCACGCTCGATGAAACCGGCAAGGTCCCGCTCGAATATGTCAGCGGTCTCGGCGATCTCGCAGGCCCGCTTCCGCCCCCGCCGCCGACCGGCGCCGGCGAAGGCCAGGTCGTGCTCCGCACTATCTCGGAGCAGGTCGCTTTCGGCCAACTTACCCCGGCTGATGCCGGTAAGCAGCTCGTGGATGAAATCGCGCGAATTCTCGCGCGGGGTTGATCTTATATGACCAATGCGATGCGCACGTCCGCAGGGACGGTAACCGTGGAAAGATATCAGGGAGTACGGGCTGACGGACGCCTCCGGCGGCTGTGGAATGCCAATGCTCCCGGCTATCTCTTTCTGCTTCCTTGGCTGATAGGCTTTTTCGGCCTGACACTCGGCCCGGCCCTGATTTCGCTCTACCTCTCCTTCACCGACTTCGACATGTTGAGGGCGCCGGGTTGGGTGGGAGCCGCAAATTACGTGCGCATCGCGACGGCCGATCCGAAATTCGCATCGGCCATGTCCGTCACATTGACCTATGTCGTCTTGTCGGTGCCCTTCAAGCTGACCTTTGCGCTTCTTGTCGCGCTTGCCCTGAACCGGGGCTTGCGCGGCCTGCCGATCTACCGCGCGATCTTCTACCTTCCGTCCCTTCTTGGCGGCAGCGTGGCGATCGCCGTATTGTGGCGCCAGCTTTTCGCCAGCGACGGTCTCGTCAACGCCGCACTTTCGCATTTCGGTATCGTCGGCCCGAGCTGGATTTCGCATCCGAGCTATTCGATCTACACGCTGGTCGCACTCTCCGTCTGGCAGTTCGGCTCGCCTATGATCATTTTCCTGGCCGGCCTGCGCCAGATCCCGCAGGATATGTATGAGGCTGCAAGCCTCGACGGTGCATCGAAATTCCGCCAGTTCTACAAGATCACCCTGCCGCTGCTGACGCCCGTGATCTTTTTCAATGCCGTCGTCCAGACGATCGACGCCTTCAAGGCCTTCACGCCGGCCTTCATCATATCCGGCGGCACGGGTGGCCCGATCAATTCGACGCTGTTCTATACGCTCTATCTCTATCAGGAAGCTTTCGGCAATTTCCGCATGGGCTATGCCTCGGCGCTCGCCTGGATCCTCGTGGTGATCATCGCGATCTTTACGGCCTTCTCCTTCCTGACCTCGCGCTATTGGGTACACTACGATGACTGAGATGACCGCTTCCGTCACCGCGGCCAGGCCGCCATCGGACATTACCAAACGCAGCCTGCCGGCAACGCTCGTCATCCACGCGCTGCTGATCGCCGCCTCGCTTTTGATGCTCTATCCGCTGCTGTGGATGGTGTCGGCATCGGTCAGACCGGAAAACGAGATCTTCTCGTCGACCTCGCTCATTCCGTCCTCGGTCGATTTTTCGTCTTATGTGCGCGGCTGGACCGGCCTCGACATCAGCTTCGGCCGCTTCTTCTGGAATTCGCTCGTCATCTCGCTGCTGGTTGTCGCTGGCAACGTCATTGCCTGTTCGCTGACGGCATTCGCCTTCGCGCGGCTGCGTTTTGCCGGCCGGAATTTCTGGTTCGCGATCATGCTCGGCACGCTGATGATCCCCTATCACGTGACGCTGATCCCGCAATATGTGCTCTTCCTCGATCTCGGCTGGGTCAACACCATCCTGCCGCTGGTCGTGCCAAAGTTCCTGGCAAGCGACGCCTTCTTCATCTTTCTGATGGTGCAGTTCTTCCGCGGCATCCCGCGCGAACTCGATGAAGCCGCGATGATGGATGGCTGCAGCGCCTGGCGCATCTACTGGAAGATCATGCTGCCGCTGTCACTGCCGGTTCTGGCCACAGCCGCCATCTTCTCCTTCATCTGGACCTGGGACGATTTCTTCGGTCCGCTGATCTACCTCAACGACATGAACACCTACACGATCCAGCTCGGCCTGCGCACTTTCGTGGACTCCACCAGCGCATCGGACTGGGGCGGATTGTTCGCCATGTCGACGCTCACGCTCGTGCCCGTGTTCTTCTTCTTCCTGTTCTTCCAGCGCCTGCTGATCGAGGGCATCGCCACGACCGGCATGAAGCGTTGATGGATCGGGCGGAAAAGCCAGACAGGATTAAGTGACATGAGCATCAAGACAGTCGCGATCATCGGCTGCGGTATCGGCCGCTCCCATATCGTCGAGGGGTATCTGCCGCATCCGGACAAGTTCAAGGTCGTAGCGATCTGCGACCTGAACGAAGATCGCCTGAAGACGATCGGCGACGAATTCGGCATCGAACGGCGCACGATCTCCTTCGACGAGCTGCTTGCCGATGGCAGCATCGACATCATCGATATCTGCACGCCACCAGGCATCCACAAGGAACAGGTCATCGCTGCCTTGGCCGCTGGCAAGAACGTGGTCTGCGAAAAGCCGCTGACGGGCTCGCTCGCCGGTGCGGACGAGATCATTGCGGCCGAGAAGACTGCCAAGGGCACGCTGATGCCGATCTTCCAATATCGCTATGGCGATGGTGTCGAGAAGGCCAAGCGCATCATCGATGCCGGTCTCGCCGGCAAGTTCTATATGGGTTCGGTCGAAACCTTCTGGCGTCGCAAGCCGGAATATTATGCCGTGCCCTGGCGTGGCAAATGGGCAACGGAACTCGGCGGTGTGCTGGTCACCCACGCGCTCCATCTGCACGACATGCTGTTCTACCTTGCCGGCCCCGCCACCCGCGTATTCGGCCGCGTGGCGACCCGAGTCAACGAGATCGAGGTCGAAGACTGCGCCTCCGTCAGCCTGCAGATGCAGAACGGCGCCTTCGTTTCGTTGTCCTGCACGCTCGGCTCGCAGAACGAGATCAGCCGGCTCAGGCTTCACTTCGAAAACATCACATTCGAGAGCAATCACGAGGCCTATGCGCCCGGCCAGGATCCTTGGCAGATTATTGCTGCCGATGACGAAGTTCAGGCGAAGATAGATGCCGTCATCGCTGACTGGCAGCCCGTACCGCTGCGCTTCAACACGCAGATGCTGCGCTTCCACGATTATCTGATGGGCAAGGGACCGCTTCCGGTGATGAGCGCGGATGCAAGGCGGGCGCTGGAGCTGGTCACGGCCATCTACCAATCTTCCGATAGCGGCGCCGATGTTGCCCTGCCGATCGGTCCTGACAGCCCGAAATACGCCGACTGGCGTGCAAGAACCAAATAAGAGGGGATTTCGGAACATGGCAACGAGTGTCGTTCTTCAGAAGGTCGAGAAGCGCTATGGGCAGCTCGACGTCATCCACGGCATCGACCTGACGATCGATCCCGGTGAGTTCGCGGTCTTCGTCGGCCCGTCTGGCTGCGGCAAGTCCACGCTGCTGCGCATGATCGCCGGCCTCGAGGAAATCTCCGGTGGTGCGCTGCTGCTCGATAATGAGCGCATGAACGAAGTGACGCCCGCCAAGCGCGGCATCGCCATGGTCTTCCAGTCCTATGCGCTCTATCCGCATATGTCGGTCTACAAGAACCTAGCCTTCGGTCTCGAAACCGCAGGCTACAAGCGGGCGGAAATCGAACCGAAAGTACGCCGCGCCGCGCAGATCCTGCAAATCGAGAAGCTGCTGGAGCGCAAGCCGAAGGCACTCTCGGGTGGCCAGCGCCAGCGTGTTGCAATCGGCCGTGCCATCGTGCGTGAGCCGCGCATCTTCCTCTTCGACGAGCCGCTGTCCAACCTCGATGCTGAACTGCGCGTCCAGATGCGCGTAGAGATTTCCCGCCTGCACCGCAGTCTCGGCAACACGATGATCTATGTCACCCACGACCAGGTGGAAGCCATGACGATGGCCGACAAGATCGTCGTTCTGAATTCCGGTCGGATCGAGCAGGTTGGCGCCCCTCTCGACCTCTACAACAATCCCGCCAATCGTTTCGTCGCCGGCTTTATCGGCAGCCCGAAGATGAACTTCCTCAATGCCAGGATCGAAAGTGTCACCGACGCCGGTTCGACGCTTAACGTCTGCGGCAGCTCAATCCAGCTCGGCCGTCGGCTTGCCGGTCAGCCGGGCCAGGACGTCACCTTCGGCATCCGTCCAGAACATCTTGCTGTGACGGAAGGCGGCACCGTGCTCTCGACCGTCAATGTCGATCTCGTCGAAAATCTCGGTGGCGCCACCATGCTCTACGCAACGACGCCGGACAACCAGGCGCTGACCATAGCGCTTGATGGTCAGCAGAAGGTCGAGCGCGGCACCAATGTGAAGGCATCCTTCGATCCCGCCCGCTGTCACGTTTTCGACGCCAGCGGCAAGACGATCTGAAAAAGCCGCCGCTTGACAGCCGATCCCTCTCAAGCCCATCATTTCCTTGAGGGTGACGAGGGGGATAGGCGTGACGCCTGAAGAGAGGATCCATGCGCTTGGCATTTGGCAAGGTCCGATCGACATAGTTCCGATCACCGGCGGCCTCACCAACCGGAACTATCTGGTGAGAGATGGCGCGCAGCGTCGCGTTGTCCGCCTGGGCGATGATATCCCGGTCCACCACATCAACAGGCAGAACGAGCTTGCGGCAAGCCGTGCAGGCCATGCGGCCGGCATCTCGCCTGCCGTTATCCACCATGCGCCAGGCGTGCTGGTTCTCGATTTCATCGATGCCAAACCACTGTCGCCTGATGATGTCAGGAAGCCCGAAACGCTTGCCCGTCTCATTCCACTGATCCGCGCCTGCCACCGCGACATGGCCCGCCATTTTCGCGGTCAGGCGCTGATCTTTTGGGTTTTCCATGTGATCCGCGATTACATCGCAAACTTGAAGGCTGCCGGCAGTCTTTATGCGCCGCTGCTGAACGAGCTGCTTGCCAAAGCCGAGCGTCTCGAAGAAGCCGCAGGCCCCTTCGAGATTGCCTTCGGTCACAACGACCTGCTCGCCGCCAATTTTCTCGACGATGGCAGACGGCTTTGGCTGATCGACTGGGATTACGCCGGCTTCAATACGCCGCTATTCGATCTCGGCGGTCTTGCGTCCAACAGCGAGTTTTCTGCAGAGGCGGAGCGCATGATGCTGGAAACCTATTTCGATCGGCCGCTGACGGATGATTTGAGCCGCCGCTACCAGGCCATGAAGTGCGCCTCGCTGCTGCGCGAGACGCTCTGGAGCATGATCTCCGAGATCCATTCGACCATCGATTTCGACTACGCCACCTATACCGCCGAAAATCTTGCGCGCTTCGAGCGCGCCTATCGGGCATTTGAACAGGATCATTGAATGACGAAGGAATTACCGAAGACGGCAAAGGCCGTGGTCATCGGCGGCGGCATCGTCGGCTGCTCGACCGCCTATCATCTGGCCAAACTCGGCTGGACAGACACGGTGCTGCTGGAGCGCAAGAAATTGACCTCCGGCACGACATTCCACGCCGCCGGCCTCGTCGGGCAATTGCGCACCAGCGCCAATATCACCCAGCTTCTGGGATATTCCGTCGACCTCTACAAGAAGCTCGAAGCCGAGACCGGCCTCGGCACCGGCTGGAAGATGAATGGCGGCCTACGGCTTGCCTGTAACGAGGAGCGCTGGATCGAGGTCAAGCGTCAGGCGACGACGGCCCAGTCCTTCGGCCTCGAAATGCATCTTCTGAATCCGCAGGAGGCCTTTGATCTCTGGCCGCTGATGACGACAGACGATCTCGTCGGCGCCGCCTATCTGCCGACGGATGGCCAGGCCAATCCCTCCGACATTACCCAGGCGCTGGCAAAAGGTGCCCGTATGGCCGGCGTTTCTATCTTCGAGGACACAGAAGTACTCGATCTCGAAATCGACAAGGGCAGAATCCGCGCCGTCATCACTGCTCAAGGCCGTATCGAATGCGAGCGGGTCGTGGTCTGCGCCGGCCAATGGACCCGCAGTTTCGCCGCCCGCTTCGGCGTCAACGTGCCGCTTGTTTCCGTCGAACATCAGTACATCATTACCGAATCCTTCGGTGTGCCTTCCAATCTCCCGACACTGCGCGACCCCGATCGCCTCACCTATTACAAGGAAGAGGTCGGCGGCATGGTCATGGGCGGCTATGAGCCGAATCCTATCGGCTGGGCCATGGACGGCATACCCGAAGGTTTCCACTACACGCTGCTCGACAGCAATTTCGATCACTTCGAACAGATCATGGAGCAGGCGCTCGGTCGCGTGCCCGCTCTTGAAAACGCGGGCATCAAGCAGCTTCTGAACGGCCCGGAGAGTTTTACGCCCGATGGCAACTTCATCCTCGGCGAAGCGCCGGAACTGAAGAATTTCTTCGTCGGCGCCGGCTTCAACGCCTTCGGCATCGCGTCTGCCGGTGGCGCCGGCATGGCACTTGCCGAATTGGTGACGAAGGGCGAGCCGCCCTACGACCTCTGGCCGGTCGATATCCGCCGCTTCGGCCGCCCGCATTTCGACACGGACTGGGTTCGCACGAGAACGCTGGAGGCCTATGGCAAACACTACACGCTGGCCTTTCCCTTTGAGGAATATGCAAGTGGCCGTCCCTGCCGCAAGTCGCCGCTTTATGAACGGCTGAAGGCGCAGGGCGCCTGCTTCGGCGAAAAACTCGGCTGGGAGCGGCCGAACTGGTTTGCCGATCTCTTCGCCAATGAGGAGCCGAAGGATATCTATACCTATGGCCGCCAGAACTGGTTCGAGGCCGTTGGCCGCGAGCACAAGGCGGTGCGCGAAGCAGCCGTCATCTTCGACCAGACCTCCTTTGCCAAATTCGTGCTGAAGGGCAGGGATGCCGAGACGGCACTGTCATGGATTGCTGCCAACGATGTCTCAAAGCCCGTGGGATCACTGATCTACACGCAAATGCTGAACGACAAGGGCGGCATCGAATGCGACGTGACCTGCGCGCGCATTGCCGAAAACGAATATTACATTGTCACCGGCACCGGCTTTGCCACGCACGATTTTGACTGGATTTCGCGCAGCATTCCCGATGGCCTCCACGCCGAACTCGTCGATGTCACTTCCGCCTATACTGTGCTCTCGCTGATGGGCCCGAATTCCCGCACCATCCTGGAAAGGGTCACGACAAGTGACATCTCCAATGCTGGCTTCCCCTTCGGTCGGGTCAAGACCATCGGCATTGCCGGCTGCCCTGTGCGGGCGTTGCGCATTACCTATGTCGGCGAACTCGGCTACGAACTGCATGTGCCGATCGAATACGCGACGACCGTTTATGATGCGCTGATGGCCGCAGACGGGCAGTTCGGCCTCGTCAACGCCGGCTATCGCGCGATCGAGAGCTGCCGGCTGGAAAAGGGCTATCGCGCCTGGGGTTCTGATATCGGTCCTGATCACACGCCCATCGAAGCTGGGCTCGGCTGGGCGGTGAAGACACGCAGGACCACGCCTTTCAAGGGGCGGGCGGCGATCGAGCGGCAGCTCGAAAGCGGTGTGAAGAAGATGCTCGCCTGCTTTGTGCCCGATGATCCCGATATCGTGCTGCTTGGCCGTGAAACCATCTACCGTGACGGACAGCGCGTCGGCTGGCTTTCCAGTGGCGGCTTCGGTTATACCATCGGTAAGCCAATCGGTTACGGCTATGTGCGTCATAGCGATGGCGTAACGGAGGATTTTGTCCTCTCCGGCGTCTATGAGCTGGATGTCGCGCGCGAACGCGTGCCCTGCAAGGTTTCGCTAAAGCCGCTCTATGACCCCGAAATGAAGCGGATCAAGGCCTAAAGCATGTCGCGCCAAAGTGCGCAGCGGTTTTGCGATGACGAAGTGCGTAAAAGCAAAGACCTAAAGCTCGGCAAGCGAAACCTCGGGATGACGACGCGCTTTGGACGACTGCGGCGAGAACCGGCTTCCCTTGACGCGTTCTCATCCGGTGGCAGCCACGGGATGAGAACGGCGCGAAGTGCTTCAATAAAGGGGCAGCCTATTGTCCTGGATAAGAATCTCCAGCTTGTTCGCCACGTCCTCCGTCCAGGCGATGTTCCCGGTCAGCGCCTTCGGAAATAGGCCTGGCAGCTTGAACAGTGCAGCCGAGACCGCCGCGCCGTTGCGCGGCACATCGGCGATCAAAGCCGCAATCTCCCCGGCGCGAGGGTCACGCAACTCATAACGCTCGCCATTCCGATCGATGCCCGTCGCATAGCGCATCCAGGCCGCGACGGCGATCGCATAGGTCTCCGCTTTGCTACCCTTGGCAAGCGCTTCCGTTGCCGGTTCCAGCAGGCGCTGCGGCAGTTTCTGTGTGCCGTCCATGGCGATCTGATAGGTACGGTGGGCGATCGCCTTGTTTGCAAAGCGTGCTATCAATTCGTTCGCATAGGCATCGAGATCGATGCCGGGAACCGGATCCAGGGTCGCCGCCGCCGCACTCATGTGCCGGCGTGCCAGTGCTGCCAATCCTGCATCGTCCATGACGTCGCGGACAAATTCATAGCCAGCTATATAGCCGAGATAGGCGAGGAGCGAATGCGCGCCGTTCAGCATACGCAGCTTCATCTTCTCATAGGCCGAGACTTCCTCGACCATCAGCGCGCCATGAACCTTTTCCCACGCCGGACGGCCGTTGACGAAATGGTCCTCGATCACCCACTGGGTAAAGGGCTCCGTCTCGATTGCCGCCAGGTCCGTGCGGCCCGTCAGCCGCTTGGCATCGGCATAGGTCAGATCGGTGCTTGCCGGCGTAATGCGGTCGACCATCGTCGAAGGGAAAGGCACATTCGCCTCGATCCATCGATGCAGATCCGCATCGATGCGGGCGGTATATTCCAGCACCAGACGCTTCAGCACCGCGCCATTGCTCGGCAGGTTGTCGCAGCTGAGCGGCGTAAAGGGAGCGATACCCTTCTCCCGGCGCCGCCTCAGACCCTCGACGAGATAGCCGATGACGCCACGCGGCGCATGCCGGTTGGCGAGGTCGGCGACAATATCGGGATGCTTGAGGTCAAGCCCTCCGGTTGCCGGATCGAAACCATAGGCCTTTTCCGTCACCGTCATGCTGACGATGCGGATTTCAGGATCTTCGAGCCGTGTCAGCAGGCCCGCCGGATCGCGGGGCGCCACATGTGCCCCCAGGATCGAGCCGATAACATGAGCCGTCGTGCCCGATGTATCGCGGATCAGCACGGTATAGAGCCCGTTCTGGACGGAGAGGTTATCCGCGACATCGGGGGTGCGCAGGCTCGCCACCTCGATGCCCCAGTCGCCGCCGCCGGCTGCCAGCGCGCCGTCCGTGAAAGGCGCGAAATGCGCGCGGAAGAAGGCACCGGGACCGAGATGCAGGATGCCGGCCTTCAGCGCATTCCTGTCATAGGCAGGAAGCTTCGCCGTCGGCGCAAGGCCGGTCACGTTCTGTAATCTGTCGCTCACAGTTTGTAGGCCTTCTTCGCATTGTCATAGGAGAGTTCGCGCGCCACGGTCTCGGCTTCCTTTTTGGAAATCCGATGCTCGGCCGCAAGCTGCGCCAGGAAGCGGCAAATCTCGCGGCGCCAGACATCGTGACGGGCGGGTATCGACAGGAGCGCGCGCGTATCGTCGTTGAAGCCGGCGAGATTGGCGAAACCGGCTGTCTCGACGACCTGGTCGAGATAACGACGAATGCCGAGCGGGCTGTCGTGGAACCACCAGGGCGGCCCGATCATCAGGCAGGCCCAGTGGCCGGCCATTGGCGCAAGCTCCCGGGCATAGGTCGTCTCGTCGAGCGTGAAGAGCAGGATGCGCAGGCCAGGCGCGTGGCCGTATTTCGAAAGCAGGGCATTGAGGCCGCCGACCCAGTCCGTGCGCGTCGGAATATCGGCGCCCATATTCGGTCCACGGGTTTCGAAAAGTCCACGGTCCGTGTTGCGGCGCGAACCGGCATGGATCTGCATCATCATGCCATCTTCGGCCGAAAGCCCAGCCATTTCCGTCATCATCTGGCCGCGGAAAAGCTCTGCATCGGCGGCCGAAAGGGGACCCCTCAGCGCCTTGTCGAGCAGCACCTGCTTTTCGGCAAGCGGCAGATCGGCAGTAAAGGCCGTCGGCACGCCATGGTCGGTCGCCGTTGCGCCGAACTGGCGGAAATAGGCCCGCCGCTTGCGGTGCGCCTCGATCAGCCCATCCCACTTGGTGATGTCGCAGCCGGTGATCTCACCGAACTTGATGAGATTGTCGCGGAAGCCGATGGCATCGGGATCGGTGACGCTGTCCGGTCGGTAAGTGGTGCGCACTTTGCCGATCCAGCCGTCGGTCGCCATCTTCTGATGGTGCGGAAGCGGGTCGAGCGCGCCTTCGGTTGTGGCGATCGTCTCGATGCCGAAACGCTGGTGCAGCGCCCGCGGTCTGAACTCCGGAAGTTTCAGCTGCGTATTGATATGATCGTAGAGCGCATCGGCATTCTCAGTCGTCAGCGGCTCGGCGCAGCCGAGCACGGCCGACATGGCATGGTCGACCCAAAGGCTCGACGGCGTTCCGCGGAAAAGGTGATATTTGGCGGCGAAAGCGCGCCAGATATCGCGGCCGCTGGAAACCAGCTTGCCGTCGAGACGCGGCACGCCGAGCTCATCGAGTTTGGTGCCGGTGCTGTGCAGCATGCGGAAGAGATAGTGGTCGGGAATGACGAGCAGCGACGAGGCGTCTTCGAAGGCCTTGTCGTCTGCGAACCAGGACGGTTCGGTATGCCCGTGCGGGCTGACGATCGGAAGGGCGCGTACGGTCTCGTAGAGATCGCGTGCTATTGTCCGCGTTGCCGGATCGGCGGGAAAGAGCCGGTCCGGATGAAGAAAGCCATTGCCTACATCCATCAGTTATCCTCCCTGATGGGATAAGGGCCTACCCCACAAGACGGAATGCGGCAAGGGCTTTTAGTAACCAAATGGTTCATTTCGGAATCGTTTTCGTGAGGCCTCGAAACCATTGACGCTTCGGCCTATTTGGGCTTTGGAATGCCATCTGATTTCCCCGGAGAAAACCGATGTCCGACGAGGCAGCCCGCATCACGAAGCTGGAAGAAATGCTGGCCCATCAGGCAAAGACGATTGATGAGCTTTCCGATCAGCTTGCCGAACAATGGAAAGTCATGGAGCAGACGCGCGCCAAGCTGGATCGATTGACCGAGCGGTTCCTGAGCCTGGAGGAACAATCGCTGGAAGCGCCGGCAATCACCAAACCGCCGCACTACTGAGCGGGCAGCGCAGCGGAGCCGGTGACCGACCTGCAGCAGGAAAGCGGTTTCGCGCTTCCCGCCTTTGCGATATAGCCCGGAAAGACGAAGCTGAACGAGAGACATCCCATGGCGGCCATCATCCGTTATCACCAGGGCGATATTTCCGCGGCGGACGCCGCCCGTTACACCGGCGCGATCGCGATCGATACCGAAACGCTCGGTCTCGTGCCGCGCCGGGACCGCCTCTGCGTCGTACAGCTTTCGCCGGGCGACGGCTCTGCCGATGTGATCCGCATAGCGGCCGGTCAGAAGGAAGCGCCAAACCTCACCGCGCTGCTTGCCGATCCGTCGCGCCAGAAGATCTTTCATTATGGCCGTTTCGATATCGCCGTGCTCTTCCACACGTTCGGCGTCACCACTACGCCGGTCTTCTGTACGAAGATCGCTTCGCGCCTCATCCGCACCTACACCGATCGCCACGGGCTGAAGGACAATCTCAAGGAGATGCTCGACGTCGATATCTCCAAGACGCAGCAATCCTCCGATTGGGCTGCCGAAACGCTCTCGCAGGCGCAGCTCGAATATGCCGCCTCTGATGTCCTCTATCTGCATGCGCTGCGCGACAAGCTGAACGAGCGCCTGATTCGCGACGGCCGCCTCGAGCACGCGACGGCCTGCTTCGAATTCCTGCCGACGCGCGCCAAGCTCGATCTTCTCGGCTGGGAAGAGGCAGACATCTTCGCCCATAGCTGACATCGGCCTTTAATCGGACATGCCCACGGCCGTAGACTGGCGTCTGCGGCCGTTAGCCGTTCGTTAAGATATTTTCAGTAACATTCTCTTCAATTTTTATGCATTCGACGGTGCAAAACGCGCCGATGCGGACAGGAGGATCTGCCGGGATGCACGGGGCCGGATGAGCGCGGTCTCGTTGTACGACCTGCTTTCATAGCCACTTTGCGAAAGGAGCGTGCCTGTGTTGTCTCCCATTCGTTCAGCGTCCAATGCAAGCCTTTCTTCTCAGGGTCAGACGGCGGCAATCGTTGCCGGTGGCCTCGGCCGTTCGGTGGTCGCCCCCACCCCGGTAAATGCAGTTGAAGCGGCCGATCTGAATGCCGCGATTGCCGGCAAGCTCAATATTCTGCTCATCGCCGCGCGCCAGCGCATGATTGAAGCACTTCTCGACATCATCAATGCAACAGGGCGCACCATCGCGCTGCAACGCGGCGAAGGCGAATCCGATCAGGCTTTTGCCACCCGCGTTGCCGATGCCATCCGTCGCATGCCCGATGCCCAGATCGACGCGGTCGAGCGCCAGCTTTCCGATGACGGACATAGCCTGCCGCTGAAAATGATCGCCGCTGCCCTCAGGGACCCTACCGGGCCGGAGGCGACGCGTGTCATCACCTATGTCGAGATGATCAACTACAAGGACAGGGATCTCGCAGCCCGTGCCGTGGTCCGCTCCTATCGCCAGAACGATGCCGCACCGCCGCGGATCGAGCAGCGGCCGGAAATCAGGCTTCAGGAAGAAAACCTTCCCGCTGCACGTCCGTCCGCAGCAAAGCCGGCTGAAACTGCAACAATGCCTCCTGCCGAAGAAATCGCTCCGGCCGAGGCAGCCGCTGTCGTGACAACGGATCTGACTGTCGAGGACCGGCAGACCGGCAGTCAGTCCGCGACAGCAGCGCATGAAGCTTCACCGCAGGCAGCCGCGCAGGCAGAGACGGACGAAGCCCCGGCCGCATCTGCGGATGGGGAAGTGGTCGAACCGGAACAGGCTGGACCCGCTGCCGAGCAGCAGACAATCTCCGCCAGGGCTGACCCGGTTATCCCGCGCAACTGGACCGGCATCGCCAATTCCATGACCGAGCGGGTTTCACAGATGATCGCAACAATCATCCGCGAGCAGGAGGCAACTGCCCTGTTGGCGGATACAACGGTCGAAGCCGCCGTCGAAATCGATGCCATGCTGGACGAGGCCGTCATCAGTGAGGCGAAAGAGAGTTTGGTTCGCCCAACCCCGGAAGACGTGGTCGAGCCTGTATCGGCCCAGCCCAACCAAGTTCCTCGCTCGTCCCAGGCGGAGATCCCTGCAGCCGCGCAGCCGACGCGTCCTGCCAGGGAGGTTGCCGCTCAGCCGCAGCCGATTCCTCTCCCGGTAGTCGAGACACCCTCATACGTACCGCTCGCGGCACGTATGCCGGACGGTCTGCCTTACGCCCAGACGCCCTACCAGTTCGCTCGCGACGAATATAAGGCAACCAAGGCCGATGAGCCGCCTCATCGGCAACATGAAAATGGCGGCTCTCAGGATCAGCAGCAACAGCAGCAGGCGCAATCCGGTCAGGGCGGTGAAGAGCAGCAGGCCGGGGAGGGGGAAGCCCCGCGTGAGGAGCGGCGCCAACCTAAGATGTTCGATCCCGATCCGTCGACTGCACCGGCAACCGTCGCTGACCCGGTCTATGCCCTTTACCAGCGCATGGTCGGCTGGGAGTAATCCGGAGCAATTCCAGCAAAGCGCCTGACGATTTTGTGTAGGAGCAAGGAATTTTAGAAACCTCCCAAAACGAAAGAACCCGCCGGATTGCTCCGGCGGGTTCTTCATTTCAATGGATCAGCGAAGGATTATTCGCCGCCGCGGTTCTTCAGAGCCGCGCCGAGAATGTCGCCGAGGGAAGCGCCGGAGTCGGACGAACCGAACTGAGCAACGGCTTCCTTCTCTTCCGCGATTTCCAGAGCCTTGATGGACAGCATGATCTTGCGGTCCTTCTTGGAGAAGTTGGTAACGCGGGCATCAACGGTCTGGCCGACCGAGAAGCGTTCCGGACGCTGTTCGTCGCGATCGCGAGCGAGGTCGGCGCGACGGATGAAGGAAGTGATGTCTTCGTGGTTGACGAGCTTCACTTCGATACCACCGTCGTTGACAGCGATGACTTCGCACGAAACGACAGCGTTCTTGCGCAGGTCGCCGGAAGCAGCGGCTTCGCCAACTGCATCCTTGCCGAGCTGCTTGATGCCGAGCGAGATGCGTTCCTTTTCGACGTCGACGTCGAGAACGACAGCCTTGACGACGTCGCCCTTGTTGAACTCCTCGATGACCTGTTCGCCCGGACGGTTCCAGTCGAGGTCGGAGAGGTGAACCATGCCGTCGACGTCGCCGTCGAGGCCGATGAACAGGCCGAATTCGGTCTTGTTCTTGACTTCGCCTTCGACTTCAGTGCCGGCCGGATGGCTGCGGGCGAATGCTGCCCACGGGTTTTCCAGCGTCTGCTTGAGGCCGAGCGAAATACGGCGCTTGGACGGATCGACTTCGAGAACGACGACTTCGACTTCCTGGCTCGTGGACAGGATCTTGCCGGGGTGAACGTTCTTCTTGGTCCAGGACATTTCCGAGATGTGGATCAGGCCTTCGATGCCCGGCTCCAGCTCGACGAACGCACCGTAGTCGGTGATGTTCGTAACGGTACCGGAAATCTTCTTGCCTTCCGGATACTTGGCCTGGATGCCATCCCACGGATCGGACTCGAGCTGCTTCATGCCGAGCGAGATGCGGTGGGTTTCCTGGTTGATGCGGATGATCTGAACCTTGACCTGCTGGCCGATGTTCAGGATTTCCGACGGATGGTTCACACGGCGCCATGCCATGTCGGTGACGTGCAGCAGGCCGTCGATGCCGCCGAGGTCAACGAACGCACCGTAATCGGTGATGTTCTTGACGACGCCGTCAACAACCTGGCCTTCTTCGAGGTTCTGAACGATCTCAGAACGCTGCTCGGCACGGGATTCTTCCAGAACCGTACGGCGCGAAACCACGATGTTGCCGCGACGCTTGTCCATCTTGAGGATTTCGAAGGGCTGCGGGTTGTGCATCAGCGGGGTAACGTCGCGGATCGGGCGGATATCGACCTGAGAGCGCGGCAGGAAGGCGATCGCACCGTCGAGATCGACCGTGAAGCCGCCCTTGACCTGGTTGAAGATAACGCCTTCGACACGCTCGCCAGCTTCGAACTTGGCTTCGAGCTTGACCCAGCTTTCTTCGCGGCGAGCCTTCTCGCGCGACAGAACGGCTTCACCGAGCGCGTTTTCGATACGCTCGACGTAGACTTCGACTTCATCGCCAACCTTGAGCTGGCCGTCCTTGGCACGTGCGCCGAATTCCTTGAGCGCGATGCGGCCTTCGACCTTCAGGCCGACGTCAACAACGGCGACATCCTTTTCGATGCCCGTGACGATACCCTTGGTAACATAGCCTTCAGCCAGATCATTCTTGGCAAAGGACTCTTCGAGAAGGGCCGCGAAATCCTCGCGAGAGGGAGTTGCTACTGACATAAAATCTCCTGCGTGGCCTTCGATAGCGTCAAGGCTCACGTATGCGCCGGTTGGTTCGAGTTGAATGGGCCTGAACCCAGTCCGCCCTCTTTCAAGAAGGCAATCCGGCGCTTGGACGGAATTTCAGGCTTGCTTTCGCATGAGCGTCCCGCGCACGAACACGGAAACCGCTTGATTTAGGCATTTCGGCTCAAGGCGGCGTCGATAATCGACTGAGCAGCTTGAAACGCGGCCTCTATACTCATTTCCGACGTGTCAAGCAAGTGCGCATCGACGGCCGGCTTCATCGGGCTGTCCGCCCTGTTCATGTCGCGATCGTCGCGTCGTTTGACGTCCTCGAAGATTGCGTCGAAATCTGCTGTACCCCCCTTGCCGATGATCTCGTCGTAGCGGCGTCTTGCGCGCACTTCCGGCGATGCCGTCACATAGAGTTTCACAGGTGCCGCAGGGCAGACGACGGTGCCGATATCGCGCCCGTCGAGAACCGTTCCTGGCACCTTCTTAGAAAACCGCCGCTGCGCCTCGACCAGCGCCCGGCGAACTGCCGGCATGACAGCAATTTTCGATGCGGCCTCACCGATCTCGTGTCTCGACAATATATTGCGATCCAGTCCGGCGAGTTCAACCTCACGTGCCATCTTTTCGGCGACAGTCTCGTCATCAAGTGGCAGTCCGGCATCGATGAGCGCCTTGGCCGTCGCCCTGTAGGTCAGACCTGTATCGAGGTGATGGAAGCCGTATTGCTCGGCGATCCCTCGCGAAAGCGTGCCCTTGCCCGCCGCGGCCGGACCGTCGATGGCGATGATGAAACTGTCCGTCATGACGTCATTCCGTGCCAAGGCCGCCATAGCGGCGCACCAGTTCCTGCATTTCGGCCTGCTCTGCCATTTCGTTGAGGCCCTTGGCAACACCTTCGCGGTCGGCAACCGGCCGATTCTGGCTGACTTTCCATTTACCGTCGATCTCGGCGATTTCGATTTCGATGCCGACAATGCCTTTCAGTTGCGCACGGATGAAATCGTCAGGTGCATCGCTGACGGCCCACGGCTTTTCACGCAGGCCCTCCTGCTGACCGGTGAGCGCGTTGATCTGCGCGAGGAGCCAGGCGGCATCTTCGATCACCCGTGCAGGCCCGCGCGCCTGCACGACCGCATAGTTCCAGGTCGGAACCACGTTGCCGGTCTCGGCCTTGGTCTGGTACCAGGACGGCGTGATATAGGAATCGACCCCCTGGAAGACGGCAAGTATGGGTGTACCGGCGGCGATATCGCGCCACTGACCGTTCGCGCGCGCCAGATGCAGCCGCAAGGTTCCTTTGCCGGAAGCCTCGGCATCAAGATGGAATGGCACCGAATTGGCAATCAGACCGGAGGCGCCCGCCGTGATCAGCAGGCCAAGCGGATGTGCGCGGATAAGCGCATGCTGCACATTGAGATCATCCTCGCGAAAATGCGGTGGCTGGTACATGTCAGGCCCGTTCGATCTCTGCCCCAAGGCTTTTCATCAGATCCATGAACTGCGGAAAGCGGACCGCAATCATGCTGCTGTCATCGATACCGACAGGATGCTCCGAAGCCAATCCCATGACAAGGAAACTCATGGCGACGCGATGGTCGAGATGCGTAGAGACCGGCACAAGGCCTGCATTGCCGAGCCCCTTTCCGTCCGTCCGGCCGGTGACCGCAAGCCAGTCCAGGCCTTCCTCGCAATCGACGCCGTTGAGCTTAAGCCCTTCCGCAATGATTGAGAGCCGCTCCGGCTCGTTGATCCGCAGTTCCTGCAGCCCATTCATGACCGTCCGGCCCTTGGCGAAGCCGGCGGCGACAGCAAGAACAGGATAGTCGTCCATCATCGATGGCGTCCGCTCTGCTGGAACGGTGGTTCCGGTCAGTTCGGAATGACGCACCCGCAAATCCGCCACATCCTCGCCGCCCGAAACCCGCGGATTGAGGATCTCGATATCCGCACGCATCTCCCGCAGTGTCAGGATCAGTGCTGCCCGCGTCGGGTTCATCAGTACATTGGAAATGACGATGTCGGAGCCTGGCACCAGCAAAGCCGCCACCAGCGGGAAAGCGGCGGAGGAGGGATCGCCCGGTACATCGATCTTCTGGCCGATCAGCCTGCCGCGTCCCTGCAGTCGAACCGTCCGAGTGCCCTCCTTGTCGGTCTCAGCGGACAGTTCTGCACCGAAGCCGGCCAACATCTTTTCCGTATGGTCACGCGTGATCGCCGGTTCGATAACCGTCGTCACACCCGGAACGTTGAGGCCGGCCAGCAGTATCGCCGACTTCGCCTGCGCGGAGGCGAGGGGCAGGGTGTGGTGGATCGGGGATGGCGTTTCCGGCCCACGCAGCATAACCGGCAGGCGATCGCCCTCCACTGACTTCACCTGAACACCCATGCGGCGTAACGGATCAAGCACGCGGCCCATCGGCTGCCGGGAAAGCGAGGCGTCGCCGGTAAAGACGGTGTCGAAATCATACGCGCCGGCAAGGCCCATGATCAGGCGTACGGCAGTGCCGGAACTGCCAAAATCGAGCGGAATCTCCGGCGCAAGCAATGCGCCGTTGCCTGTCCCGTTGATGATCCACGTGTCGCCCTCCTTGCGGATCACGGCACCCATGGCCTGCATCACCTTCGCAATATTGAGCACATCTTCGCCTTCGAGGAGCCCGGCAATACGCGTTTCGCCCGATGCCAGTCCGCCGAGTATCAGTGCGCGATGCAAGATCGATCTGTCGCCGGGAATACGGATGGTTCCGGAAAGCCCGGAGGATTTGCGGGCGATGGCCGGCTTCGATGCGGAACCCTGCGACATGGGTTAATCCCTTGCAACGGCGATATATTCGCGCCACTCACGGCTTGGTGCCGGTATGTCTTTCCGGTCGGCCTTGCGGCAATCGCGGTTGGTTAGCACAAACTTGCCGAGCGGTCATCCGGCAGGCTGGGCGAAAGCCTGAGGCCCCCCGTGAAGTTTAGCTTTGACACGGGAAGCCGTACCGATTAAGGGGACCGGCTTATAAATTCCGAATAGAACGCCGGTTTGACGGCATTTGCCGAATCTTGCATTCGGCCATTCTCACGAGGCTTATAGTGGCGAAAGCGGAACTTGGAACCAAGCGCACCGATCCGGAAACCGGCAAGAAGTTCTACGATCTGAACCGGGACCCGATCGTTTCTCCTTATACCGGTAAATCTTACCCTCTGTCCTTCTTCGAAGAAACCTCGGCAGTCGCCGAAGTTCAGGATGAGGACGAGGTTGCCGAGGTCGATACCGAAAACACCGAAGTCGAACTGGTTTCGCTCGAGGACGCCGATGACAATTCCGGCGGCGACGACATCCCCGATATGGGCGATGACGATGTCGAAATCGAAGGCGATGACGACGATACCTTCCTCGAAGCCGACGAAGATGACGAAGATGACGACATGAGCGACATCATCGGCGTCACCGGCGACGAAGACGAAGTCTGATCGAACGAATACCGGCCCGGATGACAAAAATATTCCGGGCCGGATTTTTTAGGCTTGCCATCTGCGAAAACCGCAAGTAAGAAGCCGCCACTCCAGAGGAAACGCCCTCCGGAGTATCCCAGGACCGGCCAGACCGGACCATCTTGATGGGGCTATAGCTCAGCTGGGAGAGCGCTTGCATGGCATGCAAGAGGTCAGCGGTTCGATCCCGCTTAGCTCCACCAAATCTTCCCGGATGCACTTCAACAGGCATTTTAGGTCAGCATAACTGACATCTGTCAGGATTGTTCAGTTGCCGGTTTGCCAACAGCTGGAAACGGGTTTTCATATCCATCGTTGACGCCGGCCGATTCGGCGCCTCCCGGACCCGGACCATGACACGAGCAAGACGTCGCCGCATCATCAGAACCCGCAGGACCGCGACCGGTCTGGCGCTGGTCGGCTCGATTTCCTTTCTGGCTGGCATGACGGATGCGACCGGCCTGCTTCTGACCGGCGACTTCGTATCCTTCATGACGGGCAATACGACGCGCGCAGCACTGGCGCTGAGCAGCGGCGATGTCAGGCATGCTGCGGTGCTTATGTCGGCCATCATCGTCTTCGTGCTCGGCAATGCCGCCGGCATCGTCGTCGCGCACCGGGCCGAACGGCGCATTTTCGTCGTGCTCTGCTGTGTCAGCCTCATGCTGGCGCTGGCCTCGATGATGACGCTGCAGGATCTGCTGATGGCGCGGTTCTATACGATCGTTCTCGCAATGGGCATGGTGAATGCGGCGGTCGAGCATATAGAAGGGCTGCCGATCGGCCTGACCTATGTGACCGGTGCGCTGTCGCGCTTCGGTCGCGGCATTGGCCGCTGGATTATCGGCGACCGGCGCCTCGACTGGGTTATCCAGATCGTGCCGTTGGGCGGCATGGTGCTCGGAGCCATCAGCGGAGCCCTTATGACGCGTCTTATGGGCGCGCCGGCGCTGTGGCTGGTCTCCATTTTCGCGATGGCGCTGGCGATTGTAGGTCTGTTTATTCCCCGCCCGCTACAGCGTCGGTTCAATCAGAAGATCGCTTCCCAAACGCATCAGGTGCACAGCAGGCGAGCCTGAGCGTTGCGAATATGAGCGGGCCGCCGCGCTTCGCTAAAGGTACGGCTTCCTAGGTCGCCACTTCGTCGGCCAACCCCGGCGCTTTTTCCGCGCGGAAACCTATTTCTTGGAGATGGTGACGAATTTCGTACCCCGCACGCGGGTGGTGACGATGCAAGGATCGCCGCCGGTGCGGTCGCAGAAGCGCGGGTTCATCTTCATGGCGAGCACCATGTTGCCGAAACGCTGGACGAAGTCGTAGCCGTAGATCTGCGCGGTGGCGATCATGAAGTAGCCGCCTTCAGCCACCTGAAGATAAAAATTATAGGTGCAGCCGTCTTCGTTGCATTGCGGGCCCTTCTGGCCGTCGCAGGTAAGTTGACCCTCGTTGACGACGGCGTCTATCAGCCCGTCATTGTTGATATCCTGACGAATAAGGAAGCCGTCACCGAAGGATGCTTCCGTGCATTGCTCCTGGAAATGCTTCTTTTCGTAGATCTCCGGGTCGGAGATCAGCGATTGCTGTGCGACGGCTGCGACTGGCATCACCAGCAGCAAAATGACGTTCAGGAGTACGGGCAGCAGCGTCTTCACGGCTTTCCTCTTATGGATAAAGGCTTCTCTGGCCTTCCATTCTCCATGCGCCGCCTTGCGCCGCCCTTGCCGCAGTGATTCAGTGTGCCCCGTTCTGCCGTTCTGCCGGTCTGGAGGCCTCGATGTCATTGCTCGTCTATCTCGATTATGCCGGCATCGCCCTGTTTGCCGCGACGGGCGCGCTCGCCGCCTCGCGAAAACAGCTGGACCTGATCGGCTTCCTGTTCTTTGCGATCGTGACGGGAACAGGCGGCGGCACTGTGCGCGATATCATTCTCGGCCGCGTACCGGTCTTCTGGGTGTTGAATCCATTCTACATCGTCATCTGCTGTATTGTGGGAGTCGTCGTCTTCTTTACCGCCCATCTGCTGGAATCGCGCTATCGCCTGCTGATCTGGCTTGATGCGGTCGGTCTTGCCGCCTATTGCGTGCTTGGCGCCGCCAAGGGACTTGCCGCTACCGGTTCGCCGACGATTGCCATCGTCACCGGCGCCCTGACGGCGACCTTCGGCGGCATTCTGCGCGATCTTCTGGCAAACGAGCCTTCGGTGCTGTTGCGGCCCGAAATCTACGTGACGGCGGCGCTGGTCGGATCGGGCGTCTTTACCGGCGTCAATGCGCTTGGCGCCGAACTCTATGTCGCATCGGCCTGCGGTGTCGCAGCGGCCTTCGCAGTGCGCGCTGGAGCTTTGTGGTTCGGCTGGACATTCCCGACCTACAAACACATGCCGGGCCGGCATCCTGACGATGTGATGTAAGATCAGCCTTGCTTCTGGCGCAGGCGGATCACCACGTCGACATGGGAAATTTCCATGCCTTCGGGTGGCTGCGGCAGATTGTCGATGGTCAGATTGCTGATCGGAATATCGAGCACCTCGTTTTCGCCTTCGACAAAAAAGTGATGGTGGTCGGAGACATTGGTGTCGAAATAGGTCTTGGCGCTCTCGACGGCGAGAACGCGGATCATGCCGGCTTCGGTGAACTGGTGCAGCGTATTGTAGACGGTCGCAAGCGACACCGGCACACCTGCGGCAACCGCCTCCTCGTGCAGTTCCTCGACGGTCAAATGCCGGTCACCCTTGGCAAACAGGAGATCGCCAAGTGCAACGCGCTGGCGGGTGGGACGCAGGCCTGCGCTGCGCAGCCTGACCTCAATGGCGATCGGGGTCTGACCCGTCATTAACACCAACTCCGGTTATTCTGGCGAAAATCATGTTTGTTCAAGCGATATAACTTTTGCGCAAAAGCCTTTCAATAGTTCAATGGGGACAAGAGCCTTCGAAAGGCCGCAAAAACGGGCTTTTGACGCAAATAGCTCTGGTCGCGGCCTTGGCCTTCCTGTATGCGACCACCAAATAGTGGCTTATGCCCGGTCCAGGACCAAAAAATGAAGCTGCCATGCTTGCGCTTCATTTTCTGAGGAACTTGGACTAAAGACACACATCCATCGCCAAGAACGCGGGGGGAAACAGAGATTTATGACGACCAGACAGTCCAGCTACTCCTACGAAGAACTTATCGCCTGCGCACATGGTGAACTGTTCGGGCCTGGCAATGCGCAGCTGCCGTTGCCACCCATGCTCATGGTTCATCGCATCACGGACATTTCCGAGACCGGCGGCGCCTTCGACAAGGGCTATCTACGGGCCGAATACGATGTTCGTCCCGACGACTGGTATTTCCCCTGCCATTTCGAAGGCAACCCCATCATGCCGGGCTGCCTCGGCCTTGACGGCATGTGGCAGTTGACCGGTTTCTATCTGGGTTGGCTCGGTGAACAGGGCCGCGGCATGGCGCTCTCGACCGGCGAAGTGAAGTTCAAGGGCATGGTTCGCCCGCACACGAAGTTGATTGAATACGGCATCGACTTCAAGCGCGTCATGCGTGGCCGTCTGGTGCTCGGCACCGCTGACGGCTGGCTGAAGGCGGACGGCGAAACCATTTATCAGGCGACCGATCTTCGCGTCGGTCTCTCGAAAGATAAGACGGCCTGAAAACCGCATTTCGAGCGGCTCACGAAAACAACAAGGGTTTGATCAGATGAGACGGGTAGTTGTCACGGGTCTAGGTGTCGTGTCTTCGATCGGAAACGACGCGGCCGAAGTCACCGAATCCCTGCGCCAGGCAAAGTCCGGTATTTCCTTCTCCAGCGATTTCGCCGAACACGGCTTCAAGTGCCAGGTCTGGGGCAGCCCCAAGCTCGGCGCAGACAAGCTCGCCGAACTGGTGGATCGCCGCGCGATGCGCTTCCTTTCGCAGGGGGGCGCTTGGAACCACGTCGCCATGAAGCAGGCGATCGCCGATTCCGGCCTCGAAGACAAGGATTACAGCGAAAACGAACGCGTCGGCATCATCATGGGCTCGGGCGGCCCGTCCACGCGCACGCTCATCGAAGCCGCCGAGATCACCGTCAAGAACAACAGCCCGAAGCGCATCGGCCCCTTCGCCGTGCCCAAGGCCATGTCGTCTACTGCATCGGCAACGCTCGCCACCTGGTTCAAGATTCACGGTGTCAACTATTCGATTTCGTCTGCCTGCTCCACATCCGCGCACTGCATCGGAAATGCCGTGGAAATGATCCAGTGGGGCAAGCAGGACATGATGTTTGCCGGCGGCCACGAAGACCTCGACTGGACCATGTCGAACCTCTTCGATGCCATGGGCGCCATGTCCTCCAAGTATAACGATACGCCCGATACCGCTTCCCGCGCCTACGACGTCAGCCGTGACGGCTTCGTCATCGCCGGCGGTGCTGGTGTGTTGGTCCTCGAGGAACTGGAAC
The DNA here is from genome assembly GCF_014193955.1 of Rhizobium sp. BK379. NCBI lineage: Bacteria > Pseudomonadati > Pseudomonadota > Alphaproteobacteria > Hyphomicrobiales > Rhizobiaceae > Rhizobium > Rhizobium sp. BK379. Next base: position 56,105 of record NZ_JACIAD010000002.1, read on the forward strand.
ATGCCAAGGCGCGCGGCGCCAAGATCTATGCCGAAATCATCGGCTACGGGGCAACCTCCGATGGCTATGACATGGTCGCCCCCTCGGGCGAGGGTGCTATTCGCTGCATGCGTCAGGCGCTGGCGACCGTGAAGGGCGATGTCGACTACATCAACACGCATGGCACGTCGACACCGGTTGGCGACAGCAAGGAAATCGGCGCCATTCGCGAAGTCTTCGGCGAAAAGATGCCGCATATCCAGTCCACCAAGTCTTTGACGGGCCATTCGCTCGGCGCCGCCGGCGTGCAGGAATCGATCTATTCCCTGCTGATGATGCAGGAAGGCTTCATTGGCGAAAGCGCGCATATCAAGGAACTCGATCCCGAATTCGAAGGCGTGCCGATCGTCCGCAAGCGTATCGACAATGCCAAGATCGACATTGCTCTCTCCAATTCCTTCGGCTTCGGCGGTACCAACGCCACGCTCGTATTCCAGCGCTATAACGGACAATAACATGACGGGAATCATGCAGGGTAAGCGCGGCCTCATCATGGGCGTCGCAAACAACCATTCGATCGCCTGGGGGATTTCGAAGGCGCTCGCTGCACAGGGCGCAGAGCTGGCTTTCACCTTCCAGGGCGATGCACTCGGCAAGCGCGTCAAGCCGCTGGCGGCAGAAGTCGGCTCCGACTTCCTGCTCCCCTGCGATGTCGAGGATATCGCTTCGGTCGATACGGTCATCGACGCGATCAAGGAGCGCTGGGGTAAACTCGATTTCGTCGTTCACGCCATCGGCTTTTCCGACAAGAATGAGTTGAAGGGCCTCTACGCGGATACCACGCGCGAAAATTTCAGCCGCACGATGGTCATCTCCTGTTTCTCCTTCACGGAAATTGCCAAGCGCTGTGCATCACTGATGGAAGACGGCGGCACCATGCTGACGCTGACCTATAACGGCTCCACGCGCGTCATCCCGAACTACAATGTCATGGGTGTTGCCAAGGCTGCTCTGGAAGCTTCCGTGCGCTATCTGGCCGCCGACTACGGCCCGCGCGGCATTCGCGTCAACGCGATCTCGGCCGGCCCGATCCGCACGCTTGCCGGCGCGGGTATTTCGGATGCCCGCGCGATCCTCTCGTGGAACCAGCGAAATGCGCCGCTGCGCAAAACGGTGACCATCGATCAGGTCGGCAGCTCCGCGCTCTACCTGCTGTCGGACCTTTCGACCGGCGTGACCGGCGAAATCCACTTCGTCGATGCCGGCTTTAACATTACGTCGATGCCGGCGCTGGAAACGTTGCGCAACGCAGACGTCGAATAAGCGACGAACACTTCAAAAGAAAAGGCGGCCAATGGCCGCCTTTTTTATTGCCCGTTGATTTTATTGTTCGCCTATTTCCGGGCCCACAGCACCTTGAAGCGAGCGTTGCGGCAGGTTTCGCCGCTATCCTTGAAGTGCTCCGCCAGAACCGGCTCATAGGGCAGGCCGCGATTGGCGACCAGCATCAGCCGACCGCCGCCGCGTAGCGAAGAGGCTGCGGTCTTGATCATCGCCTGGCCGAGCGAAGGTTCGGCAGCATGGCCCTCATGGAAGGGCGGGTTCATGATGACGAGATCGTATTTGTCGCGCACCTGCTCGCCCGCAAGATCGTGCCAGAAGAAGCGCACAGGCGCGTCCGGGCAGTTCTCCGCCAGATTGGCCTTCGCAGCCTCCAGAGCCTCGTAGTTGGCCTCGTAGAGGTCAAGGCGGGCAAGGTTGGGGGATTTCTCTGTCAGTTCAACCGAGAGGTAGCCCCAGCCGGCGCCGAAATCGGCCACGTCACCGGTGAAATCAGTCGGAAGGCGCGAGGCGAGGAGCTGTGAACCGGCGTCGAGCCTGTCATGCGAGAACATGCCGGGCGAGGCGATGAAGCGGCCTTCGACCCGCACCGCCGACTTGCCGAACTTCGAAACGATCTCGCTGACATCGGCCGGCCGGCCGAACCAGAAGGCGACCCCATGATATTTCGGCATATGTTCGATATCGAGGCCGAAGCCTTCCATCCGCTTGCGCAGCGGCTGGATGCCGTCTTCCTTGCCGCCGGCAATGACGATTAGGCCGCCGGCCTTCACACGCGAAAGGGCAGCGGCGATATTGGCCTCGTTCTCACCCTTGTGCTTGGTGCAGAGCACCAGGCCGGCATCATAGTCTTCGCCTTCGATCTCTGGCTTCGCCTCGATGCGCTGGGCCAGGAGCTGCCTGTAGAGCGGCTTGAAGCCCTGTACGGCATCCAGAGCGGCGGCAAAGCCCTCAGGAAGTGCAAAGCCCGCCTCGGCGCCGAGGAAGAGCACACGCTGGCCTTCGCCTGGTGGCGTGACGGTTTCACTGGCAAAGGGATGGAAGAGGGTCTTCAGCGTCTCGCGGCTCATGGTCTGGTCCCGTCATCTGGAGCAATTCCAGGGAAAATGCACAGCCGTTCGTAACTGTGCGAAGGTCGAATACAAAAAGGGCGCGGAAACAATTCCGCGCCCGGATATCAGCGTGGAAGACGCAGCTTATTCGGCTGCTTCGTCCTTCTTCTTGTCGCCCTTTTCGGCCGCCGGGATTTCCTGGCCGGTGGCCTGGTCGACAACCTTCATGGAGAGGCGAACTTTGCCGCGCTCGTCGAACCCGAGCAGCTTGACCCAGACCTTGTCGCCTTCCTTGACGACGTCCTGGGTCTTCGCGACACGCTCGGAAGCAAGCTGCGAGATATGGACGAGGCCGTCACGGGCGCCGAAGAAGTTGACGAAGGCGCCAAAGTCGGCGGTCTTGACAACAGTGCCTTCGTAGATCTGGCCAATTTCCGGCTCGGCGACGATCGAGTGGATCCACTTGCGGGCCGCTTCGATTTCCTTGCCCGAGGAGGAGGCGATCTTGACGGTGCCGTCGTCCTCGATGTTGATCTTGGCGCCGGTCTTTTCGACGATTTCGCGGATGACCTTGCCGCCGGAGCCGATGACTTCGCGGATCTTGTCGACCGGAATGTTCATGACTTCGATGCGCGGAGCGAATTCGCCGAGCTGGCCACGGCTTTCGGTGATGGCCTTCGCCATTTCGCCGAGAATGTGGGCGCGACCACCCTGGGCCTGGCCGAGAGCGACCTTCATGATCTCTTCGGTAATACCGGCGATCTTGATGTCCATCTGCAGCGAGGTAATGCCGTCGGCAGTACCTGCCACCTTGAAGTCCATGTCGCCGAGATGATCTTCGTCACCGAGAATGTCGGAGAGGACGGCGAAGCGATCGCCTTCAAGGATCAGGCCCATGGCGATACCGGCAACCGGCTTGGCAAGCGGTACACCAGCATCCATCAGAGCGAGCGAGGTGCCGCAGACAGTGGCCATCGAGGACGAGCCGTTGGACTCGGTGATCTCAGAGACGACGCGCAGCGTGTAGGGGAACTGTTCGGCGGAAGGCAGCATCGGACGAATTGCGCGCCATGCGAGCTTGCCATGACCGATTTCACGACGGCCCGGGGAGCCCATACGGCCGGTTTCGCCAACCGAGTAGGGAGGGAAGTTGTAATGGAGCAGGAAGCGCTCCTTGTACATGCCCGTCAGGGAATCGACATACTGTTCGTCTTCGCCGGTGCCGAGGGTGGCAACCACGATCGCCTGAGTTTCACCGCGGGTGAAGAGCGCCGAACCATGCGTGCGCGGCAGGAGGCCGACTTCCGATACGATCGGACGAACGGTTTCGAGGTCGCGACCGTCGATGCGGCTCTTGGTGTCGAGAATGTTCCAGCGGACGATCTTGGCCTGAAGATGCTTGAAGATCGCGCCGACTTCTTCGGCCGTGTAGCGGGCTTCGCCCTCTTCCGGGAGGAAGTGTGCCTTCACCTTCGCCTTGACGGCGTCGACGGCGGCGTAACGGTCGGCCTTCTGGGTGATCTTGTAGGCTTCGCGAAGTTCACCTTCGGCAAGGCCGAGCATTTCGGTTTCGAGAGCGGAATAGTCTTCCGGCTGGAAGTCACGCGGTTCCTTGGCGGCAACTTCGGCGAGCTTGATGATCGCGTCGAGAACCGGCTGGAAACCCTTGTGGCCGAACATGACGGCGCCGAGCATGACGTCTTCCGGAAGCTCCTTGGCTTCGGATTCGACCATCAGGACGGCATCGTAGGTGCCGGCAACGACGAGGTCGAGGCTCGATTCATCCATCTCGTCGAGATGCGGGTTGAGAACGTATTCGCCATTGATGTAGCCGACGCGTGCGGCGCCGACCGGACCCATGAAGGGAACACCCGACAGTGTCAGGGCAGCCGAGGTCGCGACCATGGACAGGATATCGGGATTGTTTTCGAGGTCGTGCTGGATGACGGTAACGACGACCTGCGTGTCGTTCTTGTAGCCTTCCGGGAAGAGCGGGCGGATCGGGCGGTCGATCAGGCGGGAAACGAGGGTTTCGTTTTCGCTCGGGCGACCTTCGCGCTTGAAATAACCGCCGGGGATCTTGCCGGCTGCGTAGGTCTTTTCCTGATAGTTGACCGTCAGCGGGAAGAAGTCCTGGCCGGGCTTCGGAGCCTTGGCGGAAACGACGGTGGCGAGGACGACGGTTTCGCCATAGGTGGCGAGAACGGCGCCGTCAGCCTGACGGGCGATCTTGCCGGTCTCGAGCTTGAGCGGGCGGCCTGCCCACTCGATTTCTACTTTATGTGTATCGAACATGTCTTGTCCTTCAATGCAGCCAGCGCGCCTTCTCCGTCAGGAGCAGCGCAGGGTCGACCGCAATCAGTGTGACGTATCACGGGCAAGACAACGGGAAGCTTCGAGCGGACGATTTCCCTTGGGAAATCGGGCCAAAGCTCTTGCGAAACTCTGGCCGAAAGCATCCGGCAATCCTGCCCCATGACAGGTCAACGGTTGGTCTGGCAGAACCGGCCCATCCGGGCCTGCCGTCTTTCCAGTCACGCAGATAACGCGCACCTGGAAAATGTCACCGGGAGAGGTACTCCCGAAAAAACATTCGGCGGGCGAAGTGCTTCGCCCGCCGAAAAATCATTAGCGGCGGATACCCAGGCCGGTGATCAGCTTGGTGTAACGGCCTTCGTCCTTCTTCTTGAGGTAGTCAAGAAGCGAGCGGCGGCTGGAAACGAGCGTCAGCAGACCACGGCGGGAATGGTTATCCTTCTTGTGGTCCTTGAAGTGTTCGGTCAGGTTGTTGATGCGCTCGGTGAGGATCGCAACCTGGACTTCCGGGGAACCGGTATCGCCTTCGACGGTCGCGTATTCCTTGATCAGCGCAGCCTTGCGCTCAGCAGTGATCGACATCGGACAATCCTTTCTATGAGAGGAGTTAAAGTCGCCAAAAGCCGGGATGTCGTCCAGCCTTGGCCGCGAATGCAATCGGGGATACCCCAATGCTGGCGCTGCCTATAAACCAAATAAGCGGCAATGGAAAGAGGGATCCCCGCAGCGGTTTTTCAGCGCCCCGCCATGGCGTCCCGGATCATCGCATCGTATCCCTCGGGATCCTGCAGCATGGCGAAATGGCTGGCGTCCTTCAGGATGACGAGTTTTGCGCCCGGAATTTCCTTGGCCATCATTTCTGTATGGTCGAGCTTCACAGCCTCGTCATGGTCGCCGATGGCGAGCGTGACCGGCACGGTGATCTTTCCGAGATCCGCAGCCGTCCAGGTAGGCTGTGTCGCCCACATTTCCGAGATCTGTTTGACGAAGGCATCGTATTCCTTCGGCGTCGGCGATAGCTTCTGGTAATATTCGCCGGCGACATTGATGTAGTCGGCGAAGGTCTTGTTGCTCATGACGTCGGACTTGACGCCGTCGGTCGTCACATTGGCCGCCTGGGCGACGACGCGCGTAAGCTTCTCCGGATGTTTCATCGCCATGTCGATGCCGATGATGCCGCCGTCCGACCATCCGACCAGGGTTACTTTGCCGATCTTCAGATGGTCGAGAAGCGCAACATAGTCCGATGTCATCAGATCGTAGCCGAAGGGCTGCTGGCTGCGTGTCGAGCGCCCATGTCCGCGGCTGTCGGCAACGATGACGCGATGATCCTTCGCGAAATCGGCTACCTGATAGCCCCAGACATCTGCATTTCCGAGCCCTCCATGGATGAACAGGATCGGGTCGCCCTCGCCGTATTCGGCGTAATACATCTTGATATCGTTGACTTCAGCCATGCCGCTCGCCTTCGGCTCCGGCATGGGAGGAAAGGCTGGCAGTTCGGCCCAGCGATCGTCAGATTGAGCGATCGTAACCGAAAGAATCAGCGAAAAGAACGTCAGCATTCCCAAAGCGATTTTGCGCATATTCTTCCCCTTCGACGGGCCGTCATGGCCCGTCGGGAAACATACCGCATCACTGTCTTCTGACAATTGCCGCTGGTTGTAACCGTCAGGCGAAAACGCGCTTCGGCCGGAACTCTCCCTGTCCGATCTCGCCGATCGCGATCAGCCTGCCGCGTGCCGTCGCATAGGCCTCGCTCTCGGCAACCGGCGCATCGCGGCCACGCACCAGGATCGGATTGCCCATCTTCAGGCGGTGCGCCTGATCATCGCTGATTATAAGATGCGGCAAGGCCGACAGTGCCTCGCAGGTGTCAATCAAGAGTGCATCGAGCGCGGCAAGACGCTCATCCATGTCCTCAATCGCTTCGAGCGCTGTGAGCTTTTCGAGCGGCACCATCGTCTCTTCGGCGAAGGGTGCTACGAAGGTACGGCGCAGGCCTGAAATGTGGCCGTAGCAGCCGAGCTCGCGGCCGAAATCACGGGCAAGTGCACGCACATACGTGCCCTTGCCGCATTCCACCTCGAAATGCGCGGTATTGGCATCCGGGCAGGCGAGAAGTGTAAGGCGGTGAACCTCGACCTCGCGCGAGGGGATCTCGACGGCCTCGCCGTCACGCGCCAGATCGTAGGCGCGTTCGCCGGCGATTTTGATCGCGGAAAACTGCGGCGGCACCTGGCTGATCGTACCGATATATTTCGGCAGGATATCGCGGATCTGCTGCTCGCTCGGGCGCTTGTCGGAACTTTGCGTCACCTCACCCTCGAGGTCGTCGGTCGCCCGCTCTTCGCCCCAACTGACCGTGAATTCGTAGATCTTGCGGCCGTCCATCACATAGGGAACGGTCTTGGTCGCGTCGCCGAGCGCGATCGGCAGCATCCCGGATGCGAGCGGATCGAGCGTGCCGGCATGGCCGCATTTCTGCGCCTTGAAGAGCCACTTGATCTTGGAAACGGCTTCCGTCGAGCCGAAATCCACCGGCTTGTCGAGGATCAGCCAGCCTGAAATCGGGCGGCCCTTGGGTTTGCGTGGTTTGGACATAAGCCTCTTCTGTTATTCTTCGTCATTGTCGAGATCGCGGCTCACCTCGGGTGAGCGCAGCAGGTCGTCGATCTTCTTGTAATTGTCGAAGCTGGTATCATCGCGGAAGCGCACCTCCGGCATGTACTTCATCTGTCTCAGCTGCGGTCCAAGCCGGCCGCGGATGAATTTCGCATTGCGGTTCAGCGCCTCGATGACGACACTGTGGTTGGAAACGCCGAGCGGCGTGACATAGGCCGTCGCGATCTTCAGGTCGGGCGACATCCGCACTTCGGAAATCGAGATTACGGTCGCTTCGATAATGTCGTCGCGCACTTCGCCGCGCTGCAGCACCTGGGTGATCGCTGCGCGAACCTGCTCGCCGACGCGCAACATGCGCTGCGAGGGTGCCGATGTTGTGGGTCTTGTTGCCATTGTTCTTTATCCCAAATGGATCGGGCGCCGGACTGGATCATCCGGCGCCCGTTCAAGATTTCAATCGTCGCCCGATCAGAGCGTGCGCGTGATGTGCTCGACGCGGAAGCACTCGATGACGTCGCCCTTACGCATGTCTTCGTAGTTCTCGAAGGCCATGCCGCACTCCTGGCCCATCGGCACTTCGGAGACTTCGTCCTTGAAGCGCTTGAGGGTCTTGAGCTTGCCTTCGTGCACGACGACGTTGTCGCGGATGAGGCGCACGCCCGCGCCACGCTCGACCTTGCCTTCGACGACGCGGCAACCTGCGACCTTGCCGACCTTGGTAATGTTGAACACTTCCAGGATCTCGGCATTGCCGATGAAGGTCTCGCGACGCTCCGGCGAAAGCAGACCCGACATCGCTGCCTTCACGTCATCAACGAGGTCGTAGATGATGTTGTAGTAGCGGATCTCGATCCCCTCGCGCTCGGCGAACTGGCGTGCCTGCGCATTCGCACGAACGTTGAAGCCGATGATGGCAGCGTTCGATGCTTCTGCAAGCGAGATGTCGGATTCGGTGATGCCGCCTGCGCCCGAATGAACGATGCGGGCACGAACCTCGTCGGTGCCGAGCTTTTCCAGCGCGCCGGCAATGGCTTCGATTGAGCCTTGCACGTCGCCCTTGATCACCAGCGGGAATTCCTTGACGCCCGTGGCCTGGAGCTGCGTCATCATCTGTTCCAGCGAACCGCGCTGTCCCGACAGGCGGGCAGCCGCCTTGTCGCGGGCAAGACGCTGACGATATTCCGAGATTTCGCGGGCGCGGCTTTCACTCTCGACGACGGCAAACTTGTCGCCTGCCTGCGGTGTGCCGGAAAGACCGAGAACCTCGACCGGGGTCGCCGGGCTGGCTTCCTTCACATGGTCGCCCTTGTCCGTCACCAGGGCGCGTACGCGGCCCCAGACGTCGCCGGCAACGATGATCTGACCCGGACGCAGAGTGCCCTTCTGGACAAGTACCGTCGCAACCGCACCGCGACCGCGGTCGAGCTGGGCTTCGATAACCGTGCCTTCCGCCGTTCGGTTCGGATTGGCCTTGAGGTCGAGAATTTCAGCCTGCAGCAGGATCGCCTCGAGCAGCTTGTCGAGGTTCTTGCCGGTCTTGGCCGAAACTTCGACGTCGAGCACTTCACCGCCCATGGATTCCACGAAGACTTCATGCTGCAGAAGCTGGTTACGGACCTTCTGCGGATCGGCTTCGTGCTTGTCGACCTTGTTGATCGCCACGATGATCGGAACACCGGCCGCCTTGGCATGGTTGATCGATTCAATCGTCTGCGGCATCACGCTATCGTCCGCCGCGACCACCAGGATCGCGATATCAGTAGCCTGCGCGCCGCGGGCACGCATTGCCGTGAAGGCCGCGTGGCCGGGAGTATCGATGAAGGTGATCTTCTGGCCGTTCTGCTCTACCTGATAGGCGCCGATATGCTGCGTGATGCCACCGGCTTCGCCGGAGACCACGTTGGCATGGCGGATGGCGTCGAGCAGCGAGGTCTTGCCGTGGTCGACGTGGCCCATGATGGTGACGACAGGCGGGCGCGAAACCAGCTCGCCCTGGTCGTCTGACACGTTGAAGATACCGAGTTCGACGTCGGATTCAGAGACGCGTCTGACCGTATGGCCGAATTCACCGGCAATGAGTTCTGCGAGGTCGGCGTCGATGACGTCGCCCGGCTTCATCATCTGACCTTCCTTCATCAGGTACTTGATGACGTCAACGGCACGTTCAGACATGCGCTGCGACAGTTCCTGAATGGTGATGGTCTCAGGCAGAACGACTTCGCGGGTGATCTTCTCGCGCGTTTCCTGCATCTGGCTGCGGCGGAATTTTTCTTGCCGGCGGCGCATGGCCGAAAGCGAACGCCCGCGTGCGTTGCCGTCCTCATCGACGTTTGCAGTCGTCACGGTCAGCTTGCCGCGGCGGCGGTCTTCCTCACTCTTCGGACGGGTTGTCACGGGCTTTGCGGGCTCCGGACGAACCGGGCGGCCGCGGACCGGACCGCCGCGCGAAGCGCCGCGATCTTCCTCTTCGCCTTCGCTACGGCGACCACGGACGCCAGCCGGTGCACCAGGTGCCGGCCGGGCGGTTGAGGGCGACGGCGCGGTTTCCGTACGGCGAGCGGCCGGCGCGGATGCCGGTGCCGGCTGCTGCGGACGCGGAGTTTCAACACGTGCTTCCGCTACAGGAGCGGCGGGTGGTTCGGCCAGGGCTGCTGCCGCAGCCTCGGCCTGGCGTGCAGCCTCTTCGGCAGCGCGCAGCTTGGCTTCTTCCGCTTCGGCAGCCTGACGTGCCGCCTCTTCGACGGCACGGCGCTTTTCCTCCTCGGCACGACGGACGGCGTCCTGTGCGTCACGGGCCTGCGCATCGGCAAGCGCGCGGCGGCGGGCATCCATTTCCTCGGGCGAAAGATGGTTCAGAACCACGGGACGTGGGCGATCCTGCTGGCGTTGCGGCTGGTAGGATTGCTGCGGACGCTGGCTGGCCTGCTGTGGGCGCTGATTGTTCTGGCCGCCGGGCTGTTGAAGGCGCGGAGCCGGAGCCTGAGCCGGAGCCGGCTGCTGCGGGCGTGCCTGCACGGGCGCCGGCGCCGGTTCGGGCGCACGCACCGGAGCTGCCGGAGCAGGCGTTATCGGCTTTTCATCTTCAGGGCGCATCGGGCGCCGCTTGCGGGTCTCCACGACGACCGCCTTGGTGCGACCGCGACCCATATCCTGGCGAACGGTACCCTGGCTCATCCCTGATGGTTTCAAGGTGAGGGTCTTCTTCCCCGCTACGCTGAGTGTCTTGTCGTCGTTGCTGTCGGTCATTCGTTCCCGTTCCTTCGGACAGGGAACGATGAAGCCATCAGACCCTGTCAATCACATACAATCGATCAATGATATTGCGGCCGGCTTCCGCCGGTGACCGCATCATTGTTTTTGCTGGCCAGCGCCGCCCGGTGCCCGGGACTGACCGCCGTTACGGTACTGTTCGAGCATCTTTGCGCGCTTCACTACACCTTCACCCGCCTGCCCTGCAAGCACTGCAGCATGGATAAAAGCATTCTGGCCCATCACCCCTTCCATTTCGCTCTCCGAGAAGAGACGGAAGGAAGGTATTTCCTCCTCGGTTTCCATTCCGAGGTGCCAGGCCTTGCGGGCCTGGTCTATCTTTCTCACGCCGTCGGCGGCGGCATCCGTCGAATGAAACACCGCAAGCGCAGCCCCGCTGCGAATTGCGGCATCCACCTTGGCTGAGCCAGTGACGAGCTGGCCCGCCTTGCGCGCCATGTTCATCATCTGCAGGAGCTGCTGCAGAAACAGCCGCTCCACGCGCTCGCCGAGATCCTCGGCTGCCTTCACATCGGCCTTGAGTGCGCGGGCGAAGAGCTTCTTCGCCACCGCCTTCTCGACCAACGACCGGTCCACCTTCACCCAGCAGCCGCGTCCGGGCAGCTCGCGCTTGAGATCCGGCACCACCGTCCCGTCAGGGGCGGCCACGAAGCGGATCAGCTCTTCCGGCGATCCGCTTTCGCGTGTCACGATGCACATGCGGCCGTTCACGTCGTAACCTGCAAGATCGTCGTCCTCAGGAGATGTGTCCGGCTTCGCCGTCATTACGCTTCCTGCTCGGCTGCGTCGGTTTCGACAGCCTCAGCGTCCTTCGCCAGGTCTTCCTCGGTGATCCAGCCGGCGAGCAGGCGAGCCTGCACAACCATCTGTTCTGCTTCGACGCGGGAAATGTCGAACTTCGAGAACAGGCCCTCGAACTTCTTCGTCTCGCCGTTCTTGCGTTCGGTCCAGCCGACGAGATCGTCGGCCGCGCAGCCTGCGAAGTCCTCGATCGTCTTGATGCCGTCCTCGCCGAGCGCGACCATCATCTGTGCGGTCATGCCGGCGATCTGGCGCAACTCGTCGGAAACACCGAGTGCCTTGCGCTTCTCGTCCATCTCCGCCTCGAGCTTCTCAAGGAACTCGCGAGCGCGGGTCTGGATTTCCTGCGCGGTGTCTTCGTCAAAGCCGTCGATCGAAGAGATTTCATCGAGATCGACATAAGCCAGTTCCTCGACGGCGGCGAAGCCTTCCGAAGCCAGGACCTGACCGACCATCTCGTCGACGTCCAGCGCATCCATGAAGAGGTTGGTACGCTCGTTGAATTCCTTCTGACGGCGCTCGGATTCTTCCGCTTCCGTCATGATGTCGATGTCCCAACCCGTCAGCTGCGAGGCGAGACGGACGTTCTGGCCGCGGCGGCCGATGGCGAGCGAGAGCTGCTCGTCGGGAACGACCACTTCGATGCGCTCTGCATCTTCGTCGAGAACGACCTTGGCGACTTCAGCCGGCTGCAGGGCGTTGACGACGAAGGTCGCCGGGTCCTGCGACCAGGGAATGATGTCGATCTTCTCGCCCTGAAGCTCGCCGACGACGGCCTGAACGCGCGAACCGCGCATACCGACGCAGGCACCGACTGGATCGATCGAACTATCGTTCGAGATCACGGCGATCTTGGCGCGTGAGCCCGGATCGCGGGCAACCGACTTCACCTGAATGATGCCGTCGTAGATCTCAGGCACTTCCATGGTGAAGAGCTTCACCATGAACTGCGGATGCGTGCGCGACAGGAAGATCTGCGGGCCGCGCTGTTCGCGACGGACATCATATACGTATGCGCGGACGCGATCGCCATAGCGCACGTTCTCGCGCGGGATCATTTCGTCACGGCGGATGATGCCTTCGCCACGGCCGAGGTCGACGATGACGTTGCCGTATTCGACGCGCTTGACCGTACCGTTGACGATTTCGCCGGTACGATCCTTGAATTCGTCAAACTGGCGGTCACGCTCGGCTTCGCGCACCTTCTGCACGATGACCTGCTTGGCCGACTGTGCGGCGATACGGCCGAAATCCATCGGCGGCAGCGGATCGGCAATGAAGTCGCCGATGGCGGCGTCGGGGTTGCGGTCGCGAGCCAGCTCCAGCGGGATCTGCGTCGAATAATCCTCGGCCTTCTCGACGACTTCGAGCAGGCGCTGCAGACGGATTTCACCGGTCTTCGGGTTGATGTCGGCGCGGATGTTGGATTCGGTACCGTAACGGGAACGCGCTGCCTTCTGGATGGCATCGGCCATCGCGGCAAGCACGATTTCGCGGTCGATGACCTTTTCGCGCGCCACTGCATCTGCGATCTGCAGAAGTTCGAGCCGGTTTGCACTGACTGCCATTGTATTGTCTCTCCGTCCTTGACTACCCGGGTTCCCGTCCCTGGAGCTTACGTTGATCGGTTATTCTTCGTCGCCCGACGCTTCATTCTGATTTGCAGCCTGTGCCTTTGCCAGCTTGTCGGCGCGCAGTGCATCGCGGATCAGATCGTCGGTCAAAATGAGTTTGGCATCGCTGAGAGCCGTGAAGGGAATGACGACCTTCTGCTCTTCACCATAGGCAATCTGATCACGTTCGATCGTGAACCCGTCGGCGTCCGCTTCGACGATCTTGCCGCGGAAGCGTTTGCGATTGCCGATCATGATCGACGTTTCGCACTTTACGAGGTGGCCCTGCCAGCGAACGAAATCCGACTTCCGCACCAGAGGGCGGTCGATGCCCGGCGAAGACACTTCGAGATGATACTCTTTATCGACCGGATCTTCCACATCGAGCACTGGAGAAATCGCCATCGAGACCTGCTCGCAATCCTCGACGGTCATCGTGCCATCGTTCTTCTCGGCCATGACCTGCATCGTCATGCCGTTCTGATTGAGCATCCGTACACGAATGAGGCGGAAGCCGATGTCGACGATCACGGGTTCGATAATGTCGGCAAGACGCTGGTCAAGCCCGGTCTCGGTGATCAGCCGCGGCTCATGTTGATTGTCTGCGTTTGTCAGATCCGACAAGCGGTGCGCTCCCTGCGATTTCTGGCATTCGGGGTGATCGCGCTAATAAAAAAGAGCGGGTCCTTGCGGCCCACTCTTCATCGTACGATCAAGAATTTGAGTGCCATATAGTCCCGTTTTTCAGAAATTGCAAGGTCGGCGCGGAATCCGCCTCCTTGGCCCCTTGAGCATGCGCTAACCTATGGCGAGTGCTCATCTTCCGCATATATTGCTGTTGCGGCATTACGATAAAAGCGGGGGAAACGTGGCCTATACGTCTTCGACATTTGCGCCTTTGCGGCATGAAACCTACCGCACTATCTGGTTTGCGAGCCTCGCCTCGAATTTCGGCGGCCTGGTCCAGGCCGTCGGTGCCGCCTGGATGATGACGGTCATCACCTCGTCGGAGGATATGGTTGCGCTGGTGCAGACCTCGACGGCGCTGCCGATCATGTTGTTCTCACTGTTCTCTGGGGCTCTCGCCGACAATTATGATCGGCGCCGGATCATGCTCACTGCGCAATCCATGATGCTCGTGGTTTCGGTCCTGCTGACGGCATGCGCCCTTCTCGGCTGGATTACGCCTGGACTGCTTCTCTTCTTCACGTTTCTCATCGGTTGCGGCACGGCGCTCAACAATCCATCCTGGCAGGCTTCGGTCGGTGACATGGTGCCGCGTGCCGATTTGCCAGACGCGGTCACGCTGAACAGCATGGGCTTCAACATTACCCGCAGCGTCGGTCCGGCGATCGGTGGTGCCATCGTGGCGGCTGCCGGTGCCGCTGCGGCTTTTGCGGTGAACGCGCTGAGCTATATTGCTCTCATCTATGCATTGCTTCGGTGGCGGCCGAGTACGCCTGCCTCGACACTGCCGCGCGAGACCCTCGGTAGCGCCATCTTTGCCGGCATGCGTTACGTCTCCATGTCGCCCAATCTCGAAAAGATCCTCCTGAGAGGACTGGTCTTCGGCATTGGCGCAAGCTCCATCCAGGCGCTGCTGCCGGTCGTTGCGCTCGATCTCGTTTCTGGCGGACCACTGACCTATGGTTTCATGCTCGGCGCATTCGGCATCGGCGCGATTGGCGGCGCGGTGCTCAGCCCCAGGCTGCGCGTAATGTTCTCCAGCGAGACGATTATCCGCCTTGCGTTTTCAGGCTTTGCGCTCAGTGCCGTGATCGCAGCGCTCAGCTCAAGCGCCGCACTCACCTCTGCCGGACTTCTGATCGCCGGCGCCTGCTGGGTTTCGGCCCTTTCCCTCTTCAACACCATCGTTCAGCTATCGACGCCGCGCTGGGTGGTTGGCCGTTCCTTGTCGCTGTACCAGACCGTCACGTTCGGCGGTATTGCCGGCGGCAGCTGGCTCTGGGGCATTGTTGCCGACCAGTATGGTCTTTCGGATGCCCTGCTGATGTCGGCTGCCGTCCTGCTGCTTGGCGTTGTTATTGGCTTGCGCTTTTCCATGCCGGCTTTCGCTTCGCTCAATCTCGATCCGCTCAACCGCTTCACCGAGCCCGCTCTCGGGTTGGATATCACGCCGCGTAGCGGCCCGATCGTCATCCAGGTCGGCTACCAGATCGCCGACGAAGACCTGGCCGAGTTCATGACACTGATGGGAGAGCGCCGCCGCATCCGCATTCGCGACGGCGCTCGTAACTGGGCGCTTATGCGCGACCTTGAAAACCCCGGTCTCTGGACGGAAACCTATCACACGCCGACCTGGGTCGAATATATCAGGCATAACCAGCGCCGCACGCAGGCCGATGCCGAAAATA
Source organism: Rhizobium sp. BK379 (assembly GCF_014193955.1). Classification (NCBI taxonomy): domain Bacteria; kingdom Pseudomonadati; phylum Pseudomonadota; class Alphaproteobacteria; order Hyphomicrobiales; family Rhizobiaceae; genus Rhizobium; species Rhizobium sp. BK379. The sequence continues at coordinate 71,477 of NZ_JACIAD010000002.1, forward strand.
CCGACCGGCTTCGTGCGCTTCATCGGGGCGAGGGCCTGCCGCAAGTTCAGCGCATGATCGAACGCCAGGCCATCCCACCTGTCGATGACGTCTTTCACAAGGCGCCGATCGACCTGCATCACTGAGGTCAGCATGCCGGTCTTCCGAAGCGCACGACAATCCGATCTTGCCGTCATCGTCAGGCTGCTTGCCGATGACGATCTCGGCAGCACGCGTGAGGTCGTCTCGGATCCCGTCGATATGCGCTATCTCGCGGCCTTCGCCGCGATAGAGGCTGATCCCAACCAATTGCTTGCCGTCGCGACCGACGAGACCGGCTGCGTTGCCGGCTGTCTGCAGCTGAGCTTTCTTCCCGGCCTTTCACGAACGGGCATGTGGCGGGGCCAGATCGAAAGCGTGCGCATCGCCAGGGGTCATCGCGGCTCCGGGCTCGGTTCGCAATTCATCGAATGGGCGATCGCGCGCTGCAGCGAGCGCGGGTGCGGTCTCGTGCAGCTCACATCCGACAAGGCACGGCTAGAGTCGATCCGTTTCTATGAAAAGCTCGGCTTTGTTGCGAGCCATGAAGGACTGAAGCGCAACCTCTGACCAGGGCATGCGCCTCAGCTGTTACTTCAGCTTGCCCTTCATCGATGCCTCCGGAAAGCAGGTCGGCTTCATGCCGTTCTTTTCCTGCCACTGACCGATCGAGCGGCGTGTCTTGTAGCCGGGCAGGCCATCGGAGCCACCGACATCGTAGCCCTGCCGCTCCAGCGCGCGCTGCATGGCGGCAACGTCCGAGCGCAGCATCTTGCCAACGTCGCCCCATTGTCCCTGGAAGGCACCGGAGCCAAAGGCGATGCGGTCGGCCAGATTGCCGATATAGAGCGCATAGAGGTCGGAGTTATTGTACTCCTTGATGATGTAGAAATTCGGCGTGACGATGAATTCCGGCCCGTCGCGCCCGGCCGGCACCAGCATCATGCCCTGCGCTTTCAACTCGCCGGATGGAAAGCCCTTGCCGGAAATGCGGTCGATGCCGAGCGACGCCCAATGGGAGAGCGGCTTGGCAAGGTCAGGCCCTTCCTGCGCGCAGGAGACGGCTCCCGGGATTGTCACTTCGAACCCCCAGTCGCGATCGCGCTGCCAGCCCTTCTTCACGAGGAAATTGGCAATCGAGGCGAGCGTATCTGGGACCGAGGTCCAGATATTGCGATGCCCATCGCCGTCGAAATCGACGGCATATTTAAGGTAGCTCGTCGGCATGAATTGCGGCTGGCCGAGTGCGCCCGCCGACGATCCCTTGAAATCTGCAGGAGTAACGTCGCCGCCGTCGAGAATATGCAGCGCCGCGATCAGTTCCATGCGGAACATGTCCTTGCGGGTCGACATGAAGGCCTTGGTCGCCAGTACCTCGACGGCGGAATTCGGAATCTTCGCCGCACCGAAGCCGGTTTCGCGTCCCCAGATTGCCAGCACGATCGAACCCGGCACGCCATAGGTCTTTTCAATGCGGCTGAGCGTAGATGCATATTGCGAGGCAAAGCTGCGTCCGGTCACCGCAAGCCGTTTCAGCCGGTCCTCATTGAAATAGGGGCCGGGAGAGGAAAACTCGGCCTGGGTTTGCTTCTGTTCCTTCGGCGGCGGAAAGCCGGGAGGCGCAAGATCGGTCAGGGTCCAATCCAGCTCGACACCGGAAAAGGCGGCGCGGAAAGTCTTTTCCGATATGCCGTTCTTCTTTGCGTCAGGCCAGAGATCGGCCTGCACCCATTTTTCAAACTGCGCTTCGACATCGGCTTTCGAAGGAGCGGCATTGGTGGAGACTGAAAGCGCCAGCAAGGCGGCGCCTGTCAAAACAAGCCGGCCAAAGAAACGCATATTCGCATATCCCCCTAAATTGCCGTGCGCGCTCGAAGCGCCGCCGAAAGCGTGCCCTCGTCGAGATAATCGAGTTCACCTCCCACGGGTACGCCATGCGCCAGCCGCGTGATCTTCACGTTGAGATCCGCAAGCTGATCGGTGATGTAATGCGCCGTCGTCTGCCCCTCGACGGTCGCATTGACGGCGATGATGATTTCCTTGATGCCGCCTTCTCCGACACGATTGATCAGTCCGCGTATGTTGAGATCGTCAGGCCCGACACCGTCGAGTGGCGAGAGCGTGCCGCCGAGCACATGATAGGCGGCATTCAGCGCGCCGGCGCGCTCCAGCGCCCAGAGGTCTGAAACATCCTCGACGACGATGATGACGGACTGGTCGCGCTGTGCATCGGTGCAGACTGTGCAAGGATCGACGGTATCGACATTGCCGCAGCGCGAGCAGATCTTCACCTTGTCATAGGCTTCGCCCATCGCATGCGAGAGAGGACCAAGAAGCTGGTCCTTCTTCTTGATGAGATGGAGTGCCGCTCGCCGCGCCGAGCGCGGCCCGAGGCCCGGCACTTTCGCCAGAAGCTGGATCAGTTTTTCAATTTCGGGGCCGGTGACTCGCTTTGCCATGCGCCGTTCTTAGCTGATATGGAACGAAAACGGAATCGCCGAAGGATCAGCTGACCGATGAAAATCCTCGCAGTCTGCAAGGGCGCAGCTGAACGCTTGCCCGGCAAGAGCTACAAGACCGGTATTTTCAAACATGCCGTCAGCGGTGGCGTCATGATCGATGCCGAAGGTCTCGTCGGCGATGCCATCTGCAACAGAAAACATCATGGCGGCGTCGATCAGGCTGTCTATCTGGAAGGTTCTCTGAGCCTCGACTGGTGGACGAACGAACTCGGCTATCCCGTCGAACCCGGCACTTTCGGCGAAAACCTCGTCATCGAAGGACTGGATAACCGTGACGTCACGGTCGGCGACCGCTTTATTATCAGCGAACTGATCCTTGAAGTGACGTCCTGCCGCATTCCCTGCGCCACTTTCGCAGCAAGGATGGACGATCCGAAATTCGTCAAGCGCTATACCAAGGCGGCACGTCCCGGCATCTATTGCCGCGTGATATCAAATGGGATCGTGGAAGCCGGAATGCAGGTCGAGTACAAGCCATTCCCGGGCGCCCCAGTCACGATGCCGGAAATGATGGAAACCTTCGGACGCCGGCTTTCAGCGGCAGACCGCGAGCGCTATCTGGCGGCGCCCGTTCATTACAAGCTGCGAGCCGTGCTGGAAGCACAGCAATAGTTCAGCGCATAGCGATGGTGACGGCAGCCCCCGCCATCGTTCCCGCGCTCACCCGGTTGGCGATCCGCACAGCACGTCGGCTCTTCAGGAAACCGCGCGCCTTTGCAGCAAGGAACATCCAGCTGAAATCGACAATAGCCAGAACGACGAACAGCGTGACGACGAGTTCGGCCCAGCCGGCAAGCGATACCGAGGGAATGTCGATGATCGACGGCAGAAGGGCCACGTAGAACATCATGATCTTCGGGTTGCCGAGCGCAATCGCCAGGCCGGTGAAAAACATCCGGCCGCGCGAACGTTCCTGCGGCAATTCTTCTTCCTCGACATCAGCTTTGGCAAACCACATCCGCCAGGCGAGATAAAGAAGATAGAGCACGCCCAACCATTTAATGACGACGAAGACGTGGTAGAAGCTTTCGGCGATCGCCGAGAGGCCGGCAATGGCGCAGGTCAGCCAGATCGCATCTCCAGCCCACATGCCGAACAGGAAAGGCAGCACATCGCGCGCGCCTTTCGAAATGACCCGGGCAACGAGCGCTGCAACGCTCGGTCCGGGTGTGCCGGCGGCAATGAAAAGAGCGCCGGCGAAAACCAGCAGCGTCGTCAAGGTCATCATCTCCCGTCTCCTCTTCCGGGGCCAGTTATTACCGGACCAGTCGACGAAATCAGAAAGGCAGCTTGAAACCGGGCGGGATCGGCAGACCGGCCGTCAGCGCCTTGGTCTTTTCGGCAGCGATGGCTTCCGCCTTGTCCTTGGCGTCCTTGTGGGCGGCAACGATCAGATCTTCGAGGATTTCGACATCGTCTTCCTTGAAGAGGGAAGGGTCGATCTTCAGGCTCTTGAGCTCGCCCTTGCCGGAGATGATCACGGTGACCAGCCCGCCGCCGGCCTTGCCTTCGGCAGTCAGCTCGGCGATCTCAGCCTGCATCTGCTCCATCTTGGCCTGCATTTCCTTGACTTTGCCCATCATGCCCATGATGTCGCGCATCGTCTTCTCCTTCTTGAAACTAGAATTCTATGTCGTCGCCGGGCAGGATATCGCCCTCTTCGGATTCGGCTGCGGCAGGTGGTTTGACCTCCTCTGCCTCTTCCTCCGGCGTCGGCGCCCGCACGCGTACGTCGATGATCTTGGCGCCTGGAAACTGGGCCAGGATCGCTGCTACGTCTGGATCCTGGCGGGCATCGCTGACGCGCTGCTCCTGCGCCTTGGTTTCCGCCTCCACCATCGTCGGTCCGCCTTCTTCGCGGCTGGTGCTGACGATCCAATGGATGCCGGTCCATTCCTTGAGCTTGACGGCAAGCTCGTTGAGCAACGTGCCTGGAGCTCCCTCGGTGAGGTTCACATCCAGCCGGCCGGGCTCGATCCGCACTGGCCGTACGAAGTTGCGCACCAGCGCCTTCAGTTTGACGTCACGCCTTTCGGCAGCGAGATCGACGATGTCGCTGATCGAATTGACCCGCACGACCGGCTTCGGCGCTTCTGCCGGCTTCGTCTCGACGCGGCCGACGCTCTGCGGTTCGGGATTGGGCACGGCCCGCAGCATGGCGGTCGGGCCCGAGGGCTGAGGCCGCGGCGCAGGCTCCGGAGCCCGTGCCGTTACGTTCGTCTGGTAGGGAACGCGCGTGCCGCCGCCATTGCCCGAAGGCGCGGGTGAGGATGGACGTGGCGCACCATTTTCAGTGGAAAATTCGGCGAGCCGGCGTGCTGCATCTTCGGGGGCGGGCAGATGCGCTGCATGCGCAAGCCGGATAAGCACCATCTCCGCAGCGCCCGCCGTGCGCGACGAGTTTTCCGTCTCCGGAATGCCCTTCAGGAGCATCTGCCAGATCCGCGAAAGCGTGGTGACCGCGACACCCTGGGCGAATTCCGCCGCCTTGGTGCGCTCGACTTCGCTGAGCGAGGGGTCGTTTGCGGCATCAGGCACATATTTCAGCCGCGTCACCAGATGCGTGAAATCGGCGAGATCCGTCAGTACCACGACCGGGTTCGCGCCGGCCTCGTACTGGCTCTGGAATTCGTTGAGCGCGTTCGCGACGTCACCACGCACGATATGTTGGAAGAGATCGACGATGCGCGCGCGGTCCGCAAGGCCGAGCATGCCGCGCACGGCTTCCGCCTGCACAACGCCGCCGCCATGGGCAATTGCCTGGTCCATCAGCGACAGGCCGTCGCGGGCAGAGCCTTCCGCGGCGCGTGCGATCATCGCCAGCGCATCCGGTTCCGCCTCGATGCCTTCCTTGGCGGCGATCGTCGAAAACAGGCCGACGAGATCGGAAGCGCTGATGCGGCGCAGGTCGAAGCGCTGGCAGCGCGAGAGTACAGTGATCGGAACCTTGCGGATTTCTGTCGTCGCGAAGATGAATTTCACATGCTCCGGCGGCTCTTCGAGCGTCTTCAACAATCCGTTGAAGGCTGCCGTCGAGAGCATGTGCACTTCGTCGATGATATAGACCTTGAAGCGGGCCGAAACCGGCCGGTAGCGCACCTGCTCGATGATCTCTCGGATGTCGTCGATGCCGGTATGCGAGGCGGCGTCCATCTCGATCACGTCGACATGGCGGCCTTCCATGATCGCCTGGCAATGTTCGCCGGGCACGCGAAGGTCGATCGACGGCTTGTCGATGTCGGCCGTCTTGTAGTTCAGAGCGCGGGCCAGAATACGCGCCGTCGTCGTCTTGCCCACCCCGCGAACGCCGGTCAGCATGTAGGCCTGCGCGATGCGACCTGTTTCAAAGGCGTTGGTGAGCGTGCGGACCATCGGCTCCTGGCCGACCATCAGGTCCGTGAAATCCTTGGGGCGGTATTTGCGTGCCAGCACCCGGTATCCGGTGCCCGTCGAGGCGGCATCTTGTGATTGTCGCTCGGTGTCGCTCATCGCCCTGCTTGCGCCCGGAAGCCCGGGCTTCTTGGAAGAGAAGGTGGGAGGCTGGCACGATGACCCGTGCCGGGGCTCGTTAGGGCTGCTTCCTTCCGGACCTGACCCGGTTGGCGAGTGGCTCGTCCACCACCAACCTCCCGGATGCACATATCGGCAAAATCCTCATCAAAAGCAAGCCAAGCTCCAAAAAAACTGCTAGTCCATTGGAAAACATGAGGAGAATGCCTTTGAGCGATTTCGCGCTCGACCCCAGGCTCGAAAACGACAGCACCAGCATCATGGTGGCTGGCCTGTGCGACATCAGGTTATCGAAGGACGCTCGCTGGCCCTGGCTGATCCTGGTGCCGCGCCGGGCGGATATTACAGAGATCTTCGAACTGACGCCGCTTGATCAGGTGCTGCTGACCTTCGAGATCGAACTCGTCTCCGCAGCACTCAAAAAGGTTACGGGTGCCACGAAAATCAATGTCGGGGCTCTTGGCAATATCGTCCGCCAGCTTCATGTTCATGTTATTGCGCGTTCCGAAGGTGATGCGAATTGGCCGGGTCCCGTCTGGGGTTTCGGTAAGGCCGAACCCTACGAGGATGCGACAAGAGACGAATTCATAGCAAAGCTGCGGGAAGCCCTTTCATCATGAGTCATTCGCTTTTCGATTCGGATGTGCCGCATCCGGAACCCAGCAATCTCACCGCCTTTGCCGCCAACGACCTGAACCGTGACAGCGAACATCGCGATGAAGGCTCGGTCGAAAAGGCGCTTGCCCGCGATGGCACGCATATTTTCGCCTTCGCCAAGGACAAGCTGGTGCTCAAGCACGATGGCCAGGTGCTCGATCCGCTGTTTGCTCGCTATGAGCTGCAGGAGCTCAAACCGAATTGGGATGAAATCGTACTGCTCGGCTATCGCAAAACCGGCGAGCCGCGCCTTGCCGTGCCCGTCGGCATTGATGTCGAGGATATGGCGAGCCAGTACAAGCCGGTCGACGGACGCTCGCTCTTCCGTGACGAGCTTGTCGACGAGATGCTGCTCGGCGAGTTCTCCCAGGCAGCAAGCCTCATTCGCTGGAACGGCGACAACCAGTTTTGCGGTCGCTGCGGCTCGGTCATGGAAATCCGTATCGGCGGTTACAAGCGGGTCTGCACCGCCTGCGAGCACATGATCTTCCCGCGGACCGATCCCGTCGTCATCATGCTCACGATCGATGAAGAGCGCGATCTCTGCCTCCTCGGTCGCAGCCCGCATTTTGCGCCGGGCATGTATTCCTGTCTGGCGGGCTTCCTGGAGCCCGGCGAGACGATCGAAAATGCCGTCCGCCGCGAGACACTGGAAGAATCCGGCATCAGGACCGGCCGCATCCGGTATCATGCCTCTCAGCCCTGGCCGATGCCACATTCGCTGATGATCGGCTGTTATGCCGAGGCAAAGTCGCGTGATATCCATCGCGATGAGACCGAACTCGAGGATTGCCGCTGGTTCACCCGCGAGGAAACCATCGAAATGCTGGAGCGTCCTGGCGTCAACGGCAAGGCGTCGCCGCCGAAGGGGGCGATTGCCCATCGACTTATGCGCGATTGGGTCGAGTGGAAACGGTGAGTAGCGGCGGTGCGCACGGATGATCGTCACCTCTGCATGAGGATATAATCATGGTCGCCCGCTCCGAACGGCTGCTGACCCTGCTTCAGACGCTCCGGCGCTATCGGCGGCCGGTCACCGGCATCGTGTTGGCAGAGGAAACGGGCGTCAGCCTGCGCACGCTCTACCGCGATATTGCGAGCCTTCAGGCGCAGGGCGCCATGATCGAGGGCGAGGCCGGCATCGGTTACGTGCTGAAACCCGGCTTCATGCTGCCGCCGATGATGTTTTCCGAGGAGGAGCTGGAAGCATTGGTGCTTGGCTCGCGTTGGGTGGCGCGCGCCGCCGAGCCGCGCCTGGCCAATGCCGGCGCTGATGCGCTGGCAAAGATCGCCGCCGTGCTGCCGCCCGACATGCGCGATATGGTCGATTCGGCCACACTTTTTGTCGGCCGCAAACGGCAGGATGAGGACAAGGCGGATGTTTCGGCCATCCGCAAAGCGATCCGCCTGGAGCGTATTCTTGAACTGCATTATGGCGACGAGCAGGGTCGTGTCTCCCGTCGCCGGGTCTGGCCGTTCGCGCTCGGCTACTTCGAGCATGTGCGCATCATCATGGCCTGGTGCGAACTGCGCCAGGATTTCCGTCATTTCCGCACCGATCGTATCATCGATATGACGATCCACGACACGCGTTATCCGCGCCGCCGCACTGTTCTCCTGAAGGAGTGGCGGGACACGCAGGATACTCCCATCGAGCACTAACGCTACTGCCATAAACTGTCAGCAGGCAGCGCTATTATCAGTACCAGTCCAGCAGGAAGGAGTACTGATCATGGGAATGCCTCAAGTCGTTCAATATGCCGGCCGTCGTACTTCCGTCGAAGCCGGAAAAACCCTCCGTTCACGCCTCGTGCGCCTGTTCGCCGACAGGTTCACCGTAGCATCGTCACGCCGTCCCCGCCTTGATCTCGAGATGTTGCCGCAATGGCGCAAGCGCGATCTCGGCTTTGCGGACGGACAGGACTGGCGCGTCGGCGACGACCTCTTCCGTTAAGGCCGCACGTCGGCTTCATCGAATTTCCTCCCGGTGACGAAGCGGCGCTGTCTATAGCGCTGCATTCGGAAAGCTGCTGCCATTTTATGGCAGCAGCTTTCGGCCGGGCACCGTTCAACCCTGTGGAGAACTGAAATGGCCAGCCCCAATCTTATTATCCTCTATGTCAAGGACCCCGCTGAAAGCGCAGCTTTCTATCGCAATATCCTGAGCCGGGAGCCGGCGGTGGAAGCCCCGAACTTCGTCGCCTTCCCGCTCGACGGCGGCTTCACTCTCGGCCTCTGGCGCCGCAGCAAGGTCGAGCCGCAACCCTCTGCCATCGGCAATCGTGGCGAGGTCGCCTTCATGGTTGACGGTGAGAATGCTGTCGCCAGGCATTACGAAGACTGGCGCAGCCGTGGCCTGCCGGTCGCCCAGGAATTGACCGAACTCGACTTCGGCCCGACTTTCGTCGTGCTGGACCCGGATGGCCATCGCCTGCGTGTTTGTGAGCCGGATAAATAAGTGAGATTTAAGCCTCTCTGACGACTCGACAGAGAGGCTTTTCGCATGCTTAGAGAAGCCCGCGCATCGGATGGCCCTTATAGACGCCAAGGATGCGGACCTTCTCGGAGAAGAAACGCAGTTCCTCCAGCGCTCGGCGCACATGCGCGTCGTTCGGGTGGCCCTCGATATCGGCGTAGAACTGGGTCGCCACGAACTTGCCGCCGAGCTGGTAGCTTTCGAGCTTCGTCATGTTGATGTTGTTCGTCGCAAAGCCACCGAGCGCCTTGTAGAGGGCGGCCGGAATATTGCGGACGTTGAAGACGAAGGTGGTGACGATCTTCTCGTCGTTGGCCGAGCGTTCCGCCCATTCTTCATCGCGCGACAGCACAACGAAGCGCGTGACGTTGTTTTCCGTGTCCTCGACATTCTCCGCGATGATATCGAGACCGTAAAGATCGGCTGCAAGGCGCGGCGCGAGCGCCGCCATCGAGCGGTCGCCGGTTTCCTTGACGAGCTTTGCGGCCCCTGCCGTATCGCCGGCGATCACAGGCTTCCAACCGTTGGCGCGCACGATCTTGCGGCACTGGCCGAGTGCATGGATATGGCTGTGCACAGTGCGGATTTCATCCTTCGTCACACCCGGCAGCACCATGAGCTGAAAGCGGATCGGCATGAAATATTCGCCGATGATGTGCAGGCGCGATTCAGGCAGCAGGTGGTGGATGTCGGCGACGCGCCCCGCGATCGTGTTCTCGATCGGGATCATGCCGATATCGGCATCCCCATTGTCGACCGCCGTGAAGGCATCCTCGAAGGTCTGACAGGGCAGCGGCTCCATCGTCGGAAACATGTCGCGGCTCGCCATGTCGGAATTGGCGCCGAACTCGCCCTGGAAGGCGATCCTGTTGGTCTTGATGTTCATGAGGAAAATCCGTCAGTTGGCCTTCGCGGAGAGAATGCGCCGCGCCTTTTCGAGGTCGGCGGGAGTATCGACACCGAGGGGAACCGTGTCAACGATCTCGGCATCGATGCGCATGCCCGCTTCGAGCGCTCTGAGCTGCTCCAGTGATTCGCGCCTTTCGAGCGTAGAAGGGCCGAGCGAGACGAAACGTTCGAGCGCTGCGCGTCGATAGGCATAGAGCCCGATATGATGATAGAGCGGCCCGTTGCCATAGGGCGCGGTCGTTCGGGTAAAATAGAGCGCGTGCAGGCGACTGGCAGATACCGGCGAACCAACGACTTTGACGATATGCGGCGCGGTCTTGTCCTCGTCATTGTCGATCTCGGTCGTCAGCGTGGCGATGTCGACCGCCTCGTTTTCAAGGGGACGCAGTGCTGCGCGCACCGTCTCCGGATCGATCGTCGGCAGGTCGCCCTGGACATTGACGATGATTTTTGCCTTGCCATCAGGATCGACCTTGGTAAGCGCTTCAAAGATGCGGTCGGAACCGGACTGATGGTCCTGGCGGGTCATGACCACCTCAAAGCCCGCAGCTGCGACGGTATCGAAAACCTGTTGGTCGTCGACGGCAATGATGACCCGGCCAATTGCAGCTTCAGCGGCCCGTTTCGCGACCTGCACGATCATCGGCAAACCGCAAATATCGGCCAGCGGCTTGCCGGGAAGGCGGGTGGAAGTCATCCGCGCGGGGATCAGCACCAGCACGTCATGTAATTTTGAATCCGTCATTGTTCGGGCCTTCTAATCCGGGCTGAAAAGTGGCAAAAAGTCTCACGCACAAGACCATTTAGACAGTTGCAACGAATAGCCAAAAGACATAGGTTCCGCGCAATTTCAAGATGGTCCGGTTTCTGGTCTGCCGGCTGCAAGGGGAGCATTGCAGATGAATTCATACGTCAATACGGCCGTGGGGGCGCTGCTGGGAACGATCTTCGTTCTGATGTCTGTCTCCATCGCGTCCGAGGGGATCTTCCATTCCGAGGCGCCGGAAAAGGAAGGTTTTGCCATCGTCGCCGAAGAGGCACCCGCCGCCGGCGGTGAAGGCGCACCTGCTGCCGTTGCTGTTCCGATTGCCCAGCTTCTTGCCAGTGCGGACGCCAAGGCCGGCGAGACCGTATTCAAGAAGTGTCAGGCCTGTCACGACGGCACCAAAGGCGGACCGAACAAGGTCGGCCCGAATCTCTTTGGTGTCGTAGATCGTCCGATCGCCTCGCATGAAGGCTTTGCATATTCCTCCGCCATGAAGGATTTCTCCAAGGGCAGCAGCGAACATTGGACCTTCGAAAACCTCAACAAGTTCCTGCTGGCACCGAAGAAGGATGTTCCGGGCACCGCCATGGGCTTTGCCGGTCTGCCGAAGGATCAGGACCGCGCCAACGTCATTCTCTATCTGCACACGCTGGCAGATTCACCGGCTCCGCTGCCGGATCCGAATGCTCCGACCGCAACGCACTAAGCAGCGACGATTTTTTCGAGAAGAAGCCCGGTCAAAAGCCGGGCTTTTTTGTTGCCTTGAAGCATGCCGAGCAAAAGTGTGCAGCGAGTTTGCGATAACGACATGCTGAAAACAAAGACTTCAAGCGCGGTCAGCGAATCTGAAGGATCGCGACAGGCTTAAGCGCCGAGAATATAGGCCCAGAAGGAAACCGTGATGGCGCCGAGCGCTGTCGTCACCGTGATCGTCGACGCGGCGAGGCTGTGGCCGACGCCGAAGCGGTTGGCGATCAGCCAGGCATTCACCCCTGTCGGCACCGATGAGGTCAGCACCAGCGCCGCTGCCCATTCGTTGCTGAGACCGAAAACATGGCTTGCTGCCCACACGCAGCCGGGCAACAGCAGCAGCTTGAAGGCTGAGGTTGCGCTGGCGATCCCGACATTGCCGGAGACTCCGTATTTCTGCAGCGCCATGCCGAGCGAAATCAGAGCCGCCGGACCGGCCGTGCCGGCGATCTGCGCGACGACGGAACGGATCGTTGCCGGCATGGTCAGGCCCGAGACGTGAAAGATGGCGCCTGCCACGATGCCGATGACCAGCGGATTGTGCAGCAGGTTCAGGCCGATCTGCTTCAGGACCAGGGTCATGCTGCGGTCGCTCTTGCCGGAAATCTTGCGTTCGGCATGCTCCATCATGATTGTGCCGGCAACCATCATGATCGGCAGATGCACGGCAAGCAGGATGGAAAGGGCGACAAGCCCTTCGCTACCCACGGTGCGCTCGACCAGCGGCAGGCCGATGAAGATATTGTTGGCAAAAGCGGAGGACACGCCGGCAAGCACGCCGATCCGCTCATCACGCCCGAACAAACGCGTAGCGACGATGTGTCCGGCCGCCCATGTCACCGCGACGCCGGAGAAATAGACGAGCCAGAGCCGGAACGGCGACGCGCCGTGGAAGTCGGCCTCGGCGATGGTGCGGAAAAGCAGCAGGGGCACAGCGATCTTGAAGACGAATTCGCTGAGAGCATCGCCGACACTTGCGGTGAGTATTCCGACGCGGACGATCAGCCAGCCGATGAGAATGAGAAGGAAGATTGGAAGAACGTCGAAGATGATGGCTGACATAAACTGCTGCTCTGCGCGGGGATAGCCGAGGTCTAAAGCATGTCGCGCAAAGGTGTACAGCGGTTTTGCGATAGCGACATACGAAAACAAAAGACAGCAAATCGCCGGCCATGACAAATGCCATGGATGCAATATCTTTCGCGGCGCAACAAAAAAAGCGGGCTCGGCCCGCTTTTCCGCATCCGGTCCTGCCGGATAGCCGGTCGCGATGCTGCCAGTTCATCCGTGGTCAGCGTCGTCCCGGTAAGACTGGAGGGATCATCCCTCCCGTAGCCGGCCACACGAGATACCTGCATGCCGGTCTTCCTGATCATGTTTTAGGCAGGCAAGGTGACAGCGGCGTGACGAATAAACGGCAGTTTTGCGAAGTCTTTGGAAGGTGATGTGCTGTTTAGCCTTTCAATACCGGCAAATTTCGCTAAGACCGATTACCGGCTATCACAAATCCGGGACTTCCCATTTCATGACCAAATTCGATGTTCTGACAGTCGGCAACGCAATCGTCGATATTATCGCCCGTTGCGACGACCAGTTCCTCATTGACAACAAGATCACCAAGGCGGCGATGAACCTCATCGATGCCGATCGTGCCGAACTGCTTTATTCCCGCATGGGCCCGGCACTCGAAGCCTCCGGCGGCAGCGCCGGCAATACGGCTGCAGGTGTGGCGAGCCTCGGCGGCAAGGCCGCCTATTTTGGCAAGGTTGCGGAGGACCAGCTCGGCGAGATCTTTGCGCATGATATCCGGGCTCAGGGCGTTCATTATCAGACCCGGGCCAAGGGCACGTTTCCGCCGACCGCACGTTCGATGATTTTCGTTACCGATGACGGCGAGCGTTCGATGAACACCTATCTCGGCGCCTGCGTCGAGCTTGGGCCTGAGGATGTCGAAGCAGATGTGGTGGCTCAAGCCAAGGTGACCTATTTCGAAGGTTATCTCTGGGACCCGCCGCGCGCCAAGGAGGCGATCCTCGATTGCGCCCGCATCGCCCACGAGAATGGCCGCGAAATGTCGATGACACTCTCGGACAGCTTCTGCGTCGATCGTTATCGCGCCGAATTTCTGGATCTGATGCGTTCGGGCAAGGTCGATATCGTCTTCTCGAACCGCCAGGAGGCCCTGTCGCTCTACGAGACGGACGATTTCGAGGAAGCGCTGAACAAGATCGCCAAGGACTGCAAGATTGCCGCCGTCACCATGAGCGAGAACGGCGCCGTGATCCTGAAGGGCAACGAGCGCCACTACGTCGACGCGATCAAGATCAATGAAGTAGTGGATACGACGGGGGCGGGCGATCTCTTCGCGTCGGGTTTCCTCTACGGTTACACGCAGGGCCGTTCTCTCGAAGATTGCGGCAAGCTCGGCTGCCTTGCCGCCGGCATCGTCATTCAGCAGATCGGCCCGCGGCCGATGAAGTCCCTGTCCGAAGCCGCAAAGGAGGCGGGCCTTATTTAAAGGCCTCGCCCGGATAGGCGCCCCAGATTTCCGACTGCGCCACCCAACCTTCGGCGCCGTCGGTCTTTGCGAAACACCACTCTCCGCTGCACTCGCCGATCGTGATCATCACGCCGGGCTCCAGCTTGGCGACGATGCTGGAAGACGGCTGTGCTTCACGGCGGAGATTGACATAGACGCCTTTGCCCTTGCCCTTCATCCACGGCGCGGCAATAGCGGCGCGCTGGCCTGAGAGCAGCGACTGATTGACCCAGCCCTCGGTACCGTCGGCATCGCGGATACGGCGCCAGTTGTCATACTCCTGGACGATTTCGACGGGCAGCCCCGATTTCAGATAGAGCCACGAAACGGCGTAGTCCGTTCCCGGACCGATCCGCAGGTTGACGCGCTTGGACTTCAGCGTCACGAAGCGCGGCAGCGGCAGGCCGCTCGGCCCCTTGGCCGCCTGGGCTTGCGCAAATTCGATGGTGCCTGCCGATACGGCAAAGGCAACCGCCAGGGCGAGGCAGGACTTCATAACTGTGCGACGCATGGAAGCTTCCGTTGGCTCGAATTCGAATCAGGCCCTGCCTGCTCGTCTTCCGGGATTCCCCGGTCGCCTCGCGAGTTTTGTTTGTCTTCGCGTGCGGGTCTGGTAGAAAATGCCCGGAACGGGGAAATGATCGCCCAACTTGGTTAAAGACCTCTGAACAAGGCACAGCAAGCCGCTATGACGACGAAGAAAAAACCGAAGGTCTACATAACCCGCAAGCTGCCTGATGTCGTCGAAACCCGCATGCGCGAGCTTTTCGATGCCGAGTTGAATATCGACGATACGCCGCGATCCGTTCCTGAGCTCGTCGAAGCCGTCAAAACCTGCGACGTGCTCGTGCCGACCGTGACGGATCGTATCGACGCAGCCCTCATCGATCAGGCCGGGCCGCAGATGAAGCTGATCGCCAGCTTTTCGAACGGCACCGATCATATCGATATCGAAGCGGCCGCGCGCCGTGGCATCACCGTCACCAACACGCCGAATGTGCTGACCGAGGACACTGCCGACATGACCATGGCGCTGATCCTCGCCGTGCCACGGCGGATCGGCGAGGGCGCACGCGTGCTGACGGACCGGCCCGGTGAATGGGCTGGCTGGTCCCCCACCTGGATGCTCGGCCGGCGCATTCACGGAAAGCGTATCGGTATCGTCGGTATGGGCCGTATAGGCACGGCCGTTGCGCGCCGCGCCAAGGCTTTCGGCCTGTCGATCCACTATCACAACCGCAAGCGCGTCAATCCCGCGACTGAAGACGAATTGGAAGCGACCTATTGGGAAAGCCTCGACCAGATGCTCGCTCGCGTCGATATCGTCTCGGTGAACTGCCCCTCGACCCCCGCGACCTTCCATCTCCTGTCGGCTCGCCGCCTGGCGTTGCTGCAGCCGACCGCCTATCTCGTCAATACAGCCCGCGGTGACGTGGTCGACGAGGCGGCGCTCATCAAATGCCTGCGGGAGGGGAAGATCGCCGGCGCCGGGCTCGATGTCTTCGAGAACGAGCCCATGGTCAATCCGAAGCTGGTGAAGCTTGCCAATGAGGGCAAGGTCGTATTGCTGCCGCATATGAGCTCGGCAACGATCGAGGGACGTGCGGAGATGGGCGACAAGGTCATCATCAACATTCGCGCCTTCATCGATGGCCATCGCCCACCGAATCGGGTGCTGCCGGGCCGATGACCGCCGGAGCGCGGTCGGCTAGTCAGCCGGCGAGCGCTTTCCTCATTTCGATAAACGTCACCCGTGTAAAACCCGGATGAGATTTCTCTGCGGTCTTTTCAAAGCCCCAGGCAGTGAAGGTCGTGTGATTGCTGACGAGCTCTATCCGAGTCTCGAGCCTCAATGCCGGAAGGCCGAGATCGAGTGCCGTCTCCTCGGCTGTAGCGAGCAGGCGCCGTCCGATACCCTTGCCTTGCGCGGATGGCAGGACCGCGAGTTTTCCAACATAGAGGCAATCTGCCTCGGGCCGCAGGAAAATGCAGCCGACGAGTTGCCCGGCCTTCTCCACGGCATAGGCGATTTCTGCCCTTGCCTTTTCCATCAGCGATTCCACGGTCAGGCGGCTTGCCGAGGAGGGCGGATCGATGCGGCCCTCCATATAGGCGAAGGACGCGAGAATGAGATCGAGCAGCTCGTTCCAGCGCACAAAGCTCTCATCGATGCGAAACGGCGTCATGCGGTCCTGTTCTGCCTCGCGCGCCGACGTTTGTAGCGGATCGTGTCGAAACGGGCAGACAGCGCGTCGTAGAGCAGCAGGCGACCGACTAACGGTTCGCCTGCGCCCGTAATCAACTTGATCGCTTCCATGGCCATCAGCGTGCCGATCACGCCCGTCAGTGCGCCAATGATGCCGGCTTCCGCACAGGCGGGAATCAATCCGGCCGGCGGTGCTTCGGGAAAGAGATCACGATATCCAGGGTTCTGTGTGCCGTCTTCGGCCGACTCATAGGGTTTCAGCACCGTCAGCGATCCGTCGAACCGGCCAACCGCACCTGTCACAAGCGGGATAAGCGCGTTTTCCGCTGCATCGGCCGCCATATAGCGCGTATCGAAATTATCAGAGCCGTCGATCAGGAGATCGAAGCCGGAAAGGTGCAGGCGCGCCGTTTCGGCGGAAAGGCGCTCAGTGAAACGGACGACTTTGATATGCGGGTTTAGCCGAGCGATCGCACTGGCTGCGCTTTCCGTCTTCATTTCGCCGATCGTACCGGAATCGTGGATCACCTGCCGCTGCAGGTTGGAAAGCGAAACACGGTCGTCATCGGCAATACCGAGCGTGCCGACGCCTGCAGCGGCGAGATATTGCAGGATCGGTGCCCCGAGCCCTCCCGCGCCGATGACAAGCACCCGCGCGGCCTTCAGCTTCTGCTGGCCCGCGCCCCCGATTTCCGGCAGCAGGATATGGCGATGATAGCGTGCAATTTCGTCTGGGCTGAGAGGTTCCATGGCCGTGATGCTATCACGCCGCGAACCGCCGGGAGAAGCGCTATCGCTCATTCGAAAACCCTTCCGTCCGCAACCGTGAAAAACTGTGCCCGCTCGCCAAGTGCTGCAAACATCTGACGGTCCGTTCCCGTCATGAAGGCCTGGCCGCCAAGCCCGTCTATGAGGTCGAACAGCGCGGCACGGCGTCCCTCGTCGAGATGGGCGGCAATCTCATCCAGGAGCAGAACCGGCGCATGGCCGGTAAGATTGCCGACGAGCCGTGCATGGGCAAGCACAAGGCCCACCAGCAGGGCTTTCTGCTCGCCGGTGGAGCAGCGCGCCGCATCCATCTGCTTCTCCCGATGATGAACGATGAGATCGGCGCGATGTGGCCCTTCCAGCGTGCGGCCGGCGCCGGCATCGCGGTACCGGTTTGCGGCGAGTGTTGCCGCATACTCATCTTCCAGATCGACCGAGGGCCGGGAGAATTGGCCGTCCATGAAGCCTGAAAGCTGCAGCGATGCCGATGGGAAGGGCGAGATCTCCCGGCTTTCCTCGACGAGTCGCGTCAGCAGGCCGAGCATTTCCTGCCGGGCGAGCGCCATGGCTATGCCGAGGCTCGCCATCTGCTCCTCGATACCGGAAAGCCAGGATGGATCGAAACGGCCTTCGTCCAGCAACTTGTTGCGGCTGCGCATGGCGCGCTCGAAGTCGCTCGCCCGCCTGCCGTGCTCGGGATCGAGCGACAGCACCAGCCTGTCGAGGAAACGCCTGCGGTCCGAGGAGCCGCCGGTAAAGAGCCCGTCCATCGCCGGTGTCAGCCAGAGCACGCGCAAATGATCGGTCAGCTCGTCGACTGTTTTTGCCGTCGTTCCGTTGATGCGCAGCCGTCGCGCCGTCGTCTCGTCGCTGGCATCAATTCCGGTACCGATCTCGACGTTACCTTCCATGCCATCGAGCTCGGCAAAGATCGAAAATCCGCCCGTAGCGCCAACGCGGGTGATATCGCCATAGGCGGCTCGGCGCAGACCGCGCCCCGGTGACAGGAACGAGACCGCCTCCATCAGGTTGGTCTTGCCCGCACCGTTGTCGCCGGTCAACACGACATGCCGGGCGTCGAGCGCAAGCGAGGCCGACGAATAATTGCGAAAGTCGGTCAGCTTCAAACGGGAAAGGGCAACCTTGTGCGGCATCGAATATCCGGAATCATCAAGGCTGACAGTTGGAGCCTTTCCTCGTCAGAATGATTCAATCTGACAAGGCAAGGCTCTAAGCCGAAGCGCCAGGGATATCAAGGCTGAGAGCTGTCCCAGCCGTCAATGGCTCTGCGGGGCCGGCTCTTCGAGCTGTGCTTCGGCCTCTGCGATTGCCCTTTCGATCCAATAAACGAGATCCGGCCGATCTTCGATCGAGCCGCGGAGCGATTTCAATGAATCGAGGATCATCGTCAGTTTCTGGCGGCGCATATCGATGACGATACTGTCGGCATCAGATTTCCCGGTGGGAGCGGATGTCATGCAGTACTCGAAGCCTCTTGTCGTACATAAGGGTCCCGGCGCGACTAACTATCGTCCCATGCAATGAAGTCAACTACAGGGTGTTCAACTTTTCGCGACATCGCCGCTAAGTCATCAAATGATAAGTAGAAGTTGTATAATCGGCGGAAGGGATAGTTGTTTCGTGGCCTAATGCCCAAAAAAAGTCGGTTGAAATTTGCAACTTCCGGGTTGAGATATTCAGCTGACGCTATATGGTAAATGAAGGGTTTACCGGGAAAGAGTGCAGCAGTGCCAGATCCGATTGATATCATTGTCGGCCGAAACGTGAGACAGCTTCGCGCCCGCCGACGTGTTTCCCAACTGGAACTGGGCGAAGCGCTTGGCCTTACATTCCAGCAGATCCAGAAATACGAAAAGGGGACCAACCGCGTCTCCGCCAGCAAGCTGCATCAGATAGCGGTCTTTCTTGGTGTTGATATTTCCGAGCTTTTCGAGGGTACGGGAATTTCCCAGTTTGCCAACCGCGTTGAACTGAGCCCCGAAGCCTATGAACTGGCGATCAGCTATGACAGGTTGAGCTCGACTGCGGGCAAGCAGGCGCTCAAGACGATCCTCAACCTTATATGCGGTCAGGCAGCCGAAAACGCCGCTTGACGGCTCCAGCGCCTATCCTTGAATTTGAGGGAAATTCAGTGAAGCTCGCGCTCGTGCAGCGCGACGAGCAGGGCGTCCTGCGTCTGATGGCCGGCATGATAAAGGTCGATCGCGATGCTGGCGATCGAAAGGCCTTGCTGGCTGCGAAGTTTGATGTTGCGTTCGGCGCACCACGAATAGAGCGCGCCTGCCAGTGCATCGACATCTTCGGACAGGCAGGTTGAAAAGTTCATTGCCGACATGGAAATACCCTCTGTTAGTCCCGGACTGCGGGGCCAAAGACAGTATGGATTTCAGGAACTTGCAAGCGCGATCGGATCTGTGCGTTAACGCAAGACATCTGCGCACAGACGCGCGTCCTGACTTGAAACAGGTGTTTTGAATTGGAGCGCGCATGAAAAAAGCCGGAGGCGGAACCTCCGGCTTTTGTAACCTTGGGGGATATCGAGCTTAGCCCTCGAAGAATTCCTTCATCCGGGCAAAGAAGCCGGTCGACTCCGGATTGTTCTCCTTGGAGGAGAGCTGCTCGAATTCCTGCAGAAGCTCGCGCTGGCGCTTGGAAAGCTTCTGCGGCGTCTCGATCTGGATCTGGATGTAGAGATCGCCCGTCTGGCTGGAACGCAGCACCGGCATGCCCTTGCCCTTCAGGCGGAACTGTTTGCCGGCCTGCGTGCCCTCGGGAACGGTGACGCGCGACTTGGTGCCGTCGAGCGTCGCCACATCGAAGGTGCCGCCGAGCGCTGCCGTCGTCATGGAGATCGGCACGGCGCAATAGAGATCGGCCCCGTCGCGCTGGTAGAACTCATGCGGTTTCACCGACAGGAAGATATAGAGATCGCCCGCGGGGCCGCCACGCGTGCCTGCCTCGCCTTCGCCCTGCAGGCGAATGCGAGTGCCGTCCTCGATACCCGAGGGAATGTTGACCGAGAGCGAGCGTTCTTCGGTCACCCGGCCCTGGCCGTGGCATTTCGGGCACGGATCGGGAATGATCTGGCCGCGGCCGTGACAGGTCGGACAGGTGCGTTCCACCGAGAAGAAGCCCTGCGCTGCGCGTACGCGGCCCGAGCCCTGGCAGGTGCCGCACGTTTTCGGCTGTGTACCTGGCTTGGCGCCGGAACCGGAGCAGACGTCACAGGTTATCGAGGTCGGAACGCGAATCTGCGCCGTCTTGCCGGAGAATGCCTCTTCCAGCGAGATTTCCATGTTGTAGCGGAGGTCGGCGCCGCGTTCGCGACCACCCGACGAGCGCTGCCGTCCGCGACCGCCGCCCATCATCTCGCCGAAAATGTCCTCGAAGATATCGGAGAAGCCGCCACCGGCAAATCCGGCGCCGCCACCGAAGCCACCGGGACCGCCCATGCCGCCGTGCTCGAAGGCTGCATGGCCGTAACGATCGTAGGCCGCGCGCTTCTGCGGGTCCTTCAGCGTTTCATAGGCTTCGTTGATTTCCTTGAACTTGCGTTCGGCGTCTTTGTCATCCGGGTTCTTGTCCGGATGGTATTTCATTGCCAGCTTGCGGAAGGCGCTTTTCAGCTCTTTCTCATCCGCCGTCTTGGCTACACCCAGAGTTTCGTAAAAGTCCGCTTTTGCCAATTTAAGCCCCGGAAATGGATTTCCGGCTGCCATGGTGAGCAGCCGGATGTCTATCGTCTAGCGTAGGCCGCAGCCCGGATTAAGCGGACTTCTTGCGGTCGTCGTCCTTGACTTCTTCGTAATCGGCGTCGACGACATTGTCATCACCTGCCGAAGCGTCGGCCGTGCCGCCTTCAGCCTGCTGGGCTTCATAGATAGCCTGGCCGAGCTTCATGGAAACTTCCATGAGGGTCTGGGTCTTGGCCTTGATGTCTTCGGCGTCGGCATCGGTTGCTTCGGTCGCGGACTTCAGCGCGGCAATCGCATCGGAGATTGCGGTACGATCGGCTTCGGAAACCTTGTCGCCGTAATCCTTAAGCGACTTCTCCGTGGAATGAACAAGGCTTTCGGCCTGGTTCTTTGCTTCCACACCTTCGCGGCGCTTCTTGTCTTCGGCGGCATGCGATTCGGCATCCTTGACCATCTTTTCGATGTCGGCGTCGGAAAGACCGCCGGAAGCCTGGATGCGGATCTGCTGTTCCTTACCGGTGCCCTTGTCCTTGGCCGAAACCTGCACGATGCCGTTCGCGTCAATGTCGAAAGTGACTTCGATCTGCGGAACGCCACGCGGTGCCGGCGGCAGGCCAACGAGGTCGAACTGGCCGAGCAGCTTGTTGTCGGCAGCCATTTCACGCTCGCCCTGTGAGACGCGGATGGTGACGGCCTGCTGATTGTCGTCGGCGGTCGAGAAGGTCTGGCTCTTCTTCGTCGGGATCGTCGTGTTGCGTTCGATCAGACGGGTGAAGACGCCACCGAGGGTTTCGATGCCGAGAGACAGCGGGGTAACGTCGAGAAGCAGAACGTCCTTGACGTCGCCCTGCAGAACACCGGCCTGGATGGCGGCGCCGAGAGCAACGACTTCATCCGGGTTGACGCCCTTGTGCGGTTCCTTGCCGAACAGCTGCTTGACGACTTCCTGCACCTTCGGCATGCGGCTCATACCACCGACGAGAACGACTTCGTCGATCTCGGCAGCCGTGACGCCGGCATCCTTGAGGGCTGCCTTGCACGGAGCGATCGTGCGCTGAACGAGATCGTCGACCAGGCTTTCGAGCTTGGCGCGGGTCAGCTTCAGCGTCAGGTGCTTCGGGCCGGAAGCATCAGCCGTAATAAACGGCAGGTTGATTTCGGTCTGCTGCGAAGAGGACAGCTCGATCTTTGCCTTTTCGGCAGCCTCCTTGAGACGCTGCAGGGCAAGCTTGTCGTTCTTCAGGTCGATGCCGTTGTCCTTCTTGAACTCGGCAACGAGATATTCGACGAGACGCATGTCGAAGTCTTCACCGCCGAGGAACGTGTCGCCGTTGGTGGACTTCACTTCGAAGACGCCATCGCCGATCTCGAGGATGGAGATATCGAAGGTACCGCCGCCAAGGTCGTAAACGGCGATCGTCTTGCCGTCCTTCTTGTCGAGGCCATAGGCGAGAGCGGCAGCTGTCGGCTCGTTGATGATGCGGAGCACTTCAAGACCAGCGATCTTGCCGGCATCCTTGGTTGCCTGGCGCTGCGCGTCGTTGAAGTATGCGGGAACGGTGATGACGGCCTTTTCGACCTTTTCACCGAGGTAGGATTCGGCGGTTTCCTTCATCTTCTGAAGGATCATCGCGGAAATCTGTGCGGGCGAGTAGCCCTTGCCGTTGGCTTCGACCCAGGCGTCGCCATTGTCGCCCTTGACGATCGTGAAGGGAACGAGGTGCTTGTCCTTCTCGACGGTCGGATCTTCGTAACGGCGGCCGATGAGGCGCTTTACGGCGAAGAGGGTATTCGTGGGGTTGGTGACCGCCTGGCGCTTGGCCGGCTGGCCGACGAGGCGTTCGCCGTCATCGGAAAATGCCACCATGGAAGGGGTCGTACGCGCACCTTCCGCGTTCTCGATGACCTTTGCGTCCTTGCCGTCCATGACCGCGACGCAGGAATTTGTCGTTCCAAGGTCGATACCAATTACTTTTGCCATGTCATTCTCTCCTTGAAGCAAGCTGTCGGAACCCCGGTAAGGCATTTCCCTGACAGCCCCTTACGGGATGGGTCTACTAAGATTACGCAATCGTGATTGCGGTGATGCGGCGTATATAAGGAGCGGTTTTCTGGACTGCAAGGCGAGAAATGGCCCGGAATCCAGCAAAACGAATGTGTTGCATTCAATTTTTACAGTAGCCGGAAAAGGGTCTGCTTTGCACCTTCAAACCGTGCAAATCTTGCGCGCCGAGCCTTGCGCGGGACGTGCTCCCGCAAGGCATCCATTTCCGTCGCAATACTGTCTCCGGCTCCTACTGTCCCATGATGAGATCGAGCAGGGTCGTGCGTCGCGGCTGCGCCCCTGACGTTGCTTGCGGTCCGCCCACATCACCGGGCGGCACCATGTCGTTGTAACCCCCGCCGGCAACATCGGCAGGCGGCACCGGCCCGCCGTTGACGGGCATCGCTGCCTGCGGCTGTCCGGGCACCGGCGGATAGCGGTTCACATCGGCATTGCCGCCGAAAACACCGGAAATGATGCTGCCGACTGTCGACGGCTGCTCGGGTGCCGGCTGCGCCTGCGCCATCGGCTGGCCGTTGCCGGGATCGGCGGCAGGATCAGAGAATGTCTGGCCCATGCCGAAGAGCGGCGCTGGCGAAAGCCCCTTATGCGCGGCGACCATGAATTCCTTCCAGGCCTTGGCGGGAAGCCCGCCGCCGGTCACCTTCTTCATCGGCGTGCCGTCGTCATTGCCGAACCAGACGCCTGTCGTCAGGTTGCTGGTGAAACCGACGAACAGCGCGTCACGCGAATTCTGCGTCGTGCCGGTCTTGCCGGCAGCCTGCCAGCCGGGAAGCTTGGCGCTCGAGCCTGTGCCGCCGTTGATGACGCCCATCATCATCATGTTCATTTCCGCGACGATCTGCTCGGAAAGCACGCGCGGCGGATTGTCATAGGTGTTCTCGTAGAGCACCTTGCCGTCGGTCGTGGTGACCCGGCGGATCACGTGCGGCGTTGCCTTGTAGCCACCATTCATGAAGGCGGCATAGGAGGCCGTCAGCTCCATCAGAGAGACTTCCGAAGTACCGAGCGCGATCGATGCATTGGGCTGCAGATCCGATTGGATGCCGAGACGGTGGGCAAGCTTGATCACCTGATCCGGCCCGTCATACATCACGAGCTGCGCCGCTACAGTGTTCAGCGACTTGGCAAGCGCTGTCCGGAGCGTTACCTCGCCATTGTATTTCTTCTCGTAATTCTCCGGCGTCCAGTTGCCGATGCGGATCGGCGCATCGTTGAAGACGGAGTCCGGCGTCAGGCCTTTTTCAAGCGCGGCCGCATAAACAAATGGCTTGAAGGAAGAGCCCGGCTGGCGCTTCGCCTTGACGGCGCGGTTGAACTGGCTCGTCGCATAATCCCTGCCGCCGACGAGCGCCCGGATCGCGCCCGTACCGTCGATCGAGACGAGGGCGGCCTGCGATGCGTCGAACTTGCCGCCTTCCTTGTCGAGCACGTCGACCAGCGACTGTTCGGCCTTCTTTTCGAGATTCTTGTCGATCGTCGTATCGACGATGACGTCTTCCTTCACGTCGCCGACCAGCCCCTGCAGTTCGTCCATCACCATATCGGCGACATATTGTCCGGCGCCCGACCAGTAGCTGCGGGCAGAGGCCGGCGTCTGCGACATCGCCGTCTTGATTTCGTCGGCACTGATATAGCCCTGGTCGCGCATCGCCTGCAGCACGACCTGCGCACGGGCATTGGCGGCCTCCGGATCACGGGCTGGCGAAAGGCGCGACGGCGCCTTCACAAGGCCCGCAAGCAGGGCCGCCTCGCCGAGGTTCACATCGCGCGCCGACTTGTTGAAATAGCGCCGCGCCGCCGCTTCCACGCCGTAGGCATTCGAGCCGAAATAGACGCGGTTCAGATACATCGCAAGGATCTGGTCCTTGGTGTATTTCTGCTCCAGCCAGAAGGAGAGCAGCACCTCCTGCACCTTGCGCTCCAGCGTGCGCTCGGGCGAGAGGAACAGGTTCTTGGCAAGCTGCTGCGTCAGCGTCGAGCCGCCCTGGATCGGCTGGCCGGTCGCATTGTTGACGAAAGCGCGCGCCAGCCCGAACGGATCGACGCCGAAATGCGAATAGAAGCGCCGGTCTTCGATCGCGATGATCGCCTCCGGAATATAGGGAGACATGTTCTCCAGGGAGAGCTCCTCGCCGCCGGTCGCACCGCGGTTGGCGATCGCACTGCCGTCTACGGCGGTGATCTTGACGTTCGGTGGCCGCTCCGGGATGGCCCAGGTGCTGGCGCTTGGCATGCGCGAACCGTAATAGAAAACGAGCCCGGCAACACCGATGCCGGCCCAGATACCAAGCACGATACACCAGTAGACGACCCTGCGCAGGAACGCGAACAGCCCGCCGCCTTCCCGTTCGCGCGGCTCGGAACGGCGCTTTGCCGGTGCGCGCCGGGAAGCGGGCGATTTCGATGTACGTTTGGAGCCATGCCGCCCGTCGATGCGATCGTCGGCATCGAGCGCGAATTCGTCGTCTTCCTCACGACCGCCACGGCCGTTGAAGGACGGTTCGATCCTGTCATCTGATCTACGTCTGGCTACCATCGTGGAGCGGCTGAACCCTTGCTGTAAGACCGCGCCCCCAGGCAACGGTTTTATCCGAGTGAACTGTAAATGCGGCGAATTAACGGGCTGTTAAGAACAACATCAATGTGGCCAAGTGCACCCTCTGCCTGCATTTTCTCCGTCAGCCAGCCATGACTTCCTCCCATGGCTGCCGTTCATGTGACCGCCCCAAAACCGACATATGTCGCCGCGACTTCCGCGCACCGAAGAAGCGCAATGCGCAATATCCAGGCAGAACATGACGATTGATCCCGTCAGAATGGACGAGGCACGCCCGCGCGAAGTCTGGAGCGTGCATGCTTTTGCGCAGCATCACAGTCTCGACAGGATGGACGAGAGCCGGCTGAAGATGCTGCTCGGCGCCTATGCGCAGATGCGCGACCTGCTCGCGACACAGCGCCACATATCTTCCGGCTGGTGAGGGAACCAATAGGCTTGCCCGCAGTTCTATGATGAGCGGGACAAACCCCTCACGTCCCGCCAAGATCGGCCGTCTCCCCTCAACACGTGCCGATCGATATCAGGCCCGGCGTATCACCAGATGCGTCGGGTCCTTTTTGTTTCAGGGGCGATGGGGACCGCGATCGCGGTAATAATAGACCGGTCCGCGGCGCCAGCGGTCACGTTCACGATAGAAGTCGAGGTTGCAGTAGTAGCGATCCCAATAGGGGCGGACGCTGAAGGTGACCGTCGGAATGCCGAGCGGACGACAATATTGCGGACCGACGTAGATGCGGTACCGCTCATAGGTCGCCTGGACATATTGGCCTGAGACCCCACCCGCGATCGCCATAGAATTCCACGTCGCACCAGGGTTTTCACTTTCACCTTTTACTCCTCGCAATAAACGATGGGCGACCCGCCTGGGATGCACGTTTACCCGGAAAATCAAAGGTAGAGCGTGGCGGCATCGGTCACGCCGCACGGATTTTTGGTTTTCTTTCAAACACTTATGAGAGAGGCGGAATGAGCGCAGCTTGAACGGGAATCAAGGTTTTCCATGGGTCTTGAAATGTGAAAGGCGGCTTACGATATAATGTTTCAGAAATCGCAGCCCAGAAATGTCGTGCGCATCATCTGTTGCATCATTTCCGCGATCTGATTGGGTCAGCCGTTTACCGGCTGTAAACTTTTCGAGATCAGTCTGGCTGTGCTTTGTCCGCTTCTCCTTTGACCACGGATGTACTGGCACTGAGATGAGGCGGATAACGGAAGGCCGGTTTGCCCGGCCTTTTTGTTTGCAGATTTCGGATGGCGTGCCGCGAAGATCGCAGGCACGCCTTTCTTGTTTCAAGCCTTCAGTGCAGCAAGGATGCGCACCCAGGAGCGGATACCCTTGTGGTAGGAGGCCAGGTCGTACTTTTCGTTCGGCGAATGGATACGGTCGTCGGAAAGCCCGAAGCCCACGAGAAGGGATTCCATGCCGAGCATTTTCTGAAAATCGCCGACGATCGGGATAGAGCCGCCCATGCCGATGACAATGGCAGGCTTCGGCCATTCGTCGGAGAGCGCATTGCGCGCCTTGGTCAGAACAGGCGAGTCATAGGAAAGATGAATGGCCGGGGAGGCGCCATGCGGGTGGAACTCGACAGAGCAGTCGGCGGGGATCTTCGAGCGAACGTAGTTGCGGAAGCTCTCACGGATCGCTGCCGGATCCTGCGTGCCGACGAGCCGGAAAGAGACTTTTGCCGATGCCTTCGCAGCAATGACGGTTTTGAAGCCTTCACCGGTATAGCCACCCCAAATGCCGTTGACTTCGGCCGTCGGTCGCGCCCAGGTGAGTTCCAGGACCGAGCGGCCCTTTTCGCCTGAGGGAATGGAGAGGCCGACTTCGCCGAGGAAGTTTTCCGCCGACTTGCCGAGCGCCTCCCAGGATGCCTTGATGTTGGCAGGCGTTTCCTCCACACCGTCGTAGAAACCTTGAAGTGTAATACGGCCGGTTTCGTCATGCAGGCCGGCCAGCGCCTCCACGAGAATATGGATCGGATTGGCGGCGGCACCGCCGAACAGGCCGGAATGCAGGTCGCGGTCGGCGGCTGTCACCACGATTTCTTCACCGACGAGGCCGCGAAGCGCAGCTGCGATTGCCGGCGTATCGCGATCCCACATGCTGGTGTCGCAGACGAGGGCATAATCGGCCTTGAGTTCGGCGGCATTGGCTTCGAGGAACGGCTTCAGCGACGGCGATCCGGACTCTTCTTCGCCCTCGAAAAGAATGGTGACGCGGCAGGGAAGGGCGCCGTTGATCTCCTTGTAGGCGCGGCAGGCCTCCACGAAGGTCATCAGCTGGCCCTTGTCATCGGAGGTGCCGCGGCCGGTCAGGATCTTGCGGCCGTTGCCGGCATCTTTGACGGCGGGATCGAAAGGGTCGTTTTCCCAGAGCTCGATCGGATCGACCGGTTGCACGTCATAGTGACCGTAGAACAGGACGTGGGGCGCATCGGCAGAGGCACCCTCGTGATGGGCGACCACCATCGGGTGGCCGGGCGTGTCGCGAACCGAGGCGTCAAAGCCAAGCGTCTTGAGATAGGCGATCAGCCATTCGGCTGCCTTGCGGCATTCAGCCTTGTAGGCCGGATCGGTCGAGATCGACTTGATGCGCAAGAGCTCGAACAGCTTTTCGAGGCTTGAATCGAGATTCTGGTCCGCACGCGCAAGGATAGGATTTAGTTCGGTCATTTCCGACTCCTTCTGAAATTCGGCCGGACGATAGACCCAATCGGCTGCCGTTTCGAGCGTCAAATTTTCAAGTTTTTTTGTCGGCGCCAAATGCCGAAAGGCTGAAGTAGGTATCGCTAATGCAAGTTACAGTTATTTAGCATGTTCTAAATAATCTCGCGCCGAGGTGGATTTTCGAGGTGGCGAATGTTCTCAGTTATTGCCTGCATCAGAGACAACCACGACTGGCGACTGGTCATTGCCGCCGCAATTGTCTGTCTCGTTGGCAGCCTGACGACAATGCTCCTTCTCTTCCGTGCCCAGGAATGCGACGCCGGACAGCGCAAGCTGTGGATCGCCACGTCAGCCTTTGCCTGCGGTGTCGGCGTATGGGCTACGCATTTCATCGCCATGCTCGCCTATGACGGCGGCATGCCGATCAGCTACGATCTGGGTCTCACGTTTCTCTCTGTATTCCTGTCGATTTTCGGCGCCTGGGTAGCCATCCTGATCGCGTCGGAGGGCCGGAGTTATTCTTTCGCTTTCGTCGGCGTGCTGATGGCGCTTGGCATCATGGCCATGCATATGACTGGCATGCAGGCGATCGAGGCCCAGGCCATCGTCGTCTATGATGCCTTTATGTCGGTCGTCGCTTTCTGCTCGTGCGCGGCTCTGGCGACCATTGCCTTCCTCGCCTTCTTCAAGCTGAAAGGCATGAAACGCTTTGCCGCATCCTCCGGCGCCTTCGTGCTGGCGATCTGCATGCTGCATTTCATCTCGATGAGCAGCATTGCACTGGTGCCGGACGCGACGCGCGAGGTGCCGGCGATGACGCTTCAGCCCCAGGTGCTTGCCGTAATCGTGATGGCTGTCGCCACCGGCCTCATCCTCATGGCCTTCGGCGCAGTCTTCCTCGAAAGCCATCTGACCGATCTTCACGGCCTCGCCAATGTCTCGCAGGAAGGACTCGTCATCCTGCGAGAAGGCAAGATCATCGACACCAATGAACGCTTCCTGGCCCTCTCAGGCTGGAAGCTCTCGGAACTCACGGGCAACATTCCCTCGTCCGTGCTGGCTCTCATTCATGCTGAGCGGGAGAGCGAGCATGAGGAAATGCTGCTGATCGCCAAGGACGAGAGGGAAATCCCTGTCGAGGTTGTCATGCGGCGGATCGTTTATCGCGGACGCCATTGCGACGTTCTCGTCGTCCGCGATCTGACCGAACGCAAGCGCGCCGAAGAGATGATCGAGCATCTCGCCCATCATGATGTTCTGACGGACCTGCCGAACCGTTCGCTTTTCGATACGCGCATTCGCCAGGCTCTGCAGGTCGCCGAATGCAAGCGAACGCAGGTCGCCGTCTTCTGTATCGATCTCGACCGCTTCAAGGCCGTCAACGATATTTTCGGTCACGCCGAAGGCGATCGCATTCTGCGCAAGGTCGCCACGATCCTCAAACGCTGCGTCGACAAGGATGACACGATCGCGCGACTTGGCGGCGACGAATTCGCCATCGTCCAGCCGAGCAAGCAGCAACCCGACGCGGCCCATCGCCTTGCGCGACGTATCATCGACGAATTCGCGGCCGAGATGGATACTGCCCGCGATCCGACGGCCGTCGGCGCGAGCATCGGCATCGCGATCTATCCAGCGGATGGAGACTCGGCCGAAGAGCTCTGCAACAATGCCGATACAGCTCTTTATCGCATCAAACATGCCGGGCGCGGCGCAGCCTGCTTCTTCGACGCGGAAATGGACGAGTCGGTGCGTGCCCGTCGCCAGATCGAACACGAGCTTCGCCACGCCATCACCCGCAATCAGCTCCATGTAAGCTATCAGCCAATCCTCGATGCGCGCAGCGGTGAGATCAATGGTTATGAAGCCTTGATGCGCTGGAACCGGCCGGGCCACGGCATGAGCGAGCCGGATATCTTCATTCCGATCGCCGAGGAAAGCGGCTCAATCGTCCAGCTCGGCGAATGGATCCTGCGCGAAGCCTGCATGGAGGCCGCCCGCTGGCCGCAGCCGCTATCGATCGCCGTCAATGTCTCCCCGGTTCAGTTTCTGTTGCCCAATCTTTGCCAGCGGGTGGCTGAGATTCTCAAGGAGGCGGACCTCGCGCCGGAACGCCTGGAACTGGAGATCACCGAAGTGGCGCTCATACGCGATCGCAACCGGGTCATGAACACGCTTCAGCGCCTGCGCGGCCTCGGAGTGCGCATCGTCATGGACGATTTCGGCACTGGCTTCTCCTCGCTTTCCAACCTGCGTTCCTTCCCCTTCGACAAGATCAAGGTCGACCGCAGCTTCACCGGCATACTGGAGCATGATGCCGGCGCTCGCTCGATCGTCCGCGCCATCATCGGGCTGGGGCATAGTCTCGGCATGCCTGTTGTCATCGAAGGCGTCGAAACGGAGATGCAACGTCAGATCGTCGTGGAAGAAGGCTGTACCCAGTTGCAGGGGCTCTTGCTCGGAAAGCCGGATATCGAGCCGAGTATCAAGCTCGCCGCTCGCGAAAACTTCCTTTCGGCAAATACCGAAGCAGAGGTGACGCAAGCAAAGCGCGACCGCGCGGCGGCGGAGTGAAGTCAGAGCGCCTTGGCGTTCTGGATCAGCCGCCGGATATATTCGAGCATCAGCTCTCGTTCGAAGACCCGAAAACCCTTGAACAGCGCAAGGTCAGCCTCGCGCGCCGTGTCGATGGCTTGCGCCTCCATCGCCCTGGCTTTTTCTGTCAGAAAGATTAGCTGCGCGCGTTTGTCGGTAGGATGCGGACGCCGCTCGATCAACCCGTCTCGCACCATGCGTGAGAGCGTGTTGGCCATCGTCGCCTGTTCGATATCGACGCGCTCCAGAAGCTGTTTCTGCGTCAGCCCGTCCTCGGCCCAAAGCTCCAGGAGGATAGGGAACTGTCCGGGAGAAAAACCGAGCCCTGCCGCGCGCTGATGCAGCGAGCGGGCAAAACCCTTCGCCAGCTGGCTGGCAAGGTAGGCGCCGGAATCCATTCGATTAAATCCCATGATTGTAAGTTAGGCTCAAAATCGCTCGGTAGACAATGCAACAAATCGCATACGATCCATCAAAAAATAGGAACGAAGTTCTCAAATTTTGAGTGCCGCAGCGAATTGCGCAAAAAACAAAGCCGCCAAGGCCTGGAGGAAGGCCATGGCGGCTTGAAAGTGAGGACAAAGGCCCGGAGAGGGGGATGAGGCCTTTGTCCAAGCCTGACGCGGGCGGGGGACAAGCCGGCTATCAGACCCGCGGCGCGATCAAACGCCGGTGACTTTGATTTGTGATGGAGAATGTGGTTTTTCAAGGGAAAGAGAAAAAACCACCTATTACAAATTAGTAACAGTTTGGTGAGGCGGAATCTTTTTGCGCAACCAAGTTTATATGGACCTTGAAGGGCCGCCGCGCTATCCATGCTGCCATGAAAAAAGGCGATCATCTCTTCCTTATCGACGGTTCGGGTTTCATCTTCCGGGCCTTTCATGCACTGCCTCCTCTGACGCGCAAATCCGACGGCCTGCCGGTCGGCGCTGTCTCCGGTTTTTGCAACATGCTCTGGAAGCTGCTAAGGGATGCACGCGGTACCGATGTGGCTGCCACGCCCACCCACCTCGCCGTCATTTTCGACTACTCGTCGAAGACCTTCCGCAAGGATCTCTATGACGCCTATAAGGCGAACCGTTCGGCGCCGCCCGAAGAGCTGGTGCCTCAGTTCGGCCTGATCCGCGAGGCGACACGCGCCTTCAATCTGCCCTGCATCGAGACGGAAGGTTTCGAGGCCGACGATATTATCGCGACCTATGCCCGCCAGGCTGAAGCGGTCGGCGCCGACGTGACGATCGTCTCCTCCGACAAGGACCTGATGCAGCTCGTCACCCCGAATGTCCACATGTACGACAGCATGAAGGACAAGCAGATCAGCATCCCCGATGTGATCGAGAAATGGGGTGTGCCGCCGGAAAAGATGATCGACCTGCAGGCGATGACCGGCGATTCCGTCGACAATGTTCCCGGCATCCCCGGCATCGGCCCGAAGACGGCAGCCCAGCTTCTCGCCGAATATGGCGATCTCGATACGCTTCTCGAGCGTGCCCATGAGATCAAGCAGGAAAAGCGCCGCCTGACCATTCTCGAAAACATCGACAAGGCGAAGCTGTCCCGCGAACTCGTGCGCCTGCGCACCGACGTACCGTTGGAGCTCGATCTCGACGCGCTCGTCCTGGAACCGCAGAACGGCCCCAAGCTGATCGGTTTCCTGAAAACCATGGAATTCACCACGCTGACGCGCCGTGTTGCGGAGTTCTGCAATTGCGACGCCAGCGAGATCGAACCGGCCTTCGTAAAGGTCGAATGGGGCGCGGATGCGCATGGGCCGGACCTCGATTCAGCCGAGCCGGAACCTGTCGCGGGCGCGGTACCCAAAATGAATGGCGAAGCCGTGGCCGTTCCACCACGCGCAAAGGCGAAGACTGCGGTCGAAGGCACGTTTGCGCCTGCCGATCTTGCCAAGGCGCGCACCGAGGCGTTCGCGACCCTTCCGTTCGATCATTCTTCCTATGTGACGATCCGCGACCTTGCGACTCTCGACCAATGGATCGCCGCTGCGCGCGATACCGGCCTCGTTGCCTTCGATACGGAAACGACTTCGCTCGACGCCATGCAGGCCGAACTCGTTGGCTTCTCCCTGGCGATTGCCGATAACACCGCCGATCCGACAGGCATACGCATTCGCGCCGCCTATGTGCCGATCGGTCACAAGACGGGCGTTGGCGACCTTCTCGGTGGCGGTCTCGCCGACAACCAGATCCCGATGCGCGATGCGCTGTCGCGGCTGAAGGCGCTGCTGGAGGATGAATCGATCCTCAAGGTCGCTCAGAACCTGAAATACGACTACCTGCTGATGAAACGTTATGGCGTCGAGACCAAGAGTTTCGACGACACGATGCTGATATCCTACGTGCTCGACGCCGGCACCGGCGCGCACGGCATGGACCCGCTGTCTGAAAAATTCCTCGGTCACACACCGATCGCCTACAAGGACGTCGCTGGCTCCGGCAAGTCGAACGTCACCTTCGACCTCGTTGATATCGAGCGCGCGACACACTATGCAGCCGAAGATGCCGAAGTGACATTGCGCCTGTGGATGGTGCTGAAGCCGCGCCTTGCCGCCACCCAGCTGACACGCGTCTATGAGCGCCTGGAACGTCCGCTCGTGCCCGTTCTTGCGCGCATGGAAGAACGGGGGATCACCGTCGACCGCCAGATCCTGTCGCGCCTCTCGGGCGAACTGGCTCAGGGTGCAGCCAGGTACGAGGATGAAATCTATCAGCTCGCCGGCGAGAGGTTCAATATCGGCTCTCCCAAGCAGCTCGGCGACATCCTGTTCGGGAAGATGGGTCTTGCCGGCGGCACCAAGACCAAGACCGGCCAGTGGTCGACCTCGGCGAGCGTGCTGGAGGACCTTGCGGCAGCTGGCTTCGATCTGCCACGCAAGATCGTCGACTGGCGCCAGCTCACAAAGCTGAAATCGACCTATACGGACGCGCTTCCGGGTTACATCCATCCGGAAACGAAGCGGGTGCACACCTCCTATTCGCTGGCGTCGACGACGACAGGCCGCCTTTCCTCTTCGGAGCCGAACCTTCAGAACATTCCGGTGCGCACCGCCGAAGGCCGCAAGATTCGCACCGCCTTCATTTCGTCGCCTGGCCACAAGCTGATCTCGGCCGACTACAGCCAGATCGAGCTGCGCGTGCTTGCCCATGTCGCCGAAATTCCCCAGCTCGTGCGCGCTTTTGAGGACGGTATCGACATCCACGCCATGACAGCCTCTGAAATGTTCGGCGTGCCCGTCGAAGGCATGCCGAGCGAGGTGCGTCGCCGCGCCAAGGCCATCAACTTCGGCATCATCTACGGCATCTCCGCCTTCGGCCTCGCCAACCAGCTTTCCATCGAGCGCTCGGAAGCCGGCGACTACATCAAGAAATATTTCGAGCGCTTTCCCGGCATCCGCGACTACATGGAAAGCCGCAAGCAGATGGCCCGCGACAAGGGGTACGTCGAGACGATCTTCGGCCGCCGAATCAATTATCCGGAGATTCGCTCGTCCAATCCTTCCGTCCGCGCCTTCAACGAACGGGCCGCCATCAACGCGCCGATCCAGGGCTCGGCCGCCGATGTCATTCGCCGCGCGATGATCAAGATCGAGCCGGCGCTCGCCGAGGCCGGCCTTGCCGATAGGGTGCGCATGCTCTTGCAGGTGCACGATGAATTGATCTTCGAGGTCGAAGACGAAGAGGTCGAAAAGGCGACGCCGATCATCGTTTCGGTCATGGAAAACGCCACCTCGCCGGCGCTGGAGATGCGCGTGCCGCTTCGGGTCGATGCCCGCTCCGCGACCAATTGGGATGAAGCGCACTAAGGCATGCCGCGCAAAAGTGCGCAGCGGTTTTGCGATAACGACATGCGAAAACAAAGGCCTGAAGCGCGGCAAGCGAATCTGGAAGATCGCGGCGTGCTTTAGGACGCTTGTCTCATTCGGCCAAAGATTTTTCCTTTCTCATCAAGCCTCTGAAATTGATGATGTTTCATCTTTTTAGCCGTCCCGCGACGGGACGGCTGGAAGGAACTTATTAACCTTCATTTTCTATCCGGAAGGATGTCAGAAATTACCAGACGTGAGTGAGTAGCTGTCGCATGCGTTTTCCCAGAACCAATTTGACGGACGCCGAAGAGTTTTCTTCGGGACTTGAAGCTGACCATCACGTGGAAGATGCCACTGTGGCATATGAAAGCGAAAAGCCGATTCCGCCGCTCTGGCAGAGCAATTTCTCGCTCGCCCCGAATGTCCGCTTCACCCGCACCCCGGAAACGCTGATCAGCAAGCGCCACGCGCCGGAGAAGCCTGTCCGCGAGGAAATCATTGTGCCTGCCCCGCAGGCGGTAGCAGTTCCGCAGCCCCTGGCGGCACCGCAGATGCGCGCGCCGATCGCGGTGAACGTACCCTTCGATATTTACCTGCCCGAAATGGCTGAACCGGTCGCGCCACAGCCGGAACCTCAGCTGCAGCCCGTTGCAGCGGTTCCCGTCGAAACGACGCTACGCGCAGCGACAGAACTTTCATCCATTTCGGATTTCGCCTTCTGGGAGGTCATGGCCTTCGAGGAGACCGATGCCGGTCCGTCGCGTACTCCGGTCATCGCGTTGCAGCAGGTCGAACCAGAATCGATCACTTCGCGCTTCCGCATCATGGAATGGCGCCCAGGCCGACATAATCCGGCGCCGGTGGCGCCGCGCGCATCGCTGCCCGTAACGTCAGCGCCGGCCCGCCCCGCGCGCCCTCCGGCAGTACGCGTTGCTCCGGCTCCGGTCGCTTCAGCTCCCGTCGCCCAAGGTCCGATGGTTCAGACGCCGGAAATACAGGCGCCTGTGGTCCAGTCGAACCAGGCACCGGCAGAAGCACCGCCCGCATCGCGCGTCGAGATCACCGCACCTGCACTATCCCCGGTTCGCTCTGCCCGCATGATCGTCGAGAAGGTTGATGCATCGGGCTACGAATTCCCGCCGCGTGCCCTGTTGCAGGAGCCGCCGGAGCGGCTCGGCGAGATCATGTCGCAGGAAACGCTGGAGCAGAATGCCGGCCTCCTGGAGAGCGTGCTGGAGGATTTCGGCATCAAGGGTGAGATCATCCATGTCCGCCCCGGTCCGGTCGTCACCCTCTATGAATTCGAGCCGGCGCCGGGCGTAAAATCATCCCGCGTCATCGGCCTTGCCGATGATATCGCCCGCTCCATGTCGGCGCTGTCAGCCCGCGTGGCTGTCGTTCCCGGCCGCAACGTCATCGGCATCGAATTGCCGAATGCGACGCGCGAAACCGTCTATTTCCGCGAGATGATCGAGAGCGACGATTTCGACAAGAGCGGTTACAAGCTGGCGCTCGGCCTCGGCAAGACGATCGGCGGCGAACCCGTGATCGCCGAACTCGCGAAGATGCCGCATCTGCTCGTTGCCGGCACCACCGGCTCGGGCAAGTCAGTCGCCATCAACACGATGATCCTGTCGCTGCTCTACCGCATGACGCCGGAACAGTGCCGCCTAATCATGGTCGATCCCAAGATGCTGGAACTCTCGGTCTACGATGGCATTCCGCATCTGCTGACGCCCGTCGTCACCGATCCGAAGAAGGCCGTCATGGCATTGAAATGGGCGGTGCGCGAGATGGAGGAGCGCTATCGCAAGATGTCGCGCCTCGGTGTACGAAATATCGACGGTTATAACGGGCGCGTCTCCCTGGCCCGTGAGAAGGGCGAGGCCATCCATATCATGGTCCAGGTCGGCTTCGACCGGCAGACCGGTGCGCCGATCGAGGAACAGCAGGAACTGGACCTTGCACCGATGCCCTACATCGTCGTCATCGTCGACGAAATGGCCGACCTGATGATGGTTGCCGGCAAGGAGATCGAAGGCGCGATCCAGCGACTTGCGCAGATGGCGCGTGCTGCCGGCATCCATCTCATCATGGCGACACAGCGTCCTTCGGTTGATGTCATCACCGGCACGATCAAGGCGAACTTCCCGACCCGCATCTCCTTCCAGGTGACCTCGAAGATCGACAGCCGCACGATCCTCGGCGAACAGGGTGCCGAACAGCTGCTCGGCCAGGGTGACATGCTGCATATGCAGGGTGGCGGGCGCATCTCCCGTGTCCATGGTCCCTTCGTTTCCGATGCGGAAGTCGAGAAGGTCGTGGCACACCTGAAGACGCAGGGTCGGCCGGAATATCTCGATACGGTCACGGCCGGCGAGGATGAAGAAGCCGAGGACGAAGAGGACGGCGCCGTCTTCGACAAGAGCGCCATGGGTGCCGAGGATGGCGACGAGCTTTACCAGCAGGCCGTCAAGGTCGTCCTGCGCGACAAGAAGTGCTCGACCTCCTATATCCAGCGCCGCCTCGGCATCGGCTACAATAGAGCCGCTTCGCTTGTCGAGCGCATGGAGAAGGAAGGGCTGGTCGGCCCGGCAAACCACGTCGGTAAACGGGAGATCGTCTCGGGCCGCGGCGACAACGAATAATCGGAGCGCGGCTGGCTATCCTTCTTCGGAGGCCAGCCGCAGCGTCTCGAGCACGAAGTTACGCTTGCCGCCGGTATAATAATCCCAGTCGTCATTGGCCTCGCCCATGAGCTTCATCTTAAGGGCGGCATAGGCGTTCGCGCGCTCCGCGTGCGAGCGTAGATAGTCCCGAAACGCGAGCCGGTCTCGCAAAACGACATTATTCGCCGAGCAGAGATATAGTCGTGCGCCGTAGGAGCCCTTGCCGCTGGTGAAGGTCCAGGTCTGCTGCTGGTATTTGTCGCCATGGAAGGTGAAGGCGCCAAGCGATTCTACGCGCTCGATCGCTTCGGGAAGCACATCCGCATTAGCGAAGGCAGCGTGCAGGTCGATTTTCGGCTTTGCCGCCAATCCGGGGACGGACGTGCTGCCGACATGATGAAAGACGGGGGTGAGGTCGGCGAGAAGCGGCTCCAGTTCGCCGACGATCCGGCGGAAGAGAGACGGCCATTCCGGGTCATAGGGGACGACACGAATGGCCATTCTCGTTTCCTGTCTCGTTTAGACGATTTCCTTCAGGAAGCCATCCAGGATGTCGACCATCTTGCGCTCCGCCTCTTCCAGGGAGCCGCTATTGTCGAGCTCCACGACATCGTAATCGCCGCGCACCGTCAGCGGGCCGCGTGCGAGGCGGGCCATGATGTCCTCGTGCGTCTCGCGGCCGCGCGCCTCCAGGCGGCCGGCCAGCACTTCCGGGCGGGCCGTCACATTAATGACCTTTAGCCGCGGGAAAGCAGCCTGGAAACGGTGCAGGGCCGAGCGCGAGCCATTGGCCACGACGAGGTGACCCCTGGAAAGTGCAACGGAAACCTCCGCCGGAATGGCGTATTTGAGACCATGCGCCTCCCACCACACCGCAAAGGCGCCGGACTGCTCCATCGATGCGAATCCCGCATCCGAAACGGCGAGGTGATCCTCCCCACCGGCATCGCCATCGCGAGTGATGACACGGCGGGCAAAATGCACGTCTTCGCGGCGATCGAAATGCCGGGCCGCAAGGTTCATCAGCGTGTCCTTGCCAGCCCCGCTCGGGCCGACGACGACGACCATGATGCCGCGTTCGGCACCAGCGCCCGGATGGGGTTCGTGTGACATCATCATGCGACACGGCGTCCTTCACGCCAGACGGAACGCGTCACCGGCACGCCATGTGAACGGTGGACGCGGACGAGATCGGCACGCAGGCCGGTTTCGATGCGGCCGCGATCGTTGAGGCTGACGGTGCGTGCTGGCGTTGCCGTCACCATTGCAATTGCCTTCGGCAAGGTAATGCCCTCGACCTCGTCGGCAAGAATGAAGGGCGCATGAAGCAGGCTGAGCGGCACATAGTCGGACGAAAGCACGTCGAGAACGCCGAGCTGAGCCAGATCACGCGCGGCGATATTGCCAGAATGCGACTTGCCGCGCACGATGTTCGGTGCGCCCATCAGCACGCTCATGCCGTTTTCGTGCGACAGCCGGGCTGCGTCGATGCTGGTCGGGAATTCGGCCAGGCGAACGCCGTTTTCGATCGCCTCATCGACATGGGCAGATGTGGCATCGTCATGGCTTGCGACGGTGATGCCGCGTTCGGCGCAGACCTTGGAGATCGCGTCGCGATTTGGCGTCGAATTGCGATCGGACTCGGCGATGCGTCTGGCGCAGAAGCGGGCAAACTCCTCGTCGGAAAGACCGCGCTTCTTCTGATAGTAGAAGATGTACTGGTCCATTGTCTGGAACTGGCGCTGGCCCGGCGCGTGGTCCATCAGCGAAACGAGACCGACATAAGGATCGTTTTCGAAATCCGCGAAGTGCTGCAGCACGTTGTCGGCCGAAACCTCGCAACGCAGATGGAGGAGATGTTCGGCGCGCAGGCGTCCTTCCTTTTCGGCGGACTGGATGGCATCGGCCATCTCGCGCATCTCGCCGTGCTCGAAGCCGCCGTCTTCGTCAGCACCCATGCGCAGGCAGTCGAAGACCGTGGTGATGCCCGAGGTGACGATCTGCGCGTCATGGGCCTGGATGGCCGCCGTCTTGTTCCAGCGGATGCCCGGACGCGGCGAATAATGGCCTTCCAGATGGTCCGTGTGCAGCTCGACGAGGCCAGGAATGATGTAGTCGCCCTCAAAGTCTTCGCCGGCTACCGAAATGCCTTTTGAAATATCGGCGATCTTGCCGTCGCGTATCAGGATAGAGCCCGAAAGGATGTCGTCCTCGAGAACGATACGGGCATTTGAAAGAACGGTTTCTTTGCTCATGTCAGAAAATCTTTCAGCTTTTGGCGCCAGCAAGAGGCAGCCATGTGTGAACTTTGAAAGGCGCGCCGCGCGCCTCCTCGCTAAAGACGGCAAGGCCGGAAATGTGAAGCGGCCTGCCGGTGAAAGCTGCAAAACGCTCCGTCAGGATCGCCTTCATCACTTCCGCGCGCTCTTCCGGCACCTGACCGGTCAGCGTCATATGGAAGCCGAAGTCATCCATGACATATGGATAGCCCCAGCGCATGAGATTATTGCGCTGGCTCTCGGAGAGCCTTTCCGGTTTGCGCCTGATAATATCGGCCTCGGAGAGTGCCGCCCGGAATGGCTCGAAAGACTTTACCACCTTTGCGGCGAAATCCTGAAGCGGCTGGTGCAGCGAACCCGGAACAAGTGCGAAGAAGCGACCGAGCTGTCCGAGCACCAGCTCGGGGATTTCAAAGGCCGGCGTCTTGGCGGCAAAATCTTCGACGACCGCCATCAGGTCCTTTTCGGTCACGGAGGAGGCAAGCTCGAAGGGCGCCTTGATCGTCGCGTGGAAACCGTAGCGGCGCGGATCGGCGGTCAATTCGAATTGTTCGTTTGACGGCAATGTCTTGTATTCGGGTGCAGGATAGGTCTCGCCGGTAAAGGCATTGCGGCCGAGCCAGACAGAGGCCGCATCCGTCAGGGAATGATCCTTAGACGGCGAAAAATAGAGAGCGTAGCGCAAGGCTTTTATCCTGGAGATCGTCCGAATGGGGAGCGCAATGTGCATTGATTTGGCGGTGAACCGCAAGCACGCTCCGGCTAAAAGATTTCCATGACAGAATGATGATGACGGCGGGCCGTCATCATCATTTGATCGGGCTTAGTGGCCGGCCTTAGTGCCCATCAGGCGATGGCGCAGTGCATTCGATGCGGTATCGAACAGGAAGACGACGATCAGGATCAGGATGACCATGTATGCGACGTTTTCCCAATTGGAATTGGTGCGCATGGCTTCCCAGAGCTTGAGACCGATACCGCCGGCGCCAACGGCGCCGATGATCGTCGCGCCGCGTACGTTCGATTCCCACTGATAGAGCGTCTGGCTGACGATGACGGGAACGATCTGCGGCATGATGCCGTAGCGATGCACCAGCACGGTCGAGGCGCCCGTCGACTTCACGCCTTCGCGCGGCTTGTTGTCGATATTCTCGAGACCTTCCGAGTAGAGCTTGCCGAGCGTGCCTGTCTCCGTGAGGAAGATGGCGCCGGAACCAGCAAGAGGACCGGGGCCGAAGGCGCGCGTCAGGAACAGCGCCCAGATCAGCATGTCGACCGAACGCAGGAAGTCGAAGAAGCGCTTCAGGGCCTGGTTCAGGAACCTGTTTGGCGTGATGTTGCGCGCTGCCATGAAGGCGAGCGGGAAGGCCGCGAGCGAACCGAGCAACGTGCCGAGGAAGGCCATCACGATCGTCTGGAACAGCTTGGTCCAGACATCGCCATGCTGCCATTCGCTGTTGTTCCAGATATTGTCGAAAGCAAGCGACAGGTTCGACTGATCGGGATGGATACGCGGGCCGGAGACGATGAGACTGATGACCTCGCTTGCCGGCTTGTCGAAGAAGGGCGACTGCGTATCGAAGACGAAGTTCGCCCAGCCGATAAATCGCTTGCGCACTTTCACGCGGTCGACGGAAATGCTGACATCCCCCGCAAAACCGAGATTGGCAAGCACGTTGTCGTCATAGACCGTCATCCAGCCGGGAACCGGACCGACGACTTTCGGTGCGCCGCTGCTGACATCGACCGGCACCGTCATGCCATGGGCAACGATCGTCGTCTGGCTCTTGCTGACCGTCACTGTGCGGCCGCTGCCGCCGACGAGGACCGTGATGCTGCCGTCCGTGTTGGTTTTCAGCCAATCCGGATGCGGATCGTCGCCAAGTGGTGAGAAGCGCGGGTAGCGCGTCTGGATCGTGCCATCGTCCTGGATACGGAATTCCGGCTGAACGTCATAGCTGATCCACTGGCTCATATAGATGCCGAAGCGTTCCCAGTGGGCTTCGGCGATGAGCTTCGGCAGGTCGAAAAACCAGACGGCATAAAAGCCGTAGAGGATTGTCGCGAGCACAATGAGGAGACCGCCGAAACGCTGGCGGAAGGACTTGTGAAAATATTCCGGATAGCGCGTTTCGATCTCATGCATGCGGTTTGCGTCGATGACCGTCATGGCAGCCTCAATGTTGCAGGAGGAAGGCGTGTTCGCCGACGAGCCGGCGGCGCAGCCAGGCGGAGAACTGGTCGACAGCGACAATCGTCACGAAGAGCAGCAGCACGAGCGCCACGGTCTTCGCGCCGAAACCGCGGGAAATGGAAAGCTTGAGCTCTTCACCGATACCGCCGCCGCCGACGGCGCCGATGATGGTCGAAGCGCGCACGTTGATCTCAAGGCGCAGCAGCGCATAGGACGCATAGTTCGGCATGACCTGCGGCAGGGCGGCGAAACGCACGCGCTCCAGCCAGTTCGCGCCGACGGCGCGCATGCCTTCGTCCGGTTTCATGTCGATGTTTTCGGCAACTTCATAGAAGAGCTTGCCGAGTGCGCCGATCGTGTGGAGCGTGATCGCGATAATGGCGGCCACCGGTCCGATCGAGAGGATCGCCGAAAACAGGCCGGCGATGACGATTTCTGGGAAGGCGCGCAGGAATTCCATGATGCGCTTTGTAAAGATGCGCAGCGGCCAGTTCTTCGTCAGATTGCGTGCCGCAAAGAAGCTGAGCGGAACGGCGAAGATGAAGGCGATGATGGTCGAAACGAGCGCGATATTGATCGTGACGATCATCAGCTCGAAATATTCGGGGATGTAGAAGCTGCCCCAGACATAGACGCGGCCATTGGCGAAATTGAATTCTTCGCCACCCTTGTCGTTCGGGCTCGCAATATCGAAAAGCGCGCGCCAGACATCGGTCCAGTCTTTCGGGATAAGCCAGCTCAGGAAGTCGAACAAATGCGGCAGGCGTTCGAAGAAGTGACCTGCATTGCTCTCGTCGGCAAAGCGCACGGAGCTGACGAAAGCTACGATGAGGATCACCAGACCAAGCGCGGTATAGAAACGCCGTCTGGCGATCATCCTGTCCCAAGCGGTGGCGATTTCCTTCGTGCTCTGCATCGGCACATGCTGCTGTGTATCGGCAATAGTCATGAACGCCCCGCCTACTGCATAATTCCTTAATCGGGCTCGATTTAAGGATGAAATTATGCGGCAATTTAGAGTTCTACAGCGTCCTTTGCGCGTCTGACGCGCGGCGCTGTAGTCACAAGAAAAAGGGCGGCCGTTGCCGGCCGCCCTGTATACGGATGGCGCAATCAGCCGCCGATAGCAGCCTTACGAACTTCTACGACAGCGTTGTAGAAGTCGTGCTTGACCGGGGCGTAGCCCTTGTAGTCGCCGCCTTCGATAGCTGCGAAGCACTTGTGGTCCTTCTCCGGCAGGGCCGTGAAGAAGGCGGTCAGCTTCTTCTGCCACTCTTCGCCGAGAGCGTTGCGAACGACGAGCGGGCCGTTCGGGATCAGCGGCGAACGCCATACTTCAACGAGCTTGTTCGGATCGACAGCGCCCTTGTCGACTTCCTTGCGGAAGGTACCGGAGGTGTAGCCGTCCTTGAAGTCGCCGATGCCCGAGCTATCGTCAACAGCAACGTCGACCTTGCCGTCGTAAGCAGCGAGCAGGTTGTTCTCATGGCCGCCGTTGAACTGCGTGGAAGCGAAGAACTTGTCGTTCGGCATGCCCGTGTCCTTCGGGATCTGCGTCAGCGGAACGAGATAGCCCGAGGTGGAATCCGGATCGGCGTAGCCGAGCTTCTTGCCCTT
Source organism: Rhizobium sp. BK379 (assembly GCF_014193955.1). Lineage (NCBI taxonomy): Bacteria > Pseudomonadati > Pseudomonadota > Alphaproteobacteria > Hyphomicrobiales > Rhizobiaceae > Rhizobium > Rhizobium sp. BK379. The sequence continues at coordinate 114,792 of NZ_JACIAD010000002.1, forward strand.
GGCGTCCTTGATCGTCTTGATGCCGGAGGACTTCAGGGCGAGACCGATCGAGTAGTAACCCGTGGAGCCGTCCTTCTGCTGCGTCGTCAGGATCGGCGTAACAGCCTTCGGGTCCTTGATGTAAACGGATGCGTAGCCGGAAGCGCCGAGTTCAGCGAAGTCGAGCGTGCCGCCGAGGAGGCCCTGGATAACGCCGTCGTAGTCGGCGGCCGGGAAGAGCGAAACCTTCTCGAAGCCGAATTCCTGCTTCAGGTGGTCTGCAAGGCAGGCATAGTTGCGCAGGCGGTCGGTTTCGTTTTCGCCGCCGAGGATGCCGACGCGGAATTCCTTGAGGTCAGCGGCATTGGCAGCGCCGGCTGCGAGCGACAGGATCGCCGTAGCCGCAAAAAGTGCTTTCTTCAACATGGGTTCTCTCCTGAATGACCGGGGGACCGGTCGTTTTGGTACGAAGAAATCTGCCCTTGACGCGGGCATTCGATCGCGGCCGCCCCTCTCACAGACCGGCCAGCGCCAGCGGTTGGGTGCCGGCGGATTGGTTTTCGGCTCCTTCCGGAGCGATATTGATTGCGGTCGAGGTCATCGTTTCGTCGATGCCCGCACCGTCCTTGTCCGTGCCATAGATTTCCTTCACGGCCTCGGTGGTGAGTTCGGAAGGTTTTCCGTCGAAAACGACGCGGCCGCCTGCCATGCCGACGATGCGTTCGCAGTAGCTGCGGGCCGTATCGAGCGTGTGCAGGTTGGTGATGACGGTGATGCCCTCACGCTCGTTGATGTCGCGTAGGGCATCCATGACGATCTTGGCGTTCAGTGGGTCGAGCGAGGCGATCGGCTCGTCGGCCAGAACCATCTTCGGGTTCTGCATCAGCGCGCGGGCGATCGCCACACGCTGCTGCTGGCCGCCCGAAAGCGTGCCCGCTGCCTGCAGCGCCGTCTGCTCGATGCCGAGGCGCTCGAGTGCCGCGATGGCCTGGATGCGCTCTTCGCGGCTGAAGACGTTGAGCAGGCTAAGGACCGTCGAGCGATGGTTGAGACGGCCGAGCATGACGTTGGTCAGCACATCGAGGCGCGGGACGAGGTTGAACTGCTGGAAGATCATTGCGCAGTCGCGCTGCCAGTTGCGCAACGCCTGACCGCGAAGGCCGGAAACCTCGACACCGCCGAAATGGATGGTGCCGGAGGAAGGTTCCTGCAGGCGGTTGATCATACGCAGGAGCGTAGACTTGCCGGCGCCCGACCGGCCGATGATGCCGACCATCTGGCCCTGAGGAATGTTCAGCGTTACGGAGTCGACAGCGAGCTTCTTTCCGAACCGGCGTGTGACATTCTTCAGTTCGAACATCATGCTCTTCCCTCGCATTTCAGGCTTGCTTCTGGGATCGCATTAGTCCCGCTTCATGAACCTCGCGTGTCAGTTTTGTGTAAGTCCTGTCACAAAACTCTGCCCCGCAACATTCGGCTCAGCCGCCGTAGCGCGAAAGGAAGTCTTCGGCGCCAAGCGCCCGGAAATCAGGCAGTGCGCCGCGCAGCCGGTCGTGTTCCCAGTCCCACCAGGCAAGCTTGTCCATGCGCTCGCCGATCTCCCTCGGAAAGCGCTCTCGGATGAGCTTGGCCGGCACGCCGCCAACGATCGTGTAGGGAGCGACATCCTTCGAGACGACTGCCCCCGCCCCGATGACGGCCCCGTTGCCAACGGTCACGCCAGGCAGGATCGTGGCGCCATGACCGATCCAGACATCATTGCCGATGACGACCCGGTTGGAGCGGCGCCATTCGAAGAATTCGCTCTCCATGTCGGCATCCGGCCAGTAATCGACGGCGCGGTAGGTGAAGTGGTGCAGCGTCGCGCGCCAGGTCGGATGGTTGGTGGCGTTGATACGCACCGCGGCGGCGATGTTGACGAACTTGCCGATTGTCGCGCACCAGATCGAGCCGTCCTGCATGATGTAGGAATAGTCGCCGAACTCCGCTTCGCTGATGCGGCAGCGCTCGGAAACTTCCGTGTAGCGGCCGAAGGTCGAGTTGGAGACGGAGGCTGTTTCATGGAAATAGGGCTCGACACCCAGCTTGCGGCTCATGCTGCGATCGCCTTTCGCGGAGAGAATTGCTGGACGTCGAGAATGCGGTCGGCAACGGCTTCACGCACTTCCTCATCGTGGAAGATGCCGAGCAAAGCGACGCCCGCCTTCTTCTTTTCCTCGATCATGCCGACGACGACGGCACGGTTCTTAGCGTCGAGCGAGGCGGTCGGCTCGTCGAGCAGCAGGATCGTGTGATCGGTGATGAAGCCGCGGGCGATGTTGACGCGCTGCTGTTCGCCGCCCGAGAAGGTGGAGGGCGGCAGCTGCCAGAGGGCTTCCGGCAGGTTGAGCTTTTCGAGCAGGCTTGCTGCTTTTTCGCGGGCGCTGTCGGCCGCTTCGCCGCGTGCAAGCAGCGGCTCGGCGACGACGTCGAGGGCCGCAACACGCGGCACAGTGCGCAGGAACTGGCTGACGTAACCGAGCGTGTGGCGCCGCACGTCCAGGACGGTGCGCGGGTCGCCGGCGGCCAGATCGACGATCTTGCGCTTGTGGTTGACGAGGATCTGTCCGCTGTCGACGGCATAATTGCCGTAGATCATCTTGAGCAGCGAGCTTTTGCCGATACCCGATGGGCCACCGAGCACGACGCATTCGGCCGATGCCACCGAGAAGGAGACATCCGAGACGACCGGCAGCTTGAGGCCGTCGCGCAGGTGCATGGTGAAGCTTTTGGCGACTTCTGAAACGACGAGAGGCGTTGCCATTTTCTTAAACCTGCAGGATCGAGGAAACGAGGAGCTGGGTATACGGCTCGCGCGGGTCGTCCAGCACACGGTCGGTCAGACCCTGCTCGATGACGTGGCCGTCCTTCATCACCATCATTCGGTGCGACAGGAGGCGGGCGACGGCGAGATCGTGCGTGACGATGATGGCCGAGAGACCGAGATCGTTGACGAGGCCGCGCACCAGATCGAGGAGGCGTGCCTGCACCGAAACGTCGAGACCGCCGGTTGGCTCATCCATGAACACGAGGCGCGGGCCGGTGACGAGGTTGCGGGCGATCTGCAGGCGCTGGCGCATACCGCCGGAAAAGGCGCGCGGCTGGTCATCGATGCGGCCGGCGTCGATTTCGACGCGCTCCAGCCAGTCGATTGCGGTGGAGCGGATCTTGCCATAGTGCCGATCGCCGATCGCCATCAGGCGTTCGCCGACATTGGCGCCGGCCGAGACCGTCATGCGCAGTCCGTCGGCCGGGTTCTGGTGCACGAAGCCCCAGTCGGTGCGCATCAGAAAGCGGCGCTCGGCCTCGTTCATGTGGTAAAGGTCGCGGTAGCTGCCGTCGCGCATGTGATATTCGACGCTGCCGGTCGTCGGCATCAGCCGGGTAGAAATGCAGTTGAGCAGCGTCGTCTTGCCCGAGCCGGATTCGCCGACGATGGCGAGCACTTCGCCAGGCCAGAGCTCGAAGGAGACATTCTTGCAGCCGATGCGGTTGCCGTAGAATTTCGAGAGGTCGCTGACTTTGAGAAGCGGTGTTTCGGTCATTCTGCCCGGGCCAGCAATTCGCCGGCATGTCCATGTGCTCGGCGGTCGTCGCAATAGTCGGTGTCGGAGCAGACGAACATGCGCCCGCCCTTGTCGTCGAGGATCACTTCGTCGAGATAGACTTCCTCCGCGCCGCAGAGCGCGCATGGCTTGCCGAAGCGCTGGATCTCGAAGGGATGGTCTTCGAAATCGAGGCTGACGACGTCCGTATAGGGCGGCACCGCATAGATGCGCTTTTCGCGACCGGCGCCGAAGAGCTGCAGTGCCTCGGACTTGTGCATTTTCGGATTGTCGAATTTCGGCGTCGGCGAGGGATCCATGACATAGCGGCCGTTGACCTTCACCGGATAGGCATAGGTCGTGGCGATGCGGCCGTTGCGGGCGATATCCTCGTAGAGCTTCACATGCATGAGGCCGTATTCTTCCAGCGCATGCATCTTGCGTGTCTCGGTTTCGCGCGGTTCGAGGAAGCGCAGCGGCTCCGGGATCGGCACCTGGTAGACGAGAACCTGCCCGGTCCCGAGCTTTTCCTCGGGGATGCGGTGGCGCGTCTGGATGATCGTCGCGTCCTTGGTGTGGGTGGTCACCGCAACATTGGCGACCTTCTGGAAGAAGGCGCGAATGGAGACGGCGTTCGTCGTGTCGTCGGCGCCCTGGTCGATGACCTTGAGAACGTCATCAGGCCCGATGATGGCTGCCGTCACCTGCACGCCGCCAGTGCCCCAGCCGTAGGGCATCGGCATTTCTCTGCTGGCAAAGGGAACCTGGTAGCCGGGAATGGCGATCGCCTTCAGGATGGCGCGGCGGATCATGCGCTTGGTCTGTTCGTCGAGATAGGCGAAATTGTAGGTGGCGAGATCACTCATTCGGCGGCCTCCTTTTGGGTCTCGCCGCTGTCGCGGGCGGCTTCGAAATCGCGGCGCATGCGGCGGACGAGGTCGAGTTCGGCCTGGAAGTCCACATAATGCGGAAGCTTCAGGTGTTCGACGAAACCCGTCGCCTGCACGTTGTCGGAATGGGAAATGACGAATTCCTCGTCCTGCGCCGGCGCGGTGATATCCTCGCCAAGCTCTTCGGCGCGCAGCGCGCGATCGACGAGAGACATGGCCATCGCCTTGCGCTCGCTCTGGCCGAAAACCAGGCCGTAGCCGCGGGTGAACTGTGGCGGCGCCTTGGCCGAACCCTTGAACTGGTTGACCATCTGGCATTCGGTGAGCTGGATAGGTCCCAAAGAGACGGCGAAGCCAAGTTCCGGCACGTCGAACTCCACCTCGACCTCGCCGATGCGGATTTCACCGGTGAAGGGGTGGTTGCGGCCGTAGCCACGCTGGGTGGAATAGCCGAGCGCCAGAAGGAAGCCTTCGTCGCCGCGGGCCAGCGCCTGCAGGCGAAGATCCCTGGTCATCGGGAATTCCATCGGCTCGCGCGTCAGGTCGCCAGTCTCGTGGTCCTCGGGCAGTTCGCCGTCGTTCTCGATCAGCCCTTCCTGGCCGAGGATTTCGGAAACGCGCATGACGCGGCCGCTCTCCGCCTCGCGCTGCGCCGGCTCTTCCACCGCCTCGTCCGAAAGCAGTGAGGGATCGAGCAGGCGGTGCGTGTAGTCGAAGGTCGGGCCGAGCAGCTGCCCGCCCGGAAGATCCTTGTAGGTCGCTGAAATACGGCGCTCGATCTGCATGTTCGCGGTATCGAGCGGCTTCGAATAGCCGAAGCGCGGCAGCGTCGTGCGATAGGCGCGCAGCAGGAAGATCGCCTCGATCATGTCGCCGCGCGACTGGCGCACGGCAAGTGCTGCAAGAGTGCGGTCGTAGAGCGAGGCTTCCGCCATGACGCGATCGACGGCGAGCGCCAGCTGTTCGACGATCTGCTCGATGCCGATGGCGGGCACGGAGCGGTCGCCGCGCCGGCGATCGGCGAGCAGGCGGTGGGCATTGGCGATGGCGGCCTCGCCACCCTTGACGGCAACATACATGAGCTCAGATCTCCGTTGCTGTGATCTTGGTGGTGCGCGGCAGGCAGAGGAAACGCTTGCCCGCCGTCAGCACGATGTCGACGCCGCGCGGAAAGAGCGCGCGGTTTTCCGTCCAGAGGCGTAGGAAGGTTTCCGGGAGGCCGACCGGTGCGATCTCGGCCACGCTCTGGATGCCCGGTCCCATCAGGGCGAGCCGGCGGCCGCCTTCGAGATCGGCAAGTTCGATCACGACAGTCGTGGAACGATCAGGATATTCCTGCGTGCCTGATGCAAACAGGCCGAACGTGGAAAGAGCCATGCCGGCTTCGACGAAGGCGAAGCGCGCTTCGGCCTTTTCGGTGGTCATAGGTGCGCCGGCGTGGAAGCCGAGCCATTGCGGAACCGCCGACTTGGCAAGCCCCGCGGAAAGCCAGACCGGAGTATCATGGTCGCAGAGCGTCAGGCCGATCGCGCCGGCGGCAATGCCGAGTGGTGCCGGTGGCACAATGTCGGGTGTTACGGTCTGGATCGTGCCGGGCCGGGCCATGCCGTCCATCAGCATCTTGAACACGCTCTGGGCCTGGAAGACCGGCTCGACAAAGCCGCCGGTCAGAACATCGGTCTTGGCACTCATCAATCTTCTCCCCGGACCATGGTGAAGAAATCGACGCGGGTCGCAGCCGTTTCCTCAGCCTTGCGGTTGACGTCGTCGCCGATCCGCCGAGCGATCGGTGAAAGCAGGTTTTCTTCGACGAAGCTCTTGGTCGCCTCTTCCTGCCAGAGCGCATCGAAGGTGGCTGAAAGCCGCGCCTTCTCACGGTCGGTACCGAGCGCCTGGGCATGTCCGACGGAGCCGGAGGCGAGGCGCACCGTTGCGCGTGTCACCGTCACTTCGCCGAGATTGAAGGGCGCGCCGCCGCCGCCGATGCGGCCGCGGACCATGACGAGACCCGTTTCCGGGCCACGCACCGGCTGCACCACCGGCTTTTCGGCAAGCGCATCCCACGCCGCCAGCAATTCCCATGTTTCGGCGCGGGCGAGCAGATCGACGGTGCGTTTACGCCCGTCATCCGTTCGCGCCGCAGCTACCGTCTTCTCCGCTGCCGTCATCATCTTTTCCTTGAAATGTCTATTGATATAGACAACCATACAAGCTATACCTATCCCTAAATCGGCGAGGTGACAAGCGTGTGACACTGCGCGACCGAAATTGGCCGAGCCCGAAGATGAATTCGGGCGGAAAATAAGCTGGCAGGGGTGCAATGGCAGGAATAAAGCAGGTACAGCGGCAGACAGGGGTGGCGCTGTGGCGGCAGATCGCCGACAGGATCCGCGAGGCGATCAGCTGTGGCGCCTACGACGAAACGGGCATGGTGCCGCCGGAAACTGTTCTGGCGCTGCAGTTCGGCGTCAACAGGCATACCGTCCGCAGCGCACTCGCAGCGCTTGCCCAGGAAGGCATCGTGCGCGCAGTGCAGGGCCGCGGCACGCTGATCGAGCGCAAGGAGCGCCTGAATTTTCCGATCAGCCGCCGTACCCGTTTCACCGACGGTCTCAGAGATCAGGCACGCGAGACACACGCGCTCCTGCTCGGCCATGCAGAAGAAGTGGCCGATGCCGAAGTGGCCCGCTGGTTGCGCGTGGCCGAGGGTACACCGGTCATCCGGCTGGAAACGGTGCGTGATGCGGATAAACGGCCCGTCGCGCGCGGGACGAGCTGGTTCCCTGCCTCACGTTTTGCCGGCATCGGCGAGATCTACAGGAAGACCGAGTCCATCACCAAGGCTTTCGCGGTACTTGGCCTGTCGGATTATGTGCGCGCCACCACGGAGATCACTGCCACCCACGCCGACGCCGGCGATATCGCCGATCTCGAGCTGACACCGGGCGCCGTCCTGTTGATCACCAAGGCGATGAACACCGATCTGGAAGGCGTGCCGGTGCAATATTCCATCAGCCGCTTTGCCGCCGACCGCGTCCAGTTCACCATCGAGAACTGAATATGGCGAAGACTGAAAACGAAAAGGCCGGGCGCGAGCCCGGCCTTGAACCTTATCGATGCCTGATCGTGCTCAGTGCGCGCCGGACATGTCGCCGAGCACTTCCTTGGAAGCGACGGTGGAATCAGCCTTCAGCTTGTAGACCATCGGCACGCCGGTCGCGAGATTGAGCGACAGAACCTGCTCGCGGGTGAGCTTGTCGAGAACCATGACCAGCGAACGCAGCGAATTGCCATGTGCTGCAACCAGCACCTTTTCGCCGCGCAGGACACGCGGAAGGATTTCCGTCAGATAGTAAGGCCAGACGCGGGCGCCGGTGTCGCGCAGGCTTTCACCGCCCGGAGGCGGAACGTCATAGGAGCGGCGCCAGACATGCACCTGCTCTTCGCCCCACTTGGCACGGGCATCGTCCTTGTTGAGGCCGGAGAGGTCGCCGTAGTCGCGTTCGTTCAGCGCCTGGTCGCGGATCGTCTCGAGATCAGGCTGGCCGACCTTGTCGAGGACGAGCTTCAGCGTGTGCTGCGCGCGCACCAGCGCGGAGGTAAAGGCGATATCGAACTTGATGCCGTAATCGGCGAGCGCCTGGCCGCCGGTCGTGGCTTCCTGGATCCCGAGCTCGGTCAGATCAGGGTCCTTCCAGCCGGTGAAGAGATTCTTGAGATTCCAGTCGCTCTGGCCGTGGCGAACGAGGACGAGGGTACCGCTCATGAAAAATGCCTCCGAGAAATGGTCAATGGGAAGAAAGCCCGAGAACGTCGAGCATGGAATAGAGCCCCGGTTTCTTGTCGCGCGCCCAAAGCGCCGCCTTGATGGCGCCGCGCGCGAAAATCGAACGGTCGGTTGCGCTGTGCGAAAGGGTGACGGTCTCGCCTTCGCCGGCAAAGAGCACCGAATGCTCGCCGATGACGGAGCCACCGCGCAATGTCGCAAAGCCGATCGTACCGGCTTCCCGCGCGCCGGTATGGCCGTCGCGCACGCGTACGGACTTCGCGGCAAGATCGATATTGCGGCCCTTCGCCGCCGCCTTGCCGAGCAGCAATGCCGTGCCGGAGGGTGCGTCGACCTTGCGCTTATGATGCATTTCGAGAACTTCGATGTCCCAGTCGACAGGATCGAGCGCCTGTGCTGCCTGCTGCACGAGAACGCTAAGCAAGTTGACGCCGAGGCTCATATTGCCGGATTTGACAACGCGGGCATGGCGCGAAGCCGCCGCAATCTTCGCATCGTCCTCTTGCGAGCAGCCGGTCGTCCCGACGACATGAACGATGCGGGCCTGCGCGGCGAGACCGGAAAATTCGATGGAGCCGGCAGGTGACGTAAAGTCCAGCACACCCTCGGCATGGAGGAACGCTGCCAGCGGATCGTCGCCGATGATGATGCCGTTGGGACCGAGCCCTGATATTTCCCCGGCATCCTTGCCGATGAAAGGAGAGCCTGGCCGCTCGACCGCTGCATGCAGCGTAACACCATCGATGGAATGGATGAGACGGATGAGCGTCTGCCCCATGCGCCCCGCCGCTCCGACCACAACCAGTTTCATCGCAGCGTCGCTCATGTCAGTCCATCATCCTGATCAGTATGAATCAGAAGCCGAAGGCCTCTGCAGATTGTTGAGGCGAGCGTAAAGACCGTCGCTGACCTTCGCAAGCGTCTCGTGATTGCCTTCTTCCACGACGCGTCCCTGCTGCATCACGATGATCTTGTCGGCGCGCACCACGGTCGAAAGCCGGTGCGCGATGACGACGACCGTGCGGCCGGTCATGGCCTCGTCGAGCGCCTTCTGCACGGCTGCTTCCGATTCCGTATCGAGCGCCGAGGTCGCTTCGTCGAGAAGCAGGATCGGCGCGTTGCGCACCAAGGCACGGGCGATCGAAAGCCGCTGGCGCTGCCCGCCTGACAGTGTCACGCCGTTTTCGCCCACGGGTGTGTCATAACCCTGGGGCTGGGAAACGATGAAGTCATGCGCATAGGCAAGCCGCGCCGCCTTTTCGATCTCTTCATCCGTCGCTTCCGGACGACCGTAGCGAATGTTATCGCGGATCGTGCCTTCGAAGAGATAGGGCTGCTGCGAAACATAGGCGAGCTGCTGGCGCAGCGACTGCTTGGTGACGTGCGCAATATCTTGCCCGTCGATCAGGATCTGGCCTTCCTGCGGATCGTAGAAGCGCGGAATGAGGCTGATGACGGTAGACTTGCCGGCGCCCGACGGGCCGACAAGTGCTGTCGTTTTTCCACCCTCGGCCGTCAGCGTCACCGTGTTCAGCACGCTTTCATTGCCATAGGCAAACGAGACGTTTCGCAGCTCGATCTTCGCTTCGGTCACGACAAGTGGCTTTGCATCCGGTAATTCGCGCTGACGCGGTTCCATGTCGAGCAGTTCGTAGATCATTCGGGCGTTGACGACGGCGCGCTCCATCTGAACCTGCAGGCGGGCAAGGCGACGGGCCGGATCATAGGCGAGCAGCAGCGCCGTGACGAAGGAGAAGAAGGCACCCGGCGGTACGCCCTGGTAGATCGAGCGGTAGGCCGCATAGGCAAGCACGCTCGCGACGGCGAATCCGGCAAAGCTCTCCGTCAGCGGCGAGGTGCGTTCGGAAAGCCGCGCTATGCGGTTTGCCCGGCCTTCGGCCGCCGAAATCAACTTGTTGACCTTGTTTTCAAGTGCGTCTTCCATCGTGAAGGCCTTGACGATGGAAATACCTTGAATCGTCTCCTGCATGGCGCCGAGAACATGGCTGTTGAGGTTGACTGCCTCGCGGGTTGCCGAGCGAAGACGCTTGGAAACATAACGCAGCGCATAAAGCAGTGGCGGTGCCAGAATGAAAACGGCAAGGCTCAGCAACGGGTCCTGAACGACCATGACGCCGATCAGGGCGACGAAAGTCAGGAGGTCACGGACCGTCGAGGTTATGGTCAGGTTCAAAACGTCGCGGATGCCGGTGACGTTCTGGCTCACCTGGGCGGCGATATGCGCCGAACGAGCCTCGTTGTAGTAGCCGACGGAGAGCGTCATCAGATGCGAATAGATCCGCCGCTGGTAGCGCGCGACGATATCGTTACCGATCCGCGATAGCGCGACACCCTGCCCGTAGCTCGCAAAACCGCGCAGCATGAAGGCGATAAAAATGGAAAGACAGATGATCCAGACAACGTCCGCACGCCTGTTGGCGAAGGCCTCGTCGATGATCGCCCGCATGATCCAGGCGGTGAAAGCCGTCGAAAGCGCCACAACGATCAGGCAGGCAATCGCGAAGACATAGCCCCAGAGATGGTCCCGGCCGTTTTCCGCAATAATGCGTTTCAGGATGCCGGTCACGGTATCGCTGTTGGCGTGTGGTTGTCTGCTGTCGGCGGCTTCCAAAAAAGATTTCCTGTCTCAGGATCGCATGCCTTGAGCGCGGCACGCATATTCGCGGGCTCTATAAAGAGTCGAAGAAGCTTTGGCTAGACAGGGTCAGGCCCGCCAGCGCCTCCCATCCGTCGAAAGGCCGAAGTTTCCTGGCATGCGCGCATAGGAAGAAAGCCCGGCAAGAGCAGCCAGCGGATGCGTGACGACATAGGTCGGGATCGTCCGCAGCAGCGCCGAATGCGGTGCCTTGTCTTCGAAAGCGGCCCGGAATTCCGGCATTTTCAGTGCCGGAAGGATCTTTTGCGAGATGCCGCCCGAGAGATAGACACCGCCGCGGGCCATGAAAAGCAGCGCCATGTCGCCCGCCACGCGGCCGAGATAGGTGGCAAACAGCGAGACGGTTTCGACCGCGACCTTGTCGCTGCCGGCAAGCGCATGCGACGTGATGTCCGCCGGGTCGCTCATGGTCGGCCCCACACCGTCGGCCGCGCAGATGGCGCGGTAAAGATTGACGATGCCGCGTCCGCAGAGGATCTGCTCGGCCGAAATGCGGCCTTCGATGGTCTCGACATGCGGGAAGATTTCATAGTCGCGCTTGCTGCGCGGCCCGAGATCGACATGCCCGCCTTCGCCCGGAACCGGAATCCACGTCGACTGGGTATGGACGAGGCCACCGACACCGAGGCCCGTGCCCGGTCCGAGAACGACGCGGGAGGCGACCATGTCACCAGAGGCATTGCCGATACGTTCGCGATTATCGTCCGAGAGTGCCGCGATCGCCAGGGCCTGCGCTTCAAAGTCGTTAACGACGAGCACGTCGACGAGCCCGAGGCCCTCTATCATCCTCTTTGGGCGGACCACCCAGGGGCAGTTGGTCAGCGGGATTTCATCGGCCTTGATCGGGCCGGCAACGGCGAGGATTGCTGCACGCGGCTGCACGGAGGTCTTGTCGAGCACGCCCTTCTGGATCGCCTCGTCGATCGTCGGATAGTCGGCGGTGCGCACATTGGGAAACTGCTTCGGCTCCGCATAGGCATCCGTCAGAATGGAGAAGCGGGCATTCGTGCCACCGATGTCACCGATCAGGATCGGAAAGGGCAAGGGAGTAGAGGATGCAGTCATGGCCGGTTCCGTGCTGTAGCCCGAGGGATCAGGCGTTGAGGGTAGGGAGAAGCTTTTCGGCTGTCGACCCGTTGAGCGCCATCGGAATGTCGTACACGATCGCAAGCCGCATCAGCGCCTTTACATCGACATCATGCGGCATCGGCGTCAGCGGGTCCACGAAGAAGATCAGGGCGCTGACCTCGCCGGTGGAAATCAGTGCACCGATCTGCTGGTCGCCGCCGAGCGGGCCGCTTTGCAGCCGGGTCACGTGAAGGTCGGGTGCGGCATCGAGCACACGCCCGCCGGTCGTGCCGGTAGCGACGATTTTCCATTGGGCGAGGAGATCTCTGTTTCGGCGGGCAAATTCCGCCATGTCGTCCTTCTTCTGGTCATGCGCAATCAATGCTAGGCACTTGCTGCCGGCCATGGTCGGACCCTCCGCGCGAGAATTCAATCGATTTGGCCGCTTCTACACCAGGCGTTTGTGATTTGAAAGACAGCCGCCCGCCAGCCCGTTCAGCCTATTGCACCATCGGCTTGTCGTTCGGAACCGGGCCGACGGAAGGAAGCGCGCTGCCGGTATCGACAGGTGGTGCCGCCGCCGGGGCCGCCGTCAGTGCACTCGCCGCGGAGGGACCACCATAGGTCCCGGCTTCCGTGGAGGCGATGGACGGGGCATTGACAACGGCCGAGCAAGCCTTCGGCAGGTCGGAGACCATGACCTCACGCGGCGGCTTCGGCGGCTTTGCACTCGGCTTCGGCGCCGCCCACGGCTCTTTCGTAAACCACCAGGCCAGCGACTTGTCGCAGCCATCCCCGGCCGCCACCGGCGCCTGCCCCGTACAGCCCTTGTCGCCCGGCGGGCATTTCATGCGGATGTGGAAATGCGAATCGTGCCCGTATTCGGGCCTGAGCTTGCCGAGATTGGTGCGGTCGCCGGTCCAGGTGTCGCACATCTTCTTCTTGATCGCCGGGTTGACGAAGATGCGCTGGACTTGCGGATAGCTTGCCGCCAGCATCAGAAGTTCTGCCCGCTGCTCGCTCCACACTTTCGGGTCGACGGTCAGGAACTTGTCTTTCTGCAGCATGGTGGTGAAGGGCAGGTCTTCCCGCTGTTCGTAGGTCAGGCGTTGGGCGGGCATGGGTGTAAACCAGACATCGGCATCGAGGCCGATCTGGTGCGAGGCGTGACCGTTGAACATCGGCCCGCCGCGCGGCTGAGCTATATCGCCGACGAGGATACCGGGCCAGCCGATCTTGGCCCGCGCATCCTGCGAGAACTTTTCCAGAAGTGAGATCATCGCGGGATTGCCCCAGCGCCGGTTGCGCGAAAGGCGCATCGCCTGCCAGGTCGGCCCGTCGGCCGGCAGCGCCTCCGCACCGGTCATGCAGCCTTTGGCGTAGAAACCGATCGGCTGCGCCGGCCCCTGCGTCGGCAATTTCACCGCGCCGAAGATGGCCTTGGCGCTGCCGGGGCTTGGCGTCTTCTGCTGTGCGCCGACATCGCCGGCGACAAGGCTTGCGCCGATTGCGCCGGCAAGCGTCAGCTTGCCAAACGTCCTGAAGTCAAAGGCCAATTTGCCGAGTGTCCTGAAAGTCTGGGCCTTGAAAGCCATGCCGTTCCCTTGCCGCATTTACCAAAGTGATTTGCGATCGAATCTATCGTGAAAAGCAATTTTGGTGAATCGATGTTTTGGCCGGCGGGACGAGGACGGATCGCCGCATCGTCAGTTATTGGTCAAGACCTCGGCCGTTTTGCGCACGCGCGAAAGGCGCGGCAAGATGCGCTCGCAGGACAGTGAATGCATCTCGGCGGTGAAGGTGCTCATCGCATCCTCGACGGCGATGACAGCGTAATTATGGGCATAGGCATCGCGGATCGTCGCCTCGACGCCGAAATTCGTGGCGATGCCCGTCAGGATCACAGTCCCGATGCCGCGGCGGCGAAGCTGGAGATCCAGCTCCGTGCCGTAGAAGGCGCTCCACTGATGCTTGACGATATGGATGTCGGCTGCGAGCGCAGCGATTTCCGCCGGTGCTTCAAGCGCGGCCGCCGGAAGGCCACCTTCGGGGAAAACCGCCGGCTCGTCCACCGGCTGGTTGACAGCATCGGCATAGTCCGGGGAGAATCCGACAGTGACGAGTATCACCGTTCCGCCTTCGGACTTCAGCTTGGTAGCGATGGCGGCGGTATTCTCGATCACCTGCCGGGCCGAATGAGGGGCGAGTTGCCGGCTGACGATAAAGCCTTGCAGGTCGATGGAAATGAGTGCGGTGGTCTTGGGATCGTAGAGGGACATGGGAAGTCTCCGTGGTGAAGAAATATGAGGATATCCTCACAATGACAAATACGAGAATAGCCTCACAAAAATCAAGCCCGGAACCACAAACCCGTGTGCCGAAGCGCCAGCGCGGGCATGAGCGCGTCGCCGTGCTGCTCGAGGCAGCAGCGAGGGTCTTTCTCGAAAAGGGCTATGACGCCGCGACCATGACGGAGATTGCAGCGGCAGCGAATTCGTCGATCGGCTCGCTCTATCAGTTCTTTCCGACCAAACTTCTGCTTGCCGAGGCGCTGCATATCGATCGCCTGCAGCGTCTGAATAGCGGGCTCGCAGACCTCGCTGAGAAGACCCGGGGGAAGGGTGCTGCCGATATCGGTGACGCCATCTTCACGCGGTTTGGCCGCTTCATCGAGGATTATCAGGAATTTCCGGTTCTTGCCGCGCGGCGCGACGTTCCCAAGGAGCGTAAGGCGAAATCGCGCGCGGAGCTTCGCACCAGCATCACCGCACTCCTGAAGAATGCCGAACCGTCGGTCGAGCGCGATGTGGATCTACTGGGCGCTCTCGTCCTGGAGCTTTTGCGCATCGTTGTCGCCGCCGCCAACGACCCCGACGGCTCGGGCGATCCGCGCCTCGTCGGGGAGCTGCGACGCATGCTTCGCAAGCGTCTCGAAGAAGTGACGCCCTGATCTCCAATGATAAGGTCAAAATTTCGCGAGCCTGGTAAAAAACAAACTCTTTCCTGTTTTTCGCCTGCATTTCTCGTATTGTCGGCGAAAGCTAATAACAGGGGAAGAATGAATGGCGGCTTCGTGGTCGAAAATCGGTGTTCTGGTAGCATTGGTTGGTGCGCTTGCGCCTGTGACTGTAGCGGCTCAGGACCAGCAGTTCCAAATCGGCAGCTCGGTCATCAGCGAAATGAAGTACAAGCCGGGCTTTACTCGTTTCGACTATGTCAATCCCGATGCCCCGAAAGGCGGCGACCTGCGCCTGTCTTCTAGCGGCACTTTCGATACCTTCAATCCTTTGCTGGCCAAAGGCCAGACAGCGGTAGGCTTGTCGCTGGTTTACGATACCCTGCTGAAGCCCGCCGATGATGAACTCCTCGTCTCCTATGGCCTGCTTGCTGAGGGCCTCTCCTATCCATCCGACGTCTCGAGCGCGACCTTTCGCCTTCGCAAGGAAGCGAAATGGTCTGATGGCCAGCCGGTCACGCCCGAAGACGTCGTTTTCAGCTTCGACAAGACCAAGGAGCTGAACCCGCTTGCCGGAAACTACTACCATCACGTGGTCAAGGCCGAGAAGACGGGCGAGCGGGACGTTACATTCACCTTCGACGAGAAGAACAATCGCGAGCTTCCAAACATTCTCGGCCAACTGGTGATCGTGCCGAAACACTGGTGGGAAGCACCGGGACCGGATGGCAAGCCGCGAGACATTTCTAAGACCACGCTGGAGCCCGTCATGGGTTCGGGGCCGTACAAGATTGCCGCCTTCTCGGCTGGTGCGACGATCCGCTACGAATTGCGGGATGACTATTGGGGCAAAGACCTCAATGTGAATGTCGGTCAGAACAATTTCCGCAACATTCTCTACACCTATTATGGCGATCGGGACGTCGAGTTCGAAGCGTTTCGGGCGGGCAACAGCGATTACTGGCAGGAGACTTTTGCTGCGCGCTGGGCAACAGGGTATGATTTCCCCGCCGTAAAGGAAGGGCGCATCAAGAAGGAAGAAGTCACCAATCCCCTGCGTTCCACCGGCATCATGCAGGCGCTCGTGCCGAATATGCGGCGAGACATCTTCAAGGACGAGCGGGTGCGCGAGGCGTTGAACTACGGTTTCGATTTCGAGGAATTGAACCGCACCGTCGCCTTCAACAGCTACAAGCGCATCGACAGCTACTTCTGGAATACCGATCTTGCCTCATCCGGCCTTCCGCAGGGCAGGGAACTTGAAATTCTTCAGGGCTTGAAGGATCAAGTTCCCGCGGACATCTTCACGACCCCCTACAGCAATCCCGTCGGCGGGGATCCGCAGAAGAGCCGTGACAACCTTCGCAAGGCGATCTCTCTTCTGAAGGAAGCCGGCTGGGAGCTGAAGGGCAATCGCATGGTCAATGCCAAGAGCGGCCAGCCGATGAGTTTTGAGATATTGTTGTCGAGTCCCGTGCTTGAGCGCTGGGCGGTGCCCTATGCCACCAATCTGAAGAAGATCGGCATCGATGCGCGGGTCCGCACGGTCGATGCCGCGCAATATACCAACCGCGCGCGCAGCTTCGACTACGATATGATCTGGAATGTCTGGGCTCAGACCGTGAACCCAGGCAACGAGCAGGCCGACTACTGGGGATCGGGTTCCGCCAATCAGCAGGGCTCGCGCAACTATGCCGGCATCGCCAATCCGGCCATCGATGCGCTCGTTCGCATGATTATTTTTGCTCCCAATCGAGATGAGCAGGTTGCCGCCATCAAGGCCATGGACCGCGTGCTGCTCGCCAATCACTACGTCATTCCGCTGTTCTACCGCGACGCCTATTCGATTGCTTATTGGAACACGGTGACGCGTCCGGCAGAGTTTCCGGCATACAGCCTCGGCTTCCCCGATGCCTGGTGGTCCACTTCGGCGAAATGAGCAGACTTGCAATGCGAAGAGGCCTGCGCTCCAAATGGCATCGGCGAATCATGAAACGGCCGGCACATGCCGGCAAGGGAAGGCTGGCAGATTGAACGGCAATAGACTGGATGGCGTGCAGGCGAAGATATCCCCCGAGGCTCGAGACTGATGGGGGGCTATATCCTTCGCCGCCTGCTCCTGATGATCCCGACGATCGTAGGCATCATGGCAATTTCCTTCATCGTCGTGCAGTTCGCCCCCGGCGGTCCGGTCGAGCAAGTGATCTCCCAGTTGACTGGCCAGGCCGACAGCGCCGACCAGCGCCTGTCCGGCGGCGGCGACCTCCTTGGCGGCGGTGGCGGCGACGAAGGCTCGAAATATCGCGGCGCTCAAGGGCTGGATCCAGAGCTCATCGCCAAGCTGGAAAAACAGTTCGGTTTCGACAAGCCGCCACTGACCCGCTTCGGCGAAATGATGTGGAATTACATCCGCTTCGATTTCGGCGAGAGCTTCTTCCGCAATACGACCGTGCTCAATCTCATCAAGGAGAAGCTGCCGGTCTCGATCTCGCTCGGCATCTGGATCCTGATCTTTTCCTACGCCATCTCCATTCCGCTCGGCATTCGCAAGGCGGTCAAGGACGGCTCCTCCTTCGATGTCTGGACGTCAGGCGTCATCATCGTCGGTTATGCCGTGCCGAGTTTCCTCTTCGGCATCCTGCTGATCGTGCTGTTTGCCGGCGGTTCCTTCTATGACTGGTTCCCGCTGCGCGGCCTGGTATCCGATAATTTTGACCAGCTTGCCTGGTGGCAGAAGCCGCTCGATTATTTCTGGCACCTCACGCTGCCGCTGATCTCGCTGGCGCTGGCATCCTTCGCCACCACGACGCTTCTGACCAAGAATTCCTTCATCGACGAGATCAAGAAGCAATATGTCATCACCGCGCGCGCCAAGGGCTTGAACGAGCGGCAGGTGCTTTACGGCCATGTTTTCCGCAATGCCATGCTGATCGTCATCGCAAGCTTCCCGAGTGCCTTCATCTCCGCCTTCTTCACCGGCTCGCTCCTGATCGAGAACATCTTCTCCCTCGATGGCCTTGGTCGCCTCGGTTATCTCTCGGTCGTCAACCGCGATTACCCGATCGTCTTTGCGACGCTCTATATCTTTTCGCTGCTCGGCCTCTTCGTCGGCCTGATCTCGGACCTGATCTATACCTGGATCGATCCGCGCATCGATTTCGAGCGGAGGGACGTCTGATGGATGTCGCCGCAAACCCCACGACGTCAGCGCCCGTCCGCCCGCCCCGCAAAGGCCTGCTCTCGCCCACCAACATCAGGCGCTGGAACAACTTCAAGGCCAACAAGCGCGGCTACTGGTCGCTCTGGCTTTTTCTCGTCCTCTTCGTGCTCAGTTTGCTTGCCGAGTTCATCGCCAATGACAGGCCGATTATCGCCTCCTACAAGGGCGAGATCCTTTTCCCCGTCATCGTCAATTATCCGGAGGAGAAGTTCGGCGGCTTCCTGGCTGAGACGGACTACCGTTCCTCCGTCATCTCGGATGAGATCGATGCCAATGGCTGGATGATCTGGCCGCCGATCCGCTATTCCTATCAGTCGGTCAATTCCAATATTCCGCATTCGGCCCCGACCCCGCCCTTCTGGTTGATGTCGAAGGAGGAGCGCTGCTCGGCCTATCCGCAGGGCATCAACGATCCCGGCTGCAGGCTCGGCAATCTCAACTGGCTCGGCACGGATGATCAGGCGCGCGACGTTCTGGCCCGTGTCATCTACGGTTTCCGCATTTCCGTTCTCTTCGGCCTCGTGCTCACCATCTGCTCAGCCGTCATCGGTGTGACGGCCGGCGCCATCCAGGGCTATTTCGGCGGCTGGACGGACCTGTTTTTCCAGCGTTTCATCGAGATCTGGTCCTCGATGCCGGTGCTCTACATCCTGCTGATCATCGCCGCCATCCTGCCGCCCGGCTTCTTCGTGCTGCTCGGCATCATGCTGCTCTTCTCCTGGGTGGGCTTCGTCGGCGTCGTGCGCGCCGAGTTCCTGCGCGCCCGCAATTTCGAGTATGTCCGGGCTGCAAGGGCGCTCGGTGTCAACAACCGCACCATCATGTGGCGGCATATGCTGCCGAATGCGATGGTCGCTACCCTGACCTTCCTGCCCTTCATCTTGTCCGGCTCGATCACCACGCTGACCTCGCTTGACTTCCTGGGCTTCGGCATGCCGCCGGGCTCTCCCTCGCTCGGCGAGCTGATCGCCCAGGGCAAGGCCAATCTCCAGGCGCCATGGCTCGGCCTGACGGCCTTCTTCACCATGTCGATCATGCTCTCGCTGCTGATCTTCATCGGCGAAGCGGTGCGCGATGCCTTCGATCCGAGAAAGACGTTCCAATGAGTGAAGCGCTGCTCTCCGTCCGCGATCTCTCTGTCGCCTTCCATCAGGGCGGCGAAACCTCGCTTGCCGTCGACCGCATCTCCTTCGATATCGGCAAGGGCGAGGTTGTCGCGCTGGTCGGTGAATCCGGTTCCGGCAAGTCGGTCTCGGCCAATTCAGTGCTGCGGCTTCTGCCCTATCCCTCGGCAAGCCATCCGGGCGGCGAGATCTTCTTCAAGGGCAAGGACCTCTTGAAGGCCTCTGATCGCGAAATGCGCGAGGTGCGCGGCAACGACATCACCATGATCTTCCAGGAGCCGATGACATCGCTCAATCCGCTCCACACGATCGAAAAGCAGATTGCCGAAATCCTAGCGCTGCATCAGGGCATGACCGGGCAGGGAGCACGCACCCGCGTGCTGGAACTCTTGAACCAGGTCGGCATCCGTGAGCCGGAAAAACGCCTGAAAGCCTATCCGCATGAACTCTCGGGCGGCCAGCGCCAGCGTGTGATGATCGCTATGGCGCTCGCCAATCGGCCGGAATTGCTGATCGCCGACGAACCGACCACCGCCCTCGACGTCACGGTCCAGGCGCAGATCCTCGAGCTCCTGCGCAAGCTGAAGGGCGAGCACGGCATGTCCATGCTCTTCATCACCCATGACCTCGGCATTGTGCGTAAATTTGCCGACCGCGTCTGCGTCATGACCAAGGGCAAGATCGTCGAGACGGGACCGGTGGAAGAGGTCTTCACCAATCCGCAGCACGAATACACCCGCCACCTGCTCGCCTCTGAACCGCGCGGCGAACCGCCGCTGACCGACGCCTCCAAGCCTGTTGTGATGGAAGGCAATGACATCAAGGTCTGGTTCCCGATCAAGGCCGGCTTCATGCGCAAGGTGGTCGATCACGTGAAGGCCGTCGATGGCATAGACCTGACGCTCCGGGCCGGGCAGACGCTCGGCGTCGTCGGCGAATCCGGCTCCGGCAAGACCACGCTCGGCCTGGCGCTCACGCGTCTCATCTCCTCGAAGGGGCGCATTTCCTTTGTCGGAAAAGATATAGCGAGCTATTCATTCACGGACATGCGGCCGCTGCGCAACCAGCTTCAGGTCGTCTTCCAGGATCCCTATGGTTCGCTGAGCCCGCGCATGTCCGTCGGCGATATCGTTGCCGAAGGCCTGAAAGTGCATGAGCGTTCGCTGTCATCAGAAGAGCGCGACCAGCGCGTCTGCTGGGCGCTCGAAGAAGTCGGCCTCGATCCGCTCACCCGCTGGCGCTTCCCGCATGAATTCTCCGGCGGCCAGCGTCAGCGCATCGCCATTGCCCGCGCCATGGTGCTGAAGCCACGCTTCGTCATGCTCGACGAGCCGACCTCGGCGCTCGACATGAGCGTGCAGGCACAGGTCGTGGACCTCTTGCGCGACCTGCAGAAGAAGCATGATCTCGCCTATCTCTTCATCAGCCACGACCTGAAGGTGGTGAAAGCGCTTGCCAATGATGTCATCGTCATGCGGTTCGGCAAGGTGGTGGAGCAGGGGCCGTCAGCGGATATCTTCCAGGCGCCGAAGGATGACTATACCAAGGCATTGATGGCCGCCGCCTTTAATATCGAGGCGGTGCCGACATCAGCCGTTCAGCAGTAAAAGACGGGCAGCAGTAAAGAAGATCATGTCAGCAAGACCTCCCATCCTCGTCGATCTCAAGTTCGATCCTGAGACCGTTGCCCGCATCCTGAAGACCGCCTTTGCCGATCGCGGCAGCATCAATTCAGCCGATCCGGCCAGCAAGGAACTCGACCTGACCGGCGTCGATTATGCGCTGCTCTGGAAGCCGGATGCCGATATCTTTATACGGGCGCCGAACCTGAAGGTGTTGTTCTCCGGCGGCGCTGGGGTCGATAGCATCCTCTCCATTCCCGATCTGCCCGACATCCCGATCGTCCGCTTCGCCGATCGCAGCCTGACGACCCGCATGAGCGAATGGGTGGTCATGCAGTGCCTCATGCATCTGCGCCTGCAGCGCGCGCATGACCGGGACCAGCGCGACCGTGTCTGGGGCAAGCTCGTCCCGCCGGAAGCCGCCGAAATTACCGTCGGCGTCATGGGTCTCGGCATTCTCGGCCAGGACGCGGTCGCCAAGCTGAGGGTCATGGGCTTCAATGTCATCGGCTGGTCACGCTCGAAGAAGGAAGTTGAAGGCATCGAAACCTTCCACGGCCCGCAGTTCGATACCTTCCTGTCGAAGACCGATATCGTCGTCGGCCTGCTGCCGCTGACGCCTGAGACATCAGGCCTCTACAACAAGGCCTTCTTCGCCAAGCTCCGCCAGGGCGGCGCGCTCGGCAAACCGGTCTTCATCAATGCGGGCCGCGGCAAGAGCCAGGTCCAGGGCGATATCGTAGCGGCGATTGAGGGCGGTGTGCTCGGCGGTGCCTCGCTCGACGTCTTCGAGGTCGAGCCGCTGCCGGCGGACGATCCACTCTGGCATCTGGACAATGTCTTCGTCACCCCGCACGACGCCGCGATCTCCGAAGAGAACGCGCTTTTCCGCCATGTCGAAACCCAGATCGCCCGTTTCGAACGTGGCGAGGCGCTGCAATTCGTCGTCGATCGTAAATCTGGGTACTAAGCATGTCGCACAAAAGTGTGCCGCGGTTTTGCGATAACGACATGCTCTAAAGAGTCCTTCTCGGAACCATACTACGCTGCTCCTCGTTTCATTCCGGAAGCTCCGCAGGCCTTTGTCTACGGATTACCGCAAGGAGACGATCATGACGCATACGGAAACGCGTTGGGAAAAGTCCGATCAAAAGCTTCATGCCGAAGAGCAGATTTCGCCTGTCAAGGCCAAGCAGGGCCGCACCGGCTATCGCATCCTGACCGTACTGGTCGCTGCACTGGTGCTGGCTTTCCTTGTCTGGATTCCCGTGGAGATCTGGGGTCAGAAGGAGGCCGATGATGTCGCCCCGCAGCAGCCAGGTCAGCAGATGCAGTCTCAGGTTCCGGCGGCTCCGCCTCAGAATGCCGGCACAGCGCCGGCCCAGCCCGCTGCACCCGCACAATAACGAGCTGATATCAAACGTTTAAACCACGCCCCGCAGCAACAATGGCTGCTGGGTGTCGCTGTTGTTTTTTCTGGACTTTGTTTATCGATTTTTCGATAAGAAGGCGCACGAGCCGGTTTCGTGCGTTGGCCGCGAGACGGTCGCGCCTGACCGGATTGACGGACAGGCAGGAGCTTCATGGCCAGGACCGATATCGCAAGACGCGTCTACAATCACACCTGGAAACTCGATCCGATCGTCCGCAGTCTGATCGATACGGACTTCTACAAGCTTCTGATGCTGCAGATGATCTGGAAGCTCTATCCAGATGTGAACGCCTCCTTCACCCTCATCAACCGCACCAAGCGCGTACGTCTCGCCGAACAGATCGACGAGGGTGAGTTGCGCGAGCAGCTTGATCATGCGCGCACGCTGAAGCTCGCCAAGAAGGAGATGATCTGGCTCGCCGGTAATAGCTTCTATGGCCGCGCCCAGATCTTCGAGCCGGAATTCCTTGCCTGGCTCTCCAATTTCCAGCTGCCGGAATACGAACTCTCCAAGAGGGACGGGCAATATGTGCTGGATTTCCATGGGTCGTGGAAGGAAACGACCATGTGGGAAATCCCGGCCCTTGCCATCATCAACGAGATGCGCTCGCGCGCTGCCATGAAGGCGATGGGCCCCTTCACGCTCGATGTTCTCTATGCCCGCGCCAAAGCCAAGATGTGGGCCAAGGTGGAGAAGCTCCGTGAACTACCGGGCCTGCGCATTTCCGATTTCGGTACCCGCCGCCGCCACAGCTTCCTCTGGCAGCGTTGGTGCGTCGAAGCGCTGAAGGAAGGCATCGGCCCGGCCTTTACCGGCACCAGCAATGTATTGCTGGCTATGGATTCCGATCTCGAGGCCGTCGGCACCAATGCCCACGAGCTGCCGATGGTGGCCGCAGCCCTTGCCGAGACCGACGAGCAGCTCAAGAACGCGCCCTACAAGGTACTGCGCGACTGGAACAAGCTCTATGGTGGCAACCTGCTGATCGTGCTGCCGGATGCCTTCGGAACCGCCGCCTTCCTGCGCGACGCGCCGGAATGGGTGGCCGACTGGACCGGCTTCCGCCCGGATAGCGCTCCGCCGGTCGAAGGCGGCGAAAAGATCATCGACTGGTGGAAGAAGATGGGCCGCGACCCGCGCCAGAAGCTCCTGATCTTCTCCGATGGCCTTGATGTTGATGCGATCATCGATACCTACAAGCATTTCGAAGGCCGCGTGCGCATGAGCTTCGGCTGGGGCACGAACCTGACGAATGACTTCGCCGGCTGCGCACCGAACGACAGTTCCGACTTCCTGCCGATTTCGATCGTCTGCAAGGTGAGCGACGCCAATGGCCGCCCCGCCGTCAAGCTTTCGGACAATCCTCAGAAGGCGACCGGCGAGCCTGCCGAAGTCGAGCGCTATCTGAAGTTCTTCGGCACCGAGGACCGCACCGATCAGGCCGTGCTGGTCTAAATCGTCGACCGCAGCGCCGGCCAGTGCCGGCGCGGCTCCTCGACCACCGTCCTGCCGCTACGGCGTTCTGGCTTGACGACAAGACCATCATCCGGCGGCCGGGCGACGCCGAGCTTGTCGGCGAGTGAACGGGCATCGGCCGGCGCGCGTACCTTCACGTCGTTGTCGAAATAGACATAGACATCGCGCCCGCTCGCCGAGCGTTTCAGCGGCGGCTTGATGCGGTCGGCATCATCTGGCTCCATTCCATGCGTCCACGCATCGATGCGCCGGGCCCAGCGATCAAGCGCCTCACCGCTATAACCGCTGACGTAAAGCTGCTCCGATCCGTGCAGGCGGCAATAGATGAAATCCGCCGTCACATCCATCAGCAGCGGCCATTCCACCGTATCGGCCACGACCAGCCCGACCTTGTACTTGCGCAGCAGTTCGATGAATTCGGGTGCGCGGAAACTGTCGTGGCGGATTTCCAGCGCATGGCGCATCGGCTGCCTCGTCTCGCTCTTTGTCCAGGCGCGGCCGCCAAGCCGCTCGTCATGCCGCTTCGCGATATCGGCCGCGGCATCCGTATCCTCAGGCAGTAACGCCAGAAAACTTGCGAAGAGATCGGCATCGAATGTCAGGCCTGGCGGAAATTGCCAGAGGATCGGCCCGAGTTTCGGGCCCAGTCGCATGAGGCCGGAGGCGAGGAAATTGGCAAGCGGCGTTTCGATGTCGCGCAGGCGTTTGAGATGGGTGATGTAGCGCGAGCCCTTGACCGAAAAGACGAAACCATCGGGTGTTTCATCGCGCCAGCGGGCAAAAACATCCGGCTTCTGCAGCCCGTAAAATGTGCCGTTGATCTCGATGGAGGGAAATTGCCGCGAGGCATAGGCAAGCTCGCTCTTCCCAGCCAATCCCTTGGGATAGAAGACACCGCGCCAGGGCGCATAGGTCCATCCCGATATGCCGATGCGGATCGTGCCTGTTTTTGCCCTTGTTTTTGTCATGCAAAGGGAACTGTGCCCGTGCGCTCTTGTTCCCGAATGAAGAAAGGCGCCGCCTTGCCGGCAGCGCCTCGTCTCAAAATCAGCCGGCAGGCTTCAGCGAGCTGATGATGGCGATCAGCTCGTCGTCATGAGCGTCCTGCTTGCCCTTGGTGCCCCAATAGGTGATCAGGAGCAGCTTGCCCTCAGAAGGCGAAAGGACGGCGACGCCGATATTGACCGGGCCTTCCTTGTCACTGCCGTCCCAGTCGAAGGTTTTCATCTTCATGCCGTTGATTTCGGCTTCGGATTCCTTCTGGGTCTTCTCCTCGATGGCGACGCCGTTCTTCTGCAGGAAGGCGAAGGCCTCGTCGATGATCTTGTCGCTGGTCTTTTCATCGGCAACGTCGATTGAAAGATAGATCGCCGAATCCTCGGACTGGGCATCGATGCCCGTCTCCGTCTCCTTCGGCCCCCAGTTGTCGGGAATGGTCACGGTCGCGACCGGATCGTCGCTCGGAAATTCCAGCGTTTCCGCCTGGGCAATCACAGGCAGGAATGCCGCAAAGGCTGCGGCAATGATGAGCTTCTTCATGGTAGGTCCCCGCATGGTCGCGTCCCGGCGGGCAGCAGCCCTTGCCGCCCCTCTCGCTCCGGATCGCGCCACATAGGATCGTTACCGGCTTTTGCTTTGCCAAGCCTTACCGATCGCGGGTCACAAAGCGCCCAATATTTAAACGCGCAGTCCATTTTTGGTGTCTTCAAGCAAAGACATTGCGAAGGCGACCGCGCTAGGTCGCACGGAGGCCTTCTTCGGGATGGATGTCCACCGCGGCAGCCAATCGCATCCTGGTGCTGGGGCTTTCAACTACCGCCGCGCATAGGACGCATAACTGGCACAAGATTGCCCATGCGCGGTGTGGGAAATGTCAGATTGTGACATGACAGGCATTGATCTGACATACGCTATAGAGCAGTTGAAAACTGCGGCACCCTATGCAGCAGATAAGATTATCTACTTCGACAGCCAGCTTTCGAAATAGTGGCGGACAGCCGCACCCGCGCCGAAATGATCGGTCGTATCCAGCCTCGCAACTGCGCCGCGCACGACATCCGCCATAACGGATGCAGGCAGGATGCCGGACTTGACCATGGTTTGAAACAGTTCCTCCACCAGGATGATCGTTCCGATCGCTTCGTCTTCAGCCTTGAAATCCGCCATTGCTGGTCTCCCCTCTGTGTCGTTGGCAATGAGAATGTGGACCAACCTATCGCGTTAGAGTCGAGTTGTGGAGAAGCCCACGAATTTCGTCGCGCCGCCGAACTTGGCCGGCGGGATGTGCAGGCGGATATCATCGTTGATGGGGCAGGGAGAAGTTCGGACATCGACACCTCGCGCAATTAAGCCGCGCCTCAACAATGCTGAGATTTGTTTCGCCGCCGACTATAGAAAAGACGGCTCTGGATCAGGGTCGATCTCCTCGATGATATCGGGCTGGTCATTCCTTGGATTGCCGACGTTGGGTCCGATCGGCCACATGGTCATCAGATCGCTTGGAAACTGCGTCATCAAATCATGCGGCGGCGGCACGTCGGATAGCCAGCGCTGATAGTCCTTTTCATGCAGGATAACAGGCATACGGTCGTGGATAGTCGACATCATTTCGTTGGCGGCGCAGGTGAGGATGGTAAAAGTCCGAACCTGCAAATCGGTTTTTGGATCGCGCCACCTCTCCCAGAGGCCGGCGAGAGCAAAAGGCTGTCCGCTCTTCATCGCGATTGCATAGGCCTGCTTCTTCTTTCCCGAAGGTTCGAGTTTTTTCCATTCAAAATACCCGTCGATCGGCACGAGGCAGCGGCTGCTCTGGTACGCATTCCGGAACATTGGCTTGTCGGCAACTTCTTCGCATTTTGCGTTGACCGGCGTAGGCATCCCGGCTTTCCACCAGGCCGGCTTCAGCCCCCATTGCGCCGGTGCGAAGTTGGCGCCCATGTTGTTGTTCCGGTCAACATCCATGATGATGATAGGGTAATCCAGGCTCGGAGCGCCGTTGTAGCGCGGAAACTGGTTTGCCATGCCGAGCGCACCTTCTCTGCCGGCAAAGGCAAAAGCCTGCATCAGCGTGACCAGATCGGATTTGACGAAAACTCTCCCGCACATGCTTTTCCCTCCGCTCTGAGCTCGGCCCTGCTTTGCGCTGATCGGACACGGTTGCGGCCAATCAACGGAACATAAAGAGAACACATTAGGCGAAGCTAAAGAACCGTCAAGGATTTGTTTGCAGGAAAAATGTTGGCGTTAACGCGGCTGCAGAGTTTGTGCGTTTGAAGCGACGAGGCGAAGCCATTGCGTTGATGGGATCAATTCCGGGGTCACCACAACCGGGAATCAGAAAAGGATAAGGGAATACAGGTATTTAGATGAAAAATGGCGGACAAGGTGGGATTCGAACCCACGGTACGCTTTCACGTACACACGCGTTCCAGGCGTGCGCCTTAAACCACTCGGCCACCTGTCCTTTTTGGGCGTTCGCGCCTTGGAGAGGAGCAAATCGTCGGAACGGCGCGATATATACCCAAGAATTTTTGCCGATCAACCCAAATCTAACAGTTTTTTGACTTCTTCCGATAAAACTGCGCGCATGCCGTCCATTGCGCTGTGTCTGCTCCGAGCCTATCTCTAGGTTTGAGTGGAGATTGGCGCGGCTCGCCGGACATCAAGGCACACCCGTCATCGGAGGATTTGATGCGTTTCTTGTTGCGTCTTGCCAGCCTGTTTGCGCTGGCAGTTGCGGTCATTGCCGGAACCATCGATTCCATTCAGTCCGTTGCATCCTCGCAAGTGCTCATGACCCCGATGTCGGATGCGTGGCAGGATGTCAGCCCCTCGACGCTTACCGCGCTCCAGTCTTCCGTTTCCTATTATGTCCATCCGCGTTTCTACGCTTTCATCTTCCAGTGGCTCATGTTGCAGCCGGCCTTTGCCGTGTTTCTGGTGCTGTCGCTCATCCTGTGGATGATTGGCTACAAGAAGCCGCCGGTGGCCGGCCGCTTTACCGCATAGCTGAAGAGCTGGAGGGTGTGAAAAAGTGCAATCGGCAGTTCCCGAAATGGCGGGATGATGGGCCCGATGCCGCCAGGCCACTGGTTAGAAGATCCGCATTTTAGCGGTCGATTTGCCCAGAATTCAGGACCTGTGGATTGATTTTCGGCAATAATGGCAAATCTTTACCAACCGAAAAATTTCTCGTGAATTTTTTGTGGAGCCATGCAAGGATGCACGCAGCCAGGCCTCCGGGGGGAGGTCGGTGGTTCCGCAGACATGCCTGAAAAAGGCTTGCGGGAGGACCCCAAACAAATAGCAACAACAGGGCTGCAAACTCATGAAAAAATCCCTTCTCACCCTCCTTGCCGTGGCAGCGATGTCGACGACGGCGCTTGCCGCCGACATCAAGCCGGCTCTCGTTTACGGCACCGGCGGGAAGTTCGATAAGTCCTTCAACGAAGCTGCTTTCAACGGTGCTGAAAAGTTCAAGAAGGAAACCGGCATCGCCTACCGCGATTTCGAGCCGACCGGCGACACTCAGGGCGAGCAGGCCATCCGCAACTTCGCAAGCCGCGGCTTCAACCCGGTTGTTGCCGTTTCCTTCGCCTGGACCTCGGCTGTTGAGAAGGTTGCCGCTGAATTCCCGGACACCAAGTTCATCATCGTCGACTCCGTCGTCGACAAGCCGAACGTCCGCTCCGTCCTCTACAAGGAAGAGGAAGGCTCCTATCTCGTCGGCGTTCTCGCTGGCATGGCGTCCAAGACCGGCAAGGTCGGCTTCGTCGGCGGCATGGACATTCCGCTGATCCGCAAGTTCGAATGTGGCTACGAGCAGGGTGCACGCGCCGCCAAGGCCGACATCGAAGTCTTCCAGAACATGACCGGCACGACCGGTGCAGCCTGGAACGACCCGGTTCGCGGCGGCGAGCTCACCAAGAACCAGATCGACCAGGGTGCTGACGTCGTTTACGCGGCAGCCGGTGCCACCGGTCTCGGCGTTCTGCAGACGGCAGCCGACAACAAGAAACTGTCGATCGGCGTCGATTCCAACCAGAACCACCTGCATCCGGGTTCCGTTCTGACCTCGATGGTCAAGCGCGTCGACCTCGCCGTCTACAACGCCTATAATGACACCAAGAACGACAAGTTCACGGCCGGTGTCCAGTCTCTCGGCGTCAAGGAAGACGGCGTTGCCGCCGCCATGGACGACAACAACAAGCCGTTGATCACGCCGGAGATGCAGGCTGCCGTCGACAAGGCCAAGGCCGACATCATTGCTGGCACCGTCAAGGTTCACGATTACACCACGGACAATGCCTGCCCGAAGTGAGTCGTAACTGAGATCGGGCGTATGGCGGACAAGGATTTTCGCCATACGCCCTTTTCTTATTTGGAGCCTGCTGTGACAGACCAGCCTGCTATCGAACTTGTCGGCATCGACAAGAAATTTGGCGCCGTTCACGCCAACAAGGACATCAACCTGACCGTCGCCAAGGGCTCGATCCATGGCATTATCGGGGAAAACGGCGCTGGCAAATCGACCCTGATGTCCATCATCTACGGTTTTTACCAGGCCGATAGCGGCGAGATCCGCGTCAACGGCCAGCCCATCACCATCAAGGATAGCCAGGCAGCGATCGCCGCCGGCATCGGCATGGTGCACCAGCACTTCATGCTGGTCGACAATTTCACCGTGCTCGAAAACATCATGCTCGGCGCCGAAGGCGGCGCGCTGCTGGCAAGGGGCGTTGCTTCCGCGCGCGCCGAGCTCAAGCGGCTGGAGACCGAATACGGCCTGGAGGTCAACCCTGACGCGCTGATCGAGCAGCTTCCGGTCGGCCTGCAGCAGCGTGTGGAAATCCTCAAGGCCATGTATCGCGGCGCCGAGATCCTGATCCTCGATGAGCCGACGGGCGTGCTGACACCAGCCGAGGCCGATCACCTGTTCCGCATTCTCGGCGTGCTGCGCGACGAGGGCAAGACCGTTGTCCTCATCACCCACAAGCTGCGCGAGATCATGGCGATCACCGACACCGTCTCCGTCATGCGCCGCGGCGAGATGGTCGCCACCCGCAAGACCAGCGAGACCACGGTCGAAGAGCTCGCCGAACTCATGGTCGGCCGCCGCGTGCTGCTGCGGGTCCAGAAGGGCGAGGCAAAGCCCGCTGATGTCTTGCTGTCCGTCCGCAACCTGACGGTCAAGGACAACAGGGGCGTGACGATGGTCGACAACGTCTCCTTCGATGTCCGCGCCGGCGAGATCGTCGGCATTGCCGGTGTCGCCGGCAATGGTCAGTCGGAACTGCTGGAGGCGATCGCGGGTATCCGCAAGCCGGCATCCGGCGAAATCCTGCTCGACGGCCAGCCGATCGACAAGGCCGATCCGGCCCGCCTTCGCGAACTCGGCCTCGCGCATATTCCTGAAGACCGCCACCACATGGGCCTGGTGCTGAAATTCGAGGAATATGAAAATGCCGTACTCGGCTATCACCACCGTCCCGAATACAGCCGCGGCCCGCTGCTCGATCTCGACGCCATCCGCAAGGATGCGATGGAAAAGATCGAGAAATACGACATCCGCCCGCCGAACCCGCGCCTGAAGACGGCGAATTTTTCCGGCGGCAACCAGCAGAAGATTGTCGTCGCCCGCGAGATCGAGCGCGATCCGAAGATGCTGATTATCGGCCAGCCGACCCGTGGCGTCGATATCGGCGCCATCGAATTCATCCATCGCCGGATCATCGAGATGCGCGATGCGGGCAAGGCCATTCTGCTCGTCTCCGTCGAGCTCGACGAAATCCGCGCCCTTTCAGACCGTATCCTTGTCATGTTTGCCGGCCACGTCGTCGGCGAGAAGACGCCCGATGCCGGTGAACAGACCCTCGGCCTGATGATGGCCGGCATTGCCGCGTGAGGCCTCGATGAGCACTGCTTCCGTAACACTACCGAGATGGATCAATTACGGTCTGATCCCTCTTTTGAACCTGGTCGTTGCCTTCCTGATCTCCGGCTTCGTCGTCTGGCTGATCGGCGAAAGCCCCCTGGCTGCCCTCTCGCTGCTCATCGAAGGCGCCTTCGGCAGCGGTGAAGGCATTGGCTTCACGCTCTATTACGCGACCAGTTTCATTTTCACCGGCCTTTCCGTTGCCGTCGCCATTCATGCCGGCCTCTTCAACATCGGCTCGGAAGGCCAGGCCTATGTCGGCGGGCTTGGCTGTGCGCTGGTGGCGCTGGCGCTCGACAATTATGTACCCTGGTATGTGACGATGCCGATCGCCGTTATCGGAGCCGGTCTCTTCGGGGCAGCCTGGGCTTTCATTCCCGCCTTCCTGCAGGCCAAGCGCGGCAGCCACATCGTCATCACGACGATCATGTTCAACTATATCGCCGCAGCCCTTATGGTCTATCTGCTGGTGCATGTGCTGATCGTGCCGGGCAAGATGGCGCCGGAAACCCGCACCTTCCTCGAGGGTGGGCAGCTTCCGAAGCTCGGCTGGGTCATGACCATGTTCGGTTCCAAGCTCGGTGCGGCCCCGTTCAACGTCTCCTTCATCATCGCGCTGTTTGCCGCGTGGTTCGTCTGGGTGCTGGTCTGGCGCAGTAAGCTCGGCTTCGATATGCGCACGCTGGGCGTCAGCCCGACAGCCGCCGCCTATGCCGGCACGCCCCATGCGCGCACCATCATCATCGCCATGCTGCTGTCAGGCGCGCTCGCCGGCATGATGGCGCTCAATCCGGTCATGGGCTCGTCGGCCCGTCTGCAGGTGGAGTTCGTCGGTGGCGCCGGCTTCGTCGGCATCGCCGTGTCGCTGATGGGACGAAACCATCCGCTCGGCATCATCTTCGCAGCGATCCTTTTCGGCGTGCTCTATCAGGGCGGCGACTGGATCTCCTTCGAAATGCCCAACATCACCCGCGAGATGATCCTCGTCATCCAGGGTCTGGTGATCCTGTTTGCCGGTGCGCTGGAATACATGTTCCGCCCGGCAATGGTGCGCATCTACCAGCAGTTCAAGCGAGCCTAGGGAGCGGACGATGGAATATTATGAAATTTTCATCAGCGTTCTGAGTTCGACGATCCGGCTTTCCATTCCGCTGATCTTTACCGCACTCGCCGGCCTGTTTTCCGAACGCGCCGGCATCTTCGATATCGGCCTCGAAGGCAAGATGCTGGGCTCGGCCTTCGCCGCCGCCTGTGTGGCCTATCTCACTGGCTCGGCCTGGGCAGGCTTGGGCGCCGGTGTGGTCTGCTCGGTGGCGCTCAGCCTCGTGCATGGCTTTGCCTCGATCACCAATCGCGGCAACCAGATCATCTCGGGCGTGGCCATCAACTTCTTCATCGCCGGTATCACCATCGTGCTCGGCCAGGCCTGGTTCGGCCAGGGCGGCCGCACGCCACAGCTCGCGCCCGACGCCCGCT
This sequence comes from Rhizobium sp. BK379, assembly GCF_014193955.1. Classification (NCBI taxonomy): domain Bacteria; kingdom Pseudomonadati; phylum Pseudomonadota; class Alphaproteobacteria; order Hyphomicrobiales; family Rhizobiaceae; genus Rhizobium; species Rhizobium sp. BK379. Next base: position 147,018 of record NZ_JACIAD010000002.1, read on the forward strand.
TCGCACCGATCATTCTGCCGGGTGCCGATGCTATCAGGGACGTGCCACTCATTGGCCCGCTCTATGCCGGCGTGATCTCCGGCAACAATATCCTGACCTATCTCGCTTTCCTCGCCGTACCCTTCTCCTGGTGGGTCCTCTACCGCACGCGTTTCGGCTTGCGTCTTCGTGCTGTCGGCGAAAATCCGGGTGCGGTGGATACGGCTGGTATTTCGGTAACCTGGCTGCGTTACCGCGCCGTCATGTGCGCCGGCATCCTCTGCGGCTTCTCCGGCACCTATCTGGCGATCGCCCAATCGGCGGCCTTCATCAAGGACATGTCGGCGGGCAAGGGCTATATCGCGCTTGCCGCTCTCGTCTTCGCCAAGTGGAGGCCGGTGCCGGTCATGTTCGCCTGCCTGCTCTTCGGTTTCCTCGATGCGCTGGCAAATTTCATGCAGGGCAAACAGGTGCCGCTGATCGGCGAGGTACCGGTACAGGTTTTCCAGGCCCTGCCCTATATCCTGACCTGTGTTCTGCTCGCCGGCTTCATCGGCGTTGCAATTCCGCCGAAGGCCGGCGGCGTGCCCTATACGAAGGAGCGTTGATATGTCTCACGACCTGTTCGAAGCCGCGCGCGGCGCCATGGCCTTCGCGCACGCTCCTTATTCCAAGTTCCCGGTCGGCGCGGCGATCCGCGCCGAGGATGGCAAGGTCTACACCGGCGCCAATATCGAGAACCTCTCCTTCCCTCAAGGGTGGTGCGCGGAGCCGACGGCGATCAGCGCCATGATCATGGGTGGCGCAAAGAAGATTGTCGAAGTGGCCGTCATCGCCGAAAAACTGCCGCTCTGCCCGCCCTGCGGCGGCTGCCGGCAGAAGATCTCGGAATTCGCTTCGAAGGAGACGAAGATCTACCTTTGCGACGAAGCCGGCGTGAAGAAGACGATGACCATGGAAGAGCTTCTTCCCTTCAGCTTCGAGACGGAACTCGGATGATCGCAACCATCGATCTGCTCGCGGCTCTGCTCGGCGGGCTCAAACCGCGCTACGGCATCGTGCTTGGCTCCGGCCTCGGTTCGCTCGTCGGCGAGCTTACCGATGTTGTGTGCATTCCTTACAAGGACCTGCCGGGTTTCCCCGTCAGCGCCGTCTCCGGCCATGCCGGAGAGGTCGTCGCCGGCCATCTCGGCTCGGTGCCGGTCATCATGCTCTCTGGCCGTGTCCACTACTATGAAAAGGGCGATGCCAACGCCATGCGCCTGCCGATTGAGGTCTTGCGGGCTCTCGGCGTCGAGGCCCTGATCCTCACCAATTCGGCGGGCTCCCTGAAAGAGGACATACCGCCCGGTTCGGTCATGCAGATTGCCGATCACATCAATTATTCCGGCATGAACCCGCTGATCGGACAGGAGAGCGATCATCGTTTCGTCGGCATGACCAATGCTTATGATGCCGAGCTTTCGGCGGCGATGCAAAAGGCAGCGAAGACGCTCGGCATCCCGCTCGCAAGCGGCGTCTACATGTGGTTCTCAGGCCCGAGCTTCGAGACGCCGGCCGAAATCCGCATGGCGCGTATTCTCGGCGCCGATGCGGTCGGCATGTCGACCGTGCCTGAAGTCATCATCGCAAGAATGCTGGGCCTGAGGGTTGCGGCAGCCTCGGTAATCACCAACTATGGGGCTGGCATGACCGGAAACGAGCTCAGTCACGAGGAAACCAAGGATATGGCGCCGGTTGGCGGTGCCCGTCTCGCCGCCATACTCAAAGAAATGATTGCCGGACACTGATTGCCGGTGGAGGAAGCGAAAATGAACAGCCATTCCAGCCGGGAAACGGCAGCCGTCGCCCTTTCCCTTCTTGATCTCACCAACCTGAAGGACGATTGCACCCAGGAGCAGATCGACACGCTTTGCGCCCGCGCGCAGACACCCTATGGCAGCAGCGCGGCAATCTGCATCTGGCCTCGTTTCGTCGCCCATGCCCGCATCGTGCTCGGCAAGGGCCACCCGGTCCGTATCGCCACCGTTGTCAATTTTCCCTCCGGTGATATGGAAATCGCCGATGTCGCCGCCGAAACGCGTGAGGCGATCGCCGATGGCGCCGATGAGATCGATCTCGTCATCCCCTATCGCAAGCTGATGGCAGGTAATGAGAAGGCCGTCACCGACATGGTCGCGGCCGTGCGCGCCGAATGTGTTGCGCCTGTCCTGTTGAAGGTCATTATCGAAGCCGGCGAGCTGAAGGATGCCGCTCTCATCCGCCGCGCCTCGGAACTGGCGATCGAAGCCGGCGCCGATTTCATCAAGACCTCCACCGGCAAGGTTGCCGTCAATGCGACGCTCGAAGCGGCCGACATCATGATCCGCGCGATCAGGGAGAGCGGTCGCAAGGTGGGTTTCAAGCCGGCTGGCGGCATATCGACCGTTGCGGATGCTGCCCTTTATCTGAGCCTTGCCGAAACCATCATGACGCCGGATTGGGCGATGCCCTCCACCTTCCGTTTCGGGGCGTCCGGCCTGCTCGACAATATCCTCTCCGTTCTCAGCGGCACGGAACCGAAGCCGGCGGCAGCCTCGAGCTATTGAGATGATCCCGCAGGAGATCATCCGCCAGAAGCGCAACGGCGCCGAACTGCCGACTGGTGATATCGACGCCTTTATCGCGGCGCTGGCTGCCGGCAATCTGTCGGAAGGCCAGGTCGGCGCATTCGCCATGGCCGTCTGGTTCAAGGGCATGTCGCGCACCGAGACCGTTGCACTGACGCTCGCCATGGCGCGCTCCGGCGACATGCTCTCCTGGGAGGGTATCGATCGGCCTGTCGCAGACAAGCACTCGACCGGCGGGGTGGGCGACAACGTCTCGCTGATGCTTGCCCCGATCGCCGCCGCCTGCGGTCTGGCCGTGCCGATGATATCAGGCCGCGGCCTTGGCCATACCGGCGGCACGCTGGACAAGCTCGAATCCATTCCAGGCTATACGATCAATCCGGATGCCGCTCTCTTCCGCAAGGTGGTGAAGGAGATTGGCTGCGCCATCATCGGCCCGACCGGTGCTTTGGCGCCGGCCGACGGCAGGCTCTATGCCGTGCGCGATGTAACGGCGACCGTCGATTCCATCCCGCTGATCACAGCCTCGATCCTGTCGAAGAAGCTTGCCGCCAGCCTGCAGACCCTAGTGCTCGACGTCAAGACCGGCAACGGCGCCTTCATGGCCGATCCGGGGCAGGCGATCGTGCTGGCGCATTCGCTGGTGGAAGTCGCAAATGGCGCGGGCGTGAAGACATCTGCGCTGATCACCGACATGAACCAGCCACTTGCCGATAGCGCCGGCAATGCGGTGGAAGTGCGCAACTGCCTCGATTTTCTGGCAGGGCGAAAGAGCGGTACGCGCCTCGAAACGATCGTGCTTGCCTTTGCCGCAGAAATGCTGGTGCAGTCGGGTGTTGCAGGCTCGCTCATCGAGGCGGAGAGAAAGGCGCAGGAGGTCCTCTCTTCCGGCAAGGCTGCGGAAATCTTCGCGCGTATGGTGCATATGCTCGGCGGCCCGGCCGATCTTCTGGAACGGCCGGATGCCTATCTGCGCAAGGCGCCCGTCGAACGGCCCGTTCCGGCGTCGCGCGCCGGCTGGCTCGCCGCCTGCGACGCCCGCGACGTGGGCGTGAGCGTCATCGATCTCGGCGGCGGACGACGCCATCCAGCCGACCGGATCGACCACAGCGTCGGCTTCACCGGCCTGCTGCCGCTTGGAACGCATGTGCATGAGGGCGATCCGATCGCGCTCGTTCACGCGGCAGACGAGGCTTCGGCCGAAAGGGCCGTCGCCGCTCTTGCTGCAAACTATCGTATTGCAGACGAGAAGCCGGAGCTTCCACCTGTTATCGCCGGCCGTATCTGATGGAATTTACTGCTTCAGGCTGAGGGAGCCGTCGGCCACGGAATAGGAGGCAAGCTTCTGTAGGAAGCTCATGCCGACAAGCGTGCCGCTCAGCGCCTCGTCTTTCAGCACGAAGGCTTCGACGCTACGAACGCGAATGCCGCCGATCTCTATGCGATCGAGCATCACATGCGCCGCCTTGGTCTGGCCGTTCGCGGTATTGACCGCATAGCGGAAATCGAGCTGGTTGCCGCTGAAGCCGAGCCTGCGGGCAAGGCTTTCGTTCAATGCGACATAGGTGGCACCGGTATCGATCAGCCCTTGCACTGGCTTGCCGTTCATCCTGAAATTGCCGGTATAATGACCCTGAGCATCGGCCTGCAGGCGGATCATGCCACCATCGGCGATCGTGGCCGGCGCATCGGGCGCGCTATCCTCAGTCGAGACGAAATTTGCGGAAATCGTATTGCCGGGCTGCGTCGTGCGGGTGAGCAGGGAAGGCACTTGTGTCGCCAGCGCAGCCGCGATGCTGGCAAATATGACGGTACGCATGAGCATGAAACAGAAATCCTTCCTGTATAAACCCCGCCTCATGCGGGACCTCACACTTCAATCAGCTAAGCCATAAGTGCTGAAAAGTTGCTAACGGCGACATAAAAAGGCCCGGGACGAACCGCCCGGGCCTGAAGGATTTGGAATTGGTAAAGGAAATTGAAACTATTTGGTTCCGTACATCCGGTCGCCGGCATCACCGAGACCGGGCACGATATAGCCCTTCTCGTTCAGATGGCTGTCGATCGCTGCTGTGAAGACCGGAACGTCGGGATGCGCGGCGCGGAAGTTCTTGATGCCTTCAGGAGCCGCCAGCAGGCAGAGGAAACGGATATTGTGCGCTCCGCGCTCCTTCAGCTTGTCGATGGCGGCAATTGAGGAGTTGCCGGTCGCAAGCATCGGATCGACGACGATGATCAGACGCTCGGCGACATCTTCAGGCGCCTTGAAGTAATATTCGACCGGCTGCAGCGTCTCATGGTCGCGATAGACGCCGATATGGGAAACGCGGGCGGAAGGGACCAGATCGAGCATGCCTTCCAGCAGTCCGTTGCCGGCGCGAAGGATGGAGGCAAAGACCAGCTTCTTGCCTTCGAGGATCGGCGACTGCATCTCCTGGATCGGCGTTTCGATCGTCTCCATCGTCAGTTCCAGATCGCGCGTCACCTCATAGCAGAGCAGTGTCGAGATTTCGCGCAACAGCCGGCGGAAGCTGCCTGTCGAGGTTTCCTTACGCCGCATGATGGTGAGTTTGTGCTGCACGAGCGGGTGATCGATGACTGTGACGCCGTCCATAGGGAAACCTTCCAATTCTTTGTTCTTATCGGCTGTTTCTTCCATGGAAATCGTCTCCACTGCAAGTCCGGAGACTGATTTGCCTGGACCATTAACAATCTCACGCACCGTCAAAGGCGGGCAAGCAACGCCTTGCGTGTCTCTTCGTCGACGAAGGCCGCCTCGATGGCCGTTCGCGTCATAGCATTGATTTCGGCATCGCTGAAGGCAAAGGCCTCCGAGGCAAGTTCGTATTCCCGCTTGAGCGATGTGTGGAAGAAGGGTGGATCGTCGGAACTGATCGTCACCCTGACGCCCGCTTCTCTCAGTCTGCGCAACGGATGCGATGCGAAATCTGGAAAGACCTTGAGCGCGATGTTTGAACCGGGGCAGACCTCCAGTACCGTGCCGAGGTCCGCAAGCCGCCTGACGAGGTCAGCGTCCTCGATCGCCCGTACGCCATGGCCGATACGCGAGGGACGCACCTCGTCCAATGCGTCCGAAACGCTGAAGGCGCCGCAAACTTCACCGGCATGTATGGTGAGGCCGAGCCCTGCGTCGCGGGCGATGTCGAAGGCGCGCGCATAATCGGCGACGCGACCCATCCGCTCCTCGCCGGCGAGATTGAAGCCTGTTATCAGGGGATTATTGGCCTTTGCCGCATATTCCGCAGCGCCGATGACGCTATCCGGACCGAAATGCCGTTCCCCGGTCACGATAAGCCGTGCCTCGATACCGCTTTTCGCCTTTGCCCGGCGGATGCCTTCACACACACCTGATATATAGGCGTCCGCGCCGAGCCCGATGCGCTTGCCGTGGTCTGGCGAAACGATGAGCTCGCTGTAGATCGTACCGATGCCGGCAAGTTCTTGCAGATAGGTTTCCGTCAGCAGCGCATAGTCTTCCTCGGTCTTGTAAACCTCGGAAACCTTGTCGTAGCATTCCAGAAAGCTCGCGAAATCATGCCAGACATAGGCGCCGTCCTGCAGGCAGGCGCTGATGTCGATGCCATATTTGCGCGCCTGTGCCTCGGTCAGATCAGGCGGAGCCGCACCCTCCAGATGGCAGTGCAGCTCGACCTTCTTCAAATGCGATGTCACAGAAAACTCCTCCCATGCGGCCCCGCGGGAATGCCGAGATGCCGCGCAATGCTTTCGCCGATATCGGCATAGGTCCGCCGTATGCCGACCGAGCGCGATCTGATGCCGGGACCGTAGGCGATGATAGGCACGCGCTCGCGCGTATGGTCCGTGCCGCGCCAAGTCGGATCGCAGCCGTGATCGGCGGTCAGGACCACGAGGTCGCCGGCCCGCAGCTTCTGATGAACTTCAATAAGGCGCGTGTCGAAGGCTTCGAGGGCAGCCGCATAGCCCGCCACGTCGCGGCGATGGCCATATACCATGTCGAAATCGACGAAATTGGTGAAGACGATATCGCCATCCTCCGCCTCGTCGATTGCGGCAAGGGAAGCATCCATCAGGGCATCGTTGCCATTTGCCTTGATGACCCGCGAAACGCCGTGATGGGCGAAGATATCGCCGATCTTGCCGACCGCATGCACATTGCGGCCATGTTGGACGAGCCGGTCGAGCAGCGTCGGCTCCGGAGGCGGCACCGAGAAGTCACGGCGGTTGCCGGTTCTCTGGAGGGTCGCAGCACTTTGGCCAATGAAGGGACGCGCGATGACGCGGCCGATATTGTAGGGGTCGAGCAGGCTGCGGGCGATCTGGCAAAAGGTGAGGAGGCGGTCGAGGCCGAAATAGACCTCATGAGCTGCGACCTGGAACACGGAATCCGAGGAGGTATAGCAGATCGGCTTGCCGCTGCGCATATGCTCTTCACCGTAGCGGGCGATGATCTCGGTTCCCGAAGCATGGCAATTGCCGAGAATGCCGGGAACGTCAGCCGCGCGGCAGAGCGCATCGATCAGTTCCTGCGGAAAGGCATCGCCCTCGCTCGGAAAATAACCCCAGTCGAAGGTAACAGGCGTGCCGGCGATTTCCCAATGACCTGATGGTGTGTCTTTTCCGCGCGACGTTTCGTTGGCAGCGCCGTAGATACCGTAGATCTTGTCCGGCAGCGGCATGCCGGCCGGAAACTGGCCGGAGGCCGCCCGGGCAATATGCAGCAGCCCGAGCGCCGACATGTTCGGCAGCGCAAGGGGACCGGAACGGAGTCCGGCTCGGTCGGCTGCACCTGCCGCACAGAATTCGGCGATATGGCCGAGCGTATCGGCGCCTTCATCGCCATAGGCTGCGGCATCCGGCGCTCCGCCGACACCGAAGGAATCCAGAACGAAGAGAAAGGCCCGCGCCATTTTTCACCCGTATTATCTGCTGTCGTCAGCGTATGGCTGGAACGATCTGTCTGGCGCCAAGCCATATATTGACGGGAACCGCTTGGCAAATTTGGGCTGTGAAAGCGCCGCGCATCTTGCCCTAAAGCGGTTTTGCGAGAACGACATCTATCAAACAGGGACTTAAAGGGTGTCGGCGGGTCCTAGCGATCACGATACGCTTTAGCAGTCGCCGCAGGGAATGTTGTCGTTTTGACGCTGGCGATAGAAGTAGCTGCGGCTGATCGTGATGGTGCGTGTCTCTGCCGGCAAGAAGCTGGGAGCAAAGACGAGCAGCGTGTAGGGTATGCTGAGCTCGGTGCGGATGAGGAAGCTGTTTGCCTTCTTCATTTCCGTCGGCACATCGGAAACCGCGCTGTTCTTGGCATAGGGCGCCGCACCGCTCTGGGCCCAGGACCAAAGAACGGTAGGATTGGCGCTGCCGTCGATCTGGATCGCCGTGACCTTCAACGAGAGACCGGAACTGTCATAGGGCGCGAAGATTGCCGGGGCGGCTTTGGCGATATCCGTTAGCGAGCTTTTTGTCACGCTCTGCTGCTGGGTAATGATATCGGCGATCGAGCCCGCGGCACGTGTCGTGCGCTTGCTGACGCTGAGCCCGATCGTGATCTCGAACGCGCCGAGATAGAGCATGACGAGAACCGGGAAGATGATTGCAAACTCGATGGCGCCGACACCCTTGCGGTCGCGTGCAAAGCGCCGCGCCGTTGAACTCAACCGTATGAAAAGGCTGCTTCGCGCCATTATGGATACTGCTCGTTCTGGAAGGCAGCCGTCGCGACCATCAGATATTCGCTCGGCATGGAACTGCCGACAGGGCGAAGGCCTGTGACATAGGGACGAACGAGATCGACAATGATGGACCAGCGGTAATAGGCGCGCACCATGTTGATCGAGCCGGGGCCGCCGGGCGTGAACTTGAAATCCGAAGTCCTGAGATCGGAATACTTATCCGAGGATGCTCGGGGGATCGTCGTTGGGATCGAGGCAAAGGTCGTGAAGCTCCGTACATCCAGATAGAGCTTGCTGGGTGTAGCCGCCTCGGTCTGCGAGCAGCGGATGATGATCGAAATCTCGTTGCAGAAGGCCTGCCGGAACTGTGTCTGCGTCTTGTAGGTAGGGCGGGTAGAATCGAATGTGATCTGCCCTGTGCGCATCTCGCGGCTCATCGTATCGACGGCATTCGAAACCAGTTCTTCCGCAGCGAAGGCGATGAAGGTTTCCAGGATGGCGAATATGATGATGAAATAGGGAATGGCTAGCAATGCGAATTCGATCGCGGCGGAACCATCACGCGATCGTGCCAAGGCGCAAAGTCTGGATAGACGGAGGGACGCACACACGTTGCCCGTCTCCTGCTCACTGATCGCCATAGTCTGGCCCCGAAAATGTTCTTCGGGCGCCACACTAAGCCGCGTTCGTTGATTTTCCGTTTCAGCTCGGAGCAGCTATTTTAACGAATAGGCGTGAGCTGAGCGTATATCAATTGGTTGCGGCGGCGGCTTCACCTTGTTGCGAATGCTGTTCGCAATTGGGCGTGCAGGAAAGAACCGAGCGTTCGGTCTGGCGATAGACGCGCACCGTATTGCCCTCGTCTATGGAGACGAGGATGCGGTCGTCCAGAATGGCGTTGCCGGCGCCATCGAGCAGCACGATATTGGTCGTGCCGAAACTGCGGCCCGTCAACACGATTGTCTTGGAGTCGGCAACCGTTGCATCGGCAACCTTGGAATTGCCGACGATGACCTTACTGACCGGACGGTCGAGCTTCAGGACGCGCGCGTGGTCCATATAGACGCGCAGCATGTCCTCCTGGGCGGAGGCCGCGGATGCCGTGAGAGCCGCAATCACCCAGGCAAAGAAAACGGTCTTGCCGTTCGATGGCATTTGGCCCTCTTTCACGATCGCAATGCAGATTGCAGATAGAATGGAAAAAAATGGTGAACGAAGCCTTAAGCTTTTCCTGCCATGTTCGGTTGCGAAACGTATTGGACCGTATCGGCACGCTCTGATGAGGCGTGGAATCGACAGATAGCAGAAACGTGTGCCGTTTCTGGATGCCTGGAAGCTAATGCTACACATTGCTTCCGGAAACTCCTTAGAAATGCAAGCAATTCGGTAAGAGATTACTTACCCTGACTGGGCCGGTTGTCTCGTTTACACCTTGTTAACGCATTTCTTTAAGTCGATGGAAACGGCCATTCGGTAGGTTGCAGCCATCCGATCAACGGCAACAGTTGGCGGACGTGCTGAACATCAACTGGAGTTAGGAGTAACCATGACCAAGCTTTTTAGCCGTTTTCTGAAAGATGAATCCGGCGCGACCGCAATTGAATACGGCCTGATCGCCGCTCTGATTTCCGTAGCCCTCGTTGCTGGCGCCACCACGCTTGGCGGCAAGCTCAATTCTACCTTCGTCGAACTCGGCAACAAGCTGGACGACGCTGTGAAGTAATAATTGCTGGGGCGTAGCTCTGGTTTAGTAAGGTCAGGCTCACGAGCGAATCGCCGTGAGCCTGTTTGTCTTGGTGCAGATGAAAACTTGGGGCAGGTGAGAAGATGATCGTAGCCGCAATCCTTCTGGTTTTTCCGCTCTGCCTTGTTTTTGCGGCCATATCCGATCTGTTGACGATGACGATCCCGAACAGGGTGTCGTTGATCCTGATGATTTCGTTCGCCGTGCTGGCGCCTTTGAGTGGCATGGCTCTTCCTGCAATCGGAATGCACGCACTTGGCGCCGCCATCGTGTTCTGCATTTGCTTTGCACTCTTTGCGCTCAATGTGATGGGCGGCGGAGACGCGAAACTTCTGAGCGCGGCTGCGATCTGGTTCGGTTACGATCCCGCGCTGCTATCCTTTCTCGTTTATGTCAGTTTCATCGGCGGTTTGGTGACGTTGGCAATCCTGTTGATCCGCTCGCAGGCAAATATGATATTGGCGATCGGCCTGCCCATTCCCAATTCGCTCCTGCTCGCCAAGAAGATCCCCTATGGTGTTGCCATCGCGATTGGCGGCTTCCTCGCCTTTCCGTCCTCGCCGCTGTTTCTGGCAGCGCTGGAAAGCCTAAAATAACGGCGTATTAATCGGCCGTTAACTTAAAATGTAAGTGTTCCATTAACTATAATTATACCAATTCCTGAGCATTCTGCGGGGCGAACGCGTCGTGCCCTAAGGAATGATCAATGAAACCGGCCCGCCTTATTATCCTAGCTGTCGCCGTGGTGGCAGCCGGCCTTGCCGGTCTTCTTGCGATGAACATGGCCGGTAGTGGCAACGTCGTCACGAAGGTTCAATCCGTCATCGAGAAAGAGCCGACCGTCAACGTCCTGGTTTCCAGCGCCAATCTCCCCGTCGGCGCGCGACTGGATGAGAAGGCCGTCCACTGGATAGCCTGGCCCCAGAACGGGGTTGTCCAGGGCTTTATTACCGAGACCGATCGGCCGGACGCTATCAAGGATCTGCAGGGCGCTGTCGTGCGCTTGCCCGTCTTCGAGGGCGAACCGATCCGTCCCGAGAAGGTAGCCGATTCCAACAGCCGAATCCTGTCCTCGCTGCTGCCTGCCGGTAAGCGCGCCGTAGCGACCGAAATCTCCGTGGCGACCGGTGCCGGTGGCTTCATCCTCCCCAATGACCGCGTTGACGTGATCATGGTGCGTAAGGGGCAGGGCACGGACAAATACATAACCGAAACCGTTTTGAGTAACGTCCGCGTTCTCGCCATCGACCAGCAGATCGAGGAAAAGGAAGACGGCACCAAGGCTGCGGTTGGCACGACAGCAACGCTGGAACTCACCCCCGACCAGACCAAGGTTCTGGCCGTCGCCCAGCAGATGGCCGATCGCCTTTCACTCGCCCTGCGCTCCGTTGCCGATGCGCAAGAGCAGGACACCAGCGCGGCAGACTACCTGCTGAGCGGCGACAACGGCAGCGCAATCGTCCAGGTCATCAAGTCCGGCTCCATCGTTACGGATGCCACCGGCTCAGTGAAGCCGGAGTAAGGGAAATGCAGATGGGCAACTCAAAACAGCGCACCAGGCTTTTCCTGACCGGCTGCCTTTCTCTGGCAATGGCGGCGACGGGCGTTATGCCGTTTTCCTTTCATGCGCCTTTCGAAGTGAAGCAGGCCAATGCCGGTTCCGAAAGCCTCATCCGCATTTCCCAAGGCGGTCCCGGCGCGCATCGCCGTCTGAAGCTCGGCCTCAACAAGGCGCTGGTGGTCGACCTGCCGGAAGACGCCCATGACATTCTCGTTTCCGATCCCAGCATGGCCGATGCCGTAACCCGTACGTCGCGGCGCATCTACCTATTCGGCAAGAAGGTCGGGCAGACCAACATCTTCGTTTTCGGCGCCAGCGGCGAGGAGGTTGTCAGCCTCGATATCGAGATCGAGCGCGACGTATCCGGGCTTGAGGTCAATCTGCGCCGCTTCATTCCCGACTCCGCCATCAAGGTCGAGATCGTTTCTGACAATATCGTGCTGACGGGTACCGTTCGCACGCCACAGGATGCAACTCAGGCAGCATCGCTCGCTGAAGCGTTCCTGAAGGGCGGTGAAGCTACGACGCGCACGGAAACGGCGTCAGGTACCGGCGGCGACAGTGCAGTTGCACTCTTTGCCGAAAACCGCCAGGTCTCACAGGTGGTCAACCTCTTGCAGATCCAGGGTGAAGACCAGGTCACGCTCAAGGTCACGATCGCCGAGGTTCGTCGCGAAATCCTGAAGCAACTCGGTTTCGACAATCTCGTTACCAACTCCTCGGGCATGACGGTCGCCCAGCTTGGTAGTCCCTCGGCGGATACGGCCACATCCGTCGTCGGTGGTGGCCTTGCGGCACTCTTCAAGAACTCGATCGGCAAGTACGATATTTCGACCTATCTGAACGCGCTGGAACAGGGCAAGGTCGTCCGCACGCTGGCCGAACCCACTTTGACCGCGATCTCTGGTCAGGCCGCGACCTTCAATTCAGGCGGTCAGGTTCTTTATTCGACGACGGACAACCAGGGCAACGTCACGGTCGTTCCCTATAACTACGGTATCAATCTGGCTTTCAAACCGGTGGTCCTCTCGTCGGGCCGCATCAGCCTGCAGATCAAGACCAATGTCTCGGAGCCGGCGCCGTCGGTATCAGGGACCGCGCCCACCTATCAGCGCCGCTCGGCAGAGACCTCGGTCGAACTCCCCTCGGGCGGTTCGATCGCACTAGCCGGCCTCATCCGCGACAACATCTCTCAGACGATGAACGGCACTCCCGGCGCATCGAAGATCCCGCTTCTCGGCACGCTCTTCCGCCAGAAGGGGGTTGAACGTCAGGAAACGGAACTCGTCATCATCGCGACGCCCTACCTGGTGCGCCCGGTGGCACGCAATCAGCTCAATCGGCCGGATGACAATTTCAGCCCGCCGGATGACGCATCCGCCTTCTTCATGAACCGCGTCAACAAAGTTTACGGCAGCTCCCAGGCGCCGGTTGCCGATGCGCAGTTCCACGGTTCCATCGGATTTATCTACAAATGAGCGGGGCAGGGTCTGAACCGATGAAAACGAATAGAGATCAGGCGATGGCCCATTGCAGCGCGATACATTTCCGCACGACGAGGCCTCTGCTTGTGGCTGCATCACTCGCCGTTGCAATTCTTTCCGGCTGCGCCGGTCCGCGTGACCAGCTCACGACCGGAGGCATTCCTGATGATTACCGGGAGCGCCACCCGATCGTCGTAACGGAAGCCGAACAAACGGTCGATATTCCCGTTGCCTCCAGCGATCGCCGCCTGACGATTGCACAGCGCGAGTTGATTCGCGGCTTCGCGCAAAATTACGCGTCGCGCGCTTCCGGCCCGGTCTATATCCTGTCTCCGGAGGGATCAGCCAATGCAGGCGCGGCTCGCGCCCTGCGCAGCCAGGTTCGTGCCGAACTTGCTTCGCGTGGCATTGCCAGCAACAAGATCATCAATACGTCCTATGCAGCAACCGGTCTCCGCGACGCTGCGCCGATACGCTTGAGCTTCACCGGTATGACGGCGGTAACGACCCAGTGCGGTCAGTGGCCGAGGGATATCTCGGCAGACTTCACGAACCAGAATTACTACAATTTCGGCTGTGCCTCGCAGAACAACCTCGCCGCTCAGGTCGCCAATCCGGAAGATTTTGTCGCTCCGCGCGGCATGACTCCGATCGATGCCGAGCGGCGCAATCAGGCGATCCAGGAATACCGGACGACCACGACCACGATCGATGATGTCGATTCCGGCCAGACCGGTTTCTGATCAGGCGGGATGAAACGATGAGCACCGTCGACTACGAAATCAAGAATACCAGCGAGCTCCGACATGCCGAAGAGGCTATGCGCATGGGCGAACTGGAAAATATGCGGCCGCTGCCGCGCATCTCCGTTCACGCCTTCTGCGAAAGCGAGGGATTGCAGCGGGTGATGGAGCGTTGCGCCAATGACCGTCGCATGTCGAAAGTCAGTCTGCGCATTACCAGCGGCGGAACGGCGGCGGCTGCGAACATGTTTTCCAGCGCACCGACCCCGAACCTGATCATCCTTGAAACCAGGGCGAATCCTGCGGGCCTGCTTGCCGAGCTCGCGCCACTTGCCGCCGTCTGCGATCCCTCCACCAAGGTCATCATCGTCGGCTACTACAACGATATCGGTCTTTACCGCGATCTGATCCGCAACGGCATTTCCGAATATATGGTCCAGCCTGTCGCCATGCCGGATATCATGGCCGCAATGGCGACGATCTTCGTCGATCCGGAAGCCGAGCCGCTTGGCCGCTCCATCGCCTTTATTGGCGCGAAGGGCGGGGTCGGCGCATCGACCATTGCGCATAATTGCGCCTTCGGGATCTCGAACCTGTTCTCGACCGAAACGATCCTGGCCGATCTCGACCTGCCTTATGGCACGGCGAACATCGATTTCGATCAGGATCCGGCCCAGGGCATTGCCGAGGCTGTCTTTGCGCCGGAACGGCTTGACGAGGTTTTCCTTGACCGCCTGCTGACCAAGTGCTCGGAGCATCTCTCGCTTTTGGCTGCCCCTTCGCTTCTCGATCGCGCCTATGATTTCGATGGCCAGGCCTTCCAGCCGGTCATGGATGTGCTGCAGCGCAGTGCGCCGGTGACGGTGCTCGATGTTCCTCATGCCTGGTCGGACTGGACCCGTTCGGTCCTGTCGAGCGCCGATGAGGTCGTCATTTGCGCCGTTCCCGACCTCGCCAACCTTCGCAACACGAAGAACATGCTTGATGCGCTCCGCAAGATGCGCCCGAACGACAAGGTGCCGCATCTCATTCTCAATCAGGTCGGCATGCCAAAGCGGCCGGAAATTTCGATTTCAGATTTCTGCGAGCCGCTGGAAGTCGAACCGATCGCCATCATTCCCTTCGATATCGGTCTTTTCGGTAACGCCGCCAACAGCGGCCGGATGATTTCCGAGGTCGACCCGAAGTCGCCGACATCAGAGACCTTTTCGCAGATCTCGCACATCGTCACGGGTCGCGTGGCGATCAAGAAATCCAGGAAGGGCGGCCTGCTCGGCCTTCTGAAGCGCAAGTGAACGAGTAGAATTGGATCGGATCAATGTTCGGAAAACGCGGAAATGAAGGTTTCGGAAAGGCCGGTGCCGGCGGTATCGCCGCTCCTCCGCCGCCGATGCCGGCTGCCGCCCCGGCAGCGCCATCCGGTCCCGCGGTGCTCGTCGAGCCGTCGCGCGAACCTGTCCGCCAGCAGGTGGCGCCGCCGCCGATACAGACGCCGCAGCGCAAGCGGCCCGCCCGGACGGACGAATATTACGATACCAAGGCGCAGGTCTTTTCCGCGCTGATCGATACGATCGACCTCTCGCAGCTCTCCAAACTGGATGGCGAAAGCGCGCGTGAGGAAATCCGCGATATTGTCAACGATATCATCACCATCAAGAATTTCGCCATGTCGATCTCCGAGCAGGAAGAACTGCTCGAGGATATCTGCAACGACGTGCTTGGTTACGGTCCGCTCGAGCCGCTGCTGGCGCGCGACGACATTGCCGATATCATGGTCAATGGTGCCGGCCAGACCTTCATCGAAGTCGGCGGCAAGACCATCGAATCCGAAATCCGCTTCCGCGACAATTCGCAGCTTCTTTCGATCTGCCAGCGCATCGTCAGCCAGGTCGGCCGCCGTGTCGATGAATCGAGCCCGATCTGCGACGCGCGCCTGCCCGACGGCTCGCGCGTCAACGTCATCGCGCCGCCGCTGTCGATCGATGGCCCGGCACTCACTATCCGTAAGTTCAAGAAGGACAAGCTGACGCTCGATCAGCTGGTGCGCTTTGGCGCCATCACGCCTGAGGGCGCGACAGTGCTTCAGATCATCGGCCGCGTCCGCTGCAACGTCATCATCTCGGGTGGAACGGGCTCGGGCAAAACCACGCTTCTGAACTGCCTGACGAACTATATCGACCGCGATGAGCGTGTCATTACCTGCGAAGATACGGCCGAACTGCAGCTCCAGCAGCCGCATGTGGTGCGTCTGGAAACCCGCCCGCCGAACATCGAAGGCGAGGGCGAGATTACCATGCGCGACCTCGTCAAGAACTGCCTGCGTATGCGTCCCGAACGCATCATCGTCGGCGAAGTCCGCGGACCCGAGGTTTTCGACCTCCTGCAGGCCATGAACACCGGCCATGACGGCTCGATGGGCACGATCCACGCCAACAACCCGCGCGAATGCCTGAGCCGTATGGAATCGATGATCGCCATGGGTGGCTTCACCCTGCCGGCAAAGACCGTGCGCGAAATCATTTCTTCCTCGATCGATGTCATCATCCAGGCGCAGCGCCTTCGTGACGGCTCGCGTCGCATCACCCAGATCACCGAGGTGATCGGTATGGAAGGTGACGTCATCATCACTCAGGATCTGATGCGTTACGAGATCGAAGGCGAGGACGCGAGCGGCCGTCTGATTGGCCGCCATATGTCGACTGGTATCGGCAAGCCGCATTTCTGGGATCGCGCCCGCTACTACAACGAAGAAAAACGCCTCGCCGCCGCGCTCGACGAGATGGAACTGAAATCGAAGGATTGAGATGTTCGGCATCGATCCGACAGTGCTGGCAATTATCGTTCTTGCAGCCGTTGCGGCAGCGGCGGTCAGCTATGCCGTATTGTTCTCGCGTATCGAGAGCGACAAGAAATCGGCAAGTCGCATCAACCGCGTCAAATCGGCCGAAGTCGATCGCACCAAGGTCAAGGCTGCCCGCGACCGGGTGCAGGAACTGTCGAAACGCCGCAAATCGGTACAGGACAGCCTGAAGGATCTCGAAAAACGGCAGCACGAGAAGACCAAGAAAACGCTGTCGCTGAAATCCCGCCTGGTGCAGGCGGGATTGCCGATCACGCCAACCCGTTTCTATCTCTTCAGCGCGTTCTTCGCCTTTGTGCTGCTGGCCTTGCTCTTCATTGCCGGCGCATCGACACCGGTGATGCTCGGTATCCCCGTAGCCGCAGGGCTTGGTTTGCCGCGCTGGGTGCTGGGCTTCCTCATTTCGCGCCGCCAGAACAAGTTCCTTGATGAATTTCCGAATGCGCTCGACGTTATCGTCCGCTCCATCCGCTCCGGCCTGCCGCTGAACGACGCGATCCGCCTCGTTGCGACCGATGGGGTCGAGCCGGTCAAGGGCGAATTCCGCCGTATCGTCGAATCGCAGCAGGTCGGCCTCAGCGTGCCCGAAGCCTGCGCCCGCATGACCAATCAGATGCCGTTGCAGGAAGTCAATTTCTTCGCGATCGTCATCGCGATCCAGTCGCAGGCTGGCGGCAACCTGTCGGAAGCGATCGGCAACCTTTCAAAGGTGCTGCGTGACCGCAAGAAGATGAAGGCCAAGGTCAAGGCGCTGTCGATGGAAGCCAAGGCATCGGCCTGCATCATCGGCGCCCTGCCTTTTATCGTTGCCCTGCTCGTTTACCTCACGTCGCCGCAATACATGATGCTCTTGTTCACCGATCCGCGCGGCCACTTCATCATGGGCTTTTCGGCGGTCTGGATGTCGATCGGTATCTTCGTGATGCGCAACATGATCAATTTCGATATCTAGCGGGAGCAAGGCACATGTCGCAGGAACTTGCCGCAACGTTGACCGATCCCGCCATGATCGTGGCGGTTCTCGTCGCCATCGCTGTCTTCGCGACCTTCTACACGCTTGCCGTTCCCTTTTTCGAGCGTGGCGATCTCAACAAGCGCATGAAGGCCGTCTCGACCGAGCGTGAGCAGATCCGCGCCCGCGAGCGCGCCCGTATGAATGCCGACACTGGCAGTAAGGCGACGCTCAGAAACCAGAACAATCGATCCGTCCGTCAAATTGTCGAGCGGTTCAATCTGCGCAAAGCGCTTGTCGACGACAACACGATGAACAAGCTGCGCGCGGCTGGTCTGCGTTCGGAAAATGCGCTGAACACTTTCCTTGTCGCGCGCTTTCTTCTGCCGTTTCTTTTTCTGGCGGTTGCCGCATTCTGGATGTTCGGTCTCGGCAATCTTGCCGACAAGGGCCTGCCGATCCGGATCTTCATCGTCATCGGCATCGCCTATATCGGCTTCTATGCGCCGAACATCTATATCTCCAACCGTATGGGCAAGCGTCAGCAATCCATCAAGCGCGCCTGGCCGGATGCGCTGGACATGATGCTGATCTGTGTGGAATCGGGTATTTCCATCGAGGCAGCCATGCGCCGGGTCTCCGAAGAACTCGGCGAACAGTCACCGCCGCTCGCCGAAGAAATGGTGCTGACAACTGCTGAGCTCTCCTTCCTGCCGGATCGCCGCGTCGCCCTCGAGAATCTCGCGACCCGCACCCAGATCGATCTGGTCCGCTCCGTCACCCAGGCGCTCATTCAGGCCGACCGTTACGGCACGCCCGTTGCGACAGCGCTGCGCGTCCTTGCCCAGGAGGGTCGCGACGAACGCATGAACGAGGCGGAAAAGAAGGCTGCTGCCCTGCCGCCTAAGCTGACCGTTCCGATGATCCTCTTCTTCCTGCCGGTGCTGATCGCCGTCATCCTTGGCCCTGCCGGCATCCAGGTCGCCGATCGGTTCTGATTAAGAGATCCGGAAACCCCGCTTTTCCCAAGAGAGACAACAAACGGCGATCATCGGCAAGCGGAGCGTCTCATCCGTTTTTCCGAGCGGCCCTTGATCGCGTGGGCATTTCCAGCAAAATTGCATGGCGGTGTCACATCCGGAACTGTGTGAGAATGGAGTTTTGCCATGTCCTCTCTGGGCATCTTTATCAGCATCATCAGCGCTTTGATGATCGGCGCCATGAGCCCCGGCCCGAGTTTCGTCGTCGTATCGCGCATCGCCATTTCGCGTTCCCGCTTTGATGGGCTTGCCGCTGCACTCGGCATGGGCATCGGCGGCGTGACCTTCGCCATCCTTGCCCTCGCCGGCTTGACAGCGCTGCTCTCGCAATTCGAGTGGCTCTACCTCGTTCTCAAGATCGCGGGCGGCGCCTATCTGATCTATATTGCTGTCGCGATCTGGAAAGGCGCCAGCGAACCGCTGGCGCTTTCAGGCGACATTGCCGGTAAAAGCACGCCGGCGCGCAGTTTCACGGCAGCGATGCTGACGCAGTTGAGCAATCCCAAAACGATCGTGGTCTACGCCAGTATCTTCGCGGCGCTGCTGCCCAAGACGGTGCCGGTGGAGCTTTTGCTGGCACTGCCGATTGGCGTCTTCCTGGTCGAAGCGGGATGGTATGCGATCGTTGCGCTCGCCTTTTCGGCCCAGCAGCCGCGCAAAATCTATCTTGCTGCCAAGGCCTGGATCGACAGGGCCGCGGGCGCGGTCATGGCGGGTCTCGGCCTGCGTCTTATCCTGTCTGGATTGAGCAGCAGATGACTTAGTTGGTATTGCTGGCGGCAGGTGTGGAGTCCTTCGCCGCGAGCTTCTGCCAGGAATTCTGCTGGGAAAGCATGCCGCGCAGATAGGCGACATTCGCATCGGCCTGCTGCGGCGAGAGTTCGCGCCGCGCGATCTGCTCGGCCTCGGGAAAGCGGCCCTGCAGGCCTACGACGAGAGCGAGGTTCTGGCGCACGCGGCTATCGGCCGAGGGCTGGCCAGCAGCCGAGCGCAGATAGGTTTCCGCCGTGCGCAAATCGCCTGTCAGAAGATAAGACATGCCGAGATTGGAAAGGATCGAAGGTTCGTTCGGCTGGATGTCGAGCGCATCACGATAGCGCTGGCGTGCGTCGTTCGGCTTGCCCATCTGATCGAGGATCGCGCCTTCCGCCGAGATCAGCCGCCAGTCAGGACGGTCGGGCGTCTGTGCCCTGCCGATGGTATCGAGCGCCTGCTGAAGCTGCCCTGTGGCCGCCTGCGCCTTGCCATAGGCTGCCAGCACGTTGCGATCACCGGGATTGGCGATCGCGACCTGCTGCATGACGGCGAGCGCTTGCGCGTCGCGTCCGCTCATCCGCAGCAGGTTGGCATAGTTTACGCCATTGACCGGATCGCGCGGGTTCTTCTCATAGGCCTGGCCGACGCGGTTGGTGGCGGCCCGCAATTCGTTGGTGTCCATCTGCTCGACCGGCTTGTCGAGTTTGGGGATGGAACCGGTCGTCATCCGGTCCTTTGCCGTTGTCGAGCAGCCGGCCAGCGCGAGCATGACGAGAGCAGCGGCGGCTCCTTGAAAAACACGCTTTTTAAGAGGAGTAGAGGCCGAGACGGACATTGCGCGTTCCTGAATGAAATCGGCGCCGGACCTCAAAACGGAACAGGGAAAGGTTTTGACGCAATCTTCGCTCCAGCAATAGTCTGTTAACCCTAACAGACCGTTAAGAAGTGATTCTGCCCCCCGCCTCTAAGGACAAACATGGCCCCCTTCCAGTTCACCGAAAGACCGACGCCTTTCAACACCAAGGGTGGGTCGACGCTACCGATCTTTGCGGTGACGCCCGCTCATATCGAGACCGCGACAATCGATCCGATCGCCCTCGATTGGGCACGCAAAGCCGGCTACAAGGCGGAAAGCGGTTCGCTGCTTCTGATCCCGACAGCCGACGGTCACCTCGGCGGTGCGCTCTTCGGCCTTGGCACCAATCCGTCTGAGCAGCCTTACATCACGGGCAGGCTTGCCCGCGCACTTCCGGCCGGCGACTGGCACATCGAAACGGCTCCGCTGACAGCCAATCGCCTGGCGCTCGGCTTCGGCCTCGGCAGCTACCGTTTCGACCGCTACAAGTCTGAAAAAATCCCGGCGGCGACGCTGATGATCCCGCGCGATGCCGACGGCAATGAGATCAAGCGCCAGCTCGCCGGCGTTTTCCTCGCTCGCGACCTCATCAATACGCCGACCAACGACATGGGACCGGAACAGCTCGAAGCGGCTTTCCGCGATCTCGCTGCCCACTACAAGGCAGAGATGTCGGTTATCATTGGCGACGATCTGCTCAAGGAAAACTTCCCGCTCGTGCACACGGTCGGTCGCGCCAGTGCCGATGCGCCGCGCCTCTTGGAACTGCGCTGGGGCAAGAAGGGACACCGCAAGGTCACGCTGGTCGGCAAGGGCGTCTGCTTCGACACGGGTGGCCTCGACATCAAGCCGGCTTCCTCCATGCTGCTGATGAAGAAGGACATGGGCGGCGCGGCAAATGTCATGGGCCTGGCGCTCATGATCATGGATGCCAAGCTGAAGGTGGACCTGCGTGTCATCATCCCGGTCGTCGAGAATTCCATCTCGTCCAATGCCTTCCGTCCCGGCGACATCTACAAGAGCCGCAAGGGGCTGACGGTCCAGATCGACAACACCGATGCCGAAGGTCGCCTGATCCTGGCCGATGCGCTCGCCTATGCCGACGAGGAAGAACCCGATCTGCTGATCGATATGGCGACCCTGACAGGCGCTGCCCGCGTCGCTCTCGGCCCCGATCTGCCGCCCTTCTTCACGGATGATGCGAATCTTGCCCACGACCTGATGGAAGCAAGCCTCGAGACGGACGATCCGCTCTGGCGGCTGCCGCTTTATGCCGGCTACGAGAAGGATATCCGCACCAAATTCGCCGATATCACCAATGCTCCGGCGGGGGGCATGGCGGGCGCCATCACCGCCGCGCTTTTCCTCAAGCGCTTTGTCAGCAAGGCGAAGAGCTGGGCGCATTTCGATATCTACGGCTGGGCGCCGAACGAGCGCCCGCACTCGCCTGGAGGCGGCGAGGCGCAGGCTATCCGCGCGCTCTATCATCATATCCGTCGCAGCATGCGCTGAGCCGCCAAGGCCATCGCTGATCCGATCGTTAAAATTTTATTCACCTTGCGAGGCGGCATTCTGTGCCGCCTCTTGCTTGCACGCTGTAAGTGCCGGAAAATGAAACGTTAGCGTAACGATTTCCGGAGGGGCCGTGCCGATTGAACTGACCGCCTCGCAGGCGCTTGGCCTCTGGCATGGCGTGGCGCTCAACCAGGTCCGTCACGACGACAGAGATTTGACGTTGCGTCAGATGGCGATCCTGCTGCATATCTATCTCGTGCCGCCACCACATACCGTGCGCGGACTGGCCGCGACGCTGGACGTGACGAAACCGGTCATCACCCGTGCGCTGGATACGATGGGGGACATGGGCCTTGTCGATCGCGTCCGCGACGATGCCGACCGGCGCAACGTCATCATCAAGCGCACCGTTGGCGGGGCGCTCTATCTCGAAAAGCTCGGCGACCTCGTGCGCGAGCAGGGCCGCAAGCTTCCGGTCTGAAAGGCAGCTCAAAAGGCCACCCTGAAAGGAATGTCATGACGATGCTCGACCGCCGCCTCCATGCCTATCGCCCGGATCTTGCGGAAGCCGGCCTTGAGGGCAAGGTCGAAGCGGCGCGCTTTGTGAGCGGCACGCCGGCCCACGTCTGTGTCCCGGTCATCGCCCTGCGCCCCGAACCGGACCTTGCCCGCGGCATCGATACGGAACTGCTCTATGGCGAGGATGTCACGATATTCGATCGCGCTGACGGCTGGTGCTGGGTCAAGGCTACATCTGATGGCTATGTCGGTTACCTGCCAGCAAGCGCAGTTGCAGAGGCAGCCAACGCCCCGACTCACATCGTCGTTCCGCAGCGCACTTTCCTTTATCAGGAACCGGAATTGCGCAAACCGTATAAGACAGTGCTGTCGATGGGCAGCCGAGTCCACATTGCCGGTCAAGCGGAAGCGCGCGGCAATTATTATCTGGTGCTTGACGATGGCACCGCGATCTTCTCCAAGCATCTCCAGCCGCTTGGAACGCTGGATGGCCAGGACTATGTCGATATCGCCGCCCGCTTCCTGGAAACGCCCTATCTCTGGGGCGGACGCTCCGGCCTTGGCATCGATTGCTCCGGTCTCGTCCAGCTTGCCCTACAGATGGCCGGCAGAAGCGCGCCGCGCGATACCGACATGCAGGCGGCAGGCCTTGGCGAGCCGATCGAGCGCTCGGAAGTGCGCCGCGGCGATCTGGTCTTCTGGAAAGGGCATGTTGCGGTTTTCGAAGATCCCGAAACCATCATTCATGCCAACGGCCACACGATGACTGTTGCGCGCGAGAATTTCGAGGCGGCTGTCAAGCGCATCGGCTGGCTCTACGAGCAGCCGACAGGCTATCGCCGCCCGTTCTGAGATTGCCTTCAGGCCACCGGCGGCTTCGGCCAGTCCTTGACGCCACCCGTCCAATCTTCGAATGCTTTCGAGAGTTTCAGCACCCGCATGTCATCGAAGCGCGGCCCGATGATCTGCAGCCCGATCGGCACGCCCGATGCAGAAAAGCCGCAATTGATCGAGGATGCCGGCTGTTCCGACATGTTCCACGGCACGGTGAAGGCGATATGCTCGAAGGGCTGTTTCGGATCATTGGTCGGCGAAGCCCATTCGGCCGGATAGGAGACGATCGGATTGGTGGGAGAGAGCACCGCATCGACCTCGGTGAACAGGCGCCCGCAGGTCTTGCGCATCTCGATCGTCTGGTTGAAGCCCTTCACGGCATCGACACCGCTGACATCGGCACCGCCCTTCGCCCATTCATGGATATAGGGGAGAATACTCTCGCGGCGCTCTTCGCTGAGCCCGGCAATGTCGCCCCAGAAACGAGAGCGCCAGAAAGTGTCGAGCCCATCCAGCATGGCGCGTGTCAGCACCGGTCCGACAGGAACAATCGTCGCCCCGGCTTTCTCGAAAAGCCTGGCCGCTTCTTCGACCGATGTCCTCACATCGTCATCGACGGCAAGACCGCAGCCGGCATCGAGCATCAGCCCGATCCGCATGCCGGTGAGATCGATGGCAAGATCCATCCAGTCGAAATCATTCGGCGGCAGGCTGGTGCCGTCGCGCCAGTCGGGGCGCGAAAGCGTCGCCATCGAATAGGCGGCATCCTCCACCGTCCGGGTCATCGGTCCCGCGCAGCGGCCGACATAATAGGGATCGACCGGAATGCGCCCATGGCTCGGTTTGAAGCCGAACACGCCCGTCCAACCGGCCGGCAGCCGCACCGAACCGCCAATATCGGTGCCGATATGCAATGGCCCGTAGCCGGCAGCAGCCGCTGCGGAAGCGCCGGCGCTGGAGCCGCCGGGGTTCTGTGAGATATTCCAAGGGTTTCGGCTCAGATGATGGAAGCTCGAAAGACCCGACGAAAGCATGCCATAGTCGGGGCAGGTGGTCTTGGCAAAGATAACAGCGCCGTCCTCCCGCAGCCGCGCCGCCGCCGGCGCATCCGCTTCCGCTGGCTTCAGCTCGACCGCCTTCGTGCCGAGCGGCACCGGTTGTCCCCTGGTGGCGATCAATTCCTTGAGCGTAACCGGAATGCCGTCGAGCGGGCCGAGCGTTTCACCTTTCATCCAGCGCTCGCCCGATGCCTTTGCCTGCTCGCGCGCCGCTTGCGGATCGTAGAGATAAAGCGCTGCGATCGACGGCTCCCAGGCATCGATATGCCTTTCGAGCGCAAGCCAGTATTCGAGCGGCGAGAGGGTTCTATCGCTGAAGCGCCGCCTGAGCTCGCGGATGGTGAAATTGGTATCTGGCATGGTCTGGTCTTTCGGGCGGTTTGTCTCAGGAGGACATCAGCGGCTCGCTTCGCGCGGGTCGAGCAGATCGCGCAACCCATCACCCAGCATGTTGAAGCCGAAGACGGTGAGCGCGATGGCAAGACCGGGCAGGATCGCCAGCCACGGAGCAAGCGAAAGGAATGTTTGGGCGTCTGCCAGCATGCGTCCCCAGGTCGGAGCCGGCAGCGCCATGCCGAGACCAAGGAACGAGAGGCCGGCTTCCGTCAGGATCGCGAGACCGAGCTGGATCGCTGCATGCACGATGATCTGGCTCATGATGTTCGGTAGCACGTGCCGCACCGAGATCGTGAAACGGCTGTTGCCGATCGCCTGTGCCGCCAGCACATAATCGCGGCTCCAGGCCTGCAGCGAGGTCGCGAGCGTTACGCGCGCAAAGACCGGCACCATGAAGACGGCAATGGCCGTGATCGCCGTAAAGCGCCCTGGCCCGAGGAAGGCACCGAGGAGCATCGCGGACAGGATCGGGGGCAGTGCGAAGATAACGTCGCAGGCGCGCATCAAAAGCGCCTCGTAGGGGCCGCGGATGGCAGCCGCGGAAATCCCCGCAATGGAACCGAATGTGCCGCCGATGGCGACCGCGCTGACGGCGATCGACAGCGAATTCCAGCACCCGACCATCAGCATGGAAACTACGTCACGGCCGAACTGGTCCGTGCCGAGCAGGCCGAAGGCAAGCGGCGGCTGCAGCTTGTGAATGATCTGCATCTTGGCCGGCGGCAGCGGCGTCCAGAAGAGCGACAGCAGGGCAATGGCAGCCAGGAGCCCGATGACGATGGTTCCGGTGATGAGGTTCTTTCGCCGGCTAAGCCGGAAGCTTCGGCGCCGTGGAAAGACGGCGGAGGAGACGATGGGAGCCATCATGCCGCCTTTCGCATGCGCGGGTCGATCGCCAGGTAGGAGAGATCGACGATGAAGTTCATGACGATGACGAGGCCCGCGAAGAACAGCACGACATCCTGCATCACGATGATGTCGCGCTGCGACAAGGCTTGAAAGGCAAGCCGTCCGAGACCCGGCAGATTGAAGACGTTTTCGACCAGAACCGCGCCGGCAACGAGAAAGGTGAATTGCAGTCCGAGAATGGTCAGGATCGGCACCAGCGCATTCGGCACGATATGCCGCCACAGCACCGTCCTGCGCGACAGCCCCTTGGCGACCGCAGTGCGCGCGAAATCCTCATGCATGGTGTCGAGCACGGCGGAGCGCGCCACGCGGGTCAGCACGCCGGCTTGCGGCAGGGCGAGTGCGACAGCGGGCATCAACAAGGCCTGCAATGCCGGCAGAAGTCCGGCATCCCACCCGGGAAAACCACCTGCCGGCATCAGACCGAGCGTGGAGGAAAACAGGATGATAAGCAGCAGCGCCACCCAGAAGGCCGGCACGGCGATGCTGATCTGCGAGAAGACGGTGGCGATCGCATCGACGATCCCGCCGCGTCGTGCGGCCGCCAGCACGCCGAGCGGCAATGCGATTACCACTGAGAGAACGATGGCGATCATCGCAAGCGGTAGCGTCACCGCCAGCCGCGCGACGATCAGTCCGGCGACAGGTACGCCATAGGTATAGGATTGCCCGAGATCGCCGGAGAAGACGCCGGTGAGCCATTGGCCATAGCGAATGAGCAGTGGCTGGTCGAGTCCGAGTTCGTGGCGCAGTGCCGCCAGTGTTTCGGGACTGGCCGACGTGCCGAGCATGATCGACGCGGGATCTCCGGGCAGCAGGTCCATGACGGCGAAGATCACCAGGGACACGATGAGAAGAGTAATGGCGAGACCGGCGAGGCGGCGGGAAAGCAGTGCGATCATATCGTCTTCAACACCCTGTCCGCCGCCCGCATCAGCAGTTTATTCGTCCCAGGAAACATTGCTGAGAACGTTGGAGGGGATCGGCTCGTTCTCCCACAGGCCCTTCAGCTTCTTGTCCCAGACACCGAGCTTGGGCATGACGAAGAGATAGAGCGCCGGCACGTCCTCGGCGAGGATCTTCTGGGCTTCGCCATAGATCTTAGCCTGTTCCGATGGATCGGCCGTCTCCTGCACCTTCTTCATCAGGTCATTGAAGGCCGGATTCTTGTAATTGAAGTAATAGGGATCGCGCGAATAGATATCGATGTCCATCGGTTCGGCATGGGCGACGATGGTCATGTCGTAGTCACGGCTGGTCATGACATCCTTCACCCATTTCGCCGGAAATTCGGTGGGCTCGATATTAACAGTCACACCGATCTCGGCCAACATCGCCTGCATGACCTGTGCGCTGCGCGGGGCGTAGGCCATCTGCGGCGATTTGATCGTGAAAGTGAAGCCGTTGGGATAGCCGGCCTCGGTTAGCAGCGCCTTCGCCTTCTCGACATTATAGGGCAGTACGCCGGTCATATCCTGATAGCCCGGATCGTTCGGCGTATAATGACTACCGATCGCCGTACCGAGACCGGACCAGGCACCATCGATGACAGTCTGGCGGTCGACCGCCATCATCAGCGCCTGGCGTACGCGCTTGTCGTCGAACGGCTTGCGCGCATTGTTCATGCCGGCAACGACCTTGAGCTCGGTATTGCCGACCTTGGTCGCAAGACGCGCGTCGCCATCGAAGGAGCTCATCAGCTCCGGTGCGGCAAATTCCGGAAAGGCGTCGAGATCGCCGGATTTCAGTGCCGCCGCCTGTGCCTGAGGATCGTTGATGAAGCGGAAGGTCACCTTCTCGAGCTTGGCCGCGCCATCCTTGTTCCAGTAGTCGGCATTCTTGATGAGTTCCACGTGGTCGCCCTTGGCCCAGGTGGAGAATTTGAACGGCCCGGTGCCGACAGGCGTGGTCTTGTCGTCGGCCGCAGACTTCGGACCGACCATGATCGAGGCCGGCCAGCCGAGCCAGTAGATCAGGCTGCCGGTCGGGCTGGAAAGATGCAGCACCAGCGTTTCGGCATCGGGCGTTTCGATAGAGGCGATCGAGACGAAGAAGCGCTTCTGCGGATTGACCGAATCCTTGCCGCGGGCGCGGTCGAGGGCGAATTTGGCGGCGGTGGAATCGAAGGCCTCGCCGTCGTGGAATTTGACACCGCTCTGCAGCTTGAACGTATAGGTCAGGCCATCGGGGGAAATGTCCCAGCTCTTGGCGAGCTGCGGCTGCACCTTGCCGGTCTCGTCGATGCTGACCAGCCCTTCGAAGATGTTTTGCCAGGTCACCTGGCCGATGGCGACAGGCGCGGCAATCGTCGGGTCGAGTCCAGCAGGCTCGACGCTCATGCCGAGATTGAGCGTTGTTTTGGCGGCTTCGGCGGGTGTCAGCGCCAGCATCATGATGCCGGCTGAAAGCGCGGCACCCATGGAAAGACGCCGCATGAGACGCGCTGACGGCGCGAGCGAAACCTTGATCATCCTGTTCCCCTGTCTGGCTCCGCTGCTTGGCAGATCCCTTTTGTGAGTAGAGTGGCACTACGAGGGTGCACACACAACGACGATTTTGTGTGCTCGGTGTAGCCAAAAAAGCTACACAGTAATTTCTGATCTGATGCAAGCCCGCGGGCCTTACTCTTTATGGCCGGCCTTGCTGTTCGACCGCTCACGCATGAAGCGTTCGATGAAATCGAGAAGTTTCGTTGCAGCAAAGGAAAGCTGCCGGTCAGGCGCCACACAGAGATCCACATGAGTGCGAATGCCGGTCTTACCGGCAAGCGGAATGGCTGAAAGCTGGCCGGCCTCGATCTCGCGGCGAACGGTCAGTGCCGGCAGCAGCGTCACGGCTGCGCCGCTCAGAACCAGTTCCTTCAGCATCTCCAGCGAACTCGTCACGAACACCGGATCGAGGCTCAGCCCTTCCTTCTCGAAGAGCGCGTCGAAAGCCTGGCGGAAACCGAAGGATTGATCGGGCAGTGCCAGCGCGTAGTCGGCGAGCTCCTTGAGCGGAATATCCGGGCGTGATGCTGCAGGGTGGCTTGGCGCTGTGATAAGATCGTAGGTAATCTCCGAACGCAGCCGCACCTTGGCGCCCGACATTGGCGGCGCAAACAGGGTAACCGCAATATCGGCCTCGGCGCTGTTGACCGCTTCGACTGCGGCCCGTGCGCTAGTGATCGTCACGGCAAAACGCAGCTTGGGATATTTCAGGCTGAATTCTGCCAGCGCCGGCGCAAGCAGATTGGCAACGGTCGCGCCGTTCGCGTAAATGTTGACGCGCCCGCGCTGCAGCCCCTTCAGGTCTTCGATCAGCTGCTGCACATGGTCGAGCTCGCGCAGCGTACGACCGGCACGGGCGGCCAGCAGCTCGCCTGCCGCCGTCAGCTTCACGCCACGCGCGCTGCGTTCCACCAGCGGCGCACCGAAATGATATTCCAGGTTCTCGATCTGCCGGCTGATCGCCGTCGGCGCGACATTCAGGTTTTCGGCCGCCTGACGCATGGAGTTGGTTCGCACCAGCTCGTCGAAATACATCAGCGCCCGAATCTGCATTTACCCGTTCTCCGCCGTCAGGCTCTCTTCTTGTAGTGTAGGCAATCAGCGCCCGGCCGCATAGCGGTCGCGCCATGCAGGCAGCGCGCTCGGCACCGGAAGCGCGGTTGCTTCGTAGACCCCGCGCGCAATCGCCCGCGCCATCACGATCCCCGCCAGATGGCACAATTCCATCAGGCTTGCCATGTCGTTGCGCTTCTGTTTGCCGGTGGAGGCTGCAAAAATCGTGTCGCCGTCGAGTGGCAGGTGGGCTGGCAAGACCGCGCGGGCCAGTCCGTCATGGGCGGCAATGGAAAGCCGGTGCGCTTCCGCCTTGATGAGCGACGCGTCGGTGACAACCGCGCCGATCGTCGTGGCTGTCGTTTTCACGCTTTTGAGCCGCAATCGATGATCGATTTCCGTGGGCATGCCGAGCCCGCCGAATTCATTATTCTGCTCGAATGGAGCCGCCCAGAAATGCGGGCCTTCGCCGATAGTCGCCGTGCCCACAGCGTTGACGGCAACGATCGCCGCGATGCGATGCCCGGTGCTGCTGACTGCACTTGCCGAGCCAAGGCCGCCCTTGAAGGTAGCAGTCGTTGCACCCGTGCCGGCTCCAACCGTGCCGAGATCAAACGCACCCTTGCGTGCGGCCCTCGCGGCCTCATAGCCTATTTCGCGGTAAGGCGAATGTATGCCCCAGCCCTTGTCGCCGCCATTCAGCAGATCCATCAGGATCGCCTGCGGTACGATCGGGATACGAACCTGGCCGACCTGGAATCCGCGCCCCATCTCGCGCAATGCCGCCTGAACGCCGCCCGCCGCATCGAGACCGAAGGCCGATCCGCCCGACAGCACGAAGGCGTCGACGGCATCGACGACCATGGAGGGATCGAGCAGCGCCGTATCGCGTCCGCCTGGTGCGCCGCCAAGCACGCTGCCGGAGGCAACTGCCGGCTCATCGAAAATGATAGTCGTGACACCGGAGCCAAGCGGCAGGTCGGTTGCGTGACCGACGGAGACGCCTTCGATATCGGTGAGGAGATTGAGAAGATCGGACAAGCGCGGCTCCTGTCTTGAGGGAAGCGCGCCGATAGGAAGTCAAATGCCCTCAAAAAACAAGATGGGCAAAAACAAGACCGGCCCGTTTTGCCGGGCCGGTCGGAAATCCTCTGATAGTATTAAAGCCGCGTTCTGCGTCAGGCATGAAGGGGCTTCGGGTGGCGGCGGGTCATCAGATCGTGAATGGCCAGCTTCACCTCGGCGGGCGAGCTGAAATGCTGCTCGTCGAGGTCATGGACATGGAATTTGACGGCGATGAATTTCAGCCGGTCTTCATCCGGAATAACGATCCCAACAGGGATGCCTGCATATTCGATAACTTCTTTTTTCATTACATAGAACTCCTGCCGCGCGGATGCGCAGGCTATGGCGAATTGACTTGTCTGGTACCGTTGAAAGGGGGACGATCGTCACATTCGACAGTTCGGGCGGGAGAGCGCGCCCGGACGGTCATTGCCAAGCACAGATCGCCCAAGGACTCTTGCGAGAATTTCGATATCAATCATGTCTCGATCCTTATGTTGGCGTTGTACTTGCATGATCCCGGAAGAGCCCGGGACCCGTTGAAGCCATCTTTATAGTCTACAAACTTAGTAGAAAATAGCCGATAGCCTATAAGAAACATATTCCGAAACGTGTCAAAATATCGACGATCCGAAAAATTTCATTCCATCACATCCCGGTTTCTAGAAAGAATTCTATCACGCTTTCGTGCAACCCGTGTGACGGTTCGAGGGTCTCTCGTCATCGCCGAGGCAGACATAGGAAGTCTGTCTGATTCCGGCAATGGGACATCTGGTTAAAAATCGGAAAGCCTCGAAAAGACCGAATTGGTTAACGGCCGAACGTCCCGCCTACCAGCCTTCTGCAAGCACCTTTTCCAGCATGTTTGCGAAGAAATCGGCGCTTCCTTCGGTCAGGCAGAGCGGCGGCTTGATCTTCAACACATTCAGGTGATCGCCCGTCGGCTGCATGATGACGCCGAGTTCCAGAAGCCGGTCGCAGATCGCGGCCGTCTCCTCGGTCGCCGGCTCCAGCGTCACTCTGTCGCGCACGAATTCGAGGCCGAGATAGAGGCCCATGCCATGCACTGCGCCCACGATCGGGTAACTGTCGATCAGTGCCGCCAGCCGTGCCTTCAGATGGTCGCCTACCTCCCGGGCATTGTCCTGCAACCGCTCCTCGGCCATGACGTCGAGAACGGTCATGCCGGCAACGCAACTGACCGGGCTTCCGCCGGACGAAGAGAAGAAATAGCCTTCCTTTTCCAGCGAAGCGGCAATCTCCTTCGTCGTGATGACCGCGCCGAGCGGATGGCCGTCGCCCATGCCCTTGGCGATGGTGATGATATCGGGCACGACGCCTTGCTGCTCGAAGCCCCAGAAATAATGGCCGAGCCGTCCATAGCCCACCTGCACCTCGTCGGCGATGCAGAGCCCGCCGCGCTCGCGCACCTGCCGATAGATTTCCGTCAGATAGCCATCGGGCAGGGGTATGCCGCCGGCATTGCCGTATACGGATTCGGCAATGAAGCCGGCCAGTCCCTCGCTCTTGGCATCGATGGCCTCCAGCACCGGCGTCACGGTGCCGAGATAATCCACAGTCGACTCCGGCCCGCGGAACTGGCCGCGATAGGTATTGGGCGACACGACGGCATGAACCCAGTCCGGCCTTGTCGTCAGCGCTTGCGGATTGTCTGCGATGGAGGTGGAGACCGCGTCGCTTGCCATCGACCAGCCGTGGTAACCTTCCAGCAGGCATAGCATGTTGCGTTGGCCGCTATGCGCCCGGGCAAGCCGCAGCGCCAGATCATTGGCTTCCGAACCGCTATTGACGAGGAACACGGCATCCATCCCGTCGGGCGCCAGCGATGCGAGGCTCTCGGAGAATTCCGCGACAGCGGCATAGTGGAAGCGTGAGTTGGTGTTCAGCATCAGCCATTGCTGGCTGATCGCTTCCGCCATGCGTGGATGACCATGGCCGAGGATCGTGACATTGTTGACCATGTCGAGATAGGCGCGTCCCTCGATATCGAAGAGATGCTCCTTCCAGCCGCGCTCGATCCGTGGCGGATGCGCATAATAATTCTTCTGCGGACTTGCGAAATGCGCCCGCCGCAGTTCGAGAAGAGCCGATGTTTCAGGTTTTGGCGCATCGGCGCCCGGACCAATCAGCACTGAAGGCGAGGGGCAGAGGGCGGACCACGCTTCGGCTTGTTCCGGCGTGGCAAAGAGTGGCGGTTCGAAGCCGGCGATGCTGCAAAGCTGCAGGCGCAATCCGCCGAGCGAAGACGTCTCGCCGGAGACCGTACCGAGTGTTTGACCAGCGGCGATCTCGCTTCCATCCTCGACGGAAAGGTCGATGCCGTCGAGATGTAGTTTCATGTCCCCGCCGGTGAGGACGAGATGCTGGTCGTACCAGGTGATCCGACCGGCAAAGGGTGCGGCAACGACGCTGCCGGCTGCGAGGCAGACATCCATATGCAGCGCATAGGTTGCCTGGGCTTTTGCATGGTGCAGGCCGGCGCGGGACAGGCGATATTCACCGTAGCGGGTTGCCGCGATTCCCGATTCGGCGGCTGCGCGCGCAAGCAGACGCCAGTCCATGTCCGCCGCCAGCCAGTTGCCGTCGGAAAAATGCGGGCTCTGCACGCCGAGATCGACATAGGCAATGGACGCGGGATCGATCTCCGGCAGAAGCGACTGCCAGTCTGCCGTATCGACATCGGCAATATGAAGACCGGCTGTTTTCAGGATGGCCGCTTCCATTAGTTCGAACGGCACGGACATTGCCGTATCGAAGATGTGCCGTTCGCCCTCCAGATTTCCTCTGACATAATCATTGTCGGGATCGATCGAGATCTGCTGTTCGCTGCTGGCGACGAGGATGACGGCGCGGGCCACGATGAGCGGCCAGAGTGCCTTCAGCTCTTCCTCGATCAACGGGTAAATCTCGTGATAGGCCTTCACCGCCGGCAGGATGTGAAAGGGATCGCCATCTGCCTGATGCAGCAGAGAGGCACAGGTCACGGCAAGGTCGCCGACCAGCCAGCCGCGAATGATGTCGCCGAAGTCGATCACACCATCGGGAACAGGCCGCCCATGCGCATCGGGACGGCTGACGACATTGTCATCCGTCACGTCATGATGAACCGCCTGAAGCCGCAGCGACGGTGCAAGTGGCTGGATGCGGCGCACGGCCATGACCATCGTCTTCGCGATCCTGTCACGAGCGGCGCTGTCGCTAATGGAGGACAACAACTGCACGGCCACGGGTCCGGCGCGGCGCAAATCCCATTGCAGGCTGCGGTCCAGTCCCGGATGGGTGAAATCGGCAAGTGCTGCCGCCAACCTCGCGCAGAGCGCGCCGAGGGCCGCGACCGAGGCCGGCGCCAGATAGGCGCGGTGCGTCAGGCCATCTCCTTCGAGAAATTCGAGCAGCCGGACCTGGTAATCCTGTTCTCGCACACTGACAGGGACGATCTCGTGGCCCTCGGTGGAAGCCATCACGTTTGGAACACGTGGCGCATCCGCCTTGGCGCGCAGATGATGGAGCGCCGCATTCTGCGCTTCGAGCTCCTGGGTCTCGTAGGCGGCATGGCAGATCTTCAGCACATAGCGGCCGTCTTCCGTGTCGAGCCGGTAATTGCGATCCTGCTGGCTGCCGAGCTCCGAAAGCGTGCCGGAAAGCCCGTAATGAGTAAGGAGGATATCCGCGGCCTCGGAAGCGGTAACATCGGGGCGCGGTAGCGCCATGCGGTCAAGAAGCGCTTCGTCGGTCATGGCACCCCTCCGCGGCATGATTCGATTACCTAATGAAACAGATAATCAAGCACTTGCCGACAAGCAACGGAAGATTGTGCCAGCCGAGGATTGGAAGGAGTGGGTCCTTGGTTCAACCCATGCGTTCGGAGGCATAGCTTCCAGGGCTGGCGGGGAAGACGATCGTGCGGTTGCCGTTGAGGAAGACGCGGCGGTGGATATGCGCATGGATGGCGCGCGCCAGTACCTGGCTTTCGACATCGCGGCCGATCGAGACATAGTCTTCGGCGCTTTGTGCATGGGTAATGCGAGCCGTGTCCTGCTCGATGATCGGGCCTTCGTCGAGATCGGCCGTCACGTAATGCGCCGTGGCACCGATCAGCTTTACGCCGCGCTCATAGGCCTGCTTGTAGGGGTTGGCGCCCTTGAAGCTCGGCAAGAAGGAGTGGTGGATGTTGATGATGCGGCCTGACATCTTCTTGCACATGGCATCGGAGAGAACCTGCATGTAGCGGGCAAGCACGATGAGTTCGGTGCCCGTCTGCTCGACGATGTCGAGGATCTGGGCTTCGGCCTGCGGCTTGTTTTCCTTCGTCACCTTGATGTGGTGGAAGGGAATGTCGTGGTTGACCACAACCTTCTGGTATTCGAAATGGTTGGAGACGACGCCGACGATATCGATCGGCAGCGCGCCGATCTTCCAGCGGTAGAGCAGGTCGTTGAGACAGTGGCCGAAGCGGGAGACCATCAGAAGCACCTTCAGGCGCTCGCTCCCGTCATGTACTTCCGCGTCCATGCCGAACTTCTCGTAGATCGGCTTGAAGCCTTCGCGGATCTCGGCAAGCGACACACCCTCTTCCGAAATGAAGCTGACGCGCATGAAGAACTTGCCGGTATCGAGGTCGTCGAACTGCGAACTATCGATGATGTTGCAACCCTTTTCGGCGAGGTAGGTCGAAATCGCCGCCACGACGCCGCGCGTCGACTTGCAGGTTACCGTCAATACATAGTCCGTCATGTCCTCTTCCCTCTCTCCAGCCGCCGGCCGTGCTTAGATCAAAGCCGCAGCCTCGAACAGGCCGGCAAGCTTTCATTTCTGCAATAAATTGCAAGCCGAACCTTCATGCCTGCGGCATTTGCTTTCATGACCGCAAGCTTATGACACGCCACGCAGAACTCCGTTCTGCCTGCGCCGTTCGAAATCCCGTCCTCGCCTTCTGATAGTTTGAGGTCAGGTGGCTGGCCGGCTGGCGATCCGGACTTTTCTGCGTGGGGTGATGATTTCGTGAATGATCGCTCCCACGATGGAAGAGAGCACGAGGCATAGGATCACGAAGATGACAGGCTGCTGAAGCACGCCGATCGGGAAATGATTGGCGATGATCCGGAGAAACGCCAGCGTGAAGGCATGCGTGATATAGATTTCGTAGGAGGCGTCGCCGAGATAGTTGAGCCAGCGGACAAAGGGAAGTTTCGAAAAATCGATGGAAATAGCGCTATAGACGATGAAGACTGCCGGTATGCCCCATGCATAATAACGATCCTCGGGCCGCACCAGATCCTCGTTGATGAAGAGGAAGGCGAAGCCGACAGCAAGCAAAACCCAGGCCCAGTGCTGCGGCAGCAGCAGCTTCTGGCCATAGAGCCAGCCGAGCGCCGCGCCGGCCAGGAATTCC
Source organism: Rhizobium sp. BK379 (assembly GCF_014193955.1). Classification (NCBI taxonomy): domain Bacteria; kingdom Pseudomonadati; phylum Pseudomonadota; class Alphaproteobacteria; order Hyphomicrobiales; family Rhizobiaceae; genus Rhizobium; species Rhizobium sp. BK379. Next base: position 182,534 of record NZ_JACIAD010000002.1, read on the forward strand.
AGGATGATGGGTTGGCCGTAGAATTTGGTGGCGGTCGTTTCCGGCAGTAAATGGCAGACGATCAGGATGGTTGCAAAGGCGCCGAACAGAGCAGGCAGCCGATAGTCCTCGCGGATCGGCAATAGCAGCGCGAAGACGAAATAGAAGAACATCTCATAATTCAGCGTCCAGCCGGGCACGATGACGGGAGCGATCATCGTCGGGTCGACCGGATTGATCCACGGCAGGAACAGCATCGAGGCCATGAGATGCGGCAGATCGAAAGCGGTAGACTTGAGAAGCGACGGTGCGATAAGCGCGACAGCCGCCGAAAAGAGCGTCGCCAGCCAGTAGAGCGGCACGATCCTCTTGGCACGCTTGCGGGCGAAATCGGCCGGCGTCATGTTTCGTCCGCTTGTCGTCAGCCACATCACGAAGCCGCTGAGCACGAAGAAGATATCGACACCCGTTTCGCCATAAATGAACGAGGTCGCGTCGATGGCGGGATTGACCTTGGCAAGCTGCAGAATGGCATGGAAAAAAACGACCATCAGCGCCGCGATGGCACGCAGATATTGCAGCTGGACAAGCATCTGATGTCTTGCTCCCACAGGCTTTGCGGATCGGCCCTCGGCAGGCCGCTTCGTCAACTCAATATATTTGCCGGACGATCCTGCCGGATGCGTGGCGTGTCGCGGAAACGCATGAACCCGATGACAAGCCAGAGAAGGCCGGCGATCTTCATCGAGAAGATTGCCGTTCCCCCGATCATCATATTCAGAAAAATGAAAAGAGAAAGTGAATGGGCGCAGCGCTTCTGCGCCGGGCTGGTGCCCGCGGGAAACAGACAGACGAACAGCCAGAAGGTGATGACTCCGAAGACCGTGGCGCCGTAGACGAGATAGACGTAGCCGCTGTCGGCGAATTCGGCGACTTTATCGACCGAAAGCCCGAGGATCGCCAGCGGATCGAGATCCATCAGCTTCTTCATCGTCAGATTGATGCGCCCGGTGAAATTGTCGCCGATCGCATTGGGGTCCTTTATGTAGACGAGGAAGCCGGCGCAAACGATGAGCGGCATCAGCGCCAGATTGAAGGCCTTGGGGATTTTCGGAAAGACGAAGTAACCGCCGATACAGCAAATGCAGAAGATGAGCATCGTGCGGGTATCGTTGGTCGTCAGGATCAGCAGCGCTGTCGCAATGGCGAGCGCCCGGTCGAGCCGCGTCAGCCGGTCCCACATCGAAATAAGGTAGACCGCGATCACGCCGCAGAAATTGGCAAGCGACACCTGTTCCAGGAAGATCGACGAGGAGCGGTGGTCGATGATGCCGAAGGAGAATCGGCCGGGAAAACCGAGCGCATTCTGGAAAAGACCGGTCGTGTTGAAGCTGAGCGGCTTCAGCCCGCGCGTGTTGGCGAAATAGTCGGAGGGATGCACGATGCTGACATAGAAGGGTACGCTGATGATCTCGAAGATCAGGAACAGCAGCACCATGAAACAGGCCACCCGGAAGATCAGCTTCAGCGTCCGCTCGTTGCACCAGCCGCCAAGCCCCGTGAAGCAGAAGATGATCAGGACGTTGCGGAGATGATCGATAAAGGCCATTCGGTTGATCGCGCTGACATAGATCGTCACGATCAGCGTGAAGAGCATGAACAGGAAGGCTGGAAGGTCTTCCTCATAAATCCCCTTGTGCAGGATGTAGATGATTGCGCTTGCCATGATCAGGCCTTCGCTGGCCGCCACATGCGTCATCGAAAGTGGCATGACGTTGTGGTTTATGAAGGCCAGGATGCCATTGTAGAGAACCGAGAGCAGCCCGAGGAGCAGGACAGGGTAATCGAGACGCGAAGCCGGGCTCGCCGCACCAGCAACCGTTTCGAATCTAATGCTTGTCTCTCCGATTGCTGTCACGTCACTTCCCCGCCGGCTTTACCGCCGCGCAGTCGGGCGCATGTTTGGGTACCATCTGCTCAAGCAGACGCATTTGCGGGCGCTCGGGCGTGTCACGCGGCTGTACGTTGAATGGTTCGGTGGCCGGCCACCATTCTCCAGCCGCCCAGTAGGAGAAACCGATCCACGCATCGCTATTGTCGGACATGGTGGTGAGCATCGTCTTCAGGCCATCGAGGCAATCTGCATTGGCAGACGCGCCGAATTCACCGAGGAAGCCGCGTTTGCCGTTCTTCTTTAGCCAACTGGTCACGTTGGTGATGGCATCGGTCGCGGCCTTTGCGCCCTCGCAGGTCTCGTGCGTGCCCGAAGAATCCGCGTCGAGATACTGATGAAATTCATAGGCGTAGAAATCGAGCGGATCACGTACGCCGAGCATGACGGTTCCGTTTGCGCCGCCGATCACATCGGTTTCCCAGCTTGCAGCTCCGCTCCAGGCCGTACCGGGAACGAGGATGAGATTGCGTGCGCCTACCGCCCGAATGCCGCGGATCGCAGCATTGGCGGCTTTCAGCCAATCGGCCGCGGGAATGTCATGCGGCTCGTTCATCAGCCCGAAGAGCACGCCATCGTGATTGGAAAATTCGACGGAAAGCCGAGCCCAGAAATCGGCGAAGGCTGCATTCGTCGCCGGCGGCTTGCCGATCTGATCCTTGTCGTAATAGCCGAAATTATGCGGATCGAGCAGTACACTCATCTTGTGCTTGCGAACCAGCGCGACCGCATCCTTCAAGCGCTGCAGTTCATCATCGTCGAGCCGTGCACCAAGTTTCGGCTGAAGCCGCTCCCAGCGGAAGGGCAGGCGGATGATCGTCATGCCCTTCTTCGCGAAATAGCTGATCGTTTCTTCGGTCGGGTAGGTGTAGTTCGTGCCGTAGACGCCACCGCGTTCGCCATATTCGCCGCCGGAGAGATTGACCCCGTAATAGCAAAGCGGTGCCTCGGTGGCATGAGCGATGGACGAAACGGCCGTAACGGCGGCAACCAGCAGCCCGTGCAGCAGTCTTTTCCGTCTCATGGCTATCCTCGCGGGGTCGCGGCAGGTCGCCACGTCGGCTTCGATGCCTGCATCTTAACGGTCCGTTAGCTAAGAATTTCTAAAGTCGCTCCTGCTTGGCCATGCTTTCTCGCCGGGTGGATGCGGTGTTATGAAACAATATGACGGGAACAGGGTGAGCCGCTTGCCTGCCTGGCGCAGTTATGAGTCGTCTCAGCCTGCGCCTGAAGGCACTCGTGCGCGCAGCCCGATCATCCGGCCGACAGATTTCGTTCCGCCCCCACCGCCTCCCGAGCCCGATCCGCCTCCGGTTCGGCCGGCAGCGTCGGAAAGCCGTCCTGCCGGGCCGCTCCGCGGCGATATTCCTGTCGTGCCCGAAACCGTTTCAACGCCGGAACCCGTGGTCGAGCAGACATCTGTTGTCGCCGGACCCTTGCTGGATATCAGATCTGCGGTTGCCGCCATCTGGAGCCGGCGCCTGATTATTGCCGGTCTTTGCCTCGTCGGTGCCGCTGCCGGTGCGGTGATCGCGCCTCGTATCCCGCAGAAATTCACCGCCGTTGCCGCCCTCTATTTCGATCCGCGTCAGATCGGTCTTGCCGACAGCGGCTCACAGAATGCGGCCCCGTCGCCGGAAATGATTTCGACGCTGATCGACAGCCAGGTTCAACTGCTGACCTCGGGCAACGTATTGCGTCGCGTAGCCGATGCTATGAAGCTCGATCAGGATCCGGAATTCACCGGTGGCAGGACAGATGGTGCTGCCATCATCGGCACTCTTCAGAAGGCTCTGCTGATCACGCGCGAGAACAATACTTACGTCGTCTCGCTCGCCGCAACGACGCGGGACCCGGAAAAGTCCGCAAAGCTCGCCAATCAGGTCGTCACCTCCTTCATGCAGGAGGAAAGCAGCGCATCGACCGGTCTTTACGAAACTACCTCGTCAGCACTCGACGGTCGCCTCGACGATCTGCGCCGGAAAGTGCAGGAAGCGGAGCAGGCGGTCGAAACCTTCCGCGCCGACAACGACATGGCGGCGACCGAGGGCAATCTGATTTCCGATCAGCGCCTTTCATCCCTGAATGCGCTGCTCGTTACCGCCCAGGAAAAGACCATTCAGGCCAAGGCCCGCGCCGATGCCGCTGCAAATCTGCGGGTCGAAGATGTCGTCGCAGGCAGCCAGACGGACGGCGCCACGGGCACATCGCCGCTCGTCAGCCTGCGGCAGCAATATGCCGCCCAGGCCGCAGTCGTCGGCAGCCTGCAGAGCCAGATGGGTTCGCGTCATCCGCGCCTTCAGGCTGCGCGCTCTTCGCTGGGTAGCATCGGAGCGGAAATCAAAGACGAACTCCAGCGCGTCGCGACTTCGGCAAGGGCAGAATACGAACAGGCGAAGAAGGCCGAGGACGATATCGCCAAGGAGCTGGCGGTACAGAAAGCCCTGCAGGCCACGACCTCGGACAAGCAGGTGCAGTTGAACGAGCTGCAGCGCAAGGCGACGGCCGCCCGCGAACTCTACGAATCAGTTCTGAAGCGTTCCGGCGAGACCAGCGAAGAACAAAACCTCAGCCAGAGCAATATCCGCGTCGTCTCCCCCGCAGAAGTTCCCGTGAAGGCGGATGGGCCGAGCAAGAAAGTCATCATGGTCGCTGGCATGATCGGTGGCTTGCTTGCAGGCTTTGCTGTCGGCGCCGGTTTTGCGATCCTCGCCGGCCTCTTTTCTCATCCGACCATCAGAAGCTATTTCCGCAAGCCCGTCCGCGCGTCCGCTTGATGGCAGCCTCCAATCTTCCTACATCCAGAACATGGGCACCGCAAGAAGTGTGCCCATGAGAGAGGTTGTGATGCGGTTCGCTGCGATTGTCCTGCTGTCGCTTGTTGCCGGCGCGTCTGCTGCGCCCGCGTCTGCCATAGACTGGCAGAATTCCGGCAAGCAGGCCGTGCAGCCGCTCTATCCCTACAAGGATCTTCCGGGCGTGAAGGCGCAGCCAGACAAGAAGGTGGAAGAATCCTACGACTGTCACACCGAAACGGTGCAGGTTCGCCGCCGCTACGACGAGATCTTCCGCTCCGGCGGCATGCCGACGCTGATGTATGTCTGCGAACGCGACGGCGTGATTTCGATGGATAGCCGCGTGCCGCTGCGTGGCCATTACCAGCCGGTGCGCTGAAAGCCGGGCGATTTCTGCGTTGCGATTGTGTCCGAAGATCCTGACGGCGCCATAATCGTTCAGCGACTTGACGGCGATTGCGAGCAATCTTCCTGCAGCACTACACCTTAGCCAGCGGGCCGAAATGCCAATTGCGGTACCTCGCCACCAACGATGCGGTCGGCGAAGGACAGACTGGACAGACCGTATCGTTGATACAGCTCATTGTCTTGATTTGCCCGGAATTCCGCCTGATCGGACGGTGAAGAGAAATATTTCCCGATCAGCAGCGGCAGGCGAATGGTTTTAAGATTCTTTTGCTGGAATACATGCCAGAACAGCGCATCGCCGACCGATCTGATCGGGGATCCGTCGCCAAAATAGCTCGGATAGTATTTCCCGACCATCTTCGGGCTCCACAGCGTAGCCGGACCAAAAGTGCCGCGCTCGCCAGTGCCCGATCCAAGCCTCAGGCGTTCACGTGGCCTCGGAGGCCACTCCGGCGCAAATTCGGATGCCGTCAGTATCGGTGCTTTGAAAGGCTCATCCAGATGGGAATTGTCAAAGCAGACCAGCCACTCGCCTCCAACCATTCCGGCAGAAGAAGCGCACGCCGCTCCGACCAGGAGCTCGACCGCATTTGTGGCCAGGCGGTCGTCCATATTCAGGTTCATCACGAACAATGAATTGCTCAATGCCACCGCTGCAGACCAGGCCTCATAGATCGAGAGTGGTTGAGAGAAGACGTAACAGTCCGCATCCAGCCATTCGGGCGGCATATCACCATTGTCGAAAATATAGATGATGCGCACGTCGACACTTTGCTGGCGCAGGTTGATGTAGTGCGACTTCAGCAGGTCCAGCTTGTTGTTCTGGCGGTGCCACACCGCGCAGAACACCGTCACCAGCGCGGTCCCATGATCACTCTGCGTCCTTGCTTTAATAAAATGCATCTCAGGCAATTCCTTTCGCGCAAGGTTCGCGCATGGCAGAGGCGGCATTGGTGTTAACCATGAAGGAGATGGCATGAGCCGGGCATTCGCGTCAATTGCCGTGGTTGGAAATCCTGGGGGCGGCCACCCGGTCATCTGAAGTCGGCTTTTTAACGTGTTCGTTGTGTCGCGAAGGGACGCGCCCCAGCGGGAAATAAGGAAATTGGATGCAGCAAAAGCGCGACCTGACCTCTGCCAGCCGAAGGCTCCCGGCAGGGTGCGCAGTTCATCGAGAGGTGCGTCCATGCGGGTCCTGGTAACCGGGGCGGGCGGCATTCTGGGCAGGCATGTTATCAGGCATTTCGCCCAATTTGCGCCAGGCGCCGATGTGATCGCCAACAAGGCGGACCTCACGGATATCGAGGCGACGCGAGCGGCGATCTCTGCCCTTCAGCCGATCGATAAGGTTGTTCATCTGGCAGCTTTGGTGCCGGTGGCATCGGTCAAGGCAGATCCTGCCCGTGCCTATGCCGTGAATGTCGGCGGTACGATCAATCTTCTCTCGGCGCTCGAGGCGCACCCGGCAACGTTCCTCTACTGCTCATCGAGCCATATCTATGCGCCGTCGGACCTGCCGATAGCTGAGGACGCCGAAAAGGCGCCACCTTCCTTCTACGGAAGGACAAAATGGGTCGGCGAGAGCGTTGCGGCCGACATTTGCGAGGCATCCGGCCGCGCTTTCTGTGCGGCACGTGTTTTCTCGATTCACGATCCAGCGCAAACCGGTTCGTTCCTTCGGCCGTCCATCGAGCGTCGGCTGGCAGAAGAGGACCTGAGCCGACCCTTCATGCTTCCGGGCGGTGACAGCGTCAGGGATTTTCTGCCGGCTGAGGATGCGGCAGAGCTTGTCGTGCGCCTCGCCCTTTCCTCCGCAACGGGGCCGGTCAATGTCGGCTCCGGCCGTGGCACAACCATCCGCGATTTCGTTCAGGGTTTCAGCTCCCGGCCCCTCGATATCAGGGCGACCGGCGGCTCGGACACTCTCGTCGCCGATATCTCACGGCTTAGACAATTATTAGGAGACTTTGATGTCTGAGACTGTTTCCATCGTCATTCCGACCTTTAACAGGGCAGGGATGTTGCCTGTCGCCATCGACAGCGCCCTGAATCAAACGAAGGCGTGCGAGGTTATCGTCGTCGATCACGGGTCCACCGACGATACGCCGAAGGTGGCCGAGGCTTATGGCGACCGCATCCTCTACATCCGCCGTGAGCGTGATTTCGGGCCGCATTTCTGCTGGCTTGAAGGCGCACTCCACGCCACCGGAGAATTCGTCCACCTGCAATATGACGACGATTGGATCGCACCGACCTTCATCGAGGCGTGCCTTGCCGTCATCACTCCGGAAACCGGCTTCGCCTTTACCGGCGCCGACGTTATGGATGGCCCAGGCCTGCCCACCAAACTTCGCCAGTTTACGGACTGGTTGCCCGCGACTGGCACCTATCCGGTCGACGCGTTGGAGAGACAGATTCTTGGCTCGCTGATCTCGCCTGGCGCAGCGCTCTATCGCCGGCAAATTCTGATCGACGCGCTCTATCCGGGGCGATTGCCGCTTCAGATCAACGAATATCGCGGCGTCGGCCCGGATGCTTTCGTCTCGCTGCTTTCAATGCTGCGCTATCCAGCGATCGGCTACGTGCGTGAACCGCTTGCCTTCTTCCGCTTCCACGAGGGTTCGATCACCATCGACGCCTTCGCGTCCGGCGAGAAGACCGCGCGACTGCGCGCCGCTTACGCAGAAGTTACCCGCCACTATCTCGAAATGAAAGTGATGCGCGCTGTGCGTATCAGGGAGGCATCGTAATGACCGTAGGGCGTCCAATCCGCTTAGTTACTCAAGATCGTCCAATCCGCCTCGCAGAGGAAACCATCGACCAGGGTGAGCTCGAGGCGCTCTCCGAATGGATACTCGCCGGCAACCGCCTGACCAAGGCTGAGCAGACACTCGCCTTCGAGCAGGAATTCGCTGTCTGGATGAACTGCCGTCACGCAGTTTATGTCAACTCCGGCTCGTCGGCGAACCTCCTGATGATCGCCGCGCTCAAGGAAGCGGGCCGCCTGCGCAATAACAAGGCGATTGCCGCCGGCGTCAGCTGGGTCACCACCGTTTCGCCGCTGCTCCAGCTTGGTTTCGATGTGCGTCTCTGCGATTGCGATTCGAAGTCGCTGGGTATCGATCTCAACCATCTGGAAGACCTTTGCCGCACGGATCCGCCGGCGCTGCTGATCCTGGTCCACGTTCTCGGCCATGCCGGTGACATGGATGCTGTCAGGGACATCTGCGAGCGTTACGACGTCATCCTGCTGGAAGATTCCTGCGAGGCGCTCGGCTCGGCCTACAAGGGCCGCAAGCTGGGCACGATCGGCACGGCAGGCAGCTTCTCCTTCTATTATGGCCATCATATCTCGACGATCGAGGGCGGCATGGTCGTCACCGACGATCCCGATCTGCACCAGCTTATGCTTTCCCTGCGCTCGCACGGCTGGAGCCGCGATCTCAAGCCGGAACTGCGCCAATCTCTGGCAGAGCAGAACGGGGTCGATGAGTTCAAGAACCTCTACACCTTCTACCATGCCGGCTATAACCTGCGCTCCACGGACCTCCAGGCATTCCTCGGTCGGTCGCAGCTCAGGAAGCTCGATCAGATCGTCGAACGCCGCCGTATCAATTTCGACCTTTACCGCAAGGCGCTGCCGGACTTCTTCTCCCAGTCGGGAGATACCGAGGTTCTGTCGTCCTTCGCCTACGGCACCTTCATCGAGAACCGGCTCGAAACCTACAAACATATCAACGCGCTCGACATCGAATGCCGGCCGCTGATCTGCGGCAACATCGCGCGCCATCCCTTCTGGCTCCGCGACCATCCACGGCTCGCCCTTCCGAACGCCGATAAGGTGCACGATTACGGCATCTATCTGCCGAATCATCACAACCTGAATGAAGCGGACATTGCGCGTGTGGCCGACGCCTTCGCCTCTGTTGCCCGCCCCTGCTAAGAGCGAAGACAAATGACGAATACGGCTCCAAAGCGTGCTCTGATTACAGGCGTAACCGGACAGGACGGCTCCTATCTTGCGGAGCTGCTGCTCTCCAAGGGTTACCAGGTACACGGCATCAAGCGCAGGTCATCGAGTTTCAACTCGGCGCGCGTCGATCATCTCTATGAAGACGTTCATGAGACCAATCGCCGCTTCACGATGCACTATGGCGACATGACCGATTCCACCAACCTGATCCGCCTGATTCAGGAAGTGCAGCCGGACGAAATCTACAATCTGGCTGCGCAATCTCACGTTCACGTCAGTTTCGAAACGCCGGAATATACGGCGAACGCCGACGGCATGGGCACGCTACGCATCCTGGAAGCCTTGCGCATCCTGCACATGGACAAGACGCGTTTCTATCAGGCTTCGACCTCCGAACTCTATGGCAAGGTGGTGGAGACGCCGCAGAAGGAAACGACCCCCTTCTATCCGCGCTCACCCTATGGCGTGGCCAAGCTCTACGCATACTGGATCGTGGTCAATTACCGCGAATCCTATGGAATGCACGCCTCGAACGGCATTCTCTTCAACCATGAAAGCCCGCGTCGCGGCGAAACTTTCGTGACGCGAAAGATCACCCGCGCCGCAGCGGCCATTGCCGCCGGCGACCAGGATCGCCTCTATCTCGGCAATCTGGACGCCATGCGTGACTGGGGCCATGCCCGTGATTATGTCGAGGGCATGTGGCGGATGCTGCAGCAGGACAAGCCGGATGATTACGTCCTGGCGACCGGGCGTACCGTCAGTGTCCGTGAGTTCGTGGATACGGCTTTCCGGGTCGCAGGCATCGACATAGAATGGCGTGGCAAGGGTGTGGACGAACGTGGCTACGTTCGCGGCACTGATCGCTGTCTGATCGAAGTCGATCCGCGCTATTTCCGTCCGACGGAGGTCGATCTTCTGCTAGGCGATCCCTCCAAGGCTGAAAGAGAACTTGGATGGCGCGCCACGACGACGCTGGAGGAAATGATCGTGGAAATGGTCAATTCCGATATCAAGGAACATGCTGCAAACTCGGTTCATCAGCGAGACAAGGACTAACGGATGAACCCGGCTTTTCAGATAGAGGGAAAACGGATCTGGGTCGCCGGCCATCGCGGTATGGTCGGTTCGGCCCTGGTCCGGGTGCTCTCGCAGCTGAACTGCGAGGTACTGACAACACCTCGCAGTGAGGTCGATCTCACCGATCAGGCCGCGACGCGACGCTGGCTGCAGGACAACAAGCCGGATGCCGTCATCGTCGCCGCTGCGCGTGTGGGCGGCATTGCCGCCAACAGCGCCTCGCCGGTTGCCTTTCTCTACGACAATCTGATGATCGAGGCGAATATCATCGAAGCGGCTGCTCGTGCTGACGTGAGCAAGCTTCTTCTCCTCGGTTCCACCTGCATTTACCCACGCGACGCCGAACAGCCGATCCGCGAGGAATCCTTGCTCACCGGTCCGCTTGAAAAGACCAATGAGTGGTACGCCATCGCCAAGATTGCCGGCATCAAGCTTTGCCAGGCCTATCGCCAGGAGCAGGGACGCGATTTCATATCGGCCCAGCCGACCAATCTTTATGGGCCGGGCGACAATTATGACCTCGAGACAAGCCACGTTCTGCCGGCCCTCATCCGTAAGGCTCACGAAGCCAAGGTGAACGGTGCTGAATCCCTGACGATCTGGGGCAGCGGTACGCCGTTGCGGGAATTCCTGCATGTGGATGACCTTGCCGATGCTGTGATCTTCCTGCTGCGCAATTACTCCGGCCCGGTGCCGATCAATATCGGTTCTGGTGAGGAATTGTCGATTGCCGAGCTTGCCCGCCTCGTGAGCAAGACGATTGGCTTCGATGGTTCGCTCACCTTCGACACCACGAGGCCGGATGGGACGCCGCGCAAGCTTGCCGATCTTCGCCGTCTGCGCGAACTCGGCTGGAACAATGCCCGCCCGCTGACGACTGGTCTCGAGCAAACCTATCAAAGTTTTCTGGATAGGCGCGAAAATTGAGGGCGCGGAACCAGCGAACTGATGCACGCCTGGACCAGAAGAACCGGTCGAGTTGCCTGCGACAACACTCGGGAAAGCTTTAACATCATGAAAATATGCCTCCTGATAACAACGTACAGGCGCGATATCCAGCTGGTGCGTCTGCTTTCCCAGATCATCGATCTGCGAAGCAAATATACCGGCCTCGTCGTCTTCGAGACAGTCGTGGCCGACTCCGATCCCGACAACGCCGCCAGACACATTCTCGAGCCGCTTTGTGATCTCTATGTAACCAACAAGGGGTCAGGCTTCGACGACAACCTGTTTCACTTTTACGCCGATCATGCTCGGAACTACGACTTCATCTTCAGCATAGGCGATGCCGACGTTTTCAGCTGCGGTCAGGTCAATCCGCTTGATCTGCTGGAACTCGCTGCCAGGCAGGAGCACGATGCCGTTCTGTTCAATCATTGCGAATACAGATCGGCAGACATGCTCGCGACCGAGCTGACATATACGCTGTCGCCGCCATTCTATACCAACCCCAAGCTGATGGACGAGCCGGAAACGTTTCGCCGGCACTTCCTCGGCCACGTTCCCCGACATGTCGGCCTTCTCTACCGGAGCAACTTGATCATCGAAAGCCTCGGGAAGCTTGCTGCCTTCCGAGACACGCTGCATCTCTATGCCGTGCCTTTCCTGCTGGCACTCGAGAAGAACAGGGCGATGTTCTTCGACTATCCCTTGAATTACTTCGCCGCGGATGCGACCTCCGACGGCACCTCCAAGGATTGGACGGACGTATTCATGGGCCTGTATCGCTTCCTTCTTGCCGCGAAAGCCATTCTGTCGCCGGCAAGTTTCGCAATCACCAAGCAGGGCTTCATGGCCAACTACCTCAATGACCGTTCCTGGCTGCGCGGATCCCTGTCCCGCTTTGTTCCGAGCGAGGCGCAAATATTGCGAGAGTTGGATGGGGCGATCGAAAGCTTCCCACAAGCTTAAATCTCTAGAAACTTAGCTATCGGAAGGCGTGTTGGCCTGGCGTCGATAAGCTCGAACGCGGCAGCCGAAACGCAGCGGGATGCGCATGCTCCCCACGATGGCGCAGCGAACGGTAAGGATTCCCAATGTCGAAATGTTGTTCTCTGTGCGACGGACAGATCTTGAACAAATTTCTGGATTTGGGGCGCCAGCCCCTCGCGAACAAATATCCCAAGCCGAGTGATTTTCAGGAGGAGAAATTCTTCCCGCTCGAAGTGTTCTTTTGCGAAACCTGCAAGAATGTTCAGCTTGGAGAGATGGTCCCGCGATCCCTCATGTTCGAGGATTATTATTACCTGAGCTCGGTCAATGGCGGTCTCGTCCGCCATTTCGAGGCGCTCGCCGAGGAACTGAAGGAAGCGAAATTCGTCGTCGACGTGGGCTCCAACGATGGCGTGTTGCTGCGTCCGCTCAAAGGGCTCGGAGTTCGGGCGCTGGGGGTCGAACCTTCGATCAATGTCTCCAAGCTCGCCAATGACGAGGGGCTGGAAACGCTCTGCGCCTTCTTCGAGGAAACCTCGGCGCGGCAGGTGCTGGACAGCCACGGCCCGGCGGACGTGATCGTCGCCAGCAGCGTCTTCACGCATCTTGACGCACCGGATCAGTTCATCCGCGCAGCGGACATCCTGATGGCGAAAGACGGCAAGCTGGTGATCGAGGTCGAGTATATCCTCAACATGATCAGCCAGGTGCAGTTCGAGCGATTCTACCTCGACCGGATCTTCTACTACTCGATCTCGTCGATGAAGCAGCTGTTCGGCAAGCACGGCATGGTGATCACCGGGCTTGAGCCTGTGGCCCAGCATGGCGGCTCCCTTCGGTTCACATTGATGCGCGAGGCGGCCGGCACCGAGGCCCCGGAGTTGGCGGAGCTGATCGCGACCGAGTTGAAGGTGCTGAACACTGCGGCACTGACAGATTTTGGCCAGCGCTGCCGCGATCTGACCGACAGGCTGGTCGCTGGCTTGAAGCGCTGGCGGGAGGAGGGCGTCAAGGTGGCAGGCTACGGCGCGCCTGCCCGGCTTTCGACCATCACAAACTTTGGCGGCATCGACAGAGATCTGCTGCCTTTCACGATCGATGACAGCCCGCTGAAACAGGGACGCACCTCGCCCGGCGCGCATATCCCGGTTGTGTCTGCCTCTGAACTTGAGACCTATCAGCCCGAAGTGCTGGTGGTCTTCGCCTACGAATACATCGACGACATTCGGAAAAAGACTAGCAATGCATATGACTACTACATGCCAATTCCGCTTGTTGAACTCATAGCTTCCTGATCACTGGAATGGGGAAAGAAATGTCGAAAGAAATTCAACGTATTGTCGAGCGGCTTGGTGCTAATGCCCATCGGTTTTCCGGGAAGACTGTCCTGCTGGCAGGGGGGGCGGGTTTCCTTGGGAAGCACTTCGTCAAGGTGTTTCAGAAGCTGAATAACGACGTGCTGGACAAGCCCTGCTCGGTCATCTCGGTGGATAACTACATCACCGGCACCAAGAACCTCGATGAAAGCATCGTGCGCGATCCCAACATCATGCAGGTCTGGGCCGATGTGACCCATCCGCTGCCCGTGCGCGAAGATATCGACTTCATCATCCAGGCTGCGGGCATCGCATCACCCGTTTTCTACATGCGTTATCCGCTCGAGACCATCGAGAGCGCGGTGCATGGCACCCGCAACCTCTTGGACCTGGCTTCACGCAACAAGAACCTCGAGGGCTTCTTGTTCTTCAGCTCCTCCGAGATCTACGGCGATCCCGACCCCCGCGCGGTGCCGATCAAGGAAGATTACCACGGCAACGTTTCGACCGTTGGGCCGCGCGCCTGCTACGACGAATCCAAACGTCTGGGTGAGACGCTCTGCACGATCTACAAAGAGCACCACGGCGTGCCGGCAAAGATCGTGCGCCCGTTCAACGTCTTTGGTCCGGGCATGGGTCACAACGACCGCCGCGTGATCCCGATGTTCACCTATCAGGCGCTCAATGGCCGTACGATCCCGGTCCACGGCACCGGCCTGCAGACGCGCACCTTCTGCTACATCACCGACGCCATCTACGGCTTCCTGATGACGCTGCTTGAGGGCAAGTGCGGCGAGGCCTACAACATCGGCAACCCGGACAACGAAATCTCGATGATCAAGCTGGCGGAGATGTATCCCAAGCTGCTGCCGGGCGCCTCCTTCACCCGCATCGACTATCCGGACACCTATCCGGCGGGAGAACCTAACCGTCGCTGCCCGGATATCACCAAGGCGCGGGAAACCTTTGGTTATACCTCCGAGGTGGATGTCGAAGATGGTCTCGCGCGCTTCATCGACTGGGCTCGCAATGAGCGGAACTATATCGATTTCGAGCCCGAAGCGGCGCTCAAGAAGGCCGGATAACGATAGGTGGTAACACTGGGCCTCATCGGGCGGGGTGCCTGGGCGCGCATCATTGGCGCCACTCTGGACAGCCTGCCCGAAGTGCGCTGGGTGCCGCTGAACGGCCCCGGCGCTTCTGTTGACGGCGTCATCATCGCCAACAGGAGCAAAGATCACGTGTCCTCGGCGCTCCCTTTCGTTGAGGCGGGGATGCCGTGCTTTATTGAAAAACCTCTGGCCACATGCCTCGAGGATTTCCTGCGCCTCAAGGCGGCGGCTGGTGCAGCTGCCGGCCACGTCTTTGCGGGGCACCTGCACCGGTTCAACCCGGCCGCAGAGGCCTTTTGTGCGGCCCTGCCGGAGATCGGCCCGATCCAATCGGCAACTGCGCTCTGCGCCAATGGCAAACCCCGCGACGATACGTCCGTGATATGGGATTGGTTGCCGCATCCGCTCTCACTGGCAGCACGGATCTTCGCCGCTCCGGCCGAGCGCGCGACGGCCCGGTCGCTTGAAGGCGGAGCGCGCCCGCTTCGCGTGGCTGCACAATTGTCCTACGAAGGGCGACCTTTCGACCTTGAGGCCAGCTGGCTTTCGCCAGATCCAGCCTTTCGGATCACGGCCGCGGGCACCAGGGGACGTCTCATCTTTGATGACAAAGCCACGCAGAAGGTCACGCTCATCCGCGACGGAAAGAGTGTCGCCCTCAGCTATGACCCAGAGCTGCCTCTAACCCGCGAACTGCGCGCCTTTGTCGAGTTGATCCGTGGCGTGCGCGACAACCCGTCTCCGGTTGAGGAGGTAGAGGAAGTCCTTCGCAGCCTGGATGCCATCGAACGTTCGGCAGCAGCAGACGGCGCCCCGGTCGCGATCAATTGGCCGGATTGAGGTATCCGTAAATCTGCGCGAGGATTTCCTGAACGCGCGCGTCCAGGTGGCTGGTCGCCATGGCCAGTTCGTGACGCGCGAGCACACCGGCCTCGCCCTGCTTGCGGAAATGTGCGTTCGCCGCCTCGACAATGGCCTGCGGGGCCGCCACATCGCTCGGCTCGAAATAGAACAGATGCTCCTGCAGAGCGGCCAGCGCGGGAAGATCCCTCAGGCTGGCTGGAAGGATCGGCACGCCCCCGGTGATCAGCGCATCAAAGACACGGATAGGCAGATCGCCACGGACCGGGACGATCCAATGGCTCATATGCGCCGCCCATTCGTCCAACCGGTCCAACTCCGTGCGGTCATGATATGTCCGCGCCGCCGGACCGACATGTTTGAAATGCGTGTTCAGCGTCTGGAGCAACGCATTGCGCTCGGGGAATTGCGGATAGAGGATATGTCGTCCAAGGGGTTCCGGATCACGCGTGGCGGCCAGGAGGCGATCGCGATGTTCGCTCAGATAGTCGCGTGACCACTGGATGACCGCTGCACTTACAGGGCGCCCCATCGCCTTGGTCACCTGCGCGTAAGTCTCATTATTGTGCGGATGGCACGGCACGTAAAAGTCGGACAGCATCGCAAAATTCAGGGACATCGCGACATCATGATGATTGTCGAAATCCCAGATGCAGACATGGGCACGCGGTTCGTTGGCGAACATGCCCACATACTTCTGCCCAATCTGAGCGATGTCATTGTTGTTCAGTATGTAGATGGTGTCGGGCTCGAACTGCTCGATGGCCTTGAGGTTCACCAACGAGATCTGGTCTGTATTCTCGGCCTTGCTGAAGATCCCCTCGCTCAACCTGACCTGCGTTTGCGGGCGCAGTTTCATGCTCTCAGAAAAGGCCTTTCGGCGGAGTTCTTTCTGCACATTCAACTGTTCAATCTGCTCGTTTACGGATGACATGTCAGGTGGTTTCGCTCTTGCTTATCTGGAAATATTTCTAACACTTTAAGGTTAAATATTCCTAAAATCTCGGTGAGTTGGTCCCGCCAGTGGGAACGCTTTTCCCTTCGAGGGTGGTTTGGCCCGCTCCCCTGAAAAATCCGCGGTATGACGCGCTAGTCTGTTCCTCGAACGCTTCGAATGGTCGCCGAAGGTGACGCAGGAAAAAGGCGTTTGCGTGCTGCTTCGGCTCTTTTGCCAGTGAGTTGGAGGGACATGGCGGCGATCCGGGCGGAGAGGCCTCCACGGGATCGAATAGCCTAGAGAATCCGGTCGATCTTATGCTGAATATGCAGATTCGGCATCAACCCAGCCGTATGTGCGGCGCGATACGCGTTCCTCGCAGCATCGAACGTCACGCCCCACATGATGGCGCTGAGGAGAAACGCGATGATGTAAACTTGGATGCGCATAGTTCTATCAAAGTGCGGCATATCGGCATTTATATGGCAGTGCGAAGCATTGCTCGAGATCAATTATTATCGGTGAATAAAGACGCAGAGAACGAACACCACAACGGTGGGCACAGATAACAGGGAGACCCCGTATCTGTTTGATCTCATTGAGGATCAATGGGAATGGTGCCCAGAAGAGGACTCGAACCTCCACACCCTTTCGGGTACCAGCACCTGAAGCTGGCGCGTCTACCAATTCCGCCATCTGGGCGACGGAGAGCCATGTACGGGGGTGGCTCGTTACTGTCAACAGGGTTTTTGAAGTTTTCCTGACAGTCTGTGAAAAAGCTTCACGAAGCTGTGGTCGAACCCAACGGATCAGTGGATGGCATGGCTCATTTCTCAACCCTATATAATGGGTATTGGAAAGGAACGCGCCATGTTCGACCTTCGCTCTATCCTTCTTGCTGGTCTGTTTGCCGTATTGCCATTGATGGGAGCCAATGCCGCCTCGCCGTCGCTTGGGCCTCTCAATACGCAGTCGACGATCTGCGACTATCGCGGCTGCTTCGGCTTCGGTCCGCAGCAGTGGCATCGCCCTGCCTACGTCCAGCCGAACTATCTCCCACCGAATGCAGCCGGGCCGAATTATTATCAGCCGCCCGGGCAATTGCCGCCACGGCTGACCTACGGTCCGCCGCCGGCACCGCGCGTGCAGCCTTCGGCGGATAATCAGGTCCGCCATCAGCAATGGTGCCGGAACGAATATCGATCCTACAATCCGCGCACCGATCGCTTCCTGACCTATGAAGGCATCTACAAGACCTGCAATTCGCCTTATAATTGAACGTTAGCTCTCCAGCGATGCGCGGTCGGTATGGCCGAGATCGCGGTCAGGCTCGATGATGTCGCGCACCCGCTGCTTGAGTTCCTTCGGTCCGGGAAAGCCGCCGTCGCGCTTGCGCTCCCAGATCAGTTCGCCATTGACACGGATCTCGAAATTGCCGCCGGTGCCGGGAATGAGCGCCACTTCGCCGAGGCTGTCGGTAAAGGTCTGCAGCAGTTCCTGCGCCATCCAGGCGGCGCGCAGCAGCCAGTTGCACTGCGTGCAGTAGAGGATCGTCACACGGGTTTTCTCGGTCATGGGAATCTCCTTTAATCCGAGGGATCTAGAAGCTCGCAAAAGACGTTGCAATGCGCCTGGCACCGAATCTGCGGACGGAAAGTTCGGATTCAGTCTTTTTTGATAATTTTCCATTAGCTATTCCGGATTGGTGTTTTCACGGATCTGGTGAGGCACCCTGGTTCTTGTTTTGCGTCACGGTGCCCATGCGTTCCACGGCTATCCCAGCTATCCTCGTCGCCTGCCTTGCTCTGGCAGGCTGCTCTTCGGCTTCCGGTCCGGAAAATCTTTCGGCTGGTGTTGCTCCGAAGCCTTCGAAGGAAATCACGGCTTCTGTCACGCCGCCGCCGGCACCTGTGCCCCAGGCTACAGTTGCTGCAGCCGATGCCACTCCGCAGGCAAGCCTCGCCTGGGAAGCGCCCCTGCCGGAGTCCCGCGCCTTCTCGGCAGTGACGCCTTCAGCCACATCGCAGCCGGGTATGCCGATTCCGAGCGAACGCCCCGTCGAATTCGCCATGGCGGCGGCACCTGCCATAGAACCGCCGACCCGTGGCCGCTCGCGCGTCTATGGTTATGGGTTCCGCGATGCCAAGCCGATCAACTTCGGCAAGGTCTCTCCGCGCAAACTGGCCGTCCACGGCGTCGACGTCTCGCGCTGGCAGGGCGACATCGACTGGGAAACGCTCCGGACCCGCGGCGCCAACTTCGCCTTCATCAAGGCAACGGATGGCGGCGATCATCTGGATCCGATGTTCAAGACAAACTGGCGGCGCGCCAAAGAGGCCGGCATCAAGCGCGGCGCCTATCATTTCTTCTACTGGTGCCGCACGGCCGGTGAGCAGGCCGACTGGTTCATCCGCAACGTGCCGCGCGATCCGGACGCCCTGCCGCCGGTCATCGATGTCGAATGGAACGGCGAATCGAGCTGCAAAGTGAAGCTCTCCCGCGCCCGCGTGCTGGAAAAAATGCAGGTCTTCATGGAGAAGATCGAGCAGCACTACGGCAAGCGACCGATCATCTATACGGCCCCGGATTTCTACGCGGATAATCTCGAAGGCGCCTTCCAGAACTATCACTTCTGGCTACGCGCGGTCGCCGAACATCCTTCGAAGGTCTATCCGAACCGCAAATGGCTCTTCTGGCAATATTCCGGCTCTGGCCTCTCTCATGGCGTCGAAGGCCGAATCGACCTCAATGCCTTCCGCGGCAGCGAAGAAGAATGGCACCGCTGGGTAGCGGGGCTGTAGGAGTTTCACTCCGGACAGAAGATGCCGCAGAACTGACGATATCAGCCCTGCGGCATTCGGCTTCGACCGCAATGATCAGAGTCGCGCCTCGAGTACGAGGTTGAACGGGGTTGCCATCGCTCGACGGAATCGCGTGAAACCGGCCTTCCGGAAGATCTCGGCCAGCCGTTTCTCACCGGCTTGTGCGCCAAGCACGATATGGCCGCCATCAGAGATCGCATGAGCGCAGCAGATCGTCGTCGAGGCGGCATAATACATGCGCGCGACCGGCGAGATACTGTCTTCCATCCCATCCTTCGCATAGGGCTCGACCAGCATTACCGTTCCCTCATGGGCAATGGTTCTGGCTGCGTGTCTTGCGACAGCGAGCGGGTCGCCCATGTCATGCAGGCAGTCGAAGAAGCAAATAAGGTCGTAGCCTGAACCAGAATAGGCGTCCGCTCTCGCGGTTTCGAATGTCACTCTCTCTGTTCCGCCCGCCGCAGCAACAACCTGCCGGGCCTCATCGAGCGATTCCGGATGCGAATCGAAGCCATGGAATCGCGACGACGGAAAGGCTTCGGCCATCAGCGCTGTCGAATGACCATGACCGCAGCCGACATCTGCCACCAGTGCGCCAGCCTTCAGTTTCTCGATGACGCCATCGAGCGCCGGCAGCCATTCTGCAACAAGGCTTGCCTTGTAGGCGTTGCGGTAGAGCGATGCCACGCCGCAATAGAGCCTGCCATCGTGATCGCCCCAGGGAATGCCGGCGCCGGTGCGAAATGCATCCAGGGCCTTGTCCTCGTCAGCCCACATCGAGGCGGGGATTGCCCAGGCCGCAGCCATGAAAACCGGGCTGTCGTCCTGCGCCAGCACCAGCGCATGTTCTGGCGGCAATTCGTAGCCGTGGCTTGCCGCATCATAGATCACATAGCCACCTGCCACCTGTGAGCCCAGCCATTCGCGGATATAGCGCTCGGCGCAGCCCGTGATTGCCGCAAGCTGGTGCGAACTGATCCGCCCCGCCTTCGCCATTGCCTTATAAAGGCCGAGCCGGTGCCCGATGCTCACCATCACGCCGCCATAGCCGGCTGAGAGATCGTCGATTGCTCGTGAGACGATGAGGTCGAGCTTGGCCGCATCGATCGTGTTGCTTCTTATCTGGTCCATTTCCTTCTCCTGTCGAAATGTTAGGAATGGAAATGGAATGACAGCAGACGGGGTATTGCGGCAGAGCGGCATGGGCCATAAGCGGGCCATTTGCGCCAATCATCATGCCGGTGTAGGCAAAAGAAACGAATAGCGGACCTGTTTCTTCCGGGGGATGAGATGCAATCCGGCACCGATCAAGTCGTTTCCAGGCCGCTTCATGTCAGCCTCGTGGCCATTCCCGAGGCTGTGGTATCGACCCTGAGCGGCATTTTCGATGTCATGAATGCCTTTGCGGTTCTGCTGGCAGCCAGCGATGTCCTCGGCGGCCGAGCGCCCTTCAAGGTGGAAATTGTCGGTACATCCGCCGAGCCGCTGGAACTTGCAAGCCGTCTGCCGATTACCGTCCAGCGCAGCATCTCGTCTCTCGACCACACGGATATCGTCATCGTGCCCTCCGTTCTGCTGCCATCGCGTGGATGGCAGCAGGGGCGTTATCCGGAACTTGTCGAATGGGTTCGCGCCATGCATTCGCGTGGCGCGCTGATTTGCTCGGCCTGTTCGGGGCTCTTTCTGCTGGCAGAGACCGGGCTATTCGACGGCATGGATGCGACAGTGCATTTCGGCTATGCCGAGGCTTTCCGGACAAGCTTTCCGAAGGTACCCGTCCATCCCGAGCGTGTGCTCGTCGTTTGTGGCGGGCGAGAAGAACTGATCACCTCCGGTGCCTCCATGACCTGGCATGATCTCGTCCTGTACCTGATCGCCCGTCATGCGGGTGCTTCGGCCGCGCAGGCAATTGCCCGTTTCTTCGCGTTGCAATGGCATCAGGATGGGTTGGCGCCCTATATCGTTTTCGAGGGCCGCAGGGATCATGGCGATATAGCGATCCAGACGGCGCAGGAATGGCTTTCCAGCCATTTTTCGGTCGCCAATCCCATCGAGGAAATGTTCCGTCATGCTGGCCTGACGGAGCGCACCTTCAAGCGCCGCTTCACCCAGGCAACCGGTATCAGCCCGATTGCCTATGTTCAGCGTTTGAGAGTGGAGGATGCAAAGCGCCGGCTGGAGCGCACGGATGCGCCGGTCGATGAGATCAGCTGGCAGGTCGGCTATGAAGAGCCGGCTTTTTTCCGCAGGCTCTTCAAGCGCATGACGGGCCTGACGCCCGGCAGCTATCGCCGCCGGTTTCGTGTGCCCGATTATGCGCGTCCGTCAAAAAGCTGAGGTGTTTACTCGTCACCCATCTTGAGCGCCGCGATAAACGCTTCCTGCGGGATTTCCACCTTGCCGAACTGGCGCATGCGCTTCTTGCCTTCCTTCTGCTTTTCCAGAAGTTTGCGCTTGCGCGTAGCGTCGCCGCCGTAGCATTTGGCCGTCACGTCCTTGCGCAGCGCCGAGATGGTTTCGCGGGCAATGACGTTGCTGCCGATCGCCGCCTGGATCGGGATCTTGAACATGTGCTTCGGGATCAGCTCCTTCAGCCGCTCGCACATGTCGCGACCGCGCTTTTCGGCGGCGGCGCGATGCACCAGCATCGAGAGCGCGTCGACCGGCTCGCCGTTGACGAGGATCGACATCTTCACGAGATTGCCTTCGCGGTAGCCTTCGAGGTGATAGTCAAAGGACGCATAGCCCTTCGAGATCGACTTGAGGCGATCGTAGAAGTCGAAGACGACTTCGTTGAGCGGCAGATCATAGGTCACCATCGCGCGCGTGCCGACATAGGTCAGCTCGGTCTGGATGCCACGACGATCCTGGCAAAGCTTCAGGATCCCGCCGAGATAATCGTCCGGTGTCATGATCGTTGCCTTGATCCACGGCTCGCGGATTTCGGCGATCTTGACGACATCGGGCATATCGGCCGGATTGTGCAGTTCACGCTCGCTGCCGTCGGTCATCGTCAGCTGATAGACGACTGATGGTGCGGTCGCGATCAGGTCGAGATCGAACTCGCGTTCGAGACGTTCCTGGATGATTTCGAGATGCAGCAGGCCGAGGAAGCCGCAGCGGAAGCCGAAGCCGAGAGCGGCCGAGCTTTCCATTTCGAAGGAGAAGGACGCGTCGTTGAGGCGAAGTTTGCCCATCGCGGCGCGCAGATCTTCGAAATCGGCGGCATCGACCGGGAACAGGCCGCAGAAGACGACCGGCTGTGCCGGCTTGAAGCCGGGCAGGGCCTCGGCGGTCGGACGCTTGTCTTCGGTGATCGTATCGCCGACGCGGGTATCGGCCACTTCCTTGATCGAGGCGGTGATGAAGCCGATCTCGCCGGGGCCGAGGCTGTCCACATTGACCATCTTCGGCGTCAGCACGCCGACGCGCTCGACCTGATACTTGGCATCCGTGCCCATCATGCGGACAGTCTGACCCTTGGAGAGCACGCCGTCGATGACGCGGACCAGAACCATGACGCCGAGATAGGTGTCGTACCAGCTATCGACGAGCAGCGCCTTCAACGGTGCTTTCTCGCCGCCCGGGCTCTTCGGCGCCGGCAGCTGGTGGACGATCGCTTCCAGCACGTCGGGAATGCCGAGACCGGTCTTGGCCGAGATCAGCACGGCCTCGGAGGCGTCGATGCCGATCACTTCCTCGATCTGCTCCTTGATGCGGTCGGGTTCGGCCGCCGGCAGATCGATCTTGTTGAGAACGGTGACGATCTCGTGATTGTTGTCGATCGCCTGATAGACGTTG
Organism: Rhizobium sp. BK379; assembly: GCF_014193955.1. Taxonomy (NCBI): domain Bacteria; kingdom Pseudomonadati; phylum Pseudomonadota; class Alphaproteobacteria; order Hyphomicrobiales; family Rhizobiaceae; genus Rhizobium; species Rhizobium sp. BK379. The sequence continues at coordinate 205,501 of NZ_JACIAD010000002.1, forward strand.
GCGAGCGTCTGGGCTTCCACACCCTGCGACGCGTCAACGACGAGCAGCGAACCTTCGCAGGCCGACAGCGAACGCGAAACTTCGTAGGCGAAGTCGACGTGGCCGGGCGTATCGATGAGGTTCAGCACATAGGTTTCGCCGTTATTCGCCTTGTAGTGCAGGCGCACGGTCTGGGCCTTGATGGTGATGCCGCGCTCGCGCTCGATATCCATATTGTCGAGCACCTGCTCGGACATTTCGCGCTCGGCAAGGCCGCCGGTCGTCTGGATCAGGCGGTCAGCAAGCGTCGATTTGCCGTGGTCAATATGGGCCACGATCGAGAAGTTGCGGATATGGGATAGCGGAGTCGTCGAATTGGTGCTCATGCGCGCCATATAGCAGCGCGCTCACCGCCCGCAAAGCGGTAATTATACCGGGGTTTACCCTATTTTGCAGACCGTGACGTACGGCTCAGACCGGCCAGGTCTCCAGTCGCCAGGCCGAATCCCAGAACATCCATTCATATTGGGAGGCGCGCACGAAGGCGTCCATCATCTGCTGGCGCTCTGTCGGCGAGGCAGCCCGCGCGGCGATATCGGTCAAGGCAATCACTTCACGCGCACCGGCTGCAAATTGCGGATCGCCATAGGTGTTGATCCAGGCCTGGAAGACATTGCCCTCGATCGCCGGCCGGCTCTTGATGCCTTCGCCGACATGCCAGTAGATCCAGAAGCAGGGCAGGATGGCCGAAAGCGCCACCGCGTAGGAGCAGTGGTAGGCCGTCGCCAGCAGGAAATTCGTATAGGCAAAGCACGAGGGCGAGGGCTCGGCCGCCGTCACATCGGCGCTGGAAATGCCGAACTGCGTCAGGAAACCGGCATGCAGGCCCTGCTCCACAGTGATCGCCTTCTGCGCCGACCCAAGAAAGCGCAGCACCTGCGCATTATCGGGCGCTTTGGCGGCGACGATCGCAAGGCAGCGGGCATAATGCTTCAGGTAGATCGCGTCCTGCAGGATATAGTGGCGGAAAACCTCCGGCGGCAGCGTACCATCCGAAAGCCGCTCCAGCAGCGGCAATCGCTCGATCTCGGCCATGATCGGCTTGATCCGGTCCCAGGCGGCCGTCGTGAAGCTTTCCGCCGTCTCAGTGCCTTGCGCAATACCGTCCATCTTGCTCTCCGCTCTTGAATGCCGCTGCCATATATCGACGCCGCCGTGGTGAAAGCAAGGCTGCTTGCGAGGGCTTGATTCCATCATTGGATCCTGTATTTCTCTTATAGTAGAATCATGGATTGAAAAATGGAACAGGAACTCGAGCAGGCAATCGGCATTCGCATTCGCACGCTGCGGACGGAAAAAGGGCTGACACTGGATGATCTCGCTACTGCTTCCGGCGTGAGCCGCGCGATGATCTCCCGCATCGAGCGGGCGGAAGCGAGCCCCACGGCTTCGCTGTTGGCGAGGGTCTGTGCCGCGCTTGGCCTGTCGCTTTCAGAGTTCTTTGCCGATGAAGGGCAGGAAGCGTCGCCGCTATCGCGTCGTCAGGACCAACAGGTCTGGCGCGATCCCGAAACCGGCTATATGCGCCGCGCCGTCTCGCCGCCGGGTACATCCTCGGATGTCGATATCGTTGATGTCGAATTTCCGGCCGGTGCGCGCGTCAGCTTCCCGCCGCATGCCGCCAGCCGCGGCATGACCCAGCATGTCTGGCTCTTCGATGGCGAGCTGGAAATGACCGTCGGCGAGATCGTTCATCGTCTCAAGCCCGGCGACTGTCTCTTCATGCCGGTCGGTGACGGCCATGTCTTTCACAATCCGGGTCATGCGCCGGCACGCTACTGCGTCGTGCTGGCCCGCGACGATCACTAAATCACGCGCTCACTTATCAGGGGACCATCATGCCGACTATCCGTCTTCTCTCTGCCGCCGAGGCACACGCGGCTATTCCCGACCTCTGCGAGGTGCTTGCCGATTGCGTCAATGGCGGCGCCTCGGTCGGCTTCATGCAGCCCTATACACCTAGGGATGCCGAACCCTACTGGCGTAGTGTCGCCGAAGCCGTGGCCGATGGCGCCACCCTGCTCTTCGGCGCTGAAGTTGATGGCAAAATCGTCGGCACGGTGCAGGTCGGCGCTGCCCAGATGCCGAACCAGCCGCATCGCGGCGATCTGAAAAAGCTGCTTGTTCACCGCTCCGCTCGCGGCCATGGCCTGGCGCGTCTGCTGATGGACATGGCCGAACGCGAAGCGGCCCGTCGCGGCAAGACGATTCTCGTCCTCGACACGGCAACCGGCAGCGATGCTGAAGCCATCTACCCGCGTCTCGGCTGGGAGCGTGTCGGTGTCATTCCCGATTATGCGCTCTGGCCTGAAGGTGGCCTGTGCGCCACAACCTTCTTTTACAAGCGCGTGGCCTGATGGCCGTGCGTAAAGGCGTCTATCGCGTCAGCCAATCTTGAGGCCGGCGTCCAATGCAGGGCCTTCCAGCCAAACTCTTTGGCGGCCGCAATATTCTCCTCGACATCGTCAATGAAGCCGATGTCATCAGGGCCGGCGCCGACTTCCTGCGTCGCAAGCCGGAAGAAATCGCTGAAAGGCTTTCGCGCGCCGAGTGCGGCCGAGTAGAACATGCCGTCGAAAAGCGCGCCGAGCCCCAGCACGTCGCGCAGGTAAGCGGCGCGCTGATGCTCCTGGTTGGTGGCAAGGTAAAGAAGCGTGCCTTTGTCCTTGAGGCGGGCGAGGTCGTCGAGCAACTGTCGGTCAAGGCGGGAGTCGTTTTCGAACCAATAGTCGAGCAGGGTCTGGGCGTTGAGATGCGGTGCAATCCGGCCAAGTACTTCCGTCAGACGGGGTTCGATCGGCTCCTGGCCCGTGACGATTCCGACCCAGAAAGGCTTGAAGAATTCCTGTTGGAGCAACGGCGCAGGCAGGCCGAGATCGCGCTCGAGATAGGTAAAGAGCGGCAGGCCGTCTGTCGGCCGTCCGTGGACCAGCACCCCATCGACATCGACCATCAGGATTTTCATGGGCTTAAACTCTTGAGGAAAAGGAACGTGTTCTGAAATCGGCTAGAACGTGGCGTCGCCTCTTGCGGTGATCAAGCCGTGTTCGGTGCTTTTTTCTTTGGGCGGGCCTGTGTAAGGCTTGATTTTGACAAGCTGATTTGCGGAGGACACTCGTGCGCGTCATCTATTCCGAAGACCACAAGCTGCGTGATGCCAAGACAGAACTGCATGATGGCCAGCTTGTGACGCCCTTCGAGGCACCGTTCCGGGCGGAATGGATTCTTGCCGCGGTGAAGGATGCAGGTTTCACGGATGTTGTTGCGCCTCAGGCGCATGGCCTGGAAACTGCGCGCAAGGTACACGATCCCGCCTATCTGGAGTTCCTGGCGACGGTGTGGGATCGCTGGGTGGCGGCTGGATATAAGGGCGAGGCGATCGCCAATTCCTTCCCCATCCGCCGCAGCAGCCAGCGCATACCGGAAAACATCGTCGGCGCGATCGGCCATTATGCCAATGCTGCCGATACGTCCATCACCAAAGGATCCTACGAGGCAGCCGTTGCCTCGATGCGCTGTGCGATGACGGGCGCGGATTGGCTGAACGCCGGCAACCGCTTCGCCTTCGCGCTCTGCCGCCCGCCCGGCCACCATGCCGGCATGGATCTCTTCGGTGGCTATTGTTTCATCAACAATTCCGGTGTGGCGGCCCAGCGGCTGCTCGATCACGGCGCGAAGAGGGTCGCCGTGCTCGACGTCGATTTCCATCATGGCAACGGCACGCAGGATCTCTTCTATCGCCGCGGCGATGTCTTCACCGCCTCGCTGCACGGCGATCCAATCCACGCCTTTCCCTATTTTCTTGGCCATGCCGACGAGGACGGCGAAGGGCAGGGCGAAGGCGCCAATCGCAACTACCCGCTGGCTTATGGCACCACATTCGATGTCTGGTCATCAGCTCTTGCCGATGCGCTCTCCCGCATCAAGGCTTTCGGTGCCGAAGCCGTCGTTGTCGCTCTTGGCGTCGATACGTTCGAGCGCGATCCGATCTCCTTCTTCAAGCTGAAGTCGGAGGACTTCATTCGCATGGGCGAGTTGATCTCCGCCGCCGGCTTGCCGGTCGTCGCCTGCATGGAGGGCGGCTACGGTGTGCCGGAGATCGGCCTCAATGTCGCCAATGTGCTCAAGGGTCTGGAAGCCTGATCTGCTGCCGATGACTGACGAAAGCACTCCATCCGATATTCCGACGCCCCGCATGCTGAGCTGGGCGCGCAACTCGACCATCTATCGCCTCGAGCGGCGCATGATGACCGAAAAGCAGCTCTTTGACGCCATCACCCGCAAGGCGAAAGAAAAGTTCGAGGACATCAGCGCAGCCCAACTCAAGGCCGTTGCTGATTTTGCCGTCAAATTCGCCTATGACAACAAGGCGATCGACGATGGCGCCTATGCCGAGATTGCCACGCGATCGGCCGTGCGCAGCGGCAAGTCGAAGCGCGCGATCGCTCAGAAGCTTGCGGTCAAAGGCGTCTCAGCCGATAAGGTGGAGGTAGCGCTTGAGGAAACCGACGATCTCTACGCCGCAGCGATATTCGCCCGCAAACGCGCCTTTGGCCCCTTTCGCCGTGTCGAGCTGGATGAGAAACGCAAGGCGAAGGAGCTTTCCGCCTTCGCCCGCAACGGTTTCGGCTTCGAAATCGGCAGAAAGGTCTTCGAGATGACCTTCGAAGATGCTGAGGAGATCATCTTCGCTGGCCGCCTCTGATGCCATCAAGGCTTTTGCTGGCACGATCAGAAGTTTGAATTTGTCGCCTGCGGATCGGCTTCGTATGAAGAGCGCACAATCGGAGGCATCTATGGAAGACAGAACGAATGCAGGAGCGAATGCGCTGACTGCTGAAGCATCGACTGCATTCGGCGGCGTGGCTGCCGGCGGCCTGATGTGCCTCATGTCGATGTCTTCCATCCAGTTCGGTGCGGCATTGTCCTCGTCCGCCATCGCCACCTATGGGCCAGTCGGCGCCACATGGTTGCGCCTGGCTTTTGCCGCCATCATCCTGGCAATCGCCGTGCGCCCGCGCATTTTCAGCTACAGCCGCGCGCAATGGACAAGTGCCCTGGTTCTCGGCACGACGACGGCGCTGATGACGATGAGTTTTTTCTCGTCGATCGAGCGCATTCCGCTCGGCCTCGCCGTCGCGATCGATTTTCTCGGACCACTTTCCGTCGCGACCATCGGCTACGGATTGAGCCGGCGCCTCATCTGGCCGCTCATTGCTGCTTTCGGCGTTCTGGCCCTCGCCCATGACGGAGAAGGCTGGGTCGGAGATCCCCTCGGTGTTCTCTTTGCATTTGGCGCGGGAACCGGCTGGGCGATCTATATCGTGCTCACGAAGAAGATCGGTGCAAGCTTCAAGGGTCTTGAAGGACTTTCCATGTCGCTCATGGTTGCCGCCGTGGTCGCAACGCCCTTCGGCTTTGCCGGCGCCGCGCCGAAGCTTGATGCCTACGGCCTGATTGAGATGGCGGGCCTCGCCATTCTGGTGCCGTTGCTGCCCTACACGCTGGAACTGATTGCGCTGCGCCGGATGCCGACAGCTTCCTTCGGCATCCTTATGAGCCTGGAGCCTGCCATTGCAGCATTCGCCGGCTTTATCATACTGGCGCAGCCCATGACCTTTCTGCAGATGGCGGGAACGGCCCTGGTCGTCGCCGCAAGCGCCGGCGCCACCTTTTCGGCGAGGCAGTGAGACGTCATTCCGTCTTCTTCGTGGGATCGTCGAGTGCCGGATTGTAGAAGAGAGACAGCGTCAGGCTCTTTGCGATCCGTTCCGCTGTGGCCATGAACCAAACCTTGGCTTCCGGCGTCGGCGCCACATCGTCAAGCGTTTGCGAAAACAGAGAAAGCCATTTCGGGAAGAGCTCCGGCGTCATGTTCGCAACGCCGAGATGCGCCTGAACCGGCTTGCCGCCATAGGCGCCGCTGCGGAAGGCGACAGATGACCAGAAGCTTTTCATTTTGGCCATATGTTCCGGCCAGCGGCCGGAAAGCCTGGCGTCGAAGACCGGGCCGAGCTCGGCATGCTGCAGCACTCGCCCATAGAAGGTTTCAACAAGCCTCGAAATGAAGGCGTCATCGATGCCGATCGCTGCCATTTCGGCCTCGGCCTTTTCGCGGATCGCGGCAATATGCGCAGCCCGCCCTTGTATCTCGTTATCCATCTCAAACCCCGGCGCTAGTTCCAGCTGGCAGCTCTCATATAGGTTCGCGCACGTTCTCGCAAAACTGCGGTGAGGGGACCGTGGCAATCTGTCAATCTGGCGGGGTTTCGATCTTGACCCATGCCACACGCCTCTTTAAATTTAGAATAATTCTAAATTATTGGAGAATACACATGCTGGCGCGTTTTTTCAGATCACCGAAACGTTCCTTCCGATCCCTTTCCGAGCAGGAAATTCTGGCGCTTGCCATCGCCTCGGAAGAAGATGATGCGCGGATCTATCTCGCCTATGCTGAGCACCTGCGAAAGGAGTTTCCGGCATCCGCCAAGGTGTTCGAGGATATGGCCGAGGTCGAGGACACGCATCGCCGGTCCCTGATCGAAATGCACCGCCAGCGCTTTGGCGAGCGTATTCCCCTCATCCGCCGCGAGCATGTCGAAGGCTTCTACGAGCGCAAGCCCGACTGGCTGCGCGCCAATCTTTCCCTCGATGCGATCAGGCAGGAAGCCGAAGCGATGGAGGAGCAGGCCTATCGCTTCTACGTCGAGGCGATCAAGCAGACCTCTGACGCCTCCACTCGCCAACTTCTCGGTGATCTCGCACTTGCCGAGCAAGGCCACGAGGATATTGCCCGCATGCTCGGCGACAAGCACACGCCCGAGGATGTGAAGAAGGAAGAGGACGAGACGGCACGCCGACAGTTCGTACTGACCTATGTGCAGCCGGGCCTCGCCGGTCTGATGGACGGCTCGGTTTCCACGCTGGCGCCGATCTTCGCCGCCGCTTTTGCCACGCAGGATACCTGGCAGACCTTCCTCGTCGGTCTCTCGGCCTCGGTCGGCGCCGGCATTTCGATGGGCTTCACGGAGGCCGCTCACGACGACGGCAAGATCTCCGGCCGCGGCTCGCCGATCAAGCGTGGCCTTGCCTGCGGCATCATGACGGCGCTTGGCGGCCTCGGCCACGCGCTGCCCTATCTTATCCCGCAATTCTGGACCGCGACGATCACCGCCGCCGTCATCGTCTTCTTCGAGCTCTGGGCGATTGCCTTCATCCAGAACAAATACATGGAGACGCCGTTCCTGCGCGCGGCCTTCCAGGTCGTCGTCGGCGGCAGCCTCGTCCTCGCAGCCGGTATTCTGATTGGGAATGGGTGAGGAGCGGTCGGCACAGCCGAGCAATCGATCCAGTGAATCGATTGCAGCGACGAACGCCCTGAGCCAAAGCGAAGGGCCGGGCGCCGGTAGCGTCACACCCGGCGTAATTAATCGGTCGGGCAAAGCCCGAGCAACCGGCCCAATGAATCGATTGCGGCACCGACGCCTCACTCCGAAGCGAAAGTCCCGGTCGTCGCTGCTACAAATTCCAAGCACCGAAAATGAAAAAGCCGGCTGTCGCCGGCTTTTTCACAGTCCCCCACGAAACCTTTTACTTGAGAGCGCCGACCAGAACGTCGCGGCCATTCTCGATGGTAACCCAGCGGCCGGCGTTGAAGCTCGACTGGCGCTTGATGAAGCTATAGGGCGTCGCAAACCAGGGCTTGACGTCGGAAGCCAGGTTGTCGAGCACGAAATCGCCTTCGGCAGTGCGCAGCGTCAGCACGGCGTGGCCTTCGCCATCAGGCTTGCGAACGACGGTCATCAGCAGGTCCGCGGGCGAGAAGCCGCGCTGGATGAGGATACGACGCTTCAGAAGCGCGAAATCCTCGCAGTCGCCAGCCGTGGTCGGATAGGCCCAAACCTCGTCCTTGCCGTAGATTTCCTTGTCGGTCATCGGCGTGATCGTGCGGTTGACGGTCGCGTTGACCGAACGGACCGTGGCCCACTTGGCGCCGGTCATGGCAACCGGACCGCTATTGCGGTTGGCACCGCATTCGCTGCGGTGCGTCTGACAGAAATCGTAATGACCAACCGGCTGCGATGTCGCATTGCCGGTCACCATCGAGGCATTTTTGCTCGGAGCCGGAATAGCGGCCGGCGCCATTGCAAACACGGCCATCATGGCCACGAGGAAACCCTTGATCCGCACGCCCTACTTCCCTGCATCGCCCTTCATTTATTAACAAACAGTTAACGGAGAGGGCCGAAAGGAGTCAATCGTTACTTCTTGGGAGGGCGTTGCAACTCGTAGACATGGTTAAAATGCGACATAACCTTAGGGATAGTCGGGCGTGAGTTACTCAACCAAGGCCCTCTATTAGGGTGGTTGCATATTCTTTGGCGAACAACTGGTCTCAGTCTATCGGATGAGGCCTTTGACTGCGCCGCGCAGCCGCTCGATATCCTGTGGGCGCGACAGCCGATGGTCGCCATCGCGAATGAAGGTCAGTACCACGTCGTCGGCAGGAAGATGTTCCACGAGCTTCATCGCATGCAGATAGGGCACGTCGGCGTCTTTCATGCCCTGCAGGATATGGATCGGGCAGCCCGTTTCGATAATACCGGTCAGCACCCGGTTCTGGCGGCCATCTTCGATCAGCGCGCGGGTATAGATGTTGGGCTCGGGGCTATATTGCGAGCGTTCCTCGAAATAGCCGCGCTCTTCCAGCGAGACGCGCTCCTTCTTCTTGAGGTTTGGTTCGATGAGATCGGAGGTGAAGTCCGGTGCTGGCGCAATCAGCGCCATGCCTTCAAGCTTGGGTCCACCAGCCTTTGCAAGCTCCTGCGCCACCCTGAGCGCGATCCAGCCGCCCATCGAAGAACCGATGAGGATCATCCGTTTGGGGGCGGCGTCGCGGATCACCGCGAGCGCCTCCTCCAGCCAGCGCGAAATCGTGCCGTCGGTGAAGGCGCCGCTGGAAAGTCCGTGGCCGGAATAGTCGAGACGGATACAGGCGGTCCCCAGTTCTTCCGCCAGCCTGTCGATTTCGACGGCCTTGCTGCCGCTCATGTCAGATCGGTAGCCGGATAGCCAAACGAGAGCTGGAAGATCGCGGTCCGCTCGTGCCGGTCGCACCAGCATGGCGATCTGCCGCGCGGCCTCGCCTGCGCCAACGGTGAGGAACTGAGGCTGAAGAACGGACATCGGGCGGAACTCCTGTTGTTTCGGTCTATAAAACAGATTCTTGACAGGCTGACAGCAGGTGATTTTTCCGCTATAGGGTGTTATTGAATCCGTTGCAGTGATGGCGTGACCCGTTTGTGCCCCCTTTTCGAACTGGGACACGAAGCTGCAACGTTCCGAACAACGCGAGGAGAATACGACCATTCGCAGACCCTTTAAAACCGACGCGCCCGTAAAGGATGGACCGCGCTCGAACCGGGAGATCCGCATTCCGAAAGTTCAGCTGATTGCTGCTGACGGACAGAATATGGGCATCGTGCCCACAGACCAGGCCTTGAAAATGGCGGAAGAAGCCGGCCTCGACCTCGTCGAAATTTCACCCAATGCCGAACCGCCTGTGTGCAAGATCCTCGATCTGGGCAAGCTGAAATATGCCAACCAGAAGAAGGCCGCCGAGGCGCGCAAGAAGCAGAAGATTGTCGAAGTCAAAGAAATCAAGATGCGTCCGAACATCGACACCCATGATTATGAGGTGAAGATGAAGGCAATGGGTCGCTTCTTCGACGAAGGCGACAAGGTAAAGGTGACGCTGAAGTTCCGCGGCCGTGAAATGGCCCACCAGGAACTCGGCATGAAGCTTCTTCAACAGGTCAAGGCCGACACGCTCGAGATTGCCAAGGTTGAAGCCGAGCCTAAGCTCGAAGGCCGCCAGATGATGATGGTGCTGGCGCCGAAGTGACGGTGCCGCACTCTTTCGCTCAAAGCCGTCCGACAGGGCGGCTTTTGTGTTTTCCGGGGGCGGAAGATTCGTCATCCGCCCCGTTGCACTTTCATGACGCTGCGGTTATAAGCGCGCGTCCGAACTGACCGGCAGGGCATGCCGTGGCAGTTTCGAATGCTTGCGGGCAGGTTTCGTCACTGGACCCGCAGATCAACAACAAACGCTCCCGCGCCTTTGGCGAAGACCGGTAAACCGGGCTTTCGCAGAAGGGCTTCTTTAACGAAGCGGGTGAGGAGCTCTCAGAACGGAGTTGCAAAATGCCCAAGATGAAGACGAAGTCCTCTGCCAAGAAGCGGTTCAAGATCACCGCTACCGGCAAGGTCAAGGCGGCTGCCGCTGGCAAGCGCCATGGCATGATCAAGCGCACGAACAAGTTCATTCGCGATGCACGTGGCACGATGGTTCTGGCAGAACCCGATGGCCGCAAGGTCGTGAAGAACTATCTGCCGAACGGTCTCTGAGACTATTCCGGTAACGCGTTAGATTTAAGGAGATCATGAAATGGCACGTGTAAAAAGAGGCGTCACCGCCCACGCCAAGCACAAGAAGGTTCTGAAGCAGGCCAAGGGTTTCTACGGCCGCCGCAAGAACACCATCCGTACCGCCAAGGCTGCCGTTGACCGCGCCAAGCAGTACGCATACCGCGACCGCAAGGTTAACAAGCGCAACTTCCGCGCCCTCTGGATCCAGCGTATCAACGCTGCCGTCCGCGAATTCGGCCTGACCTACGGCCGCTTCATCGACGGTCTGAACAAGGCTGGCATCGAAGTCGACCGCAAGGTTCTCTCCGACATGGCAATCCACGAGCCGGAAGCATTCGGCGCCCTGGTTGCTGCCGCCAAGAAGGCCCTTGAGTACCTCAAGGACACCGGCACGGCTAACGAGTTTGAAGGCGCGGTTCGTTAACCAGCGCTTCCCAAGCTTGACGCTTTTTTGAATTTTGGGAAACCCGCGCTGGTTTGGGCTAGCGCGGGTTTTTCTTTCTCTATACTGCTGGCGCGGCCTTGCCGAGCCCGCCTTTCGAACGCCGCCTGATCCGGACGGAAAGAAGACAATGTCAGATATCGACCAGCTCAAATCCTCTCTGCTTGCCGAAATTGCCGCAGCCAATGATGAGCCTGCGCTCGAAGCCGTCCGTGTTTCCGCGCTTGGCAAGAAGGGCTCGATTTCCGAGCTCCTGAAGACGCTCGGTGCCATGACTCCGGAAGAGCGACAGACCCGTGGCGCCGCGATCAACGCCCTGAAGAACGAAGTGACCGACGCCCTTGCCGACCGCAAATCGGTGTTGAAGGAAGCGGCGATCAACGCTCGCCTCAAGGCCGAAACGGTCGATGTCAGCCTGCCGGTCCGCTCCTCGCCTGCCGAACGCGGCCGCATCCATCCAATCAGCCAGATTGTCGATGAAATCACCGCGATCTTCGGCGATATGGGCTTCTCGATCGCAGAAGGTCCCGACATCGAGACCGACTATTATAATTTCACGGCTCTGAACTTCCCGGAGGGCCATCCGGCCCGCGAGATGCACGACACCTTCTTCTTCAATCCGGACGAGAAGGGCGAGCGCAAGGTACTGCGCACGCATACCTCGCCGGTGCAGATCCGCACGATGGAATCGCAGAAGCCGCCGATCCGCATCATCATTCCCGGCAAGACCTACCGCCAGGATTCGGATGCCACGCATTCGCCGATGTTCCATCAGGTCGAAGGCCTCGTCATCGACAAGAAGGCCAATGTCGCCAATATCCGCTGGGTGCTCGAAGAGTTCTGCAAGACCTTCTTCGAGGTCGACAGCGTGACGATGCGTTTCCGCCCGTCCTTCTTCCCCTTCACCGAGCCCTCCTTCGAGGTCGATATCCAGTGCGATCGCTCCGGTCCCATCGTCAAGTTCGGTGAAGGCACGGACTGGATGGAAATCCTCGGCTGCGGCATGGTCCACCCGAACGTGCTGCGTTACGGCGGTCTCGATCCCGATGAATATCAGGGCTTTGCCTGGGGCATGGGCCTCGATCGCATCGCCATGCTGAAATACGGCATGCCCGACCTGCGCGACTTCTTCAATGCCGATGTCCGCTGGATGAACCACTACGGCTTCCGCCCGCTCGACATGCCGACACTGTTCGGCGGTCTCAGCGTTTAAGGGGAGGATTGGACCAATGAAATTCACGCTTTCCTGGCTCAAGGATCATCTGGAAACGGATGCCACGCTCGATGAAATCTGCACGCGCCTGACCGAGATCGGTCTGGAAGTGGAAGATGTCGATGACAAGGCGGCCTTCAAGCCCTTCGTCATCGCCAAGGTTCTCTCGGCTGAAAAGCATCCGCAGGCCGATCGCCTGAAAGTGCTGATGGTCGATATCGGTGAGGGCGCTCCGGTTCAGGTCGTCTGCGGCGCGCCGAATGCGCGTGCAGGCCTCGTCGGCGCCTTTGCCGCTCCCGGCACCTATGTTCCCGGCATCGACGTGACGCTGTCCATCGGCAACATTCGCGGTGTCGAAAGCCGCGGCATGATGTGCTCGGAAAAGGAACTGCAGATCTCCGACAATCACGATGGCATCATCGACCTGCCTGCTGATGCGCCTGTCGGTACGAGCTACGCCGCCTATTCCCATCTCGACGATCCGGTCATCGAGATCAACCTGACGCCGAACCGTCCGGATTGCACCTCGATCTACGGCATTGCCCGCGATCTCGCAGCCTCAGGTCTCGGCACGCTGAAGGCGCGTCCGGCACCGTCGTTCACGGTGGAGGGCGAAACTTCGGTCAAGCTGACGCTCGATCTTGATGATGCAAAGCTCTGCCCGGGCTTCGGCCTGCGGCTCGTGCGCGGCGTCAAGAATGGCCCGAGCCCCCGTTGGCTGCAGCAACGGCTTCTCGCTATCGGCCTGCGCCCCATCAATGCTTTGGTCGATATCACCAATTACATGACCTTCGACCAGGGCCGGCCGATGCACGTCTTCGACGCGGCCAAGGTCAAGGGCAACCTGACGGTCCGCCGCGCCAAGGAAGGCGAGACGGTATTGGCGCTCGATCAGCGCGAATACAAGCTCGGTCCGAACAATGTCGTCATCGCCGATGAGAACGGCGTCGAATCGATCGGGGGCATCATGGGCGGCGAACATTCCGGCTGTGACGAGAACACCGTCGACGTGTTGATCGAATCCGCTCTCTGGGATCCGATGAACATCGCCAAGTCCGGCCGCGCGCTCGGCATCATCACCGATGCCCGCTACCGTTTCGAACGCGGTGTCGATCCGGAATATATGGTTCCCGGCCTCGAACGCACGACGGAACTCGTTCTCGAACTCTGCGGCGGCAAGCCGGCCAAGTCCGAGATCGTCGGCTACAAGGGCTACGAACCGAAGATCGTCGACTTCCCTTATTCGGAGGTCAAGCGCCTGACCGGCCTCGAGATCTCTACGGAACAAAGCAATACGATCCTGACCCGCCTTGGCTTCAAGGTTTCGGGTTCGGGCGAGCGCGTCTCGGTCGCCGTTCCCTCCTGGCGCCCCGATGTCGATGGCAAGGCCGATCTCGTTGAAGAGATCATGCGCATCCATGGTGTCGACAATATCAAGCCGGCGCCGCTCGAAAGCCATGCAGCCGTCAATGGCCGCATCCTGACGACGCTGCAAATCCGCACCCGCGCCGCCAAGCGCGCACTTGCCTCGCGCGGCATGCTGGAAGCCGTCACCTGGTCGTTCATTCCGGAAGATCAGGCAAGGCTCTTCGGGGGTGGTTCGGCAGCCCTCAAGCTTGCCAATCCGATCGCCGCTGAGATGTCGGACATGCGCCCTTCGCTGCTGCCGGGTCTGCTGACGGCAGCCCAGCGCAATGCCGACAAGGGCTATGGCGACGTAGCGATCTTCGAAGTGTCAGGCACGTACGAAAACGACAGGCCGGAAGGCCAGCGTCGCGTGGCCGGTGGCATCCGCCGTGGCACGGCATCGCTGGCTGGCGCCGGCCGGATGTGGTCGAACGCAGCAAAGGGCGGCGGCAAGCCGGTCGATGTCTTCGACGCCAAGGCCGATGCGCTCGCCGTGATCGAAGCCTGCGGCCTGCCGATGGGCAATATCCAGATCGAGCAGGGCGGTCCCGAATGGTATCATCCCGGCCGTTCCGGCACGATCAAGATGGGTCCGAAGATCATTCTCGGTTACTTCGGCGAGTTCCATCCGACCACGCTCGAAAAGCTTGACGTCTCCGGCGCCCTTTGCGGCTTTGAAGTCTATGTCGACGCGATGGCCGAGCCGAAGAAGAAAGCGACCCGCACCAAGCCGGCGCTCGACCTCTCGCCTTTCCAGGCCGTCAAGCGCGACTTCGCTTTTGTCGTCGACAAGACGGTGGAGGCCGGCGCGCTTATCAAAGCGGCGACCGGCGTTGATCGCAAGCTGATAACCGGCGTCAATGTCTTCGACATTTTCGAAGGCGCTTCGGTCGGCGAAGGCAAGAAGTCCGTTGCAATCGAAGTGCAGATCCAGCCGGCCGAGCGCACGCTTACCGACGAGGATTTCGAAGCGCTGACGCAGAAGATCGTGGCCAGCGTAGCCAAGTTCACCGGTGGTGTCCTTAGAAGCTGATCCGGCTAACAAAGTCGTGATAGGGCCGGCGGCGCATGCTGCCGGTCTTTTCATAGATGGAGATGGTAGAGCTTGCTCACGATCGTCCAGCGACCATCGATCTTCAGCAGCGACAGATAGTCGGTGAAGCGCATGCCGGCAAAATCGTCGGTCACTTTCACGGTTGCCGCGTCACCTGATATATCGATGCTGTCTATATCCATGTAAGGCTGGGTGCCGGGCGGCGCGGCCCCTTCTTCGAGAATAGCGGCGATGAATTCGTCGCGTGAGAGCCATTCCACTGCGTTCTGATAGTGCCCGATAACAGAGCTTTTCGGGTGAAAGGCCTTCTTCAAGGCCGCCTCATTGGCGAAGGCCATACCCTCGACATAGAGATGAACCGTTGCTTCGATTGCCTGCCTGTCGGCCATATCGATACCTCGTCCCATATTCCCAGCGGAAAGGATAGGGGCATGGCGGGCGAAGACAAGATCAGAGGGAGAAGAGCAGCGCGTGACGGCTGCTCTTCTTGCATGCGCTAAGCTGCGCGTGAAGCCTTCTGGTTTGCGGCAGATGTCGCAAGCTTCGTCAGGATCTGGTCGGTCTTGCCTTCTTCCTGCAGTGTCTGGTCGAGAAGCGTAACAGCGTCCTTGAAGCCCAGCGTTTGCGCCCAGGTTTTCAGTGTCCCGTAGCGGGCGATCTCATAATGTTCGACGGCCTGGGCCGCGGAAATCAGGCCAGCATCGACAGCTGCCGTCCCCTTGAACTCCTCCATGATTTCCTCGCCCTCGGCAATGATGCCCTGAATTGCTTCGCAGGTCTTGCCCTGGGCGCGCTTGCCGATGATTTCGAAAACCTGCTGCAGTCGCTCGACGTGACTTTCGGTCTCTTCGCGATGCTTTTCAAAACCCGCCTTCAATTCCTGCGACTGGGCGGCGCGCGCCATTTTCGGCAGGGCTCGCAGTATCTGGCGTTCGGCGAAGTAGATGTCCTTGAGGGTATCGTAAAACAGATCTTCCAGCGTCTTTTCCTTGGCCATTGTTCCGTTCCTTATTGGGAGATTTCCGCCCTTGCGGCGACACTGCATAGAAGCATTCACTATGCTAATTGTTCCCGTGGAAATCGGGTGGCGCGGTTTGGTCCTCCTGGCAATGATATCAGGAGGGATCGGGGAGGGCGGAACATGAAGAAACCGGGATCGATGAAGGGGCTGGAGGATCTCGGGCGGGTGCGGCTGTCGAAGAACTTCTTCTTCCGCGATTTCCTTCATTCCGAAATCGCCGATTTCTACCGTATTCCGAATATTCCCGAAAATCCTGATCTCGCCATCGAGACAGGCAGGCGGCTTTGCGAAGAACTTCTGGAGCCGCTGGAAGCAACCTTCGGGCGCCTCCATATCCGCTCCGGCTACCGGGCGCCCGAGGTCAACCGCTTCGGCAATGAAAACAATCTCAACTGCTCGACCAATTCCACGACTGCCGCCCACCACATATGGGACATGCGCGATTTCGACGGCTGCATGGGCGCTGCCGTCTGCATTGCCGTGCCCTGGATGGTCGATCGTTACAATGATGAAAGCGATTGGCAGAGGCTCGCCTGGTGGATCCACGACCACCTGCCCTATGCCTCGCTCTGCTTCTTCCCGAAGCTATGGGCTTTCAATATCCAGTGGCACGAGCGGCCGAAGCGGGTGATCCAGAGCTACGTGCGTCCGCGCGGCATCCTGACCAAGCCGGGCATGGCCAATTGGGAGGGCGATCATTCCGAATGGTATGAAGGCTTTCCGCAACTCAGAAATTGATGCGGTAGCGGATGTGGCCATCACTCTCGACATAAGTGTCGTAGAGTGCACGGGCCGTCCTGTTCTGCTCACTCGTATGCCAGTAGAGCCGCGACCAGCCGTTCTTCTTGCAGAGGGCCACGAGGTCGTCCATCAGTGCCCGGCCGACACCCTTTCCGCGCACATCCTCTGATACGAACAGGTCTTCGAGATAGCAGTCCTTGCCGCGGATCCAGGTGCCTTCATGCGTCAGGCAGAGTGTGAAGCCCACGACTTCGCCGTCGAGTTCCGCTACCCGCATGAAGATTGCCGACGCCGGATCGAAGACCCGGCGCCAGGTGGAATCGGTGATATCGGCATCGACGGCGACCTCGTAGAAAGCGAGATAGTCCGCCCAGAGCGCACGCCAGCGCGCCTCATCCTCGGGTCTCGCATCGCGGATCGTCACGGTCATGCCATCACCTCGTTTCAGGCGCCGGCCTCGTCGAGCAGCGCCATCGCCTCGTCGGAGAGCGCGAGCGTTGCCGATTTCACCAGGCTTTCAAGCTGAGACAGGCTCGTAGCACTGGCGATCGGCGCCGTCACGCCCTTCTTGCGCAGAAGCCAGGCGAGCGAGATTTCCGCCGGCTTGGCGCCCGTCTCAGCCGAGACCTTGTCGAGTGCGGCAAGGATGCGCATGCCCTTGTCGTTGAGATATTGCGAAACGCGGCCTTCGCGAGCGCGGCCCTCCGTATCCGCCTTGCTGCGGTATTTGCCGGAGAGAAAGCCGGCTGCGAGGCTGAAATAGGTGATGACGCCGATATCTTCCTTCACACAGAGATCGGCAAGCGGGCCTTCGAAGCTCGAACGCTCATAGAGATTATATTCCGGCTGCACCGCCTGATAGCGCGGCAGGCCGGCCTTATCGGCGGCATCGAAGGAAGCCTGCAGCAGGCTCGCATCATAATTCGAGCAGCCGACGGAGCGAATCTTGCCTTGTTCTAGAAGCTTCGCATAGGCGCCGAGCGATTCCTCATGCGGCGTGTCCGTGTCCGGCCAGTGCGACAGATAGAGATCGATATAGTCGGTCTGCAGCCGGCGCAGCGAATCCTCGACTGCCTTCAGGATATAGCCGGCCTTCAGCGTCTTGCCCTGGCCCATGTCCGAGCCGACCTTGGTGATGATGACCGCCTTGTCGCGAGAAACCTTTCCCTTCTTCAGCCATTTGCCGATGATCTCCTCGGAATCGCCGCCCTTGTTGCCCGGCACCCAGGCGGAGTAGACGTCGGCCGTATCGATCGTGTTGAGACCGGCGTCGAAAAAGCCGTCCAGAATGTCGAAGGATGTTTTTTCATCGGCCGTCCAGCCGAACACATTGCCGCCGAAGACGATCGGCGAGACCGAAAGACCTGTTTTTCCAAGCCGGCGCATTTCCATGGCGCTCTCCCAAAATGCTGAAGTGATTGAAATCGGAGGAAACGGCAGAACGCCGTTCGTCACTAACCTAGCGCGGACTGCCTTCGAGGGAAACCAAACTTCCGTGATCGCCCGTCGCGCCATTGCGCCGCATGAGAGGGCTGAATAAGGTGCGCCCGATCGATTGCAGGAGGACCTTTCATGTTGCGTTTCGGTATACTTTCAACGGCCAAGATCGGCCGGGATAATGTCGTTCCAGCCATTCAGGACGCGGAAAACTGCGTCATCACCGCTATTGCCAGCCGTGATTTTGCGCGTGCCCGGGAAATGGCGGACCGCTTCTCCGTGCCGCATGCCTTCGGCTCCTATGAGGAAATGCTGGCGTCGGACACGATCGATGCCGTCTATATTCCTTTGCCGACCTCACAGCATGTCGAATGGTCGATCAAGGCCGCCAATGCCGGCAAGCATGTGCTCTGCGAAAAGCCGATTGCATTGAAAGCCTCCGAGATCGACGATCTCATCGCCGCGCGCGACCGCAACAAGGTCATTATCAGTGAGGCCTTCATGGTCACCTATTCGCCGGTCTGGCGGAAGGTTCGCTCGCTGCTGCAGGAGGGGGCGATCGGCGAGCTTCGTCATGTCCAGGGCGCCTTTACCTATTACAACCGCGACCCCGGCAACATGCGCAACATCCCCGAGCTTGGCGGCGGCGGCCTGCCTGATATCGGGGTCTATCCTGTTATCAGTACCCGCTTTTCCACCGGCAAGGAGCCGTCCTGGGTCCAGGCAATCACCGAGCGCGATGCCGAGTTCGGCACCGATATCTATTCCAGCGTCAAGGCCGATTTCGGCGATTTCGAACTGAGCTTCTATATCTCTACCCAGATGGCCGGCCGCCAGATCATGGTCTTCCACGGCACCGACGGCTATATCGAGGTCAAGTCGCCGTTCAACGCCAATCGCTGGGGGCCGGAGGAGATCGAAGTGACCGATCGCGGTCACAGCGAATCCCGGATCATTCGCTTTCAGGATAGCCGCCAGTACAGGTGCCAGGCGGAAGCATTTGCCCGTGCTGCCGCAGGCGAAAAGGACGAAATCGTCACGCTGGAAGATTCCAGGCTCAATCAGAAGGCTATCGACGCCATCTACCGCGCCAGCGAGAAGGATGGTTGGGAAGCCGTCTAGTTTTTCTCGGCTTTGCCGCGGAAGACGAAGCGGGAATAGCCGAAGAAGCTGAAGAACATCGACGCTGCGGTCGCGAGCACCATCGCGACGAGCGGCTGCAGCGCCGGTAATGACAGAAGCAGCGCCGAATAAAGCCCATAATTGACGAGGGCTGCTGTCACGCCGACTGAGCCGTAGCGGAAGCCTTCTGCTGCCAGCGATCGGCCTGACCGGTCGAAAGTGAATGTCCGGTTGAAGGCCCATGTCGTCGCCATTGCGAGCGCAATGGCAATCAGCCGGCCAATGAAGGGGCCGAGTGGCGTCAGGTGTAGCAGGGCAGCAAGCACGCATGCATCGACGATGAAGCCAAGGCCACCGGCGATCGCGAAACGAATGAGCTTCTTCATGCGGCATCCGCCTTCTTGCCATCGAGCGTTATGGCTGAGGTTTTATCCTTTACCGAAACCGGTGCTGCAAGGCTCATATAATGGATACGCAGCTGCTCAGCCCGCGCCCGCGCAACGGAATCGAGGATCACGCCGGCAGTAAACAGCATGATGGAGATCATCGCCAGTGCCGTCGAAAGCACCCAGGTCGGCATGCGGCTGACGAGGCCGGTCGCAAAATATTCCGCCAGCACCGGGCCCATGAAGCCGAGACTTGCCAGCATGAAGAACGCGCTGATCGTGCCGAAGAAGGCGAAGGGCCGCGTCTCCTTCATCAGCATCGCAAACATCCAGAGGATCTTGCCACCATCGCGGAAGGTCGAGAGCTTCGAATGCGAGCCCTCCGGGCGCCGCCCGTAATGCAATTCCAGTTCACTGACAGGCAGTTTCAGCCGCGACGCATGCACCGACATCTCCGTCTCGATCTCGAAACCGCCGGAAACCGCGGGGAAGCTCTTGACGAAACGGCGCGAGAAGGCCCGGTAGCCGGAGAAGATGTCGGTAAAGTCAGGTCCGAAGATTGCGCGATAAAGGATGTTGAACAGCCGGTTGCCGAGGGCATGTCCCTGCCGGCCGGCATCATCATGGACGCCGCGCCGCGTGCCGACCACCATATCGGCCCTTTCCGTCAGCAGTGTCCGCACCAGCTCTTCGGCATCCTCAGGCGCATAGGTCCCATCACCGTCGGCGATGATATAGATGTCGGCATCAATGTCGGCGAACATGCGCCGCACCACATGGCCCTTGCCCTGACGCCGCTCGCGCACGACATGCGCGCCGGCAAGCATGGCATGCAGCGCCGTGCCGTCAGTGGAATTGTTGTCGTAGACATGGATATGCGCATCGGGCAATGCCGCCCGAAATCCCCTGACGACAGCCCCGATCGTCGCCGCTTCGTTGTAGCAGGGAAGCAGAACGGCAATGTCAGGACTTTCGCTGAGCGATCGCGCCATGGGGTTACACTCGTTACAAAGAAACCGCAGCGAATTTACGCCATGCTGCGTTAACAAGCCCCTATAAGAAGCGAAAGCTGTCGCGTCCTGTGGTTTACACTTTCTTGATAAGCCAAGGCTAAGGTTTGCCTATCACGTAACGACCTGGCTATCATGATGAACGCAGTGCAGCCGATCACCAAGGCGCAAGCCACATCAGTCAGGACTGGAATCATCGGCAATATTCGGCAGCTGCTGACGCGTCTCCTGCCATCCGCCCTCATCTACAGCCTTGTTCTGATCGGCATTATCGTGGTCATGAAATACGCCGGGGGTCCGGTCGATTATGTCGGCCCCGACAATGATGACGGCATGCGCCTCGTGGAGGTCAGGGACTTTCTGAACGGGCAGGGCTGGTTCGATCTGATGCAGTATCGGCTCGGCCTCGGCGAAGGCACGCTCATGCACTGGTCGCGGCTGATCGACTTGCCGATCGCTGCACTGATCCGCTTCTTCGGCCTCTTGCTCGGCCATGATGCTGCGGAAGCTGCTGCACTCGTGGTCTGGCCCCTGTCGCTCGTTTTTCCTGCCATGCTTGCCATGGGTCTTGCCGGACGGCGTGTCGGCGGCCTTGCCGGCATGCACCTGTCTTTCTGCTTTGCCGGCATGGCGGTCTATACCGGCAATCGCTTTGCGCCAGGCGCCATCGATCACCACAATGCTCAGCTCGCGCTCGTCGCAACCATGGTGGCGATGCTCTTCGATGAAAAGCAGCGCGCCTGGAACTACGTCGTTGCTGGCGCGTCAGCCGCCCTGGCGATCGCGATCGGCGCGGAAACCACGCCCTTCGTTGCCATCTATTGCCTTGTCGTCGCGCTGCTTTGGGTCTGGGAAGGCGAGCCGTTCGCCGCCGCCACCAAAGCTTTCGGCCTCAGCCTCGCTGTTGCGATCAGCATCCTCTTCTTTGTAACGGTACCGCCACAGCACTATTCAGCGGTGACTTGCGACAATCTTTCGCTCGGCTTCTACAGCCTGGCAACCATTGGCGGTGGTCTGCTGCTCGCCGCCGCGATCTTTGCGAGCCGTCTCGGCCGCGGCTTGCGTCTTGCCGTGATTGCGGCTGTCGGCGCCGGTGTTTTCGGCTCCGCCATGGTCATTGCCCCGGAATGCCTGCGCAATCCGCTTGCCGACCTCGATCCCATGCTGGTCGAACTCTGGCTGCGCAATGTCTCGGAAGCGCAATCCATTCTCGCTCTTGGCAGGACAGATCCCTTTTCCCTTGGCGCATTCTATGCGCCTGGCCTGCTCGCGATTGCCGTCTGTATTTTCCGCTCCGTGCAGGGCGATCGCGTGCAAGTCCATCTCGTCCTTCTGGCACTCTTGAGCGTCAGCTGGGCGGTTGCACTGGTTCAGGTCCGGGGAGCCGTCTTTTCAAATCTGCTATCCATCCTGCCGCTTGCCTTGCTGATCATCGACGTGCGCCGCGTGTCGAACGGCGACAGCGAAAATGCCGCGGCTGCCCTCATCTATATCGTGACGGTCCTGGCAAGCGTGCCGGCGGTATGGGCCGTCGGCGGTGCGCTTGTCGGAATGCAGGTCAACAAGACGAAGAATACGGAGGTGGCGGATAGACCGTCATGTTCCTCCAGGCAGGCGCTCGCGCCGCTTGGCGGCCTGCCTGCGGGTCTCGTCTCGGCGCCGTCGGAAATGGGTGTGCCGATCCTGCGCTACACCGCTAACCGTGTTCTATCGGCGCCCTATCATCGCAACCAAGGCGGCATGCTGACCGAGATGCATATAGGTCTGGCCGAGCCGCAGGAAGCAGAGGCCTTTCTGAAGGGAGCGGGCGTTACTGTTGTTGCCTTCTGCCCGGATGATCTGCAGACAAGCGAAATCGCAAAATTGAAGCCCGACGGGCTTTATGCACAACTTGGCAACGGCAATATTCCTGGGTATCTCGATCCGCTGCCAAAAGCTGCGGACAGCGGCGTCCAGTTCTTCCGTTATCGGCCGGCGTCGGACTGAGTCCCGTCTTTCAGGAGTGGACGAGTACAGCCCGCAGGCGATCGGTGGTAAAGAGGCCGCCGAGATAAAGCAACAGGCCGGCATTGTAACCGATGATCGTGTAGAAAAGCGCCAGGAATGAAACCGCACCGCCAGACACAATCGCGGCGATGGCAAAGGTTACAGCGATCAGCATGGCGACGATTGCAATGACGCCGGCTGAGCGCATAAGGCCAGCGGTGAGGCCCAGGGTGGTTGCTGTCAGGATGATCATGTTGTCACCTCTTCTTCAGGTCGTTTGCGAGGAACCTAGGGGTCCTCCGCTAACAAAAGTTTATTGGCCACCCTTAATGAAAGCTGCACTTGCAGCCATGGTTACGGATGCGTTCACCTGACGGCATTTCCTCCGGCTCGCGCCGGGCATGTGTTTCGATACAGTTCAACTCTGTTACAGGCTGAAAAGTTCCGTTACTTTTCCATTTACGTAAACGGAACTCTCCGGCTGCAACATCCGCGTTCGCACGAAGCAGCATTACGCTGTCAATTCGATCGCGCCTGATCGACCAGTTGTTCGGAAAGAGGGCGAGCCGAAACCTATAAGGTTGAGCAAGGGCGACGATGATAGAAGCGACCGTTCCCGCGTCGCTCATCGACGGGGAATTTTCACTGTCACCAACATGCTCATTTTCGGGTCGGGTGTTCGCCACTCCCTACGAACATGAATGATACTAAGATTTTTTTTAGAGTAGCGATATCCCTATTTCTTGGGTCTCCCACCGTTTTTTGAATAAAAATTCGCCCTTCCCCGGCCCCGACCTTTCAGTTTAAGGGCGATCAAAATAGAAAGAGGGGATGAGCAATGTCTTTGACGGCGATTCGCCTACCAATCTTGCGGAATATTCGGTCTCTGAGCTCTCCGGATCCATCAAGCGGACCGTCGAGACAGCCTTCGATCAGGTGCGTGTGCGCGGCGAGATCTCGGGTTACCGTGGTCCGCATTCCTCGGGCCATGCTTACTTCTCGCTGAAGGACGATCGCGCGCGGATCGATGCGGTCATCTGGAAGGGCACGTTTTCCCGACTGAAATTCCGCCCGGAAGAGGGCATGGAGGTGATCGCGACCGGCAAGGTAACGACCTTTCCCGGTTCCTCCAAATACCAGATCGTCATCGAGACGCTCGAGCCCGCCGGCGCCGGCGCGTTGATGGCGCTGATCGAGGAGCGCAAGCGCCGTCTCGGTGCCGAAGGCCTGTTCGATCCCTCGCGCAAGAGGCGTCTGCCTTTCATGCCCAAGGTGATCGGTGTCGTGACCTCGCCGACGGGCGCCGTCATCCGCGATATCCTGCATCGCATCTCCGATCGTTTCCCCGTCCATGTCATCGTTTGGCCGGTCAAGGTGCAGGGGGAGGGCTCCGGCGAGGAGGTGGCAAACGCCATCAACGGCTTCAACGCTCTGGAGCATGGCAGCGAGATCCCGCGCCCTGATGTGCTGATCGTCGCTCGCGGCGGCGGCAGCCTTGAAGATCTCTGGAGCTTCAACGACGAAATCGTCGTGCGGGCCGCAGCCGATAGCCGGATTCCGCTGATCTCCGCTGTCGGCCACGAGACCGACTGGACGTTGATCGACTACGCCGCCGATATCCGCGCCCCGACACCGACCGGTGCTGCTGAAATGGCCGTGCCCGTCAAGGCCGAGCTCGAGGCCCAGGTCGCAGGTCTCACTGCCCGTCTGCAGGGCTGCATGAGCCGCCAGATGGATCAGCGCCGCCAGTCCGTCCGCGCCTTGATGCGCGCCCTGCCGTCGCTCGATCAGCTGCTGGCGCTGCCCCGACGCCGCTTTGATGAGGCCGCTGCCGGTCTCGGTCGCGGCCTGGAGCTCAACACCATCAACAAACGCCGCGGTTTCGAGCGTGTTGCCTCGCATCTGCGGCCGGACGTGCTCTCCAACCGCATCACCGAGCGTCGGCAGCTTTTGAACGAACGCATGGCGCGGGCCGAGCGTGTCGTCGAACGCCGCATCGACAATCTGAAAGCCCGTGTCGAACGCTTCGGTGTCGTTCTGTCATCCGTGCCGGCTAGATTGACCACACAGACGGGTCGTGCTCGGGACCGCCTTGCCAATTTCTCCCGCCATGCCGACAGCGCTATTGGTCATCAGCTCGCTCGCGCCCGCGCAGCTCTGGCAGCGCAAGACCGCGTTCTTCAGTCTCTCTCCTACAAGAACGTGCTGAAGCGAGGTTATGCCGTCATTCGCGATGAGGAGAACAGGCCGGTCTCGCAGGCATCGGCACTCTCCGCCGGCATGGGCATCGCCATTGAGTTCGCCGACGGCCGCGTCGGCGCTATGACGACGGAAGGCGGCGCTGCGCCATCAGGGGGCAGGAAGCGCACGATCAAGGCCGGCGAACCACCGAAGCAGGGAAGCCTGTTCTAGCAATGCACATTCTGCTGGTGCTCGCCCATCCGCTGCCCGAAAGCTTCGCCGCTTCTGTGGCGCGGACTGCTCGCGAGGCCCTCGAAACCTCCGGCCATACTGTCGATCTCCTGGATCTCTATGCGGAGGATTTCGACCCACGGCTGTCCAGGGCCGAGCGGGGCGGTTATTTTGATGTGCCCTACGATACGTCCGCCGTCGCCGGTATCGTTGCACGGCTGCAAGCGGCTGACGGTCTCATTCTGGTTTTTCCGCAGTGGTGGTTCAACTTCCCGGCCATATTGAAGGGCTTCATCGATCGCGTCTTTGCGCCGGGCGTCGCCTTCACCCATGATGTCGCCGGCGGCCGTATCGTGCCGCAGCTCACCAATATCAAGCTGCTCTACGCGCTGACGACGACTGGTTCGCCCTGGTGGCTGGTGCATCTCTATATGGGCAATCCCGTCCGACGCCTGCTGAAGCGCGGCATCGCCAATTTCTGCGCCAAGCGAGTGAAGTTCCGGATGCTGAGCCTGCACGACATGGACCGCGCGACGGACGCCAAGCGTAAGACGCATCTGGAGCGCGTCCGAAAGGCGCTCGCTGCCGTCTGACTATTCGAAATCGGACAGGAATTTTTTCAGCAACCGGTCGAGCTCGGCTTTGTCTTCTGCCGTCAGGTTGCGTGTCAGTCGCTGCTGGTTGGCGACATGCGCCCCGACCGCCTCTTCCACCGCTGCCAAACCCTTCTCGGTCAGCGCAATCAGCACGCTGCGCCGGTCTTCGGGATTGAACAGGCGCTCCACCAAGCCCGCTTTTTCCAACTGGTCGATCCGGTTCGTCATCGTGCCGGAGCTGACCATCGTCATGCCGAGCAGCTCTCCGGGCGAAAGCCGGTAGGGTGCGCCGGAACGGCGAAGCGTGGCCAGCACATCGAAGGAGGAAGAGGAAAGGCCGTGCTTGAGCAGAACCGCGTCCACTTCGCGGCCGATATGCGTCGTCAGCCGCTTCAGCCGGCCAAAGATCCCCATGGGTTCGACATCCAGCTCCGGCCGCTCGCGCCGCCACTGCGCCAGGATCCTGTCGACGTGATCTGATTTCTCCTTGTCCATGCTGCATCGATATCAGCAGGTATCTTGACGTCAAGATAAAACACGCTATTCTGAATTTATCTTGAAGTAGAGATTCTTGAAATGAAGACAAACATTCGATACGCGACCGATGTGTTGATGACCGCGATTGCCCCCGCCATCTGGGGCAGCACCTATTTCGTCACCACATCCTTCCTGCCGCATGGCTACCCGCTGACGGTTGCAATGCTGCGGGCGCTGCCGGCAGGGCTGCTTCTGCTGCTGATTGTCCGGAACCTGCCGACGGGCATCTGGTGGAGCCGCGTCTTCATTCTCGGCGCCCTGAACTTCTCGTTCTTCTGGGCGATGCTCTTCGTTTCAGCCTATCGCCTGCCCGGCGGCGTGGCCGCGACGGTCGGCGCCGTACAGCCGCTGATCGTCATCGCGCTCTCGCGCATCTTTCTCGCCAAGCCGATCCGCTTCATTGCCGTTATGGCCGGCCTGATCGGCATCGCAGGTGTCGCACTTCTGGTGCTGACGCCGAATGCGGCCCTCGATCCCGTTGGGGTCGTCGCAGGTCTCGCTGGCGCGGTCTCCATGGCTTTCGGTACGGTGCTGACCCGCCATTGGCAGCCGCCCGTCTCCAGCCTCACCTTTACCTCCTGGCAATTGACCGCAGGCGGCATTCTGCTCGTCCCCGTGGCACTCTTCCTGGAGCCGGCGCTTCCCGTGCCGACGACAGCCAATATCCTCGGCATTGCCTGGCTTGGCCTCGTCGGTGCTGCCTTCACCTATCTGCTGTGGTTCCGAGGGCTCTCGCGCATAGAGCCTTCGGCCGCGGCGTCGCTAGGCTTCCTGAGCCCGGTTGTCGCGACCCTGCTCGGTTGGCTGGCACTCGGCCAGAGCCTGACGCCGATCCAGCTTGCAGGCTTTGCCATGGTGCTGGTCAGCGTCTGGCTCAGCCAGCGCGGCCTGATGCCGAAGGCCGGTACTATGCCCACTCGCCCTGGCGCATCACCGGTACCCGCGAGCCATCGGGCTTGATGCCGTCAATATCGACCTTGTCGGAGCCGATCATCCAGTCGATATGGATCAGG
The DNA here is from genome assembly GCF_014193955.1 of Rhizobium sp. BK379. Taxonomy (NCBI): domain Bacteria; kingdom Pseudomonadati; phylum Pseudomonadota; class Alphaproteobacteria; order Hyphomicrobiales; family Rhizobiaceae; genus Rhizobium; species Rhizobium sp. BK379. The sequence goes on from NZ_JACIAD010000002.1 coordinate 232,345, forward strand.
CTGGAATTGCCGCCCTGCGCCTTGATCTGCTCCTGGCTGAGCGATGCGCCGTCGAGGAAACATTTCGAATAGCACTGGCCGAGTGCGATATGGCAGGAAGCGTTTTCGTCGAACAGCGTGTTGTAGAAGAGGATGCCGCTCGCTGAAATCGGCGAGGAATGCGGCACCAATGCCACTTCGCCCAGCCGGCGAGCGCCTTCATCCGTGTCGAGCACCTTGTTCAGCACTTCCTCCCCGCGTGAAGCCTTGGCCTCGACAATGCGGCCGCCTTCGAAGTGAACCCGGATATTGTCGATCAATGTGCCCTGATGTGAGAGCGGCTTGGTGCTGGATACATGGCCTTCCACGCGCAGCGCATGCGGCGTGGTGAAGACTTCCTCGGTTGGAATATTCGGATTGCAGGTAATGCCGTTCTTCGCCGTGGAGGCGCCGCCGTGCCACTCATGGCCGTCCGCGAGGCCGACGGTCAGGTCCGTGCCCGGCCCGGTGAAATGCAGTGAAGCGAAACGCTCGCCGTTCAGCCAGGAAGAACGCTTGCGCAGATTGGCATTGTGCTCGGCCCAGGCGGCGACCGGATCGGGCACATCGACACGCGATGCGGCAAAGATCGCCTTGGCGAGTTTGGCAATGGCGATTGCTTCCGGATCGTCCGGGAAGACGACCTTCGCCCAGGAAGGATTGGGGTAGGAAACGATGTTCCAGTTGATGTCGAAGTTGGAAATCTTCTCCAGCGCCGGCTTATAGGCCGTGGAATTGGCGCGGTTGGCGCGGCCGACCTTGCTCGGATCCTGCTCCGCCAGCAACATCGGGTTGTCGCCGGCAATCGCGAGGCGGGCAGCACCCTTTTCGTAGGCTCTCGCCATGCCGTCATAAAGCCAGCCGGAAGCCCGGTCGAAGCTTTCGTCGCTGGCATACTGGTAGCGGGCCAGCGTCGTTTCCTCGTCGGAATAGAAGGTCGAAACCAGGCCGGCGCCCGAGAGATAGGCGTGCTTGGTGATCAGTCGCACCAGCGGTAGCGCCACGACCGGCGCGGTAATGACGAGATCCTGCCCCTGCTGAAGCTGCAGGCCCACCTTGATGGCGACTTCTGCAAGTTTCTCGAGTTTGCCGGGATCGACGGAGCTGTGGCTCTGGGGCATAAACGTCATGGGTCAACCTGCCTTCTGATATCTGCGACGGGAGGTGAAAGACTTAGACCCCTTTACGGCGAAAATGAAGCGTGCCACCTCCAATTTGAGCGCGGCCGGAGCATGTCCGGCCGCTGGTGCGCACGCGTCAAGCGGCGGCGGGCAGCCGGAGTAGGACCGAATTGTGCTTCTCGAGGAATTCCATCAGCCGCTGCTGATAGTCTTCACCGACGGCGTTCCTGACGCTTGGCCGCTCGGCCAGCGCCTTGCGCCAGCGCTGGACCCGCTCGAGACCATCGAAGATGGGGCTGTCGCCGAGCGTATCGAACAGGTCGAAGTAGCGAAAGATCGGCCCAAAGACCGCGTCGACGAGGCTGAAGCTCGTCCCGGCGAAATAGGGTCCGTCCGCCAGCGTACCCTCGATCGTCACGAATTTGGTAACAAGCGCCTTATGCTTGGCCTCCAGCTGCGCCCCATCCTGCGCCGTCTCATAGCCCCAGAGATCGGAAAGCACGGATGAGCCGAACTCCATCCATCCGCGATGGCGGGCGCGGGTCAGCGCATCGGCGGGATGCAGCGCCGTACCTGTCTGTGTTTCCTCCAGATATTCGCAGATCACGCTGCTTTCGAATAACACCTCTTCGCGACCGTCGTCCTCTTGAATCCGGAGCAAGGGCACCTTGCCGAGGGGTGAGATTTTCAGGAACCAATCCGGTTTGTCGGCAAGATCGATATTTATCCGCTCGAATGGTACGCCCTTTTCGAGGAGCGCGATCGCGGCGCGTTGCACATAGGGGCAAAGATGATGGCTGATGAGGGTAAGCTTGCTCATGAAAGTCTCCTGGAGGTTTGCAAGGGATCGTTGGCTTCATATGCATGCAGATGCATCTAATATCGCTTGTCTTGAGTTTCAAGATAGATGTATTTGCATTCATGTCTGAGAATATGCCGAAGCCGAACGAAGCCGTCGTCTCTGCCTGGACACGCCTCATGCGCGCCCGCGAGCGGCTGCTGGGCTTGATCGAAGCCGATTTGAAGACAGCCGGCATGCCACCGCTTGCCTGGTATGACGTGCTTTGGGAATTGGCGCGCTCGCAATCGGGCAGGCTGCGCCCCTATGAGCTCGAGGAGCGGACACTGCTGGCGCAGTACAATCTTTCCCGTTTGATCGATCGGCTGGAAAAGGAGGGCCTCGTCGGTCGCGAGGTCTTCGCACAAGATGGTCGCGGCCGCTGGGTTGTGATCACTGATGCCGGCCGGCAGCTTCGGGAGCGCATGTGGACCGTCTATGGCAAAGCAATCGAAACTCATATCGGCGGCAAGCTTTCAGAAGGCGAGGCGAGGACGATCGCCGGCCTGCTGGACCGCTTTCTCTGATCAGGCGATCAGCGGTGCGGCGGCGGCCTTCAGTGCCTTCAACGCCTCTTTCGGATCGAGCCGCACCTGCAGCCCGCGTTGCCCGCCATTGATATAGACGAGCGGTTCGGCAAGAGCGGTTTCCTCGATCGCCGTCGATACGATCTTCTTCTGCCCGAACGGGCTGATGCCGCCGACATGGTATCCCGTTAGCCGCTCCGCATCGGCCGGTTTCATCATGTTGGCCGATTTGCCATGAAAGGCGCTCGCGAGCTTCTTCATGCTGACCTCGCGGTCGGAAGGCACGACCACGCAGACCGGCTTCCCGTCCACCTCCGCCATCAGCGTCTTCAACACGCGATGCGGCTCCTCGCCGAGCGCTTCGGCTGCCTGCATCCCCACGCGCTCGGCGTTCGGATCATAGTCATAGGTGTGAACCGTGAAGGCGACGCCGGCTTGTGTGAGGACCTGAGTGGCGCGAGTGGTCTTGGACATGGCTCAGCCCTTGAACGCCTGCGCGTAGATATCCGGCTTGAAGCCGATCAGCAGCTTGCCGCCAGTTTCCAGTACTGGCCGCTTGATCATCGACGGCTGGTCGAGCATCAGCGCGATGGCTTTATCGCGGTCGAGATTTTCGCGCGCGGCGTCAGGCAGGTTGCGGAATGTCGTACCGGCGCGGTTCAGCACCGTCTCCCAGCCCGCCTCATCGATCCAGCGTTCCAGATGCGCTTGGTCGATGCCGACGGCTTTGTAGTCGTGAAAGTCGTAGGCGACCTTATGATCGTCCAGCCAGTTGCGGGCCTTCTTCATCGTGTCGCAGTTCTTGATACCGTAGATGGTGACGGCCATGCCGGTTCGATCTCCCTGTTTTTGGAGGGAGATACCACGCTGTATCAGCGCTGCAAACGCCGTCGGCCCTTTATCCCTCAAGCTCTTCGATAAGGGCAGGCAGGTCCGCCACCGTTTCGATAACGTAGTCGGCACCGGCAGCAATCAGCTTCTCGCCGATCCGCTTGTGCAACACGGCTCGCGCCTCTGGCGAAAGCGCATCCAGCTCTTCAGATGTCAGCCCCGCCTCGTTGCCCGAGAGCGTCACGCCAACGGTGACGCAGCCTGCGGCAGCACCCTCGGCAATGCCGGGTTCGGTATCATCGACCTTCAGCACGGCAGAGGCCGGATAGACCATCAGGTCGAGGAAGCATTTATACATGCCGATCGGCGTCGGCCGGCCAAGCGGCAGATCATCGGCACAGATCAGATTGTCGGGCGCATAACCTTGTTCGGCGGCAAGCGGCAGCACGCGCTCCATGATCGAGCGTGTATAGCCTGTGGTCGAGCCGATCTTCATCTGCCGCTCGCGCAGATATTCGATCGTCTTGATCGCGCCAGGCACCAGCGCGCAATAATCGGTCACGACAGCTTCATTCAGCGGCACGAAGAGTTCGTAAACACGGTCGATGGCCGCCTCGTCCGGAAGCGTGCCTTGGGCCGCCTGCCAGCGGGCGGCGATATGCGGCTCGGCCAGCATCGCGGCGATATGCGCGCGCTTCGGGAGCCCCATCGGCTTGCGCGCGTCGGCGATCGTCACCTCGACGCCGAACTTGCCGAAGGTTTCCACGAAGGCGCCCATCGGTGCGAAGGATCCGAAATCGATAACCGTGCCGGCCCAGTCGAAGACCACTGCCTTGAATTGTGTCATGCTGCGCTCCCGTAGAGATCGTCGATGGTTTCTTCGCCGATGCCGAAGGCGGTCGAAGCACCGCAGCCTGCCGTAACCACGACAATGCGCAGCGCATCGGAAGGCCTGTCGGTAAGCCGCCAGCGGTCTGGAGCGGAGGCATAGGTGCCGATCCAGCGCTCGGTAATGAAGCGACCCGGCAGGTTGAGCACGGCATCCATTTCGTCGAGGGTCAGCCGGTCGACCCGCTCCAGTCCAAAGGGATCGGGCGTTTCGGAGTAATGATGGCTGTCGCCGACGATTAGCGATCCGTCTTCCGACTGCGTGACGATCAGGTGGATGCCGTTTTCCCGCTCTGGCTTGAATTCGCGGTCAAGCCGCGCCTTCAGGGCCGTCGCTTCAGGCAATTCGGCATAGCCGAGATAACGTCCGAGGCCAAGATCGGACATGACCGCAGTGCTGAGCGAAACCCGCTGGGCCGGCACGACACGCATCATCTGCAGCTTGCAGCGTGTGACGTTATAGGCAGCAATGCGGTCCGCAAACAGGCTCTTGAAATCGTCGCCTGGGCAAACAACCACGGTCTCCGCCTCGATCAGACCGGTTGACGTCTCTATCCGCGGCGGTTCGACGGCATTCACTGCTGTGGAGCGGCGGAACTCGATGCCATATTTAACTTCGAGATAGCGGGCGAGCAGCGGAATGGCTGTGCGGGATTCGACACGAAGTTCATGCGGGCTATAGAGTGTGAAGCGCCCCGCTTCCGGTCGCAGCGCCGGCACAAGCCGGCGTCCTTCGTCGAGCGTCAGCCTTTCGCAGCCTTCGCCCATCTCAGTGCGCAGGAAGGCATCGATGACGGCTTCGGATTCGTCGAGCCTAGCAGCAAGGAGCAGCCCGCGCTGCAGCACGTCGATGCCGGCGTCATCGACGATCTCGGCCCAGATATCGCGGGCCTGGCGTGCCTTGTTCCAGCAGTCGCCTGCCTGCTGGCCGGTCACCGTCACAAAGCCGAAATTGCGCACCGAGGCGCCATTTGCCTGGGCGTCGCGGTCAACAACGACGACCCGTTTGCCGCGCTTTGCCGCCGCCAGCGCATGCGCCAGCCCGACAATTCCCGCGCCGACGATCGCAATGTCGTAATGCGGCATGAAAGCTCCTTCGCAACATGTCTGCAACGGCTTGGCGGATTTTCTTGAAGCCTGTGTGACAGTTGCGCGAGCTTTACATTCGCGTGTTGAAAAGAACGCCGGTCAGTCTTCCAGTGTACCGGCCTTTCGCGTCGCCCTGCTTGGCTTGTCGGCGGCGATCTTCATCAGGTCGCCGCGCCGGCGCACAAGGCGATCAGATGTCCGTGTGAGAAACAGCCCATCCTGTGGCGCCCGGATATCGATATCCCCTTCGGCAAAGCCGGGCCGGGTGACGATCGTCGCCAGAAGCTCTCCTTCCGAGACATGCTCGCCGACGTTGCGGTGGAAGAGCACGGTACCACCCTGCGGCGCACGCAGGATCTCGACATTGTCTAGCGGCACGGCTGGTCCGGAGAAGGTCTTGTCTCCGGCAATTTTGCCGCTGACCACACCGCGCCCGATCAGGAAGCGCAGCAGCCCCTCGGCGTCTTTCTCGGCCATATCGGGATAGACGTCACGGCGGCCGCGCAGTTCCGCAGTCACCGAAAGTTTGCCGGGAAGCTTGGCCTTACGCTCGCCCGGCACCTCATACTTCCACGCAAAACCGACCGCCTCTTCGAAGGCGGAACTCTCGCCATCTGAAAGCAGCACCGCTTCCATGTGGAGCGCATCGGCAAGGTCAGCAGCCTCCGGCCAGAAGGCTTCGTCGATGTAGGCATATTGCAGCGATTCATCATCGCAATGCAGGTCGAGCACCAGATCGGCCCCGAGCGCCATATATATCAGCTCTCGTTTCAATCGATCTATAGCCGGGTAATTATCGGATCCGTCAAGCAGCTCTGCCCGATCACGGATCGAGATCAGCGGAAAATCACGATTGAAATTGGTTCGTGATCCCAGATCGAAGCGACCCTGCAATTCACCAAAATGCGATTGTGCCGCTCCAACGGGGTTTGCCTGCGGCACGAGCGTAATGTCGCCCGCGATCCGCCCCTCGCTTTCAGCCTGGCGCAGCTTGCCGCAGAGAAAATGCACGAGCGCCGTGCCCGGCAGTTCGTTGGCGTGCAAGGCAGCCTGGATATAGACCTTGGGTGCTGCAGGATCCTTTCCATTGAAGCGCATGACTGGCAAGCGCCATTCGATACCTGGTGTATCGCCGGGGAGGATGATCTCTGAAACGTCCACTGTCTTGCTCCGCATGTGCATATTGAGTGGGGAGTTTTACAAGAATCCCCACCCGCGGTGCAAGCGCAGCTCAGCCGATCAGGGGCCATCGGTTGACGACGCGATGCTCGCTCTTCCCGTAGATGCTATGGATCAGCAGGAATTCCTGTACCATCCAGCGCACGGGTCGGTCGAGCTTTTCGGGCAGAACGGTCTTGCGATCATAGAGCATCGTCATGTGCGGCGTCAGATGTCCGCCGACATTATAGGGTAGTCCGGCCTCGTAGAGACCTTCCTGGATTTGGTTGCGAAGATCCAGCAGGCCTTCGTTTTCTTGCCTGCCGCAGATGACGAAGGCTTGCGGTTGGCCCGGATGCGTGAAGCTCATGGCTTCGTCGAGAACAATTTCGAACGGTTGGACGCGCACTGTCGCGGCGACTTGTTCAGCGCTGAACACGATATCATCCGGCAGCCGACGGTAGGCGCCGATGCCGTTCAGCGTGACATGAAGCAGTGCGTTGGGCCGCGAGGGCACGGTCAGAGAATGTCTATTGCGATACACTTGCGCGATATCCAGCGCCTCGGATGCCGCTTCGATAGTTGGACGAAGTGCGAAGAAAATCCTGTCGTGAAATTTCCCGACGAGATTGGATTTCTTCCGGGGGCCAGCGCTATTCGGATCGAGTGGAAAGAGGCATTTGAACTACGGACTACATCGCCCGCCTCCTTGTTTTTACGAGGAGGAGCATACTGGGATTGGCGTTCCGGTCAAGAACAAAACATGAACATACGTTACTGCGAGGATACTCAAAACAGAAACGGCCACCTTTGCGGCAGCCGTCTGCTGGGATCAATCAAGCCTTGAGGCATGGATTAGGCAGCGTTCTTGACGACCTCGGCCATCTTCCTGGCGGACTTTGCGCGGGCTGCCTTCGGCGGTGCGAGACGAAGGACATCGTCTGCCAGCATACGGGCATTGTCTTGCGCCTTATCGAGATTGCTGACGCGGGCAGGATCCATCGTATAGAGGCTGCCACCGGAAACGAACATGTCGCGATAGGCGGCACGCTCGATCAGTGCCGTGTCGACGATATTGACCTGCTGCTTTGCGAGTAGGCCCTTGACCGCGAGCAGCGCGCGAGTGGTGATGATCGAGCTGATGCGCGTCAGCACGACCGAATGCGGGATGCGGATATCATGCTGGGCAGCAAGCTGCTTCATGATCTCAAGCACCTGCGCACCGCCGACGGCATCCATTGCGCATCCCTGGACCGGAACCAGCACATGGTCGGAAAAGCCGATGGCTTTCGCCATAGCCGGGCTCAGACCGGCCGGCAGATCGACGATGATGTAGCCGCCACGCTTTTTCAGGTCCTTGACCTGCTGTTCGATCGTATTTTCGGTGACACCGGGGACGACAGCGAATTCCGCTGCGTCACCAGTCAGGCGATGCCAGCGTGTGGCCCATTGCTGGGGATCGGCATCCAGAACGGAAACGCGATGGCCACGGCGAGCCAGTTCTGTGGCGAGAACGAGAGCGACCGTCGTTTTGCCGGCGCCTCCTTTCGTATTCGCAAAAGTAAGTATTGGCATCGATACCTCGGGTTGATGAGTTGGCGGCATCATCCCTGGGAGAGGTGCGTCTCGGATTTTATGAACAGCAGCTTTCACAGTGATGAGACGAAAAGGTCAAACAGCAACCTTGCGTGGCGCTGTCTCATCATGCTGTCCGAGGTTGATTTTTTTTGGGGTAATCAATGAGGGTGGGGCCTCAGGATAGCCACGCCTGAGATGGTCAGCACGCAGCCCTATAAAACCGGCAGCGGTTTTTCATAAGTAGAATTGAGTACTCTAGCTCTGGCAGGATCTAGATGCTGAAACACCCGCTGTTCAGCTGTTTTGCCTATCATTCACGCTCCTCTGGAGCAGAGGCAAAACGGGAACCCGTGTCGGGTTCCCGGGATCTTCATTCCCACTCGATCGTGCCAGGCGGCTTGCTGGTCACGTCGTAGACGACACGGTTGATGCCGCGGACTTCGTTGATGATGCGGGTGGCTGCGCGGCCGAGGAATTCCATGTCGTAGTGGTAGAAATCCGCCGTCATGCCGTCGACCGAGGTGACGGCGCGCAGCGCGCAGACGAATTCATAGGTGCGGCCGTCGCCCATGACCCCAACAGTCTGGACGGGCAGCAGCACGGCGAAAGCCTGCCAGATCGCGTCATAGAGGCCGGCCTTGCGGATCTCGTCGAGATAGATCGCATCGGCTTCCCGCAGGATGTCGAGCTTTTCGCGGGTAATGCCGCCGGGGCAGCGGATAGCGAGGCCCGGACCGGGGAAGGGGTGTCGCCCGATAAAGCTGTCGGGCAGGCCGAGTTCCTTGCCGAGGGCGCGAACCTCATCCTTGAAGAGTTCGCGCAGCGGCTCGACGAGCTGCATCTTCATGCGCTCCGGCAGGCCGCCGACATTGTGGTGCGACTTGATGGTGACCGACGGGCCGCCGGTGAAGGAGACGGACTCGATTACATCGGGATAGAGCGTGCCCTGGCCGAGGAAATCGGCGCCGCCGAGCTTCTTGGCCTCGTCCTCGAAGGTCTCGATGAACAGGCGGCCGATGATCTTGCGCTTGGTTTCCGGGTCGGAAACGCCTTCCAGCTCGCCGATGAAGCGATCGGAAGCGTCGACATGGATCAGGTGCAGATTGTAGTGCTCGCGGAACATGGCGACGACGCCAGCCGCCTCGTCCTTGCGCATCAGGCCGTGGTCGACGAGGATGCAGGTCAGCTGATCACCAACGGCCTCGTGGATCAGCAGCGCTGCGACGGAGGAGTCGACACCACCGGAAAGCGCACAGATGACGCGCTTGTCACCCACCTGCTTGCGAATGTCCTCGACCGCCTTCTGGCGATAGGCCGACATGGTCCAGTCGCCCTTGATGCCGGCGATGTTATGGATGAAATTCGCAATCAGCTTGGCGCCGTCGGGCGTATGCACGACCTCAGGATGGAACTGCACGCCGTAATATTTGCGCTTTTCGTCGGCGATGAAAGCATAGGGCGCGTTGGACGACGTCGCGACGACTTCAAAGCCCTCGGGCAGCTTGGTGACGCGGTCGCCATGGCTCATCCAGACCTGGTGGCGCGAGCCCTTGGACCAGAGGCCCTCGAAAAGCACGCAGTCCTCATCGACTTCGAGGAAGGCACGGCCGAATTCGCGGTGATGGCCGCTTTCCACCAAACCACCGAGCTGCATGCACATCGTCTGCTGTCCGTAGCAGATGCCGAACACCGGAAGACCACTGTCAAATATGATCTGCGGCGCCCTCGGCGATCCCTCATCGACCGTCGAGGCCGGGCTGCCGGACAGAATGACGGCTTTCGGCTGGAGGCGCTTGAAGCCTTCCTCCGCGGACTGGAAAGGAACGATCTCGCAATAGACGCCGGCTTCACGCACGCGACGTGCGATGAGCTGGGTCACCTGGCTGCCGAAATCGACGATGAGAACGCTGTCGGGATGTGCTGTCTGGGTCATGGCGAGCCTTTAATGAAAAGCGCCTCTTCTTGCAATGCGGGAATTCGGCCGTGTCAGGGTTTTATTGTCCCGATTGTCCCTGTTTTCAGCGCTTGAAGCGTGTCGCGATCTTTCATATTCGCTGCCGCTCCTCAAGCTTTTGTCTTCGCATGTTGTTATCGCAAAGCCGCTGCACACTATTGCGCGACACGCTCTAGAACCAGAAAACGCCGTCCTCCAGGGCAGTGAAAAGGCTGTCCACGGCATAGGAAAGCTTGCGGTCGACGATATGCAGATATTCCGTCCAGCCGGAAATATGCTGCAGCTCGACCGCGCCGTCGGAAATACCGCGAAGGCCGATCAGCGGCAGCTTGTAGCCCTGGCAGGCGCGCAGCACCGCATAGGTCTCCATGTCGACCATGTCGGCAGCTATATTGGCATAGGCGGCACCGGAAACAACGTTGCCACCGGTCGAAAGCGTGGCTTCGGGAATGCCGGGAATGCGCAGCGGCAGGTCGAGGTCCGCAGGCAGGTCGAGGAAGGGGGTCTTGCCCTTTTCGAAGCCGAGCGGCGAGGCATCCATGTCGCGATAGGAAACGGAGGTCACCTGATAGACTTCGGTCTGCTGCAGGCGCGCCGAACCGGCCGAGCCGAGCGAAACCACCAGATCAGGCAGATCGTCCGAAGCATCGAGACGGGAGAGTGACTTGGTGATCGCGATTGCTGCCTCGACCGGCCCGACGCCAGTCATCAGCGGTTCGATGCGCGAGCGCAGGAACGGGCCATATTCGGCCTCCGCGGCCATGACAAACAGGATGGACTTGCCTGCAACCGACTTCAGTTCGAATTTCATCCCGTAATTCCCTCTCTTCCGCGAATGACCATCATCGTCCCGGTCATGGACGCGATGAGCTTGGCCGGCCCATCGCTGATCGCATAACCTCGCCCGTCGGCGACGATGATGTTGGAGCCGGGCTTGGTGATCTCGCCCCTGAAGAGGAAGCGTTCGCCGCGCCCCGGCGACATGAGGTTGACCTTGAACTCGATCGTGAGGATCGAGGCTTCGGCATCGATGACGCTGTAAGCTGCAAAACCGCAGGCCGAATCGAGCGCTGCGGAAATGACGCCTGCGTGCAAAATGCCGTGCTGCTGTGTCAGTTTGACGTCGAAAGGAAGCTCGATTTCCACCATGCCGTGCTCGATACGCGTCAACTCCGCGCCGATGGTGTGCATGGCGGCCTGTCGTGCAAAACTCTGGCGGATCCGCTCCCGGAAATCGCCTCTGTCGGTATCGTTCATCGCAGCCCTCTCGCGACCGCGAAAGTGGCATGGCCCGCCGGATTCGACAAGGTTGCAATCCGGCTCACGGCGTTTTTGTCTTCCGCTGCCACTCCAAATGCGTCCATCTCGAACAATCTATTCGAGATGGGTCGTTCCCGTCCTGTCGCCGCGCCGATGTTTCGCCAACGGCTTGCAGCACTTCATTCGCCACTGCCACATCAGACTTGATCACAGCGTGATACGGCGTCGCTCTGGGCAACAGCGGCGGCCATCGCAAGCCGCCTTTGCGATGTCTGGATTTTGGTCTCGTCGCGCCCGCCTTAGATTGCCTCAAAACCGCTTCTGAATAAGGCGCCCCAGGTTTATGATTATGCAAACCTGAGGGCGAGCCGATGAAGACATTTTCTCAATCTATGAGTGATTACGAGGCGTGGCTGGCACACGAGCTGCAGGGCGAGCTCGTACAGGAGGGTATCGACGAGAAACACAGGAAGATGCGCGAAGAGGCATTCTCCTTCCTGCGCGCTACCTACTGGCGCTGGGCGGAAATTATCTACGCCGTGAGGCCGGAGCTTGCCGGCATGCCGCAAGTGTTGTCGATCGGCGATACGCACCTCGAGAATTTCGGGACCTGGCGTGATATCGAGGGGCGGCTGGTCTGGGGCGCCAATGATTTCGACGACGCGGCGATCATGCCCTATGGTCTGGATCTTGTCCGGCTGGTCGCAAGTGCCATTCTGGCTCAGCCGGATGCCGGGATTTCCGGCAGGGCGATCGCCGAGCTCATTCTCGCTGGATATGTGCGCGGACTTGAACATGCGAGCCCGATCGTGCTGGAGCGCGATCATCCCTGGCTGCGCGACAAGCTGCTGCTTTCGGAGGATGAGCGGAAGGAATTCTGGAAGAAATGGGACAAGCACAAGCCCGGCGAAAAGCCAGCCCCCGGCCGTTTTGTTGATGCACTGAGGAATGCTTTGCCGAGGGGCGCAGGAAGTTCTACGCCCTTACCCGTGAAGAAGAAGGGAACGGGCAGCCTCGGGCGGCCACGTTTCGTCGCCTATGTGAAGGAATGGCGTGGTGGGCCTGTGCTGCGTGAAGCCAAGGCGCTCGTGCCCTCGGCATGGTCGCTGGCAAGATCGGGAGATCACGTCATCAGAACAGGCGTCATCGCCGCCGGGCGCATGCGCAGCCCAGATCCTCATTTCGCTGTGTCGGGCCGAATTCTTGTCCGCCGGCTTTCGCCGAACAGCCGCAAGATCGAGATCGAGAGCGATGCGAAGACGCTCTTGGATGGCGCCATGCTGGAACTGATGGGATTCGAGATCGCCAACTGCCATTCGGATGACGCGGCAAGTGCTGCGGCTATTCGCAATGACCTGCATTCCCGCGGTGAGGACTGGCTGTATGAGGCGGCGCGGGCAGCCGCCGAAGTCACTGAAAAGGAATGGAAAGACTACCGCATGAGTGCCGGCTGAGTGATCCGCACGATATGCTGATCCCAGGCGACATCGCTATGAGCCGACAGGAAATCGCCATCATAGGAGGAAACGGCAAAACCGCCGGGAGCAGGCGCGATTCCCGCGGCATCGCGAACGCTGTCCTCGCGCAACACATTGCCGGTTTTCGCATCGATGGTGACAGATGCGCCGCCGACCGGCGAGGTGACGCCGACCAGACCTTCCTTTCGATTGACTGCGATCGCCCCGACATAATTGGCAAGCCGCCGGGTCGTTTCCTCTGGCAAATCAATGAAAACAAGATCCTCACCCTTGGCGAAATGTCCAACGAGTGGCGGCAGGTCCTTCCTATGACCCTCATACTGGCAGGCGAACCAGATGCGACCGTTGGCCTCGAGATCGACATGGCGTGTCGAGACCGACGACCATTGCGGCGGTAGCGTATGCTTTTCGATCAGCGTGCCGGTCGCCGCATCGATGAGCGCCAGCGACGGCTGCATGTTGCCGAGATTGAGCTTGGTGCGGCCGAAATCCGGGTGGGTCTCGATACCGCCATTGGCGACAACAAGCATGCGGCCGTCATCCGAAACCGTCATGTCATGCGGGCCGACGCCATAGGTTTCGTATTCGCCGATACGGGCGAAACGGTTCGTCGCATCGTAGAGGCCGATCATGCCCCTGTTGTTGTCGAAGTCGTTCTCGCTGGCATAGAGCAACCGCCCATCCGGCGAAAACGCACCGTGGCCGTAGAAATGGCGGCCCTCCGGTGAGGTGATGACGATCGGTTCGTCCCTGTTCCGGGGGGCGAAGATCATCGCGAAGGTACCCGGCCTGCGGGCGAAGGCGACGGTGTGGCCGGTGGCAACGCTATGGGCCAAGCCATGGGCGCGGGCGGGCAGCGCCACCTGATCGACAATCTCCCCGCGTTCGGTGACCGTCGCGACCGCAAAGGAGCCGTTGGCAGCGCGGATACCGGATGCGTAGACAGCATCGGCGCGCGTGAGAGCCAGCAGCGCTTCAGGTTTCAGCGCAGCCAGAAAGCTGATACCGGCGGCCTGGACGAAGCCACGGCGGTCGATGGCGGCGCTGCGCCACATCGGTCAGTCTCCGTCCGAGAAGGAGAAGCCGGCCGAAAGACCGATTGCCGCTCCATACTGATCGCTGATCGTGGTGATGAGATCGCGGCTTTCGCTAAGCAGCGTATCGAGCTTGCCCCTCTCCGCATCGCTGACCGCGACTTCGATATCCGGGTTCAGCTTCGAGACGTTGTCGATGATCGTCTTCAACTTGGTGTCGATTGAATCGGCAACCGCCTTCTTTTCGGGCGGCAGCAGGTCGGCCATGCCGGCCTTCTGCCAGAGGGTACGAATGCCCTCAAGATTGGCGGCCATCGATTTCCAGGTATTCTTGGAACGCCAATAGATCGCCATGCGCGGACGGGCGGGCGTATCCTTGCCCTTGTAGAATTGCTCCAGTCGCTGGTCGCGGACATTCTCCGCGCCGTGGACGAGGATGCCGAGGAGGGCGGTCACGGCCTCCTTGTTATCCATGAAATCGTCGCTCTGCGGGCCAGGATGTTTCCAGCCCGCCTGCACACCGTCAGGCTTTTCCCAGGCGGCGACCACTTCGCCGGCTTCACGCTGGATATTGCCGGCAACCGCCTGGCCATACAGGCAGCGGAAACCGCCCTTCTGCTTGATCAGGTCCTCGGACCCGTTGCCGTAGAGCACGTATTCGAGTGCGGTCAGACCCTGCAGAGCAACACTCTTGCCGGCGATGGCGTCGACTGTCGCGTCCTTCGGATCGGCCTTGGCGATCAGCGCCTGCACCTGCTTCAGGCCGACACCCTTGCGGTCGGGATAGAAGAGGATGTGCTCGAAGAGATTGTCCTGGATGACAGGGCCGGTCTGGACGATCTCGATCGTCGACCAGTAGCGGATCGTATCGTCGAATGCCGATTTGGCGCGGTCGAGCGTCTGCTGTGTACCGGAGGCGCAGAGATCGTTCATGGCGGTCGTCAGGCGCGCGGACGATTGCTGCATGTTACGATAGCCTGGGCGGATGACCTCATCGACGGCGCGCTGCATGACCGACGGCACGGCATCCTCGTTCAGTCCCGCAGCGGGCGTCGCCGCGCTCTGGGCGGCAGCCGATGTGGCAAGGCCGGTCACGGCGAGGCAGAGGAGGGTGTGCCAGGGGCGCATTAAAGTGACTCCAGGAATGTAATCAGGGCCTCTCTATCGCCTTTTGATAGAGAGGAGAATGCGCTACGGGCTTTTTCCGCTTCGCCGCCATGCCAGAGGATTGCTTCGGTGAGATTTCTGGCGCGGCCGTCATGCAGGAAGAAGCTGTGTCCGCTGACAGTCCGGGTCAGTCCTATACCCCATAGCGGTGGCGTGCGCCATTCCCGTCCGCTTGCAAGTCCTACCTGCTGCCCATCGGCAAGACCGTCGCCCATGTCGTGCAGCAGAAAATCGGAATAGGGCCAGATGAGCTGGAAGGATTGCGCCTTTTCGGCGGTATCGCGGCGCGTGACGAACTTCGGCACGTGGCAGGAAATGCAGCCCGATTCATAGAACAGCTGCTTGCCGCGCAAGGTTTCCGCGAAACTTGCTTTGCGCCGGGCAGGCACGGCGAGGTTTTCGGAATAGAAGGTCACCAGGTCGAGCACCGGGCCAGGAGCTTCCTGCTCGCCGAGGCGTTTCTGCACGCCATCAGGCATGGCGAGGCACTTTGTCTCAGCGCCGGTGCAGTCGCCGTAGGCATTTGGCGCGTCCGGCGTCGAAATGCCGATATCGGTGGAAAAGGCGTCAGCGCTCTGGTCGCGTATATTGGCATTCTGCGCCTTCCAGCCGAAGCGCCCCAGTGCAATATTGCCGCTGCGGTGGTCGCGTACGATCGCCGCCTTGCCGGAGATACCATCATGATCGAGATCATCAGGATCGGCATGGGCAAGAATATCCGCCTCGGGGATCGCCTGGATCAGGCCGAGGCCGATCATCGCCGGGGCGACCCGCGCTGAGATCGTTGTTGCCGGATCGAGCGGGCCGTAGGCGAGGTCCTTGGCGGAATAGGCGGGTTTGCGCAGGCTAACCGTCTCCCCGCCCGCAAGCGTGACAGTCTCCTCGGTATAGGTGACAGCAACCTTGCCTTCGGCGGCAAGCCCCGGAACCGCGAGGTCCTGAAGCTGGTGCCCATAAACCGGATCGGGGAAGTTGACGACATCGGCGCCGGCGATTGCTTTTTCTTCCTCCGCTGTCTTCGCTGCACGGGCAATACGCAAGACCATCGAGGTAGCGCTTGGACCACCCTCCGGCGGTTTGCCGCGACCGTCATTGGCGTGGCAGCTCATACAGGAACGGGCGTTGAAGAGCGGGCCGAGTCCGTCGGAAGCTTGCGTCGAGGATGGCGCCGAAACCCAAAGCTTACGGAAGAGCGCATTGCCAAGTCGGAAATTCTGCTCTTCCTCGAAGGGGATATTGGCCGAGATATGCGAGAAACTGTCTTCGGTAACCGGATCGACGGAGGTCGCCGCACCCGCTTGCATGGCCTCGTAAGGCTCCGCCTTGCTGAAATCGCTGGTCGGCCTTGTGATATCGGCGACGCGCTTCAGGTCTGCATCGGAAAGATCGATCCGTCTGGTGGGAAGATCGAAAGCGCCGGCGATGGCGACGGGAAGCCCGGCAAGCAAGGCGCAGAAAGCTGCGCTGACAAGAAGGTGACGGGCGGGGTCATGCGACATTTCAAGGGTCCGGGCCGTTCCGCTATCGGAACGGCCCGCCTTTTTGCTTATTTGAAGACAGCGTTAGGATTATCCAGGCTGTCGGAACCTTCAAGCTCCACGGTGCCGAGGTCAAGTGCGGCAATAACACGCTGGACCGACTTCGTCTGGTCGATGAGACCGTCGATAGCAGCCTGGACGACGGCGTTGCCTTCCTTGTTGCCCTCGCCAATCATCTGGTCGTATTTCTCGACTGTCTCGCCGCGCTTGGCCATGGCGTGCATGGCATCCAGCGTCGTATTGAGCTTGCCGGTCATCTCGGCGTCCAGTGCCTTGTCCTTGGCGGCAACGAGGTCGTGCAGCGAAGGGCCGGTCATCTTTGTGCCGTCGACGCGGGTATATTCGCCCGTATAGGCGGCGGCGATGCCGATCGCGTCGTTCAGATGCGAGTTGTAAGTATTGTCGGAGAAGCAATCATGCTCTTCTTCCGGATCGTGCAGCAGCAGGCCGAGCTTCATGCGCTCGCCGGCCAGTTCACCGTAAGAGAGCGAACCCATGCCTGTCAGGATGGCGGCGAGACCGGCCTTCGGATCAGCTTCGACATGCTTGGTGGCTTCACCGTCGGGCGCCCAGTTGTCGGTCATTTCCTGCAGATCGGAAACGAGCAGCGTGGAGGCGGACTTCAGGTACTCGGCGCGGCGGTCGCAATTGCCATGTGTGCAATTCTTCAGGTCATAGTCGGTTGCTGGGCGCTCGCCGGCACCCGGTCCCGTTCCATGCAGATCCTGGCCCCAGAGCAGGAATTCGATGGCGTGATAGCCGGTCGCGACATTGGCCTCGATACCGCCGGCTTCGGCCAGCGTGCCCGAGAGGAATTCCGGCGTCAGCTTGGAGGCGTCGACATCCTTGCCATCGATCTTGATCGTCTTGTTGGCAATGACATTAGCGACATAGAGCGAGTTCTCGTCGCTTTCCGTACCGTAAGAAGGATCGACATAGTCGATCAGGCCTTCATCCAGCGGCCATGCGTTGACCTTGCCTTCCCAGTCATCGACAACAGGGTTGCCGAAGCGGTAGACTTCCGTCTGCTGATAGGGGACGCGCGCCTTGATCCAGGCATCCCGGGCAGCCTTCAACGTCGCATCGTTGGGCGTCTTCAGGAATATATCGATGGCCGCGTCGAGCGCCTTCGCAGTCGTCAGCGAGTCCTCGTACTTGGCATGGGCGACTTCGGCATAGTGTTTCACGACTTGAGCAGCATCGGGCGCCGCATAGGCGGGAAGGGCGAGCAGGGCGGCGGGGGCGATCGCCAGCGCGGCTGCGCGGAATGTGCGGTTGAGCTTCATAATCCTCTCCTGTGACGGATTTCCGTCTGAATCCGGCAATCGTCTCTTCGCGCAAAAGCAAACTGGTGTCAAACACTCTAGTTTGGAATGGTTTTAAGGATGGATGACTATATTTAACTGGTCGTTTGAAGACTATCTGACCGCAAATTCTAGGATCACCTGCACGACGGATCGGCCTTGCTACCTCTGGGTCTCGTGATCAACGCGGATCACGCAGAGTTTTCGATTTCCGCTGCAGAGCGCTTCTCAGCCGTCCCTTCTCAGGCGGCAGAAGAAGAAGCCATCCGTATCCGTCGACGCCGGCGTCAGCGTGATCGTCTTGCCATCGGAAGAGCGTGGGCGCGCGCTGTCCTTGCCGAACAGGCTGTCCCAGGCCGGCAGCGCGCTTTCAATTTTGAAATCGCCATTCTCGGCAGCAAAGCGCCGCACCTGCTCTTCGTTCTCCTGCGGCAGCACCGAACAGGTGACGTAGATGAGGTCGCCACCAGGGCGCACGAAGCTGCTTGCCTGCTTCAGGGCGTCCTGCTGCTGGGCGGTGCGCTCGTCGAGGTTCTTTGCCGTCAGCCGCCATTTCGTGTCCGGGCGGCGGCGCCATGTGCCGGTGCCGGTGCAGGGGGCATCGACCAGAACCTTGTCGCAGCGGTTGCGCAGGTTGGACAAGCCTTTGGCATCGTCATGGACCTGGACGTTGCGCGTGCCGGCGCGCTTCAGCCGCTCGATGATCGGCGCAAGCCGCTTGCGATCGGCGTCATAGGCGTGAACCTGACCCTTATTGTGCATGGCGGCCGCCATGGCGAGCGTCTTGCCGCCGCCGCCGGCGCAATAATCCAGCACCTGCTCGCCATCCCCAGGCAGGACGAGATCGGCGACGATCTGCGATCCCTCGTCCTGAACCTCGAACCAGCCCTTCTGGAACGAAAGCTCGGCCGTGACGTTAGGAAGACGTGAGGCGCCTTCGCCGGCGGGAATCCGGATGCCGTAGCGTGCGATCTTCGCCTCGTTCGCGCCGGCGCGTTCCAGCGCCTTGAAGGCCTTTTCACGGGTGGCCTTCAGGATATTGGCGCGCAGATCAAGGGTCGGGCGCCCGGCAAGTGCCTGCGCCTCGGAAAGCCACGCGCCGCCGAAAGCCTGTTCGAAGGAGGGCTGTACCCATTCCGGAATATCGCCCTGCACATGTGGGGAGGCATCGGAAAGAGAACGGCTGGCAAAGGCTGCGAGCGCTTCTGCGGAAAGCGGCGTCGGCGCGAACTTGTCGCCTGCAAGTTCCGCAGCCAGTGTTTCCGACGTAAAACCCCACTGGCGGAACATGACGGCGTGCGCAATGGCAACGGCACTGTCATCGTCCATCAGATAGGCATGGGACAATCGCATGCGCAGCGCGTCGTAGACAATGTTGCCGATCGCCGCCCGGTCGCCGGAGCCGGCAAAGCGGTGAGCGAGGCCCCAATCCTTCAGCGCATCGGCGACAGGCCTTTTACGGGCATCGATATCAGCCAGAACCGAGATCGCCCCTTCGAGGCGGCCGCCCAAACGCATTCAAACTTCTCCTGTTGCCTTGGCTGGTGAACGATCCGCGCAAGAAAGAACCCCCAGCGAAGCTGTTCGGCTGGGCGGATTGTTCACAAGTCTCAACCGCGTGGTACCCGCGATTGACGGCAAGAGCAAGCGCCGCATCCGGCGCAGGGATTGTGCGGAGGACTTTGCCTCAGCTGATGACTTCGTAGCAGACCTTCGCAGTGCCCGAGGAGACCATGCCGATATTCTGTGCGGCAGCGCGCGACAGATCGAGCACGCGACCGCGGATGAACGGACCACGGTCATTGATGCGAACGACGACGCTGCGGCCGTTATTGCGGTTGGTGACCTTCACCTTTGTGCCGAACGCCAGAGAGCGATGTGCGGCAGTGTAGACGGCCGGGTTCATGCGTTCCCCGGAAGCAGTTTTGGAGCGAAGTGCGTACCACGAAGCACCGCCACATCCGTTGGCAGCAAATCCTTCAGCCGGAAGGATGAAAGAGCACGCTGCAATGGCTGCGGTAGTGATTAGAGAACGGCAAATTTTCTTCAAAACGGATTGTCCCTCAACTATTGAACTTACGCCTTCACAGGCGGCGGGGCTTAAATCCGGGGAAAAGTGGCGAAAAAGTGCCGAACACGATCACGGAACATTACAGTCTGTAATATTTGTGATTCCGATAACATTGCGGTAGCAGGACACCGCTTTGGCAATTCTTGGAAAAAGCCTAATGAAATCAGTTAAAATCCGAACGATTTTTTCGCGTAAACGGTAAACATTTGATGGCCGTTGGAAATCACAAAAAATTTTTTCTCAGGGTGCCATATTTGTCGCCACATTTGCGCAAATTTAGAGGCCGTTAACCATAATACGGAGCGAAATTCAGTTCGCAAAAATCAGAAAGTAGGAAATTCCTACTCTTTATGATTATAACCCTATCACCCGAATGAGAGGGGTTCGTCAGCCGCGCCAACTGTCATTTTGCCATAACTGGGCGAGCGACATCGGATAGTTCGGGAAGGCAAACCGGAAGCCTGCAGCCTTTAGCTTGGCATTGGAAACGCGCTTGTTCTCTCCATAGAAGGAACGCGCCATCGGCGTCATCTCGGCGGTCTCGAAAGGCTGGTCCGGCGGCGGCGTGACGCCCATCAGGCTGGCGGCCTCGACTATGACATCCTGCGGCGGACCGGGTTGGTCGTCGGTGACATTATAGATCCCGCCGAGCGCATGTTCTGACAGAAACCGTGTGGAAGCGCCGATGTCCTCCACGCGGATACGATTGAACACCTGGTCCTTCTTGATGATGCGGCGCGCTGTGCCGCGGTCCAGATTGACGAAGGCGTTGCGTCCCGGTCCATAGATGCCGGAAAGTCGCAATATGGCGGCCGGCGTTTCGCGGGAACGGCCGAGCGCAAGCCAGGCATCCTCGGCGTCAAGACGTTCCTTGGAGCGGCCCGAGACCGGTATACACGGCGTTTCCTCGGTCACCCAGGAACCCTTGTGGTCACCATAGACGCCGACCGTGGAGAGATAGCCGATCCATTGCAGGTCAGGCAGAAGCACCGTGCTGTCCTTCCCAAGTAAAGCAAGCAGCGGGTCGGCATCGCGCGGAGCGATCGACTGAACGAGATGCGTAACGGTGGCCATCGCCGCACACAGGTCGTCGCTCAAGTCCTCTCCGTTGAAGATAAAGGCTTCGATCCCGATCTTGCGCAACTCTTCGGCTTTCTCTTCCGAACGGGTCGTACCGGAGACGCGAATGCCGCTGTCGCCGAACGCCTTGGCGATAGCCGTGCCAGAATAACCGCAGCCAAAGATCATCACATGCATCAGCTCACCCCTGCCAATCGCCATTCGTTGAGGACGTCATCGTCCGACTCATTTTCCTTTTGTGCGGCAAAGGCTTTGAATTCGCCAGCCTCCATGAGCCGCGACAGCGCCCAAACCGCCATGCCACGCACGACCGGCGAGGTGTCGGCGGCAAGCGCACGACATCGCTCGATCAGGCTCCGCTCGCCGGAATTGCCAGCGGCGATCAGCAAATTGCGAATGAAGCGGTCACGCCCGATGCGCTTGACCGGCGAACCGCTGAAGAACGTGCGGAAGCTTGGGTCGTCGAGCGACAAGAGGAAGGCGATCGAAGGCTCCTTCAGATCCTCCCTTGCCTTCAGCTTCATTTCCGACGCTTCGTTTGCGAACTTGTTCCAGGGGCACGCGGCAAGACAATCGTCGCAGCCATAGATGCGGTTGCCGATCAGGGGCCGGAATTCGGGATCGATCGGCCCCTTATGTTCGATCGTCAGATACGAGATGCAGCGGCGCGCGTCGATCTGGTAGGGGGCAGGAAAGGCAGCCGTCGGGCAGGCGTCGAGGCATGCACGGCAGGAGCCGCAATGGTCGGTCTCTGGCGCATCCATATTGAGATCGGCCGTCGTGAACATCGAACCGAGGAAAAGCCAGGAGCCATGTTCGCGGCTGACGAGATTGGTGTGTTTGCCCTGCCAGCCGAGACCGGCGGCTGCCGCGAGCGGCTTTTCCATGACGGGTGCAGTGTCGACGAAGACTTTTACATCCGCGCCTGCCCTGGCGGCGAAGCGGGTCGCAATCTCTTTCAGCCGGCCCTTGATGACATCGTGATAGTCGCGGTTTCGTGCATAAACGGAAATTGCCGCCTTTTCCGCCTTGCCAAGGATGCCACGCGGGTCTTCGTCAGGCCCATAATTCAGACCGAAGACGGCGACCGAGCGTACATCGCTCCAGAGCGTGCGCGGATCTCCGCGGCGCTCACGCGTTTCCGCTATCCATTCCATCGTCCCATGCCTGTTGGCATCGATGAACTGTCCAAGCCGTTCCTTGGCCTCCGGGATCGCGTCGGGACGGGTGATGCGGCAGAGATCGAAGCCAAGAGCAGCCGATTCCGCCTTCAGGAAGGCGGTCAAATTGTCGCGGCGCTTCTGCTCCCTGTTATCGTCGGTTTTCGCTTCGGGCATCAAAAGCCCTCGTCAGAAATCCAGATCGGCATAATGGGAAACCGGCGTCAGTCCGCGCACGCGCTCGGTGAGCATCGGCCGGAAGGAGGGGCGCGATTTCAGCCGCTGGTACCAGTCTTTGGCGAGTGGCGATTCCGACCAGTCGATTTCCCCGAGATAATCGAGGATGGAAATCGAGGCTGCGGCGGCCAGATCGGCGTAACTCATCCGGTCGCCGGCAAGCCACTGGCGCGAGCCTGCAAGCCAGGTGAGATAACGCATGTGCTGGCGGATATTTGCGCGCGCCGTGCGCAATATCTTGGAATCCGGGGCGCCTCCGCCCTGGTCGGCCGTCATCTGAAGCTTATAGACGCGCTCGCGCGCCAGCGGCTTGGTGACGTCGTTTTCCATCTTCTGCATGAACCATTCCGTCAGCCGGCGGATTTCCGCACGCTGGAATGGATCTTCGGCGAGCAACCGACGGTCGCGCTTCAGCACGCCATGCGTCTCGTCGAGATATTCTGAAATGACGGTCGCGCCACAGAGCGCCCGCATGCTGTCGTCGACATAAACAGGCAGCGTGCCGGCCGGGTTGAGCGCCAGGAAGTCGCGGCGCTTCTCCCAGGTCTGTTCCTCGATCAGCTCCGCCTGATAGCCGTATTCCGCCAGAATGAGCCTGACGAAGCGGGATGCGGACGACATGGGATGATGATAAAGCGTGGGCATCGATACTCGGACTTTTGATTGTGGTGCATGGGCTCAAGGGCTCGCCACTTATACCGCCCTAGTCATGACTCATTAGTTGAAGCTATAGGAGCTTGCCCCCGCCAATACAAGCGAATCGGGCTCACCTGCCTGACAAGGGACAAAACATGGCTGCCTGAATCATCGCAACTCCCCGCTCGCCTTTTCTTGCCTCCCGCTCTGGCGAATGATGATTGTGCAGTGCAATATAAGCCTGACCGCCACTCCAGTCCGACCGAACCCCAAACCGGAGACACTTTATGGACTACATAAACTCTATAATTCTGGGCATTATAGAAGGGATCACAGAGTTCCTGCCGATTTCGAGCACCGGCCATCTGATCATTGCCGAACAGTGGCTTGGTGCCCGCAGCGATACATTCAACATCGTCATTCAGGCGGGAGCGATCCTCGCCGTCACGATTATCTACTGGCGTCGTCTGCTTGATCTGCTGCTCGGCTGGCGCGATCCGCAAAACCGCGATTATGCCTTTAAACTGATTGTCGCCTTTCTGATCACGGCAGTGCTCGGCCTTCTCGTCAAGAAAATGGGTTTCGAGCTGCCTGAGACCGCAACGCCGGTTGCCTGGGCGCTGATCATCGGCGGTATCTGGATGATCTTTGCCGAATGGGCCGCCGCCCGCCGCCCGCCGAGCTCCCACATCACCTGGCTTGTTGCCATTCTGGTCGGTATCGCCCAGGTCGTCGCCGGTGTCTTCCCGGGCACGTCCCGCTCCGGCGCCACGATCTTCGTCGCCATGCTGGCCGGCACGGCCAATCGCGCTGCGGCAACCGAATTTGCGTTTCTCGTCGGCATTCCGACCATGTATGCCGCAAGCGCCTTCTCGCTGCTGAAGACCTTCAAGGATGGCGGCGCGGCCAATGAAGACTGGACAGCGCTCGGCATCGCCTTCGTCGTCTCCACGATCGTCGCCTTCGTCGCCGTCAAATGGTTGCTGGCCTATATCAGGAGCAACCGCTTCACGGTCTTTGCGATCTATCGCATCATTTTGGGTGTCGTCCTGCTCGGCATGGCGATGGCCGGCATGATCAGCTGATATGCTGAAAAAGTGAGCGGTCGAACATTTGTCGCTCGCATCAAGGCAAAAATAAAAGCCGGTTCGAAAGGACCGGCTTCTTTATTAGTGGGTGATGGAGGCCGTCGAGCAGGGATCGACGCCATAGGCCGGCGAGCAACCGCCCTTCACCGCTGCGACGGAGCCCGGCGCAATGAAGGAGCCTGCGAGGATGACCAGTGCCGCACACGCAAAAAGAAGCGCGATTGACTTACCCATTAGAAATAGCCTTTCACAGTGATTGCCGCACGCCTGCGAGGCGCTTGAGTCTGTCTGAAGACGCGCGGGGGTGTTTAGTCAGTGGAATGGCAAATAGCAATAAATGTTCCTGCTAAATTTGGTGTTAATTCCACTAAATTTCCTATGCGTCTTTTATGCAACGTCACACATTATGAAACGCCTCATAACGCGTCAGGCTTGCGCCGGATTTGCATCGCACAAAAACAAAGCGCCGCCCGTGAATGTTCACGAGCGGCTTGAACGACCGTCTGTCGATTATCAGGCAGCCTTGCCGGAGCCGGTATATTGACCGTGCGGGCGGTAATGCACGAGATAGGAGTCGAGCACTGAAGTCGCCATCGTTGGCTTGATGCCAAGGCCCTTCAGCGTGCGGCCTTCAGCTTCGGCTTCCTTTGAAACGACGTTGTCGTGCTTCAGCAGCTTGACCTGGTCCGGCGTGATCGGCGGCGCGATGAAAGGCACCAGCGAGGCGATGCTGCCGATTATGGATGCGATGCCGAACGGCAGGGAAACGAGCGGGTTCTTGCGGACCGTGACCTTGAGCATGGTCTCGAGACATTCGCGGAAGGTAAGCACTTCAGGACCGCCAAGTTCATAAATCTTGCCAGTTTCGACCTTGCCGTCGACAGCGCGGGCAACAGCCTCGGCAACATCTTCAACATAGACGGGCTGGAATTTCGTCTTGCCGCCGCCCACGAGCGGCAGAACAGGAAACATGCGCGCCATGTCGGCGAACTTGTTGAAGAAGCTGTCCTCGGGACCGAAGACGACAGACGGGCGGAAGATCACCGCGTCCGGCTTGATCGACAGGATGGCGGCTTCCGCGCGGCCCTTGGTGCGGCCGTAACTGGACTGGGAGCCGGAATTTGCACCGATAGCCGAGAGGTGGGTGAGCGTCGCACCTGCGTTGCGGGCAGCTTCGGCAACGGCGCGACCGCCGAATTCCTGCACCGCATCGAACGTGTTGCGGCCGCTCTCGTGGAGGATGCCGACGCAGTTGATGACATGGTCGGCACCTTCGACGGCCCGGTCGATCGAATTGCGGTAGCGCAGGTTGGCCTGGACGAAAGAAATCTGACCGACATTACCGAGTGGCTGCAGGAAGCCTGCGAGATCGGGGCGGCGCACCGCAACGCGTATGCGGTAACCGCGCTTGGCGAGCGCCCGCACGACATGTCTGCCGATGAAGCCGGACCCTCCGAACACGGTGACGAGCGGCGGAAGGTTGGCAAGGGTCATGGCAGGCTCCTCGAAAGGCTTTGGAATGCTGTGATTGTTTTCGTCTTAGCCCAATACCGACGCGACGAAAAGGGCCATCGCGCCACAGTTCTTACCCGTTCAAAACTGGCTCAGACGCCTTCGACCACGACCATTTCCGCGTCAGCCACCTCATGGCGGATTTTTGCGGCAGCTTGGTATTCGGGCGAATTATAGCAGTCGACGGCATGTTGCATCGTGGGAAATTCGATGACCACGTTGCGGGCGCGCGCCTTGCCTTCAAGCTCGGTAATTGCACCGCCGCGGGCGAGGAAATTCGCGCCGTATTTCTCGAAGGCCGGCTTTGCGGTCGCGACGTAATCCTTGTAGCGCTCGAGGTCGCGTACATCGACGCGGGCGATCCAGTATCCCTTGGCCATTCCTGTCTCCCGTTTCAGCGGTTCGCCGGCCAGAGCGCGGCGACCATTTCATTGAGGATTGCACGCGCAGCTTCCCGCGGCTCCGGTGCCTTGACGATCGGGCGCGCGACGACGAGATGCGTGGACCCGGCCTTCAGTGCATCCCTAGGCGTCATCACCCGCTTCTGGTCGCCCTTTTCGGCGCCTGTTGGGCGAATGCCTGGCGTAACGATCGCCATATCAGGTCCAACGATCTCGCTGACAGCAGCGGATTCTTCGGCGGAGCAGACGATGCCGCCCATACCCGCAGCACGCGCCTGTTCGGCGCGGCGCGCGACCAGCGCCCGCGGATCATATTGATACCCGGCCTCGACGAGGTCTTCGGCATCCATCGAAGTCAGCACGGTCACGCCGAGCAGGCAGAGACCGGAGCCCCTTGCCGCCTCGACTGCGGCCTTCATCGCTTTCGGATAGGCATGCAGCGTCAGCATCGACATGCCCATCTTGGCGATGTTTTCGACGCCGGATGCGACCGTATTGTCGATGTCCAGCAGTTTCATGTCGAGGAAGATCTTCTTGCCGCTAGCGGCAAGGTCGCGGGCGAATTCCAGCCCGCCGGCAAAAACGAGCTGGTAGCCGATCTTGTAGAAGAGAACGTCATCGCCGAGCGTGGAAACCAATCTTTCCGCTTCGCCAATCGTTGGAACATCCAGTCCGACGATCAACCGCTCGCGTGCGTCCATCTCAAATCATCCCCGCCAGTCTTCAATGGGTGTCCAGTCGCATGATAAGCGCCGATCCGCAAGGCCGAAAGCATAGAGATTGCCGCCGCCGGCCGGCTGGTCGCGATCACGCGCAATGGGGGCTCCGGCCAGTTGGCATTTGAGCAGCGTTCCAACGCCGCCATGGCCGACGAAGGCGATCGGCGCTGTCCGGTCATGGGAGGATAGGATGGTTTCGACGGCAGAAACGATGCGGGCCTGCGCATCAGTGGCCCGTTCCCAGCCCCTGAAGCTCTCTTCCGGGTGTGCGAAAAACCAGTTGGCGGCCTCTTCGAACTTGTCCGGTGGCAGGAAACCGGTGGCGGAGCGGTCGTTCTCATGCATGCCATGCACGATCTCGATTTTCACGCCTGACGCCGCTGCAAGGATTTCCGCCGTCTCGATCGCTTTCGTCTCGTCGCTGGAGACGATACGGGTCAGCCGTTTCGCCCAGTCGCTTGAAGCAGCCTTGCGGGCGCGTTCTGCGCCAATGTCGGAAAGCCCCCACTTGGGAACGGGAACCTCAGGGTCGATCTTGACCTGGGGATGAGTAATATAAAGTCCAAACATTTATCCGCGCCGATAGATCCAGAGTTGAGCTGGAGGAATATTGCGCACGATGAAATCAAAATGATGAATGCTGTAGCGATCGGCATTGGCAACGATCGGCGAGACCGCGCCATAGGAGATCTGCACTACCGGCCGGCCCGCCGGCATGCGATCGAGCAGGCTTTCCAGGAGCGCGATGCGCGCCTGCATGGGAAAATTCAGAAGCGGTATGCCTGAGATCACAGAATCGAACGTCTGGTCCTTGAACACGCCGAGCGTCCGGTCGAGATCGAAGGCATCGCCGTTGATGAAGTTCACGCCTGGATAGAGGCGTACGAGATGTTCGTAGAAATCCGTCGAATATTCGATGGCGACAAGCTTTTCCGGCTTTATGCCATGCGCGAGGATCGCCTTGGTGATGGCGCCCGTGCCGGGCCCGAGTTCGAGCACTGGCAAGTCCGAATGCGGATTTGCGACACTCGCCATCTTGCGGGCGGTAATCGAGGAAGTCGGAACGATGGAGCCGACAGTTTTCGGCCCCTGCATCATGCCCTTGAAGAAGCGGATTTCCTCGTCAAACTTCCTGCCGAGCCGTTCCTTGAGCCGCAGTGCCATGCCGTCCTCCCATGCCTGCCGTTAAACCCTCCCTTAATTGCAGGAGGACGAAGCAAAAACAAGAGGCGATGTCGCGATCAGGAAAGTTTCGACGACAAAAGCGACGCGAGATTAAACGCGCATCGGCATCAGCACATAGAGAGCGTCGTCACCTGCGGTGTCACGCACAAGTGTCGGCGAGCCCGCATCGGCCAGAAGGAAGATTGCCTCGTCTCCGGAAAGCTGCGCGGTGATATCGAGCAGATATTTGGCGTTGAAGCCGATTTCCATCGGGTCGGTATCATAGCCGACTGCGACTTCTTCGGTCGCACTGCCGGAATCCGGATTGTTGACGGTGAGCAGAAGCTGGCCGTCGGAAAGGGCAAGCTTTACGGCGCGCCCGCGCTCGGAGGAAATGGTCGAAACGCGATCGACGGCCTGGGCGAAGCTCGTGCAATCGACGCGCATTTCCTTGTCGTTATTGGTGGGAATAACGCGCTGATAGTCTGGGAAAGTTCCGTCGATGAGCTTCGAGGTCATGACGATGCCGCCGATAGTGATGCGGATCTTGGCGTCGGAAACTTCCACGGTGACGACCGCATCAGGCGAGTCGACGAGCTTCTGCAGTTCGCCGACCGTCTTGCGCGGAATGATGATGCCCGGCATGCCTTCAGAGCCCGAGGGCGCATCGACATCGGCGCGCGCCAGGCGATGACCGTCGGTGGCGACAGCACGCAGCTTCAGATCGCCGCCGCTCTCGATCGTGTGGAAAAAGATGCCGTTCAGATAGTAGCGTGTTTCTTCGGTCGAGATCGCAAACTGCGTGCGGTCGATCAGCATCTTCAGGTCGCTTGCCTTCAGCTTGAAGGAATGCGTGAAAGTGCCGGCGGTCAGGTCGGGGAAGTCGGATTCCGGCAGGCACTGCAGCGAGAATTTCGAGCGGCCAGACTGAACGTTCATCGAGCCGCCATCCTGGGTGGTGGCAAGCAGCACTTCTGCGCCATCGGGAAGCTTGCGGACGATGTCGTAAAGAAGATGGGCCGGAACGGTGGTGGCACCCGCCTGCTCGACATTGGCAGGTGTGGCTTCGGTAATTTCCAGATCGAGATCGGTTGCCTTCATGTCGAGGCTCTGACCATCTGCTTTCAACAGCACGTTGGACAGGATCGGGATCGTGTTGCGGCGTTCGACCACGCGGTGGACGTGGTTCAGCGACTTCAAAAGGTTTGACCGCTCAATAGTAATACGCATGGGATGCTACCGCTTTCGACCTTTATTGCCCGGGCGCAAAAAGCGCCGCGTCACTGTTTCCCCTTCGGGAGAGGGGAGTGGACGGGCAAAATGGCAGAACTTTGCCAGCGATTGCAAGAGGCATGGCCGTCCACAGGCTCGCAAATGCCGTTTTGCAGCGCAATGCTCACAGAAATTGCGGCTCTTGTCGAAGCAGCACCGCTCGCCCATAAAGGCAAGAGGCTGGCGGGACGAAAGCGAGTGACATGACGGAAGAGGTAAGAGCGGAAACCGGCGCCCGGCGCGGCTTTCGCCTGCATAATATTGCGGTGCCGGCACGCCCGCTCGAACCGGCCCTCTATCTCGTTGCCACGCCGATCGGCAATCTGGGCGACATTACGCTGCGGGCACTGGAAACGCTTGCCGGTGCCGACGTCCTGGCCTGCGAGGACACACGCGTTACCCGCGTCCTGCTTGATCGCTACGGCATCCAGAACCGGCCTTTCGCTTATCATGAACATAATGCCGATGAGGCAGGGCCGAGGCTCCTGCAGGCGCTCGAGGCGGGCAAGTCGGTGGCGCTTGTTTCCGATGCCGGCACGCCGCTTGTATCTGATCCCGGTTATCGTCTAGCGCAGCAGGCGATCGAGGCAGGTTACCGCGTTATCCCCATTCCCGGCGCTTCGGCGCCGCTTGCTGCCCTCGTCGGTTCAGGCCTGCCAAACGACGCCTTTCTCTTTGCGGGCTTCCTGCCGACCAAGGACAAGGCTCGCCGAGCCCGTCTCGCGGAATTCGCAAACGCACCGGCGACACTGATCTTCTTTGAATCGCCCCACCGCATCGGTGCGACGCTGCTTGCCGCGGCCGATGTGCTTGGCGGTGCGCGCCAGGCGTCTGTATGCCGCGAACTGACGAAGACCTACGAGGAGTTCCGCCGCGGTACGCTTTCCGATCTTGCGGTCCACTATGAAGAGCATGACAATGTGAAGGGCGAGATCGTGCTGGTGATCGGCCCGCCGAAAGAGCAGCCCGCCACCGAAGCCGATGTCGACGCGATTCTCACCGATCTCGCGAAATCCCTACAAACGGCCAAGGCCGCGACCGAGGCTGCCCGCTTGACCGGCCTGCCACGCAAGGTGCTCTACCAGAAGCTTCTCGATATGAAGGCGGCGAATGGCTGACGGCGAAGCGACGCTCCGCAGGAGAAAGGCGCTGCGCCGGGGCTCGGCCGCGGAATATATTGCCGCTGTTTTCCTGATGCTGAAAGGCTATCGCATCCTTGCCATGCGCTACAAAACGAAGCTCGGCGAGATCGACATCATTGCCCGAAAGAGGGACCTGGCCGTCTTCGTCGAGGTCAAGGCGCGCGCCGACGAAACAGGTGCGATAGATGCCGTCTCCTACACGTCACAAAATCGAATCCGGGCTGCAAGCGATCTCTGGCTTGCCCGTCAGCGCGATTATGCGCGGCTATCGCAGCGCTACGATATCGTTGCGATAGTGCCCGGGAAACTGCCTCGTCATTTCCCGGATGCCTTCTGATCTCTCGCCGAGTTTATTCTGGCGGCAGTGACGGTATCCGCAAGTCGTCGGCGGCGAGCAAGTTTTCATTAAAATTTTAGCGCCTGCTTGAACGGCCCTTTACGACTCTTTTGTTATCCACGGTTGAGCTAGGGGTAGCAAATTGGGGGTTATGCATGGCCTGGAAGATGATGCTTGCAACCGCCGTCGCCATGGCGGCGCGATCCGTGCCTTATGCGGCGCTGAAACCATCGGGGAAAATATTCATCGCTCACGCAAGCGATGGCTTGGTTCTGAAACCGACGCCGATCAATCCGGACTGGATCATCAGCGGAAACCCGCAGGCACGCACGGCAGAACATTCCCGCGGCCATGACGAGGCGTCGCTGACGGCGATCTGGGATTGCACATCGGGTGAATTCCGCTGGCGTTTCGGCTGGGACGAAACGGTCATGATCCTCGAAGGCGAGGTGCATGTCACCACCGAAGACGGAACGGAACGCACGCTGAAGACCGGTGACGTCGCCTTCTTTGCCGGCGGCACCTGGGCCAACTGGAGGGTCGATAACTACGTCCGCAAGGTCGCCTTCCTGCGCAAGCCCTTCCCGAAGCCGCTTGCCATCGCCTACCGCCTGCGCAACCTGTTGCGCAACAGCGGTGGCTCCGGTATCGCAGCCTGAAAATTGCGCATCCCGAAACGCCCGAAGCCATTGATTGCCGTTGCGTTTGATACCTGACCGACCTACATCTGGGCGGCATCAGCTCAAGGGACGGAAATGGCCAAGATCAAGAACGTAGCGGTCCAGATGGACCATGTCTCCGGCATCAACATCGCGGGCGATTCCACCTTCGCCATGAGCATCGAGGCGCAGGCGCGTGGCTACAAGCTCTTTCATTACACGCCTGATCGCCTGAGCTTCCGCGACGGCAAGCTTTATGCCTCCGTCGAGCCGATGGTGTTGCGCGACGTCAAGGGTGACCATTATGAGCTTGGTGCGCCCGAACGCGTCGACCTCTCGACCATGGATGTCGTCCTGCTGCGCCAGGATCCGCCTTTCGACATGGCCTACATCACCTCGACGCATCTTTTGGAGCGCATCCATCCGAAGACGCTTGTCGTCAATGATCCGGCCTGGGTGCGTAACTCGCCCGAAAAAATCTTCGTCACGGAATTTTCCGACCTCATGCCGAAGACGCTGATTACCAAGGATCCCGCGGAGATCCGCCGCTTCCGCGACGAGTTGGGCGATATCATCCTGAAGCCGCTCTACGGCAATGGCGGCGCAGGCGTCTTCCACTCCACCAAGGATGACCGCAACCTGTCCTCGCTGCTCGAAATGTTCGGCCAGCTCTTCCGCGAGCCCTTCATCGCCCAGCAGTACCTGCCCGACGTGCGTAAGGGCGACAAGCGCATCATCCTCGTCGACGGTGAATTTGCCGGCGCCATCAATCGTGTTCCCGCCGAGCATGACAGCCGCTCCAACATGCATGTCGGCGGCCGTGCTGAGCCAACCGAACTGACGACGCGCGAAAAGGAAATCTGCGATCGCATCGGCCCGGCCCTGCGCGAACGCGGCTTCCTGCTCGTCGGCATCGATGTCATCGGCGATTACATGACCGAAATCAACGTGACCTCGCCAACTGGCATCCGCGAAGTAAAGAAGTTCGGCGGCGCCGATATCGCAAGCCTTTTGTGGGATGCTATCGAGGGCAAGCGCGGCTAAAGCAAAGCCAGGAATACTTCCGGACTACCAAAAGTGTTCTTGTCGTTCCGCCTTTGATCGCCTCCGTTCCAAGATTGCAACCCGCTGCAATTTGATTGCAGCGGATAGCTGAATTCGTTCGCTTATCGTTCTTGTTTTATTCCGGCTTCCATGCCAGATTGTGACCGCCTTCATAGGTTGGGTATCGGGGTCACGGGGCAGGGGCATGGTCGCGCGCGTCAGTACGGTTGCATTTCAGGGCATTGAAGGTGTTCCGGTCGAGGTCCAGGTCATGGTCGCTCCCGGGAAAATGGGGATCCAGATCGTCGGGCTTCCTGACAAGGCGGTCGCGGAAAGCCGCGAGCGGGTGCAGGCAGCCCTGCACGCTTCCGGCCTGGCGCTGCCGTCCAAGCGCGTGACGGTCAACCTTGCGCCTGCCGACCTTCCCAAGGAGGGCAGCCATTTCGATCTCCCCATCGCACTTGGACTAATGGCTGCACTCGGCGCAATTCCTGCGGATGCCTTGTCCGATTACGTCGTCGTCGGAGAACTCAATCTCGACGGTACGATCGCCGCAATCGCCGGCGCTCTCCCGGCTGCTATCGGCGCCAACGCGACGGGCAAAGGGCTGATCTGCCCTGCCGAAAGCGGAGCGGAAGCCGCCTGGGCCGGTTCGGACGTCGATATCCTGGCGCCGCGCAGCCTGATAGCACTCGCCAATCATTTCCGCGGCACGCAGATCCTGTCGCGACCGGAACCATCCATTCGTCCGAATGCCGCCAATCTGCTCGATCTCGCCGAGATCAAGGGCCAGGAAAGCGCCAAGCGGGCCCTGGAAGTGGCGGCTGCCGGCGGCCATAACCTCATCATGGTCGGGCCGCCCGGTTCCGGCAAGTCGATGCTGGCGTCCAGGCTACCGTCCATCCTGCCGCCGCTCTCGGCGGCCGAATTGCTGGAAGTCTCGATGATCCACTCCATCGCCGGTCAGCTCTCCGGTGGCAAGCTCTCCGACCGGCGGCCATTTCGCACGCCGCATCATTCGGCGACGATGGCGGCCCTCATTGGCGGCGGCCTGCGCGCCCGGCCGGGCGAAGCCTCGCTTGCCCATCACGGCGTGCTTTTCCTCGATGAATTTCCCGAATTTGCACCACAGGTGCTTGATGCCCTGCGTCAGCCGCTGGAAAGCGGCGAATGCGTCATCGCGCGGGCCAATCATCGGGTCTCCTATCCCGCGCGGATCCAGCTCGTCGCGGCCATGAATCCGTGCCGCTGCGGTATGGCAGGTGAACCCGGCCATACCTGTGCCCGCGGGCCGCGCTGCATGACGGATTATCAGGCCCGTATTTCCGGCCCGCTGATGGACCGTATCGATATCCGCATCGACGTGCCGGCGGTCTCCGCCGCCGATCTTATCCGGCCGACGGCAGCCGAAGCGAGCGCCGATGTTGCCCGGCGCGTGGCCCGCGCCCGTGACATCCAGCGCGAACGGTATGCATCAGCAGGCGCAAGGGGCATTTCGACCAATGCCGGCTGCTCCACTTCGATGATCGAGAAATTTGCTGAGCCGGATGCGGCCGGATTGCAGCTGTTGCGCGATGCCGCGGACAAGATGAAGTTCTCGGCGCGGGGTTATCATCGCGTCCTGAAGGTTGCCCGCACGCTCGCAGATCTCGACGGCAAGGATACGGTTGGCCGTATCCATCTGGCAGAGGCGATTTCCTATCGCGTCGCCGGCGCAAGGCTGACTGCCGCTGCATAAAATGACCGCTGGGTGAGAGACAAGATCCTGGTGTGGATCAAGGCAGGGCCAGGGCTCTATCTCGCCATTGCTGGCGCAACCTGTTTTGCGGCGGAAACATCCGCACGATGTGATCGGGTCTTGGGAACAGCAGAGATGCGGCAGGCCAAAACCGTAGCAGCGAACGACGCAATTCAAGATGTTGGCGAGGTTAAACGGAGTGCCAAGACAGTTGGCATCGCCTGAAAGAATAGGCTCGCAGCTTCTTCCCGCCTCAAGCGCAGCGGGGTTGTGGTGTATGAAATAAGCAAGCGTTTCCAAACGCTTGTCGAAAATCTTGGCCCAGTTGGGAATAACTGTGCTTCGCCGGCGATCTAGTTCGTCAGCGAGAGCGTGGATGATTTACTGCTTTCGCCACTCGAAACGCCCTCAACGAGGGGAGGTATGCGATGTCACTTCGCGTCGTCCCGGGATCGGCTGCTGTGGCCGCGTTTAGCCTGTCGCCGAAGCCTGAATTCGTTGCCCCGGCACTTGCTGGGACAATCGGGGAACCAACGGCTGGTTTCTACAAAGATGTATCGAGGTCACGGCGACGATTTATGAGGGCATCCGAGCAGACGAATATCTCGGCGAGTTCTGTGTCGGGGCAGGATAATATAGCCAAGGCCGAGGTGTCCGCGCTGAAACAGCTTCGCCCTGGTGCTTGCGAAGAGTTCGAAGGCCTGCGGGCGGTGATAGCCGCAAGGAACGGACAACCGAGGAACCGGCGGAATACAGGCGGTTGTCAATGAAAGGGGCTGGCTTTGATTAAGGGCACTGATCTGACGATATCCGAATGCCTTCGTGATCCTCTTATTGCCGTGCTGATGCATGCCGATGGCGTGAAACTAGAAGACCTCAGGCAATTGCTTGAGGCGGCGGCCCGCAACTGGCAGTCTAAGCTGGATAATTGTCTGAATACAGGTGCGAGGGACTGGTCGACGGAAATGCAGACCCCTTTGCAACGAACGGGGGATGCCGTTTCCCTCATTGGCATGGCAGATGTTTGATGATCATGTTTGGTCATTCTCGATCCGGACCACGCCCGGAACCCACGCGCTAAAGCAGGCGCCGTTCTTACCCTATGAATTGAACGTAGAATTGCCAGATATCATCATAGCCTCTCCTGTGGAGTTCAGACGCATGAAGTGGGACACGTCAAAAAGATTAGAGCCGATAGTTCTCGTTTTTGCAGAAAGGAGAGAGCGCAGGGTCGTCCGCACAGCTCGCGAGGCGGCCGAAGTATTGCTGAGGGACTGGCCGGCCGAGGAGGGAGAGGAATTCCTGGTGGCGGTGAAAACCTGTTTGGACGTCATTACCGGAAAGGCCGAACCTGAAAAGCTGCACCAGGCGATCGTCCGTGCAGCATATGAAGCTGGCATTGCGGCGATCACCACTGATCATCGACTGGGTGTCGTGAGGATGTATCCGCGACCGCACATCGCGTCGGTAATGTCAGGCTGACACCGGCAGCATGATAAAAGGGGCGCCGAAGCGCCCCACGAACGGTGACACGAAGTGCCGAAATCCAATCAGCTTCCGAGACCTTCGAACAACGCCGTCGAAAGATAGCGCTCAGCGAAGGATGGAATGATCACGACAATGTTCTTTCCGGCATTTTCCGGACGACGACCCACTTCGATCGCCGCCGTCAATGCCGCACCCGAGGAGATGCCGACCGGCACGCCTTCGAGCCTGGCGACGAGCCGAGCCTGCTGGAAAGCGTCGTCATTGCTGACGGTAACCACCTCGTCATAGATGCTGGTGTCGAGGATTTTGGGCGCGAAACCCGCGCCGATGCCCTGGATCTTGTGCGGGCCAGGCGTGCCGCCTGAAAGGATCGGTGAATCGGTCGGCTCGACGGCCACGACCCGAATATCCGGCTTGCGGCTCTTCAGCACCTGGCCAACGCCAGTGATCGTGCCACCGGTGCCGATACCGGCCACGAAGATATCGACGTTGCCGTCGGTGTCGTTCCAGATTTCCTCCGCCGTCGTCTTGCGATGGATTTCCGGGTTGGCGGGGTTTTCGAATTGTTGCGGAATAACAGCGTCTGGCAGCGAGGCGGCGAGCTCCTCGGCCTTGGCGATCGCCCCCTTCATTCCCTTCGCCCCCTCGGTCAGCACCAGCTCCGCGCCGAGCAGCGCCAGCATCTTTCGGCGCTCGACGGACATGGTTTCCGGCATGGTCAGGATCAGCCGGTAACCCTTGGCAGCGGCAGCAAAAGCGAGCGCGATACCGGTATTGCCCGAAGTCGGCTCGATCAGCACGGTCTTGCCGGGCGAGATCTTGCCCTGCGTTTCCAGGCTCTCGATCATGGCGACGCCAATACGGTCCTTCACCGAGGCGATCGGATTGAAGAACTCGAGCTTTGCCAGAATGTTCGCCACGACGCCCTTTTCCTTGGCGATCTTGTCGAGGCGAACGATCGGCGTGTCGCCGATTGTATCGGTAATGGAGGAATAGATGCGGCCGCGGCCCGGTTTGTGCGACATGGTGCTCTCCCTTTGAAATCCATATTGAAATCTGCGGAGAGAATAGGGTCAAAGTGGCGGTGAGACCAGAGTGGCTTCACCCGTCGGCCGTGCAAGCCAGAGAAAAAATCCTTTGAAAACCGTTCGTTGCCGAATGTTTATTTCAGGCGGCACGCGTTGCGATGAAGGCTGCCGTGCCCGCCAGGATGCTGGCTGCGACGCGGTTCAGGGCCTGCAACGCGCGCGGCTGCTTCAGCATCGTGCGGGCGCGCGATGCGAGCAGCATGTAGGGAATGAGCACGATCATCAGTACGACGAAGGTGACGGCAAGCAGCATGAGATAATCGCGCATTCCGATACTGTTGAGATCGATGAGGGTCGGCACCAGCGCGACATAGAAGAGCATGGTCTTCGGATTGCCGAGTGTCACCAGCAGACCAGACAGGAACGACATGCCGGCGCTGCTGGATTTTTTCGCGGCAATATCCTGTGGCAGCAGGCCGGCGGTCCAGAGCTTCCATGCGATATAGCCAAGATAGAGCGCGCCAGCGATCTTGATGACGAGGAAAATCTCGGTGAAGGTCTGCGCCACGAAGGCAAGGCCAAGGATAACGGCGGTCAGGTAGCTCATATCGCCGAGCACGAGACCGAGACCCATGAAGAAGGTTTCGCGGAAGTTCGAACCAAGGGCGCGCGCCACGATTGCCGTGATCCCCGGGCCGGGAATGGCGGCGGCGATGAACAAGGCGCCAGCATAGGCGATCAGGGCGGTAAGGCTCATCTTTGGATCCAGGAGATTGCGTCGTCTTTCTATAGGCGCATGAGGCATGCTCCATCAATCGCCGGGCGCTGATCTGTCCATAACCATAAAGAATAGGTCGGCTGAACCATGATCTACTTGGAAACCAAATCCGCCTTGCTATTTTCCCCTTGCAAGCGGCCGCAGACACGGCCCGCCGAGGCTTTCCCCAGTCGTCGGCGCAGAAGGTTTTCATCACCAAGGAGAGAATGCATGTCGCCTACCTCAGCCGAAGCCCGCAGACGTTCGCCGCTCAAGACCCCTTCCGACCTTCCGACCAATGCGATCACCGATATTTCGGCCGCGTTGACCGCGTTGCTCGCTGATGTCTTCGCGCTCTATGTGAAGACCAAGAATTTTCACTGGCATATGTCCGGACCGCATTTTCGCGATTACCATCTGCTGCTCGACGAGCAGGCGGAACAGATCTTCGACATGACGGACGAGGTTGCCGAACGCGCTCGCAAGATCGGCGGCACGACGCTGCGCTCGATCGGCCAGATCGCCCGCCAGCAGCGCATCCCGGATAATGACGCAGACTATGTCACCCCCGAGGACATGCTCTCCGAACTGCGCGAAGACAACCTACACCTCGTCTCCATCCTGCGCGAAGTGCATGAGGTCTGCGACGAGCACAATGACGTGGCGACCGCAAGCCTCATCGAGAACTGGATCGACCAGAGCGAACGCCGCACCTGGTTTCTGTTCGAAACGACGCGTCAGGCGAAGTAATAGACAAGCTGAAGATGCAGCTCAGCTTCTGGTCGCCGGCAGGCGGATAAGCCTGCCCGGCGACCAGCCGAGGTTCATGCCGGCGGCAGCAAGCAGAATGACGACCGCGCCGGCAATCTGCATCGGCTGCAATGCGTGGCCGAAGGCCAAACGGTCGACCAGGATCGCGGCGACCGGATAGATGAAGGAGAGAGCGCCGGTCAGATGTGTCGGCAGCTTCTGAATCGCACCATAGAGCAGCACATACATGAGACCGGTGTGGATAACGCCGACGGTGATCAGGATCAGCCATGATCCCGTATCGGCCGGCAGGTTGGTAAAATCGGTCATGGGTGCCAGCATGACGATGCCGGTCGAAACCTGGATCAGCGCGATTAGATGTGGTGGTGTGCCTCGCAGCCATTTGGCGGCAAGCGCGGCCAGCGCATAGAAGAAGGCCGCGCCGAGCGCCAGCAGAATGCCGAGACCATAACTGCCGGAGGCGGCATCGGCCTGCGGCTTCGCCTCGACAATTGCCGCCATGCCGGCAAAGGAAAGCCCGAGCCAGAACAGCTTGGTGCCTGTGATCTTCTCACCCAGAAAGAGTGCGCCGAGCGCAAGCAGCATGAAAGGCTGAGTATTGTAGACTGTCGTCGCAATCGAGATTGACGCGTGCGAATAGGAGGCGAACAGCAGCAGCCAGTTGGAGACGATCGCGACGCCGCCGAAGACGGCAATAGCGAGCGACCGCAGGCTGATGATACCAGGCCTCAGCAGGCCAAGCGCGGTGCAGATCACGAGCAGTGTCAGCGCCCCGAAGAAGCAGCGCCAGAAGACCACGCCGCTAACCGGCTGACCCGACATGACGACGAACCAGCCGATCGTTCCCGAGATCAGCATCGCCCCCGTCATCTCCGCTGTACCCCTTCTGACTTCATCCTGCATCGCCATCTCCGTTCGTTAGCGGGAAATTGTATTGCGGCATCGCAGCATTTTCTATAAGTTGAAAGAGGGGAAAGGCTGGATGAACCTAATCTTGTTAGGAGTTTTGCCATGTTGGCTAACGAGATGCAGGCAGTCGACGATATTGACCGTGCAATGATAGAGGCACTGGCCGGAAATTCGCGAATTTCCCTAAAAGAGCTCGCCCAGGCTGTCGGACTTTCTTCGCCGAGTGCGGCGGAACGTCTGCGACGTCTTGAGGATCGCGGCGTGGTGACGCTTTTCACCATCGATCTCGATCCGGCGGCGATAGGCTACCCGCTTCAGGCGATCGTCCGGGTGCGTCCGCTGCCCGGCCAGCTTCACATCGTCGAGCGTATTATCCAGGACACGCCCGAATTCATCGAGTGCGACAAGGTGACCGGAGACGA
The DNA here is from genome assembly GCF_014193955.1 of Rhizobium sp. BK379. Taxonomy (NCBI): domain Bacteria; kingdom Pseudomonadati; phylum Pseudomonadota; class Alphaproteobacteria; order Hyphomicrobiales; family Rhizobiaceae; genus Rhizobium; species Rhizobium sp. BK379. The sequence continues at coordinate 271,763 of NZ_JACIAD010000002.1, forward strand.
TTGTTTTATCGCTCGGCTCGTGGTCCGCTCTATGGGAGAGCTGGACAGCATTCTCGACAAGGTCGCCGAGCGGGCGGAGACCAATACGTCGATGATCAAATCCTCGCCGGTCAAGCGTCGCCTGCCGCCCCTCATACGGAAAAAATAGCCTTAGAAATCCGCCAGTGGAGAGAGCATGGCGGGATGGTGAGACTTATCTCTTTCAGCCCGCGCACCATCATCCGCGTTCCGCTTTCGTAAGGCACCGCCTTGCCGTGCCATCGAAGCCTGTCCGGGCGGAAGTGCGTTTCGACTGTCGTCGCCAGAATGCCGAGGCCGGCAAGGATGGCGGCAAATGAGGGGATTTCTGCCGCGACCACATCGAGAAGAGCGAAATGGCCATCCGCCGGCATTTTCCACGCGACGGCTGCCTTGTACTCTTCGAGATAACTCAGCCGGACGTCGGGATCGAGAAGCGTGTTGATCAGAAACATGGCCGGGCTGCTGGCGACGGCAAGCGTTTCGGATACCGGTTTGCGGGTCGCAAGCAGACCCTGGAGCAGGGCAAGATCCTCGGTATCGCGAGGCTGAAGCGGCCGTGATCCGCTATAATCCATGGCGATGGGCGCCTGTCCGACATATTTGTGAAGCGGCAGCGAACGGAAACCATATTTCTCGTAGAGTGCAGGCTTGTCCGTATAGAGGATCACTGCCTCGAAACCTTGTGCCTCGCACCAGGCAAGTGCCTTCTGCGTCACATCGCGATAGAGGCCTCGGCCGCGCCACGGCGGACGGACCGCGCCGGATTGAAGCCCGGCCGCGTTGACGAGCCGGCCATTGAGGACAAAGGGCATGGCGAACGCGGAAAGATTGGCCGCAAGCACACCCTCATCGGTAAACCAGCCGAAGGGCATGCTTGTCGGGTCCGGACCGCCGAGATCGCGCAACGGATCGATATCGATGCCGAATGTATCGTTGAGAAGCGAGACGATGGCGGCCCAGGCTGCCGGGTCGCTGAAATAGTCCTGTCGGAAATTGAGACCGGTCGTATTCGCGGCGCTCATACGCCAGTCGAGCCGAAGCCGCCGGCCCCGCGCGCGGTTTCGGTGGTCTCCGAGACTTCGGCGATGAAGGTTTGGGTGAAGGGTGCAATTACCATCTGCGCGATGCGCATGCCGCGCGTGATGGTGAAATCCTCTTCGCCATGGTTGACGAGAATGACTTTCACTTCGCCGCGATAATCGCAGTCGACCGTGCCGGGCGCGTTAAGGCAGGTGACGCCGTTCTTGGCGGCGAGGCCGGAACGCGGGCGTACCTGGCCCTCAAAACCCTCGGGGATTTCAAAGACGAAGCCCGTCGGGACGAGCGCGCGTTTGCCAGGCGCCAGCACCAGGGGCTTGTCCTCGTCAATGGCCGCGCGCAGGTCCATGCCGGCTGCCCCACGCGTTTCATAGGCGGGCAGATCCAGGCCCTGGCCGTTCGGCAGGCGGATCAGATTGAGGGTGGGGCGGGTGTCTGTGTGAATGGTCATGCGGCATTACTTCGCGCCGCAAGCAGCAAGGTCAATTGCAATGGCGCGCTTTAATCGCTAGATACGCCGCAATTCCACAGGATTCACACTATGGCCGAAAGTCTCGCCGAGGCGGTCTCCCGCCGCCGCACATTCGCTATTATCGCGCACCCGGACGCGGGTAAGACGACGCTCACCGAAAAGCTGCTGCTGTTCGGCGGCGCCATTCAGCTCGCCGGTGAGGTGAAGGCGAAGAAGGACCGCATGCAGACCCGCTCGGACTGGATGAAGATCGAGCGCGAGCGCGGCATCTCCGTCGTGACCTCAGTCATGACCTTCGAATATGAAGGCAATGTCTTCAACATTCTCGACACACCCGGTCACGAAGACTTCGCCGACGACACCTACCGCACGCTGACGGCAGTGGATGCCGCGGTGATGGTCATCGACGCCGCCAAGGGTATCGAGCCGCGTACGCTGAAACTGTTCGAAGTCTGCCGCATGCGCGACATTCCGATCATCACGTTCATCAACAAGATGGACCGCGAAAGCCGCGATCCCTTCGAAATCCTCGATGAAGTCGAAGAGAAGCTGGCGCTCGACACAGCCCCGATCACCTGGCCGATCGGTCGCTCCAAAACCTTCTGCGGCTCTTACCACCTGAAGGAAAACACCGTGCGCGGCTCCGATACGGAAGTCGCCGTTACGCCGGTCAACGGACCGCAGAGTGTCGCCGACCGGCTGCCGGAAAACGAGCGCGATGCCTTTATCGAAGAAGTGGGGCTCGCAATCGAAGCCTGCCGTCCCTTCGACCGGGAGTCCTTCCTCGAAGGCCACATGACGCCGGTTTTCTTTGGCTCGGCGCTGCGCAATTTCGGTGTCCGCGATCTCATCAACGCGCTCGGTGATTTTGCGCCGCCGCCGCGCGACCAGGTCGCCGATATCAGAACCGTGCATGCCGCCGAAGACAAGATGACGGCCTTCGTCTTCAAGATTCAGGCAAACATGGACCCGAACCATCGCGACCGCATCGCCTTTGCCCGAATCTGCTCCGGGAAGCTGGAGCGCGGCATGAAAGCCCGCCTGGCACGTACAGGAAAGCAGCTCGGCCTGACGGCGCCGCAGTTCTTCTTCGCCTCGCAGCGCCAGCTGGCCGATACGGCCTTCGCCGGCGATGTGGTCGGTATCCCGAACCACGGCACGCTGCGCATCGGCGACACGCTGACGGAGGGCGAAAGCCTGGTATTCCAGGGTGTGCCGAACTTCTCGCCTGAAATCCTCCGCCGTGTCCGCCTGGAAGACGCCATGAAGGCCAAGAAGCTGAAGGAGGCCCTGCAGCAAATGGCGGAAGAAGGCGTGGTCCAGCTCTTCCAGCCGGAAGACGGCTCGCCCGCCATTGTCGGCGTCGTCGGCGCGCTGCAGCTCGATGTCTTGAAGGAACGGCTAATGGCCGAATACGGTCTGCCCGTCTCCTTCGAAATGTCGCGCTTCTCCGTCTGCCGCTGGATTTCGTCCGAGCAGGCCGCGGAACTCGACAAGTTCCTGACCGTCAAGCGCGGCGATATCGCCCGTGACCTGGACGGCGACCCGGTCTTCCTGGCGCAGGACGGTTTCTCGCTCCGTTATGAGGCGGAGCGCTATCCGGCCATCAGGATGGTGGCGATCAAGGAATATCACGCGGCCAAAGCCGCCTGATCATCCTGCCAGCCGCTCGGCGAGGAACTCGACAACCGCGCGCACGGATGGCAACTGCCCGCGCCTGTGTGGCATCAGTGCTGTCGTCGTGATGCTGCCTGCTGTCCAGCCGGATAGCAGGCGTATCAGCCGGCCATCTTGCAGCGCGTCGTCGCAGACCGAGGTAGGCAGGATGGTTATGCCGATCCCGGCGGCAGCGGCTTTCAGCAGCACCATCGGTTCGTCCGCGGCCATGACAGGCTGGGGCCCTATCACGACTTCCGCGCCGTCATCTGAAATAAGTCGCCATTGCTCCCCGGAGAGGCTCGGCATGATCCCCTTGTGGGTGGCGATGTCCTGGGGTCGCTCGGGCTTTCCATATTTCGCTATATAATCGGGCGAGGCTACGAGCAGGAACGGGTGGGTGGTGATCCGGCGCTGTACGAGCGTGGAATCGTCGAGTGGCGAGCGGTGGCTGCGCAGCGCAATATCGAAGCCCTCCTGAACGATATCGACGAAGCGGTCCGTCACATGCAGCGATAATTTCAGTTTTGGATAGCGCGCCGTCAGCTCGGCCAGATGTTTGGAGAGCATGAACTGCGCGGTCGGCACGGCAGCCGTCAGTCTGACAGTGCCGCTCGGCTCCGCAAGGCGGCTGCGGACGATGCCCTCGGCCATTTCTGCTTCGATGATCGAAGCCTGCGCGTGCTCGAAGAACTCCCCGCCAATATCCGTTAGTGCGAAGCTTCGTGATGTGCGCTGGATCAGCCGCACGCCAAGCCTTTCTTCAAGTTCCGCCACGCGTTTGCTGATCGTTGATTTCGGAATGCCGAGATGGCGCCCTGCAGCTGTAAAGCTGCCGTTTCAACCGCCTGCACAAAGAGCTGGAGATCGTTGAGATTGAAGGCCGCCATATCATCTTCCATGTCTGTGGACTTTAAGATGCATTATCGTCGTCTGCCGCTTCATCGTCCACGAAATCATATTGCGCGGGTCAATAATTCCTCATGGAAAGGACCCGATAATGTCCCTCATACTGTTTTATGGCGTGCCGGAAGGCTGCTCCTTCGGTTCCATCGTTGCATTGGAATGGTCTGGCCTGCCGTATCGCCTCTGCCGCATCCAGATGCCCGAGGTCGTCTCCGGGGACGAATACCGGCATATCAATGCCGTCGGCGAAACGCCGTCGCTGCTGTTGCCGGACGGCCGGCTGATCAGCGAAAGCATGGCAATCCTGAACAATATAGGCGCGCAGTCGACCGACAAAGGACTGGGCTTTGCGCAGGGCACCGTGGGTTTCGATCGTCTGAACCAGATGCTCGCCTATCTGAACACGAGCTTCTTCAACGCTTTCAGCCCGCTCTGGCACTCGGTAGAGCATGAATTGGAGCCTGCAGAGAAGGAGATTCTCGTTGCTTATGGCAGGGCCAAGGTGGAGAAGGCTCACCGGACGCTGGAGCGCCTGCTTGCCGGCCGGAAATGGTTGCTGGGCGACCGGCCTGGCATCGCCGACGCCTATTTCACCGGCATCACCCGCTGGAACGACTTCCACAAGACCGTCGATATCGGACGGTTTCCGGCGGTGAATGATCTCTATCAGCGCATGCTGCAAGAGCCCGCTGTTCGTTTCGCGCATGCGATCGAGCATCAGGAGAAGGCCGAAAGCACCGGCAGCTTCATGGGAGAGATCGACCTGGACCAAGCCCTTGGCCTGCTCCGCCAGGCTGCCTGATCGTCCTTTGCCGCCCTGTCCCGCGGGGCGGCATTCTCCCATGCTGGGCGGTATTCTCTCATGCGGCTGCGATGATTTCGATTTCCACCAGCCAGTCTTTCTGGAGCGTTTGAACAACGATAGCGGTGGTCGGCACGATATGATCACCGAGTGCGGCCAGCCGTGCATTCTGGTTTGCTTCGGCATGGCCAGCATCCCCGAGATAGCTAGTCAACCGTACGATATTGCTAACCCCCATGCCGGCATCCGCAAGGATCGCCCGCAGGTTCGACCAGATAAGGTCGAGCTGGACCGATAGATCCTTGCCCGGCGCGCCCTCCGCGTCGAGGCCCATTGTGCCGCTCACGAAGAGAAAGCGGGTGGGGTTCCTGACCTCCATCGCGTGAATATAATCCGATGTTGCCGCATAGATGCCGGCGCTAAGACTGTGCTTCACCAGTTCCATTTCAAGATCTCCTCGAATATCTGAAAGCCTGGCGCTATTATTGCCGAATATTCTTCGGCGATAAGGCAGATTTTCCGAATGACGAAAGAAACGAATGGTATTCGAAGCAGCAGACAAAGGCCCGAACAACTGGACCTCTTCGACCGAAGGATATTAGGCGCCCTGGCGGAGGATGCCCTGCAGAGCTATGCGGCCCTGGGAAAAACCGTCAACCTGTCGCCGCCTGCAGTGCACGAGCGCGTCAAGCGGCTGCGCCGGTCCGGCGTCATGAAAGGTGCGCATGCTGCACTTGATGGCGCCGCGCTCGGTAAGCCATTGCTGGCCTTCGTGCATGTCGAGGCCGCAGGCTGGGGCAAAAGTGAAAGGCTGATGCAGCTCTGCCGCTTTCCCGAAGTGGAGGAAATGCATTCGGTTGCCGGCGACGCCAGCGTCATCTTCAAGGTGCGCACCGAGAGCCCGCGCGCGCTGGAAGCTTTTCTGTCCCAGGTCCATTCCGTCCCTGGCGTGACCTCTACCAAAAGCTATGTGGCACTTTCCACCTATATGGAGCGGCCCGTTCAGGCGGATATGACGGCGGACTGGCCAGAAAATCCGTTGCCGGCCTGAAGGTATGCGGTGTAGTCCAGCCACCATATCGTCATGCATAGTGCCGTTGTTGCAAGGAGAGCATATGATGGTTCGAGAAAACGAGATCCGCGAAAACGAGCTGGTGCTGGACAATCCGCCTGATGCAACCGACGCCGGCCTCGTCTTCATCGGTCGGATTTTCACGCCGTGGACCTCGCGCATGGAGACGCCGCGTCAGGGCCGGCATGACGGGCCGCTCTGCCGCATTGAGATCTTCGACCCCTGGGTGCCGGCTTTGCAGGGCGTTGCGGGTTTCGAGCGGCTCGAAGTGCTTTACTGGCTGCACCAGTCACGGCGCGACCTCTTGCTGCAGAGCCCGGCTCGCAACGGCAAGACGCATGGTACTTTCTCACTGCGGTCACCCGTGCGGCCGAACCCGATCGGCACCTCCATCGTCAAGCTGGAAGCTGTCGAAGGCAATACGGTGCTTGTGCGCGGCATGGATTGCCTCGATGGCACGCCGCTCCTCGATCTGAAGCCGGATCGGACGCTCTTCACGCCCATTGCGCCGCCGCAGCCGGGCGACTTTCAGACCGGCGATATGTCCGAGGCATGAAGCTCAGTCGACAGCCACCATCACGTCGGAGGCCTTGACGACCGCATAGGCTTCGGCGCCGACCTTGAGATCGAGTTCGTCCACGGCTTCATTGGTAATCGAGGCCGTGACGATGGTGCCATTGCCGATATCGATGCGGACATGTGCCGTCGTCGCACCCTTCACCACATCCACGACCTTGCCCTTCAGGCGGTTGCGTGCGCTGATCTTCATGGAATCCTCCGCTTGTTGTCAGCGAGATTATCTTCTGGCAGATGCGCCCGTCAAACCGTTCAGGCGGCAAGATCACCGAGAAAGTCATTGCACCAGCGCGAGACGTCGCGTTCCAGCAGATGGTCCATCATCCGTCTCCAGCGATCCTGGCGCTCCTGAAGCGGCATGTTGAGCCCCCGCGCCAGCGCATTGGATGTGCCGACAATGTCGTAGGGGTTCACAAGCAGAGCGCCGTTCAGTTCGCGCGCCGCACCGGCGAACCGGGAGAGGACCAGAACGCCTGGATCATCGGGGTTCTGGGCGGCAACATATTCCTTGGCGACGAGGTTCATGCCGTCGCGCAGCGGCGTAACAAGCCCGACTTTGGCAAGCCGATAGAGGCCGGCAAGCACCGGCCGGCTCACGGAGCGGTTGATGTAGCGGATGGGCACCCAATCGACCGTACCGAGTGCACCGTTCACACGGCCCGCCTGTTCGGCGACCATGCGCTGCATCGCCTCGTATTCGGGCACCTCGGAGCGGGATTTCGGTGTGATCTGCAAGTAAGTGACCTTGCGCTGATGCGCCGGGTTGTTGGTGACGAAATTTTCAAACGCGTCGATGCGCTGGGTGATGCCCTTGGAGTAATCCAGCCGGTCTACGCCGATGATGAGGCTGCGGTTTTCGATGCTCTGCTGTGCCTTCAGGACCATGCTGTGAGTGCCGGCTTTCCTCGCGAATTCCGCGAAGGCCGCCGTCTCGATGGCAATCGGATAGGCTCCGCCGCGGAACCTGCGCTCGCCGGCGACGAAAAGCCCTTCGCTGATCATGTCACCCATCTCTTCCCGGCGCAGGCAGCCTGCGAAGTTCTCCAGATCGTGATCAGTCTGGAAGCCGACGAGATCGTAGGCGGCGAGCCCCCGCATTATCTCGTCATGGACAGGCATGGCGAAGAGGACGTCGGCGGGCGGCCAGGGGATATGCAGGAAAAAGCCGATCTTGTTCCTGATGCCCATCTGTCGAAGTTCGGCGGCGAGCGGGATCAGGTGATAGTCGTGCACCCAGATAATATCGTCAGGCTTGATCAGTGGCGCCAACCGATGGGCGAAGAAGCGATTGACACGGAAATAGCCGGCCATTTCCGTGCGCCCATATTCTGCGAGGTCGAGCCGATAATGACAGATTGGCCAGAGCATGCGATTGGCAAAGCCGAAGTAATATTCGTCGACATCTTTGGATGTCAGATCGGTTAGAGCATAGGTGATGTTGCCGCGCTGCTCGATCGCAAGCGGTCCGGGTTCGCCCGCGTCGTTGATTTTGCCCGACCAGCCCATCCAGACGCCCCCCCGTTTTTCAAGGGCGGCCTCCAGTGCCACTGCGAGCCCGCCGGCAGAGGCAGCCCCTTTCTTCTCCGGAACGGGCACGCGGTTCGAAACGACGACAAGGCGGCTCATGGCAAATTCCTTTCATTAGAAATAATTGCAAAACGCAATCAGCCGGCAAAACGCGCGACGATCTCGCGGACCACCGCTGCGGAGGGCAGGATGCCGCGCGCGTCTGTCTCGTGCGAAGGTGCACCGACGCGGATGGAGTAACCGCCAAGCCTGTTTGCGGCGCGGAACATTGACTCATCGGTAATGTCGTCGCCAATGGCGATCGGACGACGGCCAAGGAAGGGCGGGGTTGCGATAAAACTCTCCAGTGCATCGCCCTTGTTGGCTCTGGCGGGCCGGATTTCCAGAACCATCTTGCCGCGCTGGAGGGTCCAGTCCGGACCTGCGCGGTTCACGAAACGCTCGATCAGCACGGTAAGTTCCGCCAACCGCTCGGGCGCAAGGCGATAGTGGGCGGCTACGGCTGCGCCCTTGTCCTCGATCAGGATGCCGGTCCAGCTGGCCGTTTCTGCCCGAAGCTCGATCTTCAGTCTCTCGAACTCGCCCGTGGGCTCTACTTTGAAGATGCTGCCGTCAGGGCTGCGGCGCTCGGCTCCATGCAATCCGGCGATTGGAAACTGGAAGGGAGCGAAGAGCCGGTCGGCATAGGTAAGGCCTCGTCCGGTCACCAGAGCCAGTGCCCCGCCGAACCTCTGCGAGAGCGTATCGAGCTGCGCGGGAAGCGACGGCGGCACGAATATCTCATCCGGCGTCGGCGCGAGATCGAGGAGCGTGCCGTCTATATCGAGGAAAAATGCACCGTTTTGAAGATAGGAAGAGAGTGTGGAGAGGGTTTCATCCTGCCGGGAAGCGCTGCCGGACGGCGGAGCTTCTGATAGCTGATTGCTGTTTGCCATGCCGGGGAAACTAGGTCAGCACAGCCCTCCGGCAACCCTCGATCTCGTTCAATCCGCTGGCGGGTTCGCCGGATGCTCGGCATAAAAGGCTTTTGCATCCGCCGTGAATGCGGCGCGCTGGCCAGCTGTCGTATAGAACATATGGCCGCCGCGATAGAGTTTCAGCGACACGCGATTTCCCGCCAGGGACGGCGGCAGGTGATCGACCACATAGCGACTGACGCCGTAGGGCGTTACGAGATCGCTGTAGCCATGGGCTATCAGCAGGTGGAAGGACGGGTTGGAGGCAAGCATCTGCCTGATATCATCAGTTGCGCTCGCCTGGAAACGTGAACCGCCGCCGCGGCCGCCGCCCCACTCCCAGCGCTGGCTGATATCGTTTTCGAGCAGCGTGTAGGTCATCTCTGTCTTGAAGCCGAGCTCGTTGCGGGCGTAGTCGGCGAAGGCGCCGCCATAGGCTCTGGTAAAGCCGTCAAGGATCGCATCGTCGCCTCGGTCGTAATCGGATTCCGGATAGGGGTCGGGCGTTGCGAAGGCCGCGTCGTATGGGCTCATCACCTCGCCCGGCTGCTTGCCGGAATGCTTGGCGTAGGCATTGCCGAGGAAGCCCCGATTGCGGGTGACGATATCCTGAGGGATGCCCGTAAGGCTGGAGATCCTGCTATAGAAGCTTGCTGCCGCGTCCCCTGTCGGTGCCGGGCCGGCGAGCGTGGTGAGGTAGTCGCCAAGTGCAAACTTCTCCGCATCGCGCTGGCCGGATTCGTTGAAGCTCTTGCGCCGGTCGGCTTCGGCGGCTGCCAATGAGGGGAATTCCAGCGCAGCCCCCAAAGCGAACTGGTCGGCATTGAACATCAGCTGGCCCTCGAGCAGCGGCGAAAGCATGACGGTGCCGGCAATGATGATGCCCTGGTTTTGCTGCAGCGCCGAGGCGACCTTTGCGGCGCGGAAGCCGCCATAGCTCTCGCCGAGCAGATATTTCGGCGAATTGGCACGATTATTGTGCGCGACATAGAGGGCGATTGCCTTCGCCATCGTCTGCGCGTCGCTGCCGACATTGTAATAGTTTGAGGCGTCGTCCGCCTTTACCGTACGGCTCCATCCGGTGCCGATAGGATCGATCAGCACGAGATCGGTGAAATCGAGCCAGCTATGGGGATTGTCGACGAGCTTCGCGTTTGCGCCGTCACGGCCATCGGGCCCGAAATCGAGTATGCGCGGGCCGACAAGTCCAAGATGCAGGAAGGCGGAAGCCGCGCCCGGGCCTCCATTGAAGGCGAAGGTCAGCGGCCGGTTCGGCCCGGCATCCTTGGCGATATAAGCGGTGTAGAAGATCGCGGCGTTCTGCGCGCCATCCTGGCCGAAAAGATCGAGCGTACCAGCCGTGGCCGTGTAGGCGATGTTGCGTCCGTCGGCCGTTGTCATCTCGTGCTCGGTTACGGAATCTCCCGGCAGCAGCTTGAGCACGCCTTCGCGAGAAGAACCCTGAGCTGACGCAGCCCGTCGTTCACCGGCCTCTTGCGCAAAGGAGAACGCGGGTGCGAGCGTAGCGGTCAGCGCGGCGAACAGAAGCAGGGATCGGAAGTGCAAGGATTTTTCCTCCGGCGGGTCGGAATGCGGCTGAGATAGGGTAGCAGCCGAACCCCTTCGATGGAGATCAAGAGATGGTGATGCGAAGGTGAAGCTGGCTCATTCGCCTTTCTCGACCGTGCGCGCATTCACATGCAGCGCCCGGCCGGCCCGCCACCCGTTGAAGGCGGCGCCAAGGCCGAGCGCGACGAAAAGCACCGCGCACCATGCGAAACTTCCAGTCCAGCCGCGGATCAGGCCGACGATGAACGGCCCGACGGCGGCAAGCAGATAGCCTACGCATTGTGCCATGCCGGAAAGGTGAGCAGCGACATGCGGGTCGCGCGAACGTAGTACGATGGCTGTCATCGCCGCAGCGATCAGCCCGCCCTGACCGATGCCCTGCAGCACGGCCCAGACCCAGACGGTGGAAAGCGGCGCAAAGAGCAGGCCGAGCAGTGCGACGACGGCGAAAGCGCAGAGCGTCACGTTGATGAGGCGCTGATCCCTGCCTCGTACGGCGATGTGCGGCACGAAGAGGCAGGCAGCGGCCTGCACCATCACGGAGACCGAGACGATGCCGCCGGCCACAATGCCGTCGAGACCACGTTCACGCAGGATCGGCACCAGCCAGCCGAAGACGCAATAGGCGAGCGCCGACTGCAGGCCCATGAAGAGCGTGACCTGCCAGGCAAGCTTATCCCGCCACAGACCTTCGACGCGAAAACCGCTGCGCCGGGCCTGTCGGCTGCTCGCAAAGACCTGCGGCAGCCATATGAGCCCGACCACGAGCGCAGGCAGCGCCCAGACGGAGAGCGCGCCGTCCAGCGAACCGCCGAGCGCATGTTCGATCGGTAGCGTCAGGCCGGCGGCACTGGCGGCGCCCGCGCAGAGCGCCATGGTATAAAGGCCGGTCATCAGAGCCGTATTCGCGGCGAAATCGCGTTTCACCAGTCCGGGCAGCAGCACGTTGCCGACGGCGATCGCAGCACCGGCAAGAGCGGTACCGAAAAAGAGCAGAGGCACGGAGGAAAAGCCACGCAGCGCCGTACCGAGCGTCAGCAGCAGGAGCACACCGAGCAGCGTCCGCTCCGAGCCGATGCGCTGGGCAAGCCGCGGAGCAAGCGGAGAAAAGGCGCCGAGGCAAACGACAGGCAAGGTCGTCAGCAGGCTGGCGCCGAGTGGCGACAGGCCGAGTTCCCCACGGATTTCCGGCAACAGGGCGGAAGCGCTGGAAAAGACCGGGCGCAGATTGAACGCGATCAGCACGAGGCTGGCGCCAAGGAGGAAGCGGGCTGTTGTGCTCTGCTTCTGCGGAGGCAGCGGTGAAGGCACGCTGTCAATTTCGGCATCGATCATTGTCTCGTCGGCGGCGTCAAACGAGGATGTGACATTCTGTACGGTCATGGTCATGAAAGAAGCATCCGGTCGAGAGCGGAAAGGATGGGTGCCATGAAGGCGCGCACGGCAGCATCGGCCTTGTCGGGGCTGCCCGTCTCAATGGCGTCGACGATCGCCTGATGCGCTTGCATGTCAGGCTCAGGAATGGTCCTGTCGAGCGTGGCGGCGATGGTTTCCGCGATGGAGATGGAGAAGAAATCGTAGATTTCAATCATCGCCCGGTTTCCCGAAGCGGCGATGACGGCCTTGTGGAAGGCAAGATCGCGTTCGATAAAGCCTGCGGGATCGCCGCCTTCATAGTTGCCACGCTCGGCAAGCAGTCTGCGAAGCCCGGCGATGATATCAGGCGTCTTGCGGATGGCGACAAGCCGTGCGCCCTCGACATCAAGCGCACAGCGCGCCTCGAACTGGTCGCGCAGGCTGGCGCGCCGTGCCATTGTGAGCGGTCGGCTGTTGTCGGTGGTCGAAAGCACATAAGTGCCGGAGCCCTGCCGCGTTTCCAGAAGACCCTGCGAGACGAGAACGCGCACAGCCTCGCGCACCGTGCCGCGGCTGACCGAAAGCATGGCCGAAAGCGTGGCCTCGTTCGGCAGCTTCTCGCCGACAGCCCAGCGCTTGGCGAATATCTCGCTGCGGATTGCTTCGGTTGCCGTATCGGCAAGGTTTGTTTTGTTGAGTGGTTGCATGACACTATTCATAAAGTCATCGGATGACTTTATGAATAGGTTGCTTTCGTTCAAGCGTCAATTGCCACCGCGGCAATAAAAAAGGGCCGCTTTCGCGACCCTTTCCATGAGGTTTGGCCTGTAATTGGCCGGACCGTCTTATGCGGTCCCTGGAAGGTGGGGTTTAGTGCGAGGGCTGCCTCGCTTCCATCACCACTTCCATGCCCATTACGAGGTCCGAAAACTCATTAGACATTGGATCACCTTCCTTTCGTTACGTTGATAATGATCTAAACGTAAGCCGATTCCCCGGAGATGCAAGAAAAAATCGCATGGCTGTTTTTTAGCCGGCGTTGGGTTATGTCGCGCAACTGTCTGATTTTCCATGGCTGCGATCACGCAAATCCCTATTGTTTTTGCGGAAAGTGATCTCGATCAGCGTCAAGAATTGGTCAACTTGGCCTGGCAAATCGGATAGTCATTAAGTTGTTGTTAGCCGTAGCGTCAGACAATCGAAGACGTTTTCAGCATTCCTGCCGCGCAGGCGGCGGGCCGGAGCAAGAGCATGTGTCGCTGGGCAGCCTATCGCGGAGACCCTCTCTATCTGGAGGAGCTGGTATCCTCTCCCGCCCATTCCCTGATAGAGCAATCCCATTGCGCCACCCGCGCCAAGACGGCGACGAATGGCGATGGTTTCGGCATTGCCTGGTATGGTGACCGGCCCGAGCCGGGCCGCTACCGCGATATCCTGCCGGCATGGTCCGACTGCAATCTGAAGAGCCTGGCCCGGCAGATCCGTTCGCCGCTGTTCCTCGCCCATGTCAGGGCCGCGACCGGCGGCGGCACGCGCCGCGACAACTGCCATCCCTTCACGCATGAAACCTGGTCTTTCATGCACAACGGCCAGATCTCCGGTTTCGAGCGTCTGCGTCGGCCGATGGAAACCATGCTGGATGACGAACTCTTCAATGCCCGCAGCGGCACGACGGATTCCGAACTCCTGTTCCTGCTCGCTCTGCAGTTCGGTCTTCGGGATGCACCGATCGCTGCGATGGCGCAGACAATCGCGTTCGTCGAAGGCCTGGCGGAGAATATTCTGGGATCCGTGCTGCTGCGCTTCACCGCGGCCTTCTCGGATGGAAAGTCTCTTTACGCGGTTCGCTATGCCACTGACCGCAAGGCACCCACCCTCTATGCCTCGCCGCTTGCCAAGGGGTACTGCCTCGTTTCCGAGCCGCTGAACGATGACGGTGATGCCTGGCGGGAAATCCCTGATGGGAGTGCTGTGATCGTCAGCACCGAGGGTCTTGAGATCACGTCTTTCCGGCCGGAAAAGCCTGCGGCTGCGAGGCCGGAACCTTTTTCTATCCCCGCATAAGCTGTTCGGCGATCAGCGCGGCCAGCCGTACCGCCACCTCGTCCTTGGATAGATCCGGCCATTGCTCGATGCCGTCGCGCCGGATGAGCTTCACGCTGTTGCGCGTACCCCCCATGATGCCGGTGGATGGCGAGACGTCGTTGGCGACAATCAGATCCGCGCCCTTGCGATCCAGTTTCAGCTTGGCATTGGCCTCGACATCCTGTGTTTCTGCTGCAAAGCCGATCACGAGTTTCGGTCGCGTCGTGTGATGGCCGACGGTCTTGAGGATATCCGGGTTCTCGGTCAACGCCAGTGTCGGAATGGATTCACCGGGATGCTTCTTGAGCTTCTGGTCGGCGGCCGAAGCCACCCGCCAGTCGGCGACGGCTGCCACCATGACGGCGACATCGGCGGGAAGGGCGGCAAGCACGGCGTCGCGCATCTCTTCAGCGCGCTCGACATGCACCATCCTGACACCGGCCGGATCGGGGATCGTCACCGGGCCGGACACCAGCGTCACATCCGCGCCGAGTCGCGCCAGGGCTGCGGCAATGGCATGACCCTGCCGACCGGAGGAACGGTTGGCGATGTACCGCACCGGATCGATTGGCTCATGCGTCGGGCCTGAGGTGACGATCGCCTTCCTGCCGGCGAGCGGCTTCGGCCCGTCGTCGAGCAGTGCTTCGACAGCCGCAACGATCTCCAGCGGCTCCGCCATCCGGCCTGTGCCGGCCTCGCGGCTCTCCGCCATCTCGCCGGCGACAGGGCCGATAAAGCGGATACCGTCGCGCCGCAGGGTCTCGATATTGCGTTTCGTCGCCGGATGCGTCCACATTTTCGGGTTCATCGCGGGTGCGGCAAGCACCGGCCTATCGGTGGCGAGCAGTACCGTGGAAGCGAGATCATCGGCAAGCCCATGCGCCATCTTGGCCATCAGGTCGGCGGTGGCGGGCGCGATCAGCACTAGATCGCAATCGCGAGCCAGCCGGATATGCCCGACATCCTGCTCATCCTGCCTGGAAAAGAGATCGGTGAAGACATGGTCTGCCGCAAGCGCACCGACGGCAAGCGAGGTCACGAACTCCTGCGCACCCTTCGTCATGATCGGACGCACGGAAGCACCGCGTTCCCGCAGGCGGCGGATGAGATCAAGGCTCTTGTAGGCCGCGATGCCGCCCGAGATGATGAGAAGGATGCGTTTGCCGCTGAGAGCCATGGTTTTTTCCCGCCGCTTCTGTGATTGGGAAAAACCCTAAGCCTTTGGCGGAAAACATGCAATCGCCGATGCTCAGGCCTGCTTGGGCCGCTTCGGGGTAAAGATCGCAATCGCCATTCCGACGCCGATCAGCTGGAGGATCGCGCCGCCGGCTTCGGGCACTGTCGGCATGCGCTGCTCGAACAGGAAGCCATAGAACAGGCCGAAGACCGTCTCCGCAACGATAAGCTGGGCGGCGAGTGCCAGCGGCAGAATACGCGAGGCAATCATCCAGCACAGCGTGGCAAGCCACGATCCGGCAATGCCCATGACGGCCGCCCAGAGCACGAAGTGAAAGGTCTGCGCGCCGGTGAAGCTGATTGCCTCCCCGAGCGAGGTGAAGGGCAGGAGGACGACTGAGCCGATGCCGGCGCCGATCCCCTGCAGAGCGGTCCAATGCATGGCGCTTGGCGCATCCTGCGACTGCATGACGGCAGCGCTCATCATGCCATAGGTGACCCAGAGCGCCAGTCCGATCAGAGCGGCGACGATGCCGAACAGGATTTCGGTCTGATCGCCGGCAGATGTCGTGGCAAAGATCGAGACATTCACCCAGCCGATGCCGATCGCTATCAGGATCAGCGGTATTGCCAGCGCTCTCCAGCCGATGACCTGATCCCTGAGATTGGCGATGATGGCGAGTAGTACGGGCATGGTGCCGATGACGAGCGGTGGGATGGCAGTGCCCGCGTAACGCACGGCATAGGAAATACTCATGAAGTAACCGACATAGCCGACGCTACCGAGCGCGATGCCGGTCAGAACAAGCGAGCGTCGCAAGCCCGCTGGGCGAAAGCGCGGATTGATCATCAGGATAAGGCTGACGACGGCAAAGAGCCCGTAGCGCGCCACCGTCAGGTCGATCGCCGTATAGGGTGCGACGACGCGCGGGGCAACGAAGCTGAGCCCCCATAGCGCACAGGTGGCAAGACCGCACAGGATGCCGATCAGCATGTAAAACTCCGAAGAGACGAGGCGAGGCTCCGACAGGAAAGGGATAGGGAGCGGTCACGCGGAAGGATGTTCCTAGCCGATATGCCCTATCGGGCGTCGAAACAAGGCCTGTCTGCGACATCCGTACGATAGTCGGAACGCAGATCGCCAATTGCTGCGTTGGTGTCACTAATCATTTGACGTAAGCGCACTTCAGTCAAAGATGGCGCATCGACATAGTGGGCCAACCCGAGTAAAGGAGTTGCCCCATGTTTGCTGTAACAGGAATGACAGGTCAGGTCGGCGCCGCTGTTGCCGATCATCTGATGAAAGATGGCGCCGAGGTTCGCGCGGTCGCAAGAAACCCCGAAAAGGCGGTCGGCTGGAAGGAACGGGACTGCGATATTGCTGTCGCCGACATGAATGACGCGATATCTCTGACATCGGCGTTCAGAGGCGCCGAAGGCGTCTTTCTCGTCATCCCACCGCTTTTCGATCCTACACCGGGTTTTCCGGAGGTGAAAGGCATGCTGGCAACCTTGAAGACCGCGCTCGAGGCGGCGCGGCCAGAAAAGCTTGTCTGCTTGTCGACCGTCGGCGCACAGACGAAGCAGCCGAACCTGCTGAGCCAGCTGGGCATCGTGGAGAAGGAGCTTTCGACGCTCTCCATCCCGGTCGCTTTCCTGCGCGCTGCCTGGTTCATGGAAAACGCTGCCTGGGATGTGGCGCCAGCCCGCGAAAGCGGCATCATTCCGAGCTTCCTTCAGCCTCTCGACCGCACCGTGCCGATGATTGCCGTTGATGATATCGGCGCGCTCGGTGCGAAGATGCTGCGTGAAGACTGGCAGGGCGTACGCGTTGAAGAGCTGGAAGCCCGGGAGCGTGTCAGCCCGGCCATGATAGCAATTGCCTTTGCCAAGGCACTTGGCAAACCGGTATCCGCGCAAATCGTGCCGCGTGAGAGCTGGGAGGAACTGTTCCGGACCCAGGGCATGAAGAACCCAGAGCCACGGATGCGCATGCTCGATGGTTTCAACGAGGGCTGGATCGATTTCGAGGGCGGCCGCGAGAAATCGCTGAAGGGCACGACAACGATCGAAACGGCGATCCGCCGTCTCGTCACCGGTGCATGAATACAAAGGCCGCGGCGACAGCGCCGCGGCCTTTGCTCGATACCTCTGATGTGCAGGAGAAATCTCAGAGGTTACTCATGCCGCCGTCGATGATGAGTTCGCTGCCGACGATATAGGCAGCCTCATCAGAGGCGAAGAACACGATGGTCTTGGCGACTTCGCTGACATCGCCGAAGCGGCCGGCCGGGATCTGCGACTGGATATGGGAAGCCATCGCCTTGGAATCGGCCTCCGACATGCCGAGCTTGTCATAGAGCGGTGTAGAGATCGGGCCGGGGCTGATGGCGTTGACGCGGATGCCGCGACCGATCAATTCACCTGACAGCGTCTTGGCCAGCGTCAGCAGCGCACCCTTTGTCAGCGAGTAGACACTCGAATTCGGCATGCCGATATGGGCGTTGATCGAGGTGTTGAGCACGATCGAGGCCTTCTTCGAGAAAATCGGCAGCAGAGCCTGGATCAGGAAGTAGGGGCCTTTGACATTGATCGCGAAGGACTTGTCGAAAGCCGCTTCGCTCCAGCTCTCGACCGGGCCGAATTCCGCGATACCGGCATTGACGAAGAGGATATCGAGCGTGCCGAAAGCGTTCTTTACCGTTTCGGCAACCCCAGCCTGACCTCCGACATTGCCGGCATCGGCCTGGATGACGAGAACCTTGTCGCCGAATTCCGCGCGGGCGGCGTCGACGCTTTTGGCGCTGCTGCCGGTGATGGCGACGCGAGCGCCTTCGGCGATGAACTGGCGGGCGGTTTCAAGGCCGATACCGCTGGTGCCGCCGGTTATCAGGGCTGTTTTATTTGCAAGGCGAGTCATTGTCCTATTCCCCTGGATATCTGGGATGATGATGGGATCATGCGGGAGGAAGGCCGGCGCGATAACCCGCTGTTTTCGGCAGAAATCATTAACCTGCAGCGGATAATCGCGCCCTAGCCGTCAGGTGCGGGTGATCGAGGCGCCGCCATCGACCAGCGTCGCAGTGCCGGTGACGAAACTTGCATCGTCGGATGCGAGATACAGCACCGACCGGGCCAGCTCTTCCGGCGCTGCAACGCGTTTCAGCGCATGCAGGTTGGTGATGAAGGCCTGCTTGTCCGACGTATCGTTCATCTCGCGATACATGTCCGTATCGACGGCACCCGGCAGGATCGCGTTGACGCGAATGTTCTGCGGGCCGTATTCGGCGGCGAGCGCCTGTGTGAGGCCGATGAGGCCGGACTTGCTGGCGGCATAGGCCGCAACGCCGGGAAAAGCGAAGCTGTAGCCGACGAAGGTCGAAGTGAAGACGACCGAGCCGCCACCGTGCTTGACCATTTCGGCGATCTGGTGCTTGGCAGCAAGGAACGAAGCCGTCAGGTTGATCGCCAGCGCATCGCTGAAGCCCGCTTCGGAGACTTCGGTGCTCGGGCCTGCTTCGCCGAGCGTGCCGGCATTGTTGAAGGCGATATCGAGCTTGCCGTAGTTCTGGACGGCGGCTGCGACCAGCGCCTTGTGATAGTCTTCCGAGCGGACGTCGCCGGCCACGGCAACAGCGTCACCACCGGCAGCCTTGATTTCTGCAACCAGGCTTTCAAGCTCGGCCTGGCGGCGGGCACCGACGACGACCTTGGCGCCTTCGGCGGCAAAAAGCTTGGCGGTCACGCGACCGATACCCGAGCTTGCGCCGGTAACGATTGCCACTTTGTTGATCAGACGATTCATAGTTCCATCTCCTGAGTCTGGGTTGGATCGGCGACGCCGTCCCGTTTCGATGACTGGAAGATGGCATTCTTCTTTCGTTCGGATTAGTCTCCCGATCACGGAGTTCGAATTCGGAAAAGCCGAACGATGATAGAGCCAAACGATGATGAAGATTGAGGGGATAGCGGCTTTCGTCGCCGTAGTGGAGGCAGGTTCTGTCAGCGAAGCCGCGCGGCGGCTGCGCCTGTCGAAGTCGGTTGTCAGCGAACGGCTGGCCGAGCTGGAAAAGACGCTGGGCGCCATGCTCGTCCACCGCACCACGCGCAAGCTCACCGTGACCGAGGATGGGGCAGCCTTTCTGGAGCGCGCTGGGCGCATCGTCCGCGAGATGGAGGATGCCGAGGCAGATATGGCCGAACGCCGCGGCACACTCTCCGGTCCGCTGCGCATCGCAGCGCCCGTCAGTTTCGGCCGCCTGCATCTCGGTCCTGCGCTTTACCCGTTTTTGAAGGCGCATCCGCGGATCGCTCTGACGCTCGATATGGACGACAGGCGCGTCGATCCCGCCTCGGACGGTTATGACGCCATCATCCGCCACGGTGCCATCGCCGATTCACGACTGGTCGCCTGGAAGCTTGCCCGCAGCCGCCGGCTGCTTGTCGCCTCACCCGACTATGTCGAACACCACGGAACGCCGGCTTCCTTGTCCGATCTCAACGGCCATCGCGGTATTTTCTATACCAATCGCGGCGCTGCGGATTGGCGCTTCCAGACAGAGGAGGGCACCGTCGTCATCCGCGCGATGCTCGGTCTCGGCATCAACAATGGCGATATGCTGCATGATGCTGCGATCGAGGGTCTAGGTATCGCGCTGCTGCCGACCTTCATCGCTGGTCCCGCCATACGCGAGGGACGACTCATGGAAATCGATGTCGGCGCCAAGCCCGAACCGGAATTCATCTACATGGCCCATCCCGAGGGCCGAAATCCTTCCGCCAAGCTGCGCGCCATCGCCGATCATCTGAAAAAGACGTTTGGTGATCCGCCCTATTGGGATCCGGATTGCTAGTTCAGAAGGCTCATCAGGTTTTCGGTCACGGGAGAACGCTGGCTGCGCAGCACCGCAAGCGCCAGCCGCGCTACGGCGGGCGGGCCTTCGATCGGCCGGTACGCAACACCGGCAAGTTTGATCTGTGAAATCGATGTTGGAACGATCGAGACACCGAGATCGGCTGCAACGAGGTTGACGACCGAGGAAATTTGCGGCGCCTCCTGAGCGACCTTCAACTCAAATCCCGCCTCGCGGCAGGCCCGCACCACGTCATCATATAGGCTGAGGCCAACGAGACGCGGGAAAAGAATAAAAGGCTCCTTCGCCAGCAGAGCGAGCGGTAACGTCTTTCGTTTTGCCAGCGCGTGGCTTGCCGGCAGGGCGACGACCATTGGTTCATCCGGCAGGCGCTTCAGCCTGATGCCATCGGGATCGTCGCGGCCGGGGCGGAAGAAGGTCGCATCCAGTTCGCCATGTTGCAGCTTCTGCATCAGGCCTAGCGTGTTCATTTCCGTCAGTGACAACTGCACATCCGGCCAGCGGGCCTGAAAGCGGCGGATCGTCGTGCTGACCACGGGGTTAAAGGCGGAGGAGGCGGTGAAGCCGAGCGACAACCGGCCAGTCTCGCCGCGATTGGCGCTTTGCGCCGCCAGCCGTGCTTTCTCGGCTGCCGCGAGCGACGCTTTCGCTTCCGGCAGAAAGGCGGCGCCGGCTGCGGTCAATTCCGCCCCGTGCGGCACGCGATGGAAGAGCATGGCGCCGATTTCGGTTTCAAGATCCCGGATCTGCTGGCTGAGCGGCGGCTGGCCGATGCCGAGGCGCGCAGCCGCCCTCGTGAAATTGCCCTCTTCCGCCACCGCCAGAAAATACCTGAGATGCCGCAGCTCCATTGCTATCTCCAAAAGCTATCAAGAACGCCTGTCTCATATATTGGACAAATGGAGGCGATCTGACTAGATCGGGAGGCAGGAAGGAATGATAATGTCCGACTCTGCAATCCAAGACGTCGCCGGCCTTGAAACGACCGAAGAAAACCACCGGAAACACTATCTCACGCGTGGCACCGGCGCTTATCGCCGCGCCAGCCTGGCACTCTTCCTCTCGGGTTTCGCCACCTTCTCGCTGCTCTACTGCGTGCAGCCGCTCCTGCCGATCTTCTCGCAGGAATTTGCCGTCAGCCCGGCTGAAAGTTCGCTGTCGCTGTCCCTCTCCACCGGCTTCCTGGCGATCGCCATCGTCTGCGCCGCTGCCGTCTCTGAAGGGCTCGGCAGGCGCAGCCTCATGTCGATTTCGCTGGTCGGCGCCGCCGTGCTGACAATCGCCACCGCCTTTGCACCGAACTGGCATCTGATGCTGATTATCCGCGCGCTGCAGGGCTTCGTTCTGGGCGGGGTTCCGGCCGTTGCCATGGCCTATCTCGCGGAGGAGATCGACCCGCGCGGTCTCGGCGCCACCATGGGTCTCTATGTCGGCGGCACGGCCTTCGGCGGCATGTCGGGCCGGGTGCTGACGGGTATCTTCGCCGAATATCTTTCCTGGCGACCGGCCCTGTTCCTGATCGGCGCCATCGGCCTGGCCGCCGCGATCGGCTTCATTGCGCTACTGCCGCCCTCGCGCAATTTCGTGCGCCGCGCCGGCTTCGATCCGCAATTTCATCTGAAGGCGTGGTCCGGACACCTCAGCAACCCGGCGCTACCCTTCATCTTCATGATCGCCTTTTTCGCGATGGGTTCCTTCGTAACGATCTACAACTATGCCGGCTTCCGCCTCGTGGCACCTCCCTATGATCTCAACCAGACCGAACTCGGCTTGATCTTCACGGTTTACCTCTTCGGTATCGGCGCGTCCTCGGTCGGCGGCATCCTCGGCGACAGGCTCGGCCATTTTACCGTGCTCCTGGCGGGCATCGTCATCACTGCAGCAGGCTGTGCTCTGACGCTTTCGGCCTCGCTGCCGCTGATCATCACCGGCATCATCGTACTGACCAGCGGCTTCTTCATGACGCATTCGGTGGCAAGCGGTCTGGTGGGCAAACTTGCTGCCGGCACCAAGGGTCATGCCTCCTCGCTCTACATGCTCGCCTATTACATCGGCTCGAGCGTCATGGGCTCTGCCGGCGGATGGTTCTGGGCGGTGGAGGGATGGTCTGCGATCGTGATTTTCACGCTGACGATGATGGCGCTCGCGTTTCTGTCCGCGCTGACCGCGCGCCGTCTCGCCCGTCTCCTCCCTTGACATCTGGCCTGCGACGATTAATTTAACTGAAAGGTTAAATACAAGTCGGAGGACCACCTTGAAGAAAATCTATCGTGGAAGCTGCCATTGCGGCGCCGTTGCCTATGAAGCCGGGCTCGATCTTTCAGCGGGCACTTTCAAGTGCAATTGTTCGATCTGCCGCAAGAAGCGCAGCTGGCTGGCTGTTGTGCAGACCGATGACTTCCGGCTGGTTTCGGGCGGTGACCGGCTGCGCAAATATCAGTTCGCTTCCGGCTCGATCCAGCATCTCTTCTGCGAAAATTGCGGCGTGGCTTCCTTTGCACGCAATGACAATGAGACGATCGGCCCCTTCATCGCCGTCGCCGTCAGCTGCCTTGACGACGCCAGCGCTGAAGAGCTTGCCGCCGCCCCGATCGCCTATTTCGACGGCATGCATGATCGTTATGACGCAGCACCTGCCGAAACGCGGCATCTTTGACGGCGGCCGTCATCCAAGCCGGATATAGGGCACGTCCTTCTTCGCTACCTCGTCGAGCGCCTCTTCATAACCGGCGTCGGCATAACGCATGACGCCGAGTGCCGTATCGTTGGTCAGCGCATGGTCGAGCCGTTCGTCGGCGGCATCAGAGCCGTCGGCAACGACGGTGACGCCGCAGCTCGTCATGTAACCGGCATAACCGCCGCCACCGGAATGGATGACGACGAGATCGGCCATCGAGGAGCAGAGCATCATCGCATCGATGAGCGGCCAGTCTGAAATGGCATCGGAGCCATCCTTCATGCGCTCCGTCATGATGTTCGGATGCGCCATGGCGCCGGCATCGAGATGGTCGCGCGAGAAGGCGACCGGTCCCTTGAGTTCGCCATTGGCGACCAGTTCGTTGACGCGGCGCGCCAGCGCCGTGCGCTCGCCATGGCCGAGCCAGGCAATACGCGCCGGCAGCCCCTCGAAGGGAATATGCTCGCGCGCTAGGCGGATCCAGTTGGTGATGATCTTGTTGTCGGGAAACATCTCGAGCAGCAGATCGTCGATGCGGGCGATATCGCTCTCCTCGCCTGATAGTGCCATCCAACGGAACGGGCCGATGGCGCGGGCAAAGAGCGGGCGCAGATAGGCTTCGGTAAAGATCGGGATATCGAAAGCATTGGCAACGCCACCCTCGCGGGCCTGCGTGCGGATGAGATTGCCATTGTCGAAGACTTCAGCGCCGCGCTTCTGGAATTCCAGCATTGCGGTGACGTGCTCGACGATCGAGGCACGGCTGGCAGCCATCAGCTGGCCCTGGCCATCGTCGCGCAGGCCCTTCACCTGATCGATGCTCATGCCCTTCGGCACATAGCCATAGACAAGGTCATGCGCTGAGGTCTGGTCGGTGACGACATCGGGCACGATGCCGCGCCGGGCAATTTCCGGATAGATCTCAGCGGCGTTGCCAACGAGCCCGACGGAGAGCGCCCGCTTTTCCTTGACGGCGGCATCGATCATCGCCAGCGCGCTGTCGAGATCGGGCGCGATCTCCTGCAGATAACCGATCTGCTGGCGCTTGCGGGCGCGTTCCGGATCGATGTCGACGCAGAGGATTGCAGCCCCGGCCATGCGGCCCGCCAGCGGCTGCGCCCCACCCATGCCGCCAAGCCCCGCCGTCAGCACGAAGCGCCCATGGAGATCGCCGCCGAAGCGCCGTTCGGCGATGCGCATGAAAATCTCGTAGGTGCCCTGAATGACCCCCTGGCTGCCGATATATTGCCAGGCACCGGCCGTCAGCCCACCCCAGCAGATCAGCCCCTTGCGCTGCAGCTCGTAAAAGACCTCGGCCTTCGCCCACTGGCCGACGATGTTGCAATTTGCCATGATGACGAGCGGCGCCTTGGCATGGGTCTTCACGAGACCAATCGGCTTGCCGGACTGGATGAGCAGCGTCTGATCCTCGCCCATTTCGGTCAGCGCCTTGACGATGCCTCGGTGCGCCGCCCAGTTGCGCGCCGCTTTGCCGAGCGCAGCGTAGACAACGAGATTATCAGGGTCTTCGCCAACCGAAAGTACGTTTTCCAGAAGCCGCAGCAACGCCTCTTGCCGCCAGCCCCTGGCACGTAGCTCCGGTCCGCCGGGAATCGGAAATTTCGGATGGCGTGGATTGGCCTTCGGCATCTTGGGTTCCTCGTCTTTCGTCGTCGGCACATGCAGCACCGGTTCATTCACTTGGCAGGCAGCGGTTCCACATACGCAAGCGCGGCGTCGATGAGGCGACGGCGCATG
Source organism: Rhizobium sp. BK379 (assembly GCF_014193955.1). NCBI lineage: Bacteria > Pseudomonadati > Pseudomonadota > Alphaproteobacteria > Hyphomicrobiales > Rhizobiaceae > Rhizobium > Rhizobium sp. BK379. The sequence continues at coordinate 296,284 of NZ_JACIAD010000002.1, forward strand.
GTGTCGTCGCCATAGACATCGGCATTGGCCCGCACCCAGCCATACATGATCCGCTCGCCTGACAGCATCTGGATCACGCCGGGCTGCGCCAGCGCCCAGCCATCATTGCCCTTGCCCAAGCGCAGCAACATGCCGTCATGGCGTGCGCAGCAGAGCAGGTTACCATTGAGCATGAAGGCCCAGCCGCCGAACATGGATTTTTCGCTCAGGCCCGTCCGGTCGCCGAGTTCTTCGCGCATCAGTTCTTCCAGGCCGGGATCGCGCGCCATGGCTCAGGCCCTCGTCTCCAGTGCATAGCGTGCTATCTCGATGCCCATCGCCTTTTCGACGAACGGATAGACGGTTGGATCGAGCACGCTGGCGGATAGCGGTATGATCTCCTTCGGTACATGCAGGATGAAGACATGCATGCCACCCTTTAGCTGGCCGACCGAAAGCGGCTCGCCCTCCTCGGAAAGCGTGGTGATGACGGCCGGGAAGGTCGCTAGGCGCGTGCCGCCGGCATCTTCGACTGCCATATATTCGTTCATCACATGCAGGGTGACGGCTTTTTCGCCGGCGCCGACGGTGATCGTTCCGATGTCGAAGGCTTCCTTCGTATAGACGACGTCCTTCCTGGTAATCGTACCTTCGGCCAGGATATGGCCACCCGTCGTCTTGCAGATCGCATCGATGATCGCCGATCCGCCGCGTTTTTCCGCCTCGATTATGGCTTCGCCGAGCTTCAGTGCCATCGAGATCCCGCCAAGCGCGGCATTCTTGCGGACATAGGAGGCGCGCAGCGGGTTGCGGCAGCTGGCGATGAAGCCACCGGACTGGTCGGCGGCCACCCGCAGCACCGGCGAGATCTTCGCCGTAGCACCCTTCACGACCAGCTCGATATAGCGGTTTTCGGCCCGGTTGCCGCCGACAGCCGTCTGGATCATCTGTTCCGGCGATCCTGCCATGCCGATCGAGCCCATGTCGCCGGTCGGATGTGCGCGTATATCGCCGACGGCATCGACGACCTTGGTGCCGAGGATCGCTGAAGGCAGCCAGCCGTTCAGCGTCGAGGACTTGCCGTTCTGGCCGATGATGAGACCGGAGAGCTTTTCGCCGAGCGACTCCTGCAGCAGCTGCACGGCTTTCACATAATCGATGCCCTGCATCTCCCAGGGCGTGGTGGAGGCAGGCGCCCCGATCGCCGCCGCCGTCGCGACCCAGTCGTTATCGCCGAGTTCCTCGATGGAGACGAGTTCAGGCTTGCCGACGTTGACGGCGGCATAACCGAGCATGCGGCCATGATCGGCCCAGCCACCGCCGCCGGCGGCATAGACGGAACCGCCCTTGACGGCGGCTTCCACGTCCTTCTCAACCAGTATGCGTCCCATTATCCTTCTCCGTCGTAAGTGTCCTGTCCATCTCGCGCACTGCCTCGAAAAGCACGGCGGCGCCGAGCGCTATGTCATCATTTTCGGCCCATTCATCCGGGGAATGGCTTCGGCCCTCCTTGCAAGGCACGAAGATCATCGCAGCCGGCGCGACGCGGGCAATCCAGGCCGTATCGTGGCCGGCGCCCGACGCCATGAAGCGGTGTTTGGCGCCGACTGTCTCGCAGGCCCGTTCCAGGGTCGAGAGCAGGCCTTTGTCGCTCGGTGTCGGGAAATTGTCGGAAATGCGGTTCGGAGAAGCAATCGTCACGCCGAATGCCAGAGCGAGCTTTTCAGCATGGCCATCCAGCCAGCGGCAGAACGCTTCCATGTCGGCCCGGATTTCGGCCCGTCCATCGATCAGCAGCACGACCCGCGACGGCACGACATTGGCGGCATTCGGCTCGATGCGGAATTCGCCGACGGTGGCCGCAAAATGACCGGGTGTCTTGGCAAGTTCGCTCGCGGCATTGCGAATATCGAGCACCAGCTGCGAAGCGGCAACCAGCGCATCGGAGCGCAGATCCATCGGCGTGGTCCCGGCATGGTCGGCGCGGCCTTCGACAGTGATCTCGATGCGGGTAATGCCTGAAATCGCGGTGACGATGCCGATATCCTTGCGCTCGTTTTGAAGGATGGGGCCTTGTTCGATATGCAGTTCCAGAAAGCCGGCAATATCGGGCTTGTTCTCGTGGGTCAGAACCCCCGGCGATCCACCGACCTCGGCAATCGCTTCGCCAAGATCGCGGCCGTCGACCGCGCGGGAAAGCCATGCCTGCGGCAATTGCCCCGTCATGCCGCGGCTGCCGATGCAGGAAACGCCGAAAATGCTGACCTCCTCGGCCAGGAAGTCGACAATCTCCAGATCATGATCGAGGTGAATCTCCTGTTCCCGCAACGCCCGCGCAACCTCCAGAGCTGCGGCAACCCCGGCAATGCCGTCGAAGCGCCCGCCATCGGGTACTGTGTCGGAATGCGAGCCCAGCATGATGATGCCTGAACCGGGTTTTGCGCCTTCACGCCGGCCGATCAGATTGCCGGACGCGTCGATACGGGTATCCAGGCCGATCGCCTGCATCCGCGCCTCCAGATAGGCGCGGCCCTCAAGGAAAAGCGGCGAAAAAGCCCGCCGTGTCCACGGATGCCCAGGCTCGGTAATATTGGAGAGAGCTTCGATGTCAGCGGATATCCGGCCAGGATTGACGGGCAGGTTGCGGCTCATGCCAGCACCTGTCTGGCAAGCGGTCGCACGAAGCGGCCGGTACCGGGTTCGGCCAGAACCTTCGACCCCTCGGTGATCTTCTCTCCGCGCAGCCATGCGGCTGAAACCGTCCACGGCAGGCGGATGCCGTTATAAGGGCTCCAGCCGACGACATTGTTGCCGCTGGACGAAGCGTCGTAGACCATTTCCTTCGGCTCCAGCACGACGATATCGGCATCCTTGCCCGGTGTGAGCGCTCCCTTGATATGGTCGAGGCGGAAATGCCGGGCCGGGTTTTCGGCCATCAGCTTCGCCGCCCAGGTCAGCGGTACGCCGCGTTCCAGCGCGCCCTTGACGAAAAGCGGCACCATCACTTCCAGACCTGGAACACCCGACGCATTCGCCAGCATGTCGGGATTGGTCTTGCGGTTTTCGGACCAGCTCACATGGTCCGTCGACACCAGCCAGACGTTGCCTTCGGCAACCTTACGCCACAGCGTCTCGACTTCGGCGCGCGGCCGCACTGGCGGGTTGATCTTCGCCTTGCCGCCGAGCCGCTTCACATCGTTTTCCTCGTCGAGCGTCAGGTAGTGAATGCAGCATTCCGCCGTCGCCTCGAAACCGTCGCGGCGATAGGCCCGCGCGATGTCGTAACCGCGACCGAGCGAGCAATGCACGACATGCGACGGACAGCCGGTATTGGCGCCGGTTTCGAAGATCGTGTGCATGGCAAGCAGTTCGGTTATCGGCGGGCGTGACAGGCCATGCGCTCGCCAGTCGGTGATGCCGCTTGCCTTCACCTGTTCCATATAGGTGCGGACCGCCTCGTCATCCTCGTTGTGCACGCCGGCCGTCAGCCCGGTCGGCGCAATCGCGGCAAAACAGGCGTCGAGCAGGGCCGGTGGAATGCGCGGGAAGCGTTTGGGATCGGTGCCGAAGGTGGAGAATTTGAAGGCGGCAACACCTGCTTCCACCATTTCCGCGATGCGTGTCGCGCCTTCCTCGGGATCGACCGTACCATAGAGCGCAAAATCGACGCGGGCCTGCGGACCGGCATGATCGACCTTCTTGTTCACGGCTGCCGCCGAGCAGACGAGATTGCCTTCGTCATAGGGCATGTCGACGATGGTTGTGACACCACCGGCCGCCGCCGAGCGCGTCGACCAGACGAAGTCCTCCTGGTCCTTCTGCGAAAGCGAATGGACCTGCGCGTCGATCGCACCCGGCAGGATCAGTGCCTTGCCAAGCAGATGCCGTTCTTTGGCTGCCGGCGGCACGCCGATACCGACTTCGGCGATCTTTCCATCGTGAACGGCGACATAGCCGCCCTCGACAATGCGCTCCGGCAGCACCACCGTGCCCTGCAGAACGAGATCGAAATCCATGCCGCGTCTCCCTCGATAGGTCGAAATTCAGATGATAGCCGGTTCCCGCGTCAGCCGTTCCTCGATGCGCTCGAGCGAACCGAGTGCAAAGAAATCGTCGAAGGAGGCGATCGGCACCTGCTCGATCAGCCTGGAGAGGAATGCATCCGAGCCGAGTTCCTCCTCGATTGCCTCGACCTCGGCCGAAAGCGGCCGGTCCACCGTGTAGAAGGCCGCATGTTTGCGCACGACCTCATAGAGCATACCCGCAACACCCTTCGGCGTGTCGCCGATAATATCGATCGCCTGTGCTGAAAGCAGGGCTTCCAGTGCGGCGAGACGCTTCAGCGCCCGCATCTGCCGGTCGAAACGCTCGATAACGAGCGGCAGGAAGGCTGCCTCGTCCTCAAGCCCCGCCGCTACGACGAGCGATTGCGCCGAAACAGGGTTCGACATGGAGAGTACGCGCGAAAAGATTTCGCCTGCAAGCTTGATGATCGGGCCGAAACCGGTCGCGATGCGGCCGGGAGGCACGAGATTGACCGGCAGGCCGCGCCGCTGGCCGTTGCCGAGCAGGACACAGCGGTTGAAGGCGTTGCGCGCTGCATGCGCCATGCAAAGCGCTGCCGATTCCAGCAGAATGGTCACGTCGAGCGGCAGGGAGCCGCCCGATGTCATCACCCGTCCCTCGACGACGACGGGATTGTCATCGGAACGCCCGGTGGCGGCGAGAATCTTGTGGCCCGTCGAAAGCAGGTTTTCGATAACGGCACCAAAGACCTGGGCGATCATGCGCAGGCTGAGCGCATCCTGCACATGGGTCGCGACCGGCCATTCCCATTCGTCGGAGGCATTGCACAGCCAGGCGCCGATCAGCGCTTCCCGTGCGGTGCCGACATGGCGCACAGCCCGCCAGGGATCGCGCGACCCGCCGAGCGCACCTGAGGCCATCATGCCGGTGGCCAACAGCACGCGGATCGAGGCGGCGGCATTGCGAGTCGTTTCGGCTGCGGCGGCAAAGCTGACGGCATTGACGCTGAGCGAGGCGAGGCTGTCGCGCGGCGCCATCTTCACCGGCTCCATGCCGGCCGCCTGGAAGGCGTCGGCAGCCTGCATGCGCTCACCGCGATAAATCGCTTCGCCAACGCCGGTCAGCACCGCGCCGATCTGGCCCATCAGGCCGATATCAGCGCAACCGATCGAGCCGGTGCGGCGCACGACCGGAATGAGGTCTGCCCTCAGCATGCGCATATAGGCGTCGATGAGATCGGGCGTACAGCCGACCTGGCCGGTCAGTGCCGTGTTGACGCGCATCGCCATGGCATTGCGCACGACATTGCAGGAAAAAGGCGTGCCGGTGCCGAAATGGTGGGCGCGTACCAGACCGAGATTGAAGGCGTCGAGATCTTCGGGCGACCATTCGACATCCTTCATGGCGCCTACACCCGTGGTCGCGCCATAAACCGGCATGCCGGATTCGATGGCATCCTCGACGATCGAACGCGCGATCCTCACGCGCTGCATACCGATCTCCGAGGCCGAAAGCGTAACCCTGCCGGAGCCGATCCTCACCATTTCGGCAAAGCTGAAGGGCTGGCCGCTCAGTTCGATTCCGGGGCGTTCATGCTTCATGTGCTCATCTCCATGGAGGCGAGACTAAGCGAGCCTCACGTCTGGCGGGATATCCCAAATGCCGAACACATCATGCTTTTGTTGCTTTCCGATCAGCTCACCATCCAGGCAATATAGAGAAGCGTGAGCGCAATGATCCAGAGGGCCACTTTTGCCGAACGGTGATGACGGGCTTCCGCCTTGCCGATGGCTTCTGCTGTCTGCTCGTCGAAGCGCAATCCGTGTTCGCTCATATGCAGAAGCTGATGGTGGAATTTCTCGGTCTGGGCGGCGATCTCCGGCGCGGCTTCGGCAAGCTTCACGGCGGCCTTCAGCCCGTCCTTGAGATCGGTGACGATGCGTTTGGGGCCGAGATTGTTCTTGATCCAGTCGCCGACGACAGGCTCGGACGCCTTCCACATGTTGAAGCGCGGATTGAGCATGCGCGAGACGCCTTCGACGACGACCATCGTCTTCTGCAGCATGACGAGCTCGGGACGCGTCTGCATGTCGAAAAGTTCGGTGACTTCGAAAAGCAGCGTCAAGAGCTTGCCCATCGAGATCGTCTCGGCCGGCTGTCCGTGGATCGGCTCGCCGATCGCCCGGATCGCCTGGGCAAAACTCTCGACATTGTGGTGGCCGGGTACATAGCCCGCCTCGAAATGCACTTCCGCCACCCGGATATAATCGCGTGTGATGAAACCGTAGAGGATTTCGGCGAGGAAGCGACGCTCCTTCTTCCCGAGACGCCCGACGATGCCCATGTCGACGGCAACGATCATGCCATCGGAATCGACAAAGAGGTTGCCCGGGTGCATGTCGGCATGGAAGAAACCGTCGCGCAGCGTATGGCGCAGGAATGACTGGATCAGGGTGTCGGCAAGCACGTTGAGGTCGTGGCCGGCAGCCCGCAGCCCCTCCACATCGGACATCTTGACGCCGTCGATCCACTCCATGGTGATGACGTCGCGGCCGGTGCGCTCCCAGTCCACCTTCGGCACGCGGAAGCCCGGATCCCTTTCGGTATTCTCGGCAATCTCGGAAAGCGCAGCCGCCTCGAGGCGCAGGTCCATCTCCACCTTGGTGGTCTGCTCCAGCGTCTTCGTCACCTCGACCGGCCGCAGGCGCCGGCTGGCCGGCATGAAGCGTTCCTGCATATGGGCAACGATATACATCGCCTCGATATCATGGGCAAACCGCGCTCTCACGCCGGGCCGCACGACCTTGACCGCAACCTTCTTGGGTCCATCAGGTGTGCCGACCTCTGCCGCATGCACCTGCGCGATGGAGGCTGCGGCAATCGGATCGCCGAAGCTTGCATAGAGATCCGTGATCGGCCGCCCGAGCGAACCCTCGATATTGGCCTTGGCGGCAGCCGCCGGGAAAAAGGCCATCCGGTCCTGGAGTTGGGACAGATCGTCGGCAAACTCGACGCCAACGACGTCAGGACGCGTTGCAAGGAACTGGCCGATCTTCACATAGGATGGCCCTAGCCGCTCGACAGCCTGTGCCAGCCGGTCGCTGCGCTTCTGATATTTGCTGCGCTTGCGCGCAAACATGCCGACAAAGGATTTCGCCAGGCTGACCGATGGCGGCAGGCCTTCCGAAGGCAGCGCCGAGATGACGCCCTCACGCACCAGAATCCAGCCGACTCTTGCGAGCCTGAAATATGCCCCGAAAGCACTCATGCGGATCAGAGCTTCCAGCCGGAATGCAGCGCTGCGATGCCGCCGGTATAATTGGTATAGGTCACGCGCGAGAAGCCGGCCGTGCGGATCATCGCCGCGAAATTCTCCTGGTTCGGGAACTTGCGGATCGATTCAACAAGATACTGGTAAGGCTCGGCATCACCGGTGATCGCCTTGCCGAATTTCGGAATGGCGTTGAAGGACCAGGCATCGTAGACCTTGTCGAGCAGCGGCAAGTCCACTTCGGAAAATTCCAGCACCAGCAGCCGCCCGCCGCGCTTCAGGACGCGATAGGCTTCCGAGAGTGCTACCTCGATCCGCGGCACGTTGCGGATGCCGAAAGCGATGGTATAGGCATCGAAGCTGTTTGCCTCGAAGGGAAGGTCTTCGGCATTGGCCTCGACAAAGGTCAGATTGTCGGAAATCTTTTTCTTTTCCGCCCGCTCGGCGCCGACGCCCAGCATCGAACCGTTGATGTCGAGCACGGTCGCATGCGCCTGGCGGTTGGAAGCTTCGACGATGCGGAAGGCGATGTCGCCCGTGCCGCCGGCAACATCGAGCACCTTGTAGCCCGGCTCCTTGCGCGGGTTGAGCGCCGCGATCATCGCGTCCTTCCAGGCCCTGTGCATGCCCATCGACATGACGTCGTTCATGATGTCGTAGCGCTTGGCGACCTTGTGGAAGACCTCGTTGACGAGGCCTTGCTTTTCACCGGTCGGCACCTCACGGAAGCCGTAGGACGTTTCCATGCCGCCATCGGCGGAGGTCCGGCTGTCTGACATCAAGCTACTCCGTTCACATCAAGAATTCGGCGCGGCGACCATAGCGAAAGCGAGGGAGCGGCGCTATCTGTGGGCCACGGTCCGCCCGCGGCACGTTGGCGCTATAGCGCACATCGCGGGCGGTTGAAACACGTTAGATATAGATGGGTTAAGATGCCGGAATTGCCAGAAGTCGAAACGGTGAAGCGCGGTCTGACGCCGGCAATGGAGGGCGGGCGCATCGAGAGACTGGAATTGCGCCGCGGCGATCTGCGGTTTCCCTTTCCTCAGGGCTTCGAGCAACAGGTGTCCGGCCGCAAGATCATCGGCCTTGGACGGCGGGCCAAGTACCTGCTGATCGACCTCGACAGCGGCAAGACAATCATTTCCCATCTCGGCATGTCCGGCTCCTTCCGGATCGAACAGGGCGCCGTCAGCGATACCCCCGGCGACTTCCATCACGAGCGTTCCAAGGATGTGAAGCATGATCACGCCATCTTTCATCTGGATGGCGAGGGCGGACCGCGCCGCGTCATCTACAATGATCCGCGCCGCTTCGGTTTCATGGACATTGCGGACCGCTCTGAACTCGACGCCAACCCCTTTCTGTTCGGTCTGGGGCCGGAACCGACGGGCAACGAGCTGTCGGCCGCCTATCTGGCCGAACGCTTCCAACGCAAGGCACAGCCGCTGAAGAGCGCGTTGCTCGATCAGAAGAACATCGCCGGGCTCGGCAATATCTATGTCTGCGAGGCGCTCTGGCGGGCGCATCTGTTGCCGACGCGCGCAGCCGGCACGCTGGTGACCAAGGCGGGTAAGCCGAAGGAAGCGCTGAATCTGCTGGTCAGCTCTATTCGCGATGTCATCGCCGATGCGATCGCTGCGGGCGGATCGTCGCTGCGCGACCATATCCAGACGGATGGCTCGCTCGGCTACTTCCAGCATTCCTTTTCCGTCTATGATCGCGAAGGTCTAACTTGCCGCACGCCGGGCTGTGGCGGTACGGTCTCGCGCATCGTGCAGGCTGGCCGGTCCACCTTCTATTGCGCCACCTGCCAGAAATAGGAGAGCGCCATGGTCTATGAAACACTTCTTGTTGAAACCCGCGGCAATGTCGGCCTCATTACGCTGAACCGGCCGCAGGCGCTGAACGCGCTGAATTCGACCGTGCTCAAGGAACTGAAGCAAGCCTATGCGGCCTTTCATGCCGATGAGACCATAGGCGCGATCGTGTTGACCGGCTCGGAACGCGCATTCGCCGCCGGTGCCGACATCAAGGAAATGCAGCCGCTCGATTTCGCCGAAGTCTACAAGAGCGATTTCATCAGTGGCTGGGACGAGATCGCCAAGGCCCGTAAGCCGATCATCGCCGCCGTCAGCGGCTTTGCGCTCGGCGGCGGATGCGAGCTTGCCATGCTTTGCGATTTCATCATCGCCTCGGAGACGGCAAAGTTCGGCCAGCCGGAGATCACGCTGGGCGTCATTCCGGGCATTGGCGGCTCGCAGCGCGTGACGCGCGCGGTCGGAAAGGCCAAGGCGATGGATCTGATCCTGACCGGCCGGATGATGGACGCAGCCGAAGCCGAGCGCGCGGGACTCGTTTCGCGTGTGGTGGCACCGGAAAGGCTGCTGGATGAAGCGCTGGAGGCGGCAACCAGGATCGCATCATTGTCTCGGCCGTCGGTTCTGATGGCAAAGGAGGCGGTCAGCCGCGCCTTCGAGACGACGTTGGAGGAGGGCTTGCGTTTCGAACGCCGCCTCTTTCAGAGCCTCTTTGCGACCGAGGATCAGAAAGAGGGCATGGCCGCCTTCATCGAAAAGCGCAAACCTGCCTTCAAGAACAGGTGAGCGGATGCTGCCGGGAAAGGCGCTTTTCCTTGAAAATGCGCGTTGACGCGGGTGAGCTTTAGCGTTATATGCCCGCCCACGGTTCGGAAAGCCGCTCAGGTTTTCCGCTAATGCTCCCGTATTGCTGAATTGAGTGGCCGCAGGGCCAGCGCGGCAATGGCGGAGTTTGTTCGAATTCTTGAGAGAGGCATCCATGGCCAATACAACTTCGGCGAAAAAGGCGACCCGCAAGATCGCTCGCCGTACCGCAGTCAACAAGGCTCGCCGTTCGCGCGTTCGCACTTACGTTCGCCAGGTCGAAGAGGCACTCGCCGCTGGTGATGCCGCCAAGGCAAAGGAAGCCTTCATCGCAGCTGAACCCGAGCTGGCGCGTGCCGCAAGCAAGGGCGTCCTGCACGCCAACACAGCATCCCGCAAGGTCTCGCGCCTTGCCGCTCGTGTGAAGGCCCTGTCGGCTTCTGCGACAGCGTAAATATCTCATTAACGAATTGCTCGTTATGATTAGCCCGGTAATTTTACCGGGCTTTTTCGATTCCGTCGCCCGCTCCGGCTATGGTTAATCTAACGACGATTTCGTGTCAGAGGCATGACAGGAAAAATTGTTTTAAAACAATAACTTACGCAAGGATCTTTTTAAGACTTGCGACTCTGGTCACCCAGCCCGGGGCACCAAATGAGTCAAGAACATTTTTTCTTTTTTCTTTTTATGCGTGTCCAAAATAGCCCACTCGGGGAATCTCCTTGATTCAAAAGCGATTCTTTTTTGACGGTGGTGTGACGCCCTAAAAGGGCAGCGGGAGTCAATGGCCGCATCTTAATTTTGCGTAAAATTCATCGTTGATCTTGCCATTTGATCCTGCCTAAATGGCGTCCAGCAAAGGGCGCGGACATCACCTGCAGAAGTCAGTCCAAACTGCCACGTCGGCAGGATGATGGCTCTGTGTCGCTTGCAACGGAGCGGACAGCTTCCGTTTTCTCACGCACTCGACGGCATTGTACCGTGACGTGGCTGTCACGGGACGGGGACGTTTTGTGCGCTCCGCGGCCACACGCTTTGCGCGAGGCCCGGAAAAGGGCAGGGGAAAGTGTAACATTGCGTGCGGGCTTGCGGGCGAAAAACGAGGATCGGCCGCCAGCCTGACACAGAGCCGTTGAGACGGTTGTCGCATGATCGCGACCACCGCAGGGTCTCTGTGTCAGTCCCGAAAGGGGCAGTGTTTGAGTGAACCGGCATGCAGGCGGCTCATGAGGATGTCGCTGGTTTTGCCAGAGCGGGGAATGATCGGGCGGCTGTCAACGAATGACCGCCCGAGGAAATGAAAGGCGGCATTATGCAGATGAATTCGATGACGACGGGTGCGCTGGATAACGGGGAAGCTGCACCGCAGTCTTTCGGTTCCATTCACCTGAGTGCAACGGAAGAAAAGGGCGAGATGAAGCATGGCGTTCTCTTCGACCGCGTCAGCGCGCGTCTGAAGGCACAAGTTGGTCCTGACGTCTATGCAAGCTGGTTTGCACGGCTCAAGCTTCATTCGGTTTCCAAGAGTGTCGTCCGTCTCACCGTTCCCACGACCTTTCTGAAGTCGTGGATCAACAACCGGTATCTCGATCTCATTGTGGGGCTGTTTCAGGCCGAAGATCCTGAAATCCTGAAGGTCGAGATCCTTGTGCGCACGGCAACGCGCACCGGCGTGAAGGCGGTCGACGAGGCGGTCGCTATCGAGCCGGCTGCCCAGCCCACCCAGCTTCGTCGTCCGGCATCTGCCCAGCCGGCGGGGCATATCGTCCAGCAGGCCGTTTCGGCCGCCGCTGCGGCGCGCCCGGCAAGTGTCGGTTCGCCGCTCTTTGGCTCGCCGCTGGATTCTCGCTTCACCTTCGACACCTTCGTTGAGGGCAGCTCCAACCGCGTGGCGCTTGCCGCCGCGAAAACCATTGCGGAAGCAGGTCAGGGCGCTGTGCGCTTCAACCCGCTCTTCGTCCATGCGACCGTCGGTCTCGGCAAGACCCATCTGCTGCAGGCGATCGCCAATGCTGCGGTGCAGAACCCACGTGGCCTGCGCGTCGTCTATCTGACGGCCGAATACTTCATGTGGCGTTTCGCGACGGCGATCCGTGACAATGACGCGCTGACGTTGAAGGATTCGCTGCGCAACATCGACCTTCTGATCATCGACGACATGCAGTTCCTGCAGGGCAAGATGATCCAACATGAGTTCTGCCACCTGCTGAACATGCTGCTCGACAGCGCCAAGCAGGTCGTCGTCGCAGCCGACCGAGCGCCGTGGGAACTGGAATCGCTCGATCCGCGCGTCCGTTCGCGACTGCAGGGCGGCGTTGCGATCGAACTTGATGGTCCCGACTACGAGATGCGTCTCGAAATCCTGAATCGTCGTCTCGCGGCGGCCCGTCTGGAGGATCCGTCACTGGAGATCCCGACCGATCTGTTGCAGCACGTTGCCCGCAACATCACAGCGAGCGGCCGCGAACTGGAAGGCGCCTTCAACCAGTTGATCTTCCGTCGCTCCTTCGAGCCGAACCTGTCGATCGAGCGCGTGGATGAGCTGCTGGCCCATCTCGTCGGTTCCGGCGAGCCGCGTCGTGTGCGTATCGAGGATATCCAGCGCATCGTCGCACGTCACTACAACGTCTCGCGCCAGGAACTGGTCTCGAACCGCCGCACGCGTGTCATCGTCAAACCGCGCCAGATCGCCATGTATCTGTCGAAGACGCTGACGCCACGCTCTTTCCCGGAGATCGGTCGCCGCTTCGGCGGACGCGATCACACGACGGTTTTGCACGCCGTGCGCAAGATCGAGGAACTGATCTCGGGAGATACGAAGCTGTCGCATGAGATCGAGCTTTTGAAGCGTCTCATCAACGAATAAGCGGTGCACAGCCACCACGTTTCAACAGCCGGGAGCAATCCCGGCTGTTTTCTTTTATGAGCATTTTATTCTATACACCCGCAAGTGAGAAAAATGCGCCGGTGACGAACGTCGGCATTCGGGAGGACATCAATGAGTTTTGAACGGATTGCCGTGATCGGCCTTGGCAAGGTCGGGCGGCTGGCGGCAACGCTTTTGCATGAGGGTGGCTTTGAGGTTGTCGGTGTCGATGCACAACTGCCCACGGGCGAATTGCCCTTCCAATGCCGGGCTGGCGATATCACCGACGTCTCCGTCATCGGAGAACTGCTGTCGAGCGTCGAGGCGGTGCTGTCCTGCCTGCCGTATCATCTGAACATCGAGCTGGCACGGGCGGCCCATCTCGCCGGCATCCACTACTTCGATCTGACCGAGGATGTGCCGACCACCAATTTCATTATCGAACTATCCAAGACCGCCCGCGGCCTGATGGCGCCGCAATGCGGTCTGGCGCCGGGCTTCGTCGGTATCGTCGGCTCAAGCCTTGCCGATGGCTTTGATCGCTGCCGCTCGATCCGCATGCGTGTCGGCGCCCTGCCGCAGCACCCGATCGGACTTCTGGGCTATGCCTTCAACTGGTCGCCGGAAGGCGTGGTCAATGAATACCTGAACGATTGCGAAGTCATCGAGGGCGGGGTGCGCAAGCTCGTCTCGCCGATGGAATGGCACGAAACGATCTATGTCGGCGGCGTCAAGCTGGAGGCTTTCACCACCTCGGGCGGCCTCGGGACCATGTGCGATACCATGCTCGGCAAGGTCGATAACCTCGATTACAAGACGATGCGTTATCCCGGCCATATGGAGCTGATGAACTTCTTCTTCCATGAGCTTCTGATGCGTGAGAAGCGCCAGCTCGCCGGCGAAATCTTGACCAACGCCAAGCCGCCTGTCGATGACGACGTCGTCTACGTCCATGTCGCGGCCGAAGGCACGATCAACGGCTCCTTGCGTCGGAAGGAATTTGTCCGCGCCTATTATCCGATCGAGATTGCAGGAGCCCGGCGTACCGCGATCGCCTGGACGACGTCGGCCTCGGTGGTTGCCGTCATCGAAATGGTCCGCGACGGTCTGCTGCCGGCGAGCGGCTTCCTGCATCAGGAGCATATTCCGCTCGAGATGTTCCTGAAGACGCCGACCGGCAGCCTTTTCAAGGCAGGTGCTACCAGCCGCGATTAGGTTTTCGCTTCTGAAAGCAACCAGCGCCGGAACGCCGCAACCGCCGGCCGTTCCAGCGCTGTGCCTGGATAGACGAGATGGTAGGCAAGTTTGCTTGTCAGCCCCAGTGGAAACGGCGCGATGAGCCTTCCCTCGGCAAGTTCCTTCTCAATGAAGGAGCGGCGCATCAGCGCCACGCCGAAGCCTGATTTCATCGCATCGAAGGCGCCATTGCCGTCGCTGAAGATCGGGCCGCGGGAGGCATCTACCTTGGTGGCGCCCGCCGCGGCCAGCCAGAGCTGCCAGTCGCGGCGGTAGACGTCGTGGATGAGCTGGTATGCCGAAAGCTGATCGGGCGAGGGATTTTCGCCGAGGATTGCAGCGATCGCCGGCGTGCAGACCGGCACCAGTTCGTCATCCACCAGCCGCTCGCTGATCAATCCCTCATAACCGCCAAGCCCGTGGCGGATGGCGAGATCGATCCCATCGCGCTCGAAATCGAACATGCGATGGGACGCACTGATGCGGACATCGATATCAGGATGCATGTCCTCGAAGCGCTGCAGGCGCGGCAAAAGCCAATGTGTTGCAAAACCTGCCGTACAGGTCAGCGCCAGCGCATTGCCCCGCCGCCGTGCCGTCAGTGATGCCGTCGCTTCCCGCACGAGCTGGAAGGCCGTGCGCAATGTCGCGAAATAGTCCCGGCCTTCCGGCGTCAACAGAATCTGCCGTGTACGCCGCTCGAACAGCGATACGCCAAGCGAGGCTTCGAGATCGCGGACCTGCAGGCTGACAGCGCCAGGCGTGACGTGCAGCTCGCGCGCCGCCTGCGTCATGCTCAGATGACGCGCCGTGGCCTCAAAGGCGCGCAGGGCCGACAATGACGGCAAAGGATCTGTCATGCTTTAGCTCAGCTCAATCATGCGAGCAGAAATGCTCGTTTGTCAGGCGATAAGGAATACTAATAAAAACCGGTAGATCTGGCAAATCCACGCAGGTGAGCCGGAGGAAACACTTTAGCAGAACTCGGCGAGGAGATTGTCATGTCCATCCAGAAGACCATGGGAGCCGCAGAATGGGCCATGCTGATCGTGCTGTCGCTTCTCTGGGGTGGCTCCTTCTTCTTTAACGGCATTCTCGTCAAGGCGCTGCCGCCGTTCACAATCGTGACCGGTCGTGTCCTGCTTGCCGCCATCGCGCTTAATCTGATCGTGCGCGCCATGGGTCATACCATGCCGCGTGACAGGCAGAGCTGGATCGCCTTTTTCGGCATGGGGCTTCTCAACAATATGATTCCCTTCTGTCTCATCGTCTGGGGCCAGACACATATTGCGAGCGGTCTTGCCTCAATCCTCAACGCCACGACACCACTCTTTGCCGTACTCGTTGCTCATGTCCTGACGGCGGATGAAAAGCTGACGGCAAACCGTCTGTTCGGCGTGATCGTCGGCTTTGCAGGCGTTGCTTACATGATCGGCTTTGACGCGTTGAAGGATCTCGGCTCGAACGTGCTTGCCCAACTCGCAGTTCTCGGTGCTGCCTTCTCCTATTCGCTGGCCGGCATCTGGGGACGGCGATTCCGCCGGATGGGCCTTGCGCCGCTTATTCCGGCCGCCGGGCAGGTGACGGCATCCACCGTTCTGATGCTGCCGATCGCGCTGATTGTGGACCAGCCCTGGACGCTCGCCATGCCCTCCGTCGAGACCTGGCTGGCGCTATCAGGTCTTGCGATCCTCTCGACGGCCGTGGCCTATGTGCTGTTCTTCCGCATACTGGCAACGGCAGGTGCCACCAATCTGATGCTGGTGACCTTCCTGATCCCCGTCAGCGCGATCCTGCTTGGCGCCGCAGCACTCGGTGAGCAGTTGCAGCTCAAACATCTGGTGGGCATGGCTTTGATCGCGCTCGGCCTTGCCGCAATCGATGGAAGGCTCGTCAATTTTGCAAGGAGACGGGCTGCTTGAGGCGGACCTGAAGCGGTTCAGGAAAAAGTGTGAGCGGCAGGTTTGCGCCCGGAACTGAGTGAAGCAAGGGAGATAGAGCTTAGCCTTGTTTCGAAGAACAAGGGGAATGCTCTAGCAGGCGAGGTCCGCCACGACGGAATCAAGGATCAGCATGCCTGCCGGCGTGCAGCGCAGGCGGGAATTGCCGATCCGCTCAATGAAGCCGTGTTCCAGTAAAAATTCCTCCCGTTTCGGATCGGGATCGCGGCCGGAAAGCTGCTGCCAGCGGGCAAGATCGACACCTTCCTTCAGGCGCAGTCCCATCAGCAGCAATTCATCGGCCTGCTCATCGAAACCGAGGCGCTCGTGCTCGGTGATACCATGGCCGTCGCGTTCGACGAGGTCCAGCCAGGCTTCAGGCTTGCGCTCCGTAGCGGTTGCGACCTTCTCTCCGCCCCGCGACAGGCGACCATGCGCGCCAGGGCCGATGCCGGCATAGTCGCCATAGCGCCAGTAGGTGAGGTTATGGCGGCTCTCCGCACCCGGCCGGGCATGATTGGATACTTCATAGGCCGGCAATCCTTCGCGCTCGGTGATCTCCTGCGTGGCTTCATAGAGAGCAGCGGACTGGTCCCCATCCGGCACGATCAGCTTTCCAGCCTTATGCAGCCCGTAGAAGGGCGTGCCTTCCTCGATCGTGAGCTGATACAGCGAGAGATGGTCCACGGCATAGGAAATGGCTTCCTTGAGCTCGCGATCCCACTCCTCGACCGTCTGGTTCGGCCGCGCATAGATCAGGTCGAAAGACATGCGCGGGAAGATGTCACGCGCGAGCCTGATCGCCTTCAGCGCATCAGCGACGTCATGCAGCCGCCCAAGGAATTTGAGGTCGCGATCATTCAGGGCCTGTACACCGAGCGAGACGCGGTTCACACCGGCGGCGCGGTAGCCACGGAAACGGTCTGCTTCGACGCTGGAAGGATTGGCCTCCATCGTGATCTCGATACCGTCAGGCACATTCCAGTGCCGCGCAATGCCGTCGAGGATCGCATCGACTGTTTCCGGCTTCATCAGCGACGGCGTGCCGCCTCCGAGGAAGATGCTGGTTACCGTCTTCGGCCCGCTCATCAGGCGGGCATTGGTGATCTCTTTCAGGAAAGCGGCGACATAGCGCTCCTGATCGACCGGCTGATGCCGGACATGGCTGTTGAAATCGCAATAGGGGCACTTCGCCGCGCAGAAAGGCCAATGCACATAGACCCCGAAACCGGGCTCGCCGGTATCGGGCAGAAGCTTTGCATCGCGCGTCAGCGCAGACGGTTCGATCATGTTCAAGGCTCGGCCTATGCTTCCAGGCAGGTTTCGACGAAGAGCTTGAAGGCGCGGGCGCGATGCGAGAGAGCCTGCGGCTTGCCGATGTTCCAGCCGTGTTTTTCTTCCGCGCTCATCTCGCCGAAGGTCACATCGTAGTCCTCGGGCTGGAAGATCGGATCATAGCCGAAACCTTGCGTCCCGCGCGGGGGCCAGACGACTTTGCCTTCCACTTCGCCGCGGAAAAGCTCCGTGTGACCATCCGGCCATGCAAGGCAGAGCACGCTGACAAAACGGGCAGAGCGCTGCTCGGGCTTGGTGGCGCCGGCCTTTTCCAATGCCTTCTCGACCTTCTCCATGGCCATGAAGAAATCGCGGGTGCCGTTGCCGGTCTCCGCCCAGTCGGCGGTGTAGACGCCGGGATCGCCGCCAAGCGCATCGACGACGAGGCCGGAATCGTCGGAAAGCGCCGGCATTCCGGAGGCTTGAGCCGAGGCAAGTGCCTTGATCGTGGCATTTTCCTCGAAGGTCGTCCCGGTTTCCTCGGGTTCGATGAAATTGAGTTCGGCGGCCGATTTGGCGGTGAAGCCGAGCGGCCCGATCAGATCCTGGATCTCGCGGATCTTGCCCTGGTTGTGGCTGGCGACGACAATAGTTTTGGTTTCGAGCTTACGCATAAAATATCCTTACCCCATGCCCCAGATTTTGGCCTCCGCGCATTCCAGGCTATTGCCTGAAGGGTCGCGGAAATAAATCGATCGGCCGCCCTGCGGCCATTGAACCTCGGATTCGATGCCGATGCCGGCAGCTTTCAGCTTTTGCACCATCGCATCGAGATTGTCTCCCGAAACCGTGAAGCAGGCATGGCCCCTTCCGATAGTGCCATGCGGCGGAACCTGCAGGCTGTCCGGTGCAGGCGGCTTCACCGTTTCCTCCGGGTTGAAGATCAGGAGCACGCCCGGTCCGCAGCGGAAGAACACATGACGGTTGCCAGACCGTGCGATCTTCTCAAGGCCCAGCACATCCTCGTAAAAGGCTTCTGTCGCATCGAGATCGGTTGCGTAGAGCGCAGTTTCAAGAACGCCTTCGATGGGTTGTGCCATTGCCCGCCCCTTTTGAGGCCTTGCCCCCGTAAGCAGGGACGAGGAAATTCACTGGCGAGGCTTGAATGATAGCCTCAGGCGATGGCTTGCTTCTGCAGGTCCACCAGCCCGGCAATGCCCGCCTTGGCGAGACCCATCAGCGAGGAGAACTCCTCTTCGCTGAAAGGCGTGCCTTCCGCCGTGCCTTGGATCTCGACGATGCCGCCGGCGCCCGTCATGACGAAATTGGCGTCGGTCTCGGCCGAGGAATCCTCGAGATAGTCTAGGTCGATGACCGGCTGGTTGGCGAAGATGCCGCAGGAGATCGCCGCGACATGGTCCTTCAGCACGCGGTCGGCCTTGATCATGTTGCGGGTTTCCATCCAGCGCAGGCAATCGTAAAGCGCAATCCAGCCGCCGGTGATCGAGGCCGTGCGCGTGCCGCCGTCGGCCTGGATGACGTCGCAGTCGAGCGTGATCTGCCGCTCGCCGAGGGCAGTAAGATCGACCACGGCACGCAGCGAGCGGCCGATCAGGCGCTGGATTTCCTGCGTGCGGCCGCCCTGTTTGCCGGCTGCGGCTTCGCGCTTCATTCGCTCGCCTGTCGCGCGCGGCAGCATGCCATACTCGGCTGTGACCCAGCCCTTGCCGGTGTTGCGCAGCCACGGCGGCGTCTTGTCTTCCAGGCTCGCCGTACAGAGTACGTGCGTATCGCCGAACTTCACCAGGCAGGAGCCTTCCGCATGCTTGGAAAAATTGCGCTCGAAGGAGACCTTGCGCATCTGGTCGGTTTTTCTGCCTGAAGGCCGCATTCTCTTCTCCTGAAACATGATGCCGAAAACGTGAGCGCTTTCAGGCAATGTCTGTGCATGCATTGTATCGTCGCCCGCTTCTACGATTGGCTGCGTGCATTTGCAAATTCCCTTTTGCCACGGGGGGCAGATTGGCTATATTTCCCTGATATCATTCAGTGCGGGTGCGAAAAGTTCATGAGCTACAGGTCGACATCAATTTCGGATGCCGTGGCTGCGCTGGATGAACGATCGAAGGAAATCTTCCGGCGCATCGTCGAAGGCTATCTGGAGCACGGCGAGCCGCTCGGCTCCCGCAATCTTTCGCGTCTTCTGCCGATGTCTCTGTCGCCTGCCTCCGTTCGCAATGTCATGAGCGATCTGGAAGAGCTTGGTCTGATCTATTCGCCGCATGTCAGCGCCGGGCGCCTGCCGACCCAGATCGGGCTGCGCTTCTTTGTCGATGCCTTCATGCAGGTCGGTGACCTCTCGGCAGAAGAACGTGCCAGCATCGACCGCCAGGTGCGGGCCGGAAGCCGCGACAATCCGGTGGAATCGATGATGAATGAGGCGAGTCGCATGCTCTCGGGCATTTCGCGCGGCGCCGGCCTTGTCATCACCTCAAAGAGCGACCCGGTTCTGAAACATGTCGAGTTCATCCGCCTGGAACCTACCAAGGCGCTGGCTGTTCTTGTCGGTGATCACGATCAGGTCGAAAACCGCATTATAGAACTGCCCGCAGGTGTTACCTCGTCGCAGCTCACCGAGGCTGCCAATTTCCTCAATGCACACATGACCGGGCAGACGCTGCCGGAATTGCGCTTGCAATTGAGCCGGCTGAAAGATGAAGTTCGCCATGAGCTCGACGCACTGTCGCGCGACCTCGTGGAGCGCGGCGTCGCCGTGTGGGCCGGCAACTCGGACGAGACCAAGCCGGCACAGCTCATCATCCGCGGCCGAGCAAACCTGCTGGAAGGCGTAGGCGGCGCGGAAGACCTCGACCGGCTGCGCCTGCTCTTCGATGATCTGGAGAAGAAGGACAGCTTGATCGAGCTCCTGAACCTTGCCGAAAGCGGGCCGGGCGTACGCATCTTCATCGGTTCGGAAAACAAGCTTTTCTCACTTTCCGGCTCCTCGCTCATTGTGGCGCCCTATCGCGATGACGACGACCGCATCGTTGGCGCGGTAGGAGTGATCGGTCCCACGCGGCTCAATTATTCCCGCATCGTGCCGATGGTGGACTATACGGCGCAGCTCGTGTCGCGCCTTTCGCGCGGATCTCTCTGATCCCTTGCGCAAAACAGGCGGAATTTTAGCTTCTTCGTAACGCAGACTTGATTTTTTCCGGCCAAACATCGATATCGGGCGCATCTGAGAATACACGAACCGGAGACCGTCATGACTGATGAAACGACGAAGAACGGACCTGACGCGGCTGCGGCGGAAGCCACAGCCGACGCCGCCGCAAACGTCGAGAATGAAGCCGTGAAGGAAGCAGCCGCAGGCGAACCAGATGCGCTTGAGCTTCTGAAGGCCGAGAATACGGAACTGCGCGACCGCTACCTGCGGCTCGCTGCCGAAATGGATAATCTGCGCCGCCGCACGGAGCGCGAGGTTAAGGACGCCAAGTCCTATTCCGTCGCAGGCTTCGCCCGCGACATGCTGGCCGTCTCGGACAATCTGCGCCGTGCGATCGATGCCATTCCGCCGGAAGCCAGGGCTGCCGCCGACGCTGGCCTGATGACATTGATCGAAGGTGTCGAGATGACCGAGCGCTCCATGCTGTCGGCTCTCGAGCGCCACGGCGTTCGCAAGCTGGAGCCGGTCGGCCAGAAGTTCGACCCGAACTTCCATCAGGCGATGTTCGAAGTGCCGAATACCGAAGTGCCGAACAATACGGTGGTACAGGTCGTACAGGCCGGTTTCAGCATTGGTGAACGCGTCTTGCGCCCGGCCATGGTCGGCGTCGCCAAGGGTGGTCCGAAACTCGTCGAAGCCGAGGCCAACTCGGTGCTGGACGAGAAGGACGCCTGAGACAGCAAGAATGCCTGACAATTGAAAAAGGCCGCGTCAGCGGCCTTTTTGGTTTTTGTATCACCCTTGCGAACTAGATGCGCCCGAAACGCTCGATCAGCAGATCGAAGAAACCGTCGGAATCCACGTAGCGCATGACCTTTGCATTACGCTTTCGGTCGGTCACATGCCACCAGTCGACGACGGTCATGCCGACCGTCAGTTCGGATGTGACTTCGATCTCGACATTGCAGTCCCTGCCCTTGAAGAGGTCCGGTTTCAGCAGATAGGCGACGGTCGTCGGATCATGCAGCGGACCGCCGTCCGAGCCGTATTTTTCGATGTCGAAGCGCTCGAAGAATTCCAGCATCTCGACCATCGCCTTGGCAGGCGCGGTGCCGATATCGGCCATGCGCTTCACCCGGTCCTTGCGGGTCAGCAACTGGTGCGTCACATCGAGCGGCATCATGACGACCGGCACGCCCGAGCGGAACACGATATCGGCGGCTTCCGGATCGACATAGATGTTGAATTCAGCAGCCGGCGTGATGTTGCCGCCTTCGAAGAAGCCGCCGCCCATCATGACGAGTTCGCGGATGCGCGGGACGATATCCGGCGCCTTCTGGAAGGCCAGGCCGATATTGGTCAGCGGACCGAGCGTACAGAGCGTGACGGTGCCTTCCGGCTCGCGTCGCAGCGTTTCGATGATGAAGTCGACCGAATGCTGCGCCTGCAGCGGCATCGTGGGCTCTGGAAGCGTCGGGCCATCGAGGCCTGTCTTGCCATGCACGTGCTCGGCGGTGACGAGCTTGCGGGCGATCGGTCGGTCGGCGCCGGCAAAGACCTTGATATCGGTCCGCTCGCACAATTCGCAGATGATACGCGCATTGCGGCTGGTGAACGACAACGGCACATTGCCGGCGACGGTGGTGATGCCCAACACCTCAAGCTCTTCCCGGCTGCCGAAGGCCAGCATGATCGCGGCGGCATCGTCCTGGCCGGGGTCGGTGTCGATAATGATTTTTCTCGGTTCTGCCATCCGAATCGTTCCATCCTCTGGTGCGCGACGCCTGGCATGCACCTTTTCATTGTCTTTACGCTCCCGTCGCAAATCAACACAGCGCGCCGGGGCATGTTTTGATGCGGGGCGCTGCGCCCTTTGTCAAGGAAGCGATCAAAATGCGGGAGGCCCGGCCGGCGGCCATCATGCCTTGCAGCAGGCAAGCGTCGTCCCCATATTAGCGGTACCCGGATGCTGCATGTGAGGTCCGGGAAGGTCGCTTGCATCAAGGACTTTGGAAGATGAGCCGCATTACCCCTTTCGCCAGCCCGCTGCTTTTGGGCTTCGATGCCATGGAAAAGACGCTCGAGCGGATTTCCAAGGCCAGCGACGGTTATCCGCCCTATAATATCGAACGCATCGCCGCCGGTCACGACGCGCCCGAGCGGCTTCGCATCACGCTTGCAGTCGCCGGTTTCAGCGAAGAAGAGCTTGATGTGTCAATTGAGGAAAACCAGCTTCTGATCCGCGGCCGCCAGGTCGATCAGGGCGAGCGCGATTACCTCTATCGCGGCATTGCCGCCAGACAGTTCCAGCGCACCTTCGTTCTCGCCGATGGCATGCAGGTCTTGGGCGCAATCCTTAAGAACGGCCTGCTTTCGGTTGATCTAATTCGCCCGGAACCGGCGCGTATGGTCAAGAAAATTAACATTTCGGTTTCACAGTAGCACAACGGTTTGTTGAACCGTTGGTCCCTTCTCTCGGAGGAACAGGAATGTTGATGAAAGAAGCCACGTCGCGTCTGACCAAGTCTGAACTTGCCGGTATCGGCAATGGCGAGGTCGCCTATATCCGCAAAATTCGCAATGAAGAGGTCTCCAAATGCTTCCCCGAGGCTCCGGATATCGATCCGAGCGTTGATCTCTGGGCATTGTTTGGCGCCGATGGTACGCCGATCCTGCTGACCGATAATCGCTCCAGCACCTTCTTCAAGGCAGCTGAAGACGAACTGAAAACGGTCAGCCTGCATTGATCGAAACCGGCCCGCCGAGCACGGCTGGCCGACGAATGCATGTGTGAAGATCGTAATGGGCGATGCAAGGGACTGACGTCAGTCCCTTGCCCACACGCTAGCTGCTTTGCAGCATTTCCCTATTCTCGAAAA
Source organism: Rhizobium sp. BK379 (assembly GCF_014193955.1). NCBI lineage: Bacteria > Pseudomonadati > Pseudomonadota > Alphaproteobacteria > Hyphomicrobiales > Rhizobiaceae > Rhizobium > Rhizobium sp. BK379. The sequence goes on from NZ_JACIAD010000002.1 coordinate 319,550, forward strand.
ATTCCACTCAGCGGCAACGCCGTCGAAATTGATCCGTCTAGTCGGGTTAGACGCGCTTGAAGGTGAGATAGGCCGAAGAGCGGCCCTCACGACGGGCCTTGGCTTCATAGCGGGTGCTCGGCCAGCCCTCATAGGGCGTCAGCCAGTCAGCCGCATTCTGCGCCATCCATTCGAAGCCGCCATGGTCGCGGCATTTCAGGAGCGTCCAGTTCACATAGGTGTCAATGTCGGACGCGAAGCAGAACAGCCCGCCCGGCTTCAGCACGCGATGAAAACGGTCGAGATTGGTCTTGGAGACGAAGCGCCGCTTCCAGTGTTTCCGTTTCGGCCAGGGGTCCGGATAGAGCAGGTCGATCTGGTCGAGGCAATGATCGGGAAGCCAGTCGAGGAGCTGTGTGGCGTCGTCGTTGTAGACGCGCACGTTGCGGGCACCGGTCTCATCGACGCGTGCAAGCAGCTTCTGCATGGAATTGATGAAGGGCTCGACGCCGATAAAGCCCGTCGAAGGCGTTTCCAGCGCGCGGTGGATCAAATGTTCGCCACCGCCGAAGCCGATCTCCAGCCGCAATCTTTCGACCCCATCGGGGAAAAGCGCTTTCAGCGGCTCCGGTGGAGCCGCCGAGAGATCGACGATGAATGCCGGGAGCAGGGTAGAGAGCCTTTCGGCCTGCTGCTCGCGCAGAGCCTTTCCCTTGCGGCGACCGAAAAAGGCTTCGGTCGCCCGACCCCGGCGTTCCATGTCCGTCATGCAGCAGCCTTGGTCTTGACGGCTTCCTTGAGCGCCTTCACGAGGTCCGTGCGCTCCCAGGAGAACGAGCCGTCGCGACCGGCCTTGCGGCCGAAGTGACCGTAAGCCGACGTCTTCGCATAGATCGGCTTGTTGAGGTCAAGGTGACGGCGGATGCCCGACGGCGACAGGTCCATGTTCTGGCGGATCGCCGCTTCGACCTGATCCTCGGAAACGCCCTTGCCGGTGCCATGCAGGTCGACATAGATCGACAGCGGCTGCGCGACGCCGATGGCGTAGGAGAGCTGTATCGTGCAGCGGTCGGCGAGACCGGCGGCAACGACGTTCTTGGCGAGATAGCGGGCTGCATAGGCAGCCGAACGGTCGACCTTGGTCGTGTCCTTGCCGGAGAATGCGCCACCGCCGTGGGGAGCCGCACCGCCGTAGGTGTCGACGATGATCTTGCGGCCGGTGAGGCCGGCGTCACCGTCAGGGCCGCCGATGACGAACTTGCCGGTGGGGTTGATGTACCACTTGCAATCGTCGGCGATCTTCAGGTCGCCGAGGGCTTCGCGGATATAGGGCTCGACGACGCTGCGAACCTTCTGCGAGTCCCAGCTGTCATCGAGATGCTGGGTGGAAAGAACGATCGAAGTGGCTTCTGCCGGCTTGCCGTCGACATAGCGCACGGTCACCTGGCTCTTGGCATCGGGGCCGAGCTTGGCAACTTCGCCTTCGCCCTTCTTGCGCGCGGCAGCAAGCAGCTGCAGGATCTTGTGGGAATAGTAGATCGGCGCCGGCATGAGGTCAGGCGTTTCCTTGCAGGCGTAGCCGAACATGATGCCCTGGTCGCCGGCACCTTCATCGCCCTGCTGGTCGGCGGCGCTGTCCACGCCCTGGGCAATGTCGGCCGACTGCGAATGCAGGAGCACGTCGATCTTGGCCTTCTTCCAGTGGAAGCCGTCCTGCTCGTAGCCGATGTCCTTGATGGCGCGACGGGCCGCAGCCTTGAACTTCGACGGATTGATGACGTCGTTGCCGTCCTTGTCCTTCTTCATCAGGCTCGGCGGCAGGCGAACTTCACCGGCGATAACGACGCGGTTGGTGGTCGCCAGAGTTTCACAGGCAATGCGCACGCCCCACGGATTGATGCCGGTCTTTGCCGCTTCGCGGTAGACCAGATCGACGATCTCGTCGGAGATGCGGTCACACACCTTGTCCGGGTGACCTTCGGCAACAGATTCGCTGGTAAAGAAATAGTTCGCGCGCATTCCGGGATTCCCCTCAAAGAATAAAAGCGGTCTAGTAGGTACTCACTTCGTGCTCTGATGACAAGCACAGAAGGACATAAATATATCTTTATATCTGCGGCGAAATGACAAATTTTGCCCCAAAAACGCAAAAAGGCGGCCTTTTGAGCCGCCTTAAGCTTTCCGAGCGTGGAGACGCTCAGTCGGAATCGGCTTCCGCCGCAAGTGCCTTCACCAGTTCGACGACTTTGCGACGAACCTTGGGATCGGTGATCTTCACAAATGCGCGGTTGAGCTGGAGTCCTTCCGAAGAGGAGAGGAAATCCACGACATAGTTCGAGCTCGAGGTTTCCGCCATACCGGTCAAGGCACCGGAATGTTCACCGGGAGCGTCTTCGAAGAAGAAGGAAACCGGAACGTTGAGGATGCTCGAAATGTTCTGCAGGCGGCTGGCGCCAACGCGGTTGGTGCCCTTCTCGTATTTCTGGATTTGCTGAAAGGTGATGCCGAGGCTTTCGCCGAGCTTCTCCTGGCTCATGCCTAACATGGTACGGCGAAGTCGAATGCGGCTACCGACATGGATGTCGATAGGATTCGGCTTCTTCTTATTTTCAATCATGGTCGTGCCCTAGCAAAGAAAAATTCAACCCTGTTCTAACCGGCATGCCCTGACCTCATTCCGTAACGCCACGTTGCAAGTCGCGATAACCCACCTTGAAGCATACGTTACTAACGCCGATTGCGACCACTATGCAATTTTAGGGGTTTTTGGTCAATTCAACCTGGAAATAAAACCCCTGCGTGAAATTAGCGCAATGGCCATCAGTAACGTTTCAGTCAACCAGAAGTACGTTTGGCGGGGATATGGGCTTCCAGTGTTTTTTTGCAATCCATCGAGAGTTGCATCAATAAAGCCCATCTCGTCCAATTTAAGACCTGCAACGATTTCGCCGCGTGCGTCTACAACCGCCGAAATTCCGCTATTCGCATCGCGAATCAGCGGCAGACCGGTCTCGACCGCCCGTACGCGTGCCTGCTGAAAATGCTGGTAAGGACCCGGCGTCGAGCCGAACCAGCTGTCGTTCGTGATGTTGAGAATAGCGTTCGCTTGACCGATGTCGCCGGTCATTTCGTCCGGGAAGATGATCTCGTAGCAGACGAGCGGATAGAATTTCAGCCCGCTCGGAAGTTCGAGCAGATGACGGCTGGCGGCTGCCGAAAAGCCGCCCGGCATCTCCACCACATTCTGGATGCCGAGTTCGTTGAGCATCTCTTCGAAGGGAAGATATTCACCGAAAGGAACGAGATGCACCTTGTCGGAGGCGGCGACGATCTGCCCCCGCCCGTCGATCACATAGATCGAATTATAGTAGCGGGTAGGATAGCCGGGGCCGAGTTCTTCAGCGCGGACAGCGCCCGCGATCAGGATCTGGTCGTCATCGAGCGTGTCGGCAATCCGGGTCAATGCATCCTGGTTGTCCGTGAGGATGAAGGGGATCGAAGTTTCCGGCCAGACGATGATGTCGGGCTTCTTGCCACCGTCCTTGGGAGGCTCACTTGAGAGCTTGAGATGGGTCTCGAAGATAGCCTCGCGATCCGCATCGCTGTCCATCTTGGCCGTCTGGTCGATTGCCGGCTGCACGAGGCGCACCACGGGCCGTTTGTCCTCGGGTAATGCTTCGGGTTTCGGCGCGAGATAGAGAATGTAGGCGCCATAACCGAGATGCACTGCAAAGAGGATCGCCGCGAGGCTGACGCCGAGTTTCGCTCCCTGTCGGGTTCCGATGAGGGCAGGGGCAGCAAAGACGAAGACCGAGAGAGCGGTGACCCCCATGGTGCCGATCACATGCGCCGACTGCATCATGATAGGCATCGGCATCATGGCATATCCGATGGCGTTCCACGGAAAACCTGTGAAGATGAAGCTGCGCACCCACTCAAGCAAGCCGAAGCTGGCAGCAAGTGCTGCAATCCGCCCCATGCCGTCGGACCAGAAGATACGCGCAAGAGCCGCGGCCAAGCCGTAGAAGACGGCAAGACAGGCCGGAAGCCCGAGTATCGCGAGCGGCAACGCCCAGGCAAATTCATCTGAATCGATCAGCAGGGCATGCCCGAGCCACCAGAGCCCGGCAACGAAATAGCCGAAGCCGAACAGCCAGCCCGTGGCGAATGCCGGCCAGAGCCTGCCGGCAAGTCTGCTTTCGGGAGAGGCGGCCGCCCCGTCGATCAGCCAGACGAGCAGCGTGAAGGAGACGAACATCGCGGCGAAGAAGCCGATCGGAGGCAGCGCCAGGACACCGAAGGCGCCGGCGGCGATCGCAAGCAATGACCGTTTGAACCCCCAGACGAGGATAATCCTGTCCGCAAGCCGCTCCATGCGCACTCCCATCAAAGCCGCGAATCAATCCAATCGCAGTCTTTCAAAAAAGCGCGCGCTTGTCGTCTTGCAGGATCGGACTGAAAATCGGAATCCGCTTTCGGAAGGCCTGACGCTACGCTCTTGGAAAACGTCAGTTTGCAGTCGATTCCGCAGGCCGGTCGTCGTTGCCCTCGCCGATGGACGGTCCGTCACCATCTGCCTTGGCGCGACGGCGGATTGCCTGGCGCTTGCGGGTGATGCGCACCCGCTTGATGCGCCGCGGATCCGCGTCGAGGATGTGGAATTCGAAATCCGGCAAGGCCTGGACGACTTCTCCACGCACGGGGATGCGCCCCAGTGCGGAGAAGATCAGGCCGCCCAGCGTATCGACTTCATCAATCTGCTCGCTGATGTCGAAATCCGGCCCGATGGCCTCGGCAATCTCCTCGAGCTCGACGCGGGCATCGGCAACGAACATGTCTTCCGAAACACGTTTGAACATGACTTCTTCATCGTCATGCTCGTCATCGATATCGCCGATCACCATCTCGACGATGTCTTCATGCGAGGCAAGGCCGTCCGTGCCGCCATATTCGTCGATGACCAGCGCCATCTGTGTGCGGTTCACCTGCATGCGACGCAGGAGATCGGATGCCAGCATGGAAGGCGGCACGAAAAGGATCTGTCTGATAATGCCCGTTTCGGCGAGCGTCTTCTGCAGGTCGACGCGTCCGAGATCGAAATTCGGCTTGGCCGAGCGCGCCACCTTCTGGAGGTTCTCCAGAGAGACTTCGATCGTCGGCGCGCCCGCCGCCGGCTTCGTGCCGCCGCGGCGCTTGTTACGCGCCTGCTTGGCGACATAGGAAAGAAGGTCGCGGATATGCACCATGCCGCGCGGGTCATCGAGCGTTTCGGCATAAACCGGCATGCGCGAGCGGCCGCTTTCCTCGAAGAGGATCATCAGTTCGCCGATCGTGATGTTCTGGTCGACCGCCTCGATATCGGCACGCGGCACCATGACGTCGGCAACGCGCACCTCACGGAAGCGCAGGATATTGTGGAGCATTGCCCGTTCGTCGGGCGAAAACGCGTCCGCTGCAGCCGGGTCGGTCATCAGCGCGTCGGCAATATCTTCGCGCAGACGCGAGCCCTGTTGTGGTCTCAAGATGCGCGCGGCGCGTGACCAGAAGGATTGCGGTCGGTGTCGACTACTTCCACCCTCGTCGGAAGAGGAGGATTGGTCGGAGTCCTTGGCGTCTGACGCCGGCTTCGTTGAAAAGTCGCTCATGGTTCCATTTTAAGGTCTTGACCCTCGTAGGGGTCAGATAGGCCGAGTACTGCCAAAATGCGAGTCTCCAGCCCCTCCATAATTTCGGCTTCGTCATTATTCATATGGTCGTAGCCGAGCAGATGCAAGAAACCATGCACCATAAGGTGGGTCAGATGATCGTCAAAGCTCTTTTCGAGCTCTTGCGCTTCGCGCTCCACCGTTTCCAGGGCGATGATGATATCGCCGAGCATCGGGCCCGGCATTTTGCCGGGTTTGACCGGGAAAGCCGGAAACGACAGCACGTTGGTCGGCTTGTCCTTGCCGCGCCATTCCGCATTGATGTCCTGGATGGAGGCATCGTCGGTGAAGACGAGCGAAACTTCCGGCGGCATCTTCGGGAAGGGTTGTTTTTCCTCTTCCCTCAGATAAGTGACAGCCGCGCCCAACACGCGTTCGGCAAGGGCATGCAATACATCTTCGGCGGGCCAGCCCGTGTCCTCGATGCTGATCTGTATGTCGAGCTCGGCCATCAGTCCTGCCGGCTGGCCTCTTCGTTTGCCGCAGTATAGGTCGCGTCATAGGCCTTGACGATGCGACCGACGAGCGGATGGCGAACGACGTCGACATCCTTGAACCGCGTGATCGAGATACCCTCGACATCGTTCAACAGATGAAGGGCTTCCACGAGGCCGGATTTGACGCCGCGCGGCAGGTCGATCTGGCTCGGGTCGCCGGTGATGATCATGCGGGAGTTTTCGCCGAGACGCGTCAGGAACATCTTCATCTGCATCGAGGTGGTATTCTGTGCCTCGTCGAGGATGATGGCGGCATTGGCAAGCGTTCGGCCACGCATGAAGGCGAGCGGCGCGATTTCGATGACGCCGGCAGTGATCGCCCGCTCGACCTTGTCACCCGGGATCATGTCGTAGAGTGCGTCATAAAGCGGGCGCAGATAGGGATCGACCTTTTCCTTCATATCGCCAGGCAGGAAGCCCAGACGTTCACCGGCTTCGACGGCCGGTCTCGAAAGGATGATCTTTTCGACCGCGCCGCGTTCCAGAAGCTGGGCGGCCTGGGCGACGGCGAGATAGGTTTTGCCGGTACCGGCTGGGCCGACGCCGAACACCATCTCCGAGCGCTCGAGCGCCCGCATATAGGCATCCTGTGTCGGCGTGCGCGCGATGATCGTCTTTTTGCGCGTCGAAATCTGCGCCATCGTCAATTTGGCTTTTTTCTCCATCGTCGGCAGCGTGAGCTGGTCGTCGGCGGCAACCGCCATGCGAATTGCCCCTTCAACGTCTGAACGCTCCACACTGCCGCCTTTCTGGAGTTTTTCATAGAGGTAATCGAGTGTGCGTCGCGCCTGATTGGTGGCCAGCACATCGCCGGTGATCACGACGGAGTTGCCTCGCGCTCGCGCATCGATATTGAGCCGCTGTTCCAGAAGCTTCAGGTTCTGATCGAACTGTCCGAAGAGTTCGCTGGCGAACCGGTTGTTCTCGAACGTCAGGACGAAGTGATTGGCGTCGCTCGCAATGCGTGGGTGGCGCGGTGAAGAAGAAACCAATTCCTGTCCGTTCAAGCGGTCGAGCTCCCTGGGTTAAACCTCAGCCTCTGCGCGTTCGGCAAACAGGCTGTTGGTTCCGGTTCCTGTGATTCGCACTTTAATAATGTCACCGATTTGCGATGCTTTTGCATCAACATTCACGGACTGCAGCCACGGCGATCTGCCGATAAGCTGACCAGGCATGCGGCCCGGCTTTTCCAGGAGAAGATCGATTTCCTTGCCGATGCAGGATTCGTTGAATTCCTGCGTCTGCTTGAGAAGCAGCGCCTGCAGGCGTTCCAGCCGTTCTGCCTTGATATCTTCCGGCACCTGGTCCTTCAATTCCGCACCGGGCGTACCCGGCCGCGTCGAATATTTGAACGAGAAGGCCTGTGCATAACGAACCTCCTCAACGAGTTTTAGTGTATCCTCAAATTCCCGGTCTGTCTCCCCCGGAAAGCCGGTTATGAAGTCGCCTGAAAGCGCAATGTCAGGGCGGGCCTTGCGGATGCGCTCGATGAGCGAAAGATATTCCGCTGCCGTGTGGCGACGGTTCATGGCTTTCAGAATTCGGTCCGATCCGGCCTGAACCGGAAGGTGCAGATAGGGCATCAGCGTCCGAAGGTCGCGATGCGCCTCGATCAGCCGATCGTCCATGTCCCGCGGGTGGCTCGTTGTGTAGCGAAGCCGCGCAAGGCCGGGGATATCGGCAAGCCGATAGAGCAGGTCGCCGAGGCTCCACTCTTCGCCCTTGGGGCCGACGCCGTGCCAGGCATTGACGTTCTGGCCGAGCAGGGTGATTTCGCGCACGCCGGCTTCGACAAGCTTCATCGCCTCCTCGACGATCTGCGACACCGGCCGCGACACTTCCGAGCCGCGCGTATAAGGCACGACGCAGAAGGTGCAGAACTTGTCGCAGCCTTCCTGAACCGTCAGGAAGGCTGTTACGCCGCGGGCGCGGATTTTCGGTGCCTCGGCGATCGGCAGATGCTCGAACTTGTCTTCGATCGCATATTCCGTATCGACGACGCGGTGGCCTTCCTTGGCGCGGCGGAGCGCTTCCGGCAGGCGATGATAGGTCTGCGGGCCAATGACGACATCGACCGCCGGCGCACGCCGAAGGATCTCTTCGCCTTCGGCCTGCGCGACGCAGCCGGCGACACCAATCATCATCTCGCGGCCGTCGGCAGCCTTGCGCTTTTTCATCTCCCGAAGGCGCCCAAGCGCGGAATAGACCTTCTCGGCCGCCTTCTCGCGGATATGGCAGGTATTGAGCAGGACGAGGTCGGCCTCTTCCATGTCCTCGGTCGGCTCATAGCCGTCGCGGGCAAGAGCATCGCTCATGCGGGTCGAGTCGTAGACGTTCATCTGACAGCCATAGGTCTTGATGAAAACCTTGCGGCTGTTGGAGCCATCGCGAAGAGAAGTCTCCGGGGCCTGAAGAAGGGCGTTGTCCTGGGTCATGGCGGCTATTTAGTGGTTTTTACCGCGCGAGAAAAGGGACTCTCGGTTCAGTCGATATTACGGCCGCGCAAGCTGCTGTTCAGCAGGTTGCGGATGCGGGCGGAGATCGTGGTGCTGACTGTCTTGCGATTGGTCTTCTCGCCATATTCGACCGCCTCGCCAAACGAGACTTCGACATCGATCGCACCGCATTTCAGGATGTCGCTCAGATGCGGCAGAAGCTCTATATCGCCGGGCCAGGCTGCAAGTGGACGATGGTAGCGGCCCATAGCGATGCCATGCACTTGAGTATAGGCAATCGCCACCGGCTGGACCATCACCGCGCCGGTCGGGGAATGGGGCACGGCCATGGCGGCTGCACCGAAGAGCGACGACTTGACCTCCAGCAGGCGGTTACCGTCCGACGTCGTTCCCTCGGGAAACAGCACGACGATTTCACCGTCGGCCATGCGGCCTGCGATCTCGCTCGCCTGATCGCCCGTGCGGCGTTTTTCTTCCCGCACCACGAAGACACTCTTCTGCAGCTTGGCGAGCATCCCGAAGATCGGCCAGTCGCGAACCTCGATCTTGGCGATGAAGGCAACGTCGGCTACCGCCGACATGACCATGATATCCATCCACGAGGAATGGTTGGAGCAGAGCATCAGCGGCCGGCGGCCCTCGAGTTCGCCGCGCACGCGGATGCGGATGCCGAGACAATAGCAGACGATACGGTGCCAGCGGCGGGGCAGGGTACGCCGGAGTTTCCAGTCGAAATGCAGCGCCAGGATCTGCAGCGGCATGAGAAGGATGCTGACGACAATGATGGTGGTAAGCGCGAAGAAAATGCGCAGCCGGACGATCAAATGTGGCGCTCCCGGACTGCCATGATGTCAGAGTTCGTCTTTCTTCAGCGGGATGCCGTAGAGTTCCAGCCGGTGATCGACGAGCTTGAAGCCATGCTCGCGCGCGATCCGCTCCTGCAGCGCCTCGATTTCCGGCGAGCGGAACTCGATGACGACGCCGCTCTTCAGGTCGATCAGATGGTCATGATGTTCCTCGGGCACCGTCTCGTAGCGCGAGCGGCCGTCGCGGAAATCGTGCCGGGCGATGATTCCCGCATCCTCAAAAAGCTTGACCGTACGATAGACCGTCGAAATCGAAATCTTGGCGTCGACCTTCACGGAGCGGCGGTAGAGCTCCTCGACATCCGGATGATCTTCTGAGTCCTCGAGGATGCGCGCGATTACCCGGCGCTGCTCGGTCATGCGCATGCCGCGTTCAGCGCAAAGCTCCTCAAGGGTTTTGGCTACCTCAGTCATGGCTGCCTTCTCGCTATTCCTGCCGAGAAGGGAACTACCGAAGAACGCGCTTCATGACAAGCGCCGTGGAGGTAGCCCCGTTGGCATCCTTATAATAGCCCTTGCGCTCACCGGCCTGCTCGAAGCCAAGCTTGCGGTAAAGGCCGAGGGCGGCGGTATTGCCGTTGTCGACTTCCAGGAACATGCTTTCGCCGCCACGGAGCCGTGCTTCGCGTATGGCGGCCTGCATCAGCCGCCACCCGAGGCCGGAACGCGCGACCTTTGCCTGTACGGCAACCGTCAGGATTTCCGCCTCGCCCGCCACCTGGCGCGCAAGGATGAAGCCCGGCAGGGTCTTTTTCAGGATCGCATTGGTCTGGCGGGCGACGAAGCCGAACACAGTGTTCTGTGACAAGAGGCTGTGGAATTCGCCGTCACCCCAGGGGCGGGCAAAGCGCTCGCCGTGCAGGACGGAAACGTCGAGGCAATCCTCCGGCTGCATGGTGACGATTTCGAATTCCGGTTTCAGCGTCAGATAGGCTTCCAGCATCGTCATACTCTTGCAATCGCGTATCCGGCCTGCGGTTTGGCATCGGGTCCGCGCAGATAAAGTGGCTTCGGCTTTCCGGTATTCGGGTTCGCGGCAGCACCGAGACGCGCCACGATGGAGATCGGGAAGGAGTTGGCGTATTCGCCCGTTGCATCCGGTTTCAGGATCGGGGTCGCCGAACCGGTGATCTCGCCGTCGAAATCGGCAGCGAAAGCCTGAGCCTCGGCGATGCTGACCGCGCGTGCCTCGTCGAGCGCGGCGCCGTCGGCCGCAAAAGACTGAAGATAGATTTCTTCCCTCTTGGCATCCATCGCAGCGAGCACTGCGCGGCCAGGCGTCTTTTCACGCTGGGCGGCTGCCATGACTTCGAGCGTGGTTATGCCGACGGCGGGAATATCGAGGGAAAGCGCAAAGCCGCGGGCTGCTGCAACGCCGACACGGATACCGGTAAAGGAGCCGGGGCCGATGGTGACGGCAAGGCGGTCGATATCCGAAAGTGCGACGCCCGCCTGATCCAGCGCGCGGTCGACGATACCCATCAGATGTTCAGCATGCCCCTTGCCGATCATGTCCGATGCCTCCCCCAGCATCGTATTCCTGCCGCTGTCATAAATAGCGGCAGCGCAATCCACACCTGCCGTGTCGAGCGCCAGAACGATCATGCCATCAATATCCGAATAAACTATTGTCGCCTATCCATAAATCCGTCGGGCCGAACCTCGGATGAACGGCCCGGCGTATCCGGCTTTTTTAAGCGGCAATCACTTCCTGCACTTCCGGAACGAAATGGCGCAACAGGTTCTGGACGCCGTGCTTCAGCGTTGCCGTCGAAGACGGGCAACCGGAGCAGGAACCCTTCATGTTCAGGTAAACCTTGCCGTCCTTGAACCCACGGAAGGTGATGTCGCCGCCATCCTGGGCAACGGCCGGACGCACGCGGGTCTCCAGCAGTTCCTTGATGGTCAGCACGATCGATTCGTCGCCTTCATCGAAGAATTCATCGCCGGCATCGACATCTTCCGACAGGATCGAGGCGTCACCCATGACCGGCTTGCCGGACATGAAATGCTCCATGATCGAGCCGAGAATGGCTGGCTTCAGATGCTGCCATTCGGCATTGTCTTTGGAAACGGAAATGAAGTCGTAGCCGAAATAGACGCCGGTCACGCCCGGAATCTCGAAGAGGCGGGCAGCGAGCGGCGAAGCCTGGGCTTCATCGGCATTGCGGAATTCGGCCGTACCGTTTTCCATCACGACCTTGCCGGGAAGGAACTTCTGCGTGGCGGGGTTCGGCGTGGCTTCGGTCTGAATGAACATCTCGCTCTCCATGCGGCGGGCTTCAGCCTCTACCGTCTTTAGAATTCTTCAAAAGAAAATAAGCCTATTGTCCGGCTGATTCAAGAGACTGATACTCAAGAAATGCCTTAGCAGAGGGCGTCTATTTCCTCGTTGGTCAGCGTGTCGGGAAGCACGGTAACTGGAATCGGAAAGGCCGCTCCGCGTCCTGCAACGGAAGAAACCAGCGGCCCCGGTCCTTCCTTGGCCGAGCTTGCCGCAAGCACGAGGATGGCAACGTCCCGGTCCTCCTCGATCACGGCGTTGATCTGCTCGGCCGAATTGCCTTCACGGATGACGATCTCAGGCTCGATGCCTATCGTCTCGCGCACGATCTGCGCAGCCTTGGCAACTGTGGCTTCCGCCTCCTCGCGAGCTTCCGCCCGCATGATCTCCTCGACGCCAAGCCATTGCTGGAAATCGCCTTCCGGGATCACATAAAGAAGAATGAGACCGCCATTGGAATTCTTGGCGCGCCGCCCGGCATAATGGACGGCGCGTTGGCATTCGGGTGTCCCGTCTATCACCGCCATGAACTTGCGGCGATGACCTTCGAGCCGTGAGAGTCGCTTTGATACCATGGCGCGAACTCTGACACCTGTGACCGAAAATTTGCAAGCCCCCGTTTTGCACGGGGGCTCTGCATGGCGATCGACTAGTAGAGGAAGCCGATGATTTCCCGAAGTTCGCGCATCGTCACGTCGGCGCGCGCCCTTGCGCGCTCATTCCCGTCGCGCAGGATCGCATCGATGTGGCTCGTATCGTTCATCAGGCGGCGCATTTCGCCAGTTATCGGCGACAGGACCTGAACGGCGAGATCGATCAGTGCTGGCTTGAAGACGGAAAACTGCTGGCCGCCAAATTCGGCGAGCACCTGTTCTCTCGTCTTGTCGGCGAGTGCGGCATAGATCGAGACGAGGTTTTCAGCTTCGGGCCGATTTTCGAGACCTGCGATTTCGCTCGGCAATCCATCCGGATCGGTTTTGGCCTTGCGGATCTTCTTGGAGATCGCATCCTCGTCGTCCATCAGGTTGATGCGCGAAAGATCCGACGGATCGGACTTCGACATCTTCTTCGTGCCGTCCCGCAGCGACATGACGCGCGGCGCCGGTCCGCCGATCAGCGGTTCGACCATCGGGAAATAGGCATGCACCGGCTCGTCGCCGACGGCGATGTCGATCCCGTAGTTCGTCTTGCGGATATGCGAGGCGTAATCGAGGTTGAACTTCATCGCGATGTCGCGCGTCAGCTCGAGGTGCTGCTTCTGGTCCTCGCCGACAGGCACATGCGTGGCGCGGTAGACGAGAATGTCGGCAGCCATCAGGCTCGGATAGGCGTAGAGACCGAGCGAGGCTTGCTCACGGTCCTTGCCGGCCTTGTCCTTGAACTGCGTCATGCGGTTCATCCAGCCGATGCGGGCGACGCAATTGAAGATCCAGGCGAGCTCGGCGTGCTGCGGTACGGCGGACTGGTTGAAGACGATATGCTTTTCAGCGTCGATGCCGGAAGCGATGAAGGCGGCTGCGATGGAGCGCGTCTGCGACAGCATGTCCTCGTGGACGAGCTGCGCGGTCAGTGCATGCAGGTCGACGACGCAATAAATGCAATCGTTGCCGTCCTGAAGCTGCACGAAGCGGCGGATCGCGCCGAGATAATTGCCGAGATGCAGGTTGCCCGTCGGCTGAACGCCGGAGAATACGAGCTTCTTGAATTCACCCATGATGCTGTCCTCGATTAGGCTGGTGGAGGGCCCCAGGGCCAAAGGCCCATGTTGCTAACGCGGGCGCTTATGCACGGGCTCCCGGTCGCAATCAAGAGGCCTCGGGCGCGGCATGTTGAATGAGATCGAAGGTGTTGCCGTAAGGATCCGAAAAGACGGCCACAGTGCCGTAAACCTCATGGCGAGGCTCCTCCAGAAAGCGCACGCCGCCGGCACGCATCGCCGCATGATCTCGTGCGAAATCGTCGGTCCTGAGGAAAAAGCCGACGCGCCCGCCGGTCTGGTTGCCGATGGCGGCTCGCTGGCTTTCGCTGGCCGCTTGCGCGAGCAGAAAGGCCGCCCCATCTCCGCCTTTTGGCTTCACGACCACCCAGCGCTTGCCTTCCGGCTGCACTTCGTCTTGCAGGCATTCAAAGCCAAGCGCCTCACAATAGAAGGCTTTGGCGCGATCATAGTCATCGATGACGAGGGTGACGAGGAACAGGGATTGGGCCATAAGATCTCCGATTTTTGGGAATTTGTTCTCTTTTGGTGCTGCTAAACGTCCTGTTTTACGCCAAATTGATCAGAAGACTTAGCTAAAATTGAGTATAAAATTTCACAGAAAAGCTTTTTTTGAACTGAAAATCCCTCGACTGGCGTGACGGCCGCATTGAGCCGTCTGTGTAACCGATCGGAGGGACTATGCAAAACGCCAGTTTGCTCGCTGTGGCAGGCCTCTTTGCCCTACAATCAGCAACCACCGCTGTCGGTCAAGATGGCCGACGGCAGACCAACAATCTTCCAAAGCACGAACTGCGCGTTGCCTATACGGTTCAGACCGTCAGCGTTCGTGCCAGCTGTTTCCCTGAGCGATTGCGAGCGGTCTTGTCGTATATCGCGGCAAAGACCGGGCGACGGCCGATGATAACCTCGGGCTTTCGCCCGCACCCCCGTCGCCATGGGTCCATGCATGGAAAATGCCTGGCGGCGGATATCCGGATCCCCGGTGTGCCGGAACGAACGATCATCGCCGCCGCGAAAAGCGCTCCCGGCATCGGTGGGATCGGCACCTATTGCAATGGCATCGTCCATGTCGATGTCGGCCCGCAGCGACGATGGGTGGATTGCTGAAGCAATTCCAGCGAAGGCGCGCGGCAGCTTGCGTCAGTAATCGCGTAAAGAGAGCCTTATACGTCCTTCGCGGGTGCCGGTTTGCGATTGAGATTGCGCCGTATCATGCCGAGGTCCGCGCCGCCGATCAGGAAGGCGGTCGCGAAATAGATGACTATCGAAATCGCAATCAGCAGGCCAAGCGTGCTGACCTTGGTCAGAAGCGGCGCGCCCGAGGCGAGCGAAGGCGCCCAGTAATGTTTGAGATATATGATCGCAACGCCCATCACGGCAGAGGCGACGATCAGCAGCGCGGTGCGCTTGGCAAGCGCCCATTCCCATGTCAAGTGGCCGCGGCGCAGAAGCGTGGTGAAGAGCAGCACGGTGCTGATCCAGCCTGCTGTCGCTTCCGCCACTGCAATGCCGGGTGCGCCCATATAGGGAAAGAGCGTCAACGCGGTCGCACAGTTGGTGGCGACCGCGATTGCCGAAAACCGCATCGGCGTCTTGGTATCCTCGCGGGCATAGAAGCCCGGCTGCAGCGCCTTGATGAGCACGAAGGCCGGCAGCCCGATGCCGTAGATCGCAAGGATCGAGCCGACGATCAGGGTGTTTTGCTCATGGAAGGCGCCGCGCTCATAGAGCACGCGGATGATTTCGTCCGACAGAATCCACAGCGCGAAACCGGCGGGGATCGTCAGGAACATCACGAATTCGATCGATCTGTTCTGCAGGAAGGCGGCCTCGCGTAACGCGCCGCCCTTCAGCGCGCGGGCAAGCTCGGGCAGCAGAACCACACCGACGGCGACGCCGACGACGCCGAGCGGAAGCTGGTAGATACGGTCGGCATATTGCAGGGCGGCGATGGCGCCCTCGCGCGAGGAGGCGATCGCCTGGCCGATCAGCTGGTTGATCTGCGTAATGCCGCCGGTCACGGCCGCCGGAACGGCAAGGATCAGCAGCCGCTTGACGTTGGGCGTCATCTTCGGAAAGCGGAAGCTGATGCTGATGCCGGCATGCAGCACGCCGAGATAGACGACGGCGAGTTGCAGGACGCCCGCTGCCAGCACGCCCCATGACAGATACCAGGCGGTCGCGAGCGGTTCGGCGCCGGTATAGAGCGCGTAAAAGAGCGCGCCGATCATCACCACGTTGAGGAAGACGGGCGCCACCGCTGCCGCGAAGAAATGATGCAGCGAATTCAGCATGCCGCTCATCATCGCCGTGAGCGACATGCACATGAGATAGGGGAACATCACCGCCGCCATGCGGATAGTAATGTCGAACTTCTCCGGATCGTCTGCAAAGCCCGGTGCGATCACGAAGCGCACCAGCAATGGCATGCAAAGCTCCATCACGATGGTGATGAGCAGCAGCACGGAGAACAGAACGCCGAAGACTTCTTCCGAAAAGCGCTTTGCGCCATCGATGCCGTTCGCCTCGATCTCCTTGGCAAAGAGCGGCACGAAGGCCGCATTGAACGCGCCCTCGGCAAACAGCCGGCGGAACAGGTTCGGGAAACGGAAGGCGGCATAGAAGACGTCGGCCATCGGTCCGGTGCCGAGCGCCGCTGCCATCAGCGTTTCGCGGGCAAAACCGAAGATGCGGCTTCCGAGCGTGGCGCCGCCGACCGTGGCGAATTTCTTGACGAGGCTCATACGGGGGAACCGGCTTTCTTTTCGGCGGCAGTAGCGGCAGGGGCGATGATGCCTGACGGCATGCGTTCGCGCAGTTCGTCCTGCTCCTCGGCCATGACCGCTTTCATGCGGGCAGTGATATTGGAACGCTTGCTGTCGCCGGAGATCTTCTGGCCGACGAGATCGGTGACGTAGAAGGTATCGATGACCTTCTCACCGAAGGTGGTGATGCGCGCCGACTGGATGTCAAGCGACAGATCGGAGAGAACGGCTGTCATTTCCGACAGCAGGCCCGGCCGGTCGAGGCATTCCACCTCGATGACGGTGAACTTGTTAGACAGGCTGTTGGTGATGGTCACCGACGGTGGAATGACGAAGGCCTTGCTCTTCTTCCGGTTCTTCGTGCGGGTCGCGATCACCTCGGGCAGGCGTTTGCGGCCGGAAAGCACGTCCTCGATCATGCGGCCGATGGTGCCAGCGCGTCGAAGCTCGTCCTCATCGTTCGGAAACTCCCGGCTGACATGGATCGTGTCGAGTGCCCGTCCGTCGGAGGTGGTGAAGATCTGCGCATCGACGATATTGGCCCCGGCCGCAGCGCAAGCGCCGGCAATGACGGCGAGCAGGCGAGGGTGGTCGGGGGAGAGAACGGTGATTTCAGTGATGGCATGGAAACTGTCCGTGCGCACTGACGTCGCCAAGGCCTGCCCCGCCTTGTCTGCCTGGCGGATAAAATGCGCATGGCGGATCTGGTCTTCCAACGGCACGGAGAGCAGGTAGGGCTGGTAATGCAGCTTGGCATAGGTGCGGCGGTCCTTCTGGCTCCAGTCGGAAAGCGCGGCGTAGAGCGCTTCGGCCGCGGCCTGCGCGCGCTCTTTGCGCGACACTTCCGAGAAGCCGCCGGCAAGCAGCAGTTCCGTCTCGTAATAGAGCGTGCGCAGAAGCTGGCCTTTCCAGCCGTTCCAGACACCTGGTCCGACAGCGCGGATGTCGCAGATCGTCAGGATGATCAGCATTTTCAGGCGGTCGAGAGACTGAACGCGATCAGCGAAATCGGTGATCGTCTTGCGGTCCGTCAGATCGCGCGTCTGCGCGACCATCGACATGGTCAGATGTTCCTCGATCAGCCAGACGACGATCTCGGTCTGCTTCTGTGACAGGCCAAAGCGGGCGCAGAGCTTGCGGGCGACGCGTGCGCCGGCAATCGAATGGTCTTCCTGCCGGCCCTTGGCGATATCGTGCAGCAACACGGCGACATAGAGAGCCTCGCGGTCTTCGATATGCGGCATGAGCTTGTTGGCGAGAGGATGCAATTCCTCCGCCTTGCCCTTGTCGATCTCGGAGAGAACATCGATCGCGCGGATCAGATGCTCGTCGACCGTATAGTGATGATACATATTGAACTGCATCATCGCGACGATCTTGCCGAATTCGGGAATGAAGCGGCCGAGCACGCCAGCCTCGTTCATGCGCCGCAGGATCAGCGCCGGATCGCGCTTGGACGTCAGGATCGACAGGAAAAGCCGGTTCGCCTCGTCATTCTCACGCAGGTCGTTGTTGATGAGGGCGAGCGAACGGGTGACGCGCTTCAGCGCATCGGGATGAAATTCCAGTCCGTTGATATCGGCCACATGGAACAGACGGATGATGCTGACCGGATCGCGCTTGAAGACATCGGGGTTGGCGAGTGTGATGCGGCCGCGGTCCTCCACGAACTCGACGCTGCCGGGGATCTTGCGATTGCGGTGGGTAAAGCGGCTGATGACCCCCGTCAGTCCCGGGATCGATTTCGCCTGCTGGTCTTCGAGTGCCGCGCAGAGGATGCGAGTGAGATCGCCCACATCTTTCGCGACCAGGAAATAGTGCTTCATGAAACGCTCGACGGCCGAGAGGCCGGGGCGGGAATGATAGCCGAGCGCCTCGGCGATCTCGCGCTGGATGTCGAAGGAAAGACGCTCCTCCGCTTTGCCTGTCAGGAAATGCATGTGGCAGCGCACGGCCCACAGAAAATCGTCGGCCTTTTTGAGAAGCCGGTACTCCTGCTTCGACAGCACGCCGAGCGGCACCAGATCGGCCGGGTCGCGGACGTGGTAGTAATATTTCGAAATCCAGAAGAGCGTATGCAGGTCGCGAAGGCCGCCCTTGCCTTCCTTCACGTTGGGTTCGACGAGGTAGCGCGTATCGCCGGCCTTGCGGTGGCGTTCGTCACGTTCGGCAAGTTTGGCGGCGATGAATTCCGGCCCCGTGCCGGTGACGATTTCCTTGTCGAAGCGGCCTTCCAGATCCGCCTCCAGCGACTTCAGGCCGCAAATGTAGCGCATCTCGAGAATGGCGGTGCGGATGGTCATGTCGGATTTGGAAAGCGCGATGCATTCCTCGACGGTACGCGTCGCGTGCCCGACCTTGAAGCCCATGTCCCAGAGCATGTAGAGCATGAACTCGACGGCTTTATGCGTCTCTTCCGCCGGCTTCGGCAGGAAGAGGAAGAGCAGGTCGATATCGGAGCCTGGCGCGAGCGTGTCACGGCCATAGCCGCCGACGGCGGTCACCGAAAACTTGTCCTTCTGCTTCGGGAAAACATGCTCGGTGGCGAAATTATAGAGAACGGCGATGATCTGGTCCTGCAGCCAGGAAATGCGGTGGGCGCAATCAAGTCCGCCACCTTGGGCATCGAGCAGTTCGCGCGCCTTCCTGCGCCCTTCGACGCTGGCTTTCTTCAGAACGGCAAGAAGATCGTTCCGCAGCACGTCCGGACGGTTGCGGTTGGCTTCGGCAATGGCGTTACATTGCCCCTGCAGCAGTTCCACATCGAGGATTTCGGAAAAATCGATGTCGTGCGTCACCATCGGCCGGGCGGTTGTCTCTTCGGTCCGAGCCGCTTGCTCATGGCGCGCCTCTTGTTTGATCTGCATGCGCTATAGCCTCTTTGCCCGCGGATTGACACGGGTCTTCATATTCCATGAACCTTTAAATTTGGCGAAATGGTGTTGGCAAGCCGCAGGTGACGGACGCTTTGCCGCAAGCCCTCAGGCTGATGCCTGCGTCAGCAGCGTATCGAGAACCTGCCGCGTCTCGCTCATGATGCCGTTAAGCGTCGCCTTGTCACATTCGCGGTAGCCGGCATCGACGATCGCGCCGCTGAGTTCGCCGATCTTCAGGCAGGAACCGGTGATCTTCGCCATGCCGATCGGCGTGTTCCAGCCGCGCGCCTCCAGATTACCATCAGATTGCTTCATGACTTCGAGCATCGAAACGATGACGGAGAGTCGCTGGGTTTCCTGAAGCAGTTTTTCCATGAACACGGGGTGCTGCTCCTATTTCATCTTCTTTTTAAGGTCGTAAAGCGCATCGAGCGCCTCGCGCGGCGTCATGTCGTCGAGGCTCATTGCCTTGAGGGCTTCTTCCACCTTGGAAGGCCCGCGCGATGTTTCCTCGCGGCGCACTGCGACCTGGAAAAGCGGTAGGTCATCGATCAGCTGGCTCGCCGGGTTCTTGCGATCGGCATCTTCAAGCCTGGTCAGCACATCGCGCGCGCGGGCCACGACAGAGGCGGGCAGACCGGCGAGCCGCGCGACCTGAATACCATAGGAGCGGTCGGCCGCACCTGGACCGACCTCGTGCAGGAAGATGACATCGCCGTCCCATTCCTTCACGCGCATCGTCGCATTCGATAGCCGGGCAAGCTTTTCTGAAAGTACTGTCAGTTCATGGAAATGCGTGGCGAAAAGCCCGCGGCAGCGATTGGCTTCGTGCAGATGCTCGACAGCCGCCCAGGCGATGGAAAGGCCGTCGAAGGTCGCAGTACCGCGGCCGATCTCGTCGAGAATGACGAGGGAACGATCGGTTGCCTGGTTGAGGATCGCAGCCGTCTCGACCATTTCCACCATGAAGGTGGAACGCCCGCGCGCCAGATCGTCGGAAGCGCCGACGCGCGAAAACAGCCGGTCGACGATTCCTATATGCGCTGACGTTGCCGGCACGAAGGAACCCATCTGGGCGAGAATCGAGATCAGCGCGTTCTGCCGCAGGAAGGTGGACTTGCCGCCCATGTTCGGGCCGGTCAGCAGCCAGATCGCCCCATCCTTCCCATCTGAAACGGGCGAGAGATCGCAATTATTGGCGACGAAGGGGCCGATGGACTGCCGCCGCAGCGCCTGTTCGACGACGGGATGGCGCCCGCCCTCGATTGCAAACATCTTCGAGCCGTCGACCAGCGGTCGGCAATATGCTTGCTCTTCCGCAAGCAGTGCCAACCCTGCCGCGACATCGATGACGGCAAGCGCGCGCGCGCCGGCCTTGATCGCTTCGGCCTCGGCCACGGTCGCTTCCGTCATCCGGCCGAAAGCTTCGAGCTCGATCTGCAGCGCGCGGTCTGCGGCGTTGGCAATCCGGCTTTCGAGGTCGGCAAGCTCGGTGGTGGTGAAGCGCATGGCATTCGCCATTGTCTGGCGATGGATGAAGCGGGCCTTCGCCTCGGATGTATCGGTCATCGGCCCGGCATTGCCGGCGGTGACCTCGATGAAATAGCCGAGAATATTGTTGTGCTTGATCTTCAGCGATTTGATGCCGGTCTCTTCGGCATATTGCAGCTGCAGGCCGGCAATGACCCGGCGCGACTGGTCGCGCAGCGCTCGAACCTCGTCGAGATCGGCATTGGCACCGTCACGCAGGAAGCCGCCGTCGCGTTTCAGGAGCGGCAATTCTTCGGCGAGGTTTTCGGCGAGGAGTGTTTCCAGTTCGGATGGGAGAGCCTGCAGCCCCATGCGCGCCTGCCCCAGTTCCTCCGGCAGCATCGCGCTTCCCAGCAGATCGGCGATTTGAGCCGCCGCACCAAGCCCCTGCCTGATAGCCCAGAGATCCCGCGGACCGCCGCGGTCGAGTGCCAGGCGGGAGAGTGCCCGCGGCATGTCCGGAACGTGTTTCAGCGCGTCGCGCAAGTCGCCGCAGAGCGACGGTTCCTGCATCAGGAAGCCGATCGAATCCAGGCGCTGGTTGACCCGGATGGGATCCGTCAGCGGTGACATCAGCCGCTCCGCAAGCAGTCGCGCCCCTCCGCCGGTGGTCGTCCGGTCGATCGCTCTGAGCAGGGCGCCATTGCGATCGCCGGAAAGCGTGCGCACAAGTTCCAGATTGGCGCGTGTTGCCGGATCGATGAACAGCGTCGACGCGCCGCTTTCCCGCTCGGGCCGCCCGAGCGGCGGCCGCTCGGCAATCTGTGTCTTTTCCACATAAGCGACGGCTGCGGCGGCGGCCGCCAGCTCGGCGCGCGAAAAACTTCCAAAACCGTCGAGCGTCGAAACCTCGAAATAGCGCGCTATACGCGTTTCTGCTGTCGCGCTGTCGAAAAGCACGGCCGGCTGCGGAACGGCAGTGCGACCGAGTATGTCGAAGACCGGCTTCAGTTCGCCGTCATAAAACATCGTATCGGGAACGATGAGTTCGCGCGGATCAATGCGCAGGATATCGGCGAGCAGTCGCGATGCTTCGGTATCCGCCAAGCGGAAGACGCCGGTGGAAATATCGATCCAGGCAAGCGCCAGCGCCGGCTCGGAAGAACCGCGGATGCGCGACAGCGTCATCAGATAGTTCGATTCCGAGGGGGAAAGCAGCTTCTCCTCGGTAATCGTGCCTGGGGTGACAAGACGGACGACATCGCGCTTGACGACGGATTTCGAACCGCGCTTTTTGGCTTCTGCCGGGTCTTCCATCTGCTCGCAGACGGCGACGCGGTAGCCGAGCCCGATCAGCTTCTGCAGGTAGTCGTCGGCCGCATGTACAGGCACGCCGCACATGGCTATGTCCTGCCCCATGTGCTGGCCACGCTTGGTGAGCGTGATGCCGAGCGCGCGCGAAGCTTCGAGCGCGTCCTCGAAGAACAGCTCGTAGAAATCGCCCATGCGATAGAAGAGCAGCGAATCCGGATTGTTCGCCTTGATCTCGATATACTGTTCCATCATCGGCGTCGCCGAGGCGCGACTTTCCTCAGTCGCGAGCTCGGCTGCCGAGAAGGCTTCGTTTCTGCTGTCTATTCGTGCGTTCACGGAGGTGCAGTTTTTCCCAAAAAAACAGGTGCCAACCCTATCCGCGCGCCGCTATAGATGACAACAGCAATTGGGAAAGAGGAAAACGTCACCCACAGACGTTTGGAGGAGGCATGTCCCAGATGGAGAAGAAAGAACGGCCGGTGACCTCTGTTACCGACAAGGAAGCGCTCGAATTTCACGCGATGGGTCGGCCAGGCAAGCTGGAGATCAACCCGACCAAGCCGATGGCGACACAGCGCGACCTCTCGCTTGCCTATTCTCCCGGCGTCGCGGTGCCCGTCAAAGCCATCGCCACCGATCCTGCCACTGCCTACGACTATACGACCCGCGGCAATATGGTCGCCGTCATCTCCAACGGAACCGCCATCCTTGGCCTCGGCAATCTCGGAGCATTGGCTTCCAAGCCGGTCATGGAAGGCAAATCGGTTCTCTTCAAGCGTTTCGCTGATGTCGATTCCATCGACCTCGAGGTAGACACCGAAAATATTGACGAATTCATCAATTGCGTGCGCTTCCTCGGCCCGTCCTTCGGCGGCATCAATCTGGAAGACATCAAGGCGCCGGACTGTTTCGTCATCGAAAGCCGCCTGCGCGAGCTGATGGATATTCCTGTATTCCATGACGATCAGCACGGCACGGCAATCATCGCTGCCGCCGGCCTCATCAATGCGCTGGAACTGACCGGGCGTGATCTCAAGACCACCAAACTCGTCTGCAACGGTGCGGGTGCTGCCGCCATCGCCTGCGTCGAGCTCATCAAGTCGATGGGCTTTGCGCCGGAAAATATCATCCTCTGTGATACCAAGGGCGTCATCTATCAGGGCCGCACCGAAGGCATGAACCAGTGGAAGTCGGCGCATGCGGCAAAGACCGATACCCGCACGCTGGAAGAAGCCATGCAGGGCGCCGATGTGGTTTTCGGCCTGTCGCAGAAGGGTGCCTTCTCCGAGGAGATGATCCGCTCCATGGCCGACCGGCCGATCATCTTCGCCATGGCCAATCCCGATCCGGAAATCACGCCGGAAGAAGTCGCCCGTATCCGTGATGACGCCATCATGGCGACCGGCCGTTCGGACTATCCGAACCAGGTCAACAATGTGCTGGGCTTCCCCTATATCTTCCGCGGCGCCCTCGACGTCCGCGCTTCGACCATCAACGATGCAATGAAGATTGCCGCTGTAAACGCACTCGCCAGCCTCGCCCGTGAAGATGTGCCCGACGATGTTGCGGCTGCCTATCAGGGCAATCGTCCGCGTTTCGGCGCGCAATATATCATTCCGGTTCCCTTCGATCCGCGCCTGATCTCAGCTATTCCGGCCGCCGTTGCCGAGGCGGCGATCGAAAGCGGCGTCGCCCGCAAGATCATCACCGACATGGCTGGCTACAAGCGAGAGCTGTCGGCCCGTCGCGATCCGATCGCCTCTACGCTCGCCAGCCTTTATGAGCGTGTGCGCCGTCACCCGAAGCGGGTGGTTTTCGCCGAGGCCGAAGAGGAGCAGGTGCTGCGCGCCGCCATGTCATACGCCAATCAGCAGCTTGGCACAGCCATACTGCTCGGTCGCGAGGACCTGATCCATGCAACGGCCGAACGCGCTGGCATCGACCTCAATCGCCCCGGCCTCGAGATCGTCAACGCTCGTATCTCGACCCGTGTCGAGGCCTATATTGACTATCTCTATGCCCGCCTTCAGCGCAAAGGCTACCTGCACCGCGATGCGCAGCGCCTGATCCATAATGACCGCAACCATTTCGCGGCCACTATGGTGGCGCTTGGCGATGCCGATGGCATGGTGACGGGCATCACCCGCAACTATTCGACGGCACTCGAAGATGTGCGCCGCTGCATCGACCATAAGCCGGGCCATCGCGTGATCGGTGTGTCGATCGCGCTTTGCCGCGGCCGCACGGTCTTCGTTGCCGACACTGCGGTCCACGACATGCCGACGGCAGAGGAGCTTGCTGATATTGCCGAGGAGGCCGCAGGTCTGGCGCGCCGCATGGGCTACCAGCCGCGCGTCGCGTTGCTTGCCTATTCCACCTTCGGCCATCCCTCGGGGGAGCGTTCCGAGCGTGTCCGCGAAGCAGTAAAGATCCTCGACAAGCGTCGCGTCGATTTCGAGTATGATGGCGAAATGGCCGCCGATGTTGCCCTGAACCGCAAGGTGATGGAGCAATATCCCTTCTGCCGCCTCTCCGGCCCGGCCAACGTCCTCGTGATGCCGGCATTCCACTCGGCATCGATCTCGACCAAGATGCTGCAGGAACTCGGCGGCTCGACAGTCATTGGCCCTATCCTCGTCGGCTTAGACAAGGCGGTGCAGATCACCTCGATGGGCGCCAAGGACAGCGATATCGTCAACATGGCTGCCATCGCGGCCTATGCTGCCGGCTCCTGATAGATAAAAGAGGCCGGATCACTGTGGTCCGGCCGCACGCAGCCTAGCCCGCGAAGGCGATCAGGTTTCCATCTGGATCGCATACGATGAATGTTCTGGCGCCCCAGGGCTCCAGCCTCAGCGGCTGATGAAACGGCACGCCATTTGCGGTGTATTCGAGAAAAAGCGCCTTCACATCATCAAGTGTGATCGTTGCCGACAGGATATCCCTCTCGCGCTGACGAAGTTCAGGATGGAAGGCAGGCATGTCGACGTGGCGAAGATTGAGCCTGGCTGCATCGCGAACGACTTGCGCATAAAAGGGCGGTTCGCCGTAGGTAAAGGCGATCGTGAAGCCGAGTTTCTGTGAGTAGAAATCGCAGGCGGCCTGGATATCGTCCACAAAAAGCTGTGGCTGAGCGTCAAGCAATGTCGGTTGGCAAGCGGATTTCTGTTGGTCGGTTGCACTCATCTCCGTGAGCCCTTTTTTCAGCGCCTCCCAGCTTTCAAATCCCTCCTGTGCGGCCACCAGTTCCTGTGCATCCGCAAGCTTGAACTCAAGCTCGAGGATTTGCCGGTCATTGAGATGGCGGTAGCGGGCAAGCCAATGGCGAATCTCTGCGGCGACAGGATAATAACGATCCTGATGCCAGCGCTTGAATTGCTTGGCTTTCTTCCGGAGATTTTCGAGGTTCGGCATGGCGCAAGGTTTGATCTTGTAGGCGGGCATAGCCCAGCCGGCACCATTGCCGATGCGCCCTACTGAAAACGCCGAACAAGAATGGATGCATGAGACATCGCCGTCAAGCGATGGCCGTCAGCTTGCGAAGCGACCTGCGTCTGCACCGTAATAATTGAGATACCGGTCCGAAATGCTCGATATCGGTAGCACGATCAGTACGTCGGTCGTATTGAACGCCTGATCGACGACCGCGCTGGAACCAACCATCGCGCCGAGGCGCAGGTAACCCTTGATGAGCGGCGGCAAGGCCATCAGCGCCTTTTTCGGATTGACGCCTTCAGCCGGCATCAGGTCCATGTCGCGCGCGAGATGCGGCAGGGCGCCAACGGCCCATTCGTTCTTGGCGAGCACGCTGTGATAGAGGAAGGAGAGTGCCAGCGCATGGCTTTCCGGGTGAACGCCTGGGAAGGAGGCGCAGCCGAACATGGCGCTCATGCCGTGCTTCAGCGCATAGGCCCAATTGCCCTGCCAGAGCAGTTCCACCGTACGCTTGGTACGGTACTCCGGCAGCACGCAGGAGCGGCCGAGTTCCATGAAGCGCTTGTCGGGATGACGGGCAATGAGCTCGTCGATCGCAAATTCCGAAGCCGAGTAAAAACCGCCATTGGCCATGGCGACATCCTGTCTCAGCAGGCGGTAGGTCCCGACGATCTGGTCTTCAGCGTCTCCCTCGATCGAGCGGTCGAGAACGAGAAGATGATCGCAGAAGGCATCGTAGGCATCGAAGTCCCGCTCGCGGCGCATGGCGTCTGCCGGCAGCTGGGCCTTCATTTCCTCGACGAAAACGCGGTAACGCACAGCCTGCGCGGCATCGATTTCACGCGCGCTGCGGGCAAGGCGAGTCTCCAGATTGCCGATACGACCGAGAACATCGTCTTCCTTCGGGGCGGCAGCCGTCGACGGCCGAGCGGCCTCGGCAACAGCGTCACAATTAAGGATGTCAACAGACATGGCGATTCTCCCGTCTCCGGCCTACCACACGCCATAAAACACTTATGTACGACAGGAAAGTGACATATCGAATTTGTGCACGCAAGAAACGTGCCGATTTCCCCACCTTCAGCGCGCCTCAGCCCGGCGTGCCGAAAGCGCAACAACCGCCTGTACTTCGGTCAACAGCCTGACTGGATCCACCGGTTTCACCATGACGCGATTGGCGCCGTTGAGCAAGACCTGTCGCCGCGATTCGTCACTCTTGTCGGCAGTCAGGACGATGACCGGTACGGGCTGAAGATCGAGCCGTCGTTCGTGTCCGCGCAGGCGTCCGAGCATGTCGATGCCATTGCCGCCGGGCATGGAGAGATCGCTGATGATGATATCGGGCCTGTCGTCACCCAGTGCATAATCGAGCAGGGTTTCGAAATCATCCACGTGCCTGACGGAATGGCCGCCTTTTTCCAGCATGACGCGCACCAGCATGGCGTTGATCGGATCGTCCTCGCCGAGGAGAACGGAAAGACCGCCGCCCATCGCCGTGCGTTCAGCAATGGATGGGCCGAGCCCGGGCTGGTTGTCGTTCAGCGCATCGCGCTTTTCCATGCCGCGCATGCGTCCGCGCAGCACATCGATCAGCGACTGCTCGCGCAGCGGCCGGATCAGCCACGCATCGAAGAGGTCGAGCGAATAGGAGTTGCGCTCTTCCGGATTGACGAGCAGCACCTTGCGCAGGCCGAGTGCCGCGATCTCCGTGCGATCGGCGATGTGCAGCGAGAAATCGTCAGACATGCGGTGATCGACGATAATATCGGTCGGTCGCTCGCCGCTGCGGGCTAGCGACAGCAGACTTTCGCGCGCCGCCTCGCCGCCGGCGACCAGGTGGCAGCGTCCGCCAAGCGTCGTGATTGTTTCGGCGATCGCCGTGCGTGCTGCGCCCGCCGGAGCGAGCAGCACGATGCTGTTTCCCGCCAGCAATGCATTCCGGGTGGCTGTATCCTCTTCCGAAAATTCGACAGGAAAGCGGATGGTGAACTGGCTGCCCTTGCCCCTCTCGCTCGCAACTGTCAGCGAACCGTCGAATTCGCGCATGATACGGGCGGAGATTGCAAGGCCGAGGCCCGTGCCGTTGCTCTTCTGGGCAAGCGAACCGCCCTGTTCGAATTCCCCAAATATGCGCGCCTGCTCCTCCGCCGTCATGCCGGGCCCGGTATCGGTCACCGATATCACCAGCTCGCCGGCAGCCCGGGAGACGCGGATGAAGACACCGCCGGCCTGGGTGAACTTGACGGCATTGCCGATGACATTGAAGAGCACCTGCCGCAGTCGCGCCGGATCGAAGTTCATCAGCTCCGGTACATCGGAGGAAACTGTCGCGCCGATCTCGATACCCTTCTCATGGGCGCGATGGGCGAGCATCTCGACAACGCTTTCGACCAGCTTGCGCAGGGATTCCGAGCGCGGATGAAGTTGGAAGCGGCCGACCTCGATGGTGGAAAAGTCGAGCAAATCCTCAACCAGCTGCGTCAGCGCCTGACCGGACTGGCGGATACTGGTGAGGTAGTTCTGCTGTTCCTGCGTGAGCTTCGTTTCTGCGATCAGATGCGCCATGCCGAGAATGCCTGACAGAGGCGTGCGGATTTCGTGACTGACCGTGGCAAGCAGCCGCGATTTGGCGGCGCTGTTATATTCGGCCTTCTGCCGAGCCTCCTCACGGCTTTCGGCGGCAAGCCGCTCTTCGGTCACGTCGCGCGCGATGCTCTGCAGAAGCAGGCGTCCATTTGCCGGATCGCGGGTCACCACATCTTGCCAGAGAAAGATGCGCTGGCCGGTCGATGTCGAGATTTCGACATCATAGCGGTGCGGCTGAGGGCCGGGGCGGAAGGCAAGGCCGATCTCCTCGCAAGTCTGGCCTTGGGGTTTGGCGCGCCCGGTCAGCCGGCGGAACGTCTCATTGGCGCCGATGATGCGGCGGTCCATCGTCCGGGTGACGACGATGTCGCCGAGCACGTCATGGACCTCACCGAGCAGGCCGGTTGTATCGACACGTTCAGATATATCCGGGCTTCGCCCGCCGGGCCTGGCTCCGTTCTTCAAAAGCGTGGCAAGATAGCCTGCAATCGCGGCGATCAGGACAAGGCCGAGGCCTGCAACGAGTGGCCCGCCCCAGTGAGAAAGCAACAGCAGCAGGATCGCCGAAATGAGACCTGCTCCGCCGAGCCAGTAAAAGAGCAGAGGATACAGAGAGCGCAGGGGAGGCGGCGACGATAATTCACCCGCCGCCCGGCCTCGGTAGGCCCTGACGGCGGTACCGCCGAATGCGGCGGACAATCGGTCCTGTAACTGCGCCAGACTTTGCATGCAGTCCAGCTAACATATTGCCCGTTCCGAATGTTTTCAGGAATCCGCTAAAAATTTAATGATCCGTCTTTTTCGGCTTCTGCAGCATCTCATCGACAATGACGCAGCCTGCGCCAACGGTGATAAAACTGTCGGCGAGATTGAACACGGCGAAGGACCAGGTTTCCGTGTGGAAGAGGATGTAGTCGATCACATGGCCATAGGCGAAACGGTCGATGAGATTGCCGATCGCTCCTGCAATGATCAGCGCGTAACCGAGATGCGCCAGCCAGCGGTCCTTGGCCGTGCGATGCCAGAGATAAAGAACGAAAGCGACGATGATCAGGCGCATGCCGACGATGAACCAGCCATCCATGCCTGATAGCATCGAGAAGGCGACGCCCAGATTGTAAGTGCGGTAGAGCGCCAGCATCGGAATGACGGGCACGGCCTCCTGCAGCGGAAGATAATGGTCGACGGCGATCTTGACGATCTGGTCGAGGATGACGGCGATCACGATGAAGATCAGGATCGGCAGCGGTCGTGAAAAGAGCGCCGGGCGTGCGGTCGCAAGATCGGTCATTTGCCCTCGGATAGTGAGAGGAGATGGCGGCGTGCCTCGAAAAGCATGACGGCAGTGGCAACGCCGAGATTGAGGGAATCGGCGCGGCCCTGCTGCGGAATGCGGGCAAGCGCGTCCGCTTCCCTGGCAAGCTGGTCCGGCAGGCCGGATTGTTCGTTACCCATCAGAAGCACGATCGGCTTCTTCTTGTAATCGATCGTGCGATAGTCGACCGAGCCGGCAAGATGGGTCGCGACGACGGAAACGCCCGCCTGCTTCTTCCAGGTGATGAATTCCTCCGCAGTTGCATGCGCGACCTGAACGGCAAAGACCGAGCCCATGGTGGCCCGCACCGTTTCCAGCGAGAAAGGATCGGTCGTTTCGCCGACAAGAATGACGCCGGAGGCGCCGGCCGCGTCAGCCGTCCGGATGATCGTTCCAAGATTGCCGGGATCGCGCACGCGGTCGAGCGCCACCCACGTCTCTCCATCCTTCGGCCGGATATCCCTGAGCTTTGCCCAGCGCGTTTCGAAAATGCCGACCACCATTTGCGGATTGTCGCGACGCGTGATCGAGGAGATCACCTTCTCGCTGACTTCGAGCACCAGACCGCCGGACGCAACGGTCTTTGCCGCCATCTGCTCGACCAGCGGCTTGCCCTTGGCTGCCTTGGCATAGACGAGCGTGCGGATTGTCCAGCCGAGCTCGATCGCGTCGATGACGAGCTTCAGCCCTTCAGCCATGAAGGTGCCGCTCTCTTCACGCGACTTCTTGTTCGTCAGCGCCTTGATGTCTTTAATGATCGGATTGGCAAGCGAGGTAACTTCCTTCACCTGCCCAACCCTGCGGGGGCCGCGATCGTGGAATTCGTTCATTTCGGCACCCAGCGGGAAAAGAGGGAAGTGGAGAGCGCCCGACCCGGCGTCTTGCCGTCGAGGCCTGCCTCGCGGATGACGAGTTCGCCGGATTCGACCACGCCGCCGGCCCCGCGCATTGTCTCGCGCATCAATTCGTGGATCGAATAGAAGCTCGCCCGGATCGAATAGGCGGTCAGCACCAGGCCGACGGCTCTAGGCGATAGGATCTCGCGGCAGATATCCAGCATCAGCGGCAGGTGTTCGAAGAGATGCCAGACCTCGCCGTTCGGCCCGCGGCCGAATTTCGGCGGGTCGGTGAGAATGATGTCGTATTGGCTGCCGCGGCGCTCTTCGCGCAGGATGAATTTCATGGCGTCCTCGCAGATCCAGCGGATCGGCAATTTCTCCATGCGTCCCAGCGCCTGGTTTTCGCGGGCCCAGCCGATCGCCTTCTTCGACGCGTCCACATGCGTGACCTCCGCACCGGCGGCGGCGGCGACCAGTGAGGCGACGCCGGTATAACCGAAGAGGTTCAGCACCTTCAGAGGTCGCCCAGCCCGTTCCACCTGTTCTTTCATCCAGCTCCAGTGCACGATCTGCTCGGGAAAAACGCCGACGTGCCGGAAGGAGGTGAAGCGACCGAAGAAATCGACGCCGAGCAGGTTGAGGGGCCAGGTCTCGCCATGCGCCTCCTTCGGAAAACGCCAGCGGCCGGTGCCTTCCTCATCCGTATCGCCGGTGAAGACAGCGTCGACCTTCTCCCAGGCATGGGCGGGCAGCGTTGGCTGCCACAGTGCCTGTCCCTCAGGGCGCACGATACGGTAGGGGCCGTACTGCTCCAGCTTTTGACCGTTGCCGCTGTCGATCAGATGGAAATCGCCGGCGCCCGTCGAATCGAGGATGACGGGGACGCGTTCAGCCGGCCGCTCGCCATTGCGCACCATGAGCGGGCGGTCGATTGCTGCCGGAATGGCTGCCGGTGGGCGCTGTTCGCGCTGAGGTGCAGGTTTTGCGGCCGTCTTCTCCGGCATTGCAGGTCGCGCATCGGTGCGGCGTCCGCCCGAAGGGCCTGCCGACGTCTTCGCGCCGGGCCGGCGTTCTCTCTGTTTCAACGTGGTCTTCCGCGTCCAAAAATCAATTGAGCCAGTGCAAATAGCATCCTGTCCGACCTTGGCAAAGCGCTTTCCCGTTATGATATGGTTCGCTCATGGAAATGGGGAATTGCTGATGGAACTGATCGGGGAGGAACGCATCGCCGCGCCGCGGGATGTCGTATGGGCGGCCATGAACGATCCCGATATCATCAGGCAATGCATTCCCGGCTGCCAGAGCGTCGAAAAGCTGTCGCCCACACAATTCCTGGCAACGGTCAAAGTCGGTTTCGGACTGTTTTCCGTTACGTTCAACGGCGAGATCAGGCTTTCGAATGTCAATGTTCCGCGCAGTTACACCATCGCCGCGGAAGGGCGGGGCGGGATTGCCGGCTTTGCAAGAGGCGAAGCCGATGTGACCCTGGTGGACGAGGGCCTGCATACCTTGCTGTGTTATAAGGCGGACGGTGATACGGGTGGCCGGGTCGCCGAACTCGGCGGCAGGCTGATCCGCACCACGCTGGAAAAGCTCGCGCGACGCTTCTGGGGCAGCTTCAACGCGGCCGTCGTCGAAAAGGCTGCAGGCTAGACACCATGCACAATCCCTTCCAAGCAGGATCGATGACCTGGAAAATCCGACCGAACCGTCCCGAAGATGCGATGCAGCTCGCTGAGATCTACCTCTCCGTCCGACGCCGAACCTTCACATGGGTGGACCCCGGCAAATTTCATCGGGAGGATTTTGCCGCCCATACCAACGGCGAAATGATCTCCGTCTGCGAGGGACCCGCTGGGAAGATAGCTGGCTTCATATCGATCTGGGCGGCGGATGATTTCATCCACATGCTCTACATACTGCCCGAATTCCAGGGCAAAGGCGCGGGAACTGCCTTGCTGCAATCGCTTCCCGCCTGGCCCGAGCACAGGTATCGGCTGAAATGCCTGGTCAACAACAGCAGGGCCAAAGCCTTCTATCTGGCGCATGGCTTTCAGGTCACCGGCAGGGGCGCTTCGACGGAAGGCGACTATGAAGAACTGAGTTTCATTCCCGCCACGACGGGATAGCTGCAATCATCGCGAGGGTAACTGTCCGGCGATTTCCTCCGCCCGCGTTTTGTGGCGGCCAGCTTCGCCTTGCCAGCGGATTGCTTCCTTGGCTTCGACGCGTGCGCGCTTGCGATGTTTGCCCTGATTGAACCAGGTCGCAGCAGAACCCACCAGCATGCCAATGATGAAGGCGATCAGCAGGAAGACGAAGAAAGGCGCGGCGAGGGAAAGAACCTGATCTTCCGGGCGAAACGGATTGAAGGCAAGCGTCACATTCTGTCGGTTGGCGACGCAGAAGATGATCAGGATGACGCCGAGTGGCAGCAAAATCAAAAGGTTGATGATCTTCTTGGTCATATGGTTCTCCGCGCCGGTCTTCCAAAGGCAAGCTTCATGGACGCCAGAATAGAAGGGCGGCGGCGAAGTTCAAGTGTGGCTTGATGCGCGATGCCGAGGATCAATCCTCTTCGTCGGCCTGTCCGGGGTTCAGGCGCTCGCGCAGTTCCTTGCCGGTCTTGAAGAAGGGGACCCACTTCTCTTCGACGAATACCGTATCGCCGGTGCGCGGGTTGCGGCCGGAGCGGGATGGGCGGTTCTTGACCGAAAATGCGCCGAAGCCGCGCAGTTCGACGCGGTTGCCGGCAGCAAGCGCATCCGTGATCTCGTCGAGGACCGCATTGACGATATTTTCAACATCGCGGTGGTAGAGATGCGGATTGCGTGCCGCAACGATCTGCACCAGTTCGGACTTGATCACGATTGCCCCCTTAAATTATTGATTTCTTATTCAATCCTGGCCAACCTGCCAAACTGAAAGCAGCCCGTCAAGGAGCAACTTTGGGGGTAGGATGCCGTTCATATCCTGACCTTTGACCAGATCACCATAACCAAAGATCGTAATCAATCGCGAAACAGCTCCAGCGAGCAAAAAGGGCGTGTTGCTCTTCTTGTCCCAGTCGACGACCGGGAGCTTGTCGCTAACGTTTCGGGAGGTCAGATAGGCCTTGATTTCCGCTTCTCCACCGACGGCGTCGATGAGCTTCACCTTGAGCGCCTGGCGGCCCGTATAGATCGTGCCGTCAGCCAGTTTGAGCACCTCGTCATGCGGCAATTTGCGCCTGTCGGCAACAAGGTTGACGAACCAGTCGTAGCTGTCGAGAACCATGTTGCGGATCATGGCCTTGGCTTCTTCACTCGTGTCGTGGAACGGCGACGGCTCGGCCTTGAGCGGCGAAGATTTGATCTCCTGCAGCGAGACGCCGAGCTTGTCGAGCAGTGGCTGGATCTGCGGGTATTGGAAGATGACCCCGATCGAGCCGGTGATCGAGCTTTCGCCGGCGATGATCGTATCGCCGGCCGTTGCAATCATGTAGCCGGCGGAAGCTGCGAGCGTCCTGACGTCGGAGACGACGGGCTTCTTCTCCGCAATCGCCCGGATCGCCTTGAAGATCTTTTCGCCGCCATAGGTCGTGCCGCCGGGCGAGGAGATCGAGACCACGACTGCCTTGACTTGATCATTATCCTTGATCTTTTTCAGTCGCTCGAGCAGTTCGTCATCATCGGTGATGAGGCCGGAGATCGTCACATGGGCGATATGCGGCCGCGCCGTGCTACTTTCGCTGAAGGCAAAATTATAAAGCGCGAAGCCCAGCGCAACGAGCAGCACGACCGCAGCAAGGCGCCAGAAACCAAGCCTGCGGCGCAGCAGCCGGCGGTCTGCGATGATCGAGCTGTCCATTCCAACCTCCAGAAACGAAACCCAACAGCGGTTTCCGCCGCTGGGAAATAAGGCGCAAGCCCCTTCGAGAAAATGCCCGGAAACCTGCTATTTTCGGTTTAGTTGCTTGTTGCAGAAAAAAATCCATATTGGCAAGCCAATGTAATAATGCGAAACGAACTGTGATTGGCGCCCGGTATTGCTATATAAGCGGCACGATCATCACACACGGACCAGGCATATGCTCGATACCCTCAGGAATAACGGGAAGCCCGCATACGCAGGGCCAAAGGACAGCGCCTATGGCGTTGCCCGGTTTCATTCCGTACGTGTCCGCCGCCTGAAATTTTTGCTCCCGGTCGCAGCTCTCGTCGTTTCCCTCATCTTCATTGCCGTCTCTGTGATCCGCACTTACCTGCCTGAAACCATCAAGATCGAGGGCGCCAAGATCGAGAACGGCAAAGTCGTGATGGAAAAGCCGGCCATTGCCGGTCGTAACTCCGACGGCATCAATTATTCGATGCTGGCCGAACGCGCGCTGCAGGATATTCGCAATCCCGACTTCATCACGCTGGAGACGATCAAGGCGGCCGTGCCGATGAATGACGGCCTGATGGCTCGCGTGACGGCGGCGACCGCGGATTTCAACCGCGCC
This sequence comes from Rhizobium sp. BK379, assembly GCF_014193955.1. Classification (NCBI taxonomy): domain Bacteria; kingdom Pseudomonadati; phylum Pseudomonadota; class Alphaproteobacteria; order Hyphomicrobiales; family Rhizobiaceae; genus Rhizobium; species Rhizobium sp. BK379. Next base: position 354,140 of record NZ_JACIAD010000002.1, read on the forward strand.
ACCGACAACCTGCATATGACCGCACCGTTCACCCTTGTCCTGAGCAGCGGTCTCGTTGCGAATTTTCAGTCCGCCCACCTTGATATCAAGGGCGGAAACTTGACGACGGACGACCCCGTCAGAATTACCAAGGACAACGCTTCGATTGTTGCGCAGACCCTCAATATAACCGATAAGGGGCGCGTGATCACATTCGAGGGGAATGTTCGCATGAATGTTGAATCATCCGCTATCCACAAACAGGGTACCTAAAGAGCCGGGTCACATGACAAAAGATTGTCGCATTTCAACTTGCAAGACTGGCGTAGCTTTCATCACTGGCGCGCTTGCCTTCGTTCTGTCGGTCGCGGGGGCGGCCGCTCAGTCGACGACGATGCCTGGCATGAAGCTTTCAAGCGATCAGCCGATCCAGATCGAAAGCAACAAGCTGGAAATCCATGATCAGGAACACACGGCGCTCTTCACCGGTGACGTCAAGGTCGTTCAGGGTACGACGACCCTGCAGGCCGGCAAAATGACCGTCTATTACAAGGACAAGGCAAAGCAGCCCCAGGCAGGCGGCGCAGCAGCACCTGCAGCCCAGCCGGCGCAGGCAGCCGCTGAACAGTCCAATTCCCTTGCCTCGGGCAGCGCAGACATCGACAAGATCCTGGTGACCGACAAGGTCTACCTCACCTCTGGGACGCAGACGGCGACCGCCGACGATGGCAATTTCGATATGACCTCGCAGGTCTTCATCCTCACCGGCAAGAAGGTCGTGCTGACGGATGGCCCGAACGTTTTTACCGGTTGCCAGCTCACCGTTCACATGACGACAGGCCAGGCAGAGCTTGAAAGCTGTGGCGGCCGTGTCCAAATTCAGCTCGATCCGAAATCGCAGCCGAGCCAGCAGCCAAAGCAGAACTGAGAGTCGGCCTTTCACGTGAAGCTATTCTCCTTATCCACCAAGTCCGGCAGAGCTGCGACGGAAGCCGCAGCTGCTCCCGTCGATAAGGCCCGTTATCAGGGAACGCTGATTGCACGCGGTCTAACCAAGACCTATGCGACGCGGCGTGTCGTCAACGGCGTCTCGCTGGTCGTGCGGCGCGGCGAGGCCGTGGGCCTGCTAGGTCCGAACGGCGCCGGCAAGACCACCTGTTTCTACATGATCACCGGCCTTGTGCCGGTTGATGAGGGAACGATCGAAATCGACGGCAATGACGTGACGACGATGCCCATGTACCGTCGCTCCCGCCTCGGCGTCGGCTACCTGCCGCAGGAAGCCTCGATTTTTCGTGGACTGACGGTGGAGGAGAATATCCGAGCCGTCCTCGAGGTGCATGAAAAAGACAAGGCGGCGCGTGAGCGCAAGCTCGACGAACTGCTCGAAGAATTTCACATCGCCAAGCTCCGCAAGAGTGCCGCCGTGGCACTCTCGGGCGGTGAACGCCGACGCCTGGAAATCGCCCGCGCGCTTGCGACCGACCCGACCTTCATGTTGCTCGACGAGCCCTTTGCCGGTGTTGACCCGATCTCGGTTGCCGATATTCAGAACCTCGTGCATCATTTGACGGCACGCGGCATCGGTGTCTTGATCACCGACCACAATGTGCGCGAGACGCTGGGATTGATCGACCGGGCCTATATCATCCATGCAGGCGAAGTGCTGACCCACGGGCGCGCGAACGATATCGTCAACAATCCCGAAGTGCGCCGGCTTTATTTGGGCGACAATTTCAGTCTCTGAACCAGTCCTGGACGACAGAAAATTATCGTTGCGGTATAGGTTCCGCTTGACCAAATAGGATAAAAAAGCAATTTTTGGGCCAACTCGGATTTCCGTGGCCTGAAGCCTTGATCGGACGCGGTTTCCAGGAGGAGTCGAGGGAGTTTAGCGTCCGCCATGGCCCTGTCTGCAAACCTTTTTCTAAGACAGAACCAGTCCCTGGTGATGACACCGCAACTGATGCAATCCATCCAGTTGCTGCAGATGACGCATGTCGAACTCACCCAGTTCATCGCTCAGGAAGTGGAGAAGAATCCACTGCTCGAAATCCCGTCGAGCGATGGCGATGGCGACGCCGGCGAACGTGGTGAGGCCGCGGACGAACCATACTCCCAGCAGACAGAGGACGCGGGCGACGGCGATTATGAGGCCCGTGGCGAAACGCTGTCCGGCGACTGGTACGATAACGGCAGCCCAAGCCGGCTCAGTGACGAGCTGGACGCCAATTACAGCAATGTTTTCCCCGATGATGGAGCGCCGCAGCGTCTCGACGCACCGGAACTCGTCAGCCAGTGGAAATCGATGCCGGGCAGCGCCGAAGGTGCTGACAATTATGATCTCGATGATTTCGTTGCCGGCCAGGTCTCGTTGCGCGATCATCTTGCCCAGCAGATACCCTTCATATTGCCCGATATGGCCGATCGCCTGATTGCCCAGAACCTGGTCGATCAGCTCGACGATGCCGGCTATTTGCAGGCAGATGTCGCCGAAGCCGGTGAGCGTCTCGGTACGGATGCAGAAGACATCGAGCGCGTGCTCGCAGCGTTGCAGACGCTCGATCCGCCCGGCGTCTTTGCCCGTACCCTTGCCGAATGCCTGGCTATTCAACTGCGCCAGAAGGATCGTTTCGACCCTGCCATGCAGGCACTGGTCGAAAATCTCGAATTGCTTGCGCGGCGTGACTTCGTCAGCCTGAAGCGCCTCTGCGGCGTCGATGAGGAAGACTTGCTCGACATGCTCGCCGAAATCCGCCAACTCAATCCGAAACCCGGCAGCGGGTTCGAGGCCGGCGTTTCAGAGGCCATCACGCCCGACGTCGTGGTCCGCCCTTCGTCGGACGGCGCCTGGCTTGTCGAACTCAATCCGGATACGCTCCCGCGGGTCCTGGTCAACCAGACCTATTTTTCGCACATTACGAAGAATGGAGAGGATTACGCCTTCCTCTCCGAATGTCTTCAGAGCGCCAACTGGCTGACGCGCAGTCTGGATCAGCGCGCCAAGACCATCATGAAGGTCGCAAGCGAGATCGTACGCCAACAGGATGCCTTTCTCGTACATGGCGTCGATCATCTGCGGCCGCTGAACCTCAAGACGGTTGCCGAAGCGATCAAGATGCATGAATCGACGGTCAGCCGCGTCACCTCGAATAAATACATGCTGACGCCGCGCGGTCTTTTCGAACTCAAATATTTCTTCACGGTTTCGATCAGCGCCGTCGCGGGCGGGGACAGCCATTCGGCTGAGGCGGTTCGCCATAAGATCCGCACGCTGATCATGCAGGAAAGCCCCGACGCGGTGCTCTCCGACGACGACATCGTCGACATGCTCAAGAAGGGCGGTATCGATCTTGCTCGTCGAACGGTCGCCAAATACCGGGAGGCGATGAACATTGCCTCTTCGGTCCAGCGCCGCAGGGAAAAGCGTGCACTAGCCAAGGTCGCCGGTTTCTGAGTTGCAACGCCAGGGCGAGCAAACGCTCGTCGTTACGAACCGCTGATCGCGGATGCCTCCCCATTTCATGGGATTTTCACTGCACGTTTTCCGCGTATACTAGGCCTCGCTGTGCCGGGCTATTGACTTTCCGGGAGCCTGTCGCTAGAAGCCCGCCGCAATCGGAGCAGCGAAGGGCATCCGGGCATTATCCCCATCATCCTTACGGCACCAGGGACACGCAGACTTGAGCCTCATCTTGCTTGAGATTGCGCGAAGTGCTTGGATGAGCTTGAGGCTTGGCGTAAACTGATACTCGCAAACTACCATAAGAAGGGAAACTCCATGAGTGTGCGTGTATCCGGTAAACATATGGAAATTGGTGACTCCTTCCGTCAAAAGATCGAGGACCAAATTGGTGTGGCCGTCACGAAATACTTCGACGGGGGATATTCCGGTCAGGTGATCGTGGAAAAATCGAACTCTCGGTTTTCCGCCGATTGCAAGCTTCATCTCGACAGCGGCGTCGTGCTGCATGCGGCAGGTGAGGCGATGGACCCGCAGATTGCCTTTGATGCGGCATCCGAGCGTATCGAGAAGCGCCTGCGCCGCTACAAACGAAAGCTCAAGGATCACCACGCTGGTAATCACCTGAACGGTTTCGCGGAAGTCGCCTACACCGTCATGGACGCGGTTCCCGATCACGAAGACGAGGTCCCGGACGATTTCGCTCCGGCCATCGTCGCTGAAAGCACCAAGCAGCTCAAGACGATGTCTGTCGCAACCGCCGTCATGGCACTCGACATGACCGATGAGCCACTTCTCCTGTTCCGCAGCCCCGGCAAGGAACAGCTCAACATTGTTTACCGTCGTCACGACGGAAATATTGGCTGGATCGATTCAGCCAATATCAAAAGCTGAGATCCGGACGAAGGAGCGGTGCGATGTACCGCTCCTTCGGACGCGTGATCTCGGTGACAGAAGGAAAAAGAAATGGCATTGGCAGATTTGCTGCACCAGGATGCGATCATTCCCGCCCTCAGGGTAAATTCCAAGAAACAGTTGCTTCAGGAATTGGCAGCAAAAGCCTCCAGGACCACGGGGCTTTCCGAGCGGGAAATCTTCGATGTGATCCTGCAGCGTGAACGCCTGGGCTCGACCGGTGTCGGCAACGGCATCGCCATTCCCCACGGCAAGCTCGTCAATATCCACTCCATCGTCGGTATTTTCGCTCGGTTGGAACAGCCCGTCGATTTCGAAGCGCTGGATGACCAGCCGGTCGATCTGGTGTTTCTGCTTCTGGCGCCGGAAGGCGCCGGTGCTGATCACCTTAAGGCGCTTTCACGCATCGCCCGCGTCCTGCGCGACCACGATCTGGTCGCCAAGCTGCGCGCGACCGATTCCGCTTCGGCGATTTATGCCTTCCTCAATGAAGAGCAGACGTCGAACGCTGCCTGACGCCTGACTGTCCATCCGAATGCAAAAAGGCGCCTGATCGATCAGGCGCCTTTCCTGTTCGGCGACAAGCGATCAGAACTCTTCCCAATTGTCCTGGGCAACAGCCGCTGAGCCCCGAGACTGAGTAACGGCCCGTCGCGGTGCAGGAGCAGCCGCACGTGGTGCCGGAGCGGCTGCGCGTGGTGTCTGAGCGGCCGGTGCGCGCATCTGTTGCCCGGTGGCTCGCAGTGCTGCCGCGGCATTTCCCTGGCCCGCGACGCGGAAGCGGCTGACCAGTGTCTTCAGCGTCTGGGCCTCGTCGTTCAGCGTCACGCTGGCTGCGGTGGTTTCTTCGACCATTGCCGCGTTCTGCTGCGTGACCTGATCCATCTGGTTCACGGCCTGGTTGATTTCCTTCAGGCCAATAGCCTGTTCGCTCGCAGAGGCTGAGATCTGACGGATGAGACCGTTGATGCCCATCACCTGCTCGGCAATCTTGTGCAGCGTCTCGCCGGCCCTACCGACGAGATCGACGCCTTCCTTGACCTGGACGGCCGATGTGTTGATGAGCGTCTTGATTTCCTTGGCGGCATTTGCCGAACGCTGGGCGAGTTCGCGCACTTCCTGCGCGACGACCGCAAAGCCCTTGCCTGCTTCCCCGGCGCGGGCCGCTTCGACACCGGCGTTCAGAGCCAGAAGGTTCGTCTGGAAGGCGATCTCGTCGATGACGCCGATGATGCGCGACACTTCCGTCGAGGACTGTTCGATGCCGTGCATGGAGGCAATCGCCTTCTGCACCACTTCACCTGATTTCTCGGCGTCTTCGCAGGCGAGATTGACATTGTCAGCCGCCGTACGGGCATTCTCGGCGCTGGAATTGACCTGGGCAGTCAGCTCGTTGAGTGCCGCTGCCGTCTCTTCCAGGCTTGCCGCCTGCTGCTCGGTGCGCTTGGCAAGGTCAGACGCGCTGTTGCTGATTTCGCCGGTGCCAGAGCCGATATTGACGACGCTGAGGCTCATCGTAGTGATGGTTTCCTCGAGGCTCGCCAAAGCGGCATTGAAGTCCTGCTTCAGCTTGCCGTATTCGCCGGGGAATTCCTCCGTAATGCGGTGGCCGAGATTGCCCTGCGACAGTTCGGAAAGGCCCGCGCCGACGATCGACACGATATGACGCTGCAGGTTGACCGATTGCTGGCGTTCCGATTCCGAGCGGCCGCGCTCGGTTTCGGCGGCGACGCGCTGGTTGTCGGCCTCGGCTTCGAGACGCCGTGTATCGGCAAGGGCAAAGCGGAAACCTTCGAGAGCCTTGGCGACCGATCCGATTTCGTCGGCGCGGTTCTGGCCGGCGACCGTTTCGTCATATTTGCCGTCGCTCAGCGCCTTAACGCTGGAGACGAGGCCAGCGAGCGGACGCTGAACGAACGAGCGGACGGCGAAGTAGAGGGCGAGCAGTACAGCGCCGAGCACGATGATGCCGTTGACGATCATCATGACGGTCTGGTCCTGAACCGGCGCATTCATCGCCGCATGCGGAACGTCGACCAGCACGACCCAGTTGGCATTCAGGCCCGGAACTGGGAATGGATAGACGACGCGGTCGAACGGATCGAGCCCATCGAAGCTGAGATTCTTGACGAGGCCGACCTTCATGGACGAAAGCGCAGCCTTTACGTCAGCCGAGCCAGGATTGTCGCCATAGGGTTTGGACATCAGCTCGGGGCTCGGGGCAACGATCCAGTTGCCGTTCTGGGCAATCAGCGTCACGCGACCGGATCCGAAGGGGCGCAGCGCCTGCACCTTGTCGGTGAGCGACTTCAGCGAAATATCGACGCCTTCCACACCGATCATCTTGCCGCCGGACATGACAGGATAGGCAATCGACGTCAGCAAGGTCGGAACGTCGGTGCCCTCGGCGAGGTACGGCGCAGTGATCGCGCCCTTGCCGCTGTCGGCAGCGAGTTTCCACCATTCGGCAGTATAATCGTTGTCGAAGGTCGAGAACTGGATGTCGCCGGTCCTGGTCTTCGACCAGTAGGGCGTAAAGGCGCCGACTTTGTTCGTGCCTTCGTCGTTGTTGTTGGCGATCTCAGTGGTCTTGCCGTCGAATGCGCCGAGCTGCTCGCAGAACCAGCTGCCAAAGGCGAAAGCATTCTGTTCGAGGTTGGCTTTCAGAATATTGATGATGCCCTTGCGGTCGAGGATCTTGCCCTCGTGTCCGCGCCCGACGACGCCCGACATGGTGCGGGCAGCACTCGCAAGCTCACCGACATTGGCGGCAATCTCGTTGGCGATCGACTTGGCTTCCGAATTGGCCTGATCCAGCGTGAGGGTCTGAACGCGGCTACGGGTCTGGTCGATGAGGAAGAGGTTTGAAACGACGAGCACCAGTGCGATGGCGGCACCGGTAATGACAATGAGTTTCGCCGCAAGCGATTTCATTCTGAAAATGAACATGTGTTCCTCGGGCAGGACGCGCCGAAGGGCCATTCTTCGGCACAGCGGGTAAGGCATGCTTCGTCATGGAGCAGCCACAGGGGTTGAACCGCCTCGAAGATGGACGAGGTGCGATCGCGAGAAAGATCGCCAGAAACCTCTTAAATTTGAATGAAATTTGCTATGTTTCGGCAGCAAAACCGGAACGCCGCCCCAAAACTAGGGGTGGCGTTTCATGGGTTATTCGCAGTTGGACTGGACTATATTCTGTCTGCGACTTCCGCTGCGAGCGGTATCGACGGTTGTGCACCCGGCTTCAGGCAGGCGAGCGAGCCGGCGACCGCTGCGCGGCGGAGCGCCGAGTCGAAATCCAGCCCTTCATCAAGGCTTGCGGCGAAGTAACCGCAGAACGTATCGCCGGCGCCGACAGTATCGACGGGTTCGATGACGAGGCCTTGCGCGCGGGCGATCTGACCATCACGGATCGCGATGACGCCATCACCGCCGAGCGTGACGATCAGGGTCTGGCCGGTCTCCGCATGAAGACGCTCCAAAGCAGCCTCACGGTCACCGGCACTCATGTTTTCCCGTCCCGCCAGCCGCTCGAATTCGGTCTCGTTGGCAATGACGATATCGGCGAGCCGCCCAAGGCGCGGTGCATCTGGAATGAGTGGAGCGAGATTGAGAATGCTCGTGACGCCCTTGGCGCGAGAGGTGGCAAGCGCACGCTCGACCGCTTCAACCGGAATCTCGAGCTGCAGCATGAGGATATCGCCCTCATTCATGGCATTGACGGCAGCCTCGGCATTGGCGCCGTCGACCTTGCCATTTGCGCCGGGAATAACGGCAATCATGTTCTCACCATCGCCGCCGACGAGAATGAGGGCAGTGCCAGTCGGTCCCTCGACACGCCTGACGCGGGAAAGATCGGTGCCGGCGCCGTCGAGAAGTTCAAGCGCACCTTCGGCAAACGCGTCCTTGCCGACAGCACCCGCCATATGGACATAACGTCCAGCCCGCCGGGCGGCGAGCGCCTGGTTGGCGCCTTTGCCGCCGGCAGCCGTCGCAAAACTGTTGCCGGCAACCGTTTCGCCGGGCTTCGGCAGGCGTTCGGTCGTGGCGATGAGGTCCATGTTGATGGAGCCGAAAACTGTAATCATGGCATGTCCGTCCCTTGCTTCGGGCCGCGACACTGCCGAAGCGATCATTCCTCGTCAACTACCCTGAGCTTGAGCAGTCCAGTACGGCTTTCGACAGATTTGGCCGGCGCCTCGTTCTCGCGCGCCGGCTTGCCGTCGCCGCCTGCTTCAAATTCCAGCGCTTCGATCTTCGCACCCCGCTTGGTGAGCTTGTCCGCCGAGGTGATGATCTGGTCCACATCGCGCTGCGTCTGGGAAAAATGTCCCTGCAGCTTGCGTACGCGTTCGTCGAGTCGGCCGAGATCGTCCATGAGGAGGGCGACTTCTCCCTGGATGACATGCGCCTGCGCCCGCATGCGCTGGTCTTTCAGTACGGCCTGAATGACCTGGATTGACAGCATCAGGAGCGAGGGTGAGACGATGACGACCCGCGCGCGGTGAGCCTTCTGCACGATCGCCTCGAAATTTTCGTGAATTTCGGCAAAGATCGATTCCGAGGGAACGAAGAGGAAAGCCGTATCCTGTGTTTCCCCCTGAATCAGATATTTCTCGGAAATATCCTTGATATGGACTTCCATGTCGCGGCGAAACTGCTGTGCGGCTAGCTTGCCCGCATCCGGCCCGCCGGCATCGCGAATCGCATTCCAGGCTTCGAGCGGAAATTTCGCGTCGATCACCAGCGGCGGTGCACCGTTCGGCATCCGGATCGTGCAGTCCGGTCGCGAGCCATTCGAAAGCGTCTGCTGGAAAGCATAGGCGCCCATGGGCAGGCCGTCGGCGACGATCGTCTCCATGCGCGACTGGCCGAAGGCTCCACGCGTCTGCTTGTTGGAAAGAATGGCCTGCAGCCCGACGACATCCTTGGCGAGTGTCTGGATATTGCTTTGGGCGGCATCGATGACAGCCAGCCGTTCCTGTAGTTTCTGCAGGTTGTCATGCGTCGATTTCGTCTGCTCGGTCAGCGTCGAGCTCATGCGCTGCGTCATGCCATCGAGCCGCTGGTTGATCGCATGGTTGAGCTCTGCCTGCCTTGAACCGAAAACCTCGGCCATCGTCGAAATGCGTCCCTGCATCTCCGCCTGGATTTTCAGAAGCTCGGCCATGCGGGCTTCGCTTTCGGCAGCACGAAGATTGGCCTCCTCCGCCTCCTCGCGGCGAATGCCGGCATTGCGCAACGCAAACACAATCGTCACGAGAATGACGACGGCGAGCGTGCCACCAGCAAACGCAAGTACGCCGGGGCTTAGCACGGGCAGGGAAATGGTGAGTGAGTCGGATGTCATGGTCATGCCGCACCATAACAAAATAACCGCCGATATCTAGATCAAAACGTGAACAATCCCCGTTGTCCTGTGGCATATTGTCGGGCTACCCCACTGGAATGGAAGAAAAATTAGCGAGTACACTTAACTATTGCTAAACCATATTCGCCAAATCTGGCGCGGTAATTTCCCTCCGCATCCCCGCCAGATAGAGATCCCCATGACTTCCCAGCAGACCGATAATGCCCTCAGGCAGCGCCTTGACTTCATTGAGCTCGACGATGAGGCACGCAAGAACCTGCGGGAGCTGCGCCCGGCAATCTCGGAGCTGCTCGGCGGTGCGCTGGACAAGTTCTATGGCAAGCTCGCCAAGACCCCGGCCGTCGCGAGCTTCTTTTCAGACAAGGCCCACATGGGTCATGCCAAGAAGCGCCAGCAGGAACATTGGGGCAATCTCTCCGGCGGCAATTTCGACCAGAGCTATGTGAATGGCGTCACGGCCGTCGGCCGCACCCATGCCCGCATCGGCCTCGAGCCACGCTGGTATATAGGCGGCTATGCGCTTGTCATGTCCGAGCTCGTCCGTGGTCTGATGGAAAAGCAGTGGCCTTCGCTCTTTGCCCGCCAGCAGGGAAAGACGCTCGCAGAAAAGCTGACCGCCGTCATCAAGGCGGCGATGCTCGATATGGACTATTCGATTTCGGTCTATCTGGAAGCGCTTGATGAGAAGCGCCGTGTTCTGGAAGAGGAACGCGCCCGGGCAGAAGCCGATCAGGCACTGGCGCTGGAGCATTTGCGTCGTGGCCTCGAAGCTCTTTCGCGTGGTGACCTTGAAGCGACGCTTCCTTCCGATCTGCCCGGCAATTTTCGCGGGATGGCCGAGGATTACAACAGGGCCGTCAGCGCACTGCGCGATTCCTTCACCTCCGTTCGCACGACGTCCCGCCACATTCTCGAAGGCGCCGATGTGATCTCCAGGGCGGGCGATGACCTCGCCCTGCGCACTGCTCAGCAGGCCGCAGGTGTTGAGGAAAGCTCGGCCGCCCTCCAGCAGCTCTCCGTCAGCGTCAGCCAGACCGCCGCCAATGCCGAAAAGGCATCTGGCGCCGTGCGCGAAACGCAGCAGAAGGCCAAGAATTCCGGCGAACTCGTCACCAGCGCCGTTTCGGCCATGGCAGGTATCGAGAAGTCCTCTACCGAAATCGCCAAGATTATCGGCGTCATCGACGAGATCGCTTTCCAGACCAACCTGCTGGCACTGAATGCCGGCGTCGAGGCGGCGCGTGCCGGTGATGCAGGCAAGGGCTTCGCGGTCGTCGCTCAGGAAGTCCGTCAGCTTGCCCAGCGCACGGCCGATGCCGCCAAGGAGATCAAGAACCTGATCTCCGAAAGCTCGACGCAGGTGAACGAGGGCGTCAACATTGTCAGCAGCACCGGTGAAGCGCTGAGCGACATGATCAGCCGCATCGATATCATCAACAGTTTCGTCGCCGATATCGCCGCCGCCGCCCGCGATCAAGCTACCGGCGTCAATGAGGTGAGCATCGCAATCCGCAACATGGACACGATCACGCAGCAGAATTCCGGCATGGTGGAGCGTACGTCTGCCGAAACCCGTCGGCTGAAGGATGAGGTCGAGAACCTCATCGAGCTTCTGCAGCGTTTCCGTGCACGTGCCGAAGGCCGTCAGGCTGCCCCTGCCCCTCGCCGCGCGGCCTGATAATCTCGACGAAAACCGGGCAGGCGCTGCAAAAAACCGCAATCCCTGCCCGGCGGATGATTCCCTAGTGTGAAAAGATGCGTTATGGGAACGCCATGACCATCAAGCCACTCATCATTCTTCCCGACCCCCTTCTCCGTCAGGTTTCCCAGCCGATCGAGCGGGTCGACGCCGACCTGCAGCGCCTTTCCGACGACATGTTGGAAACCATGTATGATGCGCCGGGCATCGGCCTTGCCGCGATCCAGATCGGCGTGCCGCGCCGCATGCTCGTTATCGATCTCTCGAAGGAAGGCGAGGAAAAGCAGCCGCTCATCTTCATCAATCCGGAGATCGTCCGCTCTTCGGACGAACGCTCCGTCTATGAGGAAGGCTGCCTTTCCATTCCCGACTATTATGCGGAAGTCGAACGCCCCGCGAATGTCACGGTCAAGTATCTTGATCGCGAAGGCAAGGAGCAGAGCGTCGAGGCTGATGGTCTTTTGGCGACATGCCTCCAGCACGAGATCGATCACTTGAATGGGGTGCTCTTCATCGATCATATTTCGCGGTTGAAGCGCGAAATGGTGATCAAGAAGTTCACCAAGGCTGCAAAGTCGAAAGTGCTCTGAGAGGGCCGACAGCAGCGACAAACAAAAGATTCGAGCGGGCTTGATTGTGAGCCCGTAAACCCGTTTGAAGACGGTTGATCCTCATTTGGCGAGATAGAATGTCTCTTCGTATCGTTTTCATGGGAACGCCCGACTTTTCCGTCCCGACGCTGCGCCTGCTCGTCGAAGCTGGCCATCAGATCATCGCCGTCTATACTCAGCCGCCACGGCCGGGCGGACGGCGCGGGCTTGATCTTCAGAAGTCGCCGGTGCACCAGGCGGCCGAGCTGCTGGGTCTGCCGGTCTTCACACCGGTCAATTTCAAGGATCCGGAAGAGCGCGAGAGCTTCCGCGCCCTGGGTGCCGATGTCGGTGTGGTCGTTGCTTACGGCCTGCTGCTGCCCGAGGCTATCCTGACCGGCACGCGTTATGGCTGCTACAACGGCCATGCCTCGCTGCTGCCGCGCTGGCGCGGCGCGGCCCCCATCCAACGGGCGATCATGGCTGGCGATGCCAAGACCGGCATGATGGTCATGAAGATGGACAAGGGCCTCGATACCGGCGACGTGGCGCTGACCCGCGAAGTCGAAATCGCCCCGAACATGACGGCAGGCGAATTGCACGACCGCCTGATGCATGTTGGCGCCAAAGCGATGGCCGAGGCCATGGTCAAGCTTGAGATGGACGATTTACCGCTTACGCCGCAGCCGGCCGAAGGCGTGCTCTATGCCGCCAAGATCGACAAGGCGGAAACGCGCATCGATTTCGCCCGCGATGCCAAGGACGTTCACAACCATATCCGCGGCCTCGCACCTTTTCCAGGCGCCTGGTTCGAGCTCGTCGGCCACGACAAGGCGGAGCGCGTCAAGGTGCTGGGCTCGGAACTTGCGACGGGCGAGGGTATGGCTGGAACGCTTGTAACGGATGATCTCGTCGTCGCCTGCGGCACTGGTGCGGTTCGCCTCACGAAACTTCAGAAGGCCGGGGGCAAACCGCTCGCCGCGTCCGACTTCCTGCGCGGCACGCCGCTTGTTGCCGGCACAAGGCTCGCCTGATGCCGCGATACCGTATGATCGTCGAATATGACGGCGGCCCCTATGTCGGCTGGCAGCGGCAGGACAACGGACCATCGGTGCAGGGCGCAATCGAAAAGGCGATCTTCTCGGCATCGGGCGATGCCGTATCCATCCGCGGCGCGGGACGCACCGATTCCGGCGTCCACGCCATGGGGCAGGTCGTCCATGCTGACCTTTCGAAGGACTGGTCCCCCTTCAAGCTGCAGAATGCGCTGAACGCCCATCTGAGGCTCGCCGCCGAGAAAGTGGCGATCATCGACGTGGAGGCCACGAGCGAATTCTTCGATGCCCGCTTCTCGGCGCTCCGCCGGCACTATCTCTACCGCATCATCAGCCGGCGCGCGCCGCTGGCGCTGGAGGCGGGCAAGGCATGGTGGGTGCCGAAGCTGCTCGATCACGAGGTCATGCATGCGGCCGCCCAGACGCTCGTCGGCAAACATGATTTTTCCACCTTTCGCTCAGCTCACTGCCAGGCAAACAGCCCTGTGCGCACGCTCGACCGACTGGATGTGACCCGCAATGGCGAGCTGATCGAAATCCGCGCCACGGCCCAGAGCTTCCTGCACAACCAGATCCGCTCATTCGCTGGAACGCTGAAGCTTGCAGGCGAGGGCAAGTGGACGCCAGATGATGTGCGTGCGGCGCTGGACGCACGTGATCGCAAGGCCTGTGGCCCCGTGGCCCCGCCCGACGGGCTCTATTTCATGCAGGTGGATTATCCCGAGGTGATCACCGACCGCCGCAAGCCTGCAAGTGACGAGGACGACTTTTCCTAGCTCACGCCGGATAGATGCCGAGGAAGTTCTGCAGATATTCCGACAGCAGCATCGACGGCACCAGCAGCACCAGCGTCAGAGCGCCGACCAGCAGGGCATGGCCCTGGCAGATCATCCTGAGGATGCGTGCCAGCACGAAGACCTGTGCCAGCATGAACACGAGTAACAGCAGCGATACAATGCCGACGGAGGCTGGCAGGAAGAAGACGAGCGCCAGCAGCAGACCGTTGATATAGGCAAGCGGCACGCCGAGCCAGTTGATGCTGACTACGATGGGAGCAAAGCGCTCGCCCATGCGGAAAGCAAGCAACAACAGACCGGCAAAGACCAGCGGCACGAACCAGTTCGCAAGCTCGACCAGCCCTAGCCGGAAATAGAAGGGAAATCCGACATCGGTTTCCGGCGGCATGGATCGCAGAAAGGCATTGCGCCACCAGAGCCAGGAAATCCCTGTTGGCGGCAGGCACCAGAGGATCGCCCAGAAGGACCGGTTGACGCCGCGATCCGATATGTCGAGGAAGCGGAAGCCGCGCGGATCGAGCTTGATCAGCAGCCAGATGCCGGCGAGATAATATTGAACCTCTCTAAAGCCCGGCATTCGCAAACCATCGTTCGATGAAGGTCTCGTAGATCGCCGTCAGCGTCTCCAGATCTGCAACGGCGACGCGTTCGTCGACCATGTGCATGGTCTGGCCGACAAGGCCGAATTCCACGACCGGGCAATAATCCTTGATGAAGCGCGCATCCGAGGTACCGCCCGTCGTCGAGAGCGCCGGCGATGCGCCGGTAATGGCTTCGACTGCGGAGGAAAGCGAGGCGATCAGCGCATTGTTGCGTGTCAGGAAGACGTGGCTCGGGCGATCCGCCCATATGATCTCGTATTTGACCGGTTCGCGGCCCGGCCGCAATGCACCGTCTGCGGCTGCCGCATCGAGCCGCCTGATGATCTCGGCCCGCAGCGTATCGGCCGTCCAGGTATCGTTGAAGCGGATATTGAAGCTCGCGGAAGCCTTGGCCGGAATGACGTTGGTCGCCGGATTGCCGACGTCGATGGTCGTCACTTCGAGATTGGACGGCTGGAAATCGTCGGTCCCGGCGTCGAACGGCGGGTCCATCAGCGCCTGCGTCAGTTGCAGCATGCCTCGCACCGGATTGTCAGCAAGATGCGGATAGGCGGCATGGCCCTGCACGCCATGCACGATGATCTTGCCGGAGAGCGAGCCGCGTCGGCCGATCTTGATCATGTCGCCAAGTTTGTTCGGATTGGTCGGCTCGCCGACCACGCAGGCATCCCAGGTCTCGCCGCGTTCGGCTGCCCATTGCAGAAGCTTAATCGTACCGTTGATCGACGGGCCTTCCTCGTCGCCTGTGATCAGGAAGGAAATCGACCCCTTCGGCAGGCCATGTCTTTCGACATGGCGGGCAACGGCTGCTGCAAAGCAGGCAACGCCTCCCTTCATGTCGACTGCGCCGCGGCCGAAAAGCTCGCCATCGGCGATCTCGGCAGCAAAGGGCGGGTGGGTCCATGCGCCTTCATCTCCCACCGGCACGACGTCCGTATGCCCCGCAAACATCAGATGCGGCCCCTCGGTGCCGAGGCGGGCATAGAGATTCTCAACGTCGGGCGTGCCAGCCTCTTTCGCAACCATCCGGTCGATTTTGAAACCGAGCGGCGAAAGCATGGCTTCCAGCGCAGATAGCGCTCCGCCTTCCGCCGGCGTCACGGACGGGCAGCGGATCAATGTCTGAAGATTAGCAACAGGATTCGTAGCGGTCATGGCGGTGGAACTATCCGGTGGGAATGGCAAAGACGTGGCAAGGCGTGAGCTCGCCTTGCCCAAAAAGACGCCGATTGTTTACCGAATCAATATCGGGCTGTCATCAATCTCTGAGCAGTTCGTTGATGCCGGTCTTGGAACGGGTCTGCTCGTCGACGCGCTTGACGATCACGGCGCAATAGAGGTTCGGCGCCGGCTGGCCGTTCGCCATCGTCTTGTCAGATGGCAGCGAGCCCGCAACAACGACCGAATAGGGCGGCACTTCGCCATAGGTGATCTCGCCGCTTGCCCGATCGACGATCTTGGTGGACTTGCCGATGAAGACGCCCATGCCGAGCACCGAGCCTTCACGCACGATGCACCCTTCGACCACTTCCGAACGGGCGCCGATGAAGCAATTGTCTTCGATGATCGTCGGGCCGGCCTGCATCGGCTCCAGAACGCCGCCGATGCCGACGCCGCCGGAAAGATGCACGTGCTTGCCGATCTGTGCGCAGGAGCCGACAGTCGCCCAGGTGTCGACCATCGTTCCTTCGCCGACATAGGCGCCGAGATTGACGAAGGACGGCATCAGGATGGCGTTCGGGGCGATATAGGCCGAGCGGCGCACGACCGCGTTCGGCACGGCCCGGAAGCCAGCGGCGCGGAACTGGTTCTCGCCCCAGCCTTCGAACTTCGAGGGAACTTTGTCCCACCAGGTTGCCTGACCAGGACCGCCCTTGACGACTTCCATGTCGTTGAGGCGGAAGGAAAGCAGCACGGCCTTCTTCAGCCACTGATTGACTTTCCAGGCGCCGTCGGCGCCGCGCTCGGCCACGCGCACCTTGCCCTCGTCGAGCAGGTTGAGAGCCGCCTCGACCGCATCGCGCACTTCACCCTTCGTCGACGTGTTCACATTGTCGCGATTGTCGAAGGCAGTTTCGAGGGTCTTTTCGAGGGATGCGAGGTCGGTGGCGCTCATGAGAATTCCTTAAACTTCGATCTTTATCGTGGAGACGACGGAGTCTCCGGAATTGCGGTTGGCGGGTTTTCACCCGATCTACAGCATGCGCCCGTAAAATGGAATGATTTTTCGGACAAGATCATATCTGGATTCAAGGCGTTATAGCGACATATCCGGTCACTTATGGCCGGTGATACTGAAAGGCATTTCGATATGGCAAAGGCAAGAAACGGCGGCGGACGGCGCAAGGATGGCGTCTGGGACCCGTTGAAGAGCAGTTCGAGCGACAGGCAGCGTGCGGAAGCGGTTCCGAAGACGCCACAGACGCTCTCGCCGGCCTATCGCCTTGCCTATGTGGACGAGGATTTCCTCTGCCGCGAGGAGCTGCGCCCGATCCGCCTGCAGCTCGAGCTCCTCAAGGTCGAGATGATGATGGCCGAGCGCGGCATCAAGTCGACCGTCGTCCTGTTCGGGGGCGCGCGCATTCCGGCCCCCGGCCAGAGCGCCTGGGCCGCCCGCAACGAAACCCAGCGCGCAAACCTCGAAGCCGCATCGGTCTATTATGATGAGGCCCGCAAGTTCGCCCGCCTTTGCTCACGCTATGCTGCCGGCTTCGATTTCCACGAATATGTCGTCGTTACCGGTGGCGGTCCCGGCGTCATGGAGGCGGGAAATCGGGGCGCGGCGGATGAAGGAGCACCTTCGATCGGCCTCAATATCGTGCTGCCGCACGAACAGGCGCCGAATGCCTATGTGACGCCCGAGCTCAGCTTCAATTTCCACTATTTTGCAATCCGCAAGATGCATTTCATGGTGCGCGCCAAGGCAATTGCGGTCTTCCCCGGCGGCTTCGGCACGATGGACGAATTCTTCGAATGCCTGACGCTGATCCAGACAGGCCGCATGGAGCGCATCCCGCTGCTGCTCTTTGGCTCGAAATTCTGGCACAGCATCATCAATTTCGATGCGCTCGCCGAATTCGGGACGATCGCCCCCGAGGACGTGAACCTGATCAGTTTCGTCGATACTGCCGACGAGGCCTGGAAGATCGTCCAGGATTTTTACGAGCACCGGGAAGGCCACTAGGCTCTAACGCCTGGCAACGAAAAGCCCTCTTCCCATGAGGGGAAGAGGGCTCCTGATGAGGGGCAAACCCCTCGCGATGAACTGCTTGCGGTTCGGTCATCCCTTCAGAGGAAGGGCTGGTCCGGCATGTCGTCGATCGAAATCACGCCGTCCTTGTTGCGGTCCATGCGATCGAAGAACTTGTTGAAGGCGGTTTCCGCTTCCTGCTTGCTGATCTGGCCGTTCTGGTCGGTGTCAATGCGGCCCATCATCATTGCCATGAAGCGGCCATTGCCATGCATCCAGTGGTGGCCGTCGCGGCCATGACGGCCATGGTTCTTGTCGTCGCCGGCCTGCGGCGCCGCATTCTGATCCGCATCGCCCCGCTTGGCTGAGACCGCTTCACGACGCGCCTTGAACTGTGCTTCGCGGTAGGCGCGGATTTCGCCTGGCGTCAGCGAGCCGTCATGGTTGGTATCGATGGCGGCGAAGATCTTCTCCATGCCATCGGTCGCCTCCTGCTTGGTAATCTTTCCGTCCTTGTTGGTGTCGAACTGTTTCAGCATGCGCACGAAGACGATGTCGCGGAAGGCAGCACCACGCGGACCGCCCATCATGCCCCAGCCCATCTGGCCATGATGTCCCGGACGGTCGGGCCGATCCGGCCGGTCTCTTGGTGCGGCGAAGCTCACCCCGGCAGCGGCGCCGAGGAGAAGAACAGAAGAAAGAGCCGTCAGAATAAGCTTGTTGCGGTGCATGATTGCATCCTTTCGTAGGGTGTCCCTCGACCACGAAAGGTAGGTCCGAACCGCGCCCGGACCCAGTTAAACATCTGTAAGATGGATGAAACTTTGGTAAGCTAGGCCGTAATCTTCTTAAGGAAATCAGCAAGATCGTCGGTGACGAAATCGATGTGGTCATCTTCGCCGCTGGTCTTTTCCCACCATTCGACGACGGTCTCTTCCAGGTTGCGCGGCACCAGCAGAACGGTCTGCATGCCGAGTGCCTTCGGCACGGTGAGATTGCGAGGCAGGTCTTCGAACATCGCAGCCTTGTTCGTCTCGATCTTCTTCAGCGCCATGAACTTGTCATAGGTCGCCTGCGCCGGTTTCGGCAGGTAGTCTGCCGCGACGATGTCGAAGATATCGTCGAAATGATCGAGAATGCCGAGTGCGCCGGCAGCTGCCTGTGCATGCGGGACACTGCCATTGGTGAAGATGAACTTACGGCCCGGCAGGGCCTTGATTGCGTCGGCAAGGTCCGGATGCGGGGTCAGCGACGAATAGTCGATCGCATGCGCCTTTTCGAGGAAATCGTTGGGATCGACCCCGTGATGGATCATCAGCCCCTGCAGCGTCGTGCCATGATCGAGATAATATTGCTTCTGCAGCCTGCGCGCCTCGTCATGCTCCATCTGCAGAAGCGCTGAGACATAGGCCGTCATGTTCTTGTCGATCTGCGCGAACAGATTGACATGATGCGGATAGAGCGTGTTGTCGAGGTCGAAGACCCATTCGGTCACGTGCTCGAAATCGTTTTTGGTAGGCGTGCGGTCGATCTTTGTCATAGCCGCTCTTATCGCATGGCCGCGGCGGGAAACCAAAGGCTTTCGCTAGCAGGTCCGGCCCAGCGAGGTCCTCCCAAAAAAAGCCGCCAGATTTTCACAACTTTAGAGAGATTTTGGCCGACTTTCGCCATTGATAGCTGGTGACCTCTGCCTGCGTCAGACAGGGGGACCCGCAAGGGTAAAGTCGCATGAAGATCGTTCTGATAAACCCGCCGCATACCGCGATCGGCAGCCGTATTCCCGATGATCATCTTCCGCCGCTCGGCCTTCTTTCGGTTGGAGGTCCGCTGATCGACGATGGTCATGTCGTCAGGCTGATCGATGCCGAATTCGGGCCGATGACGGTTGCGGACATCGTCAGTCGGGTGGTGGCTGACAGTCCCGATCTGGTGCTGATCGGCCATTCGGGCTCGACGTCGGCCCATCCGACTGCTCGAGTGATCGCAGAGGCTATCAAGAGCAGCGATCCGAAAATCTCCATCATCTATGGTGGCGTATTTCCAACCTATCACTGGCGGGAGGTGCTGGCCGAGACCGAGGCATTCGACGTCCTCGTGCGCGGCGAGGGTGAGGAAACCATGCGGCGTCTTGCGGATGCGCTAGTGACGAACCGTCCGCTCGCCACGATCCCCGGAATTGCCTTTCGCGATGGCCATGGCGAAATCCTGGCAACGCAGCCAGCACAGGCGATCGCCGATCTCGATGCCTATCGCGTCGGCTGGGAACTGATCGATCATCGCAACTATAGCTACTGGGGCGGCAAGCGTGCCGTCGTCATGCAGTTTTCCAGGGGGTGCCCGCATCTTTGCAACTATTGCGGCCAGCGTGGTTTCTGGACCCGCTGGCGTCATCGCTCGCCGGAGCTTTTCGCCCGCGAGATTGCCAGGCTCTATCGCGAAGAGGGCGTCGAACTCATCAACCTCGCCGATGAAAACCCGACATCCTCGCGAAAAGCCTGGCTGGCTTTCCTCGAAGCGATGGTTGCCGAGAATGTGCCCGTGCAGATCGTCGGCTCGACGCGGGCCGACGACATCGTTCGCGATGCCGATATCCTGCACCTTTATCGCAAGGCTGGCATCGTCCGCTGGCTGCTTGGTATGGAAAACACCGATGAGGCGACGCTTGCCTTGATCAAGAAGGGCGGTGCCAAGACAACCGACCGGGAAGCGATCCGCCTCCTGCGCCGGCACGATATCCTCTCCATGGCGACCTGGGTCGTCGGTTTCGAGGAGGAGAAGCTGAGCGATCTCTGGCGCGGCTTCCGGCAGTTGCTCTCCTATGATCCCGACCAGATCCAGGCGCTCTATGTGACGCCGCATCGATGGACGCCCTTCTTCCGCATCGCTCGCGAGCGACAGGTGATCGAGGCCGATATCCGCAAATGGGACTATAAGCATCAGGTCCTGAAGATGCGCTATCTCAACCCGATCGTGCTGGTCGCCTGCGTCAAGCTGATCGAGGTCGCAGTCCAGGCGCGCCCGAAGGCGCTGCTGCGTATTCTCTTCCACCGCGATCCAGAACAGCGTCATTCCATGCGCTGGTATACGCAGATGGGCCGCCGCGTCTGGTTTCACGAGATCCTCGAATTCCTTTTCCGCCGCCGCCACCTCAAGGAAGGCCCGACCCTCGAGACATTCTGGGGCGCACCCCAGGATGCAGAGGAGGAATCGATGCTGCGCCCGCAGCGGCATGTGAAGAGCCTCGACGCTGCGGAATAAAATAGACGCCCGATTTTCGGCGGACGACTGAGGCGCGGAGTGCTAGAAAGCCGACATGCTTTTCGAACGCCCCGACGATGACACGCTCTATGATGCCCTGATTGCCCGCAGCGCCGATTATGAGGGCCAGGCCTATGTCTGTGTGAAGACAACAGGCATCTTCTGCCGTCTGACCTGCCCGGCGCGCAAGCCGAAGCGGGAAAACACCATCTTCTTCGATACGATCGCCGCCTGCATGCATTCGGGCTTCCGTCCATGCCAGCGCTGCAGGCCGCTGGAGCAGCCGGGCCGCGAGCCGGTCGTCGACATGCTGCTGGCGCGGCTCGACAGCGAACCCGATGTGCGCTGGACCGAAGATGAGCTCGTACGCCGGGGCTACGATCCTTCGACCGTGCGCCGCGCCTTCAAGCGGGCGCTCGGCATGACCTTCCACGATATCGTACGCTATCGCCGGCTTGGCGAAGCAGCACGGCAGCTCGCCGGTGGCGCGCGGGTGATCGATGTGCAGCTCGATGCAGGATATGAATCCCCGAGCGGCTTTCGCGCCGCTTTTCAGCGGCTGGTCGGCAAGGCGCCGGCGCTTTCGCAAAACCGCGAACTGCTCTTTGCCGACTGGTTCGATACACCGCTCGGACCGATGATAGCAGTCGCCGACAAGACGCATCTGCATCTCCTCGAATTTCACGACCGCAAGGCTTTGCCGACCGAACTCGAAGCCCTGCAGAAGCGTGTCCGTTCCTCGGTCGCGATCGGCCGTACGCCTGCTATCGACCAGATCGAGATGGAGATCAGGGACTATTTCGAAGGGCGGCTGACCACATTCAAGACGCCGCTGGCGCTTGACGGTACGTCCTTCGAAAAGCATGTCTGGGCAAAGCTCATCGAAATTCCCGTCGGCCAGACACGCGCCTATGGCGATCTTGCAAGAGAGATGGAAAGGCCGGAGGTGGTGCGTGCTGTCGGCCGTGCCAACGGCGCCAACCAGCTCGCCATCATCGTGCCCTGCCATCGTATCCTCGGCGCGGATGGTTCACTCACCGGCTACGGCGGCGGGCTGTGGCGCAAGCAATGGCTGCTGCGGCACGAGGAAAAGATCAGCGGATATAAAATGGAGAGGACAGCATGAATCAGACTGAGAAAGCCGACTATTTCGGTACGCTGCATCGCAAGGGCACGCCCGTCATTTTATACAACATCTGGGATGCCGGAACGGCCAAGGCCGTTACGGAGGCGGGCGCGAAGGCGCTCGCGACCGGAAGCTGGTCCGTCGCGGCTGCCAATGGTTATGGCGACGGCCAGAAGCTGCCGATGGATGTGCTGATCGAGACGGCGCGCACGATCACCGCCGTCAACGACCTGCCGCTCTCGGTCGATTTCGAAGGCGGCTATTCCACCGAACCCGCCGGCGCCGCGGCCAATGTCGCAAAGCTCATCGAGGCTGGCGCCATAGGGATCAACTTCGAGGACCAGCGCGTCGGCGAGGCCGGCCTTCATTCTATCGAAGTGCAGGCGGCTCGCATCCGCGCCATCAGGGAAATGGCGAAGGCGCGAGGCATCAATTTTTTCCTCAATGCCCGCACTGATCTCTTCCTTCAGGAAGGTGACGGCTCCAGGCACGCAGGGTTGGTGGATGCAGCGATCGAGCGTGGCAAGGCCTATGCAGCGGCAGGCGCCAGCGGCTTCTTCGTGCCGGGTCTGATCGAGCCGGCCCTGATCGAAAAGGTCTGCGCCGCATCCTCGCTGCCGGTCAATATCATGATGAAGGCCGGTGCGCCCGAACCGGCCGATCTTGGAAGGCTCGGTGTTTCGCGCATCAGCTATGGTCCGGGGCCTTATCGGGCGATGATGGAAAAGCTGAAGGAAGCAGCAGCTGCGATCTATTCGGCCAACTGATCGTTGCCGGTGGAGTTTCGCTGCATGGCGATGGCCTGAGCAATGAAATTGCGAACGGTGGGGGAGCGCTCGTCACGCCGGGTGGCGAGTGCCAGCCGTGCCGCTGGCGGTTCGCCGTCAAATGCGATGTAGCAAACACCGGGAACATTGATCTTCACCATTTCCGCCGGCACGATCGAAACGCCGAGACCGACTGCGACCAGGCTGGCAATCGAAGTGATCTGCGGCGCTGATTGGCCGAGCCGCGGTTCAAATCCCACCCGCCGGCATGCAGCGATGATGTCGTCGAAGAAGCCGGCACCCGCCTCACGTGGAAAGAGGACGAAGCTCTCTTCGGCCAGGGCGCCGAGGGGTAACGTCTGCGCCTGTGACAGCGGATGCCTTGCTGGAAGCACGATGACCATGGGATCTTCGGCCAGCAGCTGACATCGGGCCTGCAGCACATCACTGCTGCCCGGGCGGATAAAGACGGCGTCGAGTTCGTCCCCGTCGAGACGCTGCAGCAGTTGCGCCGTCGGCGCTTCCTCCAGGCCGAGTTCGACGGCCGCATATTTCTCGCGAAAGGCGTTCACGATGGCGGGCACGACCGGATTGAACACCGCAGAGCTGGTGAAGCCAACCCGCAGCCGCCCGCTCCCTCCGCGCGCCGCCCGCAGCGCAGATCGTTTGGCCTGCTCCGCCTGAAGCAAAATCGCCTGCGCCTCCGGCAGGAAGGCCTTGCCCGCCTCCGTCAGTTCCGCGCCGTTCGAGAGGCGGCGGAAAAGAGCCGCGCCAATCTCGTTTTCAAGATCGCGTATCTGATTGCTGAGTGGCGGCTGGCCGATACCGACCTTCCGTGCCGCGCGTGTGAAATTGAGTTCTTCTGCGACGGCGATGAAATAACGAAGATGACGAAGTTCCATGCGATACGTTTAAGATATCGCATTCACCTCCGCAATATATTGGAACTATCTCCCCTGCGCCGCCACATGACGGAACGCGCAGCCTTCATATGACGGGTGCGCCAGGAAAGGAGTTCACGATGAGTGCAATCGAAAAGCAGTTTCTCATTACCGGTGTCAGCTCTGGCTTTGGCCGCGCCTTTGCGCAGGCCGCATTGGAAAAGGGCCACCGCGTGGTGGGAACGGTGAGAAACGATGATGCAATAGCGTCGTTCGAGAGGCTGGCGCCGCGTCGGGCGACGGCAGTCCGCCTCGACGTGACCGATATAGAGGCAATCGAACCGGCCGTTGCCGGCATCGAGGGAACCATCGGTCCGGTGGACGTTCTCATCAACAATGCCGGCTATGGACATGAAGGAACTTTGGAGGAATCGTCGATCGAGGAAATGCGCCGGCAATTCGAGGTCAATGTTTTCGGCGCCGTCGGGATGATGAAGGCCGTTCTTCCGTTCATGCGCCGGCGGCGGGCGGGTCATATCATCAACATCACATCGATGGGCGGGTTCATCACCATGCCGGGCATCGCCTATTATTGCGGCAGCAAATTTGCGCTCGAAGGCATCAGCGAGGTTTTGGCGAAGGAAGTGAAGCCATTTAATGTTGCAGTCACCGCTGTGGCTCCTGGCTCATTTCGCACCGACTGGGCCGGACGATCGATGATCCGCACCGACAGGAGCATTTCTGATTACGATGCGCTCTTCGATCCCATCCGCAGGGCGCGCGAGGAAAAGAGCGGCAGACAGTCAGGCGATCCTCGCAAAGCGGCGGCCGCTGTGCTGGCACTGGTCGAGGCTGAAGATCCGCCGGTCCATCTGCTGCTCGGCGCCGATGCGCTGACGCTGGTCCGCGACAAGCTCAAGAGCATGAGTTCGGAAATTGATGCTTGGGAAGATCTGACGCTCTCGACAAACTTTGCCGGAGCATGAGAAAGGCGCCCGCAAGGGCGCCTTTTTCGATCAGGGAACGATCAGTGTGCCGACGCCGTGCTCGGTGAAGATTTCGAGCAGCACCGAATGGGCCGTCTTGCCGTTGAGGATAACGACGCCCTGCACGCCGGCCTTGATGGCATCGATGCAGGTCTCGACCTTCGGGATCATGCCGCCGGAAATCGTGCCGTCGGCAATCAGCGCATGCGCTTCGGCGACGGAAAGCTCCTTGATGAGTTTGCCCTGCTTGTCGAGAACGCCGGGCACATCCGTCAGGAACAGCAGGCGGGTGGCGTTCAGCGCTCCGGCAATCGCACCGGCAAACGTGTCGGCGTTGATGTTGTAGGTCGCGCCATCGCGGCCCGGAGCAACCGGCGCGATGACCGGGATCATCTCGGAGCGGGCGAGAAGGTCGAGCAGCGTGCGGTCGACTTCGACGACTTCGCCGACGAAACCGAGATCGAGCACACGCTCGATGTTGGAATCCGGATCCTTGACGGTCTTGCGGGCCTTTTCGGCGAAGACCATGTTGCCGTCCTTGCCGCAGAGGCCGATCGCCCATTCGCCAGTCTGATTGATCAGCGCGACGATTTCCTTGTTGATCGAGCCGGCGAGAACCATCTCGACGATCTCGACCGTCTTCTGGTCGGTGACGCGCAACCCGCCTTCGAACTTCGATTCGATGCCCATCTTCGTCAGCATGGCGCCGATCTGCGGGCCGCCGCCGTGAACGACGATCGGGTTGACGCCGGACTGCTTCAGAAGCGCGATATCGCTGGCGAAAGCCTTGCCGAGCTCCGGATTGCCCATGGCATGGCCGCCGTATTTCACGACGATCGTCTTGTTTTCATAGCGCTGCATGAAGGGCAGCGCCTGTGCGAGAAGACGTGCCTGGATTTCGCTTTCGGACTCGTTCATGGGGGACCCCGCGGAATTGATCGCGGCCTTTTATCTCAAGTTTTTAACAGAGGGAATAATCCGGCACGCAATAGTTTTTCGTATCTAAGGCCGACCTGGAAGCCGGCCAGCTCATATTGAAACTATTGAACCGGAAATCGTTCATTCGAGGGCGACATGACTGGGGATTTTGCAGATTTAATCGGCCGTGTCGCGTTGGGCGACCGCAGGGCCTTCGCCGCGCTCTATAACCAGACCGGCCCGAAACTTCTGGCGATCTGCCTTCGTATTCTTGGAAACAGGAACGAGGCCGAAGAGGTGTTGCAGGAGGTCTATATCAAGATATGGCAGCGCGCCGGCGCCTTTACGGCCGGCTCCGCGACGTCGGTCGCCTGGCTTGCGGCAATTGCCCGCAATCAGTCGATCGATGCCTTGCGTGCGCGCAAGCCTGTAGCCGACGAAATCGACAAAGCGCTTGATCTTGCCGATGCCGGTCCCGATCCTGAAGCGCAAGTCGTGATTAAGGATGAAGGAAGGCGGATTGACACCTGCATGGAAGAGTTGGAAGCTGATCGTGCGGTCGCAGTGAAACGGGCTTATGTCGAAGGGCTGAGCTATCAGGAACTGGCCGATCAGTTTGGTGTCCCGCTGAATACGATGCGGACATGGCTTAGACGCAGCCTGCTGAAACTGAGAGAGTGCATGGAACGATGACATCGCCCGACAAAAGCAAGGGAGACCGCTCCCGGGATGAGGTTCTCGCCGGCGAATATGTGCTGGGCGTCCTCTCTCTTCAGGATCGCAAGATCGTTGAGGAACGCATGCGCCGCGACCGGCAGTTTGCCGCGATCGTCAGCCGCTGGGAGGTCAACCTCTCCGGCTTCAACGACGAATATGGCACGGCTTCTCCGAGCCACGAGACCTTCAAGCAGATCGAGGCGCGTCTCTTCGCCGATACGGAGAGTGCGCCGCGCTTTTCGCACGGCCTCTGGAATTCCGCCGGTTTCTGGCGCTCGCTGACATTTGCCTCCCTTGCGGTCACCCTGGGCGTCATCGCCTTTACCTCCGGTCTCGTGCCTCAGCCCCCTGTATCGCCGCCGCTGGTGGCCGATCTCTCCGGGCAGAACAATCAGGTCAATCTGACCGCCTCTTACGAGATCCAGACGGGCCGGTTGAAGATCGTGCCGGTCGCTGCCGGCAAGCCGGAGGAGAAATCTCTGGAGCTCTGGTTGGTGCCGGGCAGCGGCACGCCCCGTTCTCTCGGCGTCTTCCAGCGCGGTATGAACGGCGAATTGCTGATACCGACGGATATGCGCGGCCAGATTTCCGATGGCGCGACGCTGGCCGTCAGCCTGGAGCCATTCGGCGGCTCGCCCACACATCAGCCGACGGGTCCCGTCATCGCCAGCGGTTCGATCCACAGACCGTGAAAATCGGATCATTTTCCTGAAACTCTTCTGCAGCGCCTTCCGTAGTTGCTGATATCCGGGCGGCGCAGGGCATAAAGCCGGCGGCTGCGACCGGATGCAGAGGAGAAAAATCATGATCAAGTCCGCATTACGCGCTGCAGCTCTCGCCGCCGCCTTTTCCGCCATCGCTTTCGCTGCTCAGGCAAAGAACCCGATCGTCGGCGGTGCCGCGATGTATGCGAACAAGAACATCGTCGAGAATGCCGTCAACTCCAAGGATCATACGACCCTTGTTGCTGCCGTGAAGGCCGCCGGCCTCGTCGGCACGCTGGAAGGCAAAGGGCCCTTCACCGTTTTCGCACCGACCAACGAAGCCTTTGTTGCCCTGCCGGAAGGCACTGTCGATACGCTGCTGAAGCCGGAAAACAAGGCTAAGCTCGTCAAGATCCTGACGTGCCATGTCGTTGCCGCAGACGCGATGTCGAAGACCGTCGCAAAGATGATCAAGGACGATGGCGGCGAGCACGATATCAAGACGGTCGGCGGCTGCGTGCTCAAGGCAAAGGAAAGCATGGGCAAGATCACGCTGACGGATGAAAATGGCGATGTCGCCCACGTCACCATCGCTGACGTCAAGCAGTCGAACGGCGTCATTCACGTCGTCGACAAGGTACTGCTGCCGAAGATGTAATTCCAGGTATCGGCTGTCAGAGGCGCCTTTCGGGGCGCCTCTTTATTTCCAGTTGTTGATGCCGACTGTTTCGGCAATCGCCTGGCGCAGTTCGTCCAGTCCTTCGTTCTTTTCCGAAGACGTTGAAAGCACGGCCGGATAGGCGGCTGGCCGCTTGCGGATCTTTTCCGATGTTTCGGCAAGCAGCTTCGGCACGGCCGGCGCCTTGATCTTGTCCGTCTTGGTCAGAACGATCTGATAGGAAACGGCCGCCTTGTCGAGCAGCGTCAGCACGTCTTCGTCGTTCTTCTTGATGCCGTGGCGGCTGTCGATCAGCACATAGACGCGCTTCAGCGTCGCGCGGCCGCGCAGGTAGTCGAAGACGAGCTTCGTCCAGTTATCCACCTGCTCCTTCGGCGCCTGCGCATAGCCATAGCCAGGCATGTCGACCAGCGCCATTGGCGGCAGGTCGCTGCCCTCGCCGGAATAGCCATCCGGAACGAAGTAGTTGAGCTCCTGCGTGCGTCCCGGCGTATTGGAGGTGCGCGCCAGACCCTTCTGACCGACCAGCGCATTGATCAGCGACGATTTGCCGACATTCGATCGACCGGCGAAGGCGACTTCCAGGGGACCTTCCGGCGGAAGGAATTTCAGGGAAGGCACGCCGCGGATGAAGATCCAGGGGTGGCCGAAGAGCGGCTTTGCGATTTCAGTCATATGAATTCTGCAATCTCCGGGTTCGGTAATGGAACCGGCTTCATGTTTTTAAGGCGTGTTGTCAAGCTTCGCGCGGTTGAGCGCTTCGGCGGCCGGAAACAAAAAGCCCTGCCGAAGCAGGGCTTTTCGACTATTTCGATGGTGCCGGTTTTCGTTTGAACAGGCCCTTCAGATTGTCGAAGAGCTCGATCTTCACGCCGTGGCGCTTCATGATGACCGACTGCTGGATGACCGAGAGCGTGTTGTTCCAGGCCCAGTAGATCACCAGACCTGCCGGGAAGCTCGCCAGCATGAACATGAACACCAGCGGCATCCAGTTGAAGATCATGGCCTGCGTCGGATCCGGCGGGGTCGGGTTCATGCGCATCTGGAAGAACATGGTGATACCCATGATCAGCGGCCAGACGCCGAGATGCAGCAGGGTCGGAGCCTCGAATGGCAGCAGGCCGAACAGGTTGACGATCGACGTCGGATCGGGTGCCGAAAGGTCCTTGATCCAGCCGAAGAACGGCGCATGGCGCATTTCGATGGTGATGTAGATCACCTTGTAGAGCGAGAAGAAGATCGGAATCTGCAGCGCCACCGGCCAGCAGCCGGCGATCGGGTTGATCTTTTCTTCCTTGTAGAGCTGCATCGTCGCCTGCTGCAGGCCCATACGGTCGTCGCCGAACTTGGCCTTCAGCTCTTCCATCTTCGGCTGCATGCGCTTCATGTTCGCCATCGAAGCATACTGCTTGCTGGCGAGCGGGAAGAACAGCGCCTTGACAACGATGGTCGTGCAGAGGATCGCCACGCCGAAATTGCCGAAGTAGCGGAAGAAGAAATCCATCAGCTTGAACATCGGCTTGGTGATGAAATAGAACCAGCCCCAGTCGATCAGGCGGTCGAAGCGCGGGATGTTGTAGCTCTGTTCGTAGCCGTCGATGACGGGAACTTCCTTCGCACCGGCAAAGACAAGATTCTTGAGTTCGACCGACTGGCCCGGCGCAATTGTAAAGGCGTCTTCCTTATAGTCCGCCTGGTAGCGCGGCTGCCCGTCGGTGAAGTGCGAGAAACGCGCGTCATAGGGTGCCTGCTGCGGCGGGATGATTGTCGCGGCCCAATACTTGTCAGTAATCCCGAGCCAGCCGCCGGTGGATTTTGGCGGGGTAACGGCTTCCTTCTCGACTGCCGAATATTTGCTCTCGATGAGACCGTCGTCGCCGATGACGCCGATGAAGCCTTCATGCAGAACGTAGACGGACGGCGTCGTCGGCTTGTTGTAGCGCGTCACGCGGCCGTAAGAGGAAAGCGAGACAGGTGCCTGGCCGGCGTTCTGGATCTTGTCCGTGACCGTGAACATGTAATGCTCGTCGACGGAGATCGTGCGGGCGAAGGTGATGCCCTTGTCATTTGTATAGGTAAGAGTGACCGGCGTCTTTTCGGTGAGCTTTGCGCCCTCCGGTGCGGTCCACACGGTGGATGGGCCTGGAACGGTGCCTGTCGTGTCACTGCCGACATAACCGAGTTCGGTGAAGTAACCATCCTTGGTTTCAGCTGGCGAGAACAGCGTGATGATCGGGCTCGAGTCATCGACCGTCTCGTGATAGGCCTTGAGCTTCAGGTCATCGAGGCGAGCGCCGACGAGGTTGATGGAGCCGGAGAGCGCGGCGGTGTCGATGGCAACACGCGGCGTCTTTGCAAGCGCTTCTTCGCGGGTAGCGGTCGCAACTGCCTGGCCTGTCGGGGCGGCGCCATTCGTCTGGGCGCTCGGGCTGCTGCTTGCGGCAGGCTGCTGCGTCTGCTCGGTCTGCTGCTGTGCCTTCTGCGCTTCCTGAGCCTTGCGCTGAGCTTCGATGCGCGGGTTCATGTAGAGGAACTGCCAGCCAAGGACGATCAGCACCGAGAGAGCGATCGCAATGAAGTAATTGCGGTTGTTTTGCATCATACGTTCCTGGGGCGCTCGTCTTTCGGGCGCCGGTGTTTCGGCCTGGTTTCCACGCGGGCTTTCAGTTCCGCGGCCAGTTCATCGAAGGACGCCGTCAAAACGTCCCTGCGGGCGACAACCACATAGTCGTGTCCGGGCTGCATTGCAAACCCTGCATGAAGCCGCACCGCCTCTTTAAGGCGCCGCCGCATGCGGTTTCTTTCGACGGCGTTGCCATGTTTTTTGGTGACTGTGAAGCCGACGCGGGCTTCGCTTTCTTCTTCCTTGCGGTTCAGGACCTCGAGAAGGAAGAGAGGGCCGCGGCGCTTTTCGCCTTCGCGGACTGCAAGAAATTGCGGGCGGCTCAAGAGCCGCCCGACAATCTGTTTGTCTTCTTTGGTCTTCAATTCGCCCGTCATTTTCTATCGGGCAATTCCGGCCTTAGGCCGAAAGACGCTTGCGGCCGCGTGCGCGGCGAGCAACGATGACCTTGCGGCCGCCCTTAGTGGCCATACGCGCACGGAAACCGTGGCGGCGCTTGCGAACAAGCTTCGAGGGCTGATAGGTACGCTTCATTTATTTAAACACCGCGGAGTGCGGCCCTTCTTGAATTTGCATAATGCAAGGAGCGTGGTTTTTCGAACGGACGAGGTCGCAAAAGACCTGAAACGACCGGACGTGCGGCGGCTTATACGGATGAAGCCTCTCAAAGTCAATTATGGCAGGCAGATTCCTGAATACACACGGCGGATGGCAAGATTTCGCACGTCGGTGTTAACGAATGCGGCGGTTCAATATATGGTTGTATATTTCGTCTGGAGGCTTCGGAAAGCTTTCAGCCGGAGTTTTTCTTTCTTGAAGATGCTCGGTTCTGGACGAAACATAACGCGGCTAACAGTAAATATGGGTAATTTCCTGTAGTCGATATTGTTAATATTCGAAATACAACATTAACGAATTTACCCGATCTTCCAGTGCATCGGCTGGGAATGTGTTTTCCGGGCATTGTGAGGCGAGGAGTGTTCGTTGAAAATTCGCGGCAAAATCAATCTTCTTGTGTCTGTCATGGGCGGCGTTGCGCTTTTGATTGGTGCCACCGCGCTGTCGGCGATGGCCAAGTATAACGCGAACCTGACGGCGTATGAACACGCCGCGGCCCGCGCCTATGCAGGCGAACGCTTGAACCGCTTTGTCACCGCCGTCGTCATGGAATCGCGCGGCATCTATGCTGCAAAGAGCCTCGACCAGACGCCGGCTTTCGCCAAGGGGCTGATGGCCGATCTGGATGAGATCGACAAGGTCATCGCCGGTTGGGCGCCGCTTGTGCCTGACAGCCAGAAAGATTCCTTCACCAAGCTCGTCGACCGCGCCAAGGAATTCCGCACCTTCCGCAGCGAGACGGCACGTCTCGGCACGCAGGTCAGCCCGCAGGCGGCCAACGAGCAGGGCAATAACGACGCCAACCGCGCAAACCGCAAGGCCTTCCAGGCCGAGATCGACGCGATCGTCACCACCGACAAGGCCGAGTTGACGGCAGTCAATGACGAGATCGAAGACTTCCGCAGCTGGATCCTGATGCTGGTGCTCAGCATTACCGGCATCGGCATCGCGGCAGGCGTCGGCATGGGCTTTTACATCGGTACCAGCCACCTGAGCCGGCCGATCAAGAAGGTGACGGATGCGATCAAGGAGGTCGCAGACGGCAATTTCCAGGTCGAAGTGCCCTTTGCCGGCCGCAAGGACGAAATCGGCGAAATGGCCGCAGCCGTCGCCGTTTTCAAGGAAAACGGCCTCGTTATCCAGCGCATGAATGCCCAGGAAGCGGCGATGCGCGCAAAGAGCGACGACCTGCAGTCCAGCATGTCGGTCGTTGTTGCGGCCGCAGCCGCCGGCGATTTCAGCCATCGCATTGACAAGGACTATGAGGACGAAAGCCTCAATCAGTTCGCCGGCAACATCAACTTGCTCCTGTCGAGCGTCGATGCCGGCGTCGATGAAACCCGCCGGGTCATTGCAAGCCTTGCCGAAGGCGACCTGACGCAGACCATGCGCGGCCAATTCCAGGGCGCCTTTGCCGAACTGCAGAATAACGTCAACAGCACATTCGTGACGCTGCAGACGACCATGCGCGAAGTGCGCGAAACGACTGAAGCGATCAACGGCAATACCAACGAACTTCGGAACGCCAGCGACGATCTCTCCAAGCGTACTGAACAGCAGGCCGCCGCACTGGAGGAAACCTCCGCTGCTCTCGACGAGATCACGGCTGTTGTTATGAATTCGACCGAACGTGCGCAGGAAGCGACCGTCATGGTCTCCGAGGCAAAGGAAAATGCCGGCCGCTCCGGCGTCGTGGTTCGCAACGCGGTCGATGCGATGGGCCGCATCGAACAGGCGTCTCGCGAAATCAGCCAGATCATCAACGTCATCGATGAGATCGCCTTCCAGACAAACCTGCTGGCGCTGAACGCCGGCGTCGAGGCTGCCCGTGCCGGTGAAGCCGGTAAGGGATTTGCTGTCGTCGCGCAGGAAGTGCGCGAACTCGCCCAACGCTCGGCAACCGCAGCGAAGGATATCAAGGCGCTCATCACCAAGTCGGGCGACGAGGTGCAGGTCGGCGTCAAGCTGGTTCAGGCGACGGGTGAGGCCTTGTCCGAGATCGAAACTCGGGTCATCGCCATCAACGATCATATCCATTCGATCGCGACAGCGGCAAAGGAACAGTCGACCGGCCTCAAGGAAGTCAACACCGCCGTCAACCAGATGGATCAGGTCACTCAGCAGAACGCCGCGATGGTGGAAGAGACCTCGGCTGCGACCCACAAGCTCTCGGCCGAAGCCGATGGCCTCGTGCGCCTCATCTCCCGCTTCAAGCTTTCCAGTGAGGCGTCTGTTGCCGTTGCCCGCCAGCAGCATCACCAGCCAGTCGCCTCTCCGGCGCGCCGCGCTATCAGCCGCGTCGCACGGGCCTTCGGCGGCAATGCAGCCGCTGCGGAGCAGAGCTGGGAAGAGTTCTGACAGCCTCTGCAATCAGGATCGGAACGCCGCCTGCGGGCGGCGTTTTTGTTTGTGACGACTTGCCGCTCCTCGCAAAGATTTGAAAGCGGAGCATTCTGCTCTAATATACAAGCTCATTCTGATGGCGGCCTTTCGCCGCACGGACAAGACGAGATGCCGGTTCAAGACCAGGGCGAGCCTTCCAAGGCGGAAAACATCGCGGCCGGCGAGGCTGCAAAGGGCTCCTATCCGCGTGCCGGCATGTTCAGCCGTCTGTCCGGCAAGCTGCTCTGGCTCACCGTCTTCTTCATTATGCTGGCGGAAATCCTGATCTTCTTTCCCTCGATCGCAAGCATGCGTGTCCGCTGGCTCGAGGATCGCCTGAATACGGCCGCCGCTGCCGCAATCGTCATCGACGGGCTGCAGCCGGTGGAGCTGCCGCGGGCGCTGCAGAAAGAGACGCTGGAGGCGACCGGCACCAAGGCGATCGTGCTGCGCAAGGATGGCACCTCCCGCCTGCTTGCCATGAGCGAGATGCCAACCTCGGTCGACGAATCATACGACCTCACGGATATCCCGCCATTGACCGCCATGCGCGATGCGCTGGACACTCTGATCTTCGGCGGCAACCGCATGATCCGCGTCTACGGACCGGTGGGCGAGACGAATACCGGCGTCGAAGTGGTGATGAAGGACAGGCCGCTACGCAAGGCAATGTTCGTCTATGCCCGCAACGTTCTGCTGCTGTCGATCCTGATTTCGCTCTTTACCGCGACACTGATTTTCTTCTCCATCAATCGCATCCTCATTCGCCCCATCCGCAAGCTGACGGGCAGCATGCAGCAATTTGCCTCCGACCCCGAAAATCCGCTCCATGTCTATGTCGGAGACGGCGGCCGCGACGAACTGGCTGTTGCCGGCCGCAACCTGACATCCATGCAGCTCGAACTGCAGAAGACATTGAAGCAGCAGAGAAATCTCGCGGCACTCGGTCTCGCGGTGTCGAAGATCAATCACGACATGCGCAATATCCTGGCATCCGCCCAGCTCATGTCCGACCGCCTCGTCGATGTCGATGATCCCATGGTGAAGAGCTTCGCGCCGAAGCTGTTGCGCACCATCGACCGAGCCGTGGGCTACACGACCGAAGTGCTCTCCTATGGCAAGGCGACCGAATCGGCGCCCCGCCGCCGCCGCCTCCGCCTCTATGAGCTGATACAGGAGGTGAAGGACATCCTTGCCATCGACCCCCAGGCCGGTGTCGAATTCGTCGAGCAGATGGGGCCGGATCTGGAAGTGGATGCCGATAGTGAGCAATTGTTCCGGGTCATCCACAATCTCTGCCGTAATGCCCTGCAGGCGCTGACCTCTCCGGGCGAAGAGGGGGCAGGGATCGTCAGGCGCATCACCGTTGCCGCCCAGCGCGTCGGGAGCGTCGTCAGCATCACCGTGGATGATACCGGCCCAGGCATGCCGCTTAAGGCGCGGCAGAACCTCTTTGCCGCCTTCCGCGGCTCGGCCCGCTCTGGCGGCACCGGTCTCGGCCTCACCATTGCCCGTGAGCTGGTGCTGGCCCATGGCGGCACCATCGCACTTGTGGAAAAGCCCTCGGTCGGCACTCAGTTCCGTATCGAAATTCCGGATCGCCCGGTTTCACTGGAAGATTACCGCAGCCGGTCGCACGCCGAAAAGTGATGCAATTTCCGCAATGGAGCCTTGCTGAACCAAAGTCGCGATTTTTTTCGAATTGCTCTTGCATTGCCCGAAAAGACCCTTTAGAGAACCGCCCACGCAAGCGGCACGGCCGCCACTGCAGACGCACCCGTAGCTCAGCTGGATAGAGCACCAGACTACGAATCTGGGGGTCAGGAGTTCGAATCTCTTCGGGTGCGCCATTTCCTCTCCAAATTCCGATGATCAGTTATTGAGCTGCTTCGTGGTCGGTTGTTGCCGAAGCCCGACTACTATCCGGTCGCATTTCGAATGCACGGTCAATGGGTCTAGTGCGCAGCCCTATGACTATGGAGCAGGCGGCTACTTGAGTTTTTCGATCTCGTAGTACCCGTTGTCGAGCCGACCGGATGATGTGACTTCCTAGGCTCTTTGACGCCATCGAGTATTTCGCCGTGCTGGCAAGGAAGCGGTTCAGGCCTTCTGCACGCTGCCGCCGATGCCCAGAAAGCCCATATAAGACCGCCGCTTCCTGGTCGGCGGCGAAGTTCCCCCATCCGAGCCTAGTTTCGCGCAACCTTCGACGTCTATCTGCGGAGGCGATGGATTATGGCAGGCGAGAAGCCGGAGGATCGCATGAGGACGGGAACTGTTGGTGTCGTAGGTCTCGTCGCGGTGATGGCGGCCCTTGCGGGATGCGTCGATCGTGCCAATGCGCCGGTGCTCGTGGCTGTCGCTTCGCCCGTCAATCCGCCTGGCGTCGCTCACAGCCTCTGCATGTCCGATGCCAATGCCATGTATGACGAATCCAACAAACAGTACGACTTGCGGGCGCAGTTGACCGGTCACCGCGATCCGGTGGAACGGGAGACGAATGCGAGCAGTGCCGCCCATCGGCAATATGTCTCCTGCATCGCTGGCCAGGGCTACCGTCCTTTGTACGCATATCAAGAACGGTGAATTCACACATTCGATAAATGTCCCAGGAGCCCGCTCGAGCGGCTTCTGCAAAGTCGCAAATTTTGATTTTTTGTGTCTTTCAGTCGCGGCGGATCGCCTGCAATCACAAGTGTAGGAAGCTGCGTGTGATGGCGGAACTTCACGCGCGTAGAACGCATTTTTCATAGATAAATCCAGGAAGGAGGGTTTATCATGAAAATGTTCACTCTAGTCCCGTCCGCCATTGCGCTCAGCGCTCTTCTCGCCCTCTCGTCTATCGTTCCCGCGGTGGCGGCGCCCGTTCAGCAGGCCCGGAATCCGGTCGCCTCAAGCCCAGAAATGGTGCAATATAAGGTACATGCCGGCTATTGGCATGGCTACCATGGTTTCCGCACGGAACGCCCCGGTACCCGCCGTCACTCCGATGGCTACTGGTATCCGCTTGCTGCGTTCGGCGTTGAAGCCCGCACCACGGGCGCGATTGTCCGCCAACCCCTCAATCGCACCGAGCCCAAAACTATGTGCAACCCAGCATTTAGTGGAACGATCGGACCCGGCAGCATGCCATGCGACAACGGCTATTGAGCCGGCAAAGAGAGAGGCGGCCAAAAGCCGCCTTTTTCTTGCGCGCAATTGGATCTCACGTCGTCGTGATTGCTATCTGGTGCAGTGGAATGTGACAGATCTGCTCCCTAGCTCCTTGGCGTAAATCCCAAACATCCTCCCAAGGAGACAAGAAATGATCAATATCGTGAAGAATGGCCTCGTCGCCGTAGCCTTTGGCGCAATCGTCAGCGTTTCGGCTTTCGCATCTGCCAACGCAGCCCCGGCGCAACAGCAGCAGCAGGTCGTAAAGCAGCAGAAGAACACGAACGCTCGCAACGAGCCGCGCACCACCGGATCCGTCAATGGTGCTTCCAACAGCTCCGACCCTTACCAGTACGGTCGGAAGAAGTCGCTCAACATGGCCTGCGGCCTGCGCTTCAACCCGACCAGCAGCTCGGGCTGCAACTACTAAAAGCAGTTGATGGCATGGGCGAAGGGGAGGGACTGAGGTCCCCACCCCGAAAAAGGCAGCCGCTACGGCTGCCTTTTTCGTTCCGCAGACGCTTCGGCCACGCCGTCGAGGGAAAGGCCGGTCAGATATTCCGAGACCTGCCACAGCCTGCGCCAGACCGCCTTGACCTGCGCAGCAGGAACGATCTTTGCGAGCGCAGGTGAGCCTTTCAGCTCATAAAATCCATCGGGACCGTACATGGCGCCACCTTTCGCATCCGGCGAAGTCGCGGCAAACAGCGTCGGCAGTGCGCCGGCGGCCGCCGATTGGGAGAGCAGGGGTTCCAGCAACTTGCTGAAACGCTCCTGCCAGCTCGGGCCAGTACGTCCCATGCGCGGACCAGTGCTCTGCAATCCGGTCACCGCGTAGCCCGGATGTGCCGCGTTGCTCCTCAGATTCCAGCCCTGCGCTCTGGCCATACGATCGAGTTCCAGGCTGAACATCAGCGTTGCAAGCTTGGACTGCGCGTAGGCTGACCAGTATCCGTAACGTTGCTCGCATTGCAGGTCGTCGAAGTTGATCTTGCCGGAGCGGTGGGCCAGGCTGCTGACCGTAACGATGCGCGGGGCGCTGCCCGACAATACTTTGGGCAATAGCCGCAGGTTTAGGGCGAAATGGCCGATGTAATTGGCACCGAGCTGCATTTCAAACCCGTCTTCGGTGACATGGCGCGTCGGGATTGCCATTACGCCGGCATTGTTGATGAGCAGGTCGATGCGTGGAAGCGAGGCGGAGAGACGGGTGGCGCAGTTTGCCACCGATGTCAGGCTCGCCAGATCGAGCGGTTCGAAACTTACCTCGGCGCCGGCATGTGCCGCACGGATTTCCGCGAGCGTTTGCTTGCCCTTTTCCACATTGCGCGATGCGACAATGACGCGGGCACCCGCCCCGGCAAGCGCCTTGGCCGTTTCATATCCGATACCGCTCGTCGCGCCGGTAATGACCGCGATGCAGCCCGTCTGGTCCGGTATGTCCTTCGTCATCCAGTCAGCCATGAAAGTTCCCTTTGCGGTGCGGCGCCTGCCGAGTTGCCTGTTAGTATCATATATTGCACTAAATGCAAAAATGCAATAAATACAAAAATACACAAAATGTTTATGGAGAAGGACGTGCGCAAAGACGATGGATTGACGGGCTTGCCTTGGAATTGCCATGCTGCGAGAGATCGTCGCATCAATGGTCAATCGCATTTCAGACAGGTGGGATAATCATGATCGCTAGAACTGCATGCTCCGATTTCCTGCATTTTTTCCGCTCCTGGCTGAGCAACCCGCTGAGGGTTGCGGCCATTGCGCCCTCCGGCGATTCGCTCGCGCGGATCATGACCAGCGAGATCGCGGCCCTGGATGGTCCGATTATCGAGCTTGGGCCGGGCACCGGCGTCTTCACCCGCGCGCTGCTTGCGCGTGGTATCAGCGAATCCGATCTGACGCTGATCGAGTACGGTCCGGAATTCATCGGGTCGCTTCAGAAGCGTTTTCCCGATGCACGCATCCTGCAGATGGATGCCGCTCAGCTGGCGCAGGCCGATATATTCGAGGGTGAACCTGTCGGCGCAGTCGTCAGCGGCTTGCCGCTGCTTTCCATGTCGCCGCGCAAGATCGCCTCGATCCTAGCCGGTGCCTTTGTCTATATGCGGGCCGGCGGCGCCTTCTATCAGTTCACCTATGGGCCGCGCTGTCCTGTGCCGCGCCCGATCCTTGACCGCCTGGGCCTGAAGGCCACGCGCATCGGCGGCACGGTACGCAATCTGCCGCCGGCCTCCGTCTACCGGATCTCGCGCCGCAAGCCGCTGGAGCTTTCGCGTGAGCGTTTCAAATATCGCAGTAGCGGAGCGGATATGGAGATCTCCGCTTTCCCCGAAGCGGATGACTGAATGACACCTGATGGAAATGACAGAGAAGAAACAGCCTGAAGCCGTAGAGGGCAGGCGCGAGCGCAAGCGGCGCCAGACCCGCGAGCGCATCGAGCAGGCAGCGATGACCCTCTTTCTGGAGCGCGGCTTCGACGCCACGACGATTGAGGAAATCACCGAAGCCGCAGATGTCTCGAAGCGTAGTTTCTTTGATTATTTCCCGTCGAAGGAAGAGGTCGTCTTCGCTTGGCAGGATTCTTTTGCTGACCGCCTGATGGCGGCGATTGCCGCACGTCCGGCCGCCGAATCCTCCGTCAAGGCTGTAGAAGAGGCCCTTATCGTCACCGTAACCGCCTCAGCTGACGAGCGCGCTCTGGCGCTCGGTGAGCTGATCCATTGCACGCCGACCCTCAAGGCCCGCGATCAGCTTAAATATGCCAAGCTGGAGCAGAAGCTTACCGAGGCGCTGATCGCCCGCAAGGGCGGCGATCCTGATGTGCGGACACACATGCGCTTGCTTTCGGCTGTTGTCATCGGCGCGCTGCGCGTTGGCGGTGAGCTCTGGGAGCGGCGCGTGCCAGGTACTTCGACCGAAAGTGTCGCGATGGAAGCCTTCGCACGCGAGATCCTTGGTGAGCTCTGGAAGATGCTGGCCGAATTCGGTGAAGAAGCAAAGTCCGGGTTCTAGGCGGTTTCACGCCTGGACGATCCCCCTTCTTGTTGTCGCGGTGCTTCGGATCGATGCCGTTCCGGGATGTTGGCGACGCGCGTGAGATCCGCCGCCCGTTCAAGATGAATGTTCTTGGCCCGTGGCTGTCATGCAAGCAGTGCTGCCCTATATGCTGCAAACGCAGCAGCGGCCACATCCTCAATGTCATCTCGATGGACGGGATCATCACCATGCCGGGCATCGCTTTTCATCATGGCAGCAAGTTCGCCCGCGAAGGCATTTCCGAGAACCTCGGCAAAAGGGGCGGGAGCTTTGTCAACCAGGTGATGGTCGTCGAGCTGCGCGACCAAAAAAGGCAGCGTCTGCAATGCTGACGCTCATTGCATCCGACGATCCGCCGGCCCATCTGTTGCTTGGGCGTGACGCGATTAGCTCCGTTCGCGAAAGGCTGGAGTCTCTCAAGACCATATTCGACACTTGAGGGCAGGTCTCCGGCTCCGCCGATTTTGAGTGATTTTATTGACCAAGAGAGGAAGAGACGATGACTGATTACAATGCAGCGAAATCCGGCACCTTCAAGATCGGTGGCGATCTGGAGGTCAACCGCCTTGGCTTCGGCGCCATGCGCATTACCGGCGACGGTATCTGGGGCAATCCTGCCGATCACGATGAATCGATCCGCACGCTGAAGCGCCTGCCGGAATTGGGCGTCAACTTCATCGATACCGCGGATTCCTATGGTCCTGACGTTTCCGAGTGGCTCATCAAGGAAGCGCTCCATCCCTATAAGAAGGGCCTCGTCGTCGCCACCAAGGGCGGCCTCACGCGCCACGGTCCCAATATCTGGCTGCCGCTCGGCCGCCCGGAATATCTGATCCAGCAGGTGCACAAGAGCCTGCGCAATCTCGGCGTCGAACAGATCGATCTCTGGCAGTTGCACCGTATCGACCCGAAGGTCCCGGCCAAGGAACAGTTCGACGCAATCAAGTCGCTGCTCGATTCCGGCCTGATTCGCCATGCGGGTCTCAGCGAAGTCTCGGTCGCCGATATCGAGGCGGCCTCCAAGGTCTTCAAGGTCGCGACGGTCCAGAACCGCTACAATCTCGTCGACCGCACCAGCGAAGATGTGCTCGACTATTGCGCCAAGCATAATATCGGCTTCATCCCCTGGTACCCGTTGGCAGCCGGCGATCTCGCCAAGCCCGGCTCACTGCTCGATACGATTGCCAAAAAACACAATGCTGCCCCCAGCCAGATCGCGCTTGACTGGGTACTGAAACGCAGCCCGGTGATGCTGCCGATCCCCGGCACGTCGAAGGTCAAGCATCTCGAAGAAAACGTTGCAGCCGTGAACATTACTCTGTCCGACAACGAGTTCACCGCTCTCGACGCCGAAGGCAAGAAGCTCTTCAAGGCTGCCTGATTGGAATAGGACCGGCATTTGAACGGTCGCGATCTCAGTCGCGGCCGTTTTCGTTTTCCGCCTTGCGCCGCTGTTTCCCGAAGAGTGCCCAGAAAGACGCGCAGCTTTGATGATGCGTGCCTTTCGCCAATAATAAAGGCAAGGGACAAGGGGAAGGGCGGCGGCATCTGGTCCTATCCGCCGCAATGTGCGGAATAATTTTGATCAGTTGATAAAAGATGCCGCAAAATGAGGCGCGTGTGTGACGCTAACTAGGCAAGCATTGCGCCCAATGCATTGCTGCATTGCGGTAATTTCGCTATTCTCCATCAAATGAATTGGGTATTAATAATCCCGAAGGCAGCGCACTCCTCCTCCCAGCGCTCCCTTTCATCGGACTGACAACACTCCTCCTCCCAGTTGTCAGTCAGGATCAAGAGCCCGACGCACCTCCTCCCGCGTCGGGCTCTTTTCTTTTCCGGATCAAATCTCGCCTAAAACCTTCGTGAAATTGACTCGGCTCGCGGGCTCGGACTATCTGGAAGCGCGCCGCAAGCGCATATCGGTGGCTTGGCGCGATGACGCCTGAACCTGCGGAGATGTCATGATCGGCGGATGCGGCGTTTCTCGCAAAGCCCTCGCAGCCCTGCTTGTCCTGTGTTTTGGTCTTGTTTCCTGCGGGCGGCCGATCGGCGTCATGCAGGCAGCCGGCACCGTTCCGCCGGGTACTTCGCGCGTCGACCTTCTGGTGGCAACCACGCGTGCTGCGGATGAAAATCCGGCGGTGCTCTTCTCCGGCGAGCGCGGCACCGGGTTGATGGTTGATGCCGTCGATGTCTCCATTCCGCCGGAAGCCAACCGCAAGGCTGGCCAAGTGCAATGGCCGCGTCGCCTGCCTGCCGATCCTCTCAAGGATTTCGTCACCGTCGCAGTTGACCCGCTCGATGGCGAGAAGGCGGGCGAGAACTGGTTGAGGACGCACATGCCGAAGAGCAAGCGCGTGCTCATCTTCGTGCATGGCTTCAACAATCGCTATGAGGATGCGGTCTATCGTTTTGCGCAGATCGTCCATGATTCGCATGCCGACGTTGCGCCCGTCGTTTTCACCTGGCCCTCGCGCGCCAGCATTTTCGACTACAATTATGACAAGGAAAGCACCAACTATTCGCGTGATGCGCTGGAAGAGTTGCTGCGGCGCACGGCCAACAATCCGGCTGTCGGCGATATCACCGTCATGGCCCACTCCATGGGCACATGGCTGACGGTGGAGGCGCTGCGTCAGATGGCGATCCGCGACGGCCGCGTCGCCTCCAAGATCAACAACATCATTCTTGCCTCGCCGGACCTCGATGTCGACGTGTTCGGTCGTCAGTTCCAGAGCCTCGGCAAGGACAGGCCGCATTTCACCATCTTCGTATCCCAGGACGACCGGGCACTGGCGCTCTCGCGCCGCATCTCCGGCAATGTCGATCGTCTCGGCCAGATCGATCCCTCGGCCGAGCCTTATCGCAGCAAGTTGGAAGCGGCCGGTATCACCGTGCTTGACCTGACCAAGCTGAAGACCGGCGATCGCCTGAACCACGGCAAGTTTGCCGAAAGCCCTGAAGTGGTGAAGCTCATCGGCGACCGGCTGATTGCCGGTCAGACCATCACCGATTCCGAAGTCGGGCTCGGTGAGGCCGTCGGTGCAGTCGCCATGGGCGCTGCACAGACGGCCGGCAGCGCAGTCAGTCTCGCAGTCAGCACACCGATCGCCATTTTCGATCCTCGCACTCGCCGCAACTATGACAGCCAGGTTCGCCGCCTCGGCCAGT
The DNA here is from genome assembly GCF_014193955.1 of Rhizobium sp. BK379. Classification (NCBI taxonomy): domain Bacteria; kingdom Pseudomonadati; phylum Pseudomonadota; class Alphaproteobacteria; order Hyphomicrobiales; family Rhizobiaceae; genus Rhizobium; species Rhizobium sp. BK379. Next base: position 396,823 of record NZ_JACIAD010000002.1, read on the forward strand.
CAATGAACAATACGGTGGGGTCCGTGGGCGATAGCGTCGGTGCCGGCCTGCCGGAAGATCCACAGTAAAAAATCATAGGCATTCGCTTCGCGGTGATATATCACATCTCCGACACGGCACCGACTCTGCCGTGCGGTGGACAAAATATGGCGAATGAAACGAATGAGACGGTGGCCGTCGTTGGCGCCGGTGTGATCGGTGCTTCGATTGCTTTCGAACTGCAGCGACGCGGCTTTCAAGTCACGTTGATCGACAAGGGCGAGCCGGGCAGGGGAACCTCCTACGGCAATATGGCGAGCATCGCGCTCGACTTCGCGGCCGGTTCCGGTCCCTCGACCTGGAAGAAGCTGCCGCGCTGGCTGATCGATCCGGAAGGTCCGGTCTGGCTGCGGCCAGGCTATGCGGCAAAAATCCTGCCCTGGTTCCTGCGGTTTCTCGCGGCCGGCCGTCCGGCACGTTTGAGAGAGATCGAGGATGCGGGCATGAGCCTCTCCAGGATCGCTCTCGGCGATATCACCGCCATGCTCAATGCGATCGGCGCGCCCGACCTGATGACTGAAGAGGGCTGCCTTGCGATCTACGAGACCGAGGCCGAATTTGATGCGGACCGTGGCCACCTTGACCTGATGCGGCGCTACGGCATGGAATTCGAGGTGCTGAGCAACGGTGCGATCCAGTATTACGAGCCGACCCTCTCGCCGAAAATCGCCAAGGCCGTGCTGCTGCCGGACAACAAGTCGATCCGCGATCCCTATAAGCTGGTTGTAAAGCTTGCAGATGCGGCAAAGGCCGCCGGCGCCAACTTCGTGTCCGGGCAAGTGAAAACCGTCGAACGCAAGAGCGATGGCAGGACCGCCGTTCTTCTCGAAAACGGCAATCGCATCGAAGCCGACAAGGTAATCGTGGCAGCCGGGGTCCACACGCGTTTCCTCGCCGAGGCCCTCGGTGAGCCGATCCCGCTCGAAACCGAGCGTGGCTATCATACGCAGATCATGCAGCCCGGCATTTCCATGCGCTATTCGGTGATCTGGCCGCATCGCGCCTTCATGGTGACGCCGACCGCAGGCGGTATCCGTGTCGGCGGCAATGTCGAGCTGGCGGGGCTTACGGCCGCCCCCGATTTCCGCCGGCCGCGCGTGCTGGTGCGCCACGCGCAACGCATCCTTCCCGATCTCAAGGTCCAGGACACCAGCGAATGGATGGGCCATCGCCCGGCATTGCCTGATACGATCCCGATCGTTTCGCCTTCGTCGAAAATGCCTGGCGTCTTTTATGCCACCGGCCATGGCCATCTCGGTCTGACCTATTCGGCAACGACGGCGCGGTTGATCGCGGAAATGGTGGCAGGTGTCAAAACAGCAGTTGATATAAAACCATTCCGCATCGACAGATACTAGCATTGGTCATGGCCGGAACCTTCGTCACCCGCAATAATATCCGCGTCGATGGCCGCATCGCGCGTCACGTCTGATTGGGAGCTTGAGAAATGAGATGGAAGCGCACGATCCAGCTTCTGGATGTTCATGCCGAAGGTGAGATCGGCAAGGTCGCAATCGGTGGCGTGCCCAAAATTCCGGGCGAGACAGTCGCCGCCCAGCTTCACTGGCTGAACACCGACCCCAAGGGGCAGGAGCTTCGTCGTTTCCTCTGCCTCGAGCCGCGTGGTGCACCGATCGGGTCGGTCAACCTGTTGCTGCCACCGAAGCACCCGGACGCGGATGCGGCCTTCATCATCCTGCAGCCTGATCAGGCGCATGCGAGCTCCGGCTCGAACTCCATCTGCGTGACGACCGCTCTCCTGGAATCCGGCATCGTCGAGATGAAGGAGCCCGAAACCATCGTCACACTGGAAACTGCAGCCGGTCTCGTCAAGGCGACCGCCACTTGCCGCGACGGTCGCTGCGAGAAGGTGAAACTGACGATGGTGCCGTCCTTCGTCCACGAGCTGGATGTCGAGATCGACACGCCGCACTGGGGAAAGATCAAGGCCGACATCTGCTATGGCGGCATCTTTTATGCGCTGGTCGATGTCGGCCAGATCAATTCGAAGATCGAAAAGGCCAATGCCGCAGCACTCGTCCAGGCCGGCATGGTGCTGAAGGACCTCATCAACCGGCAGATGCCCGTCGTCCATCCGGAAATTCCGGCAATCTCGGGCGTCGCGTACGTCATGTTTCGCGATATCGAGGCCGATGGCACGGTGCGCACCTGCACGACCATGTGGCCTGGACGTGCAGACCGTTCGCCCTGCGGCACCGGCAATTCGGCCAATCTGGCAACCCTTTACGCTCGCGGAAAAGCGAAAGTCGGCGACACATTCAAGTCGAAGTCGATCATCGGATCGGAATTCGAAGTCGGCCTCCAGGCGGTGACGGAGGTCGCCGGCAAGCCTGCCGTCATCCCGACGATCACTGGCCGCGGATTCACCTTCGGCCTGTCGCAGGTCGCACTCGACCCCTTCGACCCGCATCCTCTCGGCTTTGCGCTGACGGATGTCTGGGGGCCTTCGGCCGGCGAGATCTGATCTCGCGTCTCAGCTATCAATAGACGAAGGGATCGACTTCGGCCTTGACGGGTTCGTCGGCGGCCGTGGGATAGATCACGCCCTTGCGCAGGATGATATTGGCATAGAGCCGCGGCTCGCTGGTCTGGATGACCGCATGGGCCGCGCGCACGCGGCCATAGAAATCCTGCCCGACCAGTGGAACGACCTCACGATCCGGCTCATGCCTGGCGCAGCAGGCGATCATTTCCTCATGAACGGGGTCGAGCTTGTCGCGTTCGGCCTTCACTGTTGAGCGGAAAATTGCTTCTGCCACGAAGTCGTCAATTGGCAGCACGCTCAAAACGGCATCAAGGACCGGAATGAGATGATGTCCGTCGAGCCGGATCAGCCGCCGCGCATGCTCGATACCCGGATAGTTGCCATCGACGATGGCAATTTCATCGCCATGGCCCATGCCGCGCAATGTCGCGAGCAGATCCGGGCTCAAGAGCGGGTCAAGCCCTTTCAGCATTGTCTATCTCCTTGAAGAGTACATTCTGGTCAGTAAGATAGCGCGCAAAGATCGGCAGGCTGGCGCCTCCGATGGCACGTGCCTGCGCGCCGACCAGGCCCTCCACGATGTCGGGCATGACGACGCCTTGCAGGTCGAGCTTTTCAGCTTCGTGGATCGTCGCGTAAACGATGCGCCGGCGCACCCAGTCCGGAAAGCCGCCATCGATGACGGCGGCGCTGAAGTCGATGATGGAGGCGGCCGCCACGATCGCCTGTGCCAGCGCCTTGGCCGTATCCTGGATCCAGGTTTCCATTGGTTCGCCGAAATCCACCCAGTCGTCGGCCGAATACCAGAGCGGCTGCGGATCTATGTCGCGCTCGCGCAGCATGTTTTCCAGCACGAAGATGGAAGCGATTTCCAGGAGCTGCAGCGTTTCGCCATTCTTGCCGCGCACGGGCAGTGGGCCGATGGCGCCTGCTGTGCCGGTTTTGCCGGAAAAGATCGCCGAATTGAGCACGATCCCGCCGCCGATGAAGGAACCGATGAAGAAATAGACGAAATCCGGATAGGACGGACCAATCCCGAAGACCAGTTCGGCACCACAGGCGCTGGTGGCGTCGTTCTGCAGGAAGACCTGATAGGCGACCTGTTCGGCAATCTCTGCCTGCAGGTCGAAGTCGCGCCAGACTTCCATGGCACCCTCGGGCGCACCCACTTCGTCCGCCCAGTTCCAAAGCTCGAAAGGAGCCGCGATGCCGAGCCCGGCTATACGGCTGCGCTCGCGTTCGTCGAGCCTCCCTTCCAGCTCCCTGATCCCCTTGGTGACAAAGGACAGGATTTCGTGCGGCAGGGGGTAGGCGTAGATCCTGTGCAATTGCAGCCGGATATTGCCGACGAAATCCATCAGCACGAGGTCGGCACTTCGCCGACCGATCTTCACGCCGAAGGAATAGACGGCGTCCGGATTGAGCCGCATCGGAATGGATGGCTGGCCGACGCGACCGCGGATCGGTTCGCCGCGCGAAAGCAGGCCTTCCTTCTCCAGCGCGCGCATGATGACGGAGACGGTTTGGGCCGAAAGCCCGCTGCGGCGTGCGATATCGGCCTTCGATAACGCGCCGTATAGGCGCACCAGCGACAGCACGAGCCGTTCGTTATAGGCGCGCACCCTGATCTGGTTCGCACCTCCCGACGGATTTAGAATTGGTGGTGGGGCCGGCATGGAATCCGGACAATCCAAGGACGACATTGGCCACTCCTCCCGTTTAACGGCCTATGCCCGATTTCTCGCCAGCATGCCACATCGAATTAATAATTCAATTGGATTTATTTATTGACAAGCGGTTTTCTTTCGCTCTTAATTGCCAGCGTCAACGGCACGGGACGGCTTTGGGAGGGGCTCATGTCACATTCCGCAAGTCTCGCCGTGCATGAATTCCGGTGCCGCCTTGGGGGCGGGCCGGCTAATCTGGGAGGAGTTCATGAAGAAATCAGTTCTCGCTTTCGGCGCGCTCGCGCTCGGCGTCGCCTTTTCCGCTCCGGCAATGGCGGCGGATGTTTCCGCATGCCTGATCACCAAGACCGACACCAACCCCTTCTTCGTGAAGATGAAGGAAGGTGCGACAGCCAAGGCCAAGGAACTCGGCGTCACGCTGAAGTCCTATGCCGGCAAGATCGACGGTGACAGCGAAAGCCAGGTCGCAGCGATCGAAAGCTGCATTGCCGATGGCGCAAAAGGCATTCTGATCGCCGCTTCGGACACCAAGGGCATCGTGCCCTCGGTCAAGAAGGCTCGCGACGCCGGCCTGCTGGTCATCGCACTCGACACGCCGCTTGAGCCGGCCGATGCCGCAGACGCCACGTTTGCAACCGACAACCTGCTCGCCGGCAAGCTGATCGGTCAGTGGGCCAAGGAAACGCTGGGCGACAAGGCAAAGGACGCCAGGGTCGGCTTCCTCGACCTGACGCCGTCGCAGCCGACTGTCGACGTCCTGCGCGACCAGGGCTTCATGATGGGCTTCGGCATCGACCCGAAGGACCCGAACAAGATCGGCGACGAAGACGACAAGCGCATCGTCGGCCATGACGTGACGAACGGCAACGAGGAGGGCGGCCGCAAGGCCATGGAAAACCTTCTCCAGAAGGACCCGAGCATCAACGTCATCCACACGATCAACGAGCCGGCTGCGGTCGGCGCCTATCAGGCCCTGAAGGCCGTCGGCATGGAGAAGAACGTACTGATCGTATCGGTCGACGGTGGTTGCCCGGGCGTGAAGTCGGTCAAGGAAGGCGTCATCGGTGCGACCTCGCAGCAATATCCGCTGATGATGGCATCGCTCGGCGTCGAGGCGATCAAGAAGTTCGCTGACGGCGGTGAAAAGCCGAAGCCGACCGAAGGCAAGTCCTTCTTCGACACCGGCGTTTCCCTCGTCACCGACAAGCCGGTTTCCGGCGTCAAGTCGATCGACACGAAGGAAGGCACGGACAAGTGCTGGGGCTAAGCCCTGCCTGAATAAGTGCGGAGTGGCCGGGGCTTGATCCCCGGCCGTTTTGGGCGGACCATATGCCGTCGCCCGACAAACCGGCTGAACAAAGACCGGAAGACTATCGGCGACGGCTTTCGCGTGAGTTCGGCGCGCGGCTGCGAAGGAGGAACAATGACCGGAGCACAGGAATTTGAACGCGTCCTCGACGAAAGCGACAAGAGTGTTGCCTCGTTCGAGCACGAGAATGTCTCGCTGATCAAGCGCGCGCAGCATTTTCTGCACTCGACACCGGCCGCCGTGCCGCTGATCGTGCTGATACTGTCGATCGTGATCTTCGGAATAACGATCGGCGGACGGTTCTTCTCGTCCTATACGCTGACGCTGATCCTGCAGCAGATCGCCATCGTCGGTATTCTCGGCGCCGGCCAGACGCTGGTTATCCTGACCGCCGGCATCGATCTTTCGATCGGCGTCATCATGGTCATCTCGGCCGTCATTATGGGCAATGTCGCCATCACCTATGGCATACCGACACCGATCGCGGTCGTAGCCGGCCTCGTCGTCGGTGGTCTCTGTGGATTGCTGAACGGTTTCCTCGTCGCCTTCATGAAGCTGCCGCCGTTCATCGTGACACTCGGCACCTGGAATATCGTCATGGCGACGAATTTCATCTATTCCGCCAATGAGACGATCCGCGATACCGATGTCGATGAACAGGCGCCGCTGCTCCATCTCTTCGCCACGAGCTTCAAGCTCGGCAGCGCGGTGCTGACCCTCGGTGTTATCGCCATGGTCCTGCTTGTCGTGCTGCTCTGGTATGTCCTCAATCACACCGCCTGGGGCCGGCATGTCTATGCCGTCGGCGATGATCCGGAAGCTGCCAAGCTCTCCGGCATCCAGACCAAGAAGGTGCTGCTGACCGTCTACACCATATCGGGTGTCATCGCTGCCTTCGCCGCCTGGGTCTCGATCGGCCGCAATGGCTCGATTTCCCCGTCCTCGGCCGTCACGGACTATAATCTGCAAGCGATCACCGCGACCGTCATCGGCGGCATATCGCTCTTCGGCGGCCGAGGCTCCATTCTCGGCACGCTCTTCGGCACCATGATCGTCGGTGTCGTGTCCATGGGGCTCAACATGCTCGGTGCCGACCCGCAATGGAAAGTCCTGCTGACAGGCGTGCTGATCATTGCCGCCGTCGCGATCGATCAATGGATCAGAAAGGTTTCGGTGTGACCATGGCTGGCGAACCCATTCTCACTGCCCGTGGCCTCGTCAAGCGTTATGGACGCGTGACTGCGCTCGACAATGCCGATTTCGACCTCTATCCGGGCGAAATCCTCGCTGTCATCGGCGATAACGGCGCCGGCAAATCCTCGCTCATCAAGGCGATATCGGGCGCAATCACGCCCGATGACGGAGTGATCACCCTGGAAGGCCGGCAGGTACAGTTCAGATCACCGATGGAAGCGCGCGAAGCGGGCATCGAAACCGTCTATCAGAACCTCGCCCTTTCGCCGGCGCTGTCGATTGCCGACAACATGTTCCTCGGCCGCGAGATCCGTAAGCCAGGTCCGTTGGGCTCGTGGTTCCGCATGCTCGACCGGCCGACGATGGAAAAGCAGGCACGCAACAAGCTGTCCGAACTCGGTCTGATGACTATCCAGAACATCAACCAGGCGGTGGAAACGCTCTCCGGCGGCCAACGCCAAGGCGTCGCCGTTGCCCGTGCGGCGGCTTTCGGTTCCAAGGTCATCATCATGGACGAGCCGACTGCCGCCCTCGGCGTCAAGGAAAGCCGCCGCGTGCTAGAACTGATCCTCGACGTGCGCGCCCGTGGCATCCCGATCGTGCTCATCTCGCACAACATGCCGCATGTCTTCGAGGTCGCGGACCGCGTTCACATCCACCGTCTCGGACGCCGCCTGACGGTCATCAATCCGAAGGAATACACGATGTCCGATGCCGTCGCCTTCATGACCGGCGCCAAGGCAGCCCCTGCGGAGCCCGTTGCGGCATGAATGCGAGAATAGGCGAAATCGTCGGCGAGGTCCTGAACCGCGCCGGCGATTCCAGGCGCTTCCTGATTGCGATTGCGGGGCCACCCGGCGCCGGCAAATCCACCATGGCCGACAATATCGCCGACGCCTTGAAGGTGCTGGGCGAGAGTGCTGCCGTTTTGCCCATGGATGGCTTCCATATGGACAATACGGTTCTCATCGAGCGCGGCCTGCTGGCTCGCAAGGGCATTCCGGAAACCTTCGATGTACGCGGCTTCCTCGATATTGTTCGAGCCGTGCGGCCCGCCGATCAGGAGGTCCTCGTTCCCGTCTTTGATCGTTCGCGCGAGCTTGCGATCGCGTCGGCCAGGCCGATCGATCCGCAGGACCGCTTCATCATCATCGAGGGCAACTATCTGCTCTTCACGCAGGGCAAATGGGCCGAGCTCGACGGCATCTTCGATTACACGATCATGCTCGCCCCGCCGATGGAAGTTCTGGAAGAGCGCCTCTGGGATCGCTGGCGCGGCTATAGACTGACCGAGGAGGAAGCGAGCGCCAAAGTCTACGGCAACGACCTGCCGAACGGCCGGCTCATTCTCGAAAATCGTCGGCCCGCCGACATCACATTGGAAATCGCGCTGGCCTGAGCAGTTGTTTCTGCACCGGTCTTGATGCTATCGAGGCGAAACCCGCATCGCTTCGGAGGCTCCCATGCAATCGATCACTATCCGCCGTCCTGACGACTGGCATCTGCATCTGCGCGACGGCGCCATGCTGGAAGGTGTGATCGGAGATACGAGCCGAACCTTCGCGCGCGCCATCATCATGCCGAACCTGGTCCCGCCGGTCGTCACGACCGCGGATGCGGCCGCTTATCGCCAGCGTATCATGAAGGCGCTTCCGGCCGGCCATCGCTTCCAGCCGCTGATGACGCTTTATCTCACCGAGCACACGAGCGCCGACGATGTGGAAGAGGGCAAGAAGAGCGGCCTCATCACCGCCGTAAAACTCTATCCGGCCGGCGCCACGACCAATTCGCACGGCGGCGTGCGCGATATGGAAAAGGCGATGCCGGTACTGGAGCGCATGGCGAAGATCGGCCTGCCGCTCTGCGTCCACGGCGAGGTGACGACGCCCGACGTCGATATTTTCGACCGCGAAGCCGTCTTCATCGAAACGGTGCTCGACCCGCTTCGCAAGCGCCTGCCGGAACTGAAGGTGACGATGGAGCACGTCACGACATCAGATGGAATCGACTATATCAAGTCGGCCAGGGGCAATCTTGCCGGCTCCATTACCACCCATCACCTGATCATCAACCGCAATGCCATCCTCGTCGGCGGCATTCGCCCGCATTATTACTGCCTGCCGGTCGCGAAACGCGAAAATCACCGGCTGGCATTGAGGGCGGCGGCGACCAGCGGCGATGCCAGGTTCTTCCTCGGCACGGATTCCGCGCCGCATGTCGACCCGTTGAAGGAATGTGCCTGCGGCTGCGCGGGGATCTATACCTCGATCAACACGATGAGCTGCCTTGCCCATGTGTTCGAGCAGGATCGCGCGCTCGACAGGCTGGAGGCCTTTGCCTCCTTGAATGGTCCGGCCTGGTATGGGCTCGAGCCGAACGAGGAACGTATCACGCTGGAGCGGCAGGCCGACCCCGTGGTCTTCCCCGCCAGGATCGAAACCGGCGCCGGGCCGGTTACCGTCTTCGATCCGATGTTTGCATTGCATTGGCAGATCAAAGCCTGAGAAGCTGTACAGGCTTGAATATTTTTCTTCTTATAGTTGCTGTCGAACGTTGATTTTGTAACGCTCGGCTGCGAAACCTATGTTTTTTAATGGAATGCGTAAGACATTCGTCAGCAATGACGAGATAGATTTTTAAAAACGTTATCGGCGCGGCAAGAGCCGCGGAGATTTAAAGCATGATGCTTGACTATAATTCATTGCTGCTGGCGCTTGGCGTTTCAGCAACCTGCCTTGCCGTGACGCTCATGGGAAGCTGGCTTGCGCGCCGGGCTGAAACCTTTCTTCTCACCGGCGCATTCGGCCTCGTTCTCGTTGTCGCCGGCATTTTAGCCTATGCCCACTATGTGGAACAACCCGAGCGCCTGCTCGGTGCGGGTTGTTTCGTGCTGTTTCATGCCGGTTTTGCCACGATCTGGGGCGCGGGCTATCAGTTCCGCACCGGTCGGCTCCCGAAATCAGGCATCGTCGTGCGTGCACTTGTCGCCATGGTCGCATCCATTCCGCCGATGATCGCCGGGCTGGATGGTCTGGCCTTCATCGCGGATAATCTCGCCATCGCCTTCCTGCTCTTCACCACCGCCCGGCAATATTGGCTTGACCGCGCAGAAGCACCTGCGCCGATATCAGGCATTACCGCCCTCTACACATTGACGGCGATTTCCTTCGTCCTCTGCGCCGCAGTCTTGATCTGGGACGGCAAGCTGGTGCTCGGGGCCGCACCCAGCAATTGGGCCGAAGACCTCAGTATCGCCGTGTGCATCGCCGGGATGACCGGCATCGGCGCCTTGTCGCTGGCACTGCATCAATGGCGGCTTGCCGCCCGTCACCGCATGGATGCGATCACCGATCCGCTGACGGGGTTAGTGAACCGCCGCGCTCTGTTCGATCAATATGGCGTCCGCTCCATGGATGCTTCGACCGCCGTCATCGTCTTCGACATCGATTATTTCAAATCGGTCAACGACCGCTACGGCCATGCGGCCGGTGATCACGTCCTGAAAGTCTTTGCCGGCGAACTCTCCGCCAATTGTCGCGGCGGTGATACGGCCGCCCGCCTCGGTGGCGAGGAATTCGCGCTGGTGCTGAGGGAAATCATGCCCGGCCGCGCCGAGCTTGCCGCCGAGCGCATTCGCAAGGCTTTCGAGGAGCGCGACATCTATGTCGAGGACGAAGTGCTGAAATGCACTGTCAGCGTCGGCGTCGCGCCCGGACGTTCCGAGCCGCTGGATTTCGATGCCATGCTGAACGAGGCGGACAAGGCGCTCTATGCCGCAAAACGCGCCGGCCGCAACCGCGTCGAACTCGCCAGCCACCTTCATTCGGTGCCGGCAGGTGTTGCGCGCTCGGCCTCTTGATCCGTCTCCCGACCTTTCGTAATGTGAGATCGGCCGGATGCAGCCAGCCGCCCCGCGATGCGCAAGCATAATGGTGAATGCGTCCAACTCCACCTTCACATCCTTGCTCTGGCAATCGATGGCGAACGGGTCAGCAGACGCGGGCACTGATCTTCCTGTTTGCCGCCAACGGAGAAGGATGAACCATGCGCGATTTTCGCGATGCCAAGCTTATGGCAAAAACCCTGCGGCAGGCGCTTGCCGACCGCGATATTTCCCTCACCCATAGCGAAACCCTGGAGATTGTCGCCAGACAATTCGGCCTCGACCAGTGGAATATTCTCTCGGCAAAGCTGGATGAGGCCGAAGGTGCGAAATCTGCTATCGGTATCGAACCACCTGTGCCGATCTTCCGCATCTTCTCGGTCGAGAAAGCCATGGAATTCTACTGCGGCTTCCTGGGTTTCACGCTCGACTGGGAGCATCGTTTCGGCGAAAACTCCCCGCTCTATTGCCAGGTCTCCCGCGAGAATATGCAGTTGCACCTGAGCGAACATTCCGGCGATGCCAGCCCAGGCGCGCGAGCCTTCGTACGGGTGAGGGATGTCCGAGCCTATCAGGCAGAACTCGCCGGCAAACGCTATCGCTACATGAACCCGGGTGTCGAAGAAGCGCCCTGGGGCCTCGAAATGGGCGTCATCGACCCCTTCAACAACCGCATCACCTTCTGCCAGCAGAGCTAAAGCAATTCCAGCAAAGGTGTGCCGCGGTTCTGCGTCCGGAATTGCGCAGAAACAGCGAAGGGCGGAGGGCTATTCCCTCCGCCCTTTTCAAATGATCATGAGCGCCCGCACGAAAGCGACCGAGGCCAGCAGCGAGGCGATCGTGCGCACGTGGTTCCACCACGTCCAGTCCCTGAGATAGGTCGTCCAGAGCTGCACCGCTTCTGGCCCGTTGCCGCTGACTTTCGCCAGCGCATCATTCATCGGCACGTTGAAGACGATGGTCGAGAGGAAGGATGCGATGACATAGAGTGCCACGCCGGCCAGCATCATCGAAGAGGCGCCGCCGCGCCAGTTCACGAAGGCCAGCACTCCGATGACGACGCAGAGGATCGCCACCGGCACGAAAAGCAGCATGAAAGGCGAGCGGACGACGGTCACGTTGATGGAATTCATCGCAGCAATGCCCTGCTCGGCAGGGATGCGCGAAAAGGCAGTCATGATGAAGGTGGAGAAAGCAAAGAAGATGCCGGCGACAAGGCCGCTGCCGATCGCAGCGGCAATAAGGGAAATGACGAGAACGATCTGCATGGTCAGGCGCTCCACAATCCGGTCGCCGCGGTCTCCCGCGCATATTGTTTGAAATCCCTTGCCGGGCGGCCGAGAATCTCTGTCACACCGCTCATCACCTCGGAATTGCGCCCGTCGAGGATTTGGCCGAAGAGCTCTTCCAGCAGCGCGATGACAGGCTCCGGTGTTCCCGCTACGGAGAGGCTCTCCTTGAAGTCCGCCATCGATACCTGTTCGTAGTCGATAGTCCGGCCTGAGGCAGCCGCAATCTCGGCCACGGCTTCGCGGAAGCTCAGCGCGCGAGGGCCGGTCAGCTCGTAGATCCTGTTGCGATGCCTGATATCGGTCAGCGCCGCCACTGCCGCATCGGCAATGTCATCGGCATCGATGAAGGGCTCCTTGATATCGCCGGCCGGCAGTTCCAGCCTGCCGGCAATGAGCGACTCTACTAAAGCGCCCTCGCTGAAATTCTGGCAGAACCACGAGGCGCGCAGGATCGTGTAGTCGATCCCTGCCGCCCGCAGCGCTTCCTCACTCCGCTGCGCCCCTTCTTCGCCACGGCCGGACAGCAGCACGATATGCTGCAGGCCGCACTCCCTTGCGAGTCTTGAAAGCGCCTCGATGGCCTCTGCCGCCCAGGAGACGGAAAGGTCCGGCTGGAAAGCGACATATGCGCTCGTCGCACCCGTGAGTGCATTGCGCCAGGTCGTGCGATCCTCCCAGTCGAAGGCCGGTGCGGTGGAGCGGGATGCTTTGCGAACGTCAAGTCCGAGCTCCTCCAACCTGTTGGCAATGCGGCCGCCGGTTTTTCCCGATCCGCCGATCAGAACGATTTCGGAATTCTGCATATCGAAACTCCTCTTCGGTTAAAATAAGAGAAACTCTCTCATTTGCAAAATGCGATAAACTCTCTTATTTTCTTTGTCAACAGTCGAGGGAAGCGGAAGATGGCAGAAGAGGTGATCGCACGACGCAGGCGCCAGCAGGAGCCGACCGGCCAGCCGCGCCGTATCCCGAGCCAGCAGCGCGGCCGCGAACGCTTCGAAAGAATCTTGACGGTCGCCTCCGCGGTGATCGAAAAGAACGGCAGCGATGCACTGAAGATGAGTGAAATCGTTGAAAAGGCCGAGATTTCCTTCGGTGCCCTCTATCAATATTTCCCGGACAAGACCTCGATCATCCGCACACTTGCCGAGCGCTTCAATGAGCAGGGCCGGCAATGCGTGGCAGACGAACTGGCGAAGGTGACGGACGCGGACAATCTGCAGACAGTCCTCGGCGTCATCGCGGATGAATATTATGCATTCTTCCGCCGCGAGCCTGTCATGCGCGATATCTGGCACGCGACCCATACGGACAAGCTTCTTCAGCAGGTCGATGCCGAAGATATGGAATTCCACGCGCAGGCCCTGTTCTCGGTGTTAAAACAACTATGGCCAAAGCGTGCCGAGCCGGAGCTTCTGGCCATTGCCCGGCTGACCATGCAGCTCCTGGCGGCGGCTGTTCGCTACGCTGTTTCGCTGGATGAGAAAGAGGGCGCGCAGGCAATCGCGCTCTTCAGGAAGATGCAGGTTGCGGATATTGGCCGCCTGCTCGGCTGACGGCCGTCTTCAGTCTGGAAACCGACCGCTCTTGCTGCTATTGCCGCTGGAACGTCAGCCGAAGGAGAAGCCGCATGATCCAGACCACATTTCCTGACCGCGCCGTCATGGCAGAGCTGCTGGCAAAGATGCTCTGGGAGATCAAGGCTGTTCATTTCAATGCCGAGACGCCCTACAAATATGCTTCCGGCATCATGAGCCCGGTCTATATCGACTGCCGCAAGCTTCTCTCATTCCCACGCGTCCGCTCGACGGTTATGGACTTTGCCGCCAGCACGCTGCTGCGCGATGCCGGCTTCGAACAGTTCGATTGCATCGCCGGCGGCGAAACCGCAGGCATTCCCTTTGCCGCACTGCTTGCCGATCGTCTCGGCTTGCCGATGATCTATGTCCGCAAGAAGCCGAAGGGCCACGGTCGCAATGCGCAGATCGAAGGCGACATGAAGGAAGGCGCCCGCGTTCTCATCATCGAGGATCTGACCACTGCCGGCGGCAGTATGTTCACCTTCATCGATGCCATCAGGGCCGCCGGCGGCATCGTCGATCACGGCATGGCGCTCTTCTTCTACGGCATCTTCCAGGAGGCGCATCAGCGCTTTGCCAATGGCAAGGTCCAGTTCCATCATATCGCCACCTGGCGTGAGGTTCTGGCGATCGCCAAAGAGCAGAAGCTCTTCGATGAAAAGACGCTGCAGGAAGTCGAGGCCTTCCTCGATGCGCCGCTGGCCTGGTCGGCAAGGAATGGTGGCGTGAGTGAGCTTTCGCTCTAGCCTTTTGACAAAAGCTCGCTTAATCGATTGAGAAACGCGTAAGTCCTGTTGGGAGGAATTCGATGATTTTGTGCTGCGGCGAGGCCCTGATCGACATGCTGCCGAGGGATACGACCCTTGGCGAAAAGGGCTTTGCGCCCTATGCCGGCGGCGCGATCTTCAACACGGCGATTGCGCTTGGTCGTCTGGGCATCCCGACGGCCTTCTTCACCGGCATTGCCGATGACATGATGGGCGAAATCCTGCTCGATACGCTGAAGGCGAGCAATGTCGATTACAGCCCGTGCGCCATCACCTCGCGCCCTTCGACGATCGCCTTTGTCAAGCTCGTCAACGGTCAGGCAACCTATGCCTTCTACGACGAAGGCACTGCCGGCCGCATGATCACCACGGATGATCTGCCTGTTCTCGGCGATGATTGCGAAGCGCTGCATTTCGGCGCGATCAGCCTGATCCCGAGCCCCTGCGGCGAAACCTACGAAGCGCTTCTCGACCGCGAAGCCGCAAAGCGCGTCATCTCGCTCGACCCGAACATCCGCCCTGGCTTCATCAAGGACAAGCCTGCGCACATGGCCCGCATCAAGCGCATGGCCGCCAAGTCCGACATCGTGAAATTCTCCGACGAGGATCTCGAATGGTTCGGCCTGGACGGCGACCATGACGCACTGGCTGCTCACTGGCTGAACCACGGCGCCAAGCTCGTGGTCATCACCAAGGGTGCTGAAGGCGCAACCGGCTACACAAGCGCGCGCAAGGTCACCGTACCTAGCGAGCGCGTCACCGTCGTCGATACTGTCGGCGCCGGCGACACATTCGACGCCGGCGTCCTCGCCTCGCTGAAGATGGATAACCTGCTGACCAAGGCGCAGGTCGCCAGCCTCGACGAACAGGCGCTCCGCAACGCTTTGGCGCTTGGCGCCAAGGCGGCTGCCGTCACCGTCTCCCGCGCCGGCGCCAACCCGCCCTGGGCAAAAGAGATTGGACTGTAAGACTTTCAGCCAGACCCCGCCGCTGCCTTGAAACTCAAGGCAATTCCTTCGCGTCTTTCGCGCGGGCGCGCGCCTGGCTTTCCTTCTTGATCGGCCGACCGACCGGACAGACTTCCTGCACGAAGCCGTTGAGTGTGTTGACGAGATTGTTCTCGATCAGGGAGTAATGGACGAACTGACCCTGCTTCTCTCGCCGGATCAAACCCGCCGTCTCAAGGACGGAAAGATGCTGCGAAACGGCCGGCTTGGACATGCTGAAGCGGTCGGCGATCTCGCCGGCGGTCAGGCCCGATGCCGAGAGATAGGCGAGTATCTTCCGACGTGGCGCACTGGAAAGTGCGTGGAATACCCGCTGAGCGGCGCTGACGGAACCGTCTTCCGCAGCGTCATCGAACATCTCTTCTTCCAAGTCCTGTCTCCGTGCCCGAGGCATCGCTGCATCGATCCATTAAACAATTAAGCAATTAATGCATTGCTTAATTGTTTCTCTTGCCGCAAAGTAATTAGGTAATTCCTTAAATAATGAATTGGCGGGCGGTGTTCAAGTGTTGAATGCGCCCGAAGGGAGGGAGTTTGCCATGAGCAGCATTTCCACCGGACGGATGATTGATGACAAAAGCGATCCAGTGAAGGGCAGGGTGGTCTGGATGCCCACGAAGTCGATCTGGATTACCACGATGACCTTGATTGCGATTATTGGCGGACCGCTGACTTTCACCTGGAGTGCCTTTGCCGTCTTCATCCTGTTGACCGCGATCACGATCTGCCTCGGTCATTCGGTCGGCATGCACCGGCTGCTGATCCACCGGTCGTTCAACACCCATATCTGGATCGAACATTTTCTCGTCTATATTGGTACGCTGGTTGGCATGGCCGGCCCCTTCGGCATGATCTATGCGCACGATATTCGCGATTGGGCTCAGCGACAGCGAGAGTGCCATGACCTTTTTGCACACAGGCGGTCGTTTTTCATCGACGCCTTCTGGCAGATGCATTGTGCAGTGGTGCTGGACCATCCGCCGCATTTCGTCATCGGGGAGCGGGAGCGGCACGATCGCTTCTATCGCTTCGTGGAGGCGACGTGGATGGCGCAGCAGATCCCCTTGGTACTCATGCTCTTCATGCTCGGCGGATTGCCGTGGCTAGTCTGGGGCATTGCCGTGCGGATAGCGGTGTCGCTGACCGGACACTGGCTGGTCGGTCATTTTGCCCATCGGGTTGGCCATCAGGGCTGGAGTATCGATGATGTCGCTGTGCAGGGGTATAACCTGCCGCACTTCGGGTTGGTGACCTTCGGCGAGAGTTTCCACGGCAACCATCACGCCTTTCCGGAATCCGCGCGGCTCGGCATCGAACCGGGCCAGCTGGATCTGGGCTGGTATTTCATCCGGCTGCTGGAACGGCTCGGTCTGGCCACGGCGATCAGGCTCCCCCATATGATTGCGCCAAGACGAGGGTTGAAGCGCGCCACCCAATCCGAAGCCGCTTGCAACGGCCAATGCGCCCTGGGTAGACGCAATCGGCCTCTGAATCTTATTCGATCCGGTCGAGAAAGGCTCGGACCTCGCGATTGAAGAGGTCCGGTTGCTGCAGCGGCGCGAAATGGCTGACATCTGGCATGAGCACGAATTCCGCATCCGGGATCGTCCTTGTCAGATAGTCGGCATGCTCGGGCGTGATGAATTCGTCATGCTCGCCGAGCACGATGGAAACTGGAACTTTGATGCCAACCAACTGCTCCGCCGAGTAGTTGGGCTCCGTCGCCATCATCTTCGAGACATCGCCGACAAAGGCCTCGAACTGGTCGGGCGTTGCCGATAGGGCCTGATAGTCCTGCCTGTGGCGGCTGAAGCAGCGATCGATAACGGGCGTCATCTTGAATTCCTTGGTGCCGCCGGGGTCCATGTTGCAGGCGAAGAAGAAGACGCCGCAGACGCGCTCCGGATTCTGGTCGGCAAGGATCAGCGATGTGCAGGCGCCATCGCTCCAGCCAACGAAGGCAGCTTCCCGAATCCCGGCATGATCCATCACGGCCAGCACATCCGATGCCATCAGGTGATAGGTATAGGGACGGTCGTCACGCGTGCTGCGGCCATGTCCGCGGCTGTCGATCACCACGACCCGGTGGCCTGCCTCGACGAGATCGGGAACCTGATAGCCCCAGTTGCCACTATTGCCGAGCCCGCCATGCAGCAGGATGACGGCCGGGCCGGTGCCGTAGCTTGCATACCAGATGCGCGCGCCTTCATTCTCGACGAAACCCTCATCGTCCGCGGGCGGCAATGGTAGCGCCCCCTCGGCTTCGAATTTCACCAGCTCGTCATCCGTTGCAGTCATCGGCTCCTCCTCCAGCACTCTCTCTATAGACGACGAGATGCTCTGCATTTCGACAGCGTCAAATAAAAAAGCCCACCCGCATCACGGATGGGCTTCTGTAAGGGCGCGATCGCCAAACTTACTTGGCGAGCTTTGCCAGCGCGGCAACCAACCCCTGCGTCGAGGAATCGTGGCCGGCAGCGCTTTCCTTGCCTTCGACGACGGGCAACAAGCCGGTCGCCAGTTCCTTGCCGAGCTCCACGCCCCACTGGTCGAAGGAGTTGATGCGGAAGAGCACGCCTTCGACGAAGACGCGGTGCTCGTAGAGAGCGATCAGGCGACCGAGCGCATAGGGCGTCAGCTTGTCGTACACGAAGGTGATCGACGGGCGATTGCCGGTAAAGACACGGTGCGGGGCGATGAAATCGGCCTTCTTGTCGTCCATGCCCTTGTCGGTCAGCTGCTTCTTGGCTTCCGCGAAGGTGCGGCCCTTCATCAGCGCTTCCGACTGGGCGAGAACGTTGGACATCAAGAGCTGGTGCTGGTGGCGCAGCTCCGGCTCGAAGCCGTTCGCGGCGATCATGAATTCGGCCGGGATGATGCTCGTGCCCTGATGGATGAGCTGGTAGAAGGCGTGCTGGCCGTTGGTGCCGGGCTCACCCCAGGCAACAGGGCCGGAATTGCCCTCGACCGGCGTGCCGTCGATGGTGACACCCTTGCCGTTCGATTCCATATCGAGCTGCTGCAGATAGGCCGGGAAGCGCGACAGGCGCTGGTCGTAAGGCAGGATGGCGCGGGTCGGGTAACCCAGGACATTGCGGTGATAGAAACCGATAAGGCCGAGCAGAATTGGCAGGTTTTCGGTAATCGGCGCCTTGCGGAAATGATTGTCGATGGCATGTGCGCCGTCGAGGAACTTGCCGAAATTCTCCGGACCGACGGCGATCATCAGCGGCAGGCCGATTGCCGACCAAATCGAGTAGCGGCCGCCGACCCAGTCCCAGAAGCCGAAGACGCGTTCGCTTTCGATGCCGAAGGCCGAGACCTTGTCGAGCGCCGTCGAAACGGCGGCAAAGTGGTGCTGAACAGCAGCTTCGCCAAGTGCGCCGGCGATGAACTTGCGCGCCGTCTGGGCGTTGGTCATCGTCTCGACGGTGGTGAAGGTCTTGGAGGCGACGATGAAGAGCGTCGTTTCCGGCTGCACCAGCTTCAGGATATCGGCAATATGGGCGCCGTCGATATTGGAGACGAAATGGGCGCGCGGGCCGTCATGGAAGGGGGCAAGCGCCAGCGTCGCCATGACCGGGCCGAGATCCGAGCCGCCGATGCCGATATTGATGACATCGGTGATCTTCTTGCCGGTCGCGCCCTTCAGCGCGCCGGAGCGCACGCCGTCGGCAAACTTGCCCATGGCGGCGAGAACGGCATTGACGTCAGGCATGACATCCTTGCCATCGACCAGCACGGGCGTGTTGGAGCGGTTGCGCAGCGCCGTGTGCAGAACGGCACGGTTTTCGGTGAAGTTGATCGCCTTGCCGGAGAACATCTCCTCGCGCTTCTTTTCGACACCGCCTTCTTCGGCGAGCTTCACCAGAAGCTTGAGGATCTCGTCGTTGACGGCCGTCTTGGAAAAATCCATCAGCAGGTCGTCAAGCGATACGGAAAAGCGCGAAAAGCGCTGCGGATCGGCCGCGAATGCGGCGCGCAGATCGGTTGCCTTGGTGGCTGCCGCGGTGCTCTTCAATTGTTCGACGATGGCATTCATGGAAGGCTCCTTTGGAGGCGGAGAGGGCTGCGGAAACTATTCCCTTTCTCCTGGTCAAATCAAGTTCAGCCATCTGTCGAAATATGAAAAAAGCCACCCGCGACAAGCGGATGGCTCGCAATTTCACGGGACGGTCAAATTCAGCCGCGCAGGTCCTTGCGCAAAATCTTGCCGACGGGCGTCTTCGGCAGCTCGGTGCGGAATTCGATGAAACGCGGTCGCTTGTAGTTGGTGAGATTGGCGGCGCAATGCGCCTTCACATCGGCCTCTGTCAGCCCAGGGTCCTTGCGTACGATGAAGAGCTTCACCGCCTCGCCGGAATGCACGTCCGGCACGCCGATGGCCGCCGCCTCCAGAATGCCGGGATGCATGGCCGCCACTTCCTCAATCTCGTTCGGGTAGACGTTGAAGCCGGAGACAAGGATCATGTCCTTCTTGCGATCGACGATCTTGGTATAGCCGCGCCCGTCCATGAAGCCCATGTCGCCGGTCCGGAAATAGCCGTCCGGCGTCATCACCTTCGCCGTTTCCTCCGGCTTGTTCCAATAGCCGGCCATGACCTGCGGCCCGCGGATGCAGATCTCGCCGATCTCGCCGAGCGACAGCGAATTGCCGTCCTCGTCTCTGATATCCAGTTCCGTCGAAGGAATGGGAAGGCCGATCGATCCTGTGAATTCAGGGGAATCGAAACGGTTGGCCGTCGCGACAGGCGATGTCTCGGACAGCCCGTAGCCTTCCGTAATGTGCGAGCCGGTCACCTTCAGCCAGCGCTCCGCGACCGGTCTTTGCACTGCCATACCGCCGCCGAGCGACATGACGAGCGAGGAAAAATCGAGCCTGGCGAAGTCGGCATTGTTGAGCAGCGCGTTGAACAGCGTGTTGAGGCCTGGAAAAATATGGATGTTCGACTTCTGGAATTCCTTGACCAGCCCCGGAATGTCGCGTGGATTGGCGATCAGCACATTATGGGCGCCGAGCGACATGCCCATCAGCGAATTCACCGTCAGTGCGAAGATGTGATAGAGCGGCAGCGCGCAGAGGAAGTTTAGCACATCAGGCTGCCTCTTCTTGTCGAAGGCGGATTTCAGCCAGAGTTGCAGCTGCAGCTTGTTGGCCAGCAGGTTCTGATGCGTCAGCACAGCACCCTTCGCAATGCCTGTCGTCCCACCCGTATATTGCAGGAAGGCGATGTCGCTGCCGGTGAGCGCAACGGGAGCAAGGGTCTTGTGCGCGCCTTCGGCCAGGACCTGTCTGAAACTTTTGTGTTGCGGGATGGACCAGGAAGGAACGAGCTTCTTTATCCGGCGAACGACGAAATTGACGATATGCCCCTTGGGCCCGAGCATTTCGCCGAGAGAGGTGACGACGACATGGCGCAGGTCCGTCTTGTTGATGACCTGTTCGACGGTGCGCGCGAAATTTTCCAGAACGAAGATTGCCTTGGCGCCGGAATCGTTGAGCTGGTGCTCAAGCTCGCGCGGCGTATAGAGCGGGTTGACGTTCACCACGACGAGCCCGGCGCGCAGGATGCCATAGACCGCGACGGGGTTCTGCAGCACGTTCGGCATCATCACGGCGACACGATCGCCCTTTTGCAGACCGGCACCTTGCAGCCACGCAGCCACCTTTCGGGTCTGGGCCTCGAGTTCGCGATAGGTCATCGTTTTGCCCATGCTGGAAAAAGCCTTGCGATCGGCAAAGCGGGCACAGTTTTTTTCCAGGAGGTCGGGAAGCGATGTGAATTCCAGTGGGGGAATCTCGGCCGGAACGATGTCCGGATAGGTGGCAAGCCATGGTTTTTCCGGTTTCTCACCGCTTGGGTGGACGGAAATGCTGTTCATTTTCTCTCTCCCATTCGGCCGCCGAAACCGGATTTGCGCCGGGATCGATCGGAAGATTCCTCCATCCTCCGTCAAGGCAGCTTATGCCATTGCTTGAACGGTTCAAGCAACTTGAGGCTACAATAACCTTGACGTAAACGTCAATATCGCAGCCGGTGCCTGCGAACATCATGTGACAGGGAACTTTGAAGCATAGGGTACGTTTTGTCGGTGTGGATGAACCACGAGGAAACGATAAAGGAGGTGCACAATGCTCAATCAGGATACCGACGCCACTCGCCGCGACCCGAATGTCAAGGATACGCCGACGCTGATCGCCAGTGACCGCGTTGAAGGCACCCGCGTCTATGGCGCCGATGGCAAACATATCGGCTCCATCGAACGTCTCATCCTCGGGAAGCAGGATGGCCGCGTTGCCTACGCCGTCCTGAGTTTTGGCGGCTTCCTCGGCATCGGCCACGACCACTATCCGCTGCCCTGGGCAAAGCTGAGCTATGATACCCAGCTGGACGGCTACCGCATCGATCTCACCAAGGAGCAGATCGAAGGCGCGCCGAGCTACGCGGATGATGACGACACCTGGTACAACGATAATGGCCGCCGCGTGTATGATTATTACGGCGTGCCGCCCTACTGGATGTAACGTCGCCCGCGCAGATGAGCCGGCAGAGGCCCCGCCAGAGCGGGGCCTTTCAGTTTTTGTTCACAAGGTCATTGGCGGTCCGAAGCACCGTTCCAACGACGATTTGTTCGGCCGACAAGGACTTCTCGGTGGTTAAACGGAAGACGTGGCTTTCACAGGGCAGCAGCGTCACCAGCATCGAGTCGACCACAGCCGAGGGGTCGAGCCGGTCCGCCATCAGGCAGAGATCCTTCAGGAAATTCCGCGCCGTCACCGTGACATCGTAGCCGCCGGCCGATTTTGCCAGCGATATGCTGAGATCAGGTGCCGGAAGCTTAAGGTCGATATCCTCGACGAAATAGTGGAAGGCCCGCTTGTCCAGCATCTGGACGACGATGACTTCCTCATCCGCTGCACCGGCTTTTGCGATATCCGCAGGCAACGGAAATTCCTTCGCTTCGAACCGGTCGCAGAGCAGCCGCCAGAATTCGAACTCCGCCAGCACGGTACCATCGAGCCGCACCCGCTTGCCGCTGATCTTCGAGCGCCAGAACAGCGTCTGCTCGTTGACCGCCACTGCCGAAAGGCCTTCGCCGCGTGGCTGGATCGTCAGCAGGCGAGGGTGGAATGCCTGCTGCATCGCATACCAGAGCGGCTTGCGCCGGCCGGCGGAATCGAGTGCCGCCCAGGACGTCACCGGCCAGCAATCGTTGAATTGCCAGACGACCGCGCCCTTGCAGATGTCGCGATGCGAGCGCATGTGCTCGACGGCGAAGCGGATGGCGCGGGCCTGATTGAGCTGAGTGGCAAAATGCCAGTCATCCATCGTCTGCGGCACGGGCAGATGTCCGGCAAGGCCCCTGATGAGCTTGTCATTGCCTTGCGTCGCTTTCTGATGATGGAAGACGCCGCGCGATTCCGGCGTTAGCGGGTTGTCATGCACACTCTCCTGCAGCGTCGCCCAGTTCGGCGGGGCCTGCCAGCCGAATTCCGAGCAGAAGCGCGGGATGTAATTGCGGTAGACCTCGTAACCGACGTCGTTCCACACGTCCCAGATATGCTTGCAGCCATGCCGGTCGTCATTCGGCTCGATATCCATGGAGCCCGAATAGGGGCTGCCAGGATAGTAGGGCCGGTCAGGATCGAGTTCCGCGCAGAGCTTTGGCAGGACATCGAGATAATAGCCGAGCCCCCAGCTGACGCCGTCCTTGATGATCGGCCTCCAGCCCCACTCGTCAAAACCCCAGATATTCTCGTTATTGCCGTTCCAGATGATGAGCGAAGCATGCGGCATCAGCCGCACGACATTGTCTCGCACCTCGGCAATCACCTCGCTACGCAACGGCTCTTCCTCCGGATAGGACGCGCAGGCAAAGAGGAAATCCTGCCAGACGAGCATGCCGGCCCGGTCGCAGGCCTCGTAGAATTCGTCCCGCTCGAAGATGCCGCCGCCCCAGACGCGCAGCAGATTGATATTGGCGGCCTTCGCCTCGTCGATCCGCGCCGCATAGCGCTCCGCCGTCACGCGCGAGGGAAAGCAATCGTCCGGAATCCAGTTGGCGCCGCAGGCAAAGATCGGCACGTCGTTGATGATGAAGGTGAAGGCAGAGCCATGTGCGTCCGGTGACGTATCGAGCCGCAGCGAGCGGAAGCCGATCTGCTTGTAATAGCTGTCGAGTATATCGCCGCTCTCGTCCTCCAGCCGGATCTCCAGCGGATAGAGTGGCTGCGCGCCGAGATGGTGCGGCCACCATAGCTGCGGCGAGGGCACGCGCACCTCGAACGAAACCTCATCCGCATCTGTGTCGATCGTGACCGTCTGCGTCACGCCGCCGATCTCGGCCGTCAGCTTGGTCAGTCCGGTCTCGCCATGTCTTGCCAGCCGCGCATGAACCTTGACCAGCCCATCGCCGCCGGCAAGCGTTGCCGAGACGCGGGTTTCGCCAAGCCGCACCCGATCCCAGCTCTCCAGCCGCACCGGCTTCCAGAGGCCAGCCGTCACAAGCGTCGGGCCCCAGTCCCAGCCGAAATTGCAGGCCATCTTGCGCATCAGGTTGCCCGGCCCCGGATAGTTGTTTGGGCGGTAGCCGTAGTGCTTCTCCATTTCCGCACCGTAGGCATAGGCGGAATGGAAGGTGACACTGAGTTCGTTCGTGCCCGACCGCAGGAGAGACGAAACGTCGAAGCGATAGGTGCGGTGCATGTTGAAGGTGCGGCCGATCTCCTCGCCGTTCAGTTGGATCGTCGCGATCGTATCGATGCCGTCGAAGACCAGTTCCTGCATCTTGATGGCATCGGCCGCGGCTTCGAAATTGAGCTGGTAGACCCATTCCGTCTTGCCGATCCAGTCATTGGTGATCTCGTTGATATCGAGATAGGGATCGGGGATAAGCCGGTTTGTCAGCAGGTCGAGATGCACGCAGCCGGGCACCGTTGCCGGAATGGACGCCGGCAGACTGGTTCTTCCTGTATCGTTACAGGAAAGCGTCCAGCCGTTATGAAGGTCTCTCCTCCCAATCATGTCAGCCTCTTGTATTTTATTGAAAACGACCGTGGCGCTGAAGCACTTCGATCTTGTAGCCGTCGGGATCGGTAATGAAGAAGAACAGCCCGAACAGCTTGCCGTCGCGGTTGAGTTCCACGAGCTTGCCGGGATTGAGGCCGAGATCGGTCAGCCGCTTGTGCTCGACCTCCACTTCCTGAACGGAGACGGCGAGATGGCCGTAGGCATCGCCGAGATTGTAGGGCTCGATACGGCCCTTGTTGACCGTCAGTTCCAGCTCGAAACCGCTCTCGTCATTGCTCATGTAGATCAGCGTGAAAGTCTCGAAATCGACACGGTCGGCAATCTTGAGCCCGAAGACCTTGCTGTAGAATTCGACCGAGCGCGCCTCGTCCAGAACGCGGATCATGGAATGGATCATCTTGGCCAAGGCGGTCTCCCAATCGCTGATATCCAGAGCAATTCCATCAGAAGCGTGCAGCGGTTATGCGTTCGGAATTGCGTAAAAACGAGCAGATAGAGCACTTTCGTGATTCGAAGAAAACGAACGTGCCCTAGGCAGCCTTGGTAGCCGTCCTCTCAAGCCGGACGCAAGCCCATTCTGCGCGTGATCGCGCCTTCGAGCATGCCGACGACATCATAGATCAGCACCGCCATCAGGCCGACGATCAGGCCGCCCTGCAGAATGAAGGCGGTATTGTCGGAAATCAGACCGGCAATGATCACTTCGCCGAGACCCTTTGCCGCAACCGTCGAGCCGATCGTCGCCGTGCCGATATTGATGACGGTTGCGACCTTCAGCCCCTCGAGGATCAGCGGAAGGGCGAGGGGCAGCTCGACCTGGAAGAGGCGCTGCGTCCCGTTCATGCCCATTCCGTCTGCTGCATCCAGTACCTGCGGTGACACTTGCTTGAGGCCTGCGACCGTATTTTCGAAGATCGGCAGCAGGCCGTAGAGAAAGAGTGCGATCAGCGTCGGCGCAGCACCGAAGCCGGTAGCGGGAACGGCAAGCGCCAGCACCGCGACAGGCGGAAAGGTCTGGCCGGCATTGGCGATGGCGCGTGACAAAGGCAAGAAGTCGGCGCCGCTTGGCCGGGTAACGAAAATACCGCCGAGAACGGCAAGCACCGCGCTGCCGATAATCGAAACGAAGACCAGCTCCAGATGGCCGAGCGCCAGTGAAGCGAGGCTGTTCTGCATATAGACCGGCGGCGCATTGTTGTTGGTCAGCGGCACCAGCATGAAGGAGAGCCACTCCGTCCTGAAGATCAGGATGAGCAGGATCACCAGCGCCAGCGCGCGAAACAGATTGGCGAGGAGAAACTTCATGCCTTGCGGCCCAGTTCGATGAGCCGCTCCATCGAAATCGAACCGACAGCCGTCTTGTCGGCATTCTGCACGGCTGCCTCATCCACGCCCTGCCAGATCATTTCGGCAAGCGCATCGCGAAGGCTGAGCGACTGCGCCAGCGAATAGGGCAGGCCCGGCTTGGCTGGCTCCATACTGTCCTTCAGCGGTGTCAGCGACATCAGCTTCAGCGCCCGGTCGGATGTGCCGGTCAATTGCTGCACGAAGGGGTCTGCAGGCTCTGTCAGGATCTTCTCCGGCGTCGAGCACTGCAGGAGTTTGCCGCCGCTCATCACGGCGATCTGGTTGCCGAGATGGAAGGCCTCGTCCATGTCATGGGTGACGAGCACGACCGTCGTGCCGAACTGCTTCTGGATCGCCAGCAGATCGTCCTGCGCCTTGCCGCGAATGACGGGATCGAGCGCGCCGAAGGGCTCGTCCATCAGCAGCAGTTCCGGTTCGGCCGCGAGCGCCCGGGCAACGCCGACGCGCTGCTGCTGACCGCCAGACAGCTGATGCGGATATTTCTCCGCGAAGGCTGCCGGATCGAGATTGAAGAGGCCGAGCAGTTCCCTCACGCGTTTGTCGGTCCGGGTTGCGTCCCAGCCGAGCAGTTGCGGCACGGTCGCGATATTCTGCGCCACCGTCCGGTGCGGAAAGAGGCCGTGTCCCTGGATCGCATAGCCGATCTTGCGGCGAAGCTCTGTCGCCGGCACGTCCATGATATTCTGCCCATTGACCAGAATCTCACCTTCGGTGATCGGCACCAGCCGGTTGATCATCCGCATCAGCGTCGATTTGCCGGAGCCCGATGTGCCGACGATGACGGTGATCGAGCCCTTCTCGACGCTCATGGAGACATCATCGACGACGGTGGCCGCGCCGTAGCGCTTCGTGACGTTCCTGATCTCGATCTTGCTCATGCAGCTGGCCCCTGGATGCTTTCGATGACCGCATCGAGGATGACGGCCGAGGAGAAGGCGAAGAAAACGGTCGGCACGGCGCCGAGCAGAACGAGGTCCATGGCCGTCTGGCCAAGCCCCTGGAAGATGAAGATGCCGAAGCCGCCACCGCCGATCAGGGCGGCGATCGTCACCATGCCGATTGCCTGCACCAGCACGATACGGATGCCGGTGAGGATGACGGGGAAGGCAAGCGGCAGGTCGATTCCGGTGAGGATCTGTCGGCGCGTCAGCCCCATGCCGGCCGCCGCATCGCGCACCGAGGGATCGACGCCTTCGAGGCCGACGACCGTATTGGCGACGATCGGCAGCAGCGAATAGAGCACGAGCGCGATCAGCGCCGGCGCCGTGCCGATCCCGCGAATGCCGATTTCGGCCGCGAGCGGCACATGCGTCGCGAGATAGCCGAGCGGCAGCATCAATATGCCGAATAGCGCAAGGCTTGGAATGGTCTGAATCAGACTTAGCGTCTGCAGCACGATGGCGCGCAGCTTGGGCACCCAGAAACAGAGGATGCCAAGCGGCAGTCCAAGCACGATCGCCACCGCAAGCGATCCGAAGGCCAGAAGCAGATGGGAATAGGCCTCCGTCCAGAACTGCGCCGAGCGCGTGGAGAATTCCCGGAGGATCGACAGGCTATCGAGCAGGCCGGAGGAGAGGCAGAGGCCGAGAAGCGCCGTATAGGCGGCAAGCACAGCGACACGCATCCAGGGCGTCAGCCGGATCTTCACTAGCGCGTCGGAGATGATGAGGCCGATCACCCCGAAGAGCACCCAGAAACTGCCGCCGGGCGTCATGCGTGCCACCGTACTGCCGGGCGGGGTGGCAGCCGTTGCGGTGAGACCAATGGCGGCGATCAGCGCCGCAAGACAGAGCGTGCCGAGGGCGAGCCGGGTGAAAGCATTGCGCAGGAAGAGAGTTGCCAATGCTGTGGCAATCAGCAGCACCAGCAGGATGACGACGGAAGGTTGCGGAAGAAGTTGCGTCAAGAGCATCGGCTTGCCGGCGGCGATGCGGTTTGCCTTCACATAGATGAAGGGCAGAAGCGCCGTTGCCAGAATGCCGCCTGCCACGAGTACCACGCCGAGCCGGTCCAGTTTGCGGACCGCTAAGGTTTCTTCCATCGATCCTACCCTGTGGGAGAAAGCCCCGCCCTGAACAGGCGGGGCGCATCAGCCAATTATTTCAGGAAGCCTTTTTCCTTCAGGTAGGCTTCGGCAACGGACTTCGCCGGTTCGCCATCGACCTGGATCTTGGCATTGAGCTTGCGCAACTCGTCTGCCGTCAGGCTCTGGAAGATCGGAGCAAGAATTTCCTGGATCTTCGGGTTTGCCTGCAGCACGGCCTCGCGGATGATCGGGGTCGGTGCATAGACCTGCTGCACGCCCTTGTCGTCTTCGAGAACCGTCAGCTCGGCAGCCTGGATTGCACCATCCGTACCGTAGACCATGGCGGTGTTGACGCCGTTGGTCTGGTCGGCCGCAGCCTTGATCGTCGCGGCCGTATCGCCACCCGAAAGCACGACTTCCTGATCCGGCTTCAACGTGAAGCCATAGGTGGTCTGGAAGGCGGGCAGCGCGCCGGCCGAATTCACGAATTCAGCCGAAGCTGCAAGCTTGGCGGCCCCGCCGCCCGAAACCCACTTGCCGAAATCGGACATGCTCTTGAGGTTGTTCGGGCCGGCAACATCGTTGCGCACGGCAAGCGCCCAGGTGTTGTTGGC
The DNA here is from genome assembly GCF_014193955.1 of Rhizobium sp. BK379. NCBI lineage: Bacteria > Pseudomonadati > Pseudomonadota > Alphaproteobacteria > Hyphomicrobiales > Rhizobiaceae > Rhizobium > Rhizobium sp. BK379. Next base: position 425,128 of record NZ_JACIAD010000002.1, read on the forward strand.
CGGCGAAGGCGTCAGCCAGACGATCTTGTTGGCGTCGTAGTCGAGCTTCTTGGCTTCCTGGTAACCCTGCTCGAGGTTCTTCCAGGCTGCGTCATCGGCCTTGTTGAAGAAGAAGCCGGCATTGCCGGTATATTCCGGGTAGATGTCGATTTCGCCAGCAGTGATCGCCTTGCGCACGACGGGCGTCGCGCCGAGCGCGATGCGGTCCTGCGTCTTGATTCCGTTGGCTTCCAGCGCGAGCGCGATGACGTTGCCGAGCAGCGTGCCTTCGGTGTCGATCTTCGATGAAACGACGACGTCTGCGGCGTGGGCCGCGCCGGCCGCAAAGGCGGCAAGCGAAACGGCAAGTGCGAATTTCTTCAGCATGATTATCCCCTTGGTTGAACACCGTTAAACGTCGCGAAAGCCCCGGACGCGAAGCCTGCGCGCATAAAACCAGCCGGCATGGTCAGCCATCAGGCCATCATGCCGGAAATACGTGCGTCATGGAAATAGTGTGCATGCCCGAAAAATCGATGCCCGAAAATCGAAGCAGCCCCCTCCAGTATTCGCTCTCGCGGCGCGATTATGGCGGCGAATGCAGACCGTTGCGCGGAATTGCATTCCCTTTTCCAAGGCCGGCGCGATTTGTTTTTGTCCCCTTGCGTGTTTCCACGATGTTCCGGTGCTTTTGATCGGTTCTTTTCGCCGCCTGGATTTCTATGGGTGAACGATAGCCTGCACCTTCGCGGGCAGGGATATCTTTTTTCACGAACACGTCATATCCTCCGCCTTTTCAGTAGTTTCCGGAGAAAGCCTTGCATCTCGGCGCCCTCTTCATCGCAAGTCACGTTCTTTCTTCCGGCTCCATGCGCGAGACGGCGCGCCGCTTCAACGTCTCCGTCTCGACCGTGTCGGCGGCGATCGACAATCTGGAGACGGAGCTTGCCTTGAAGCTCGCGGAGCGTTCCTCGGGCGAACTGGTCATTCTGCTTGCCGGAGGCAGAGTCCTGGAGGGATTGGCGCCGATCCTTGCTGCAATAGGGCAGCTTGGAGACAGGCTCGGTCATCGTGAACCGGAAGCTTACGGACAATGGGCCGCCCGCATCCCCGTCAAGCTCGTCACCATGGAGCGTTATCTGGAGGTTGCCGATCAAGGCAGCATCAATAGGGCAGCACGCCGCCTTCGTCTTGGTCAGCCGCAGCTTTCCTTGCAGATCGCCAATCTTGAGAAATTCTTCGGAGACCGACTCTTCGAACGTCAGGCACAAGGCTCTGCGCTGACGGAGGAGGGCCGCTTTGCTTATGCGGTCTTTTCGACCATCAGCCTTGCCTGGAACGAACTGAAATCCGCGGCCGACGAACGCTACCAGCGCACCGCCCGCTCGCTGCGCATCGGCGCCATCATCCCCACGGGCTCGGAAAGCTGGGTTGCACGTTGCCTGGGCAGCCTCGTCGCCGAGTGGAATACCGGCCGCAACAAGAATGCCTTATCGCTGGTCTCGATGACCGCGGACGATCTGCGCGAGGCGCTGAAATCCGGGCGCATCGATGTCGCGATCCTCGATTCCGTCTTCGGCCTGGAAAGCTTCCGTCATCGCGAATTGCTGCGCACCGACATGGTGGCGATCGCTCCGCTCGACAGCATGGGAGCAACTGCCACGGAGCTTGTCGCCAGTCATCCGATCTGCACGCCGAGCCCGCGCACCGGCATCGGCCATGCCGCCATGACCTTCGGCTATGACCGTACCCTGCATCGCCGCCTCCGCGACCGGGATATCACCGCGGCGGATTCGCTGCCTGTCATCGTCGATCTCGTCGCCAATCACGGCTACGTCTCCTTCCTCGGCCGCGTCAGCGCCATGCCGATTGCCGACCGAGTGCGCATCGTCGAACTCGCCGAGCCGATGCCCATGTCCTACCACGTGGCCTTCAATCATCGGAAAGCGGCCGCTGACGCTTGCGACCTGCTGATCGCGACTGCTGCAAAAATCGTCCCGGGACCTGTCGCGAAAGATGCCGCCTTCGCATAAATAAGCTGCGGCGGAAGAAGAGGGATTCGGACGATGACGGTTTTGCTGGAAGTATGCGTCGATAGCGCTCAAGGCCTTGCGGCGGCGATCGAGGGTGGTGCCGGCCGCATCGAGCTCTGCTCGGCGCTGGAACTTGGCGGACTGACGCCGCTGCCGAGCCTGATGCGAATTGCCGCCGAAGCACCGATCCCGGTCTATGCGATGATCCGCCCTCACGCCGGTCCCTTCATCTTCGATGCCACGGATGAAAAGGCGATGCTGGCCGATATCGATGCCGTCAGGGCCGTCGGCCTCGCCGGCGTCGTCATTGGCGCCAACCGGTCGGACGGCACGCTCGACATGCCGCTCATTCATCGCTTGAAGGCGCATGCCGCCGGCCTCGGCTCGACCCTGCATCGCGCTTTCGATCTCGTGCCCGATCCGGATGCGGCACTGGAGCAGGCGGTCGAACTCGGCTGCGAGCGCATCCTCACGTCAGGCTGCGTACCGAAGGCAATGGATGGGCTCGAAACGCTGAAGCGCATCGCCGCCAAGGCGGCAGGTCGCATCTCCATCATGCCGGGCAGCGGCGTGCGTCCGGCTAATGCCGTCGAGATTCTGCGGGCAACGGGTGCGCACGAGATCCACGGCTCCTGCAGCTCCGCCGTTGCCAGCGCCGATCCGCGCGCCGTCTCCTTCGGCTTCGATGTGCCGACCTCGAACCGCACGGATGTCGAGGTCGTCAGGCAGATGCGCGCGGCAATCGACGCTGCTTAAGCGGCAACCTTGATCACGGCTTTGATGAGGCCGCTCTTCTCATGCGCCCAGCGGGCAAGGTCGCGCGGCGCGTCGGCAAGCGTCGTGCGATGCGTGATCAGCTTGTCGACCGGAACGAGGCCCTTGGCGATCGAATCCGCGACATGTTCGAAGTCGACGCGCGTTGCATTGCGGCTGCCGATGACCATCATCTCCCGCTTGTGAAACTCCGGGTCGGAGAAGCGGATATCGTCTTTCACGACACTGACGAGCACCAGCGCGCCGCCATGGGCGACAAAGCTGAAAGCCTTCTCTATCGACGGCCCGAAGCCTGTCGCGTCGAAGACGACATCAAAACCATCGCCGTCCGTCCTGGCTTTCACGGCATCTGTGGTCCCATCATTGGCGACGATGCCTGACGTGAAGCCGAAGCGCTCGGAGGCCATCTGCAGCCGTTCCGCACTCGTATCGAGCAATGTCACATCATGACCGGCAATACGCGAGAAGATTGCCGCACCAAGGCCGATCGGGCCTGCGCCGATAACGAGGGAGCGGGAACCTTCCGCCGCCATGGAGCGGCGTACAGCATGCGCGCCGATTGCGAGGAATTCGACGGTCGCGGCAGCCTCCAGGCTGAGGCCCTTGGCGGCATAGAGATTGCCCGCAGGCACCACGATCTCCTCGCAGAAGGCGCCGTCGGTGTGAACTCCGAGAACCTTGATATTGGTGCAGCAGTTCGGCTTGCCCTGCCGGCAGGCGACACAGCTACCGCAGGAAAGGTAAGGATTGACGATCACAGGTGTGCCCGTCGCCATCGCCACGCCGTCGCCTGCTTCGAGCACGGTCGCCGAGATCTCGTGTCCCATTACGCGCGGATATTCGAGGAACGGGTGCTTGCCTTCGAAGATATGGTAATCCGTGCCGCAGATGCCGACATGGCTGACGGCGAGCCGTACCCAGCCGGCAACAGGTTTTTCGGGGGAGGGGCGCTCGATGAGATCGAGGACGCCGGGTTCGCGGCAAAGGACTGCTTTCATGACGGTTCTCGCATTGCTGAAATGAAGAAAGCCGGCCCTCGGGCCGGCTTTGTTTTGTATTTCGCTCAGCCCGCCCGGCGCCGGCGAAGCTGATCGAAGTAGACGATGACGATGATCAGCAGGCCGGTGATGATGCGCTGCCAGAACGAGTTGACGTTCAGAAGGTTTGCGCCGTTGTTGATGGTCGCCAGAATGAACGCACCGATCAGCGGACCATGCACGGAGCCGACGGCACCGAAGAGAGACGTGCCGCCGATGACGGAGGAAGCGATCGCCTGCAGTTCCCAGCCGTCGGCCTGTGTCGCGTTGCCGATTGCGATACGCGAGGCGAGCAGCACGCCGACGAAGGCCGCAAACGAAGCCGACAGGATGTAGGCGAGGTAGATCATCCCCTTGACGTTGACGCCGGAAAGGCGCGCCGCTTCGGCATTCGAACCGACCGCGAAGAGGTAGCGGCCCCAGCGGCTCAGATGCAGGAAGACGAAGGAGGGGATCGCCACCAGGATGACCATCCAGAACAGGCTCGGAACGCCAAGGAAATCGGCGCGGGCGAAATTGCTGAAACCCTCGTCCGTGATGCTGATCGTCGAGCCGTTGGTGATCAAGAGGCCGATGCCGCGCAGCGATGTCAGCGTCGCAAGCGTGATGATGAAGGGCGGCAGGCCCATATGCACGATGCCGAAGCCATGGAAGGAGCCGATCGCGACACCGATTGCCAGCGTCAGCAAGATTGCCGCCCAGAGCGGCACACCCGCCTGTAAGAGCCAGGCGATGATGACGGTGCAGAAACCGACGATTGCGCCGACGGAAAGGTCGATGCCGGCGGTGATAATGACGAAGGTCTGGCCGAGCGCCAGGATCGCCGTCATCGCACCTTGGCGCAGCAGGTTGGAGATGTTGAGCGGCGTCCAGAAGCTCTCGGTGACGAAGCCGAGCACGACCCAGAGGAAGATCAGCAACCCGATCAGTGTCAGGCCGAACAGAATGTTCATCTTCCGGCGCGGCGGCGGCGCGACAATTTCGGTGGGGGTGACAGTCATGAATTTTCTCCCTCTTATTCTTTTGGCTCAGACGCCGATCGCTTCGCTGAGCACTTCTTCATGCGTCGCCGCGTGGAAATCATGGCTTGCAACGAGCTTGCCGCTGCGGAAGACGTGCAGCCGGTCGGCCAGTTCGTAGACCTCGGGCAGGTAGGAGGAGATCAGGATGATGCCTGCCCCCTCCTTCAGCAGCTTGGCGAAGAGCCGGTAGATTTCCGCCTTGGTACCGACGTCGACGCCGACAGTCGGCTCGTCGAAAATGAAAAGCCGGGCGCCGTGGCTCAGCCACTTGCCGATCACGATCTTCTGCTGATTGCCGCCCGACATGCTGGAGGCCGGAACACGCCGGCTCGGCGTCTTGATGCTGAGATCGCGGATCTGCTTGTCGGCATTCGTCGATTCGCGTGCGTGATTGATGACCGGGCCGTTGCTGAGGCGTCCGAATACCGGCAGGTTGATATTGAGGCCGATCGGCAGGTTGAGGCAAAGCCCCTGGTCGCGCCGGCTTTCGGGCGCCAGCGCAATACCGAGCTCCATCGCGGTGCGTTCGTTCTTGATGTCGACGCGCTTGCCCATCCAGTGGATTTCGCCCGCACTTGTCGGTTGGCGACCATAAAGCCCGAGCGCGAATTCGCTGCGCCCGGCGCCGATCAGGCCATACAGCCCGACGATCTGTCCTGCCTTGACGGAGAGCGTCACTTCCTCGAAGCCCGGGCCTGTAAGTCCCCTGACGTCGAGGATTGTCTCGCCGGTCGGAATGTCTTCCTTGTGGTAGATCTGCTCGATCGAGCGGTTGATCATCAGCGCGATCAGCTCGGCCTCGTTGGTCTCGCCGATCAGGCGCGTACCGACATGCGTGCCGTCGCGAAGCACCGAGACACGGTCGGCGAGTTCGAAGACCTCTTCCATGCGGTGGCTGATATAAACGATGGTGACGCCTTCACTCTGCAGGCGGCGGATCAGCTTGAAGAGCTGTGCGGATTCCTGGCGGGTGAGGTAGGCGGTCGGCTCATCGAAGATCAGGAACTGCGTGCCGCGCATGGCCGCGCGCGCGGTGGCGACGAGCTGCTGCTGACCGATCGTCAACGAGCTCAGAAGCGCACCGGCCGGCAGGCCGAAGCCGAGATCGTCGAGGACGGACTGCGCCATCTTCTCCATCTGCTTCCTGCGCATCAGCCCATAACGGTTGACCTCGTCGCCGAGGAAGAGATTGGCGGCCACGGTCAGGTGCCGGCAGAGCACGACTTCCTGATGAACGGCGTTGATGCCGCGGGCGATTGCCTCGTTCGGCGTCGACAGTCCCACCGGATGGCCGCACCACAGCACCTCGCCTGCCGTGCGGGTGATGACGCCGGTGAGCAACTTGATGAGGGTGGATTTGCCGGCGCCGTTTTCGCCGACGATGGCGTGGATTTCACCGGCAAGGAAGGTCAGCGTCGCCGGTTTCAGCGCCTGCACGTGACCGTAATTCTTCTGCAGGCCTTTCAGTTCGAGGATAGGCGATCCGGCGGGAATTCGATTGGCTTCTTTCAGCGTGGCGCTGTCATCGTGGCGATGACTGACCTCTTCCAGTCCGACCATGGACCTCTCCTCCTCTTGTCACGTCTGCTCCATCCCTGGTGAACCATACCACGGATGAGAAAGGCCGCGCCGGCTTTTGAAGCCGGCGCGGCCGCCTGTCGTTTTTACTTGATCTTCGGGTTCAGGAGCGCGTCGATCTTCGGCTCGGCCATGTTCGCCTTGGTGACGAGGTTTGCGCCGGTGTCGACGTTCTGCTCGACCTTCTCGCCCTTGGAGACGGCAAGAGCGGTCTTCACGCCGTCATAGCCCATGCGATAGGGGTCCTGAACGACGAGGCCGGCGATCGCACCATCCTTGAGGAAGCCGACCGTCTTGTCGTCGCTGTCGAAGCCGATGACCTTGATCTTGTCGCCGAGCTTGTTTTCGGCGATCGCCTGGCCCACACCCTGCGCCATGATCAGGTTCGAGGCGAAGACGCCGACGAGCTTCGGGTTTGCCGTGATCAGGTCGGTCATCATGTTGAGACCGGTCGTTGCCTGGCCATCGCCGTACTTGTCGGCAATCACCTTCAGGCCGGGATGCTTGGTCTTGATCTGATCCAGGAAGCCTTCGCGGCGCTGTTCCAGCGAGCCAACGCCCGGAAGGTTCGTCAGGATGACGATTTCGCCCTCTTCCTTGCCGGTGGCGCCTTTGATGGCGGCGGCAAGGCCGTCAGCGGCGATACGGCCGCCCTGGACGTTGTCGGTCGTCAGGAACGACTTGAATGCCTTGGAGTCGGCGCCGGAGTCGATGCCGATGATCGGAACCGACTTGGCGGCTTCATCGATCGGCTTGCCGAGTGCCTTGAACTCGGTCGGCGAGATGACGATGGCGGCCGGCTTGCCGGCAACGGCATTCTCGAGAATGCTGATCTGACCGTTGATGTCGGATTCAGCCTGGGCGCCGAGTTCCGGCACGTTGACGCCGAGATCCTTGCCGGCCTTGCGTGCGCCGGCCAGAACGATCTGCCAGTAGAAGGACGTCGTGTCCTTGACGATGATCGGGATCGTTACCTCGGCGGCAAAGGACGCGGCCGGCATTGCCGTTGCAATGACAGCGGCGCCTGCAAGTGCCGTAAAGGCGCGGCGAGACAGAATGGATTTCACGATATTCATAAGGGTTCTCCTCTCAGGGTGCGTTCTCCTCCAATGAAACCGGACCGCTGAACGCAGGCGGACGATTTTTATCGATAAAAAACATTTACGATGTGAAGCTAGCCGAGGCGAAAGCAAATTGCAAGTGTGCCGATTTCGCTTTTTTACCCGCTAAATTGTCTGCCAAGCAATTGTTTTCGTTTCCAATACATAAGAACCTAAAATACGGTCCTCAGTCGAATTGCACCTCGTGCGGGTGCACGACGCCCTTCTTCAAAATCAGGTTGCCGTAGAGCCGGAACTCGGTGGTCGCGACAATATAGGCCGCCTTCCGTGCCATCTCGTAGAAGGCGAAGCGTTCGACGGATGCGATGGAAAAATCGCCGGCGCGCCGGGTGACGATCTCCTGGAATTCGGCGCAAACCTCCGGCACCGCCTTGGGATCGCCGACCACCTCCATCCGCCATGCCGATCGCGGCACGAACGTATCGAGCGGCATATGGGTGAGGATCGCCTCGGCCATGGCAGTGGCGCTGACGCCATCGGCCCGGATGACGTCGGGCCCCATGCTGCTTGCAGGGAAATTGGCATCGACAATGACGATATCGTCGCCATGCCCCATGCTCTTCAGCGCATAGAGCAGATCGGGGCCGAGAAGCGGGTGAATACCTTTAAGCATGGTGTCTCCTCAGACCCGCACGGCCTCTTCGCCGAGCGGCGCGGCGACAAGCGTATAGGGTTCGAATTCGGGATAGATGTCGGCAGGAAGCCGCGGCTCGAAATTTTCCATGTTGCGCGTCAGGCTCGACGGGCGCGCGGTGCCGATCAGCACCGAGGAGACGACCGGGTCGTGCAGCGGAAACTGCAGGGCAGGGGCTGCCAGCGGTACGCGGTGGCGCTTGGCCACCTCTTCCATTGCGCCCACCTTGGCGAGCACTTCATCGCTCGCCGGCATATAGTCGAAATGCGAGCCCGGCACCGGGCCGGTCGCGAGGATGCCGGAATTGAAGACGCCGCCGACGACGAACGAGGTTCCCTTCTGCCGGCAGAGCGGGATCAGTTCGGCAACGGCCGAACGGTCGAGCAGGGTGTAGCGGCCGGCCATCAGGATCGTGTCGATATCGGCGTTGCGCATCACGTCGAGGCAGACAGGCACCTCGTTGACGCCGAGGCCGAAAGCCTTGATCGCGCCCGAGGATTTCAGCTGCTCCAGCGCCTTGACGCCGCTATCGAGGAAATTCTTCAGATGCACGGCATTCCTGGCCGCACCATGCGTATAGGCGCCGATGTCATGAACGAAGAGGATATCGATGCGGTTCAGGCCGAGGCGCGCATAGCTGAATTCGACCGAGCGCATGATGCCGTCATAGGAATAATCGTAATCGGCATCGAAGGAGAGCGGATCGACATAGCTGTAGTCGGGAACCGTGCCTGTCGGCACCGGGCGCAACAGACGACCGACCTTGGTGGACAGAACATAATCGTTTTCCGGCTTGTCACGCAGGAAATCCCCGACGCGTCGTTCGGCAAGTCCGAGGCCATACCACGGCGCCACATCATAATAGCGGATGCCGTGATCCCATGCCGTTTCCAGCGTTTCCATTGCCTGCTCACGCGGGCAGGCGCGGTAAAGGCCGCCGAGGGCAGCGGCGCCGAAGCTGATTTCGGTCACCTCCAGCGCCGTCTTGCCAATTCTCCTCGTCTTCATCATTCCTCCTCGTGAAGACCTGAAATCAATAAATATTATTCAGAGCGTCGCTCCGAGATGCCACGGGACGAATTCATTGTCGCCGTAGCCGAAAATCTCACTTTTCGTCTTCTTGCCGGAGGCCGTATCGACGATCAGTTCAAAGATCTCGCGGCCCTTGCCGCTGATCGTCGCGTCACCCGTAACGATCGAGCCGCAGTCGATATCCATATCCTCTTCCATCGAGGTATAGAGCGCGGAATTGCTGGCGAGCTTCAGGGAGGGCGCGGGACGACAGCCGAAGCAGCTGCCGCGACCGGTCGTGAACGCGATCATGTTCGCGCCGCCGGCAACCTGGCCGGTGGCTGAAACCGGATCGTAGCCGGGCGTGTCCATGAAGACGAGGCCGGGGGCGGTGACGCGCTCGGCATAACCATAGACGGCGGTCAGCGGCGAGCGGCCACCCTTGGCGACGGCGCCGAGCGACTTTTCGAGAATGGTCGTCAGGCCGCCGCGCTTGTTGCCCGGAGACGGATTGTTGTCGAGCGAGGCACCGTGCAGGGCGACATAGTCTTCCCACCAGGCAATCTTCTCATCGAGCTTTTTAGCGACATCGTCGCTGACGGCGCGGCTGCGCAGCAAATGCTCGGCACCGTAGATCTCGGAGGTTTCCGAAAGGATCGCCGTACCGCCGGCAGCCGCCAGGAGGTCGGCAGCAACACCAAGCGCCGGATTGGCGGTGATGCCCGAAAAACCGTCCGAGCCACCGCATTGCAGACCGATGATGATCTCGCCGATCGACATCGGCACGCGTTTCTCACGGCCAACATCGGCGGCGATTTCGCGCAGCACGCCCATCGCGCGCTCGACCGCGCGGCGGGACCCGCCTGCGTCCTGAATGTTGAAATGCCGCTTGGAGGCGCCCGCGCCACTCTGGCCGTAAAGGGTGAGCTGGTTGACCTCGCAGCCGAGGCCGATCATCAGCACGCCGCCGAAATTCACATGGCGCGTATAGCCGGCAAGTGTCCGGTGCAGCACGTTCATGCCGTCACCCGTCGAGCTCATGCCGCAGCCCTGGTCGTGGACGATCGGCACGAAGCCGTCGATGCCGTCATAGTGCGGCAGGATGGTGCGGTTGGCCTCGTCGGCAATTGCCCGGCAGACCGTGGTGGAACAGTTCACGCTGGCAATGATGCCGATATAGTTGCGCGTCGCCGCCCGGCCGTCGGCGCGGCGGTAACCCATGAAGGTCCGCGCCCTGTCCTCAGCACTTGCTTCTTCAGGCGCTGAATTGGCGGTCGCCGCGAGGCGGTCGTTTTCGAAATGCAGATTGTGGCTGTGAACGTGGTCGCCGGCTTTCACATCAGCCGTGGTGCGGCCGATCGCCTGGCCGTATTTCACGACCGCTGTGCCGATCGGAATGTCCGATATGGCGACCTTGTGGCCGGGGTCGATCTTCTGGCGCGTCGTAACGCCGGCAACGGTCGCTCCTTCGGCAATCGGGGCCGTTGCGACCGCGACATTGTCTCCGGCCGACAGGATGATCCAAGGCTGTCTGTCCAATTTCATCTCCCTGACGAAACGTTCGCTTCTGCGCCTGTTACATCGACGAATGCGCATTGATTTTGTTTTTTATCTACAATAAACATTTTCAAGTCAACGGGAATATTGATCCTGTGGACGAGGGAGGCAAACAGCCGCATGCGACCGAAAATAAGATAAAGGTCGCCTGAAGAGGCTCCTGGTCCGGCTGTGCCCGTTCTTGGCGGCGGGCACTATCGCCGTGTCGCCAGAGCCGTCGGGTTTGAGCGGAAAGCGGGGTCTGATGGCACGGCAGAATACAGTCTTCAAGGAAGCCTATAACCGATATGCGGCAGCATTGCGCATGGACACGGCGCTGCCTTCGGAGCCGGAAATCGCCGCCCAGCTCGGCGTCAGCCGCAGCACCGCGCGCGCCATCCTGACCCGCCTCAGCGATGAGGGCATCATCCGCTGGAACAAGCGCCAGAAGATCGTGCTGCGCCAGCCTGTCGACCGCGACTTCTTCCCCTCGGAGGAAACGGATTCGCTGCACGACATCATCGAGCGCAGCTTCATGCAGCGCATCCTCTCCGATGAGGCTGCCCCGGGCATGCAGATCAACGAGCTGGAGCTTGCCCGCGAGATCGGCACGGGCACGACCAGCGTGCGCGAATTCCTGATCCGCTTCTCGCGCTTCGGCCTGATCGAAAAACGGCCGAACAGCCATTGGACGCTGAAGGGCTTTACCCGTGAATTTGCGCTGGAACTTGCCGATGTGCGCGAAATGTTCGAGCTGCATTCGGCCGCCGAGTTCGGCAAGCTTCCTGCTGACCATCAGGCCTGGGCTGCCCTTGCGACCATCAAGGAAGAGCACCTCTCCATGCTCTCGGACATCAACAACCGCTTCAAGGAATTCTCAGTCCTCGACGAGCGCTTCCACCTCTTGATCCACCGCGCCTCGAAGAACCGTTTCATCGCCGATTTCTATGACGCGATCGCCATCATCTTTCACTATCACTATCAGTGGAACAAGACGGCGGCCCGCGAACGCAACGAGCGGGCGATCCACGAGCATCTCGATTATATCGCAGCACTCGAAGCCCGCGATCAGGCCAGGATCCAGGCCGCCTGTCGCATCCACCTCCGCTCGGCCCGCCAGACGCTGCTGCAGTCCATTCCGCAGGCGGCCGAGACTGCGTGAAGTGACGAGTGGCGCTACGACTTACGGGATCGCCGATGCTCAGGCCTCTTTAATTCTTGATCACATTGATGTTGACGGTTACGTCCTTGATCGTTCCCTCCCCATAGGACACTCTCACCTTATACATATCTTTTCCAGAATAGCCGCTCTTTGAAGTATAGTATTCGGATACTCCGGGAGATTTCCTGGAATTGCATCTGCTTTGAGGGGCACTCTTATAGTTAGCGAAAATATTTTCTTTCACGAATTCGACGGATCCGTGCTCCGGGGCTTGAATTAGTTTTACATTAGGCATTGTTCTTGGGCTGCAGTCTGGATTCAGCATGTAAGACTGGCCCATTTTTGTCCGCTCTCCACTTAGAGCTCGACTATGATCCTCAGAATTCTGAACGCCATTATTATTTGTGACGCATCCTGACAGACCTAACATCGTAGAGAGCATAAAAATTTGAATATGACTTTGTCTGAAAAATCCCGAAACAACCATTAGTATTTCAGCTCCCGGTTTTATTGATGCTCTAATTCGCCTTATCCAACGAATGAGCTGTTGTAAATGACCCGGGCGAGCGTCACTCCTTTGTTATTGCATTTTTGCACTTCGGGAAAAAGATCAGGTCTAATGCGACGCCGCTTCGCTCGCAGCACTCCCCGCGCCCCCGGCCTTCACACCGCGCCCGATCGGGATCAGCCAGGTGGTCGCAAAGGTCAGCACCGCCACCACGACGACGCCCCAGAAGCTCCAGTGTAGTGCCGCATCGAAAATGCCGCGCACTGCCGGATCGGCGGCGAGTTCGGAGAGCCCGGTCGGCTGGTTCAGCGCCTCACGCAGGCTGTTGGCCGCATTCCCCGTCGCATAGTGGTTGATACCGGCATTGAGGATGGCGCCGAGTACGGTGGCACCCAGCGTATTGCCGAGGCTGCGGGCAAAGATGATCGAGGCGGTGGCGCTGCCGCGCATCGACCACTCCACGCTGTCCTGCACCAGCGCGATGCTGGTGAGGTTGATCAGTCCCATACCGAAGCCCATGAAGAAGGAGCCGGCGCCCGCGACGGCCGGATGGCTTTCCGGCGTCAGGAACAGCAGGAAGAAGGCCCCGAAGGGAAACATGAAGCTGCCGACCCGCAACGTATTGCGGATGCCGAATGCCCTGAAGAACCGGCTGGAAAGCATCACGGAAAGCGGCCAGCCGACGACGAGCATGGTGAGCGTGAAGCCGGCAACGATCGGCGAGCGGCCGAGCACGCCCTGCACATACATCGGCAGGATCGTCGAAAGGCCGATCAGCGCCATGCCGGCAAGCAGCATGCAGGCATTGCTGGTGGCGACCAGCCGCCGGCTCCAGAGCGCGATCGAAATGATCGGTTCCGGCGTATGCTTCTCCTGCAGCACGAATAGGATACCGGTCACGACGAAAACGGCGGCAAGTGAAATGAGCACCCAGGCCGGCGCATCTGTCTCCGTCAGGATCGTCAAAAACGCGATGATGGCGATCGAAAACAGGATGGCGCCGAGATAGTCGATCTTCGCATCCTTGTGCGCCACGTCCTCCTTGAGGAAGAGCAGGAAGGCGATGATCGAGAAGATGCCGATCGGCAGGTTGATCCAGAAGATCCAGGCCCAGGAGATCGTATCGACGATGATGCCGCCGGCGAGCGGCCCGACGACGGCCGAAGTCGCCCAGACTGTCGCCATCACGCCCTGCACCTTGCCGCGTTCCTCCAGCTTGAAGAGGTCGCCGATGATTGTCATCGTCACCGGCTGGATCGCCCCGGCACCCAGCCCCTGCACCAGGCGGAAGACGATCAGCGAGGCCATCGACCACGCAAGCCCGCAGAAGAGCGAGCCGACGAGGAAGACGATGATGCCGCCGATCAAGACCGGCTTGCGGCCGAAAATATCCGAAAGCTTGCCGTAGATGACGGTGGTCGTCGACTGCGCCAGCAGGAAGGCTGAAAAGACCCAGCTGTAATAGGTGAAGCCGCCGAGCTGGCCGACGATCCGCGGCATGGCGGTCGCCACGATGGTGGCCTCGATCGCCACCATGAAGGTTGCGAGCATGATCGTGGCAACCACGAGCGTGCGGTTGGATTGCTGGGCGGTGGCGGACATGATGAACCTTTCGGAGCTTTCTCCGTGGCGAGAAAACTGCTCTCGGCTTGGCGGGGCAAGTGCAACGCGGAGTGTCGGCAGTCTTTTATGCTCCCGCTGATAGCAGGTAAAGCGCAAGTGATATGCTTTCTTTTGTGTCGACGCTTTAAACCGCTTCCGACCCCGGCAAAATTCAAATACAAGGCATTTTACAAAGCAGGTTTCGGTGGGTTTCCGCCGAAACACGAGGTCTGGCAGGCCAGGGCTCTCGGATGTCAGGATTGCATTTCCGCCAGGTTATTCCCAACTGAAAATCTGATGCAGGCCTGCGAACCGCTCCATCGGATGCGAGGGGTTCGGATCCGGGCAGGGAAATGGCGAGCTATGATGACGCATGTTTTGGCTGCGAGCGGCGGGGTTAGACAGGTAATTTGCATCAATTGGGGCACGAGATACGGGCCGACCTTCATCAACCGTCTCTTTGCGATGGTGAAACGCAACATCACGCCGCCCTTCACCTTTACCTGTTTCACCGACTGCCGGGACGACCTCCATTCCGGCATCCTGTGTGAGGATCTGCCGCCTCTGGATGTCGAAATGCCTGTCAATACGAGAGGCATCTGGCCGAAGGCAAGGCTTTGGGGACCGAAGCTTGGAAGTCTGAGCGGGCCGGTCCTCTATCTGGACCTCGACCTGGTGATCGTCGCCTCCCTCGATGCGTTTTTCGAGGTTGGAGAGCCTGAGGATGTCGTCATGGCCCGCAACCAGACGACGCCTTTCGAAAAGCTGGGCCAGAGCTCGCTTTTTCGCTTCCCGGTCGGCAAGCTCCTGCCGCTGCAGGAGGAGTTCAGGGCCAACCCGCAGAAAGTGGCCGATGAATATCAGTATGAACAGCGCTTCGTCACCCGCAATGCGCCGGGTGGCGTGAAGTTCTTCCCGCGGAGCTGGGTCTTGCATTTCCGGCAGGATTGCCACTGGGCCTTTCCGCTGAACTATTTCCTCACTCCGCGCCTGCCCTCCAGCGCCCGCGTCGTCCTCTTCCCGCGCGGCTTCCACCCGCAGAATGCCATCGACGGGAAATTCGGCCCGAAAGGCCGGGCCGAAACGAGGCTCGATCATATCAGGGGCGTCTTCGACGCCGGCAAGCGCGGCAACAAGAAACCGTTCCGCTACCTGCGCCACTATATTCTCCCGACGCCATGGGTGGCGGATCACTGGCATGAATAACAACGCAAGTTCGCCTGTAGAACGGAACTATTTCTCGCCTTGACTGTTTTCGGCTGAGGAAAACTCCCGGGTGCTCCGATGCGTCCTCTTCTATGCGCAGCATTTCTTTCGCTCACCGGCCTTGCCGCCGGCGCAAACGCGTCCGAGGCGGATTTCCTCAATTCGCTCGAGGGTAACTGGAGTGGAAGCGGCATGGTCCTGACCAGGATCGGCGGCATGAAGGTCAACGTGTCCTGCAATCTGAAATCCGACGCCAGCGCCACGACAGTGGCCATGAACGGCAACTGCCGTGGTCTCGCCGTCGTCACAAGAAGCTTCTCGGCAAATGTAAAGGCTGTCGGTCAACGTTATACCGGCAACTATACGGGCCCATCGGGCCAGCCCTCCAGGCTTGTCGGCAGCAGGAAAGGCGATGCTCTCAACTTCAATGTCACCTGGGCGCGCGTCACTAACGGCGATCGGAGCGCAAACATGATGATCGAGAAGGTGGGCCAGAACGGGCTTCGCCTGCAGACCGTCGATCGCGACCTTGCCTCGGGCCGATCGGTGGTGACGAGCCGCATCGATCTGCAGCGTCAGTGAACATGTCCCGGATTTTGTGACGCGCCCGACCCATCGGAACCTACGACTGCTTCCTGATGGTAGCGTAGATGATGTTGCGGTTGGCACCGAACCAGACCGTCTTGTCAGTGTCTCCCGGCGCACTGCGATGGGAAATACGCCACATGTCGGCTTCGGAGCGCTGGAGAAGCTCCCAGTTCATGTAGGATTCCATGTAGCCGTCATCGGCCATCTCGTCGGAAAAGTTGGCAAACAGGAAGACGCCGCCGGGCTTCAGCATTTCCATGCAGATCTGCGTGAGCCGGATTGCCACTTTGTCCGTAAGATAATCGTATAATCCTGCCGCGTAGATCAGATCGAACGTGCCGATCCGGTGTTTTCGTGCAAGCAAGCCGCGCACGGATCCATTGATGGGCTCGACGGACGTTCCATGGAACTGGCTCGAGACGGAGCCGATGCTTTCCGGATCCTGATCAAGGGCTACCCAGCGTTTCAGGCGGCCTTCCGCAAGGGCTTTCGATGCCTCCGCTTCCCGCAGGTGACCGGCAGCGATGGCCAGTACCTCGGTATCCGGACCTGTTCGCGCAGCGGTCTCGTCGACATAGCGGGTCAGGATGTCGCGACGTTCCCTGACGGCGACCGGGCCGGGGGCATTTATCGTGTAGTCGAAGATATCGAGGCCCAGACGGGTGGATCTGGCCACTTCTTCGGCCACCGCCGGATGCCCATAAATGAAGTCTATGAGACTGGCATCGCCGGAATAGCCGCGAGGTTTGTCAAAGGACCAGCGGGTGAACGGGCATTGCTGGAGGATCTTTGCCGAGGGATGGGCCTGAATGATCGGGATGAGCTTCTGCCACACGGCAGCGCCGAATTTATGACGGACCTCATGGAGCTGGCCGATCAACCACCTGACGGCATCCGGCAGGTTCCCGCCCGCGGAGAACCGTTGCATGGCAATGTTGATGACGATCGCAAACTCTGCCTCCGCAGTTCGCAGATGGTCTGCCCCGTTATCTCGGTTCGGTGAGGGAAGCGTATTGCTGAAGGACTGCGGCGTAATCAAGCTTTGGCCATCAAGAGAAAAGAGCGGCTGAGCCACGGAAACCTCACTGGTAAACAAGAATTTAAAACATTGCGTAAAATCCTCATCATTTACACGGAGGTCAAGCGTTAAGGTTGGACTGCGGGGCAAATGCACGTCTGACTTTAGAAAATATTAGTGAAACCGAGCGATAGCCCGCCCGCTTCGGGACCGTTTGGGCATTATCGGTTGATGTGGAGTCTGCCTACGGCTATCCAGCGTCACTCGGCAGTCTGCGAAGGGCAACTGCTGCAAGATGTTGGGTGGCAGGGGCATGATGCACGTGTTAGCCGAGACCGCAGCTGCTACCGTGCGGCCGACGCTGTCGCCAGAACAGTTGCGTTGCCTATACAAGCAGAATAGCGAGAGCAGCCGAAAGAACGCGACGCGCAAAGGCCTCTGGACAGCGGTCGCTGCCTACCTTGCATATTCCTTCACGGACTATCTTTTTATTGGCGATGTCGTCCAGTACACTGTCGCCGGCCGGCTCGTGGTCGGCATCGCTGCACTATGCGTGCTGGAATTCCTGCTCTATCGCAAGGCAAAAGCCGATACGGTCGACATGGCTGCGGCGCTGTCGGTGCTCGCTGCCTATCTCGTCTGGCTTCTCACTGGCCAGATGACTGCGGTCAGGGATGCGTTCTCCTATTATATGGTGTTTGGCGCGATCTTCATGATGAGCGTCAATCTGTTCTTCAGTTTCCGGTTTCCGGTTGCTCTTGCCGCCTCCGCAACGAACGTGCTCATCTTCACTGGCGCCCTCTATCTGTTCGCGCCGATGTTGCTGCTGCACAAGCTCATTCTCGGCGCGTTCTGTTTTTCCTGCTTTGTTTTCACGTCCTACGTGAATCTTCAGCTCAATAGGGAACGCTACAAAGTCTTCCTGAATGCTCTTGAAGCCAGTTTGCAGCAAGCTGCCGCGGACGAAAGAGGCAAGGCTCTCTTGCATCTCTCGAACACCGACTCGCTGACCGGCCTCGAAAATCGGCGGGCCGTCGATCAACGTCTGCGTGATCATTGGCAACACTGGCAGGACGACAGCGCGCCCTTCGCCGTCCTCCTGATCGATGTGGATTATTTCAAACGCTACAACGACTGCTACGGCCATCAGGAAGGTGACCGCTGTCTCATCGCTGTCTCCGAGCTTCTTCGAAGCGTGGCCGAGTCCTGGGGTTCGATCATCGGGCGATACGGCGGTGAGGAATTCATCGTCATCACACCGATGCCGAATCCAGAACGAATGGTCGAGCTTGCAGAAGCGATGTGTGCTGCCGTTAGGGCCTTGGCCTGGCCACACGAACACAGGCGGGACGGGACCACTGTCATCACGGTGAGTGTCGGCGTGTCCTGTACGCGGGACGAGAGCAAGCAGGTCGAGAAGGTCATTCACGAAGCGGATCGCGCGCTTTACGCCGCCAAGGCTGCGGGCCGCAACACCCTGGTGGTCTTCGATCCCGAAGATCCCGAGAGCAGCGATGACAGCGAGGATATAGCTGCGACCCTGAAGATCGCGCTCGATCACGGCCTTGTCTCTCTCGTGTACCAGCCGATCCGCAACGTCCAGACGGGCAAGACGGACGCTGTCGAGGCCTTGATGCGTTTGAGCATGCTGGATGGAACGTCCGTACCGCCTGTCAAATTCATCCCGGTCGCCGAAAGTACGGGTTCAATCGTCGAACTCGGCCGGTGGGCAATCCGCACTGTTTGCCGGGACTTGCTGGCGGCCGACCTCGTGCAGGTCGCGAGCGTCAACGTTTCCCCGATCGAACTCAAGACGCCGGGTTTCGCCACCTATGTGGCGGCAACGCTGGCAGAATTCGGCGTGACGGGCGCCCGGCTTGCTTTCGAGATTACCGAGGGCGTGGAGTTGGAAATCGACCAGGACGTCGTTCGTTGCATCAGCGACCTGAGAAAGCTCGGCGCTCAGGTCTGGCTTGACGATTTTGGCACAGGCTTCGCAGGTCTCTCGTGGCTCCGTCTCATAGAGTTCGACACCGTCAAGATCGATCGATCGTTCCTCCATGACTGCAATACGGAAAGAGGCAAGAGGATGTTGCTCGACATCATCAGCCTGCTGCGTAATCGCGGCGTGCAGATCCTGATTGAAGGCGTCGAGACCATCGAACATCAGCGGCTGATGCAGCAGTATGGGATCAACCAGATTCAAGGCTATTTCATAGGAAGGCCCGCGCCGGCAGCCCAGCTCGAAGCTGATAACGTGCTGCAGTTCAGCATGATCAGGAACCTTGATTCAAAACGCCTGTTCCGGAATGGGCCATAGGTTCAGCCCGCTTCAGGACCTGCACGGACGACGGCTGCCGTGCCGGGCCGGCCCACATTGCCTTCCGTGCGGCAAGCCGCCGATAGAGTGAACGTCGCCCTGCGTCGGCTGTATCGCGTCGAACTGCATCGCATTTGTTATGAACAGCCGTCGTCGCGCATTCTGCCTCTGGTCGGTCTCAGCGGAACGACCATGACTGGCAGCGCAATCACCTGCACACTGTCGAGCACGAGTCTGGGATGGCAAATTTCCCGGTCCGATACGGGCGTCGGGATGGGCGCGTCTCACCGCCTCCAACGGCTGCGCCGCCGGTAGGATTATCGCCGTCAGGGGTTTTCGCGAAACTCGAAATGTCAGCCTGTGCCGCGATACCAGAGTGCAACTCATGCGGCGAGTAGCAAATCTACCGATGATCTCGGTCAAGGGGGGCGGCCCACCGCTTACGGCCAGCGGGCATCCAAACAGCCAGATCAACGACCTGCTGCAGTTGGCCTTCGTCGCAAGCCCGAACTCAAAGTCGTGACCAGAAAGCACGGCATATCCTACACCAACGTATGGTTATGGAACACACACTAACGGGATAATTTTCATCCATCGCATCACTGCCTTCCCCGGTCGGGTCGGCCGGCTGGCTGAACCTAACTTTGCTGGAATCGCTAAATCCCGGTGCAGCCCAAACCGCCAGTTGGCGCTTCAGGGGCAGGAGCCCCCATGACCATGAATGTCACCAATCATCCTGCGAACACAAACCTGAAAACTTCAGATGAGAGCGATCAAGCGGAGACAGGGACACCTGTTCCGCCGACGCGAAAGCCGAAATGGCGAATGCTGGTGCTGGGTACGATAGGGATAGTGGCGCTTGGTGCAGCGGCCTATGGCGGCTGGAAATACTGGACGGTGTGGCAATTCGAACAATCGACGGACGATGCATATGTGCAGGCCGACGTGGTCGCGATAGCGCCACAGGTGGCGGGCTATATCCAGACGCTTCTTGTCAATGACAATCAACCGGTCAAAGCCGGTGACGTTCTCGCGACAATTGATCCGCGCGACTTTCAGGCGGCGGTCGATCAGGCCAAGGCGGATGTCGCCGAGGCCGAAGCGGCCATCGTCAGTATTGCCGCCCAACTCAGCGAACAAAAGGCCCTGATCGATGAAGCGCAAGCGACGATCAATACCGATCAGGCATCGGAAGTGTTCGCTGAACAGAACAACCAGCGCTTCATGACCCTGTCAAAAACGGGTTCGGCAACAGTGGAGGAGGCCCAACAGGCATCGTCGCAGGCCGATTCGGCGAAGGCCGTCGTAGTCAAGGACAAGGCTGCACTGGTCGCCGCGCAGAAGCAGATCGCTACGCTCGATGCTCAAGAGTCCGAAGCAAAAGCGACTCTTGGTCACAATCGTGCCGCGCTGGCTCAGGCCGAACTCAATCTCGGATACACGGTGCTGCGAGCACCCGTCGACGGAGTTGTCGGCGCGCGGGCAGTCCGGGTTGGCCTCTACGCCCAGCCTGGTCAACTGTTGCTGGCCGTAGTGCCGCTCCAGGCGGCCTATGTCGTCGCCAATTACAAGGAGACTCAGCTCGCCAACGTCAAGCCAGGCCAGCCGGTCAGGATCGACGTGGATACATTTTCAGGTATCACCGTGCGCGGCATCGTCAACAGCCTAGCGCCGGCAAGCGGTCAGGAGTTCGCCTTGCTGCCGCCCGATAACGCGACCGGCAACTTTACCAAGATCGTCCAGCGTGTTCCGGTCAAGATCACGATCGACAAGTCGGATCCACTGGCCGGTCGCCTGCTTCCGGGGATGTCGGTAACGACCACAATCAAGGTTGGACCGGCCGCTAATGGCAACCCTCCTGGGAACACAAGCAAGTAATCCTTCGGAGGTTACGGCGATGGCGGGCATGGAAACATCTGGCGTTGAGCGCGAGGCGGTCGCCAGCGTACGCACTTGGATCGCGGTTGGCGGCTGTATGGTGGGGGCGCTGATTGCCGTTCTCGACATTCAGATCACCAATTCCTCGCTTCCACAGATCGAAGGCGGAATCGGTACCGGTTCCGACAACGGCACCTGGATCTCGACCGCCTATCTGATCGGCGAAATCATCATGATCCCGCTGACGGACTATCTCAGCCGCGTCTTCACCTTCCGCCGCGCCTTGCTCGGCAATCTCGGCCTGTTCCTGATGTTTTCCATCTGCTGCGCCTTTGCCTCGAACCTATCGGAAATGATCATGTTCCGTGGATTGCAGGGCCTCACGGGCGGGGTGATGATTCCGATGGCCTTCACTCGCGTGTTGACGACGATCCCGCTACGCCAGCAGCCGACGGGGTTAGCGGCTTTCGCGCTGACTGCGACCTTCGGACCAGCAATCGGGCCGACCATCGGCGGCTACCTGACCGAAAACTACGGATGGCAGTATATCTTCTTCATCAATCTCATCCCCGGGGCGTTGATGTTTGGCTTGCTCTATCCGACGCTGGAACGATCCAAGATGAACCTCGCATTGCTGCGCGACGGCGATTGGCTCGGTATCGCATTCATGGCGGTTGGCTTGGCATCACTGCAAACAGTACTCGATGAAGGCAACAAGGACGACTGGTTCGGGTCACCCTACATAGTGCACTTGGCCATCCTGGCAGCCATTGCACTGACGATTTTCATCATTATCGAGTTGGTCGTCGAGAAGCCTGCTGTCCAATTACGTCTGCTCGCGCACCGAAATTTTGGATTGGGTACGCTCGCCAATATCATCGTTGGCTTTGCTCTCTATGGCTCGGTGTACGTGCTGCCTGCGTACCTGAACGGAGTTCAAGGCTATAATGCCGAGCAAACCGGCTTGGTGCTGGCCTGGGCCGGCCTGCCGCAGCTTCTGATCATCCCCTTCGTGCCTTTGCTGCAAAAGCACTTCGATCGGCGTGCCATCGTCTCTGTCGGTCTGGCTATCTTCGCGACAAGCTGCTTTCTGAACACGCATCTGAGCTTTGACGATGGTGGTCCCCAGTTCATGATCACCAACATTGTGCGTGCAATTGGTCAGGCCGTGGTGATCGCACCGTTGATCGGTATCGCAACTGTTGGAATCCCCAGAGAGCAATCAGGAGCGGCATCCGGGCTGTTCAACATGATGCGAAGCCTCGGTGGCGCAGTGGGAACGGCCACACTGGCAACGATCATCACCAAACGTGAACAATTCCATTCCAACATCATCGGCCAGTCGGTCACGCCCTATGGAAGCAACGTCGGGCAGTTTCTGACGAACATGCAGCAGTATTTTATGGCGCATGGCGCCGGCGATGCCGGTCATGCGCATCATGAGGCCGAAATCTTGCTCGGCACGCTCGTCCAGCAACAATCCTTCGTCATGGCGTTTTCCGACACATTCTATGTACTCGGAGTGCTCCTGTCGCTCGCAGTCGTCGTGGTCCTTTTGACACGGGGGCCTTCGCCGACTTAGGCTGTTTCGGCGGGGTGCCAAGGCGCTGTATGGCCAACGAACGTTTGACCATCGGCGTCCGGATTGGGGCTAACCAGAAAGTACACTCCCGCCTTTGTGATTTCGGGCCGTGATAGAAGACCTGCGAGCTTGGAGCGCGGTACACCTAGGCGCTACACGCGCGGCAACTTGAGCGCGTCGTCGGCAGGTAATATCTGAAGACGTCGAGAATTATACTTGCAATCAAGAGGCTAGTGGTGCCGCTTACGTGACTCGAACACGTGACCCCATCATTACGAATGATGTGCTCTACCGACTGAGCTAAAGCGGCAATCCGGCGGGCGAAGCTTGTCGCCCGCGATTTGCATGGGGCTGATACAGGCATTGTCTGAAGATTTCAAGCACCCTCTTATGCCCCATGGCAAAAAAGCTGAAGCCTGTGGAAAGGCCCCCATTCAATGGAAAGGCCCGCATTTCACAGCGCCAGCCGCGTGCGGGCGGCCCGATATTCCACTTCCAGCCGGTCGACCAGCTTGGCGACCGGCTCCACGGCCTTGATCGCGCCGATGCCCTGGCCGCTGCCCCAGATGTCCTTCCAGGCCTTTGCGCCGCCGGTCGCCTGTTCGAAATCCATCTTCGAGGGATCGGCATCAGGCAGGTTGTCGGGGTCTAGCCCTGCCGCGCGGATGGAGGGTTTCAGGTAGTTGCCGTGTACGCCGGTGAAATAGTTCGAGTAGACGATATCGGCGGCGGCGCCCTCGACGATCGCCTGTTTATAGCCATCGGAGGCGCGCGCCTCCTCGGTCGCGATGAAGGGAGTACCGATATAGGCCATGTCGGCGCCCATGGCCTCTGCGGCCAGAATGGCGCCGCCGGTTGCAATCGAGCCGGCAAGCAGAAGTGGGCCGTCGAACCATGCGCGGATTTCCTGCACCAGCGCGAAGGGCGAAAGCGTGCCCGCATGTCCGCCGGCACCTGCCGCAACGGCGATCAGCCCGTCCGCGCCCTTGCGGATCGCCGAATTGGCATGGCGGTTGTTGATGATGTCGTGCAGCACGATGCCGCCGTAGGAATGCACCGCGGCATTCACTTCCGGCACGGCACCGAGCGAGGAAATGACGATTGGCACCTTGTATTTCACGCAGAGCATCAGATCGTGCTCCAGCCGCTTGTTCGACATATGGACGATCTGGTTGACCGCGAAGGGGGCTGCCGGCCGCTCCGGATGCCTGGCATTATAGTCGGCAAGATCTTCGGTGATCATGGCCAGCCACTCGTCGAGCTGGCTTTCCGGCCGCGCGTTCAAGGCCGGAAAGGCGCCGATCACGCCGGCCTTGCATTGCGCCAGCGTCAGCGCCGGATGGGAAATGATGAAAAGCGGAGAGCCGATGACCGGCAGTCGCAGATTATCTCTGAGTATCGCGGGCAGGGCCATGCTTTCACCGATTTTGACGTTTACGAAAACGTCAATTGATTATCAGAGCCGGTGCCTGAGGAAAAGGGCAAGAGAGGGAACGCGTGCTCTTTTCCGTAATCCCGTCTAGTTTCAGAATATCTAATGGAGATTTGGAGCACAGCGCGGGGTCGCTTATCCCCCGCCGATGCGCTCCGGTAAGGTTGCAAGGCTTGCGGTTTGCCGCACTTGCCGCTACCGAATTTTGACAGGCATGTGATCTTTGAGCTCGATGCCGGCACGAAACGTGAAGGGCCTGATGTGAGCGGACTAGAAACGGCTATCAGAACTGCGTTGGATAATTCAGACCGCGACAGTGCGGAAGTTCGTGCACGCATCTATCAGTCCGCGCGTCAGGCGCTGGAAGCCGGCTTGCGCAAGCAGGATATCACCGATGCCGATGTGGTCGCCCATCATCGCCACCGTCTCGAAACGACGATCCACACCATCGAGAGCGAAGAGCGCGCCCGCCTTCACCCGCGGCAGGGGCCTCCGGAGGTTCCGGTCCCCCCTGTCGTAGAAATGCCCGAGCCCGTCCATCACGCGGCAGAGCCCGCTTATCCTGCGCAGGAAGATCACGATCCGGTCGTCGCCGGTGAAACGCGCGGCCACCATGCCGCCTCCCGGGCCTCGGATGATGCGAGCCTGGATGACGTTCACACGAGCAGCGTTGATCAGCTGGGGGCGGCACCCCACGGAGAGACGCGCGGCGAAATGCGCGCAGCGCCGGAAAAGCGCGGCGGCATGGATTTTCGCCCCGAGCGGGCAGCTGTCCGCCGCAAGCCGCGCAAGTTCTTCTCTCGTCTGCTCGTCTGGTGCGTGCTGCTCGCTTTCATCGGCACGGGTGCCTGGTGGGCTTACAGTTCCGGCCTGCTGCTGACGGCGGCCGAGCGTGACACGAGCGTCGCCAATCCGCCCGCGAGCACCCAGCCGGAAGATTTCGACGGCGAGGATAGTGCCGCCAATAGCCCCTCCTCGCATGACGACCAGCCTGTGACGATCGACCCGCAAAACAGCTTCTCGGCAGACTGGATCGAGGTCTTCAAGCCTTCCGATGCCGACAAGATCGAGAGCGGTGCGCGTGCCCGCACGGAAAATGTCACCGAAACAGAAGGTCAGGCCGTCCGCCTGACATCCCAGAGCGGCGACACGGATGGCAACGTCTCCATCACCATCCCGGCCAATGTCCTGCAGCAGCTCGCCGGCAAGTCCTCGACCATCGCGCTGACCTTGCAGTCCACCACGGACGAGCCCACGCAGATCACCGTCGAATGCGATTTCCAGTCACTCGGCAATTGCGCCCGCCACCGCTTCAACGTCACGCGTGAAAAATCGGACGCGCTGCTTCAGGTGCGCTTCGACCGTTCGCTGGCCCCGAATTCCGCGGGCCGGCTCATGATCAACAGTGATGTCGATGGCAAGGCTCGCGGCATCAATCTCTTCGCCGTCCGGATCCTGCCCGGCCAATAAGCGGCAGGGTTTGCCGGAGCGCCATGCGTCCGAGGCTGTAGCGACCTCTATTTCAGGAAGCCTCGGCCGGAGCCGATGATCTTGTCGTCGATCGCGCCGATAGCGTTCTTGTCCTTGCCGTCATAGTCGATGGTTTTCAGCATGTGGCGCAGGAGGTTGAGCCGTGCCCGGCGTTTGTCGTTGGCGTGGATCACCGTCCACGGCGCAAATTCGGTGTGGGTTTCCTTCAGCATGCGGTCGCGCTTCTCACTGTAGTCGTCCCATTTGGTCAGGGCGGCTATATCCATCGAGGAAAGCTTCCAGACGGCGAGCGGATCGTGGCGCCGGTCATGGAAACGTTTGATCTGCATTTCCCGGCCGATATCCAGATAGAACTTGAAGAAGAAGATGCCTTCATGGGCAATGACCTTCTCCACCTGTGGCGCCTGGTTGAGAAAGTCCTCGTATTGTTTCGGCGTGCAGAAGCCCATGACCGGCTCCACGCCGGCACGGTTGTACCAGGAGCGGTCGAAGAGCACGAATTCGCCCGAGGTCGGAAACTGCGCGATATAGCGCTGGAAGTACCATTGGCCCTGCTCCCGCTCCGTGGGCTTGGCGAGCGCCACAACGCGGGCAAGGCGCGGGTTCATGTGAGCCGAGGACGCCTGGATCGCGCCGCCCTTGCCAGCCGCATCACGCCCTTCGAAGAGCGCCATCACCCGTTTGCCGGTCGCCTGCAGCCAGAACTGCACCTTCACGAGCTCGACCTGCAGCTTCCTCAGCTCCTCGAAATATTCGTCTTCCTTGAGCTTCTTCTTGTAGGGATAGTCGCCGGATTCCAGCGCATGCTCGTCCACCCAGTCGGGCAGCACGGGATCATCGATATCGAAGACGCGTTTCTTGCCCCTGATCTCGAGCTCCACGGCTCTGCTTTCGACGTCTTCGGCCATCATCTCCTCCGGCGCTTGATGCTTTCGCCTTTCGGCAGGCGAACATATTTATCATTGAAAATCAAATCCGATGCGTGAGCAAAGCATAATCCGGTGCTGAGTG
Source organism: Rhizobium sp. BK379 (assembly GCF_014193955.1). NCBI lineage: Bacteria > Pseudomonadati > Pseudomonadota > Alphaproteobacteria > Hyphomicrobiales > Rhizobiaceae > Rhizobium > Rhizobium sp. BK379. The sequence continues at coordinate 451,651 of NZ_JACIAD010000002.1, forward strand.
CTGCGGCTTTTCGTACAAGTTTCGGAAACGGAAAACTTCTGTCATGAAACGCGGCTATCAGGCAGAGTTTGAATGTGAAGAAAAACGAATCGATGCCGTGAGGGGCCGTTTGGAAGACCAAATGCCGTGGACAAAAAGCCTGTTGGCGCGCATCCGGCGCGAACGCCCGGTTTTGCTGGCGACGCTGCTGAGCGCGCTTGTCGCGCTTGCTGCGGGCATGAACAAATGGATCGTATTCGCCCTGCTGCTCGTTATGATCGTCACCTCGCTCTTCAACGAGGCCCCGGTCATCAGGCCCGATGTCGTCGAACCGGTCGAACCCGAGCCCGAAGTGCCTCCGAGCCGCCTGCCTGAAGTCTCCGCCACGCTGGCCGGCCTCGATATCCCGGTCATGGTGCTCTCGGAAGATGCCTCGGTGCTGTTTCAGAACCGGGCGGCAGAAAAAGCCTTCGGCGAGGCGACGCTCGGCTCCCATATATCGGCACGGTTGCGTTCGCCTGGCGTGTTGGACATGGTGCGCGAGACCATCGCCACCAACGCCCCGAACCAGATCGAGCATTCCGAGCGGCTGCCTTCGGAGCGCGTCTATATTGTTCGCAGCGCTCCTGTCGAATTCAAGGATGATGACGGCCGCAACGAGCGCTATTACATCCTTTCCTTCCGCGATATTTCCGAGGTTCGGCGCATCGATCGCATGCGCTCGGATTTCGTCGCCAATGCAAGCCACGAGCTGCGCACGCCGCTTGCCTCGCTGCGCGGCTTCATCGAAACCATCCAGGGCCCGGCAAAGAATGATCAGAAGGCGCAGGCGCGCTTCCTCGGCATCATGTTCGACCAGACGACACGCATGAGCAGGCTTGTCGACGATCTCCTGTCTCTCTCCAGGCTGGAACTCAAATCGCACATCGCTCCCGACGAGAAGGTGGATCTCGTGCCGCTTCTCGGCCACGTCAGGGACTCGCTTCTGCCGCTTGCAAGGGATGTCGGCGTCTCGATCAACCTGCATCTGCCCGAGGGCAAGGTCGAGGTCCTGGGCGATCGCGATGAGCTCGTTCAGGTCTTTGAAAACCTGATGGAAAACGCCTGTAAATACGGCCAGGAGGGCGAGATCGTCGATGTCTGGTTGAAGAACGGGTCGGGCCAGCCCGTCGAGGTCAGCGTTATCGACAAGGGGCCTGGCATTCCCGCCGAACACGTGCCGCGCCTGACGGAGCGCTTCTATCGCGTCAGCATTGAAGACAGCCGTTCGAAGAAGGGCACCGGCCTCGGGCTTGCCATCGTCAAGCATATTCTGACGCGCCATCGTGCACGGCTGATCGTTAAATCCGAGGTGGGCAAGGGAACCGAGTTCACGGTGCGCTTCTGACGCAATATGTCGCACACTATTTTGAAGTGTCGTGTTTTTACTTTAATAATCAATAGCTTAATCTGTCATAAATGTTTCACCGATTTGACATAAAAGGACGGTGCTTAAGGCGCTAAGAGAGTCCTGCCGATGAAAAAAGGCAATGCGAGGGCCTCTTTGAGGCCGCACTCACACAAGCCCAAATGCCGGGAGATTCAAATGAACACCTTTAAACTTACTGTTGCCGCGCTCGCTGCAACCGCCGCTTTCGCTGGCGTTGCTGTCGCCCGCGACCAGATCCAGGTTGCTGGTTCGTCCACCGTCCTGCCGTACGCAAAGATCGTTGCCGAATCCTTCGGCGAAACCTTCACCAACTTCAAGACGCCGGTCGTCGAATCCGGCGGCACGGGCGCTGGTCTGAAGGAATTCTGCAAGGGCGTCGGTGAAGACACGATCGACGTTGCCAACGCTTCGCGCCCGATCAACAAGAGCGAAGCCGAAGCCTGCAAGGCTGCCGGCGTAACCGACATCCAGGAAGTCAAGATCGGCTACGACGGCATCGTCTTCGCAACCGACTCTTCCAACCCGGATGTTGCCTACGTTCCGGCCGACATCTACAAGGCCCTCGCAGCCCAGGTCGTTGTTGACGGCAAGCTCGTCGCCAACCCGTACAAGAAGTGGTCCGAAGTCAACCCGAAGCTTCCGGCTGTTGATATCGCTGCCTACATCCCGGGCGAAAAGCACGGCACCCGCGAAGTCTTCGAACAGAACGTTCTCGCTGCTGGCTGCAAGGCTTCCGGCGCAACCGACGTTATCGCCAAGGAAATCGCCGACAAGGCTGCCCAGGGCAAGGCTTGCGTCGCAGTTCGCAAGGACGGCGCTGCCGTTGACATCGACGGCGACTATCCGGAAACGCTGGCACGCATCGCTGCCAATAAGACCGGCGTTGGCGTATTCGGTCTCTCCTTCTATGAAAACAATGCCGACAAGCTCAAGGTTGCGACCATGAGCGGCATCGTTCCGTCGACGGAAACCATCGCTAACGGCACCTACCCGGTTTCCCGCCCGCTGTTCTTCTACGTCAAGAAGGCACATCTCGGCGCCGTTCCGGGCCTGAAGGAATATGTCAACTTCTTCGTATCCGACCAGATGATCGGCCCTGACGGCCCGCTCGCCGAATACGGTCTCGTTGCTGCTCCGGATGCAGAGCGCGATGCGATCCGCAAGGACGTAGAGGCTGGCAAGACCATGTAATGAACTTTGCCGGCGCGACGCTAGGGGGCGTCGCGCCGGCATCGCCTTATCCATCCGGCTCCAATGGGGCGCCGGACGGGTGAACTTCTTCTCCATGATAATGAAGCCGATGGCACGCTCCTGGAGCTGCCGGGTTCTTTGGGGGCTGTGGGCCTGGGGACGTAACGAATGAGCACATCAATCATACTCTTGTGCCTGGTGGTGATCGGCGCCGTTGCCTATGTGGCTGCGCGCAGCCGCGCTAGCGCACTTTCCGGAGGCAGATCTGCTGCCCTGCATTCGCGGCCGGCCTATTATGGCTCCTATGCCGCGATCTGGGCTGCTCTGCCGTCCCTGATCGTTCTGTGTGTCTGGCTGGCTGTCAGCCCGGGCATCATCTCTTCTTCCGTTCGCGGCGCCTTTCCTGACGACGTGAAGGCGCAGCCGGCCGTCCAGCAGGATCTCGCCTACAGCATGGTCGCCACCATTGCCCGCGGCATGAACCTGCTGACCTCGGATGAGGTTTCCTCCCTCTCGGGCAATCCCGCGGGCTTGCAGGCAAAGCTCAGTGAAAAGGGTGTGCCGCTCGCCGGCGAGCCGCAGCCTTACATGATCGATGCCGCAAAGACCCTGAACTCTGAGAGCATGACGAGCCGCACCATCATGACGGCGATCGTTCTGCTCATTTCCGTCGCAGGCGCCTTCTATGCGTTGCGCTCGGTTGCTCCGCGCTTCCGCGCCCGCAATCGTGTCGAGCGTGTCATGCTCTGGGCGCTGCTCGTTGCATCCTCCATCGCCATTCTGACGACGATCGGCATCGTTCTCTCGATGCTGTCAGAAGCGGCCCGTTTCTTCTCCGTCGTTCCCTTCGTCGACTTCTTCTTCGGAACGGTCTGGGATCCGCGCTTTGCCGGTGCGGGCAGCTCCTCCTTCGGCCAGTTCGGGCTTATCCCGCTCCTGCTCGGCACGCTCTATATCGGCCTGGTCGCCATGCTGGTCGCCGTGCCGGTTGGCCTCTTTGCCGCCATCTATATGGCCGAATACGCCTCTCCGAAGATCCGCTCGATCGCCAAGCCACTTCTCGAAGTGCTCGCCGGCATTCCGACCATCGTCTACGGCTTCTTCGCGCTCGTCACCGTCGGGCCGTTTCTGCGTGATTTCTCGTCGCAGATCAGCGGTCTCCTGACCGGTAACTATACGAACTTCATCCAGGCGCAGAGCGTCATCACCGCCGGCATCGTCATGGGCATCATGCTGATCCCTTACGTTTCCTCGCTGTCGGATGACATTATCACCGCCGTTCCGCGTGCCTTGCGCGACGGTTCGCTCGGCCTCGGCGCCACGCGCTCCGAAACCATCAAGAAGGTCGTCCTGCCCGCAGCTCTTCCCGGTATCGTCGGCGCGCTGCTGATGACGGCTTCCCGTGCCATCGGCGAAACCATGATCGTGGTTCTGGCCGCCGGCGTCGCCGCCCGTATCCAGATCAATCCCTTCGAGCCGATGACGACCGTGACCGTCAAGATCGTCAACCAGCTGACCGGCGACCTTGAGTTCACCTCGCCGCAGACGCTGGTCGCCTTCGCACTTGGCATCACGCTGTTCTGCATCACGCTTTGCCTCAACATTTACGCGCTCTACATCGTGCGCAAATACCGGGAGCAGTACGAATGACGAATATTGTTTCCCCCGTCAGCGGCGTCACCGTTTCCAAGGCGCCCCCGCGTCGCGATATCGGCATCAAGCGTCGCTATGCCGCCGAGCGCCGGTTCCAGGCCTATGGCATCGCAGCCATAGCGTTCGGCCTCATCTTCCTCTTCATCCTGCTCTGGACGGTCATCAGCAACGGCTATACGGCCTTCCAGCAGACGTCGATCACGCTGCCGATCGAGTTCGCCGAGAAGACGCTCGACCCGGACAACAAGCGTGCAACCGACCCCTCGGTGCTGGTCGCTGCCAACTATCCGGTTCTGCTGCGTGACGCGATCGTCAAGCAGCTCGGCATTAATGCGTCGAGCCGTCCTGACGTGCGCGACGCGTCCGCCATGCTGTCCAAGGGCGCGCCGATCCAGTTGCGTGACATGGTCGTTGCCGACCCGTCGATCATCGGCAAGACCGTCAATGTCACGGTGCTTGCAGATGCCAATATCGACAGCGCCAACAAAGGCCAGATCAATCTTTCGGTCGATGAGAAGAACCGCAAGGTCAACGACAAGCAGGTTGCCTGGATGAACGAGCTGAAGGCGAGCGGTGCTCTACACAAGACGTTCAACACCGGCCTCTTCGTCAACGGCAATTCCAGCCGTCCGGAAGCCGCAGGTCTCGGCGTCGCCCTCATCGGCTCGCTCTACCTGATGCTCATCGTGCTTGCCCTTTCGCTGCCGATCGGCGTCGCAGCCTCGATCTACCTCGAGGAATTCGCGCCGAAGAACAAGCTGACGGATCTGATCGAGGTCAACATCAACAACCTCGCCGCCGTTCCGTCGATCGTCTACGGTCTGCTCGGCCTGTCGGTCTTCATCAACTTCGCCGGCCTGCCGCGTTCGGCATCGCTCGTCGGGGGCCTGGTGCTGACCCTGATGACGCTTCCAACGATCATCATCGCGACGCGTGCGGCGCTGCGCGCCGTACCGCCGTCGATCCGCTCGGCAGCCCTCGGCCTTGGCGCCTCGAAGATGCAGATGGTGTTCCACCATGTGCTGCCGCTTGCAATGCCCGGCATCCTGACCGGCACGATCATCGGCCTTGCCCACGCACTCGGCGAAACTGCGCCGCTGCTCCTGATCGGCATGGTCGCCTTCGTCGCCCAGGCGCCGGCCACTCCGCTCGATCCCTCCACGGCACTTCCGGTTCAGGTCTACATGTGGGCCAACGAAGCCGAGCGCGCATTCGTGGAAAGAACCTCGGGTGCCATCATCGTCCTGCTCCTGTTCCTGATCGTCATGAACATCGGAGCTATCCTCTTGCGTCGTCGCTTTGAGCGCCGCTGGTAAACGGAGTAAAGATCATGAACATGTTGACGGAAGCCGCAGTCGAGAAGGCGCTGGACCAGAAAATGAGCAACGTTCCGTATAAGATGATCGGTCAGGATGTCTCCGTTTATTACGGCGAGAAGCGTGCGCTTTTCGATGTCAATCTGAACATCCGCGAAAACACCGTGACCGCGCTGATCGGCCCCTCGGGCTGCGGCAAGTCCACCTTCCTGCGTTCGCTGAACCGCATGAACGACACGATCGACGGCTGCCGCGTCACCGGCAAGATCACGCTCGACACGGATGATATCTACGATCCCGATATCGACGTCGTCGAACTGCGCGCCCGCGTCGGCATGGTGTTCCAGAAGCCGAACCCGTTCCCGAAGACGATCTATGAAAACGTCTCCTACGGCCCGCGCATTCACGGTCTGGCAAAGTCCAAGGCCGACCTCGACCAGATCGTCGAGACCAGCCTGCAGCGCGCCGGCCTCTGGAACGAGGTCAAGGACCGCGTGCATGAATCCGGCACCGGCCTTTCCGGTGGTCAGCAGCAGCGTCTGTGCATCGCACGCGCCGTTGCGGTCAGCCCGGAAGTCATCCTGATGGACGAACCCTGCTCGGCGCTCGACCCGATCGCGACTGCAAAGGTCGAAGAGCTGATCCACGAGCTGCGTGAAAACTACACGATCGTCATTGTGACGCATTCCATGCAGCAGGCCGCGCGCGTATCACAGCGTACGGCCATGTTCCACCTCGGCAACCTGGTCGAGGAAAACGATACTGACAAGATGTTCACCAATCCGGACGATCCGCGCACCCAGGACTATATCATGGGCCGGTTTGGCTGATTTTGGCAATGTGAAGCCTTCCCGATTTTCGAGGACAAAGCCCCATGGCATCGACACATATTTTTTCCGCCTATGACGACGATCTGAAGTTCCTGTCCCGGCGCATTTCCGAGATGGGTGGTCTTGCCGAACAGATGGGCGCCGACGCAGTTCGCGCGCTGGTCAACGGTGACACCGCACTCGCTCAGAAGGTCATTTCCGACGACGTGATCCTCGATCACGCTGAACGCGAGATCAACGACAAGGCGATCGTCACGATCGCCCGCCGCCAGCCGATGGCGTCCGACCTTCGCGAGATCATGGGTTCGATCCGCATCGCCGCCGACCTCGAGCGCGTCGGCGATCTCGGCAAGAACACCGCAAAGCGCGTTATCGCGGTGCAGAGCACCGGCGTTCCGCGCAAGCTCGCCCGCGGTCTCGAGCATCTCTCCGAACTGGCGCTGGTCCAGCTCAAGGAAGTGCTCGACGTCTACACCAATCGCTCGGCCGACAAGGCCAAGTCCATCCGCGAGCGCGACGACGAGATCGACGCGATGTACACCTCGCTGTTCCGCGAACTCCTCACCTACATGATGGAAGATCCGCGCAACATCACGAGCTGCACGCATCTTCTCTTCTGCGCCAAGAACATCGAGCGCATCGGCGACCACGCGACCAACATCGCCGAGACGATCTACTATATGGCAACCGGCGCCCAGCCGGAGGGCGAGCGTCCGAAGGACGACAGCTCCAATACCGTTGGTGCGGTCACGGAGTAATCCGGACCTGCCGATTGCGTGCGCGCCCCGTCGGGGCGCGCAAGGGTCGCAGCCAATTCCGAGTCTTGCATGGTCCCTTGCTTAAATCACCCCCGGTTTAAGGATCATGCATTAGGAGACTGACACGCATGATCCCAAGAGTTGCAGTTGTTGAAGATGAAGAGGCGCTGAGCGTGCTTCTCCGCTACAACCTTGAAGCCGAAGGTTTCGAGGTGGATACGATCCTTCGTGGCGACGAAGCCGAAATCCGGCTTCAGGAGCGCACGCCGGACCTGCTCATCCTTGACTGGATGCTGCCGGGCGTTTCCGGCATCGAGCTCTGCCGTCGGCTGCGCATGCGGCCGGAAACCGAGCGCCTGCCGATCATCATGCTGACGGCGCGCGGCGAAGAGAGCGAGCGCGTTCGCGGTCTTTCGACCGGCGCGGACGACTATGTCGTCAAGCCCTTCTCCACGCCGGAACTCGTCGCCCGCGTCAAGGCGATGCTCCGACGCGCCCGTCCCGAGGTGCTCTCCACCGTTCTGAAATGTGGTGATATCGAGCTCGATCGCGAAACGCACCGCGTCCATCGCAAGAGCCGTGAAGTTCGCCTCGGCCCGACCGAATTCCGCCTGCTGGAATTCCTCATGTCCTCGCCGGGCCGCGTCTTCTCCCGCTCGCAGCTTCTCGACGGCGTCTGGGGCCATGATATCTACGTGGACGAGCGCACCGTCGACGTCCATGTCGGCCGCCTGCGCAAGGCGCTGAATTTCTCCAACATGCAGGATGTCATCCGCACCGTGCGCGGCGCGGGATATTCCATGGAAGCTTAAGCTTAGTCCGAGTGATCGGAGGTCCAGACGGGTCGCTCGCTTGCCGGGCGGCCCGTTTGTCTATCTGGCCCCCCTAGCTCCTTATGAAAACCGACGCGAGGCGCCGAAAGCGAACCTCGAAAGGATCTGCTTTTTACAGACGAATGCGCACAAGAATTCGATCAAGAGCCTTTTGCAGAGCCGCAGTGCCGCCAAACGCACGAAAGTCTTCGAGCACCTGTTCGTTCAATCCGCCCTTGGTCGAATGCTCGCCGATGAGTTCATCGAAACTCGCGACAGGTTTTGAACGGGCGGCATGGGCGAGGCCGGAAAACAGTTGACGGAGGTAGGCGTCGCCAGCCGCTCCCGAGAGCCCCTTGCTCTGCAGCCAGGTCGACGTCGCGTCCAGGATGCCGAAATAGCTGGCCATCAGGCAGCTCGCCACCGCGAGAAGTTCGAACTCCTGCTTGTCTTCAACCTGAATCGCCGTTCCGAGCGCCGAAAAGAGGGTGTGGGAGACCTCGTCGGGAGGGTAGATCGCAGTCGCCCCCTGGAGATCGGCGACGAACGGAAGTGGAATTGCCAGGCTCAGGCGAACCGGCCGATCGATCCACGCCAGCAGTTGATCCATTGGCGTAGCCGCGACAAAGCTGATGACATGGTGGCCCGGCCGAAATCGAAGCGAGCGGATGACCTCCTCGGCAATTTGCGGCCTCACTGCCAAAAATACGAGATCGGAACGGTCGAGAACATCCTGGTTGCCCACAGCGATAGACACATTCCCGTTTGCCGCCGCGAGCCGGGAGGCGACGCCTGCGTTACGAGGTGACAGCGCGATGGGTGTGTCGCCAAATGCTGTCTTGCCCAATCCGGTGACGACAGCCTCGGTAATCGTGCCCGCCCCGACGAACCCCATTGTCATCCGCTTTATATCGATCTCCATTGGCACCCCCCAAGCGACTATGTGTGCCGTGCTACTCCACGAGAATACCGCATCTGTATCAGAAAATCGCGCCACAGCGCCACGACCACCAGTCCATGCCAGCATGGGGCTGAAACGCATCGATGGTCTTGGCCACATAAGCTCGCATTGTCAGGCAGGTGGATGCAGGCAGAGATCGGCCTTCCGCAGATCGTGGTCAGGAACCGTTTTCCGGCGTTCCTGTGCCGGCTAAAAAATCACCCCTCCGCGCGAGGCGAGGAGGGGTGATGATACATTGCGTCTGTTGGAAGATCGCTGCTCAGGCGACCCGGACAGCCTTGCGGCGTTCGCTCACCGGCTGATAGGCGAGACGCTGGTGGTAGTTGCAATAGGGCGATGAATCCGGGGAGTCGCAGCCGCAGAAGTAGAAATCGTCCTTCAGCGGATCGCCGACCGGCCACTTGCAGGTGCGCTCCGTCAGTTCCGTCAGGCCGAGGCGGCGCGAAATAGGCACGACCACGTTTTTGGCCGGCACGTATTCCATTTCCTCGACCGTTTCGATCTCGATCTCTTCCTTCAGCATCGTTGCGCCCTGCTGGCGCGTCACGGTGCGGGTGGCGATGCGAGATGCATAGTTCGGGGCGCGGGGCGCAGAGGTGTTGCGCTTGGGCGCACGCGCCGTGGTTGCGGTGCCGCCGGCCTTGGCGCGGCCGGGAAGACTGAGCCGGTGAACCTTGCCGATAACAGCGTTTCTACTTACTCCGCCAAGTTGCGCAGCGATCTGGCTGGCACTCAGTCCCTCCGACCAAAGCTTCTTGAGCTTTTCGACACGCTCGTCTGTCCAGTTCATGCCCTGTCTCCACCTTTCGCGTTGGTGATGGCAGAATCCCTCACCGTTGCCTCGGAAGCCTCCGAAGCAAGAAACGCCTGATCAATTTTGGTGACTAGTTCCGCCGCATGCAGTCTAGTAATTGAACTTTAACCTAGTGTGAGCCTGACTCTGTGACAAGAGTCGCAGGAATCCGATGAATCCGAATTCGTAGTTTTCCCCAACTTGCTTCCCGGGAGAGTCATTTCTGCAACATTAGCTGTTGATAGACCTGTAATGCGGATTGCAGGCTTGACGCATGCGCTAAATCCTCAGTTTTGTTGACATTGCAGTGCGAAAAGTAAATAGTGCTTCAGGCCGCCGAAAGGCGGCATTTTTAATTTTTCGGACCTGGTTTTCTTAGCCGGAGTCCGTTGCCTCAGAGCCTGATTGAAGGAGATCGCGCCATGGCTGAAGCCTCGCCGCTTTATGATACCTATTCTCGTGCCCCGCTGCGGTTCGAGCGAGGTGAAGGCGTCTGGCTGATCACCGAAACCGGCGAGCGATATCTGGATTTTGGTGCGGGCGTTGCCGTTACCTCTGTCGGACACGGCAATCCGCATGTCGTGGCCGCTCTCAAGGATCAGGCCGACAAGGTCTGGCACCTCTCCAACGTCTATGAGATCCCCGGCCAGGAGAAGCTTGCCAACCGCCTGACCGAGGCCACCTTCGCCGACAAGGTGTTCTTCACCAATTCCGGCGCCGAGGCGCTCGAATGCGCCATCAAGACGGCACGCCGCTACCAGTTCTCCAAGGGCCATCCGGAGCGCTTCCATATCATCACCTTCGAAGGCGCCTTCCACGGCCGCACGCTGGCGACGATCGCAGCCGGCGGCCAGGAAAAATATCTCGAAGGTTTCGGCCCCAAGACCCCCGGTTTCGACCAGGTTCCTTTCGGCGATGTCGAGGCGGTACGCGCTGCGATTACCGACAAGACGGCCGGCATCCTCATCGAACCCGTGCAGGGTGAGGGTGGCGTGCGCCCGGTAACGCCTGAATTCATGAAGGCGCTCCGCCAGCTCTGCGATGAGCATGGCCTGCTCCTCATTCTCGATGAAGTTCAGACCGGCGTCGGCCGCACCGGAAAGCTCTTTGCCCATGAATGGTCGGGTGTCACGCCCGATATCATGGCTGTTGCCAAGGGCATCGGCGGCGGCTTCCCGCTCGGCGCCTGCCTTGCGACCGCAGAAGCAGCCTCGGGCATGAAGGCCGGCACGCATGGTTCGACCTATGGCGGCAATCCGCTGGCCATGGCCGTCGGCAACGCGGTCCTCGATGTCATCCTGGCCGAGGGCTTCCTGCAGCACGTGCGGGATGTGACCCTCGTCTTCCGTCAGGGCCTTGCCTCGCTCAAGGATCGCTATCCCGATGTGATCGAGGATATCAGGGGCGAAGGTCTACTGCTCGGCGTCAAGGCTGCCATCCCCTCGGCAGAACTGCTGAAGGAAATTCGCGCAGCACACCTTCTGGCGATCCCGGCGGGCGACAATGTCATCCGCCTGCTGCCGCCGCTGGTCGTAACCGCCGAGGAGGCGCGCGAGGGTCTTTCCCGTCTTGAACGCGCTGCCGAAAGCATCCGTGCCGCCAAGGTCAAGAAGACCGCTTGATAGGATATTGCCCCGCCCGCTGGCGGGCGTAGCAGGTAACGAACAATGGCTTCCCCCAAACACTTCCTCGATCTCTCCGCAGTCACCGCTTCCGACCTCAGAACCATCATGGACGATGCCAAGGTGCGAAAGCAGGCATTCAAGGCTGGTTCCGCCGACAAGCCGCTCGCCGGCAAGATGCTGGCCATGATCTTCGAGAAACCGTCGACCCGCACCCGCGTCTCCTTCGATGTCGGCATGCGCCAGCTCGGCGGCGAGACGCTGTTCCTGTCGGGTACTGAAATGCAGCTCGGCCGCGCCGAGACCATCGGCGACACGGCCAAGGTCCTGTCGCGCTATGTCGATGCCATCATGATCCGTACGACCGAGCACAGCCGGATGCTGGAGCTTGCCGAGCATGCCACGGTGCCCGTCATCAACGCGCTGACGGATGACACCCATCCCTGCCAGATCATGGCTGATATCATGACCTTCGAAGAGCATCGCGGCCCGATCAAGGGCAAGACGATCGCCTGGACCGGCGACGGCAACAACGTGCTGCATTCCCTCGTGGAAGGGGCTGCCCGTTTCGGCTACCGCATGAACATGGCGGTACCCCTTGGTTCCGAGCCGAAGGATCACTATCTGAACTGGGCCCGCAATGAGGGCGCCGAAATCATGCTTTACCATGATGCTGACCGTGCGGTCGCCGGCGTCGATTGTGTGGTGACCGATACCTGGGTCTCCATGAATCAGGAACATCGGGCCCGTGGTCACAATGTCTTCCAGCCTTATCAGGTCAATGCGCATTTGATGGCGCAGGCCGGCAAAGATGCATTGTTCATGCATTGCCTTCCCGCCCACCGCGGCGAGGAGGTGACGGATGAGGTGATCGATGGCCCGCAGTCCGTGGTCTTCGATGAGGCGGAAAACCGTCTTCATGCGCAGAAGTCGATTCTTGCTTGGTGCCTGGGCGCGATCTGAACCATAATCGGATGTCGCGAGTCCAAAACTCGCGGCTGCGCAAGCAGCCGGTACGCTAGCCGGCTGCTCTGACAGAACAGGAGTGAAAGCCATGGCAGAAGCTGCCGCCGCCCTCGGCGAGTTCGATTTCGCCGGCGATGATCATGTCGTCCCCTTCCAGGTGGAAGGGCTGGATGTGCGCGGTCGCGCCGTCCAGCTCGGCCCGATGCTGGATTCGATCCTCGAGCGCCATCACTATCCCATGCCCGTCGCCCGTCTTCTGTCGGAAGTGGTGGTGCTCACGGTGCTGCTCGGCACCTCGCTGAAATTCGAGGGCAAATTCACGGTCCAGACCAAAAGCGACGGCCCCGTCGATCTACTGGTCGCCGATTTCTCCACGCCAGAAAATGTCCGGGCCTACGCCCGCTTCGATCAGGCCTTGCTCGACAAGGCGATTGCGGCAGGCGAAACGGAACCGGAACAGCTGCTCGGCAAGGGCGTGCTCGCCTTCACCATCGACCAGGGCAAGTTCAGCCAGCCCTATCAGGGCATCGTCGCGCTTGACGGTACCTCGCTGGAAGACATAGCCGGTGTCTATTTCCGCCAGTCGGAGCAGATCCCGACACGTGTGCGCCTTGCCGCTGCCGAACTCTTCGACCGCGACGAGAACGGCAAGCCGCGTCACCGCTGGCGGGCAGGGGGCCTCGTCGCCCAGTTCCTGCCGGAAGCGCCGGAGCGGATGCGCCAGCCCGATCTTCATGGCGGCGATGGCGACACGGCTACGCGCGCCCATGTTGAGGATGATGCCTGGACGGAGGCCCGCTCGCTCGTTGAAACGGTCGATGCCGACGAACTGACCGATCCGCAGGTCGGCACGGAACGCCTGCTCTTCCGCCTCTTCCACGAACGCGGCGTGCGCGTCTACGATCCGCGGGCGGTCTTCGATCGTTGCAGCTGTTCGCGCGAAAAGATCGGCGGCGTGCTGAAGGGCTTCAGCGCGGAGGAAATCGAGGCGAGTCAGGAAAACGGCGAGATCGCGGTGACCTGCGAGTTCTGCTCCACGACCTATCGTTTCCCGGTGGACGAGGTCGCGTCTCAGCTTACTTAGTATTCCCAGTTGAAAGGGAAGAACGTCCAATAAAAACAGGCGATGGTACAGCACAGTGACTCGACTTTTGGTAGTCACTGTGTGCCTATGCGTTTCATTGGTTGGTCTATGAAAACGGGATGGGTGCCAATGAAGCTGTTGTGTTTGCTTCTCGCGCTGATAGCTGCGGTGCCGCAAACGAGCTTCGCCAGTGACGAGACAATGCTATGGAAAGAAGTCGGCGGCTGGACGGTGGCTGCCGACCTGACTTTGGGCAGCGCCTGCTTTGTAGCGACGGCCTTTGAGGATCGTACACTTTTCCGTCTTGGCTTCAATTTCCTCGATAAGGACCATCCCTTTTATATTCTGATGGTCAATGACAATTGGAAATCGTTGGAGGAAGGCAAGCAATACCCGATCGAGCTCTATCTGGACCGCTCCAAATGGACTGTCGATGCAAGCGCTGTGGTCTTTAACGGTGAAAAGGGACTACGCATTGATTTTAAAGATACTAACTTGGTTAGCGAGTTTGCCGTCAAGTTGGGTTTTCGCGCCGATTTTAACGGCAAGCGAATAGTCGCCCTTAGTCTGAAAAACTCCGTCAAGGCTATTGATGAGATGATCGCCTGTCAGAAGGCCGTTGACGCTGTCCTGGCCAAACAGCCGAAACCGCCACAGTCAAAGGATCCATTCGATGCAAAACCGGATGCTCAGACCGCCTCGGATCCGTTTGAACTTTAACAGAGATTGACGACTGAAGGCTCAAGATTGACGCATCGTCGCAAATAGCGAGGCTACGCTTTAGTTCAGCACCCTGAGCAGGCCGGGTGAATCGAGCGAGAAGGCGGGTATGTCGACATCGAACATCTCGCCTTCGTCCGTCTCCATCTGGTAGTGGCCAAACATCAGGCCGGATGGCGTATCCAGCGGGCAGCCGGAGGAATATTCATAGGTATCGCCCGGCTGCAACCGCGGCTGCTCGCCGACGACGCCGGGGCCGCTGACCTCGTCGATCTGCCCGTTCTGGTCGGTAATGTTCCAGTAGCGGTTGACGAGACGGACGGCGATATCGGAGTTGTTGCTGATCACCACACGATAACCCCAGACATAGCGATCGTCTTCCGGATCGGATTGCTCCTCCAGATAAAACGGCTCGACAACGACTTCGATATCTCGTGTGAGGGCGCGGTACATGCCTTACACCTTAGTCAGGATACGTTACCCGTATCTTATACGAGGACTCTTCCGTCAAGAAACGGTACAGTGATCGCGGCCTCACTACCTTCAGTTGGGCCGCCTTTCGTTCATTAAGCCTAACTCTCAGTGTTAATTTCAAGGCAAATGCGACGGCCGCGGCGTTTGCCGGCGGCCGTGCCTTGATGTCAGGCCGAAACCTTGGCCAGAGCGCGAGCGAAATCTTCGATGAGATCGTCCGTATCTTCGATACCGGCCGAGAGGCGTACCGTGCCCGGCGAGATGCCGAGTTCGGCGCGAGCCTCATCCGTCAGATTCTTGTGCGTGGTCGTTGCCGGATGGGTGATCAGGCTCTTGGAGTCGCCGAGATTGTTGGAGATTTTCACGATCTCAAGCGCATTCTGCAGCGCGAAGGCCGCTTCCTTGCCGCCCTTTAGTTCGAAGCAGACGAGTGTCGAGCCGCCCGACATCTGCTTGGCGATGATATCGGCCTGCGGATGGTCCTTACGGCCGGGATAGATGACCTTGGCGACCTTGCCCTGATCAGCGAGGAAGTCGGCGATATCAGCCGCATTCTGCGTCTGCTGCTTGACGCGCAGCGGCAGCGTTTCGATGCCCTTCAGCAGTGTCCACGCATTGAACGGCGACATGGCCGGGCCGGTATGGCGGAAATAGTCGTGGAGGTTCTCGTCGATCCATTCCTTGTCGGAGAGAACGACGCCGCCGAGGCAGCGGCCCTGGCCGTCGATATGCTTGGTCGCCGAATAGACGACGATATGGGCGCCGAGCTCCAGCGGCTTCTGGAAGAGCGGCGTTGCAAACACGTTGTCGACTACGACCTTTGCGCCAATCTGGTTGGCGAGCTTGGCGACACCTGCGATGTCGACAACTTCCAGCGTCGGATTGGTCGGGCTTTCCAGGAAGAAGACCTTGGTCTTTGGGGTAATAGCCTTTTCCCAGTTTTCGAGGTCGCGACCGTCGATCAGCGTGCAGTCGATCCCGTATTTCGGCGCCAGCGTCTCAACCACCCAGCGGCAGGAGCCGAAGAGGGCGCGCGCAGCAACGATATGATCGCCGGCCTTCAGCTGGCAGAGGATGGCAGCAGTAACAGCGGCCATGCCGGAAGCGGTGGCGCGGGCGTCTTCAGCGCCTTCCAGCATGCACATGCGCTTTTCGAACATGTCATTGGTGGGGCTGCCGTAACGCGCATAGATGAAACCATCGGTCTCGCCCTTGAAGCGCGCTTCGGCTGCTTCGGACGTATCGTAGACGAAACCCTGCGTGAGATAGATTGCCTCTGAAGTCTCGCCATACTGCGAACGGAGCGTTCCGCCGTGGACGAGTTGGGTTGCTGGGCGCCAGGTCTTGCTCATGCCATCACCACTTTCAAACAACAAAAAAACCGGCCGCAAATGCAGACCGGTTTTCAACCCGGTCTTTTTAGCCACTTGTTTAACGTGGCTGCAAGCCGACCGGCCAAATCACCACGGGATAAATTTGCAATACTGCCGTTCTAAGCTTGCGTCAATTCCCCGACTTTGGTTTTGTCTCGGCGAGTATATGGATGGAGCATGATGGCTCGCGAAACTGGAATTTTGGCTGACCGCGCAATTGCCGCGCTGTTTGAAACCGGGCGTCTTCAAAGCGAACGCGAGCTGGATCGCGACCAGATCCAGCCGGCAAGCCTGGATCTGCGGCTGGGCGCCAAGGCTTTCCGGGTGCGCGCCAGCTTCATGCCTGGCCCGTCCCATCTCGTTTCCGACAAGCTCGATCGGCTGAGCCTGCATGTGATCGACCTCAGCGAAGGCGCGGTACTGGAAACCGGCTGCGTCTATATCGTGCCGCTGATGGAGCATCTCGATCTGCCGGCCAATATGTCGGCCTCGGCCAATCCGAAGAGCTCGACCGGTCGCCTTGATATCTTCACGCGTGTCATCACCGATTACGCGCAGGAATTCGACAAGATCCCATCAGGCTATTCCGGGCCGCTCTATCTCGAAATCAGCCCGCGCACCTTCCCGATCGTCGTGCGCCGCGGCTCGCGTCTCTCGCAGATCCGTTTCCGTTTCGGCCAATCGGTACTCGGTGAGCCGGATCTTCTGAAACTGCACGAGACGGAAACGCTGGTCGCAGCCAAGCAGCCGAACATTTCCGGCGGCGGCATCGCGTTGTCGATCGACCTGACGGGCGACAAGGACGGCCTGATCGGCTACCGCGGCAAACACCACACCGCCGTCGTCGATGTCGACAAGAAGGCCCAGCACGATATCTATGATTTCTGGGAACCGCTCTACAGCCGCGGCCGCAACGAACTGATCCTCGACCCTGACGAGTTCTATATCCTGGTCTCGCGCGAGGCCGTACACGTTCCCCCGCACTACGCGGCGGAAATGACGCCCTTCGACCCACTCGTCGGCGAATTCCGCGTCCACTATGCCGGCTTCTTCGACCCCGGTTTCGGCCATGCTCCGGCAGGCGGTCGCGGCAGCCGCGCGGTGCTCGAAGTGCGCAGCCACGAAGTGCCCTTCATCCTCGAAGACGGCCAGATCGTCGGCCGCCTGATCTACGAACACATGCAGGAACAGCCCTCGAGCCTCTACGGCTCGGGTCTTGGCTCCAACTATCAGGCCCAGGGCCTGAAGCTGTCGAAGCATTTCCGCATCTGATATGCGGTGACGCCGCGACTTGACAGCGGCGGCCATCTGTTGGAAGTCTCAAGCGGTTGGCGGGTGTAGCTCAATGGTAGAGCAGCAGCTTCCCAAGCTGAATACGAGGGTTCGATTCCCTTCACCCGCTCCAGCTTCCCTCCTCAATCTCTTCCGAAAATTGTGATTGGCCGATATCGACGATGCGCGATCGCAAGCGAGCGATCCGGGCGAATGATATAGGTTTCCTCGACCTGCCGGCCGTACTGGTCGATGAAATCGTGCGGGAAGGTCGAGCCGATTGGCGACTTGGTAAGCTTCGAACGTGGCTGACCGCTATAGGTGATGCTGCCGGGAATGGGTTCGAGGCCGGGACCGTTATACTCGACGGTGGTGCAGCCGGCGAGCGCCAGCGCGCTGATCAGGCCAAGTGCGATCAGTTTCATGTTGGATGCCTTTCTTTCCGCAGCACGGCGCCATTCTACCTCAAATCGCCGAAAGCTCACGACACAAACGGCACCGGTGTCTTCAACCCTTCGGGAAGAGGCTTACGACCAACAGCCTGCTGCTTGGCGAAAGTGACTCGCCCGGCGATGTTGCCGCTCTTGGGCCGATCTGCTAGAGCGGCAATGTCGAAAAAGGCAGGACCGGATAAGGTAAGCCCGGTCCCTCCCACCATGGGAAGCTCTGCTCCGTGTATCACACGAGAACCCGCGACGTGGCCCGCATGCGAATGCGGGGTCCCGGCGGCATGCGGAGCGTTAAAAGACGCACTCCTCCGGGATTTATTCTCAAAGGAGACAGTCATGCGTTTGAACCATCTTGATTTCTACGTGCCCGATATTGCCGCTACGGCGGATTTCTTCCTGCGGTATTTCGCTCTCGAATTGCGGGAGATGAACGAACGGATCGGCCGGGCGATCCTCGACGACGACCAGGGCACGGAGGTCGTTCTCAGTCGCCCGTTGTCAAAATTCGGAAGTGCCGATCAGGTCGAGCTGCAGCGACAAACCTATCATATCGGCTTTATCCTTGCTGAAAGGTCGGATGTCGATGGGCTTCATGGCCGCCTGGCAGCGGACAGCGCCGCTGTCTCAGGGCCGCCTGCCGCCATTCGCGGCGGCTGGCTCTTCCATTGCACCGCGCCCGGTAACATTCTTGTCGAAGTCGGCTGGCGTCCACCGGTCTGAACAGAGACCTGAAACGAATGGGCGGCCGAAGCCGCCCATCCTCATGCAATTTGTCGCTTGCTCAGAACTCCGTCCAGTCGGCTTCCTGGCTGCTGGACGGGGCAGCGGCATTGCTCGCGCCGAAGGCGCTGGCGAGCTTCTGGCCGAGCGCGCGGGCAGGCGAAGCCTTCGGGCGTGTCGTGCTTTCGGCAACGCGGACCGGCGTTCTGGCGGCTGGGCGTGTGGCGGCGCGCGGCGCGGCCGGTGCCGTCGGGATCGACGCGCTTGCAACGAAGCCGCCGGTGCCCGTCAGGCGGAACTGGCCGAGCAGGTTGTTGAGTGCTGCCGCTTCCGTGGCAAGGCCATGGCTGGCTGCAGTGGATTCCTCGACCATGGCGGCATTCTGCTGCGTGCCTTGGTCCATGGTGTTGACGGCTGTATTGATCTCCTGCAGGCCGGTCGACTGCTCGCGGGCTGCTTCTGCGATCGCATGGACGTGCTGGTTGATTTCCTGCACCTCGTGGACGATTGCGTCGAGCGCCTTGCCCGTTTCGCCGACAAGGCTGACGCCGGTCTGCACATGCGTACCCGATGTTGTGATCAGCGCCTTGATTTCCTTGGCGGCGTTTGCCGAACGCTGTGCGAGTTCACGCACCTCCTGTGCGACGACCGCAAAGCCCTTGCCGGCTTCACCGGCGCGCGCTGCTTCAACACCGGCGTTCAGCGCCAGCAGGTTCGTCTGGAAGGCGATATCGTCGATGACACCGATAATATTGCCGATCTCGACGGAGGATTGCTCGATCTGCTGCATGGCGGCAACCGCCTTGCGGACGACGTCGCCGGATTTTTCGGCACCGAGGCGGGTGCGGGCAACGAGCTGGCTTGCCTCTTCGGCCCGCTTTGCCGCGTCTCTTACGGTGGTGGTGATCTCTTCGAGCGCTGCCGCCGTTTCTTCGACTGAGGCGGCTTGCTGTTCGGTGCGCTTCGAGAGCTCGTCGGCAGACGACCGGATCTCGTTGGCGCCGGCGCTGATCGCGCGGGCATTGGAGCCGACCGTGTGCAGGGTCTCGTTGAGCTTCTCGATCGAATTGTTGAAGTCCTGGCGCAGCGCGTCGAGATGCGCGACGAAAGGCGTTTCGATATGCGATGCGACATCGCCGGCTGAGAGTCGGCGCAGGCCGTCTCCGAGCGCGTTGACCGCGCGCTCGAGATCGGCGGCTTCCGCAGCTCTCTGCGCTTCGCGTTCCCGGCGCTCGTTGTCGCCGAGGCTGCGGTCGGCTTCGGCGCGTGCCTCGATATGGGCGCGTTCGATCGCGTTGTCGCGGAAGATCGAGACGGCCTTGGCCATCTGACCGACCTCGTCGCCGCGGTCGAGCCCGCTGATATCGCTTGCGGTATCGCCTTCGGCAAGCCGCGTCATGCGCAGTCGAAGCTGCATCATCGGGGCGGCGATGCCGATCTGCGCCACGGCCACGCTGATGCCGACAGCTGCCAGAACCGCAATGCCGATCAGAATGAAGCAGAAGAAGATCCGCTCATTGACGGAAGCCGAAAGCGCGTCGCCGCCGTCGTTGAGCATCGTCATCATCGCATCGTTGTTGGCGATCATCTTCGGCGTCAATGCGTTGAGCTTGGCGTTGATCAGAGCGACATTTGCCAGGGCGCCGGCGCTGTCCTTGGCCTTGCTCTGTTCGATGATCTTGTTCGCCAGCGTTTCGATTTCATCGATACCAGCCTGGATTTCATCGATCGCGGCCTTGCGGCTGGGCACAAGCTCCAGCGCCTGCTTCATGCGGTCGCGCGCCTGCGGCAGCTTGCTCGGAGTGGCGAGTGCCGTTTGGAATGCCGGCGTATCGGGCTTCATGTCGGCAAGCAGGCTCACCTGCAGCACCGAGGCGACGACCGATGCGCTCGCGCGAGCGCTCTGCATCGAGGCCAGCGCCTCATGATCGATGAAGGCGCTATAGGTCGCGTCCGCCTGGCGGAACTCCGACATGACATAGACCAGTCCGGCCATGGTGATCAGCCCCAGGAGCGCCACGACCGATATGACTTTTGTACGGATTTTCAGATGTTTCAGCATGGAATGTCACCCGATTGGCCGGGTGTGTTGCGAACCCGGCGCTTTTGAAATCATTTGTTGCAGAACAATTCTTCGGTATTTCGGTGGCGGGAGATACCTTGAGAGGTTCGACATGCGCATCATGCGGTCGGCCGGTGAGGTCGGTGTCGTCGCGCCAAATAAGACCGGATATTGCTTAATTCCGCGCTAACGAGGGCATGCGATTGCTGTTAATTTCAGGGGGGCGGGCCGCTCTCGTCGCAGAGATCGCAAAACCGCTCCGCAGAATGCCGGAGTGATCTGTGTTGGATGGCGCTGTTGAAAAGTCAGCTTTGAAGGCAGAACAGACCTTCTGTTTGCGCCTCTGGCAGCTGGCAGAACGGCTCGGCCATATTCCCCACACGGGATGATTCTGCTACAGCTCGGCGGAGGGCCAAGCCCGCATGTAATCTCTAGGCAGGTCATAATGGTGCAATCTAAACCGGCGTTTATGGCTCGCGTAGGGATTTTCATCCTCTGCCTGTTTTCGGTTGCGCTGCTGTCGGCTTTTTCCGTATTTGCGCAGCAACCGGGCCTGTCCGTGCCTCTGCTCTTCGATTCCCGCGAGCGGCTGGCAAAGCCTGATCTCTCCTCGCTCGTGCGCCTGCGTTTTCTGACCTCGGTGGACTTTCCGCCTTTCAATTTCACCGATCAGAACGGCAAGCTTTCCGGCTTCAACGTCGATCTCGCCCGCGAGATCTGCACCGAGCTGGAGATCGCCGACAAGTGCCAGATCCAGGCGCTGCCCTTTGCCGACCTGCAGAAGGCGCTCGCCGGCCTACAGGGTGACGCCGTCATTGCCGGCCTTGCCGTCACGCCCGAGTTGCGCCGCGAGTTTCTCTTCTCCCGCCCTTATCTGATGCTGCCGGCCCGCTTCGTCCGCAACATAGGCGCCTCCGTGACCGGAACGACGGCTGCCGGCCTCGCCGGCCATTCCGTCGGCGTCGTCAAGGGCACCGTGCATGAGGCGATGCTTGCTGCCTTCTTCCCCGCCATCAAGGCTCAGCCCTTCGACAATAAGGAAGCACTGCTGACGGCCTTGAAGGAGCGCAAGATCGATGCTGCCTTTGCCGATGCACTGCAGCTTTCCTTCTGGGTTGCTTCGTCAGCTTCGGACAAATGCTGCGCCCTGTTCGACGGTCCCTATATGTCCGAGCATTTCCTGGGCGAGGGAATGACGATCATGCTGCGCCAGAACGATAGCGTGTTGACGGCAGCAATCGACCATGCGCTCGCAACGCTCTCGCGCAATGGCCGCCTGCAGGAAATCTATCTGCGTTATTTCCCTTACGGGCTGTATTAGAGCAATTCCAGCAAAACTGTGCAGCGGTTCAGCGTCCGGAAATTGCGTTAAAAAAGCCGAAAGCTTTAGCCCTTGCGGAAGCGGGCGATCGCGCTGCGCTCGATGGCGGCACAGGTCAGCTTGTCGAGACCGAGACGGTCGCGCAGCAGGCTGAGCAGCCGTAGTTCTTCTGCCTTGACGGAAAGGTCGGCCGAGGCGACTTCGACTGCCAGTGCATAGGCCGTGTCATAGAGACGGGCAGGCAGTGTATCGCGAACGGTTTCAAGTACCACATCCAGCCCTTCAGGGCCGGCGAGCAGCGAGGCGCAATCGCGGGCGATGGAAATCAGATTGTCGTCGTCGAAATCGCGGAAAACCGGCAGGAAGCCAATGAGCTGACCAATTCTCTCCATTTCCCGGTCGTTCATGGTGCTGTCGACGGCGGATGCCATCACCATCACATAGATCAGCGCGTCATGGGCGGAAAGCGGCTTGTTCATGTCTGATTCCCTCTTCGATGAGCGGAGATTAGGAATTGGCGGTCTCTATTACAAGGGAGCGGCCGTTTCGGGCCGGACTGCAGCTGCCGGCCTGCGGCGCGGATCCTCGCCGTGAATGCCCTGTTTTGCCTGCTTTGCCTTTTCGCCGGCAGCGGCAAGCGGTGAACCCGGCTGCGCCTCCACCCAGCCGTTTTCAACCAGCCATGTGCCGATATCCTGCTGCCCCAGCCGGCAGGCAGCAGTTGCCATGTCCTCCCACGCACCGGAAGGCAGGTCGCAATCGATCGTGCGGTTGCGTAGGTAGAGCCGCAGCGCCGTCTTCGCCATCATGCCGCACGGCCACTGCTTTCCGTCCGAGCCGCACCTCTTGTCGGCGGGCGTCTCGATGATATTGGCAATCTGCAGCCTGCGTTTACCGAAGGAGAGAATACCGGCGCTCTCCACCGTCGGTCGCAGCAGTTCCACGCTGTCCTTTCCGGCAGGGTTAGGTGATGGCGTCTCCGTCGGCGCTGGAACGCTTTGCGCGGTTGCCCCCGCTGGCGCATTCTCGGAGGAAGCTCTTGCTGGGGTTTCGGATGGAGCCGCTGCCGGCTCGGTTGGCGCAGGCTCCGTTGCCCGGGCGATCAATTCGGCGTCTTCATCCGTGAGCGATGCAGGCGGCTTTGCCATATCGGCGGTCGCATCGGGCAGCGCCGCGGCGACATTTCCGGCATCGGCGTCAGATGCCAGCCCCCCGCCGCCACTGAGCCGTGCTTGCCCGGCCAAGAGCAGGCCGACCACGACCGCCATCCCCGCGATACCTGTGATCAAGGCTGCAGGGCGCATGATTATTTTCCTATTGGCTGGCCCAGATGATACGGGCAATCCATTCGACGTCGGAAAGCTCGATCGTCCGGTTGGGATGCTCGGGATTGAGCGACAAAAGTTCGATGGAGCGCGGGCTCTGCCGCAGAAGCACCTTGGCCATGACCTCGCCCTCGCGTGTCTTGACGACCACACGGTCGTTGCGGCGCACTTGCGCGCCGGGCTCCACGATCAGCACATCGCCGTCGCGGTAGAGCGGCATCATGCTTTCGCCCTGTATCTCGAGCGCATAGACGCCGGCCTTCTGCGAGGGGCCGGCTGGGAATTCCACAACATCCCAGCCCTGGCCGGCAGGAAAGCCGCCATCGTCGAAAAAGCCGCCGGCGCCCGCCTGTGCAAAGCCGAGCAGCGGAATTGAGTTCCCCTGTGAGGCAAAAATTCCCTCCGGCAGGCTTGCGGCCGCAGCCCCCGCCGGCCGCATGAAGCCGAGGAACTGCTCCATGCTCGCCCCCGTCGCCTCCAGCACCTTGGCGATGGATTCCGTCGAAGGCCAGCGCAGGCGCCCGTCTGCCGATAGCCGCTTGGATTTGTTGAAGGAGGTCGGATCGAGACCCGCTCGCCGCGCAAGACCAGACGGCGTCAGGTCATGCCGTTCGGCAAGCCTGTCGATCGCTCCCCAGATCTGGTCATGTGACAGCATATGCGTCCGGTTCCGCGGTCCATCCGGCCGCTTTTTATCGCCGGCAGATTAACCGAGGCATTTCCCCGAGTAAAGCGAAAATGAGGAATAAAATCCTGTCTCATGTGTGCGCAGGCTAAAGCATGTCGCGCAAAAGTGCGCAGCGGTTTTGCGATAACGAACATGCGAAAACAAAAGCCTGAAGCGTGGCAAGCGAATCCGAAGATCGCGCCACGCTTTAGGCGACCATCGCCATATTGATCTTGCCGAGCTGGATCACTGCCTGCGTGCGGCTGTCGACATTGAGCTTCAGGAGGATTGCCGAGACATGTGCCTTGATCGTTGCTTCGGAAACACCGAGCTCGTAGGCGATCTGCTTGTTCAGGAGTCCTTCGCCGAGCATGGTCAGCACCCGGCTCTGCTGCGGCGTCAGCGTGTGCAGGCGGTGGATGAGGTCGGCGACATCGGGGTCCTGTTCCTGTCCGTCGCGATAGCTCTCGGGCGTCGCAATGTCGCCCGCGAGCACTGTCAGGATGCCGCGGCGGATATCCTCGATGCCTGAAGATTTCGAAATGAAGCCGGAAGCGCCAAGTTCCAGCGCCCGGCGGATTGTCGTGGTGTCGTCGGTCGCGGATATGATGACGATCGGCAGGCTGATGAATTCGGAGCGCAGCGCCATCAGACCGGAAAAACCGCTGACTCCTGGCATGGCAAGATCGAGCAGCATCAGGTCCGCATCCGGGTGCTCTCCCGCAGCCGTTCTTGCCGCCGAGAAATCTCCGGCTTCGACGATCGCCTGCCGTCCGTCCATGCCGGTCACCGCCTGCCGCAGAGCGTCGCGGAACAGCGGGTGGTCGTCAGCGATGATGATGGTCTGTTCCTGCATCGAAAACTCCCTCCCAAGAGCTCGATCCCGTCAGTCCTGTCCGGCTCCCCCGCACGAACATGACTCTCCACTTATATGAATATAACCAGATCAACTCCGCTGCGGAAGGGGATTGGCCTTGTCTTCCGCCTGGAATTCCCGAACTATACCCATGAAACTGCGCATCATCCGCTCCATGATGCCGATCGATCGGTCGACTTCCGCATCCGTCGGCAAGGCGGGCCGGGCGCCTGAATTCTTTTCCAGCGCGCTTACGCGATCAGCGAGCCGATCGAGTTCGTCCTCGTAAGCCGCGCGTTCATCGGCGGCCATGCGGCAGACCAGGGCACCATCCTTCTCGGTGCAGAGCGACATCGCCCCTGTCTGCCTGTCGAGGCGCACGAAATGGTCGCCGCTGCGTTCGAGCTGGAAGCGGGCGGTATCCGGCTCGGCCGCCAGTGCCGCACATGGCAGAAGACCGGCGGCAAGCAGTACTGCAAATGCCTTCATCGTCTCATCCTCCGCAAAGCGTGATACCCGTCCGTTTTTGCGCCCGCAGGCGTGGACATCGCCGTCTCTTTGGGGCAAAGCCCTCATTAACAAGGCCAGCCAACGGGATCATCATGACCGCGACACCGACCCTTTACAAGATCGTGCCGGAGGCACTCTGGAAGGAGGCCAGACAAACCGGCATTTTTCATGGCGCCGGCATTGATATCAAGGATGGCTTCATCCATTTCTCGACCGCGGACCAGGTCAGGCAGACCGCGGCCCTGCATTTCGCCGGCCAGGCCGGTCTCGTCCTCGTCGCGATCGATGGGAGCGGTTTTGGCGACAAGCTGGTCTTCGAACCCTCACGCGGCGGCGCGCTCTTCCCGCATCTCTATGCCGACCTGTCGCTTTCGGCCGTGCTCTGGGAGGCCGCGCTGCCGCTCGATAATGCCGGCCTTCACATCTTTCCGGAGCTCTCAGCGTGATCGACCCCTTCAAGCGCATCGCCCGCCGCGGCCTCTTCCTCTTCGATCCGGAGACCGCGCATGGCATGTCGATTGCGGCGCTGAAGTCAGGCGTCGTGCCCGCCTGCCGTATCGCGCCGGACCCGCGCCTGCGCCAGACCGTCGCCGGGCTCGATTTTCCCAATCCGCTCGGCATGGCAGCCGGTTACGACAAAAATGCCGAGGTGCCGGAAGCGCTCTTGAAGCTCGGCTTCGGCTTTACCGAAATCGGCACCGTCACCCCGAAGCCGCAATCGGGCAATCCGCGCCCGCGCATCTTCCGTCTGGTGGAAGACGATGCGGTCATCAACCGCCTCGGCTTCAATAATGAAGGCCATGATGCAGCTTTCCGCCGCCTTCAGCAGGTCAGTCGCGCCGGCATCGTCGGCGTCAATATCGGCGCCAACAAGGATAGCGAGGACCGCATCGCCGACTATGTCGCCGGCATCCGCCGCTTCTATTCGGTCGCCCGCTATTTCACCGCCAATATATCCTCGCCCAACACGCCGGGCCTACGCGACCTGCAGGCGCGCGAAAGCCTCGCGGCCCTTCTGTCGGCTGTTTTGACGGCGCGTGACGAGGAAGCGGAAAAGGCCGGACGGAAAATCCCGGTCTTCCTGAAGATCGCCCCCGATCTCACAGAAGAAGGCATGGATGACATTGCTGCAGAGGCGCTGTCACATGCACTCGATGGTCTCATCGTTTCTAACACGACGCTCTCGCGCGACGGCCTGAAGGATCAAGCCCAGGCGAAGGAGACCGGTGGCCTTTCCGGCGCGCCGCTGTTCGAAAAATCGACGGCCGTACTCGCCAGGATGCGCAAGCGCGTCGGTCCCGCTCTGCCGATCATCGGCGTCGGCGGCGTCTCTTCGGCCGAGACTGCGCTGGAAAAGGTCAGGGCAGGGGCCGATCTCGTGCAGCTCTATTCCTGCATGGTTTATGAAGGTCCGGGCCTGCCCGGCACCGTCGTGCGCGGCCTCTCAAAGCTGCTCGACCGCGAAAAGGTCGCCTCGATCCGCGATCTCCGGGATAGCAGGCTCGACTACTGGGCAGCGCGAAAGGTCTGAGCTGCGCGCGGTTTGACCAGCACGACCAGGAAGAAACCGCGAAACAGCAGGAAGGCATTCATCGCCAGCCACAGGCCGTGATTGCCGAAGAGCGGCACGAAGACGGCAAGCATGGCAAGATAGCCTGCAAAGGACATCAGCATGCGGTTGCGCATGTCGACGGACCATGTCGCGCCGATGAAGACGCCATCCATCAGGAAGGCGAGTGCGCCTGTCAGTCCCGTCACCGCCGCCCAGGGCAGGTAGGTCTCGGCGGCTGCCTGTACTTCCGGCGAACTCGTCAGTCCGGAGATGAGGGCAGGACCGGCAAAATAGAAGAAGGCGGAAATGATTGCCGCAAGCCCGAAGGACCAGAGCGTCGTGAGCTTCAGGCCACGATCGAAGGCGGGCTTATATTGCGCGCCGATCGCCCGCCCGGTGATCTGTTCGGCGGCATTGGCAAGACCGTCGAGATAATAACCCGACAAGAGAAAGAAATTCATCAGCACCGCATTGGCTGCAAGGGTAATGGCCCCGAAGCTGGTGCCGATGCGGGTCATGATCGCAAAGGAGCCGATCAGCACGAAGGTGCGGATCAGGATATCGCGGTTCAGCGCGAAAAGCTCGGCAAGCTTGCTGCGCGAAAAGATCTCCATCCGATTTGGCCGATGTGCCCGATCGAAGCTGCGCAGCACGATGAAGAGACCGGCAAGCGCGCCCACCGTTTCGCCCGCCATCGTGCCCCAGGCGACACCCGAAACACCCCAGTCGAGCGAGAGCCCGAGATAGATGGAGAGCAGGATGTTGATGCCGTTGATCACCGCCTGCAGCAGCAGTCCCGTCCGGCCTTGTCCGCGGCCAAGCACGAAGCCAAGCAACGCGTAATTGGCAAGGGCTGCCGGGGCTGCGAGGATGCGGATCGAGAAATAGGTGCTGGTTGCCTCGGCAATACGGCCTTCCGCCCCCATCAGCTTCAGCCCGACAACAATCAGCAGCGGCGACAGCACCAGAAGCACCAGACCGGAGCCGAGTGCGGAGACCATCGCTCGCCAGAAGACGGCCTGCTGCTCGTGTTGATCACGCCGCCCGAGTGCTTGCGCCGTCAATCCGGTCGTGGACGCCCGCAGGAAGTTGAAGCTGCCCATGATGAGGTCGAACAGCATGGCACCGATGGCGAGCCCCGCCAGCGCTTCCGGATCGCCCATGTGGCCAACGACGGCAGTATTGGTGATGCCGAGCAGCGGCGTCGTCATGAAGCCGAGCGTCATCGGAATGGCGATCGACAGCACCAGCCGGTGCGTCACGTCGAAGGCCAATATATTTCTGCTGCCGCCTGTATCCATATCCGCCTCTTGGGGAGAGAGGCGGTGTCGCCTCAGTTGGAAAGCACCATCGCCCAATAGGGCAGATTCTTCGAAGCCGTATTATGTGCAACGGCAACGCCGAGACCGCTATAGCGTCCGAGCATATTTTCCAGATGGTGGGGGGAATTGATCCAGGCAGTGACGACCGCATCGACGCTCTGCTGGCCCGCTGCGATGTTTTCGGCGGCCGGAAGGGAAACGCCGCTCGCCTTCACGCGGGCGCCGAAACTGTCCGTCATGCCCATCAGATGCTTCATCTTGCCCGCACTGGCCATGCGCTTGGCCTGGAAGATCGCGGCGGCACTTGCATGCGGATCGACGCTGAGCGGCGGCAGGCCATTCTTGGTGCGCAGCTGGTTGACGAGCGGCAGCGCCGAAGCGGTCTGATCGACGCCGTCGGATGGTGTGCTCGCCATTTTCGGCGTGGTCGTGCAGCCGGCAATGCCGGCGGCCAGTGCGAGGCCCGAAAGCTGAAGAATGCCGCGGCGCGAAAGGATGATTGAGCTCATGTTATTTGCGATAGCTGAAAAGACGGATGATGATGAAGATCGGGATGACGATGGTCGCACCCAGCATCAGATAGTCGCCGACGCGCCCGAGCGCCGAAAAACCCTGCCGCCACAGATGCACCACGAAATCGCGGAAATTGTAGATGAGCTCCCAAGGGGTGAGCCCGAATATGGCCATGACGAAGCCGACGATCAGCGAGACCACCAGAAGCTTGATGATCGTGCGGCCAATGGAATCGCCGAGGAATCTGTTTACCTGATCGGACATGCGCCATCTCCTGTTTGCCTTGAGATACGGTCACGGCGATTCGGCCGCAAGCCTTTTCCGCCAAGGCAGCACCGCCTCTGAAATAGGACTTGAGTTTTTTTGTGGCCGCAGCCAAATGCCGCCAGCCAAAGGGTCCGATCATGCAGCCAAGCCAGCTTTCTTCCGGCGACGTCATCGCCGACCGCCGTGCCGACTATGCGAAGATGCTCGACGAGGGCGGCGAAGCGGAAGCGGCGGCCGAGCTGATGGAGCAGGCGCTGGAACTTGCTCCGGCCTGGGCCGCCGGCTGGTATCGCCTCGCCACCTACCGTGAAAAGGCGGGTAAGGCGCATGCTGCCGTCGAAGCCTATCACCGCACGCTGGACCTCGACCCCGAGGATATCTTCGGGGCGGGCCTGAAGCTCGCGCTGCTTGGCGATACCGAGACGCCCGCTCAGCCGTCGAGCCGCTATGTCGAGCGCCTCTTTGATGATTATGCCGAGCGCTTCGAGACCTCCCTGGTAAAAAAGCTGGATTATTCCGTGCCGCAGAAGCTCGCGGCACTGATCGCTTCCACCGGCAGGCACTATCAGCATGCCGTCGATCTCGGTTGCGGCACGGGCCTGCTCGGCCCCGAAATCCGCGCCCACGTCACGCGCCTCGAAGGCTTCGACCTGTCACAGAACATGCTGGCAAAGGCCGCCGAAAAGCATGCCTATGACCATCTCGCCCAGGCCGATCTGTCGCTGGCGCCTGAAGCTTCCGGCATCTTCTCCGATGGCGGGCGGCACCGTGCCGATCTCGTCACGGCCGCCGATGTGCTGATGTATCTCGGCAATCTCGAAAGCGTCTTTGCGATCGTCGATGACCTCGCCGCAACAGGTGCCAACATCGTCTTTTCGGTCGAGGATGGCGGCGAGGGCGACGGCTTCAGCCTGGCGCCGTCGCTGCGTTATGCTCACTCGCAAACTTACATCGAGGGACTGGCGTCAGCCCACGGCCTCGAAATTCTCGATATCGTCAAAACCACCATTCGCAAAGATGGCGGCAGACCGATATCCGGCATTCTGTTCCTTACGCGCAAGGCGGCTTAAGCGCATATTTCTTGCGATTTTAAAATAGGTCAGCATTGCTTACGTATTTCGCTTGCGCACAACCGGGCAAGGCCTGATAATTCGGCCATCCCGCGAGACAGCGACGCGCTCCAAAAGCGCAGCACGCGCCGCATCCATCCCTACATTGCCCCTACCTCCGGCCGGTCCGGAACAGCCGCTATTGGAGATCGCGACATGAGCCAGATCATCAGTGCCCTCGGTTTCTGGAATACCACCGCGACACGCCACACGCCGGTCGAGGATGTGCAGGGCATATTTTCCGGCAGCCTCATCTCCGCGCTCGGCCTCTATGTGCTCGCCAGCGCCGGACTCCTGACCGGCAGCACCGCAGGCGTTGCCTTCCTGCTTCACTACGCCTTCGGAGTGAACTTCGGCCTCGCCTTCTTCCTGCTCAACCTGCCCTTCTTCTACCTCTCGTGGAAGCGCCTCGGCACAGCCTTTACGATCAAGACCTTCATCGCCATCGGCCTGACGTCGCTGCTCTCCAGCCTGCAGCCGAAGGTCATGGAAATCGCCGCCATCCATCCGGCATGGGCAGCCCTTCTCGGTGGCCTGCTGCTTGGCTACGGGCTTCTTGCTCTCTACCGCCATCGCGCCAGCCTCGGCGGCGTCGGCATCCTCGGCATCTATATGCAGGAGCGTTTCGGCATCCGCGCCGGCATCGTACAGCTCGCGATCGACATGTGCGTGCTGGCAGCCGCCTTCTTCGTCACCACGCCGCCGGTCGTCTTCTATTCCGTGCTCGGCGCGGTCGTGCTCAACCTCTTCGTCGCGATCAATCATCGGGCCGACCGCTACATCGCGCTATAACATTCTCCCAGCTGATCTGCCCGGAAACTCAACCTTACAAATTGGTAATCCGTTATAAACAAAACGTAACTTGCCTGTGATGGATCCCGGCGTGAAACTTTCCCCCGCGCCGGAATTGATGAGGTGAGCTATGTCAGATCTGGAAAAGCTTGTCAGACGCCGCATGCAGGAAGAATACACCAAGGGTTCTTCCGCAGAGGAAATAACGAAGGTCATTCGCGACATATTCAACAGCGTCGACCTGTCGGGCAAATGGCCTGCAGCCGTTGCCGCACGGGCAATGACGGGTCACAAGTGACCAAATAGTCAACCGACCCGATACTTCGGGTCGGTCACAGGATGAATTCCCTTCAGGCGGAATCTATCAGGCTGCCTTTAGCGGCGCATCGATCGGATGCTGGCTGCGGAAGCCAACGGCAAGCCGGTTCCAGATATTGATCGTGCCGATCGCAACCGTGATCTTGGTCATTTCTTCCTCTGAAAAATGCGCCTTCAGCGCCTCGTAATCTGCATCCGGTGCACCGGTCTCGGCAATCTTCGTCACCGCGTCGACCCAGGCGAGCAGAGCGCGTTCGCGGGCGTCATAGACAGGCGATTCCCGCCATACGCACATGAGGTTGATCCACTGTTCGGAAAGGCCGTGGTGGCGCGCTTCCTTCGAATGCATGTCGACGCAATAGGCGCAGCCGTTGATCTGCGAGGCGCGAAGCTTGATCAGGTGAATGAAGCGCTTATCCAGTCCGGATTCCTGGACATATTGCTCCAGCGCCGCGACGGCCTTGTAGGCATCCGGGGCGGCTTTGCCGAAGTTGAAACGTGCTTGCATGGTATTCTCCTTGGGTTGGGGTTTGTTGTTGCGGCTCAGCGAGCCGCTTTTCTCTCGTGCATTTCCATGAAGGCGCAGCCTCTGGCAGCAATCCCGCCGTCATCATCTGCGGAAAGTTCGGCCAGGATTTCGGCGATACTGGTGTTTGCGAGTTCGGCGCGATAGGCGCGCTCTGCTCTGAGCATTGCCGCCGTGATCTGGCAGGGTTTCGTGAAATAGCGCTGCGGCAGCGGGTTCGGCCCCCGCTGGCGGATCTCCGAACAGCGGAAGGCCGGTGCCGGCCCTTCGACCGCGAGCACGATATCGAGCAGCGAAATATCCTCCGGCTTCTTCGCCAGTCGATACCCGCCTTTGGGACCGGGCACTGTTTCCAGAATTCCGCTCCCCGAAAGCGCCTGCAGATGCTTCAGCAGGTAGCTCGTGGAGACACCGTGATATTCGGCAAGGGCCGCAGCCGATAACACGCCGCCTTCGGAGAGCCCGGCCAGCACTGCCGTGCAATGAATGCCCTGTTCGACACCGTCACCAAGCTTCATGGCCAATCTCCTATATCATGGATATAATTTATCCATGATTATGCCAAGGAGTCAATAGCGCTTCTATTCGCTGATGTTTGAACTACATTTGCCCCGTGGATCAGATCGATGCCGAAACCAGCCTTGCCTTGCCCCCACCCTTCCTCCGCTGGTTTGCGGAAAAGGGATGGCGCCCGCGCGCCCATCAGCTTGAATTGCTGGCCCGCGCCGAAGCCGGCGAAAGTACGTTACTCATCGCGCCAACCGGCGCCGGCAAGACGCTCGCCGGCTTTCTGCCGTCGCTGACCGACCTCACACGCCGCGGCAAAATCCCGCCGGGCTCGGCCTTCACAGGCATCCACACACTCTATGTCTCGCCGCTGAAGGCGCTGGCTGTCGACATCGAGCGCAATCTCATGAAGCCCGTTACCGAGATGGGCTTACCGATCTCGATCGAGAACCGCACCGGCGATACGCCGAACGCCAAGCGCCAGCGCCAGAAGCTGAACCCGCCGGATATCCTGCTGACGACGCCGGAACAGGTGGCCCTGTTGCTTGCAAACCGGGAAGCCGAACGCTTCTTTCGGGATTTGAAATACGTCATCTTCGACGAACTCCACTCGCTCGTCACTTCAAAGCGTGGCCATATGCTCTCGCTTGGCCTTGCCCGCCTGCGTCGGCTGGCGCCCGATCTGAAGACCATCGGCCTTTCCGCTACCGTTGCCGAACCCCTGGATTTGCAGAGATGGTTGGTGGCGCAGCAGGAGGGCAGGGCGAACCACGCTGGCCTCGTACTCGTCGAAGGTGGCGCCAAGCCCGATATTTCCATTCTCGATACGGAAGAACGCATCCCCTGGTCCGGCCACGCCGCCAAATATGCCATCCCGGATGTCTACCGCCAGCTCATCGACCATCAGACGACGCTGCTCTTCGTCAATACCCGCTCGCAGGCCGAGATGCTCTTTCAGGAGCTCTGGACGGTCAACGAGGAGAACCTGCCGATCGCGCTCCACCATGGCTCGCTGGATGTTGCGCAGCGCCGCAAGGTCGAAGCCGCCATGGCCGCCAACCGCTTGCGGGCCGTCGTCGCCACTTCGACCCTCGACCTCGGCATCGACTGGGGTGATGTCGATCTGGTCATTCATGTCGGTGCGCCGAAGGGCGCCTCGCGCCTTGCGCAGCGCATCGGCCGCGCCAATCACCGCATGGACGAGCCGTCGAAGGCGATCCTCGTTCCCGCCAACCGTTTCGAGGTCATGGAGTGCCAGGCTGCCCTCGATGCGAATTACATCGGCGCACAGGATACGCCGCCCGTCGGCCGTGGTGGTCTCGATGTGCTGGCCCAGCACGTGCTCGGCATGGCCTGTGCTGAACCCTTCGACATGCTGGAACTCTATGACGAGATCACCAGCGCCTCGCCTTATGCCGATCTTGCGTGGGAGACCTTCGAGCGCGTTGTCGATTTTGTCGCGACCGGCGGTTACGCCCTGCGCACCTATGAGCGTTACGCCCGCATCCGCAAGACCAAGGAAGGCCGCTGGCGCGTCTCCAATCCGCAGGTCGCCCAGCAATATCGCCTGAACCTCGGCACCATCGTCGAAGACCCGATGCTGAACATCCGTATGGCCAAGCGCGGCGAGGGCGGCAGGCTCGGCCGTCCGGGCGCCGTGCTCGGCAAGGTCGAGGAATATTTCCTCGAACAGCTGGCCCCTGGCGATACGTTCATCTTCTCCGGAAAGGTTCTGCGCTTCGAAGGTATCCGGGAAAACGAGGCTCTGGTCAGCCAGGCCTATTCCTTCGATCCAAAAATCCCCTCCTATGCCGGCGGCAAATTCCCGCTTTCGACCTATCTCGCCGATCAGGTCCGCTCGATGCTCGATGATCCCGCCCGCTGGCACCGTCTGCCGGATCAGGTGCGCGACTGGCTGTCGTTGCAGAAGGAAAAATCGCTGCTGCCGAAGCGCGACGAGCTGCTGATCGAAACCTTCCCGCGCGGCAGCCGCGGCTATATGGTCATCTATCCATTCGAGGGCCGTCTTGCGCACCAGACGCTCGGCATGCTGCTCACCCGCCGACTGGACAGGGCAGGGGCAAAACCGCTCGGCTTTGTCGCGACGGATTATTCCCTTGCCATATGGGGTCTGGAAGACCTCGGCCTGATGATCGCCAATGGGCGCCTCAGCCTCTCAGATCTCTTCGACGAGGACATGCTGGGTGATGATCTGGAATCCTGGCTGAACGAATCCTTCCTTCTGAAGCGCACCTTCCGCAATTGCGCCGTGATTGCAGGCTTGATCGAGCGACGCCATCCGGGCAAGGAAAAGACCGGCCGGCAGATCACCGTCTCCGCCGATCTGATCTATGATGTGCTGCGCACCCACGAGCCCGATCACATCCTGCTGCAGGCAACACGGCAGGATGCTTCGACCGGACTTTTGGATATTTCCCGCCTTGGCGATATGCTGAGGCGAATCAAGGGCCATA
The DNA here is from genome assembly GCF_014193955.1 of Rhizobium sp. BK379. Taxonomy (NCBI): domain Bacteria; kingdom Pseudomonadati; phylum Pseudomonadota; class Alphaproteobacteria; order Hyphomicrobiales; family Rhizobiaceae; genus Rhizobium; species Rhizobium sp. BK379. The sequence continues at coordinate 486,174 of NZ_JACIAD010000002.1, forward strand.
TCACCCACCGGGCGCTGGACCATATTTCGCCGCTCGCCGTGCCGGTCATGCTGGAAATCGGCCGGGAATCGGTGCCGGGTCAGGCCCATGATGCGCTGCTTGCCGAAGCCGCCGACGATCTGATCGCCGAGGCCATGTCCTGAGAAATCGGGCCTGAATTATTGGGAATACGAGAGTGATGAACCGCCTAGCGCTCGCGCGCGACATGATCAGCCTTGCTGCAATACCGGGCGTCGAAACCGCCATCCACGGTGTTGCCGCCGTCTGCGATCCGCTTGGTGCGCTCTACCTGCCGGATGCCGGCATTCTCGTCGTTTCCGACCTCCATCTGGAAAAAGGCGCAGCTTACGCCCGCCGCGGCATGATGTTGCCGCCCTACGATACGCTGGCGACACTGACCGTGCTCGCCGCCGTCATTTCCCGCTACGATCCGAAACTCGTCATATCCCTGGGTGACAATTTCCACGACCGTGTCGGCTCGCAGCACCTGCCGGATGCCTTCCGTGCCCTGATCGTCGAAATGGCCCGCGGCCGCGAATGGATCTGGATCAACGGTAACCACGACCCTGACGGTACCGTCGACTTGCCCGGCACCTGTTCGGATGAACTTTTTTACGCCGGCCTGACCTTCCGCCACGAGCCGCGCGAGGGTCTGCAGAAGGGCGAGATCGCCGGCCATCTGCATCCGGCGGCCACCGTCCGCCGCCGCGAAAAATCCGTCCGCCGTCCCTGCTTTGCGACCGACGGCGCGCGTCTGCTGATGCCAGCCTTCGGCGTCATGAGCGGTGGCCTCGACCTTGGCCACAAGGCGATGAAGGGCCTCTTCGACAAGGCTTCGCTGATCGCCCATCTGCTCGGACGCGACCGGATCTATTCGGTGCGCTACGGCAATCTGCGCGGCTGAAAGGCTTAATTACATCCCTGCAACTGCTGCTGATATGTCCCGGCCATCCGTGCAAACTTCTGTGCCGTCTGCTGCAGCTGACCATTACTGCGCCAGTCGCCGCGCTTGTAACCGGTCGGGCCGGAGTAATAGGCCAGGTAAAGGTTATAGGCGTCGTTGAGCGGAATGCCCGTCGTTTGCGCGTTGCTGTAGTGGTACCAAGCGATGAAATCGATCGCGTCGCCAAAGTTCGTGCGACGCGCGGACCAGTTGCCGGTTTCGGACTGGTAGTGATCCCAGGTTCCGTTCAGCGCCTGTGAGTAGCCATAGGCCGTCGACGGTCTCGTCCAGGGAATGAAACCGAAGAGTTTTGTGCGCGGCGGACGCGCATAGGGCTGGAACCCGGATTCGACATACATGGTCGCCATCAGGATCGGCACCGGCACGCCGTATTTTTTCTCGGCACGCTCTGCGGCGCCCTGCCAGCTGGTGAAGAGACCGTCCTTCTGATCGAAGACGGCGCAGATATTTCTCGTCTGGCGGGGCGCTGTCGCGCAGCCGGCAAGCAGGGCCAGCCCGATGGCCGCAAGCACGATACGAGTACGCATGATACAAACCTCTCGTTTCCGAGAGATTACTAACTCGTAAACGTTAAAGAGCGGTTTTTATGCGAATACGAGATGTTCTGGCGGCTTTTTGTGAGGCCAGGGATTGGTGCCGTCCCGCAGCCAGAGCAGCGTATCCAGCCAGAAGCCGGCGGCATGGCGAGCATGAAAAAGATCGAAATGCCCGATCCTTGGAAATCCGAGATCGTCTGGCGCCAGCAGCACCTCCTCCACTCTGGCATTGCGATAGTGGTAAAGGCCGCGGCGAATGGCCTGCACCGTGGCAATCTCGTCATCGGTGACGGTGAGGCCGAGGATCGGTGCATGGAAGTCTTCGAAGGATTTTGAGGCGTCTTTTTTTGCAGCCGAGCGAGGACTGTTCCATCCCCGCTGGAATGCCCAGTCGAGCGCGACGTCCTTCGGCAGATCTTCGAGCCAGCCGAGACACCGTCCGGGAAAATAGCCGGCAAGCAACGTTATCGCCGGCATCAGAAGATGCCATTTCGCGAACAGCCGCCCGCGATGATCAGGCGCATAGTCCCGCCAGTTCCCATATTGTGCCCCGACCGCCAGCATCCGGGCAACGCGGTCGCAATGCGCCGAAAGACCTGGCAGGAAGCCGCCGATACTATGCCCAACGACAAAGAGCTCTCGGCCGGGCCTTTGGGCCTCCATGAAACGTAGCGCTGCATCGAAATCCCGCTCGCCCCAGTCCCGCCAGCGATAGCCGCAGTCACGCAACCGCTCCGGTCGCGAGAGGCCGATGCCGCGATAGTCATAGGTCAGTACATCGAAGCCATGTTCGGCGAGAAAGCGCGCATAATAGTGATAATAGCGCGCCGCAACGCCGGATGCCGGATTGATGACGACGTTGCCATTGCTGCGTTTGCTGGTCGCACTCCAGATGTGGCCGTGAAGCGCAACACCATCGGAGCACTCGATCACGACGGCTTCCGCCTCCTTGATAAGATCACTCTCCCTGCGTTTGCCTGCAGCCGGCATCTGTCGTCCCCTTCGTCCCTGACCCTGCAGGACACTAGCCGTCAAGCCGTGTTGATGACACTCACTAGTCGGTATACACTGCTGTCATGGTCAGATCCGCATCAGACACGCGGGAGCGCATCGTCGCAGCCGCCGCGAAACTCTTCTACAGCGACGGCATCCGCGCCGTGAGCGTCGATGCGGTAGCGGAGAAGGCAGATGTCACCAAGCGCACCCTCTACTATCATTTCGACAGCAAGGACGATCTGATCGCCGCCTATCTGGAAAGCCGGGATCAGCCCAATCTCGCTGTCTACAGGCGCTGGTTTGCGGAAACGGACGGCGATCTCGCGGCGAAGGTAAAGGGCATTTTCGACAATCTCGCCCGTTCTGCCCGGCACCCGAAATGGAAGGGCTGCGGATATCTCAGAACTTCGGCGGAACTCGCAAACATGCCCGGCCATCCCGCGATCAAGGTCGGCGCCGCGCATAAGAAGAATGTCGAGCACTGGCTGGTGACGCTCTTCGAGGCTGAGCATGGTGCTGACGCGGATAAACTCGCCCGCCAGATCGTGCTGCTGCTCGACGGCTCCTTTGCCGCCGTACTCCTGCATCGCGATCCGACCTATATGGAAACGGCCGGCGAAGCGGCTGCAGCCCTGGTGGCTGCAGCCGGAAAATGATCATTCTGCGGTGCCGGGTTCATAGCGCAGGATCACCGCACCGCTCTTGGTCACCGAGGAATCGAGCAGCTTCAGCGCCCTCTGGTTTTCCGCGGGCTTGAAGTGCGGATTGCCACCGCCGAGGATGACCGGCACGAGGCAGATACGGATTTCATCCACCAGTCCAGCCTTCAAGAGGACATCGGCAAGCTCGGCGCTGCCGAAGATGAAGATCGTCTTGCCGCGCTCCTCCTTCAGCCGCTTCAGTTCGGGTACCGGGTCGTTGACGACGCGCGTATTGTTCCAGTCCGCCTTTTCCATGCTCCGCGAGACGGCAATCTTGGCGATGCCGTTCATATAGGCCTTGATCTTGTCCTCGCTCTCCGCGGTTGGCCAATAGGCCGCCATGCCCTCATAGGTCTTGCGTCCGAAGACCAGAAGGTCGCCTTCCTCGCCGAACTGCTCGGCATATTTTTCGAGCTCCGGCCCCCAGGCCAGGTTGTGGAACTCGATGTCCCACGGTTTCGTCCCTTCGAAGTAGCCATCCAGCGTCATCAGGTTCCAGACAACAAGCTTCCTCATCTCATCCTCCTTGGACTGTGTCCTCTTCAAAACTAGTTGCTAATAACAACTAGTTTTGAAAATAGTCTAACTGATAGCAAAATGCAAGCGGTTAAAAATGGGGGAGTTTGAAAGGCGGCAGCAGCGGGCATCGGGACACGCTTTTGCCGTCCGCTACGTGATGGCCGTCGGATGTTTGATGAAAACCTATCTGAAACTTATCGACCGGTGGCGGAGATCCGCGGATCAATCCTTGCGGAAGATCAGGCTGGCGCCCCATCCCGTCAGCACGGCCAGCAGTACCGCAAAACAGCCGTAGAAAATCGGTTGCTCATGCGCAGCATCGGTAATCGTCTGCTCGATACCCGTCTTGATGACGCGCAGCGGCTGCGATTTCTGCGTCACGAACTTGCCGCTCTTGAACAGATAGGCGCGCACCGTATGCACGCCGTTCGGAATGTTGGCCGGCAGCCGCAGGCTTGCCTTGAAGAGGTTGGAGGAGACGAAGCGCACGCCGCTCGGATCGCGCTCGTAGAGCCCGCCCACCTGCTGTATGCGCCGGAAGGCGGTGCGGAATTCGTTGAGACTGTTGAAATTACCGGCAAAATCGATCGGCCGCAGCGGAATATGGTCGATGCCGATCCCTTCGCCGGTAAGGTCCAGCGGCGTCGTGATATCATCGATGGAACGCGAACTCGACATTGAATAGGAATGCGGCACGTCGGCAAAGGTCATCGACGAGGTGTTGATCCAGATGCCGAAGACCCGCTCCTTCTTGCGCACGGTGGCATCCTCGCGCGGTCCTTCCAGAACCACGATGACATCATACTGGCCGATGGCGAGCAGCAGGTCGTCCGTATTGGTCACTGCACCGAAAATCGTCAGGTCCGCGCCGCGGAAATCCGAGGTGATGGCGATCTCGCTGGTCGAAGTGCCAATTTCCAGCAATTCGCGTTCGGCCTGCGTCGTTCCCTGTCCGGGCAGCATCATCTGCGCCGACGCGGTCACAGGCATGAGAAGGACAAGAAGCAGGAGGAGCCGAAACATCAGTTCCCCACTCCCATGACCACCGAATAGATATCCTGCGGTGTTACGATCAGCGCGACGGCAAGGCGCAGGCCGACGGCTAGAACCAGCAGACCGAGCAGGGCGCGCAACTGCTCGCCGCGCAGCCGCTGGCCGACACGCACGCCATATTGCGCACCGATGACACCGGCGAGCATGAGGAAGAACGCGAGCACGATATCGACGGAATAGTTGGTCGCCGCCTGCACGATCGTCGTATAGGCGGTCACGAAGATGATCTGGAAGAGCGAGGTACCGACGACGACATTGGTCGGGATGCGCAGCAGGTAGATCATGGCCGGAACCATGATGAAGCCGCCGCCGACACCCATGACGGAGGTCAGGATGCCGATCGCAAAGCCGAGCGTCACGATCGGAATAACCGACAGATAGATCTTCGATTTCTTGAACCGCACCTTGAGCGGCAGCTTGTGAACCCAGTGCTGATGGCCGGGCTTGCGGGGCGCCGGTGCCTCGTTGCGGGCCGCCCGGCGCATGGCATTGACGCTTTCCCAGAGCATCAGCCCGCCGACTGTACCGAGGAAGACGACGTAAAGCAGCGAGATGAAGAGGTCGAGCTGACCGATCGCGCGCAGCAGCGAGAAGATCCAGATACCAACAGTCGCGCCCGAAAGACCGCCGACAAGCAGCACCGATCCGAGCTTCACATCCAGCGTGCCGCGCCGGAAATGCGTGATCGCCCCGGAGATCGAGGAAGCGACCACCTGGTTGGCCCCGGTGGCGACGGCGACGACCGGCGGAATGTTATAGAAGATCAGGAGAGGCGTGATCAGAAAGCCGCCGCCAACGCCGAACATGCCCGACAGGAAGCCAACGGCGGCCCCCATGCCGAGAATGATGAAGATGTTCACCGACAATTCTGCGATGGGCAGATAGATTGTCACAGCCGACCCCGATTATCGCCGCGCCCGCCGCGGCGGCCTGTCTCACGTCCCCGTTCGAATGGCGCATCCTACTGTGAAATCGTTGCCAGAGGCTTTCGAAGGAAAAAAGCGCGATCAGCCGGATGCGGGTCTCGATATGTCCCGCATAATCCGGCTTTTTTCAGGTTTTGTGACAGGTGGCTCGAAAAGGCGAAAAGCCCCGCGGCAGAGCGCCGCCGGGCGATCTCAGATAGCCTTGGCGCCCGGTTTGTTGCGTTCCAGAAGCGCCTTCACCGTATCGTCGTTGACCTTGCCGGTCGGCTCCTGTCCGATCGACTTCTGGAAGTTCTTGATGGCAGTCACCGTCTTGGCGCCCATTTCTCCATCCGCTGGGCCAGCGTCGAATCCGTTATTGTTGAGGATCGCCTGGATGTTGCGGATCGCTTTCTTCATGTCGACGGTGGCCGTCTTTGGTGCGGCGGCACTTGCCCATGCATCGGGAACCTCGATGCCGTTCGCCTTGTTGTCGAGCGGCTGCGGCTTCCAGAGCTCGGCCTTGGCGCGGGCGCGCTCGAGTTGGTCCGGCTTCATGGCATTTGCGACTTCGTCACGCTTCTGGGCAGCATCCTTGTCGCCCGACTTGGCGGCGATCGAAAACCACTTGTAGGATTCTTCCAGATCCGCCGGTACGCCATTGCCGCGGGCGCACAGGATGGCGAGGTTGAACTGGCTGTCGGTGATGCCGAGGTCGGCAGCCTTCTGGAACCACGTTGCGGCCGTCGCATAATCCTGCTGGCCGAGAGCGCCTGAGGCATAGAGCACTGCGAGATTGTGCATGGCGCTGGCATTGCCCTGGCCCGCAGCCTGCTCGTAGAGGCTCTTGGCCTTCTGCACGTCGCGGTCGACGCCATTGCCCTTCTCATACATGCTGCCGAGACGGTACTGTGCCGGTGCGAAGCCGTTGTCGGCCGAGAGCTGATACCAGCTCGCGGCCTGCTTCTGGTCGGCGGCTAGGCCATTGCGGCCTTCGGTATAACGCGCACCGATCTCGAAGAGCGCCAGCGCGTCGCCATTGCGCGCTGCATCGGCAAGCGGCTGCGGCTGGATCGTATCGGGAACGATGATCGAAGCGGCAGGTATCGTCGTCGGCGCCGCGGGAGCGTTCGGAACAAAGCCGGACGTATTCTGCGCGGGCGCCTGGCTGAAATCCTCTGCGCCTTCGCCGTCAAGCGGCGTGGCATCGGTGAGGTGATCGGGTGTCGCTGCCTGCGGCTCTGCGGGCGCGGTCGCCTCGGAAGGTGCTGCCTCCGGCGTCATCATCGGCGCCGGAGCGCTGGTTTCGGGCGCGGCTGCTTCCGGCGCAACCGGTGCCGGGGCTGCCATATTGGCCTGCGGTGTTTCGGTCGCGTCGGTCAGAACCGAGACTTCAGCCGGGGGCGGGGCCTTTTCGCCCGTGGTCAACGTGCGGGCAAGCGGGAAAGCCATGATGGCCAGCAGCACGGCCCCGACCGCGAGCAGGATCGGCCGGCGAAAGCGCGAGAAGGCGCCACCCTTGCCGGCTTTTTCAGGCTTCGCAGCACGACGCTCGGCGCGGGTCGCGGGCTTTGCGTTGCTGTCGATCTCCATGGCGGCGGCCTGCGCGGCGCGGCGCGCAGCGGCAATATAGTCGGCCCGATCGTTTTCGGTCGCCGGCTTGCCGCGCTGGGCATTCTGGCTGGCGCGCACGCGCTCCAGGATCTTCTTGACATCAGGTGCGCCAGAGCCCGGTTCGAGCAATTCGTTCGCCGCCTCTGCCGGCACGACATCGACGGGATCGATTGACGGTGCGGGATCGATGACCGTGCGCTCGGCAGCGGCCTTTGCCTCCGTCTTGCGCGATGGCATCAGCTTGCGGCCAAGGCTTGCAAGCAGGCTACCCTTGGCGGGAACGACAGGCTTTTCCGACTGGCTCGTCGCTTCGATGGCGATCGCGCTGGTGCTGTCGGCCAAAGCCGCTTCCGGCATACGCACTGCCGTCTCTTCGGCGATATCGGCCGTGCGCAGCACAGGCGAGGCCTTCGGCGCCGGTATCACCGGCGCCCTGGCTGGCTCGCTGCCCGCATCGACGAGTGCGTAGGGGTCAACGTCGAAATCGACTTCCGCCGCCGGCATCCGGGCGGCCGGGCGAACCCGCTCCTCCATCGTATCCAGCCGGTCGGCAATATGCAGCAGCGTCTCGTGGAGGGCCTGGAAGGTCTTGTGCGTGCGCTCCTCGCTGTCGCGGCTCAAATCTTCGAGGTTCCGCAGATCTTCGGCGAGTGCGATGAGGGCCGACATGTCGCTCTCTGCGGGTGCAGCGCCCTGTGCTCCGCCGTTGCGCGAATAGGCATCAACCACGGCTTCCGCTGCCTGCCGCGCCGCCTCGATGATATATTCGTCGTTCGTCGCGATATAATCTTCGATTGCACCCATGCGACGGTCGAGATCCGCGGATACTTCCGCATTTTCGCGCGGCGTATTCAGGAGCTCGGAGAGATTTGCAATCTGCTCCTCGAGGTTCTTCAGCGCGCGCGTGTCGGTCGGCGCAGCTGCGGTGCTTTCCTCCAGCCTTGCGGCGATGTCGCTAAGCCGCCCTTCGATACGCTGAAAGGCGCTGTCGTCGATAACAGGCGCCGGGACGGGGCGGATTTCCATCTCGTCGATGCGGCGTGCGAGATAGTCGAGCCTCTGGGCGAGCGCATCATTGACCGAGCCGCTTTCCAGCGCATCGATCTTGCGGGAAATGTCGGAAAGCGCGCCGGTCAGGTCCTGTTGCGGGGCGGCCTTCTGCGTGCGCTCGAGCAAGTAGGAAAGGTGCTCCAGCCGCTCGTCGAGACGCGAAGTCGCCTCGGCCTTGGCAAGGTCCTCGACGCGCGCCGTCAATGCTTCCAGCCGGCCGGCCATCTCGTCGGTCGGGTTGGGACGGTTTATGGCGGCCCGGCCCATCAGCTCGATCTGCTCGCCAAGCGCGGAAAGGCGATTTTCCAACCGCTGCATCAGTGCCGGATCACCGCCTGCAGCACTGCGTCCGCTGGCGGCGATCGCGCGGCTGATCTCGTCGAGCCGCGTATCCATGGCGGCGAACTGCTCGGACATGATCCGGTCGTGCGGCTGGATGAGGTTGCCGAACTGCTCGACCGCAGAGGCGATGGTGATGAGCTTGTCTTCCAGTGCGTGCACGGCCGGGCTTTCGCCCATGCCGCCAAGATGCCGCTTGATGTCGTCAAGCCGGTAGGCGAGCGACACCAGCTCTTCCTGCAGCCCGGCCGTGTCGAGCTCTGCCAGGCGGTTTTCCACATTGTCCCAGCGCTGTTCCATGTGGCGCATGGAATCCTCGCGCGCCAGCCCGTCCATCAGCGAACGCAGCTCTTCGAATTCGTTGCGCAGGCCGGTAGCCTCCGGACCAGCCGAGCGGCTGGTGAGCTGCGCGATGCTCTGCGACAGGCGACCCATGTCGGCGCGGATGTCGTCGGCGAAATGCCTGTCCTGCGCGCTCGCCTTGATCTCTCGCAGTTCCGTGCGCAGCGCATTCATCTCGCGCGTGACACCTTCGGAAATGTCGCGCTTCAGGTCCTGTCGCAGGTTGACGAGGGCCTGGGCGATTTCGGTCATGGTGTCGCCGGAGGCGCGGAAGGCGGGTGCGGCCGGCTGCGGTGCCGGCGCGCGCTGCGGAGCAGGCGCAAGGGCCGGTTCACGCAGAAGGGCCGGTGCCGCTTCGCGCGTATAGGCGCGTTCGCGGTTCTCTCTGGTAGCATCAAGCGCGCGCTGGCGCTGGCGGATTTCCGCCAGCGGGTCGGCAGCGCGCGGCGTATAGGAACTGACGTAGAGATCGCGGTCTGGCGTCGGATTGCTGGGTCGCTGTTCGCGTCCGCTGCCCATCAAGCCTTCGATCCGCGCTTCCAGCCCTTCGATCGTGCGGTTCAACGCGTCGAGCGAGGTTCTGTCGGAATGCCGGGAAGAATGTGATCGCGATCCGTTCATGTTCTTGCTCGCTTCGATTGCCCGGTCCGGGCCCGATCATTGCCTTTTCCGAAGCGTACCGGGGCACGCAGCGGAGAGCGCCATCCATGAGGAAATAATCAATTAGACTTTCCTCAAGCTGGACAGATTTTGGCGGCACTCCTGAAACGCGAGACAAAAAAAAGGAATGCAGATCGCCAATGCTCACCGCGCACCTTTCACGAAACGTGGTAAAGAACTCGTTAACCCGGATGAGAATTTTTTAACTTTTGCGCTCTTCGTGCCAATTTGGCGCGCGCAAATCTTCAGATCGGTCGCTTGTACTGCAACTCGATCTTCACGCCTTCTGGCCCATAGATGAAGACTTGGCCGAGATCGGTATCCGGAATGTCGAGATATTCATGGCGATAGCCGCTCGCTTTGATACGGGCGAGTGCCGGTTCGAATTCGAAGAGGCTGAAGGCCACATGATTGAAGATACCGGGCGGAAAATCGCCCGCCCGCTCCGTCAGGCTCAGATGGATCACCGGCTTGTCGTCGAGATAAAGCCAGTGACCGCGCGAGGGAAAGGGTGGCCGATAGCCTTCCTTCACGCCAAGAATGTCTTCGAAAAAAGCGATCATGGCAGGCGCATCGCGGGTATCGATCGTCACATGGTCCAGACGCAGCATCGTTCCCTCCCAGGCTTTCGAAGCCAAACCGATCCTACCGGTTTCGACGCCTTCGGGAAAGCATCTATGCGCGATCGAGACCGTCTGGATCAGAAGTTCTCCGTCCAGGGCCGCAACTCCACTTCCTGCGACCAGGCGCTGCGGTGCTGCTGCAGCACGTCGATATAGGACTGTGCGATCGCATCAGGCGAAAGCGTACCGTCGGGTTTGTCTTCGCTATCCGGCCTCATGGCAGAACGCACGGCGCCATCGATGATAAAATGCGCCACATGGATCCCGCGCGGCCCAAGTTCGCGGGCAGCACTTTGTGCCAAACCCCGCAACGCAAATTTTCCCATGGCAAATGGCGCCGATTGCGCATAGCCCTTGATGCTGGCCGTCGCCCCCGTCAGCAGGATAGCCCCGCGACCTTTCGCGATCATGCGTTTGGCCGCCTGCTGGGTTACGAGGAAGCCGCCAAAGGCACTGGTGGCGATCGCCTGCTGCACCTCTGCGGGATCGAGTTCGGCAATCGGCCCTCGCACCCGGCCGCTGGCATTATAGATGACGACATCGGGCTCGCCGATTTCGGCATCGACGCGCTCGAAGAGGGCAGAAACCGCCGCGGGCTGTGAAGCATCGGTGGCAAAAGCCTTCGCCCCGGTTTCATCGAGCAGAGGCCCGAGCTTGCCGATATTGCGCGCCGCAAGGCTCACTTTGACGCCGCGCTCTGCAAGCTTGCGGGCAAGCGAGCCGCTGATGCCGGAACCGGCACCGACGATCAGCGCGCTGCGATAGGGAAACTCGGCCATGATCTTCTCCTTCGGATGAACCTTCCGGAGAGGTAGGCAGTCGCAGCCTGTCAAAAAACCGTCGGCCGGAAATATTTCATTCCTGGGGAGCGTCGATCGAAAGCCCGCAGATGCGCGAGAGATGGGCGAGCGGCAGACCCGTCTCCTCGGCCCAGCGGTTGAAAGTCTGCTGTATCAGCTGCTGATCCTTCTTGCCGGTTCCGGATGCCGAGAGCAGCACGCCCGCATCCCTCAGGCAGGCGAGCACGTCTGATGTCATGATAAAGCCGTCGCGACCGATACCGCGCAGGAAATATTGACCGGTGGCTCCGCCCAGCCGGTTGCCGCGTTTGGCAAGCACGTCGAGCAGGCCGATATGATCCTCACGTGGCCAGTTTGCGAAAAAGGCGCCAGCGCTACCTGCCTCGTTCGCCATCTCGCGTACGAAGGCGGCGTTTGCGCGCACCGACATGATCTTCGCGCCGTTCTTGACGACGCGATCATCGCTCGTCAGGTCATGCCAATATTCGTCGGGAGCGATATTGAGGGCGGCAGGATCGAAACCGTCGAAAGCCTCTTCAAAGCCTGGCCATTTATTATCGATGACCTTGTGGACGAAGCCACTGTAGAAGACGCGCTTCGTCATCTGCGACAGGATGCGGTCATCCCGCAGGGCACGCAGCGCCTCATGGTCAGGAATGGCCGGCAGCATCGCCTTCAGCGCGTCGGCGCCGCCTTTTCTCTGCTCGGCGCGTTGACGGATTATATCGAAATCGCTCAAGGCTAGGCTCCCGAAATAGACATTGCTGGCGCAAGCCTAGTCCGGGAGCGACCTTGTCTTCAAGCCGTTTGGCTTCGAGATCGCCGCTCAGGCGGCGACGGATTCACGCACGTCGTCGAGCAGGAAATGCACGACCAGATAATCGGTCTTGTAATGGCGCCCGCTGTCACCGACTTTTTCTTCGCAGCCGCCATCGGCGGGGTGCCATGGATGATAGTGTGGATTGGTGGCGATCAGCGTCACCGCCTTGCCGGCATAAGGCCCCTCGGCCGGCCGGAAACGCATTTCGGCAAGCGGCCAGATGCGTTCATAGGTTTCCATGGGAATGCGCACCCTCAGCGCCCTGCGCGGAGACGGCGGCTCGTCATGCGCAACCACTCTTTCGCCATTGACCGGTTCCACAGTCACAGGCTCGATGGTCACAAGTTCCGCCGTATCGAAGATGGAATTGAACTCCGCAGGCCACGCTCTTTTCATGAACAGCTCCTCCCAGGCTTTTCCAAAGTCGCAGGATGGAGTGTAGCGCGCTTGGCCGGAGAAGCAACGGACTATTACCATTCTGTGACAATGCGCGTGCATGGTTCACCTCTCTCCACGCCACCTCACAAAATCGCGCGCACTCCGGATTTGACGTTTACGCAAACGTCAATATTTTGTAAGAGAGTGTCAACGCCGGAGCGATCCGGTTGCCGAATTGGAGGAATTCGAACGATGCCAGTCTACAAGGCCCCGGTGAACGACACGCTCTTCGTGCTGAACGACGTGCTGGGTCTCGAGCGCTACAACAATCTCCCGGGTTTTGCCGATGCCACGCCTGACATGGTGGAGGCTATTCTGGGCGAAGCGGCGAAAGTGGCCGAGGAGGTTATGTTTCCTCTGAACTATTCCGGCGACCAGCAGGGTTGCCAGCGTCAAGAGGATGGCACGGTTTCGACACCGAAGGGTTTCAAGGAAGCCTATAAGGCCTATCGCGAAGGCGGCTGGATCGGCCTCGCCGTGCCGGAGGAATTCGGCGGCCAGGGCCTGCCCTATACGCTGCACGTCGCCGTCGGCGAATATACCTCGGCCGCCAATATGTCGCTGATGATGTATCCGGGCCTGACCCAGGGCGCGATTGCTGCCATCCTCGTTCACGGCAGCGAAGAGCAGAAGCGCGCCTACTTGCCGAAGATGGTCGAGGGTGCCTGGACCGGCACGATGAACCTCACCGAGCCGCATTGCGGCACAGATCTCGGCATGTTGCGCACCAGAGCTGTACCGCAGGCTGACGGCAGCTATCGGATCTCAGGCCAGAAGATCTTCATCTCCGCCGGTGAACATGACATGGCCGACAATATCGTCCATCTTGTGCTCGCCCGTATCGAGGGCGCCCCCGAAGGCACCAAGGGCATTTCGCTCTTCATCGTGCCGAAGTTTCTGGCCGCTGACGATAGCGGTACCGGGGTGCGCAACGGCGTTACCTGTGGCGCGATCGAACACAAGATGGGCATTCACGCGAACGCCACCTGCGTCATGAATTATGACGAGGCGACCGGCTATCTTATCGGCGAGGCAAACCGCGGGCTCAACGCCATGTTCGTGATGATGAACGAGGCCCGTCTGATGGTCGGCCTGCAGGGCATCGCCATTTCAGAGATCGCTTATCAGAACGCCGCAAACTATGCCCGCGATCGTATCCAGGGTCGCTCCCTGTCGGGCGTCAAGGCGCCGGACAAGAAGGCCGATCCGATCATCGTCCACCCAGATATCCGTCGCGCGTTGATGACCATCCGGTCGTTCAACGAGGCCGGCCGCGCCTTCCTGCTCTGGACCGCGCTGAAATCCGATATCGCCCACCGCGCCAGCGACGAGAAGGAACGCCAGACGGCCGACGACATTCTCGGCCTCGTCACCCCGATCCTCAAGGGCGTGATGACCGACAGGGGCTTCGATCATGCCGTCATGGCCCAGCAGGTCTTCGGCGGCCACGGCTATATCGAAGAGCATGGCATGAGCCAGTATGTGCGCGATGCCCGCATCGCCATGATTTATGAAGGCGCAAACGGCATCCAGGCGCTCGATCTGGTTGGCCGCAAATTGGCATTGAATGGCGGTCGCGCGGCCATGGCGCTCTTCAAGGAGATCGGTGATTTCTGCGAGGAAAACCGCAATGACGAAGAGCTCGGCTTCTTCACCAAGCACCTCAAGAAGGGTTTGAACGACGTGCAGGGCGCGACCATGTGGTTCATGCAGAATGCGATGGCGAAGCCCGATAACGCCGGTGCCGGCTCCACCGATTACATGCACCTCTTTGGCCTTGTTATTCTCGGCTATATGTGGGCGCGTATGGCCAAAGCCGCCAATGAACGTCTTGCCGCGGGCGATGCCAGAGAAGACTATCTGAAGAACAAGCTCACCACGGCGAAATTTTTCATGGAGCGCGTAATGCCCGAAACCGCATTGCGCAAGACGCGCATCGAAGCCGGTGCCGACACGATGATGGAACTGGCCGCCGAAGCGTTTTGATCACTACCCCTTCTCCCCACTGGGAGAAGGTGGCCCGAAGGGCCGGATGAGGGGGCCGCAAGCGCGGCCGTCTCTGGCTCCTTCCTGCCGGAAGACGATTTCACCGGCGCCTTTGCGCCGCCAGGGAGATGAAACAATGACCGAGGTTTTCATTTACGATCACGTCCGCACGCCCCGCGGCCGCGGCAAGAAGGATGGCTCGCTCCACGAAGTGCCCTCCGTGCGCCTTGCGGCGAAGACGCTGGAGGCGATCCGCGACCGCAACGGTCTTGACACCGAAACCGTCGACGACATCATCATGGGCTGTGTCGACCCGGTCATGGATGCCGGCGCCGTCATCCCCAAGGCCGCTGCCTTCGAAGCCGGTTATTCGACCAGGGCGCCCGGCATGCAGATTTCACGCTTCTGCGCTTCCGGTCTCGACGCCGTGAACTTCGGCGCCGGCAAGATTGCGCAGGGCGCTGACGATATCGTCATCGCGGGCGGCGTCGAAAGCATGTCCCGCGTTGGCCTCGGCATGTCCGGCGGCGCCTGGTTCATGGACCCCTCGGTGAACTTCCCGGCCTATTTCATGCCGCAGGGCGTGTCGGCCGATCTGATCGCCACCAAATACGGTTTCTCGCGTGACGACGTCGACGCCTATGCTGTCGAAAGCCAGAAGCGGGCGGCAAACGCCTGGAACAATGGCTGGTTCAAGAATTCCGTCATCCCGGTCAAGGACCAGAATGGCCTGACGATCCTTGCCCATGACGAGCACATGCGTCCCGGCACCGATATGCAGGCGCTCGCCTCCCTCAATCCGTCCTTCCAGATGCCTGGCGAAATGGGCGGCTTCGAAGCCGTCGCCATCCAGGCTCATCCGGAAGTCGAGCGCGTCAACTATGTCCACCATGCCGGCAATTCCTCAGGGATCGTCGATGGCGCCGCTGCCGTCCTGCTCGGCTCTAAAGCCGGTGGCGAGAGCATGGGCCTGAAGCCCCGCGCACGCATAAAGGCCTTCGCCAATATCGGCTCCGACCCGGCGCTGATGCTCACCGGCCCCGTCGATGTCACCGAAAAGCTCCTGAAGCGCACGGGCATGACGCTTGCCGATATCGATCTCTTTGAACTGAATGAGGCCTTCGCCGCCGTCGTACTGCGCTACATGCAGGCCTTCGACATCGAGCACGACCAGATCAACGTCAATGGCGGCGCAATTGCCATGGGACATCCGCTGGGTGCCACGGGCGCCATGATCCTCGGCACTGTGCTGGACGAACTGGAGCGCCGCGATCTCAACACCGCACTGGTCACCCTCTGCATCGGCGCCGGCATGGGCACGGCAACCGTCATCGAACGCGTCTAAGGGAGAGAGACGATGAGCTACACCAACTTCACCGTCGAGACCGATGCGGATGGTATTGCCCTGGTCACCTGGGACATGCCCGGCAAGTCGATGAACGTCTTCACCGAAGAGGTGATGAGCGAACTCGATGCGATCATCGATGCCACCGTTGCCGACAGTGCCGTCAAGGGCGTCGTCATCACCTCGGGCAAGTCTTCCTTCTCCGGCGGCGCTGATCTCTCGATGATCAAGGCTATGTTCACACTCTATCAGCAGGAGAAAGCCGCAAATCCTGACGGCGCGGCACAAAAGCTCTTCGATCTTGTCGGCCTGATGACTGGCCTCTTCCGCAAGCTCGAAACCTGCGGCAAGCCCTGGGTCTCCGCCATCAACGGCACCTGCATGGGCGGCGCGCTGGAAATGTCGCTCGCCTGTCACGGCCGCGTCGCCTCCAATGCCAAGAGCGTCAAGATCGCACTGCCGGAAGTCAAGGTCGGAATCTTTCCGGGTGCCGGCGGCACGCAGCGCATCTCGCGCCTCACCGATGCCCAGTCCGCCCTGCAGATGATGACGACGGGCCAGTCGCTGAACGCCTCGCGCGCCAAGGCCATGAACCTCCTCCATCAGGTGGTCGAGCCGGATCAGCTGATCCCGACCGCCAAGCAGATGATCAAGGACGGCCTGAAGCCCGTCGCCCCCTGGGATGAAAAGGGCTTCAAGGTTCCAGGCGGCGGCATCTGGACGTCAGCTGCAGCCCAGCTCTGGCCGGCTGCACCCGCCATCCTGCGCCGCGAAACCTCGGGTAACTATCCGGGCGCGCTCGCCATCCTGAAATGCGTCTATGAAGGCCTGCAGGTTCCCTTCGATACGGCGCTGAAGATCGAGCAGCGCTATTTTACCCAGGTGCTGCAGACGACCGAAGCCTTCTCGATGATCCGCTCGCTCTTCATCTCCATGCAGGAGCTTAACAAGGGAGCCCGCCGCCCGGCTGGCGTTCCCAAGACGGAGCTGAAGAAGATCGGTGTCGTCGGCGCCGGTTTCATGGGCGCCTCCATCGCCTATGTCACGGCCGCCGCCGGTTTCGAGGTGACTCTCATCGACCGCGATATCGAAGCCGCCACCAAGGGCAGGGGCGTCGGCGAAGGCCTCGTCAAGGATTCCGTCGGTAAGGGCCGGCTGACGCAGGAGGAGGGCGCGGCCCTTCTTTCCCGCATCACGCCGTCTGCCGACTATACAGACCTGAAAGACGCTGATCTGGTCATCGAAGCGGTTTTCGAAGATCGCGCCGTCAAGAAGGCGGTCATCGAGCAGGTCGAAGCCGTCATCCCGGAGACGACCGTCTTTGCCTCCAATACCTCCACCCTGCCGATCACGGGCCTTGCAGAAAATTCGAAGCGCCCGGATCAGTTCATTGGCGTGCACTTCTTCTCGCCGGTCGAAAAGATGATGCTGACCGAGGTCATTCTCGGCAAGAGCACCGGTGACCGTGCGCTCGCCGTGGCGCTCGATTATGTCGCCGCCATCAAGAAGACGCCTGTTGTCGTCAACGATACCAGAGGCTTCTTCGTCAACCGCTGTGTCTTCCGCTATATCCACGAAGCCTATGACATGCTGATCGAAGGCGTGCCGGCGGCGATGATCGAAAATGCCGCCAAGATGGCCGGCATGCCGGTCGGCCCGCTGTCGCTGAACGATGAAGTGGCAATCGACCTCTCGCAGAAGATCCTCAAGGCCACCGTCGCCGATCTCGGCCCCAAGGCTGTCGACGAGCGCCACCTCGCCCTCATCGACAAGCTGGTGGACGAACTCGACCGCCGCGGCCGCAAGAACGGCAAGGGCTTCTACGAATATCCGGCCAAGCCCGCCAAGAAATTCCTCTGGCCCGAGTTGAAGACCCTCTATCCGCAAAAACCGGCCGCTGAGGTCGACGTCAACACCCTGAAGCAGCGCTTCCTGGTGACGATCGCTCTCGAAGCCGCCCGCACGATGGAAGAAGGCATCGTCACCGATCCGCGTGAAGCCGATGTCGGCTCCATCCTTGGCTTCGGTTTCGCGCCCTATACCGGCGGTGCGCTGAGCTATATCGACGGCATGGGCGTGAATGCTTTCGTGGACCTCGCCGAAAAGCTGGCCTCCAGCTACGGCGACCACTTCAAGCCCACGCCGCTCTTGAAGGACATGGCCGCCAAGGGCGAAACCTTCTACGGTCGTTTCGATCCCTATCCGGCGGCTGACAAGGCTGCTTAAACGAAGCGGGAACGTCCGGAGCCCCCTCATCCGACCCTTCGGGCCACCTCTCCCCGAGGGGAGAGGGGTTTTGCCACACTGTTTTCGCGCTCTCAAAGGCGTCGTAGCCCACGTCCCCTCTACCCACCGGGGAGAGGGTTAGTGAGGCGACCGCGCAATTTCAGTTACTCACAATTCTGCCGGACACTCTGGGCCAAAAACACTTAGCTTTTGCGCTAAGTATCGCATCATGATACTTAGCCTCATGGATTACTATTCGCATCAGCTCGACAGCATCTTCCTGGCGCTCGCCGACCCCACGCGCCGTGCCGTCATCGGCCGGCTCGGCACCGGTCCGGCGAGCATCAGCGATCTTGCAAAGCCTTTCGCCATGGCGTTGCCGTCCTTCATGAAGCACATCCACCTGCTCGAAGAGACAGGGCTTATCGAAACGAAGAAGCAGGGTCGTGTGCGCACCTGCACGCTGGAGAAGAAGCGTTTCGCAATGGTCGAAGGCTGGCTTTCGGCTCAGCGCGCCATCTGGGAGGCCCGCACCGACAGGCTCGAAGCTTTCGTCACTGCCACGCAATCGAAGGAGGAGAAATCCCAATGAAGCCAAATGTGAATCCCGATCTCGATCTGACCATTTCGCGCGTCATCAAGGCACCGCCGTCCGCCGTCTGGAGCGCCTGGACCAACCCGGCACAATTCGAAAAATGGTGGATACCCGCACCGGCGCTCTGCCGTGTCGCCACCATGGACGTCAAACCCGGCGGCGCCCTTGTAACCGAGATGAGCGAGGATGGCGGTCCCTTTCAACACCATCTCAGTGCCTGCTATCTGGATGTTCAGGAGGGGCGTCGCATCGTCTTCACCAATGCGCTCCTTGGCGGCTGGCGCCCTGCGCCAACCCCCTTCATGACAGCCATCATCACCCTCGCCGATCATCCCGAAGGGACCGACTACAGTGCCGTCGTCATGCACAAGGACAAGGAGACCCGCAGCACGCATGAAGAACTGGGCTTCCATGACGGTTGGGGCACGGTCGCCGCGCAGCTGGCGAAGCTGGTGGAGAAATAAAGAAAACTCATGCCCGGTATAGCGGCCGGGCTAGGGCGATAACTGGGAACGGCGGAGAATGCCGGGTGACACCGATCGCTTAACCTGCCAGTCGGTGATCCGTTGTCTGGCCTTCGTCGAACATCTCGCTCAGCATTTCAAGGATCACATGGACCTTCTCGGATTTGACCGAGTAGTAGATCGTCTGCGCATCGCGCCGCGTCTTGACGAGGTCCCTGCTGCGGAGCTTGGCGAGGTGCTGGGAGAGGGCCGATTGGCTGATTCCGATAATATCGGCGAGATTGTTGACCGCCACTTCGCGCTCGGCAAGCGTCTTCAGCATCCGCAGTCGATGGGCATTCGCCATCACCAGCAGCAGGTCGGCTTTCTTTTCAAAACTATCTGTATTCATCGCATTCCCTTCACAATCTTGCGGCCGCTATTTATATGACTAATTAAGAATTGTCTTAAGAGTATGGCCGGGAACAAATTTTTCCTCATGTTTTTTGGAGGTGTCAGGAGAAGCAGGGCTCCGTGCTGCAATTGACCGGCGCCGAATTTGCATTTGATCAGTCACCAGGTTCAGAAATCTCCCGTGCGCGCCTATATGCCTGTCAGGAATCATGAGAAGAAGCGTGCAGGCACACTTCAGTTCAAGCGATGGAATCATGAAGAAGATCGGTTTTCTCTCGTTCGGGCATTGGACGCCCTCGCCGCAATCCCAGACGCGCTCCGCCGGCGATACGCTGCTGCAGTCGATCGATCTTGCCGTTGCAGCTGAAGAACTCGGTGCCGATGGCGCCTATTTCCGCGTCCACCATTTCGCCCGCCAGCTTGCCTCGCCCTTTCCGCTTTTGGCCGCTGTCGGTGCCCGGACCAGCCGCATCGAGATCGGCACCGCAGTCATCGACATGCGCTACGAGAACCCGCTCTACATGGCGGAAGACGCCGGCTCTGCCGATCTGATTGCTCGCGGGCGCCTGCAGCTCGGCATCAGCCGCGGTTCGCCGGAGCAGGTCATCGATGGCTGGCGATATTTCGGCTACAATCCGCCGGAAGGCCAGAGCGATGCAGATATGGGGCGCCGCCATGCCGAGGTTTTCCTCGAAATATTGAAGGGCGAAGGCTTCGCCGAGCCCAATCCGCGGCCGATGTTCCCCAATCCGCCCGGCCTCTTGCGGCTCGAACCGCATTCCGCCGGCTTGCGTGAGCGGATCTGGTGGGGTGCCGGCTCGAACGCTACGGCAGTCTGGGCCGCCAAGCTCGGCATGAACCTGCAAAGCTCGACCTTGAAGGACGACGAGACGGGCGAGGCCTTCCATATCCAGCAGGCCAAACAGATCCGCGCCTATCGCGAGGCCTGGAAGGAAGCCGGTCATCAGCGGGAGCCACGCGTCTCCGTCAGCCGCAGCATCTTCGCGCTGGTGAACGATCGCGACCGCTCCTATTTCGGCTATGGCAATGAAGGGCAGGACAAGATCGGCTTCATCGACGAGAATACGAGGGCGATCTTCGGCCGTTCATACGCCGCCGAGCCTGATGCTCTGATCGAGGAGCTGAAGAAGGACGAGGCGATCGCCGAGGCAGATACGCTGCTTCTCACCGTCCCCAACCAGCTCGGCGTGGAATACAATGCCCACGTTATTGAATCGATCATGAAATATATCGCGCCGGCGCTCGGCTGGCGGTGATCGCATAGCGTGTCGCGCAAAAGTGCGTGCGGTTTTACGATAACGACGTGAGAAAACGGGAGCTTAAAGCGTGGCGGATCTGAAAGATCGCGGCACGCTTTAAGCCGTCGCCGTATCCCTTGTCGAGCGCATCATCACCAACCCGGCAAGGCTGACGAGGACGATGCCGGTTGCGTAGATGTCTGTGGTCATGCCGTAGCCGATCGACTTGACGAGGAAGCCCGCAAGGATGGCTGGCAGGCTGAAGGCGAGATAGCTCTGGATATAAAAGGCCGAAAGTAGGCCGGCCCGTTCTTCCGGCTTGGCGAGCGGCATGATCGTGCCGATCGAGCCCAGGAAGTTGGTACCGAAACCGGCGCCGGTCAAAAGCGTTCCGATGAGCAGCAGCGGCACGCTGGCAAGATGCACGCCAGCGACGACCGTTGCGATACCCGCTGTTTGGGAGGCGACGCCGAAGACGAGATTGCCCTTCGGGCTGCGGCTGCGGCGAAGGAAAACGGTAATTGCGCCGGACAACATCAACGCTGCCACGACCGCGCCACCCGTCAGCGGTGCGCGACTGCCGGTAGTGGAGACGACCAGCGAAGGCACGAGCGACAGGTAGAAGCCGCCGAGCGTCCAGTTGGCGATATTGATCGGCGTCACCAGCGACAGCGGCTTCTTTACCTGTTGCGGAATGAAAATCGTCGGCTTCAGCGAAGTGAAGATGCCGGGCCGCGTGCCGGCGGTTTCTCGCGTCAGCCACAGCGCAAAGGCCTGCACGGTGAAGGCGACGAGAAGCAGGGCGTAGACGAGATGCAGTGGTTCCGGCCCGTACTGGATCAGCGCGCTGGTTCCGATCGCGCCGACCGCCATGCCAGAAAGCGGTGCAATGGAGTTGACGATCTGCCCCTTGGCCCGGTCGACATCGACAAGAGCTGCACCGAGGGAGGCGCCGGCAATACCGGTGGCGATACCCTGCACGATGCGCGCCGCGATCAGCCATTCCGGTCCGCTGGCGATGGAAAATAGCGCCATGGCGATGATCTCCAGCACCAGCGCGCCAAAAATGACAGGTCGCCGTCCGAGATGATCGGAGATGGAACCGGCGATCAGCAAAGTGGCGAGCAAAGCGAAGGCATAGACGGCGAAGATGACGGTGATGAGGATGGGAGAAACGGCAAAGACTTCCTGATAGATGCGATAAAGCGGCGTCGGCGCAGCCGATGCACCGAAGAAGATGGCCAGCGTCAGAGCATGGAAGCCCATGGGTGACGAATTCTTGATGGATTCAGGAGCGACGACCATATATTGATCCATTAAAGCTAAATCGTTGCGTTAGCCTTATTTAGGTTGAGGCGCCGGTAAAAGCAAATAATTTGCGTTAATGGATCGATGAATGTTTCTGATCTATTGGTGCCGGGGCAGTTCCAGCAAGGTGGGCAACGCCCGGACTTGTGGGCAAGCAAAGAGAGCATGTCCCGCAAAACTGGGGAGCGGTTTTGCGACCACGGCATGTTAAAACGGGACCTGAAGCATGCTAGGCGAAACCGAAAGGTCGCGGTGCGCTTCGGGGCTGAGAAAGTTGGGTTGAAATGGCAGTGAAAGAGAATATCCGTCCGGGTGGCAGAAGTGCACGTGTCCAGGCTTCGGTGCATGCCGCAGTGCGTGAGCTTCTTGCGGAGATGAGCCGAACGGAGATCACCGTTCCTCTGATCGCGACGCGGGCGGGTGTCACGCCGTCCACCATCTATCGCCGCTGGGGTGATCTGCAGGAATTACTGGCCGACGTCGCCGTCGAACGTCTGCGTCCCGACATGGAACCGGTCGATACCGGTACCGGCGCCGGCGATCTGGAAGCCTGGGCCGAACAATATGCAGAGGAAATGTCCTCCGGCCCCGGTCGTGAATATATCCGCGACGTGCTCGCTGCCCAGACCGGTGATAATGCCAACAAGTGCTGCAACTTCACCCGTCAACAGATTGAAGCGATCGCCGGAAGGGCGAAGGGGAGGGGCGAGGCCTTTCCCGATGTCGATACGGTGATGGATAGTGTCGTTGCACCCATCATGTATCGCACCCTCTTCGGCGATGCTCCGAACTCTGCTCGCGTACGGGAACTTGTTGACCACCTTTTCGACCGGCGCAAGGTGGCCTGATCTTCACTCGGCGGCGGCGCGCTTCAGCCCTGAAATCTGGGTGATATAGGCGCGCAATGCCGCAGGGCGCACCGGCTTGTGCTGCACCGCGATGCCGTGCTTTTCTGCCTCTGCCCGCACTTCCAGCGTCCTGTCGGCTGTGACGAGCAGTGCGGGAATCTCAATGCCGAAATGCTGGCGGAGATGCAGGATCGCTGCGACCCCGGTTCCGTCGGCAAGATGATAATCGGCGATGACAAGATCCGGTGGCTGACGCATCGAAAGCGTCTGGACAGCGGAAAGCGAATCCGCCGCCTGCGTGTTGCAGCCCCATCCATCGATCAGCAGCCGCATGCCTTCAAGGATCTTGGTTTCATTGTCGATGCACAGGATGCGCAATCCCTTCAATGGCTCGGCTGTGCGATCGACCGGAACCACGGCGGCATTTGTTTCCGCGCTCTTCGAGATGTCGAGCGGCATGAGAACGCGGAATTCCGTTCCCTTGCCATGTGTCGACTGAAGTTCGACCTTGTGGCCGAGCACGCGGGCGATGCGGTCGACGATGGAGAGGCCGAGCCCGAGACCCGATGCGGTCTTGGCGCCTTCGTCCAACCGCGCGAATTCCTTGAACACCGTCCGGAATTTCGAAGGCGGAATGCCGATGCCCGAATCCATCACCTGGATCATCACCTGATTGCCGCGTCGCCTGACCCCGATCAACACCTTGCCGTCGACCGTATATTTGATGGCGTTGGAAACGAGGTTCTGTACCAGGCGGCGCAACAGGTTCGGATCGGAGCGCACCCGCAGCGAGGTCGGCAGGACCTTGAGCTTCAGCTTCTTCTCGCGGGCGATCGGCGCAAAATCGGTCTCGATACGCTCGAGCAGGTCGGAAAGCGGCACGGATGCCAGCCGCGGGCGCATGGCGCCGGTATCAAGCCTGGAAATATCGAGCACGGCGCCGAGAATGGATTCAACCGATTCCAGCGCGGAATCGATGTTGCGCACGATCGGGCTGTTTTCCGATTGCGCCATGCGCTCGACGAGTGCGGAAGAATAGAGCCGGGCCGCATTGAGCGGCTGCAGGATATCGTGGCCGGCGGCGGCAAAGAATCGGGTCTTGCCGATATTGGCCTCGTCCGCCGCCGCGCGTGCCTCCGCCAGCTCCTTGTTGACCCGGGTCAGTTCCGCCGTCCGCTCCGCGACGCGCTGTTCCAGTGTCTCGTTTGCCTGTTTCAGTGCCTGGTCGGCGGCCACGCGCTGGGTAATGTCGGTGAAGGTCGCGACGATGCCCTTGTCCGGCATGGCGTTGGAGCGCACTTCGATGATGCGCTCGCCGCCGGCAAGCACCAGCGGGAAAGGCTTGTCGAGCGTCAGGAAATGCCGCACCGCTTGGCCCTGGTCACCGGGCGCGATGTCACCGCGATGGCTAAGGATACTGACGATGTCAGATAGCGGAAAGCCGACCTGGCCCGCATTTTCAGGCAGGTCCAGCAATTGCCGGAAACGCCGGTTCCAGATCGTCAGCCGGTTGGAACTGTCGAAGACGGCAATGCCCTGATCCATCTGCGACAGTGCCGTCTGCAGCATGTCCTGATTATATTGCAGCGCTTCGCTCGCCTGGTCGAGCAGCCATGCGGTATCCGAAGAGGCATCCTCGATCTTCTGCAGGATCAGCGACAGCACCAGCCGTGCGGACGAAGAACCGATGGCGCTGCCGAGCAGCTGCTCGGTGAAATGGATGAGCGCCATATCGGCCGGCTGATCATCCTCCAGTTTGCGCCCCGAGGTCTGCTCATAGGTCGCAAGCGAGCGCTGCATGCGCTCTTCGCCGAGATAGCGGGCGATGGCCGTTTTGAGATCGCCGACGCTGATACGGGTCTTCCAGCCGCGCGTGGCAAATTGCGAGCGCGAATGCCGTTTGACGAAGATGCCGGCCTGGATGCGTTCCAGCGGCTTGGCATTGCGCGTCAGCGAGCCCACGACGAAGGCGGCAGTATTGACGAGCAGGCTCATCGCCGTCGCATTGACCAGCGGATCGGCATCCGGATCGGTGAAGAGCGTCGTGCCGGGAAAGATGAAACCGAGGAAACTGCTTGCCACATAGGAATAATCCGGGCCGCCGAAGGAGGGCAGGAAAAGCAGGTAGACCCAGATGGTGAAGCCGGAGGTCAGGCCGAGGATGGCGCCGCGCGCATTTGCCCGCCGCCAGATCATGCCGCCGAAGAGGGCAGGTGCAATCTGCGCGATGGCGGCAAAGGAGAGCAGGCCGATCGAGGCAAGCCCCGCAGTGCTGTCGGTCGAACGATAATAGGCGTATCCGAGCAGCAGTACGGCGAAGATGGCGCTGCGGCGGATATTGAGCAGGCTCTTTGCGAAGTCGTCACGCTGGCTCGCAAGGCCCGCGAGCTTCCGGCGCAGGAAGAACGGCATGACGATGTCGTTCGACACCATGATGGAAAGCGCCACGGAGTCGACGATCACCATGGCGGTCGCCGCCGAGAAGCCGCCGATGAAGGTGATCAGCGAGACGACAGGCATCTGCCCTGCAAGCGGCAGGGTAAGAACATAGAGATCGGCATTACCGTTGCCGCCGAAGATGAGCAGCCCGCCGATGGCGACGGGCAGCACAAAGAGATTGATGGCGATCAGGTAGAGCGGGAAGAGAAAGCCGGCGAGCCGGAGCTGTTTTGCCGTTCGGTTTTCGACCACCGTGACGTGGAACTGGCGCGGCAGCATGATAATGGCGAAGGCCGAAAGCAGTGTCAGCGTGATCCATCGGCTGAGCGGAGTCTGATAGTCGAGGGCGGCACTGACCAGGGAGTTCTCCGATCCTTTCCGCCACAGGTCGCTCGGTCCGTCGAACAGGAACCAGATGACACATATGCCCGCCGTCAGAAAGGCAACGAGCTTCACCATCGATTCCATCGATACCGCGAGGATGAGCCCGTCCTGATGCTCGGTCGCATCGGTATGGCGGGTGCCGAACATGATGGCGAAGCAGGCAAGCACAAGCGTCACGATCAGCGGCAGGTCGAGGAAATAGAGATTGCCGCTGCCGATACCGTAGTCGGACGGATTGACCATGGCCGTGACAGTCGCGGAGATGGATTTCAACTGCAGCGCGATGTAGGGAATGGTGCCGATCAGGCAGATGAGCGCCACGATGGTTGCGACAGTGGAATTCTTGCCGTAGCGCGCCGCAATGAAATCGGCCACCGATGTCAGCTTCTCGGCCTTGGCGAGTTCGATAATGCGCTTCAATAGCGGCATGCCGAGTGTGAAGACGAGAATCGGCCCAATATAGATGCCGGCAAATTCCAGCCCGTGATGCGCAGCAAGGCCGACACCGCCGAAATAGGTCCAGGACGTGCAGTAGATCGCAAGGCTGAGCGCATACACAACAGGCCGGCCGCCCTCCGGCACGCCGAATTTTCGGCTCCGGCGGTCGCCATAGCTTGCCACTGCGAAAAGCAGCAGAAGATAGCCCAAGGCAAACGCAAATATGACCCAGCCTGGAAGCATTGACCCTCCGCCGGCGGACTATCCGCCGTCCTCCCGGAACGGTTTGAAGATTAGGGCAATTCAGCAGGTTTGAAAATTCCCGCGGTCTTGGTCTTAAGTTCTACGCGGAAGGGGATGATGTCCGAATATTTCCAATTGCCGATTGATTAATTGAGATGAAGGTGTAGCTAATGAAAACAATGGCATGTCTTTGAAAAATGCATCGAGGGGAGACAGATCTGATGCTCAATGAGTTCAAAGCGTTCATCGCCCGCGGCAATGTCATGGATCTCGCAGTCGGTGTCATCATCGGCGGCGCGTTCGGCGGGATCGTCAAGTCGCTGGTCGAGGATATCATCATGCCGATCGTCGGCGCGATCTTCGGCGGTTTCGATTTTTCCAACTACTACATTTCGCTGTCGGACAAAGCCGTTGGGCCAACCCTTGACGAAGCCCGCAAAGGTGGGGCCGTTTTCGCATACGGCAATTTCATCACCGTCCTCATCAATTTCCTGATCCTCGCCTGGATCATCTTCCTGATGATCAAGGCTGTGAACATCCTGCGCGAGCAGGTCGAGCGCAAGGAAAAGGCCGCACCGGCAGAGGTCCCGCCGCCGCCGGCCGATGTCGCATTGCTGACGGAAATCCGCGACCTTCTCGCCAAGCGCCCGGCCGTCTGATCTGACGGTCTGATCCGGGTGAGGGCCCGCCCATTCCGGCCGGGCTCATCCATCACGAAAATCGATATGCCATCACGCTTTGTCATGGGATTTGCGCCTGCAAATCCGTTATGAAGGCGTGAACCGGAGATATGCATGTCGATTATAAGCAGCCTCAGCCCGCGCGCCGTCGCAGCGCCAGAAAGCGGGATCGTCGAAGTCGTCAATTATGCCCGCGGCCGTGAGGGCCTTTTGCCGCTCTGGGTCGGCGAAGGCGATCTTCCTACTCCCGATTTCATCAATCAGGCGGCCATGCAGGCGCTCGCCGCCGGCGAGACCTTCTACACCTGGCAGCGCGGCATCCCCGAGCTGCGCCAGGCCCTGTCGGATTACTATTTCAGGCATTTCGGTATCCGTCTGGCACCGGAGCATTTCTATGTGACCGGTTCCGGCATGCAGGCGATCCAGATCGCCGTCCAGGCGCTGACTGCACCCGGCGATGAGTTCGTCTATCTCACTCCGGCCTGGCCGAATATTGCCGCCGCCCTTGAAATCGCCGGCGCGCGGTCGGTTGGCGTAGAGCTCCAGTTTGAAGGCGGCAAATGGGCGGTCGATCTCAACCGCGTTGAAACAGCCATTACGCCGAAGACGCGCGGCCTCTTCATCAACACGCCGTCGAACCCCACGGGCTGGACCGCGACGAAGAAGGACCTGGCCGATATCCTGGCGCTTGCTCGTAAACATGATCTCTGGATCATGGCAGATGAGATCTACGCGCGTTATTTCTACGCTGGCGGTCGCGCGCCGTCCTTCCTGGATGTGATGGAGCCGGGCGACAAGGTCATCTTCGTCAACTCCTTCTCCAAGAACTGGTCGATGACCGGCTGGCGCGTCGGCTGGATCGTCGCCCCGCCGGAGACCGGACAGGTGCTGGAAAACCTCATCCAGTATTCAACCTCCGGCGTAGCACAATTCATGCAGAAGGGTGCGGTTGCGGCCCTTAACGAAGGTGACGCCTTCGTGCAGTCGAATATCGAGAAGGCGACCCGCTCCCGCGATATCCTCTGCGAGACGCTGATCGCCACCAACCGCGTTGAAACGCTGAAGCCCGACGGTGCGCTTTACGCCTTCCTCAAGATCGACGGCGTTACCGACAGCCGCAAGGCCGCGATCGACATCGTCGACAAAACCGGCGTCGGCCTTGCGCCCGGCACAGCCTTCGGACCGGGCGGCGCACTTTTCCTGCGTGCCTGCTTTCTGCGCGATCCGGCACAGGTGGCGGTCGCTGCCGAACGGCTCGCCGACTACATCCTCAAGATTTAAGCGGAACGGCGCATCGCTTCCGGCAAGACCGGAAGCAGCGTCACGTTCCGACCCTCGACGATGATAACTTCGCCGTCCCTGAGCGGCTGAAAGGGCATGCCGGTTTCGTCAAGGAAGTTGGCTGCCTTTTCGGCCGCTTCTGCCTCATCATGAGCCGAGCGATAATGCGGAACGATGGAGAAGTCGACGAGGCCAAGGCCTTCCCAAGGAACGCTCTCGTCATAGCCTGGCGCGCACTGCCGCGGATCATCCATGATGTCGATGCCCTTGAGCGAGGGCGTCGCCACGACTGCCCCGGCGCTGAACCCACCGTAGACGAGCGCATCGTCGCGCAGCAACTCCCCTATGATCTGATCGAAGCCGCTCTGCCGCATGGCGCGCCGTAGAAGAAAGGCATTGCCGCCGACGGCCCAGACGAGATCAAACCCGGCGAGCGCTTTTTCAAGAACACGCGGCTCCCCGAAATAATCCCTCAGATCCAGTTCTTCCGCCTCGATCCCCCAATCGGCGAGCTCCTCCTTGGGATCGTAGACATTGGCCTCATAGGCGCGACGCGCCTCGGCCGGGATGAAGTCCAGCGCATTCTGGATAATTGCGGCGCGCCGCCCGCCATTGAGAAGTTTCCTGAGCCGGAAGGCGCTCGCTCCGAGCCGATAGGATGACAGGTAGAGTCTCATCATTGCTGCTCCCTGTTGGAGAGGGGCAGGTCACGAGATATGGAAGGAAGATATTGTGCCACGAGAAGTCCTTGCATGGGGCGGACATCGGGGCAGAAACAAAAAACCCCGCGCGTCCGGCGGGGTTGGATCGGGTGATGTGAACAGTTTCAGGTCACAAGCCGACGCCCCCACCGCAAAGGGTGGTCGTCATGCCCATCGTCATAGCCTGAAACGCGAAGTTGTTCATGACCTCAGTTTGCCCCGCCGCGTGCGTGATGTCAATGAAAGCTGAAAGAGAGGGGCAGGAGGCATTTTCGTTCCGAAATCGGCCGGTCCGTAAAATTGTAGCAAAGCCGGAAATCCGCCTCTAACCACATGTCGAAACATACCGGCCGCAAAGGCTTTCCGAGGCTGCTTGATAACAAAATCGGAAAGGAAAAACCCGTTCTGATGTTCCCGAAAAAACATAAAACAGGGAATGCAGACATGGCGGTTCTGGTGACAGGTGGGGCTGGATATATCGGCAGCCACATGGTTTGGACGCTGTTGGATGCCGGTGAAGACGTCGTCGTGCTCGACAACCTCTCTACCGGCTTTCGCTGGGCCTTGGCGCCGGCGGCGCGCTTCTATCTTGGCGATGTCTCCGATCCGGATGTGCTGAAGAAGATCTTCATCGAGAACGATATCGAGGCAATCATCCATTTCGCCGGCTCTGCCGTCGTCCCTGTTTCGGTTGCCGATCCGCTCTCCTACTACGATAACAATTCAGGCAAAACGCGCGCGCTGCTGAGCGCTTCGATCAAGGCCGGTATCCGCAACTTCGTCTTCTCCTCGACGGCCGCTGTCTACGGCCAGCAGAAGAGCTCCGCTCCCGTGAAGGAAACGGCACCCCTCAATCCGGAAAATCCATACGGCCAGTCGAAGCTGATGACCGAAATGATGCTTCGTGACGCCGCGGCCGCCTATGACTTCGGCTATGTGGCGCTCCGCTATTTCAACGTCGCGGGCGCCGACCCGCAGCTGCGCGCTGGCCAGTCGACCTCGGGTGCGACCCATCTCATCAAGGTCGCCTGTGAGGCTGCGCTCGGGAAGCGTGGCAGCATTACCGTCTATGGTTTCGATTACCCGACCCATGATGGCACCGGTGTGCGCGACTACATCCATGTCAGTGATTTGACGGCGGCGCATTTGAAGGCACTCGAGCATCTGCGCCAAGGCAGGGGACCACTTGTCGCCAACTGCGGCTATGGCAACGGCTATTCCGTACTCGATGTATTGAACATGGTCACCCGCTTGAACGGTCATTCGTTCAAAATCAACATGGCGGCACGTCGCCCGGGTGACGCCGCAAGCGTCGTCGCCGATGCGACGCTTGCCCGCCGCGTGCTGGATTGGGCGCCGAGATATGACTCACTGGAAACCATCGTCCGCAGCTCGCTCGACTGGGAGCTTTTCCTGATGAACAAGAGCGTCGACGATCTGCACAGCATTCATCGCGCACTGGCTGCAGCTTCTTTCTGAGATGTAGCCGAACAACTTGCCATTCCGGCGTAGATACGGGTGGCCCGACGTTACGTGAATAAGGAATAATCAAGCTTTCTCTGGCCAACTTCAGCCAAGGGAATAGGGATCATGAAGAACTTCATAGCCTCGTTGCGGCTGCAAAAAGATAATCCGAAGTTTCTGGTGGCACAGTTCAAGGCTTTGTCGTCACAGATTCCGATTCTCTACGTTCTTCTTGTCATCAATGCGCTGGCTGTGGCCATCACTCACATCAGGTCGGCGCCTCTCTGGCTTTCGCTCTACATTCCCGTCGGGCTCAGCATTGTCTGCGTCTTTCGCCTCTGCTGGTGGGAAATATCAGGCAAGGAAAATGTCACTCCGGAGCGCGCGCTGCGGCTCATGAAGGTAACGCTAGCAGGCGCGGTCATCCTCACCATCGGCTTTGGCGGTTGGGCTATCGCGCTCTATCGATATGGCGATGCCTCGCAGCAGGGGCAGATCGCCTATTTTCTGGTCGTAACCGGCATTTCCTGCGTTTTCTGCCTGATGCACCTGCCGCTCGCCGCAGCAATCACCACGGTCATCACCTTTACGGCCATGATCGTGACCTTTCTCTTTTCCGGCAACCCGGTTTTCGTCGCAACGGCCGTCAGCGGCCTGTTCCTGGTGCTGCCTTTCCTGCGCGTCATCAACAGCTACTTCCAGAATTTCGCGCACCTCGTGCGGCTTGCAGAAGAGCTCAAGCAGAAGCAGGCTGAAGCCGAGGAACTGAATCGCGTCAATAGTCGCAATGCCTTGCAGGACCAACTGACTGGCCTTGCCAATCGTCGCAGTTTCTTCCTGTCGCTGGAACAGATGCTGCTGAAGGATCCCGCCTCACCGCCAGTCATCGGCATCGTCGATCTCGATGGCTTCAAACCGGTCAATGACGTCTTCGGCCACGCGGCCGGCGACGTCGTATTGAAGGAGACGGCGCGCCGCTTCGTCTCGTTGTTGGGCGATCAGGGCATCGTCTCACGCCTTGGTGGCGATGAGTTCGGCATCATCTTCCCCGCTGACATGACGCTCAGGGCAATTTCCGATCTCGGCCTGGCGCTATGCGCGGCCGTGCGCGAACCCTATGACATCCCGGACGGTTCGGTCCGTGTTTCCGGCTCCTGCGGCATCGTCTATCCTGAGGCGGGCGAGTACACGGCCGAAGACCTCTACGAGAAAGCGGACTTCGCGCTCTATCAGGTCAAGAGCAAGCGTGTCGGCGGTGTGGAATTCTTTTCGCCGGAGCACGAAAAGATCCTCACACAACGCTACCTGATCGAGCTCGAACTGCAGACCGAGAATTTCGCCAGTGAGTTGAAGCTCGAATATCAGCCGATCGTCGAATTGCGCAGCGGCCGTGTCGTCGGTTTTGAGGCGCTTGCGCGTTGGGACAGCGCGCGCTTCGGCCGTATTAGCCCGGATGCCTTCATCCCGGCTGCCGAACGCACCGCCGTGATCGGCCGCGTGACGCGCATTCTCTTCGGCCAGGCGCTCGACGCCCTGAAGATCATGCCGGCGCATCTGCGCGTCTCCTTCAACCTGTCGGCCCGCGACATCTGCGATCACGAAACCTCGATGGCCCTGCTCGCCATGATCAACCGGTCGGGCGTCGACCCAAAACGCATCGAATTCGAGATCACCGAGACGGCGCTGCTGTCTGACTTCGATACTGCCGATCAGGTGATCGGCATGCTGCGCGCCGCCGGCATCTCGATTGCGCTTGATGATTTCGGCACGGGCTATTCAAGCTTGAGCCATATCCATCGCCTGGCCTTCGACAAGCTGAAGATCGATAAGGCCTTCGTGATGAATTTCGACCGCGATGCGCGCTGCATGAACATCACCCGTTCCGTCGCCAATCTCTGCCAGAACCTCGGCATCGCCTCCGTAGCCGAGGGTGTCGAAAGCGAGGAGGTGGCCGAGTCGCTGAAAGGCATCGGCGTAAGATTGGCGCAGGGCTATTATTTCTCCCGGCCGCTGCCGCTGGAACTGGCGATCGACTACGCGGTCAGGCGCGACGTCACCGTTTCTCAGTCCCTTTCGGCCTGATTGATCAGCCAGCCACTGGAACGTCGGCCCGACCCCGTTTATTCCTAGGGAAGGAGTGAGGTGGATCATGGACAATAGCAATCAAAGCGAAGTTATCGTTGAACGGCGTGGCACGGCGGGCCTTATCCGGCTGAACCGCCCAAAGGCGCTGAACAGCCTGACGATCCCGATGGTGCGTACGATTGCCGCCGCACTTGACGAGTTTGCCGGTGACCAAGCGGTGGCCAGCGTCCTCGTGATGGGGGAGGGCGAGCGCGGCTTCTGCGCCGGCGGCGATATCCGCGCCATTCACATGAGCGGGCGTTCCGGCGATGGCCTGGCGGAAACTTTCTGGCGCGAGGAATTCCGCCTCAATCACCGGATTGCCAGCTATCCGAAACCCTATGTGGCGCTGATGGACGGCATCACCATGGGCGGCGGCGTCGGGCTTGCCAGCCACGGCCGCCATCGGATCGTCACCGAGCGTACCCGCCTTGCCATGCCGGAAACCGGTATCGGCTATTTTCCAGATGTCGGCGCCACGTGGCTGTTGCCTCGCACGCCGGGTGAAAGCGGTACTTGGATGGCCCTGACCGGGCTCGATATCAATGCCTCCGATGCAATCTATACCGGCCTCGCTGACGTCTATATATCTTCCTCGCGCCTCGAAGAGGCAGTCCACCGTCTGACGAACCTGTCTGCGGGAAGTTCGTCTGATGATGTGGATGCGGTGCTGCGCGATCTCTCGGAACAAGTGGATGAAGGCAGGTTGCAGGCCAATGCCGCAATGATCGACCGTGCCTTCCATTTCAACCGCGTGGAGGATATCGCATCCGCACTCGCTGCGGAGGAGGGTGAATTCGCCGCCGAAACCCGCCGTGTGATGCTCACACGATCGCCGACCAGTCTCAAGCTTGCCTTGCGGCTGCTGAGAGCCGGCCGCCAGAGCCGCACGCTCGGCGAATGCCTGGCCCGCGAGCTCGGGGCTTGCATGCACGTCCTGCACGGTCCGGATTTCTACGAGGGCGTTCGCGCAGCCGTCATCGACAAGGATCGCAATCCGAAATGGTCGCCGCCGACGATCGCCCTGGTCAATGATGAAATGATCGGCCGCTTCTTCGAATCGCCCAAGCCGCCGCTTTCGCTCTGACACTGTTTGATCGGGAAAGGCTCTAGCGCCACATGCCCCGCATGCGCGCGCCGACATCGATGCGCACCTGCCGCGCCTGCTGGGCGGCTGCCGTATCGGTCTTGACCTGCGGCCAGCCGCAAACCTCGAAGAATTGCAGCAGCGTGGCCGGAATGAAGCGGCTGCGCGACGCATAGACATGCCGGTCGCCCTGCGAATTCTGCCCATAGGTGAAGAAGCGCTGCGGCACGACGAGGTCGAGACTGTCCTTGGCGCGCGTCATTGCCACATAGAGGAGGCGCCGCTCTTCCTCGATCTCCGCCGTCGTCCCGACTGCGAGATCGGAGGGAATGCAGCCGTCTATGACGTTCAGCATGAAGACCTTGGTCCATTCCTGTCCCTTGGCCGAATGGATGGTCGAAAGGATGAGATAATCCTCATCGAGCAATGGCACGCCAGCCTGATCCGAGGTTGCATCCGGCGGATCAAGCGTAAGCTCGGTCAGAAAGCGCTCGCGAGAAGCATAACCGCCGGCGATTTGTTCGAGCTGGATGAGATCGGCAAGCCGGGCGCTCGCATCTTCATGCAGCCGTTCCAGATGCGGCTCATACCATTGCCGCACCAGCTCGATCTCAGCGGGCCAGCCGGCCTTGCCGGTCTTCAGCTGCTGCATGGTCGAAACGAAGGAGGTCCAGTCGTCGCCCGAGCGTGGCGGCGCAGGCATGGCGGCGAGCGCCGCAACCGGGCTCGGGTCCTCAGCCATATGGTCCAGCACCTTCTGCGCCGTAGAAGGCCCGACCCCCGGAAGGATCTGCATCAGCCGGAAGCCCGCCACCCGGTCGCGCGGGTTCTGGGCAAAGCGCAGTGCCGCCAGCATGTCCTTCACATGCGCGCTGTCGAGGAATTTCAGGCCGCCGAACTTCACGAAGGGAATATTGCGGCGGGTCAGCTCCACTTCCAGCGGGCCGCTGTGATGCGAGGCGCGGAAGAGCACCGCCTGGCTCTTCAGCTTCACGCCCTCTTCGCGATTGTCGAGAACCTTGTCGGCCACATAACGTGCCTGATCATTCTCGTCGCGCACAGTCACCAGTCGCGGCCGTTCCGGCGATTCACGTTCCGTCCAGAGGTTCTTGGTGAAACGCTCGGAGGCAAGGTCAATCACGGCATTGGCGGCGGCCAGGATCGGCTGCGTCGAGCGGTAGTTGCGGTCAAGCGTGACGATGTTGGCGGGCGGGCTGAAGGTGGCCGGAAAATCGAGGATGTTGCGCACCGTCGCCGCGCGGAAGGAATAGATCGACTGCGCATCGTCGCCGACGACGGTCAGGCCCTGGCCGGTCGGCTTCAGCGCCAGCAGGATCGAAGACTGCAGCTTGTTGGTGTCCTGATATTCGTCGACAAGCACATGGTCGAAGCGGCTGCCGATATCCTCGGCAATCATCGGCTCGGCCACCATCTGCGCCCAGTAGAGCAGCAGGTCGTCGTAATCGAGCACGTTCTGGCTCTGCTTGGACTCGACGTAACAGGCGAAAAGCTCGCGAAGCTGCTTTTCCCAGGTGGCGCACCAGGGAAAGGCGTCGCGCAACACGAGCGGCAGTTCCATTTCCGAGTTTACCGCGCGCGAATAGATCGCCAGGCACGTTCCCTTTGTCGGAAACCGGCTCTCGGTTTTCGAGAAACCAAGATCATGACGCACGAGGTTCATCAGGTCGGCGCTGTCTTCCCGGTCATGGATGGAGAAGGCCGGATCGATGCCGATCTGTTCGGCATAGTCGCGCAAGAGGCGTGCGCCGATGCCGTGAAACGTGCCGCTCCAGGCAAGTGCATCCGCCATGATGCCGGAATTCTTGCCGAGAACCTCGCCGCAGATGCGTTCGACGCGGCGGCCCATTTCTGCTGCTGCCCGGCGGGAAAAGGTCATGAGCAGGATTCGGCGCGGATCGGCGCCTTTGAGGATCAGGTGGGCAACGCGGTGCGCAAGCGTATTCGTCTTGCCGGATCCGGCCCCGGCGATGACCAGCAGCGGACCCGCCACATGACTGCCGTCTGCAAGCGTGCCGTGTTCAACGGCCATGCGTTGCTGGGGATTGAGTCTTTCGAGATACATCCAGCCGTCCGGTTGGGCTTCACGGGAGAATCAGCACCCGCGAATAAAATCAGATGTTCCTTGGATGTTCTCGATTGGCGCCGCTGTCAAGCAGGCAGAGGCGGCCACGCACTATTGCGGAAAATCCGGCACGATCTGGCGCCGCACCAGCTTCAGGCTGCGGTCGGGCTGAAGAATATAGGTTTCGTAGACGCGCTGGCCCTGCTGATCGTAGAAGTCGTTGTACACTGCGCTGCCGATCGGCGACTTCGTCAGCTTCGTGCGCGGCTGCCCGCCATAGGTGATGCTGCCGGGAATTGGCTCTAGTGCGGGCGCGTCCGCGGCGGAGCAGCCGACCAGAGCGGGTGTGGCCAAAAGGGTCGTCGCAAGAAGGGCAGGCACCAGCGCTTTCATCGTCTTTTCCTCGGCTGCAATTGTTTACGGCGGCTACCGACATTTCCCTCAAGATTTCAGCAGCACCATCGTGATGACTATGCATCGGGCCGACCGCGCGCCGCAACAAACGTCGTCTTCCAGCGTTAAATCCCTATTAGCCAATGTCAGGAACGACCATGGTGCTGCGATTTCACAACTCGCCGACTGACGAGGAGGCCTGGATGAAGAGCCGCAACACGGCCGCCATGCGCGCGTCCGTGGAAAGCGCCCTGCATGCCGCGGGCGATTTCGATGCAGCCGAAATCATCGTCTCCACCATCGGTTCCCTCGTCATTCTCGAAGGCTTCGTGCGCCAATGGAGCGACAGTGAGCGGGCTCGGGCGATTGCCGAGGCTATTGTCGGAAGCGGTTACGTCCATTGCCGCATGCTGGTGAAATAAATCACCGTCCACTTGAAGATTTTCAAGGAACCAACGCCCTGCCTTCGGTGTTGAAAAGCTGATTTCAATGCTGGAGACAATAATGCAAACGCTTATACGCCTCTGGGCCTGGGGCCTTCTTATTGGGTGCGGCGCCTTTGCCGGCTCCGCCTATGCCTCACTCGAAACCGATATGGATTATTCGGCCTTGCCGAAGGACGAAATCGCGCTGAATGAATATACCAGCGCTGCCGTCTGCGAGCCCGCCGAGCCGCATTACCTGCCGTCCTTCATCCGTGTCGCAGATGGCACAATCGTCGGTGTGGGATATATTCAGGTCCAGGATGAGAATACTTCGGACTGCTGATCGAATATTCTAATTTTCTTGCGGACGAGGCTCGTCTGCAGTCTCCCGCAGAGGGTGACGAGCCTCTGACCATCATCATGATGGCTGGCGTCGTTCTATTGATGAACAGATGAGCGACGCAATATCTTTCGAAACAAAGCCCTGCGCGAGCTCCGTGCAGGGTTAAGTGAAAATTAAGCATTGCTCCGTTTCGGAACGGATTGGACTTTATTTGTCCGAAACCGCCGCTGAAGACTTAATGCACATTAAGCTTTGCTTCCTCGGCCGCTGCCATAAACTCCGCGCGAGCCTCTTCGACGGTCTTTCTTCCATCGAGTGCTGCGCGGCAGACGCTCCGTGCCCTGAGGTATTTCAGTCCGCGCATGGCAGGCCAGTGCTCGGCAAGGCACGCCAAGGCGTCGAACGGTCCGTTAACCGTACGTGCTCCGGCCCCTTCGAAACCTACCTTGATCGGACCATTCCATCGTTCAGTTGCCATCGACGCTCCTCCAGCATGTCTCGATAGAAACAGTGATTGAAGCCTCCCGGTTCCTCCGCAAGGACTTCAGAATGCTAATATTCTAGCGAGATTTTTGCCGGCAGCAATGGCGCCGATTGGCGCGGTGGATAATGCTAAAGGAGAAAACTGGTGCTGCCGAGTGGGATTGAACCACCGACCTCACCCTTACCAAGGGTGTGCTCTACCACTGAGCTACGGCAGCAGGACCAGACGCGTGAAGCGAAACGCTCAACTCGCGTGAACGGGGCGGCTATTGCCACAGGTTCGGCAGGAGTGCAAGCCGCAAATTCCAACTTCTCTGGGAATAACGTTCGGAGCACTTTTGGAATGGCGCGAATTCGGTTACTTCTGGGGCATGAACGAAGAGACTGAAAAGGCCCGGCAGAGCCGGAAAGCGGCCATGGAAGCCCAGGCGGCATTGCGGCGCGAGCGGGCTGCCGAAAAGCTGAGAGAAAATCTTTCCAGACGCAAACAGCAGGTACGGGCTCGCCGCTCCGGCCAGGCGGACGAGACGGATGGCTTGCCCGCGGCAAAGACTGCTGCCGCAAAAATGGACGAATCGTAATGTTCGGTCCGCGACGAATTGAAGCGTACGGGGATTTGCTCTAAAGACCCCGACTTCTTGCCTTGCCCCCACAGGCAAAACTTTTTGAGGAAAGGCGGGCCTCGCCCGTAAGTGCACATGGATCGTATCAGAATTGTCGGCGGTAATGAGCTCAATGGCATCATTCCGATCTCCGGCGCCAAGAATGCCGCGCTGCCGCTGATGATCGCCTCGCTTTTGACGAGCGATACGCTGACGCTGGAAAACGTGCCCCATCTTGCCGATGTCGAATTGCTGATGCGCATCCTCGGCAATCACGGCGTTGACGTCGCCGTCAACGGCCGCCGCGAGCGCCAGGAAGATTCTTACGCCCGCACGATCCATTTCACCTGCCGCACCATCGTCGATACGACCGCCCCCTATGAGCTGGTCTCGAAGATGCGCGCCTCCTTCTGGGTCATCGGTCCGCTTCTCGCCCGCGAAGGCTATTGCCGCGTGTCGCTGCCGGGTGGTTGCGCCATCGGCACGCGCCCGGTCGATCTCTTCATCGACGGCCTGACGGCGCTCGGTGCGACGATGGAAATCGACGGCGGCTATATCAACGCCAAGGCGCCGCAGGGCGGCCTTATCGGTACGCATTACACCTTCCCGAAAGTCTCCGTCGGCGCAACGCATGTGCTGATGATGGCGGCAACGCTTGCTCGCGGCACGACCGTGATCGGCAATGCCGCCCGCGAGCCTGAGGTCGTCGACCTTGCCAATTGCCTCAACGCCATGGGCGCCAAGGTTTCCGGTGCCGGCACCTCGACCATTACGATCGAGGGCGTCACTTCGCTCTCGGGTGCCCGCCATCGTGTCCTGCCTGACCGCATCGAGACGGGCACCTACGCCATGGCCGTCGCCATGGCCGGCGGCGATGTTGTGCTTGAAAATACCGATGTTGCCCTCTTGGAAACGGCTCTCGAAACGCTGCGCCGCGCCGGAGCGGAGATTTCGTCGACGAACAATGGCATGCGCATCAAGCGCAACGGCGCCGGCATCCAGCCGGTCGATATCGTCACCGATCCCTTCCCGGGCTTCCCCACCGACCTGCAGGCGCAGTTCATGGCGCTGATGACCCGCTCTTCCGGTGTCTCGCATGTCACGGAGACCATCTTCGAAAACCGTTTCATGCATGTGCAGGAACTCGCCCGCCTTGGCGCGAAGATCTCGCTCTCCGGCCAGACGGCCAAGATCGAAGGTGTCCAGCGGCTGAAGGGCGCCCCCGTCATGGCGACCGATCTTCGCGCTTCCGTCTCCCTCGTCATCGCCGGCCTTGCCGCCGAAGGCGAAACCACGGTGTCCCGCGTCTATCATCTCGATCGCGGCTTCGAGCGGCTGGAAGAAAAGCTGACCCGCTGCGGCGCCATCGTCGAACGCGTCAGCGAGTAAGAAAAGGGCGCACATGCGCCCTTTATCCCGGTTGCGTATTTGGCCGCCGCGCCTTATTTCCGTTGTCTGACAGATCGCCGCACCTGCGGCCGAAAGATACGGGATAGAGGCTGGATGACCGACCTGAAACTTGTTGCGCTCGATGCCGAGGACCTGGCGGTCATTTCCGCACATGTGCAGGACAGTGTCTTCAAGGTAGCCGATATAGACTGGTCGCCGCGCGACAAGCAGTTCGCAATTGCCGCCAACCGGTTCGTCTGGGAAGAAGCGGCCCGAAAACGCAAAGGTTTTGAGCGCCGTCGTGCGGCCCTCGTATTCAAGCGTGTGCTATCCGTCCGCTCAATCGGCATCGACCGCGCCCGCCGCGATGATGTGCTGTCGCTGCTTGCCCTGCAATTCGAGCAGAAGGGCGAAGGGCCGGAAGGCACGCTCGAGCTCTCGCTGTCGGGCGCGGCCTCCATCATTCTCGATGTCGAATGCATCGAAATGCAGCTTGCCGATGTCGGCGGCGCCTGGGAAACGGGTTCCAAGCCGCGTCATCCCGGCACCTGAGCCCAACAGTTCGAGCAAGAAGGAATTCCGGCCTTGGCAATCTGGCTTAATCAGACATCCCACGGTTTCGAACAGCGCTTCGCAGCCTTTCTGACCACCAAGCGCGAGGTCTCCGAAGACGTCAACGCCGTGGTGCGCGCCATCATCGATGATGTGCGCGCCCGCGGCGATGTTGCTCTCGCCGAATATTCGAAGAGGTTCGACAGCATCGATTACGCGACGGTACCGATGCGCGTCACTGAGGAAGAGATCGAGAACGCCGTCGAGGTCGTCCCCTCGGAAGTGCTCGGCGCCTTGAAGGTCGCGGCTCTCCGCATCGAATCCCACCATCGTCGTCAGCTTCCCAAGGACGATATCTACGAAGACAATATGGGTGTCGGCCTCGGCTCGCGCTGGACGGCGATCGAAGCCGTTGGCCTCTACGTACCGGGTGGTACGGCGAGCTATCCGAGCTCGGTGCTGATGAACGCCGTACCGGCGAAGGTCGCAGGTGTCGATCGCATCGTTATCGCAGTGCCAGCGACCGGCGGTTCGGTCAATCCGGCGGTGCTGGCCGCAGCTAAGCTTGCAGGCGTCAGCGAGATCTACCGCGTCGGCGGTGCGCAGGCGATTGCTGCCCTTGCCTATGGCACGGAGACGATCGCCCCGGTCGCCAAGATCACCGGCCCCGGCAATGCCTATGTGGCCGCCGCCAAGCGCCATGTCTTCGGCACTGTCGGTATCGACATGATCGCCGGCCCCTCGGAAGTGCTCGTCATCGCCGACAAGGATAACAATCCCGATTGGGTCGCCGCCGATCTGCTCGCCCAGGCCGAGCATGATGAGAGCTCTCAGGCAATTCTGATCACGGACGACGAGGAATTCGGCAAGGCGGTTGAAGCAGCCGTCGAACGGCAGCTGAAGACGCTGAACCGCGCGGAAACTGCCGCTGCCAGCTGGCGCGATTTCGGCGCTATCATCCTCGTCTCCGATCTCAAGGATGCCATCCCGCTCGCAAACCGCATCGCCGCGGAACATCTGGAACTGGCCGTCGCCAATCCTGATGCCTTTGTGGAGAAGATCCGCAATGCTGGCGCGATCTTCATCGGCGCCCATACACCCGAAGTGATCGGCGATTATGTCGGTGGCTCCAACCACGTGCTGCCGACGGCGCGTTCGGCCCGCTTCTCCTCCGGCCTGTCGGTTCTCGATTTCGTCAAGCGCACCTCGATCTTGCGCCTTGGTCCCCAGCAGCTTCGCGACCTCGGCCCGGCGGCGATTGCGCTCGCCGTCTCCGAAGGCCTCGATGCCCATGCGCGATCGGTTGCGATCCGCCTCAACCTCGAAAGGTGAGGGAATGGCGAAGGACGACTTCCGGCTCTGCGACGTTGTCCTTGACGATACGATCGGCCGTTCGACGCCCGATGTCGAGCATGAGCGGGCAGTCGCGATCTTCGATCTGATCGAGGAGAACTCGTTTGCGCCGTCAGGCCATGCCGGCGGGCCCTACCGGCTGAACATTTCGCTGGTCGATTCCAAGCTTGTCTTTGCGATCACCACGGAAAAGGGTGAGGATGTCGCAACCCATATCCTCTCCCTGACGCCCTTCCGGCGGATCGTGAAGGACTACTTCATGATCTGCGAAAGCTATTATGAGGCGATCCGTTCGGCCTCTCCAAGCCGCATCGAGGCGATCGACATGGGCCGGCGCGGCATTCACAACGAGGGTTCGCAGACGCTGAAGGATCGTCTCTCCGGCAAGATCGACGTCGATTTCGACACCGCCCGGCGCCTCTTCACGCTGGTCTGCGTGCTCTACTGGCGTGGATGACGGCGATGGAGCCGCCTGTTGAAACCGAGGGTGGAAAGGGGCCGGGCGCCATCCTCTTCATGTGCGGCATGAACGCTATCCGTTCGCCGATGGCCGAAGCGATCGCCCGTAGCATTCTGCCGGCCAATACTTATATACGATCTGCCGGTGTTCGCGCCGGTGAGCGCGATCCCTTCGTCGATGTCGTGCTGGAGGAAATTGGCCTGTCGCTCGGCCGCCGGCAGCCGCAGACGATGGAGGAGCTTGAGGACGACTATTTCGACCTCATTATCACGCTCTCGCCGCCGGCCCATCACGCAGCCCTCGAGCTGACCCGCTCCAGCGCTGTTGACGTTGTCTACTGGCCGACCATGGATCCGACGGTCGCGACCGGCACGCGTGAGCAGATATTGGACGGCTACCGCGAGGTTCGTGATCATCTCGCCGGCCTCATCGAAAGCCGGCTACTCAAGAGAAATGGCATCGCGGCGCAATCGGCGTGAAACAAAAGTCAGAAAGCCCGATCTACGAGGTTCACAAATCCCCGTTGATTGTGTAGTTTCCGCGCAAATTTTCAGGCGCCTTGCGCCTTTTTACCCAACACACAGGAAGAAAACCCTTATATGCCGAAAGAAGAAGTCCTCGAATTCCCGGGCATCGTGACCGAACTTCTGCCGAATGCGACGTTCCGCGTGAAGCTCGAAAACGAGCATGAGATCATTGCCCACACCGCCGGCCGCATGCGCAAGAACCGCATCCGCGTTCTCGCCGGCGACAAGGTTCTGGTCGAAATGACGCCCTACGACCTGACGAAGGGCCGCATCACCTACCGCTTCAAGTAAGCTTGGTCTGCGAAGCTTCCCCGGAGCTTTCGCTCCCGCCTGCCGATGGTCGAGGTTCCATGGCGCTGAAATACAAGCTCATTCTGGCCTCGGGCTCGCCCCGCCGCGTCGACCTGCTCAATCAGGCTGGCATCGAGCCCTCGCGCCTCATGCCGATGGATATCGACGAGGCGCCGAAGAAGTCGGAGCATCCGCGCTCTCTGGCGCGTCGCCTATCGGGCGAAAAGGCAGAGGCGGCACTTGCCGCCATCAAGGGCGACATCACCTGGAAGGGCAGCTATATCCTGTCCGCCGATACCGTGGTCGCCGTCGGCCGTCGCATCCTCGGCAAGGCAGAGTTTGCCGACGAAGCCTCAAGCTCGCTGCATCTGCTCTCCGGCCGCAACCATGTGGTCTATACGGGCATCTGCCTCATCACACCCGATCGCAAGGTGCGCCAGAAGATCGTCGAGACCAAGGTGCGCTTCAAGCGCCTGTCGAGTTTCGAGATCGAAAACTACATTGCGTCAGGTCAATGGCGCGGTAAGGCTGGTGCCTACGGCATCCAGGGGCTCGCGGGCACCTTCGTGCAGAAAATGGTGGGTTCCTACACCAATGTCGTGGGACTGCCGCTTTATGAAACCATCCTGCTTCTGACCGGCGAGGGCTTCGACGTCCACAGCCGTTGGCCCGAGGGCTGATCTCCAGCTAGAGCGTTGTGCGTCCTTTCGGACGCACAAGGGACGCTTTAGCGTTTTGAATCTACGCATCAGGCTTTCTGAAAATCGCAACGATTTTCGGACCCATGCTGTAGGAGGAAAATATGTCCGATGAAAAGAAGACCGGAGGCAAGGTCGAGCCGCTGCGCAAGACGCGTCCCTGCCCGGAATGCGGCAAACCGTCGAACCGCGAGCACTATCCCTTCTGCTCCAACCGCTGCCGCGAGGTGGACCTGTCGCGCTGGCTGACGGGTTCCTACGCCATTCCCGTGGCCGACGACGAGACCAAGGCGGAATACCCCGACGAGGAAAACTAGGTTTTCCACCGCGAAGCCCTTATTTTTTCTCGCAAATTGCCAAAATCTGCCGGACCGTCAAAAAACTATCATTTGATGCTTGCCATGGGCGAACAAGATGCTATAACCCCGCTCGCTTCCGGGGCGAACCAAGGCCCTGACATTCCAAGCCGGAATGTTTTTCGAGAAGCGTGGTTAGCCCAGGTAGCTCAGTTGGTAGAGCAGCGGATTGAAAATCCGCGTGTCACTGGTTCGATTCCGGTCCTGGGCACCATTCCTAATGGCTTGGTTTTGCTCAAATTTTAGCTCCTTCCTTTGGTCTGCAGGATATACGGTCTAGACGCCGCTTTTGCGTTTTCTAGACGTCTTTCGTTTTCCGTCTGTCCACTTCAGCCTCAAACTCGCGGACCGTCTGAGCCATCTTCTTTGAGATGTCAGCGCGGCGGGAATAGTGCTTCGCCCTAGCCTCGGTTTTCTGCCCGAGTATGTCGGCGATCGTCGAGTAGTCCTTGCCCATTTCACGCAGGATCGTCGCGAGGGTGTGCCGAAGGCCTCGTAATCCATCCATGGGCGGTTTGCCTCGGTTGCGTCGGTCGCTTTGCGGACGCGCTTGACCCTGGAAACCGGATTCGCCGACACCAGCTCTTGCTCGATGCCGTGCTCGAAAAGGATGCTAAGAACCGTCAGAACATAATTCGCGAAGTTGCGCTTCGCGTTTTCGAATGTCTTATCGCGCAGGCGAGCGATCCAGCCCTGTGTCAGTTCAGCCAATGGCGAAGGCGCCAGCGGCCGCAGATACTCCAGAACCTTCTCATCGTCGGACTTTGTGCGCGACTTCAGAGACTTGAAGCCGGCCGATCCACGATAGGAAACTATGAGCGCGCCAAGTGTGCCCGCTTTCGCCTCTATGCCTTGGCTCTCTGCGTTGATGGCCTCGAGCTCAGCGAAAAACGCTGAGGTGCCAAACTCGGATTTTAGCCGCTTCCCGGACTTTCGGTGGTCGGCATACCACTTGCCGGTCTCGGGCTCAAAATACCGCTTTATGCTTTCACCCGGACGACCGTGCCAGTCATAGCGCATCGAGCAGCGCGTCGGCCCTCCTCAAAGGATTCCCTGCCTCTCGCAGCCCGTCGATCCAGCCGTCAAGCT
Source organism: Rhizobium sp. BK379 (assembly GCF_014193955.1). Taxonomy (NCBI): domain Bacteria; kingdom Pseudomonadati; phylum Pseudomonadota; class Alphaproteobacteria; order Hyphomicrobiales; family Rhizobiaceae; genus Rhizobium; species Rhizobium sp. BK379. The sequence goes on from NZ_JACIAD010000002.1 coordinate 530,843, forward strand.
CTCGCAGGTCGTAGCGCTCCATACGCACGCCGACGCCCAGCGCGATTGGTTGCACTGGGCAAACAGAACCAAATGTCGGCAGGCTCAGCCCGCACTATGAAGCGGCCTGTGACTTCGTTAGAAGTCTGGGTGGAAAATTGTCGTTTGCTGCTATAAGCGGCGATCTTGTTCTCATGCGCAACGCTTCAGATTGTCGTTCGAAGCGGCGGGTCGCACCCCTTTGCGGACCCGCATCGCGCAAATCGCTTCTAGCAGCGCGACCGATGGAATAACTGGGTTCTCGGGACGGAAGGTAAGTTGGCATCCAAGATTAACTGGCATCGTATCTCCTCTGATTTTCGGCACAGTTGATCATTCGGCGTAGCGATGCGCGCTATCTTCTCTGGGCAAGAACGGCGGCGGTCATCCTCGTCTCCTCTGTGGTGGCAGACGGAGCAATCATCGATTCATAGATCAAGCGTTAGGCAAAGAACCCTGCATTAATTGCGGAACCATTCGTCGGTGTCATCATAGGTGGCGATGGCATTGCGTATGTGACTCTCACTGAAGCCGTACTTTGCACCGAGTTCTGAGAGTGCCGTGTCGTAGCGCACGCCAGCCTCGCGCATCCGGTAGAAGTCTTCACCGATTTCGATCCAGAATGCAGGCAAGGCCTTAAGTCGGCCGGCAGAGCGTTTGCTAGGCTTCAGGAGATCCGCGGCGATGCCTTGCACGACGCGATCTGCCTTGCCGGCCTGCAGCAGCTCAATAACCATCCGTCGCGCGTCTTCAGTGCGGCCTTGACTCAGAGCTGAGCGTATGGGCGCAGGCTGAAGGAGGGTGGAAGCTTTGCCACTATGCGGCGACCGGCGCGGTGCCAGCGACGATCCGAAGTGGTCGTCCGGCCGCGTCCTCAGCGGACACGACGATGTGATAGTTTTCCCGCCCCATCATGGTGATGTAGCGATCGACGATGATCGATCTCATTTTTCCGCCGATGTGGTCGACTGTTTGGCCGATTTGAAATCTGTAAGGCTCCGCTGTGGTGATGATGGCGTGCGCGTTCATTCTCAGCCCCCGTTGTTCAGCAATGTTAGTTGTTGTAAAACGATTCTTAAAATCGAACAACTAACAAATGCGGCAAAGCGCTAACATTTGCTTTCGACCGCTACCGCACCCGCCACCACATGAGGAGACAGAAGTGACCCGAACCGCAAGCCTGGGAATACGCGTTGAGCCGGCCGTGAAGAGCGCACTCGAATCTGCAGCAAAGGCAGATCGCCGTACCGTCGCCAGCTACATTGAAAAGCTGATTGTCGATGATCTCGAGATTAAGGGCTATTTGCCGAAGGATGCCGCATAGTTCCGTTGACAAATTTGTAGGTTGCGCAGGAGCCGCCCGTCACGGATGAAGGCCGTGCCGAGGAAAAACGCACGCACACATTCGCGACTGGAGGTTTCAATTTCCTTGTGGGCAATGCAACCTACGCCTAGACAATAGACGAGATCGGCCCGAGGATTCGGTATCACCTACCGAGGCCTCACATGTCTTTTTACGAAGCCATTCGTCGCGCAGGCGCCGTTACCATGCAGGCCGTAGCCGTGTTGTTCGCGATCAATGCCGGGCTTTTAACTTATTCACTCTACTATGAAGACAGGCGATCCTATCAAGAAGAGAAGGGCCGCGCCGACGCCGAACGCGAGAAGGCCGCCAAAGAAATAGCAGCCCGCTGTAAAGTCTTGGCTCTGCCCGGCGAGACTCTCGGAAGATGCCTAGCGCGCGAGATTAAAGCCTACGAGGAAATGCAAGCGCCGATCAAGATCTGGAAGCTCAGCAAGATATGGCTTTCTGGACGGGGATACAGGTTTGGCTAACGATAGGCAGCATAGCGATCAGCGCACTTGGACTTTTGTTGGTGTGGATGTCGCTGCGGCAAACCCGGCAGGCGATTACGAATGATCGAGAGGTGGGCCATGCGCAGGTCAAGGCTCACATCTCAATCGACGTCGAGACGCCCATTGTGCGCCCTGACGAGCTACTGCGACATGAGTTCAATATTCGCAATACTGGGCAGTCACCGGTGTATAAGGCAAAATACGCAGCCGGCTTCAATATTCTTCCCGACCCTCTCCCCGCTGGTATCGGGCATCTAGGCGGTATCCAGCCAGACAAAGACATGTAATTTTGGTCCATAGCAGCTGGCGAGACCACCATTGGAGAAGCGGTGGGAAACCGAAATCTCTCCGAGGTCGACTTCAAGAATTTGAAGGCTGGATCACATACTTTGTACATATTTGTGCGTGTCCAGTAGCAAGATGTCTTTCGTGAAAAACACAGAAACATCCTTCTGTGGTCGCATACAATACAAGAGGGCTGTAGATGTTGATGGCGAGTCCGGTCAATCATGGGTCGTCTCCATGTTTGTCGATCAGCAACGCACGCTTGCGACTTGAATTTCGATGAGAGCATCCCCCCGCCGCGGTAGGGAAACAGCAGGCCTCTCCCCCATCAAAAATCACAAACCACCTACTTTAGCGGATATCTTTCGAAGCCCGGCGAGACACCTTATCGATGCGTCGACGAAGTTCGTTAACTCCCGACGCGGGACCGATCCCCGGCCGAGGCTTGCGTTGGAACGGGCCTCGGCCGAAAGCTTCAGGCTGCCCTCACGATCCGCCCAGTTGCACTCAACTGCCACCCGACCGGTCTCTACAAGCTCGTAAATTCCGCCTGCTGTTGGCATCATCGCCAATTTTTGCTAAGAACTCTGATACACGTACAGCGAGCGCTTCCCATGTGGAATATTTCCGCATGGTTGCCGCTCTGACTGAGTAATAAGTGTTCAGTTTGTGACGGAGAACACGGAATGAAGATCGTCGCCGTAGTGCTTTTTAGCATTATCGTGGCTGCCGCAGGCATTTTTGCAGTTAAGCCAGCAGTAGTGAATTTTGCTGATTATTTTATCAGGCAACCAATATTGTCATTACGCGATGAGATTGAACTGCTGAATGAAAGACAGGGTTTCGGAGCAGCATCGCAGTCCAATCCTTCCTCCCCTGCGCAGCAGCCAAGCTCGACGAAAGCCTGGGAAATCGTCAACGACAATGCTCCTTTTGACCCGCGTGATGGAGCATTTGTTACATCGTTCAAAGGCTATATTTGGCTGACAAACGGATACAACCCGGGCGAAATCCCCAACCGACTATATAGGTCGAAGGACGGTCAGAAATGGGAAGTTGCCTTGGAGACCGTCCCTTGGCCTCGACGCCATCTTGGCGGGTTTGTTGTCCTGAGAGATCGGCTGTTCATGATCGGCGGAGACTTCAGGACCGACGTCTGGTCGTCATCAGATGGTATCAATTGGCAGCAAGAACCAGATGTTCCCTGGGGCAAGCGCTACAATCCCTACATCGGCGTCTTCGATAACAAGATCTGGGCTATGGGTGGTCAGACATTTGATGGCACGAGCGGAGAATCATGCAACAAGCCGTACTGTCTTTCGCGGGCCTTCAATGATGTATGGTCGAGTGACGAAGGGAAAACATGGGTAAAGGTCACCGAACACGCGGCATGGGAGCCCCGCTCACTTATTTCCGGCTTTGCAGTTCACGACAACGCGATGTGGATAATGGGCGGGGGAATTCGTGAAATCGTCCCATTCGCTCCGGACGGGCCGCTCGCAGATACTCGCATAGCTTACGCTGATGTTTGGCGCTCCACAGATGGCAAAAACTGGGAGAATGTGACTTATCGTGCCGAGTGGCCGGCACGGAGTCATGTCAGCATTATCGGGCATGACGGATATTTGATCGTTCAGGACGGATCGATCGGTAAGCAGTCAAATCTCGGAAGCGATACATGGGCGTCGAAAGACGGAAAAAACTGGACGCAGATAGCGCCAATTGGGTCGATACCACGTCGACATGCTTCGAGCTTGGTCGAGCACAATGGTGATCTCTTCCTGATTGCCGGCCTTCTCCATAATGACGTATGGAAGCTATCTCTAGAAGCCTTAGCGAAAGCTGCCTCAACCCAATAACCGGAGCGCCAACGGCGCTCCCCCTTCAATCAAAGAGCCGCGTCCGCTTAAACATTCCGCAACGCAGCCTGGATCTTCCAGTGCTGGCCGTCAATTGTATAACCGGGCAAGGCGGCGCCGCTTCCATCCTGAAGGTCCGAATGGTGGATGATAGCGCACTGAGGACGGGCCGCTTATGTCGATCGAAGCCATGTGTTGAAAGTCGCGATGTTCCCATTCCACGTGCCGTTATTGGTTCTCGTTGGGGGAACAATAACGAGCGGCCGGTGAAGTAGTCCAGGATCCACGAATAAACTATCTGGATGGTCGGAACGCTCGGTGAAGGTACGCAGATATCATTGAACGGAAAGCATCCAAGGAAGATTGCCCTGGCGCGGCCCAGCGACGAGTAATAGCCGCGGTGTAGCCTCCAGATACCCCCCAAGGGTGTCGCCGGAAATGCCATAGCTTTCAGCGAAAGGGATATCACCAAAGCTCATGCCCGAGAAATTACTGTCGCCGAAGCAAGCGACGCTTCCACCTCTTGCGAACAATCGGCCTTGCTTACGGCTATCGTCGATCGATCATGTTCTCATGATAGATGTAGCTTGTGAACGATCGTTCCGCCGGCATTGTGCCGCCGGCCAGATTAAAGCTCTCCGGAACCTTTAGATCTGGAGCAATACCTCCGAACGCCGGCAATCCAGCTCCCGATCGAGGTGTCATTTCAGTTGGGTGAGGCATGCCGTCTTCACAACGAAAAGCCCGCGCGATGGCGGGCCGTGATTGATTTTTGAGGGTGTTGTGCGGACGTCGTCAGCAGTTTCGGTAGTCTCGATTGGCGACGTTGTTCTGATAGTTGCCGACAGTCGGCACTACCTGCTGGTTGGCGGCATTCACGATGCGAGGACTCGGTGCGGCAACGGTACCGTCAACAGACGAAGGCTTGCCCTCTTGACCTTCACCTTGTGGCAAAGGTCGCCAGCCCTTAAGCCGCTGTAAAGAACTGATAGATGGCCCGTGTCACTCGGCCGTTTTTGAGCGCCTCGGAAGTGGACGCTGCATTGCGTTCAGCTACACACTAAGTCACCAATAAAATACCCGCATCGGTTACCACCGACGTTTATCCGTGGGACCACTTTGCCATCCTTAAAACCGCGCATCGTGCATTGTTTCTTTGCGACTCCACCGTCGACTTGGCTTCCGCAAAGTAGGAAGATATCAACTCTTCCTGGACAATTTCCTAAAAGTTCTCCGACCCAAACTGCGAGTGTAAGCGGAGGACCAGGAGGTGGTATATCTGATGTCTGCGGATCCGCGGGTGTTGCAGCAGTCCTATCCGTTGTCGCAGTTGCTGGTCTGTCACTGAATGTCGAGACGCGAACCATGCTATCGACTTCTGTCACACTTACCTGATAGCTTAGCGAAGTAGGCGCTGCGTCTTCATTACATACAGTCATCCATCGGTAAAACGAACGTTCGTCAACTTCTGTCCTTATTGATGCCGTTGGGGGTTTCTCAAGCAATATTCGGATATCAGCGGGAGGCTGTGCTATTATGTAGCGGCACTCCTTTGCCGGGATCGACACCGCATATGGGTACTTATCGTCCTTCTTAACTAGCTTTGAAACAGCATTGCCAACTGGATAGAGGGAACCCTTGAATTTAGTCGATATCGCATCGGCAAGGTCGCCCCAAGCTCCGGAGCCAAAGTATGTCTGCAAGCTCGCTATACTTCTTTGTAATAAAGCTTATTCCCGTAGCCCTGAAAAATGCAATGTCATAGCCAAAAAGAAACAACTATAATTCCAATTATTGCGAATACTATCAGGTTGCGATATCTGACATTCAAGGAAACAATAATAGTGCACAGAAGAATAATTGCCAGTCAAACCATTATAGAGCCAAGGCTCAGCCAAACATCGAACGACTGAAGCAATATCTCATAAAAAAATACCGATTTCTTCTCCTCCATAAGCGTTACCACCGAGTTTGACGGCAGAAATATTAATGTACGGAGGTATTCCGATTTAACAATATTGGATCTTGATCCGAACGATTTCTAGGATGCTAAATATCGCAGTAACATGGATCGACGATGCCCGCAGACGGTCATCATATGCTGCTATTTAATTCTTCCGAACCTCGCGCCAACGCCCAGGAAGGCGGATTTGTGCCGCGAAGTCGGCTTCGACAATGGGAAGGGTTTCGCTGCCTAGGGCAGTGATGTGGTGGTTGTCATAGATTTTACCTTTGATGAGACCGACGATGTCAGGTGGTAATTGACTACTCAGCCGGCCTGAGTTCACAAAGATGCTCCCACCAGAACTCGCCACCGAGCGACTTCTCGCAATCCATAATGAGATCGCCTCATCGCTTGACAGCTTCGCCCAAACGAGGCCGCTCAAGGACGAGGATCCATTGTTACTCGGTCGATATGTCCAGTTGTACAACTACGTAGAGTTCAATCTTCGAAGGTCTATGGAAGTATTTGCGCGAGCATCCGTCATGCCTGACAAAGACAAGGGCAAGAGTATTCATGAAGCGTCAGCGACGCGACTAATTCTCCTATTGTAAAGAATGGCGTTGCGGCCCGTCCTTCAGAGAAGTCTACCCTGACAGATACTCATAGCAAGCTTGACGAACTTGAACTCCGGCGGACGTACCGTAACATGTTCGCCCATTTCGACCCGCGTGCATACAAAGACGAATTCATCGTATTTCTGACGCGAAGCGACTTCGATGCGCGGCAGATACTTGGCGAACCGTTAGGAGATGACGGTGTTTTCCTCGCTGTTATGGAGCGGGCGAGCATCAGGTCTCTACACCAGCATATCCAGCCGTACGAAGAATGGATTGCCAAGAAAATGCTAGAGTGGCGAACCGCCCTCGGTTTTTCCTGAAGGCAGAAACCGGGTCAGCCCCTACTTCAGCCGGAAATGTCGCGCCGTTCTTCAATCGGACGGAAATCCTTTGGGTGAAAGAATGGTGGCGGTCCGAGGTCGAAGCTTGAGAACCAGCCCGCCGGGCCATACTTGCTTTCGTCGCTGAAATTCGGCGGCGGAAAAAGTCCGGCAAACTTCGCGTAGGATATCATCACACCAAAGAACAGCGTGAGGACGAAAGCGACTTTCTTGGCTCGGGAGACATCTTCTTTATGCATGTGCTTGCCTGCTCATAACGACATCGAACCATTGGTACGAAAATCGTGTCAGGAAATTGTCGAAACGAATATGTGATTGCGGCCGTGAACTCTTGGCTGTCACGTCGAAACTTCGCCGGCGGAGGGAATTTTTCGCGTCCAAAGCCCTCCCGGGCGGAACCTCTCGGGACGATTTCCGTTTATGGCGCATGGCCCGTCAAACTTTCTGGAAAGGCTACCTTAAGCTCTCGCTTGTCACAGCGTCCGTTTCACTGACGCCGGCGACGACGGAGTCGAGCAAGGTGCGGTTTCATGTGTTGAACCGCGCAACGAAAAATCGCGTCGAAAGCCGCTATGTCGATAGCGTCACGCATAAGCCCGTTTCTGAGAAAGATCAGGTGAAGGGCTATCCGCGCGGCGAGGACGACTACGTCCTGCTCGAAGACGAGGAGATCGAGGAAGTAGGGCTGGAGAGCACCCGCACCATCGATATCGACAGTTTCGTACCGCGTGGATCGATCGATTGGATCTGGTATGACAAGCCGCATTTCCTGGCGCCGGAAGACAAGGTCGGCATGGAAGCCTTCTGCGTGATCCGCGAGGCGATGCGGGCCAATGATGTGGTCGGCATTGCGCGGCTGGTGCTCTACCGACGCGAACGGGCCGTGCTGCTGGAGCCGCAGGACAAGGGCATCGTTCTCTGGACATTGCGTTATGGCGACGAGGTGCGCGAACCGGCAGCCGACCTCGATATGAAGGCAAAGGTCGATAGCGAGTTGTTGACCTTGATGAAGAAGCTGGTCAAGGAAGAGACGAAGGAATGGAGCCCTTCGATGGTGCAGGATCCGGTTCAGAAGCGGCTGAAGGCGTTGATCCGCGGTAAAGAAAAGAGCCTCAGGAAGACAGCCCTACCCCGCAAGCCTGCCCCGGTGAAATCGACGGGCAATGTCATCAACATCATGGATGCGCTGAAGAAGAGCCTCGCCGCTGAGGGCGATCGCGGAAAGTCGCGATAGGACTTCTCGGATTCCGTTCCCCGGAAGGGGAGGGCTGTCGGTCTGTGCATAGACTCGCGCCTATCTTTTCCGCTTCTGCAATGGCTTGGCAGCCGCAAAGAACCCGTCCCAGGGATCCTTGTTAAGCGCATCGAGCCGCGCTGGCGTATTGTCCACGGTAAAATAGGCGGGGCCGATTTCGGTGGTCAGTTCACTCCACTCCAGCGGCATGGAGACGGCGGCACCCGGCCGGGCACGCGTGGAATAGGCGGCAACGGCGGTGTTGCCGCGGCCGTTCCGGAGATAGTCGATGAAGATCTTGCCGTTGCGCTTCGCCTTCGTTGCGGTCGCAAGGTAGTGGTCGGGATGATCTTTCGACATGCTGTCCGCCAGCCATTTGGCAAAGCCCTTCACGTCCACCCAGCTGGCCTTCGGCTCAAGCGGCGCCACGACATGCAGGCCCTTGCCGCCGGAAGTCTTGACGAAAGCTGCAAGGCCTTCGCCTTCGATGCGCTCCTTTAGTTCGTAAGCGGCCGCTATCACATTTTCCCATGGCACGTCCTCGCCGGGGTCGAGATCCATGGTGATCATGTCCGGCTTTTCCCAGTTGTCCGTCGTCGTGCCCCACGGATGGATCTCGAGCACCGCCGATTGCACCAGTGCCACGACGCCATCGTAATCGCCAATACGCAGCAGCTTCTCGCCACCCTTGTCCTTGGGGTCGGTAATCTGCTCGATATGGTCATTCATGCCCTTCCAGGCATGTTTCTGGAAAAAGCGCTGATGGCCGGATATCCCATCGGGCAGACGCAGGAGCGCCAGCGGTCGATTGACGACATAGGGCGCCATGAAACGCCAGACCTGCGCATAATAATTGGCAAGGCCCTCCTTGGTGACACCCTCATCAGGCCAATAGATACGGTCGGGATGGGTGAGCTGCACTGCCGATGTTGGCAGGTTTTTTGCGGTCGTCTTTTCCATCTCGCGCACAACATCCTTTGCCGGCTTGTCCTCCCGCAATCCCCGGAAGGCTGCGTGGCGCAGGTTACCATCGGCCGACCATGCGCGGAACTCCACTTCGGCAACAAGCTGCGGCTTGACGTAGTGCAGGCCGCGCCGCTCCTCCGCGGTCAGCTTGTCGTCGAAGGAATTCTGTTTCATCTCCATGGCCGACAGCCGCTCGTAAAGCATCTGTGCCGTCGTGACCGTATAGCCGGTGCCGACGCGGCCGACATGTTTCAGTGCGCCGTCCTCGTAATAGCCCATGGCGAGCGAGCCGATGGCATTTTTCATCGCGGTTGAGGGCACGTAGCCGCCGATGACGAATTCCTGCCGTTGTGAGCATTTCGATTTGATCCATTCGCCGTTGCGACCGGAGACATATTTGCTGTCGCGCTGCTTGGATACGACACCTTCGAGGCTGAGCCGGCAGGCGTGATTCAGCACCAGCCCGCCATCCTCGTTGAAATGCGCACTGTAGCGCAGTTTGCCGCTATCATCGGGCAGCAGGCTTTCGAGCAAATGTTTGCGTTCGAGGAGGCTTACGTTCAGCAGGCTGTAGCCATCGATATAAAGCAGATCGAAAGCATAAAAGACGAAGCGATCATAACGGCCTTCGCTGAGGTCGTGCTGCAGGGCGGAGAAATCCGATGCGCCGGTATCACGCTCGACCACGAGCTCGCCGTCGAGAACAGCCGTTTCCACCGCAACGGAGCCAAAGGCATCGACAATGTCCCTGCCGAATTTTTCCGTCCAGTCCAGCCCGCTGCGTGTCAACATCGTCACACGTCCGTGCTCGATCTTAACCTGCAGCCGATAGCCATCGAACTTGATCTCATGAATCCAACCCTCGTCGGTCGGCGGCTTCGGTTTGAGTTTGGCAAGCTCCGGCTCGGTAAAGCCGGGCATGACAGTCTTTTTCGCTCCCTTCGGCCAATCCCGCTTCTGCGCGACAGCAGGCTTGGCCTTTCTGGCCGGCGCCCTCGCTTTTGCGGCAACAGCCTTGCCGCCCTCCGGTCTGGAGTGCCAGGTTGCGTCTGGATTTTCGGCCACCTCTTCGAGTTGCCGACCGGTTTTGGCGGATTCGGGGCGCTCTTCAAGGATATCGGGTCCGCCCTCATGCCGGGCTTCTTCATCGTCGCCCTTGATCAGTAGCCAGTTCTCACGTTTCTCGCCGGGTTTTCCATGCATGCGCACCAGGTGCCAGCGGCCCTTCAGCTTCTCACCGTCGAGTTCGAATTCCATGTGGCCCTTGCGATAGGCCTTGTGCGCGTCGCCAAGCGGTGTCCAGGTGCCGCGGTCCCAGACGATCACGGTACCGCCGCCATACTGGCCCTTCGGAATGATGCCCTCGAAATCGCCATAGGAGAGCGGGTGGTCTTCGACATGAACAGCCAGGCGCTTGTCTTCGGGATTGAGGCTCGGCCCTTTGGTAACGGCCCAGCTTTTCAGCACGCCGTCCATCTCGAGCCGAAAGTCGTAATGCAGCCGTGTGGCGTCATGCTTCTGGATTACGAAGCTGTTGCCCTTCGCGTGGCCTTGTTTGCCGCGCGGCTCTGGCGTGATCTTGAAATCCCGTTTGGCCTGATAGGTTTCGAGCGCCATGATCAGCTTGCCTTCCTGCTGCTTCTATCGGCGGTCTTGCGGGCGGCGGGCTTCTTCGTTGGCGTCTTGCCGCCCATTTTCGCACTTTGGCGCAGTGCCTCCATGAGATCGACCACCTTGCGCTCGGGCTCGCGCTTGCGTTTCGGCGGCGCACGGCCTTCGATCTTGGCTTTTACCAGCTCGACGAGTGCTGCCTCGTAGCGGTCGTGATATTGGCTCGGGTCGAAGCTGCCCTGCTTGGTGGCAATGATGTGCCCCGCAAGCTCCAGCATCTCCTTGTCGAACTTGATATCGGGAATGTCCTTGAAGACGGAGCTTGCCGAGCGCACCTCATAGTCGAAGTTCAGCATGGTCGCGATGACATGGTCGTCCTGTACGCGGATGAGCAGTGTGCGGTTGCGGCGGAAGAGCACGGCTTCGGCAAGGGCTGCCATTTTGCCGTCAAGCATGACCCTCGCAATCAGCGCCAGCGCTTCCGCATCGTGCGCGTCGACCGGCGCCAGATGGTAGGGGCGGTCGAAATAGAGTTTGTCGATCCCATCGCAGGGAATGAAGCCCTGCACATTCAGCACTTTGTCGCTTTCGGGCATGATCTCGGCAATCTCATCGCCTTCGATGAGAATGTAGCCGCCGCTCTCCATTCGGTAGCCTTTGACCTGGTTGTCCCGCTCCACCGGCTTGCCGGTTTCGCTGTCGACGAACTGCCGCTCGACGCGGTGGCCGGTCCTGCGGTTGATGATGTTGAAGGAGACGCGATCTGACGAGGAGACGGCCGTATAAAGGCCGACGGCGCAAGCGAGATCGCCGACCTTCAGATGGCCCTTCCAGCTTGCGCGTGCTGCCATCGCCCCCTCCGTTCAGAGCCTGCCGTTGCCTTTGTCGGTTTCAAGTGGCTGGAATTTCCAGCCGTTTCCATCTGGCGCTGGATAGGCGAGCAGCGCATCGCCGTTGCCGATCTTCTGGCGAGCAGCGGCGTTTCTCGCGCGATCCATTGCCTGTTCAGCGGTAGCGTAGGGTTCGGACAATGTGTCGCCGAGCTTGTAAGCCCAACCATTGTCGTGGGGAACGATCTGATAGGTGATGTCGGCCATATGCTCTCCTCCTTGTCAACCGTTCTGGTCATTCATTGCCGGGACGGGCGGCTGCGCCGCTCGTCAAGCGCGATGATCTTTTCGAGCGATGCGATATCCTCGCTGGTGACGACCGGAACTGGATCGCCGGCAATCGCCTCCAGTACTTCCTTGGATACTGCACCGTTGCGAATTGCCCATTCCAACGTCTCGCGTGTTTCCCGCTCGGCCTTGAGTTGGGCGTAGAGCGCAACGATCAGCCGGTCGCGAGCATCCATAGTTTTGTGCTTGCGGTCGATGTGGCGAGCATTGGGCATGGAGAAACCGTGCCTCTTCATGAGGTTGCTTTAGAAAAAAACTGCTGAGAAGTAGAAAAGTTCCGTTCGGTAGCGCTGAGTGAAAATCAAATCACCGCATTGCGGCTCTGGACCGGAACCACTATCTGAAAGCTATATTTGATAGAGGATTTCAAAATGGCCGATCTCAAGGCTCGTCCCCGTCCCACCGGTGCAAAGGCTGTTCTCGGCCGTGTCGGTTTCCCGCATGTCACCTCGGTTACCGGCGGCGAGATCGATATCGTCACCAGCCCGTCGCAGCCGGGCTTCAATCCGCTCGATCTGCTCTATTCCTCGCTTTCGGCCTGTCTCGTGCTCAGCGCCCGCATGGCGGCAAGCCAGCTCGGCATCCTTGACAAGGTCACGGAGATCACCGCTGATGTGACCGGCGAGAAGGCTGTGGAAGGGCTGTCCCGCGTCGCGAAATTCAACATCGTTTTCTCCATCAAGGGCGATATTGACGAGGAAACGCGTCGCAAGATCGCCCATATGGCCGAAGACGAAATCTGCACGGTCAGCAACACCATCCGGGGCACGCCGGAATTCGCAACCACGATTTCCGGATGACCGCATTGCCGCAGATATTTCTGCATAAAAATTATAGACAATAGGACCGAAGCATTGCGTGGCCGCCGTGCTCCACATATGCTTTCGCATCCATTGAAATGATGCCGGCTGAGATGCAGTTTCAGACAGAACTTTCGACCGAACAGAAATCCCGGCGGCCGCTTGTCGCCATTATCGGCGGCGGTGTTTCAGGAGCGGGCGTCGCCTATCATCTGTTGAAGCTTGCCGGCAACGATGTGCCCGAGATTGTGGTCTTCGAGCCGCGCCCCATGCTGGGCCGCGGTCTTGCCTATGACACTGTCGATCCGGCGCACCGCATCAATGTACCGGCCGCCAAGATGAGCCTGCAGCCGGACGATGTGGAAGAGTTCCAGCGCTGGATCGAGATGAACAATGCCGTGCGCGACGACCCCGAGGCCGCGCGCGAGAATGGCCAGCTGTTCCCGCGCCGGCGTGTCTTTGGCGATTATGTCGGCTCGCTTCTGCAACCCTTCCTGAAGTCGGGTGCCATCACGCATCGCCGCGCCCTGGTGACGGCCATCCGCCGCAAGGGTGATGGCTGGGTGATCCTCGACGCCAAGGGTGGTCGGACGCAAGCCGATATCGTTGCCATCGCCACCAGCCATCCCCCCCCGGTTGCACCGGGCAGGCTCGCGGCTATTCTTTCAAGCCATCCTCGTTTCGTCGCCGATACCACGAAACCCGGCTCCCTGGAGATCGTGCGGCCGCAGGACAGGGTTCTCGTCATTGGCAACGGTCTGACGGCGGCAGATGTCATCGCCTCGCTTGCACGCAACGGCCATGAAGGTCCCGTCGTCGCGATTTCCCGCCGCGGCCTGCGCTCTCGCGGCCATGCTGCGGCTCCGCAGGAGCCCTTCGGCGATTTCATCGCCGATCCGGGATCCTCTGCAGTCGCATTGTTGCGCAGGATCCGGCTGACCATTCGCCAGGCGGCTGAGCAGGGCTTGAGCTGGCATGCCGTCATCGATCAGGTGCGCTCCCAGGGTCACGATCTCTGGCGTGCTCTGCCCGTCGCCGAGCGGCGGCGTATCGTCCGACATCTCAGACCATATTGGGATGTTCATCGTTTCCGCATCGCCCCGCAGGTGGAGGCTGTGCTCGATTCGGCAATCGAAGCCGGCCGGCTGGAAGTACTTGCGGCATCCGTTGCCGACGCCAAGGTCGAGGGTGAAACGATCCGTGTCACCCTGCAGCCGCGGCACGCCCGCGAAAGATTGGAACGCACGTTCGACGCCGTCGTCGTCACGACTGGTCCGGCGCATGGCGGCATCTTGCAGACACAGCCCTGGCTGGGAGAACTCGCGCGCGAAGGCTGTCTCGTCCTCGACCCGGCCGGTCTCGGGCTTGCTTGTTCCGAGCATTCCGAAGCGCTCGGAGCGGATGGTCAGGTGATTCCCACCTTGCTCATTTCCGGTCCGCTTGCACGCGGCACCTTCGGCGAATTGATGGGATTGCCGCAAATCACAGAGCATGCGGTCTTCGTCGCCCGCGAGATCGCAGAAAAGCTGAAAGCCGCGGCCGAGGGATAATCACGATCTATTTCTGATCGATCTGTCGTTCACCGACTGTCATCGAGGCGCGACTTCTGATAGTCGCTGCGTCAGTCGCGGCTTGCGAGATCAGCCGTGCAGAAAGCATCGAGATCATGTCGCAGGCCGCTTCCCCCGTTTCCGAAACTCCGTCTTCCAGCCGCCTCCCGCTCATCGCCCTCATTATCGGCGGTGCGGCGATCGGCGGATCGCCAATCTTCGTGCGGCTTTCCGAGGTCGGGCCGATGGCAACGGCCTTCTGGCGTGTGGCGCTGGCGCTGATCCCGATCTTCATCTTCTCGCTTCTGCGCAAGGATACCGGTCCCAAGCCGAAGAGCCTTGCCGATTACGGTATGCTGATCCTGCCGGGCGCCGTGCTGGCGCTTGATCTGTCGGCCTGGCATCTGTCGATCACCATGACCTCCGTCGCCAATGCGACACTGCTTGCAAACCTTGCCCCGGTCTTCGTCACCGCTATCGGATTTCTATTCTTGGGCGCCAAGGTTACCCGCGTCTTCGTGCTCGGTCTGGTCCTGGCATTGGTTGGCGTAATCGTGCTGAAGGGCGGGCCTGCTGCCTTTGGAAACGGCGACCTGCGTGGTGATGGGGTCGCCATGATCGCCGCCTTCTTCTACGCCTGCTACATCCTGGCAATCGGCGCGCTGCGCAGTCGTTTCGATACGATCCGCATCATGCTGTGGAGCACGGCCTCTGCCGCGGTCGGCGTCTTCCCGCTCGCGTTCTTCTTCGAAGGCCACATGCTGCCGGCAAGCCTTTACGGCTGGTCGGTGGTATCAGGCCTTGCCTTCGTCAGCCATGCGGGCGGCCAAGTGGCGATCGCCTATGCGCTTGCTTACCTGCCGGCCGCTTTCTCCTCGCTGACCCTGCTTCTCCAGCCGGTCGTGGCGGCCATTCTCGCCTGGGCGCTGCTCAACGAGTCGATCACCGCAATGCAGGCCCTGGGCGGCCTCATCGTGCTTGCAGGCATCATGATCGCCAGGCGAGGGTGACACGCTTAAAGGAAGCTTGACCATTGGCTGCTAGACCTGTCGACGAGTTCGGACGGGATTGGCTATGGCGAACCTTGGTCAGATATTTTCAGCTGAAGTCCACGACGCGGCAAAGCTGCGGGACGTGACTGCCCGGCAGGCGTCGACGGCGCCTCTGCTCGTCTTCATGGGGCTTGTCGCCATCCTTGTCGGCCTGTTCAAATTTCCGCCGCTGCTCGATTACGCCAACCATTATGCCCGGATGTGGCTGCTTGCCGGCGGCATAAGGGAAGCACCATTCCCCGAGATCTACGCGATCGAGTGGAACCGCACCTTCACCAATGTCGGCATCGATCTGCTTGCCCGTTTCATCGGTCCTGTCATCGGCGTCTCGCTGCTCGCCCGTACCCTGCTGTTCCTGGCCATTGTCCTGCCGCCGCTTGGCGCAATCGCTCTACATCGCCGCTTGTTCGGCGGCAGCTACTATTGGCAGATCGGCATGCTGTATTTCGCCTGGTGCGCCACGCTGATCGGCGGTTTCATCAATTTCCAGATCGGCCTCGGCCTTGCGTTACTGTTTTCAACGATGGATCACCGGCTGCAGTCCGGTTCTGCGGTCAGGCTCTTCCTCTGGCGGGTGGCCGCGTCGCTGTTTCTCACCGTCGTGCATATCTTCTCGGTAGGCTTCTTTCTGGCGATCGTCTGCGGGCTGGAATTTTCCTGGCGCTTTGACATTCTCACATCGCGCACGGCGGTGTTGCGTCTCGCCGGCAGACTTGCCGCTGCAATGGCTGCCTGCCTGTTGCCGCCGCTTGTGCTGGCACTGACCGCCGCAGAGCTCCCGGGCAGTCATGCTGGCGGCATCCTGGCGGCCTGGAACGACGGGCCGGTACTGCTGATTTTCAACCTGCTGTCGGCCGTCTGGACCTATGTTGCGATCGTCGATGTCATTTTGCTTGTACCGATTCTGCTCGTCGGCAGCAGGGCGGTTGCCGCAAAGGACATGCGCGTTCATGCGGGGCTTGTGATCACCTCGGCCGGTCTTCTTGTTCTAGCCATCCTTTCACCACGGCATGCCTTCGGTACCGGCTGGATAAGCTGGCGCTTTCCCATCATGGCTGCCCTTGTCGGCATGGTGATGATCTGCCCTTTCCAAAAAGTCGGCCGGCGTCAGGCCATCGTCCTGTTCATCGCCTTGAATATCGCTGTCCTTGGCCGAACCGCCTGGATCGGCTTCAACTGGTGGCAGGGGCAGGCCGATGTTACCAGCGTTGAGAAGGTGCTTGAAGCTGTTCCTCCCGGCGCAGCGATCTTGCCGCTGCAGCACGATCCGGCCTTTGCCGAGATAAAACTCGATCAGCGGCATTACGCATTCACCGAGGATACATTTCGGCATCTGCCGACATTGGCGGTGCCTCTGGCGCATGCTTTTGTCCCGACGCTCTTCAGCGCGCAGGGCAAGCAGCCTCTTGCCGTCCTGCCCTCCTGGTCAGACCGTTCGGTACCGGAAGGAAATCTCTTTTCAACCGGTGTTCTGTCCTGTCCGGGCCTGATGGCGGAGGCTGCCAGCTTCACGCCCTATCTCGTCGACTGGCGCAGCAAGTTTGATTTCATCATGGTCGTCAACGCCGATACCGTCGATCAGAATGTCGGCGACGTCATGCCGGCAGGTACCCGCCTTCTGCGAGACGCTGGCTTTGCGAGGCTTTACGCGATCGATCGCAAGGCGCCGGCGGCACTGGAGGCCGTGCCAGCATCATGCCCAGACCGTTTCCACTGGTAGCTTACTGGGTTTCCTGCAGTTTGTTTTCCTGCAGCAGCCATTTTTGAATGATCGGCACGTCGGCATCGCCGAGATCGTGACCGCCGGGGATGACGTCGGAATCGACAGTCGCCCCCGATGTCTTCAGCCGGGTTTCCAGTTCGCTCGCATATTTGCCATAGGCATCCATCTTGCCGCTGATGACGAGCAGGTCCGTGCCCTTCAGGTCGGCATGAGGATAGGTGCTGAGCACCGGCATGGAGCGAAGGAGCACAGCCTTGTGCACCAGGTTCGGGTGCAGGTAGAGCAGCGAATTCAAAAGGTTCGCGCCGTTGGAATAGCCGACATAGACGACCTTCTTCGGATCGAGGCCGTAGGATTTGACCGCGCCTTCGATGAAGGCGGCAAAGGCTTCGGCCTCGTTCTTGATGTCGTCCTGGTCGAAGGAGAAAGGCGTGATGCGCTTGTACCAGCGCGGGAAGCCTTCTTCGGTCGCACGACCGCGCACGCCGAGGAGTGTGGCGCGTGGAGCGACCTTGTTCAGGAGCGGCATCAGCGTCGTCTCATTGCCGCCGGAGCCGTGCAGCAGCACGAAGACGCTGCCGTCCGGATCCGGTGGCGTGTAGAAACGATGGACGAAAGGCAGGTCGCGGTAATTAATACGCGGCTTGCCGGGCATGGAAAATTGCGGCAGCACGACCTTGAGGTCGCTGAGACTGGTAATCGAATCCTTCGGTGGGATGAAAAGCTTGCTGCCGAGGGTAGCCTTCGGCTCATCCACCAGCATGCCTGGCTGGTTGGTGGCAAGCTCTATGAGCGTGCCGCCGGGTTCACGGGCATAGAGCGAGCGGAAGTATTTGCGATCGTGCAGGTTGGTTGCCGAAGCATTTTCCTTTTCGAGCGCCGTGTGAATGGCAAGCACGGCTTCGTCGTCATCGGCGCGGAAGGCCACATGGTCGAACGTGCCGGTGCCCGGCGCGCCGCCCCAGAAGCCACGCGCATCGCGCACGTCGATGACGTCGCCCGACTGCGAGACGAGGCGATCGATCGTGCCCCGATTTGCCTGGAACCTATAGCCGAAATGGCTTTCGATGAAATGGCGGCTCTCCGCCGGCTTTTCAGTCAGCATGGTCGCACCACGCACGCGCTGCACGGCATGCTCGATCGGCACCTCGCCGCCATCCCAGACGGTTGGCGATTTCAGATCCTTGGCGCCGGCGAGCTTCACGATGACATTGTCAGAATCCTTCAGCCGCAGAACCGGCTCGCCGAATTCATCTGCCGGACCTTCCGAGCGGAAGCCGAAGCGCATCGCGCGCGTCAGCCAGTAACCGATGCTGGAGGGATCGATCGCCAGCGACATTTCGCTGATCTGGCCGTAGCCGGCGCGACCGGGCGCTCCGTCCTCCCAGACGAGGAAAGTCACGAGCGAGCCCGGAGTACCTTCGGCATCACCATAGAAGAGATGAAGCTGTGTGGCGTCCTCGAAACCGGCCGTCTGTTTGACGAGCCGCATACCAAGGAATCCGGCGTAGAAATCCACGTTCGCCTGCACCTTGCGGGTGATCAGCGTGATATGGTGTATGCCTGAAGCCATGGATGAAAGCCCGAATTGAAAAGGCGAGGCCAGGAGCGCGAGTATGAGGGTCGTTGCTAGCGTCATGCCGTTGCCAATGGCCTTCTCTCTAATTTTGTTCCGCAAAAAGTACAAGTGCATCACCGCGCGGCAGGAGCTCCAGCGTCTCGACTTCCTCTAACGCTTCCTCGAGTTGCTGCAGTGTCGGCGGCTTGACCATGTAGGCGAGTGCGCCGAGATCCTTTGCCCGTTGCATGTCGCTTTCGTCGCTTGATGTGCTCAGCACGCAGACTGGAATCCGGTTCAGCCGTTGATCGGATGAGAGCGCATTCAGCACTTCGAAACCGTCCATGATCGGCATGTTGATGTCGAGCAACATCAGGTCGATCTGCGGTTCGTCCGGGATACCTGCGCGTTGCTCCAGGAGCCGCATCGCCTCACGACCGTTGGTCGCCACATGCAGGTTGAAATTCACCTTCTCGCGGCGCATCAGCTTGATCTTCAGAAGCTGGATATCGGCCGGGCTGTCTTCCACCAGCAGCACTTCGGCGAGCCTGCCGCGGCTTTCGCTCGCATGGTCGGATGCTTTTGCCGTCGGGGACTGTTTGCGAGTGATCGGCTGTCCGCCCGATGTCTCCGCGAGTGGTACTTCGAGCAGGAAGGTCGCACCTCTGCCGGTCTTCGCCTCGCACCAAATAGAGCCGCCATGCAGCTGCGCGATGCGGCGGCATATGGCAAGCCCGAGCCCTGTGCCTTCGATGCCGCGGCCGACGAGGCGCTTGAAGGGTTGGAAGATCAGCTCACGATGATCGGGGTCGATGCCCGGCCCGTTGTCGTCGATCGTCAGGCGGCAGACTCCCCTGTCTGCTATGGCCGAAATGCGCACTTCCGGAACGGTATCCTCACAATAGCGGATCGCATTGGAGACGAGGTTCTGCAAAAGCTGGATCAGCAGGGTTGCGTCGCCCATCACCTCCGGCAACTGGCCGCGGACGACGATCGCCTGCCGGCTTTCGATCTGCTGGTGCAGATTGTGCTCCACCTGATCGAGCACTGCCGACAAGGGGACGGGCTTGAGCTCGAGTTCGCTCGAAACCTCCAGCCTCGTAAAGCCCGAGACCTTGACGATCAGGTCTTCCATGTGATCGGCGGCGCTCAGTATATAATCGAGAAGCTCGCGGTCTTCGGCCGGCAATTCGGCCGAGCCATGCAGGATGCGGCTGAAGGACTTGATTGTTCGCAGCGGCTCCTTGAGATCATGCGCCATGGCGCGGGTGAAGATTTCGAGCGACTGCCGCTTCTGCTCGAGCTTTGCTTCCAGCGCGCCATGCATCATCGCATTCTGGATGCAGCGGTGCAGGGTTTCGGGCGATAGCGCATCCTTGGTGAGATAGTCGCGCGCACCGCTTTTCATCACTTCAACGGCGACGGTCTCGTTACCCTGGCCGGTCAGCATGACCACATTGGCGGCGGCACCCTGGGCGAGGATTTCCGAGAGCACGCCAAGGCCGTCGCGGCCGGGAAGCGAATAGTCGAGCAAGATGCAGTGAGGGTGCCTCTGGCTGCTGAGGGCCAGACCCTCGTCACCGGTCTCGGCCTCGATCACGATATAATTCGTGCCGGAGACGCGTGCCAGCATGCGGCGATAGACTTCCCGGTCGTCTATGTTGTCATCGATGATGAGAACGCAGCAGTCTTCCGCCAAACGTCAGTCCTCTAAAGGCAGGATTGCGATTTCGAACCAGTATTCCTTGAGCCGCTGGATAGCGGCGAATAGTCCATCGAGATCGACCGGCTTCTGTACATAGGTGTTGGCACCGAGCGCATAGCAGCCCTCGATGTCGCGCTCGTCGTCCGATGTCGTGAGGATCACGACGGGGATCTTGCGCCAATGCGGATTGGACTTGATCGCCTCAAGGGTCTTGCGCCCGTCTAGGCCCGGCATATTGAGGTCGAGCAGGATGAGGCCGGGCTTCGGCGTCATGGTGGCGAGCACGTCGAGTGCTTCCTGACCGGAGGCGGCCCAGCGGATGGAGTTGCGCAGATTGGTGCGCTTGAAGGCGCGCATCGTCGCTTCGAAATCATCCTCGCTATCCTCGACGATGAGGATCGGTTGCGTATCACGCTGCTGCATTCTGGCCCTCGCGCTTCCTTCCCAGGGTAAAATAAAATGTCGTGCCGATGCCAATGTCCGACTCCAGCCATATCTCACCATTGTGACGCCCGATGATCTTGCGCACGAAGGTGAGCCCTGCGCCGGTGCCGTCCTCGGAATCCTGCGATTTTTCAAGCCGTTTGAAAATGCGGAAAATATCCTCGTAGAATTCTTGGGGTATGCCCTTGCCGTTGTCCTTCACGTAGAAGACGTTGCGGGCTGTCGTCCCGTCCCTGCCGACATAACGTTCCAGATAGCCGACGCTGATGAGCGGCATGGGCTTGTCGTTGTATTTGACCGCATTTGTGACGAGATTGCGGAACACTTCGGTCAGGCGCGGCGCATCGCAGACGACTTCCGGCAGCAGGCCGTCGATGACGACCTTTGCATGCCGTTCCTCAAGAAAAAGCTCCATGGTGGCGGCGACGTCGCGGACGATCGAACCGATATCGGTTCTTTTGACCGCGAGCTGCTGGCGGCCGAGGCGCGAGAAATAGAGAAGATCGTTGACGAGCTTTTCCATGCGCTGACTGAGCCGAACCAGCCGGTTGAGCCGGCGCACCCCGTCATCGTCGAGCTTCTCTTCGTAGTCTTCCAGCAGGAAACGTGAGTGATTGTGCAGGCCGCGCAGCGGCTCCTTGAGATCGTGCGAGGCGATATAGGCGAACTCGTCGAGATCGTGGTTGGAACGTTCGAGATCGGCTGTGTATTCCTCAAGTTGGGCAAGCGTCGTCTTCATCCGCTCTTCCTGCCGCACACGCTCGCTGATATCGCGCACGATGCCGACGAAGGTCTTGCTCGAACCGGCGACGACGGCGCTGACCGAGAGGTCGATCGGGAAAACCACGCCGTTCCTGCGCCGGCCGGAGACCATGCGCGTCGTACCGATGATCCGTTCCTCGCCGGTGCGCCGATAGTTGCCGAGATAGGCGTCATGTTCGGAATGATAGGGTTCCGGCATCAGCATCTTGATGTTGTTGCCGATCGCTTCCTGCGATGTATAGCCGAACATGGTCTCGGCCGCCGGATTGAAGCTCATGATCCGCCCCGCCTCGTCGATGGCGATCACCGCGTCGGGCGTATTGCGCACGAGCGCGCTGAACCGGATGCGTTCGGTTTCCAGACGCTGGTTGTTGCGCATGAAATAGAAGACGAAAATGGCAATCAGCCAGAGCGTCGCTGCCGTGATCGACCGATTGGCGGCTTCGCGCCAAAATTCGTTCTCAGCATGGTTGACGGCGAAAAAGCCGAGCAGGATCAGTACAGTGCAGACGAAAGCGAAGAAGATCGGCGCGTTACGATTGCCGAACCAGAGCGCTGTCAGCACAAGCGGGACATAGAGAATGCCGCTTGCCACGCCAAGTGGCGTGTAGAGATCGACAATGAGGCCGGTAAAGCAGATCGACGCCGGTATCCAGAGGGGGATCTGTGCCCGGTTGGTTGGCAACATCCACCAGGATCTGGCGAGAAGCCCGCAACCCAAAGCCACCAGACCGATAGCCGTCGGCAGGGCCATCGCGGCATAGGGACCCCAGCGATACCCCTGTTCGGCATTGGTGATGTATCCGGCAAGCGCGATCATGCCGAGCGTGATCACGATATAGCTGGTGAGTTCCTGTACGAGCTGGCCGCGCCGCTCCTTCCCATAGAGCGCAAGGAGAATGGAAAGATTTGATATCAGGAAGATCAGCGCGGTGTTCGGCCCCATGCCGCCGCCGATCTGTTCGGCAAAGCTTGGAGAGACGAGAAATTGCGTCAGGAACACATCGACATTGTGTATCGTGCGGCCGAGCGTGATGATCTCTGTCAGGCGCACCGCGGAAATCAGAGCGGCAAGGCCGCAAGCGATGAGGGGCACGATGCGGCCGGGCTTGCGTTTTCCCATCGAAGCGGCGAGCCCGATACCCGACAGAACGAAGCAGATGGCGGTATTGAATGCCATGGAGGGAAAGCCGGGCACGATCGAAATGATGATTTCGATCTCGAGCAGCCACCCGGCTACCACCGTCAGGCCAAGCAGGACGAGCAGGTAGCCGATGACGATCGCGACCATGCGGTAGTGACCGCTTTCCGTCCCGTCCCGTCCCGCATTGCCAGCATCCCGCACCTGCACCACCTTTCCGCCATGTCTTTGTTGGCAAGCCATCTTTTCCGAAATCGACGAATACTCAATAGCCAGATTGTTGGGCAAAACATGCTTTTTCGACAACAAATCATCAAAGGTCGATATCGAATTTTAGCGAAGTGGCGTTAAAGTCTCAGCCAAGGACAGTATAGAGCCGCCGAAACAATATCCCGATTGTGGTGCCAGATGCCGATCTTGTTTTACGTCGACGATAGCAGGGATGATCTCTTCTATATCGACTATATCCGAAAGAAACAGAAGGTGGATGTTGATCTATTCTGCTTCTCCACCGCACAGGCTGCATTCGAGGCGCTCGAGGAGCGGCTGGAAAGAGGCGAAGGCGTACCGGATATACTCATCGCTGACCTCTATATGCCTCTTGACAGCGGCAGCGGGCTGATCGCGCGGCTGCGGGGAGAGGGTCGCTTTTCAGCCATGCGGCTCGGCGTTTGCAGTGGTTCTGATGCAGCGGAGGACCGGGAACGGGCGCTTGCCGCTGGTGCCGATTTCTACCTTGAGAAACCGTTGGATTTTGCCAGCATCACCGGCAATCGATGATTGCGGAAATGCCGCAGATCGGCATCCCTGAAGTGCCCGATGTGTGCGACAAAGCACAATTGACAAGCCCGGCAGCGCATTTCAAAATGCAACCCAAGAGAAGAAAATCAAAAAGCACTGAGAGAGCCGCCCGATCCATGTTCGCCGCCACGAACGTCAGCCAACCCCTTAGCTGAATGGCCCGACCGGCTCTCCCGCGCTTACTTCCGGCACTGTCTTCCGCATCCATGGATGTTGAATGCAGAGAGATTGCGATACCTAGGTAAGAGCTACTATTCGAGTAAACTGCCCTATGCATCACCTGTAGTTGAGATGTCTCCGCTTGCGATATTGAAAGTCCCCATTTCGCTATCGATCATCAACCGTCTCGCAATTTTTGTAGCTGTTCGCGTTTTAGACGTATATCCCAAGATTTCGGGATCGCCGGAATGAGAATTGGGGAGGAGGAAGAGTCGGAATGACCAGTGCTGCCGCAGTTCCCTTTCATGCGGGTCCGGAACTGAGCCGGGCGATCAATCGCACGGATTTTTTTCGCCTGCTGAAGGCGGCCGCGCAGCATTACAATTTCGACAATTTTACCCTGGCGCGTATCTCGGAGGCTGCAGCGCCTTTCGGCGAACGCGATGTCGTCATCACCAATGTCGCCGAACGGCGCATGAGCCTCTTTGTCAAGACTCTCAAGGAAGCATTGGGAACTGCCAAGGCGCGGACGGCGCAGTTCCTGACGACGCCGGTACATGGGAAAAGTGCGGCGATAGAAGGCTACCCTCCAGACTTGGTCTTCAACGAATTCAGCGGCAGCACATTTCTTTTCATCCCGCTGTTTACGCCGGAAGGACGTCGCTACAGCCTGGTGCTCAGCGGCCCGCGACCGGAGCCGGACCAGGGCGAGGTGGCGGATATTCTGCTCGATGCCATGCGCATCTTCGACAAGCTGTATGAGGAAATCCTGACGCAGGAAATGTCCGGTCGGCTCACGCAGCGCGAAACCGAAATCGTCAAGTGGACGAGCGAAGGCAAGACTTCCGCGGAGATCGCCATCATCCTCGGCCTTTCCGAACACACGGTCAATTCCCATATAACGGCCGCAGTCCGGAAGCTTGATGCTGTCAACCGCGTTCATATGGTGGCGATTGCGTTGCGAAATGGTCTGGTTTCGTGAGCCGGTTTCACGTCGGGGAAAGGTGAAACGATGAGTGCGGAAGCAACGCGCAGGAATGCGGTGAAGGTATTGTTCGTCGATGACGAGTTCATTGAGTTCCGTTCGCTCAAAAAGAAGATCGCAGACCTCTCCGAACCGCCCGTCGACGTCGAATATTCTCAATCGATCGGTGATGCGCTGGACAAGATAAGGGCTGCTCGCTTCGATCTCGTCCTTCTCGACAACCGCCTGCTGCCGAACGCTGATTTTCGCGAGACGGTGCCTGAACTCCGGGGTATTGGCTATACCGGCCCGATTGGCGTCATCTCGACCGACATATCAGGCAATTATTTCCAGGAATTTCCCGATTACGGTGTCGATTTCCGTATTGGCAAAGACGAGATCGACGTCCAGACGCTACAGCACATCATCCGAGAATACGTGACATATGATGTCCCGGATTTCTGGAAGGATGATTACAGCATCTGACCAGGAAGCTCTATGCCGGCAGGCGGATCGCAAAGCGGCTGCCGCTCTCATCGGAATGGTCGAGCCTGATGTCGCCGCCGAAGGCGGCGAGCAGATCCCGCGTGGTCGTGAGGCCAAGACCGGGGCCGGGCACGCTGCCTGCTTTCGGCAGCTTCCAGAAGGCATCGAAGATCTTCTCTCGATAGGCAGGCTCGATGCCGCAGCCGTTGTCGGTGACGATGATGCGCCAGTCAGCAGCTTCTCGTGCGGCCGTCACGATCACATGCGGCGCGGCCGCGCCGTGGTATGTCAGCGCATTGGAGAAGAGGTGTCTCAAAACAATAGTCAGAACTGCCGCATCGCTGCGGATGAGGGGCAGATTGTCGGCATCGAGTGCGGCACCGCCCACGGGAAATTCCTCCACCGATTGCTTCCAGGCCTCCTGCGCAACATCGGTGAGGCGCACGTCGCTGATGGTGATCTGGCGTGTCGTTCCTGCAAGGCTGATCAATGCCTTGGTAAGCCGCTGTGCCGTCTGGGCCTTGTCCATGATCGTTCTCAAGCTCTGCAGCTGTTCGCTGTCGAGCGTCGGTTCAAGGTCGTCGAGCAGCATTTCCGCATACATGGCGATATGGCGGAGCGGTGATTGCAGGTCGTGCGAAGCGGTCGCGAGGAAGCGTTTGATACGCTCCTCCTGATTATCAGTGGAACCGGTTTCCGGCTTTTTCGCCGTCGGGTTGGAAGACATGTGGCGGTGCTCCCGATCTCTTTGAACCGAACATAGAAAGAGGGCGCCGGCTGTGCAACCGGCGCCCTCTCCAAGTCACCTTAAATATCGGCGGTTTAGCCTGCCGTTTTGCGCGGCTGGCCTGCATCCGGCGGAATGATTTCCACGGCTGCATCGTTCGAAGCCGCGACTGCCTTGGCATGGCGGCGGCGCCAGTCGCCGAGGAAGAGCAGGATCGGCGCTGCGATGAAGATCGACGATGCAGCGGCAACGAGAATGCCGAAGGCCATTGGGATCGCGAAGCTTTCCACGGCACTGCCGCCCCAGATTGCCATCGGCAGCAGCGAGAGGAAGGCCGTCGCATTGGTATAGAGGCTTCGGGCCAGCGTCTCGTTGATCGACTTGTCGATGATTTCGCGCAGCGGCATCGACTTGTAGAGGCGCATGTTTTCACGCATGCGGTCGTAGACGACGACCTTGTCGTTCACCGAATAGCCGACCAGCGTCAGGATGGCTGCGATGGCCGTCAGGTTGAAGTCCAGTCCCGTCAACGCGAAGAAGCCGATCGCCTTGGTCACGTCGAGCACCAGAGTGACGATGGCGCCGACCGCGAACGGCCATTCGAAGCGGAACCAGATGTAGAACAGCATCGCAAGGCTTGCGACGACGACCGACAGGATACCGGCCCAGGCAAGCTCGCCGGAAACCTTCGGACCGATGACGTCGGTACCGGTCACGGTCGCCGACGGGTCGATCTTGACGATCTCGGCCTTCAGTTTGGTCACCGCGGCCGTCTGTGCTTCCTCACCACCGTCCTGGCGCTGCGCGCGCACCAGCATGGTCTTGTTGTCGCCGAAGGACTGCAACGCGACTTCGCCGAGGCCAAGGCCGTTCAGACCTTCGCGGAAGCGGCCGAGATCGGCAGCGTCCTGCGTCTTCACCGACATCTGGATACCGCCACGGAAGTCGACGCCGTAGTTGAGGCCCGGATAGATGAACAGGGCAATCGAAGCGATCGACAGCAGCGCGGAGACGGTCACGCCGAAGAAGCGTGCCTTCATGAACTGGATATGCTTGTCGTAGGGGCTGAAGGGGATCAGCGGCCTGATGTTCAGGACCTTCAACTTCCGACGACGGGCGATCTCGATCATCGTGACACGCACGAAGGCGACCGAGGTGAACATCGAGATGATCAGGCCGAGCGCCATGGTCACGGCAAAGCCGCGAACCGGGCCGGAGCCGAACCAGAACAGGATGGCGGCAGCGATGAGCGCCGTCATGTTGCCGTCGATAATGGTCGAGTAGGCACGGCGGAAGCCGGTGTCGATAGCCGCAAAGGCACTCTTGCCCTTGCGCGTTTCTTCACGGATGCGTTCGTTGATCAGGACGTTCGCGTCGACCGCAAGGCCGATGCCGAGCACGACGCCGGCGATGCCGGGCAGGGTGAGCGTCGCCCCGACAAGCGTCAGTGCCGAGAAGGTCAGGATCGTGTGGATCAGAAGCGCGATATTGGCGAGAATGCCCCAGGTGCCGTAGAGCACGAAGATGAAGGCGGCGACGAGCACGAAGCCGACGACGCCGGCATAAAGGCCCATCTTGATCGCGTCCGCGCCGAGGTCGGCGCCGACGGTGCGTTCTTCGATGACGGTCAGCTTGGCGGGCAGGGCGCCGGCGCGCAGCATGGCCGCGAGCGTATTGGCGCTCTCGGTCGTGAAGTTGCCGGAGATCTGCCCCGAACCGCCGGTGATCGGCTCGCGGATGACAGGTGCGCTCAGCACCTTGTCGTCAAGCACGATCGCGAAGGGATTGCCGACATTCTGACGGGTAATATCGGCAAAGCGGGTAGCACCGGCGCTGTCGAAGCGGAAGGTAACGACCGGCTGCTGGTTCTGGTCGAAGCTGACGCGGGCATCCGAGAGGCGGTCGCCGGAAATTTCGACGCGGTCGAGAACCGGATAGGAGTTGCCTTCGTCGTCCTTCATGATCGTCACGCCGGGGCCGGCCTGGCCGTTCGGGGCGAGCATATGGAAGGACATCTTGGCGGTGGAGCCAAGAAGTTCGCGAAGGCGGGACGGATCCTGTGCGCCCGGAAGCTGGACGAGAATACGGTTGGAGCCGATGCGCTGGATCGTTGGCTCGGCAACGCCGACCTGGTCGACGCGCTGGCGGATGACTTCAAGGCTCTGTGCG
The DNA here is from genome assembly GCF_014193955.1 of Rhizobium sp. BK379. NCBI lineage: Bacteria > Pseudomonadati > Pseudomonadota > Alphaproteobacteria > Hyphomicrobiales > Rhizobiaceae > Rhizobium > Rhizobium sp. BK379. Next base: position 558,795 of record NZ_JACIAD010000002.1, read on the forward strand.
ACGGCATTGTCGACATTGGTTGCAATACCGGCCGGCGAGAAGCCAATGGTGATATTGCCGCCGTCGGCCGTGACCGCAAGGTCGGACTGGCCGGCGCTGATGCCGCTGGAGATCACATTGCCAAGGGTGCGAAGCTGCGTGACGGCCGCATCGCTCTGCTGGGGATCGGCGAGCGAAACAACGATATTGTTATTGTTGCGGACGATCGACTTCGGCTGAATGTTCTTTTCGCGCAGCACGCGGCGCGCATCCTGCAGCAGCGAGTTCAGGCGCTCCTTGGTGAGGTCGGCTTCATCGACTTCGAGCACGAGGTGCGAACCGCCGCGAAGGTCTAGACCGAGAGAGACCTGGCTATGCGGCAGCCAGGCAGGAATGCGCTGGAGCACGCTTGGCGGCAGCGCGTTTGGAAGGGCGATCAACAGGCCGAGCACGATGATCACCGTATAGGTGAACACCAGCCATGGTGAATTGCGCATGTTTTAAGTCCTTGGATAATGCTTTGGCCCGCGCGACCGCGCTGCGGCATGTCTACATGTCTATTTGATCAGAAGCACCCGAAGGTGACGTGATTCAGGCAGCCTGCGGCGGTGCGCGGGGCTGGTGAGCCCGGGCTGTGGCAGGCCGCAGCGGGGCTTCGAACTCAGGTGCCGGGGCGGCCTGGCGCCAGTCGGCAATATGCAGTGCGGGCGCAGCGTTCAGCGATGCCGGGCCGGCATCGTGGACCTGCTGTTTCGGTGCCATCTTGCGGTCGCTGATCAGCAAGCCGCGAATGGCGTCGCGCGCAGTCACCTGCGACTGCTGCGAATCCCGGCTGGAAGACGACAGGCTGTTCGGCGCCGACGACGGGCTGATGACGATATTGCCGCCGAAGAGCAGGCCGAGATAGGCGAGAAACGCGACGACAACGGAAGCGGCAATACGACTTGCCAGACGGCGCTGACCCAGCTCCGTCTCCCCTGTCTCAGCGATTTCACTCCCAAATCGGCTCAAAGGCGCGCCAATCTCTCATTCTTTTTCCGGCGGAGGCTCCACCGACGGCACGATTGTACCAGCCGAAGGTCCGTCTTCATAGGGTGCACTGTCATGATGCACTTGAGCGAGCCGGTCAACCATGCCAAGCGCAATTTCCCGCTCACCCATGATCACGGTATCGGCGCCGTATTGCCGCAGTTCGTCTACCTCGGCGTCGGAATGAGCGCGCGCGACGATCAGGATCGATGGATTGATGGTGCGGCCCTGCTCGGCAATGCTGCAGGCTTCGAAGGCATTCGGAATGGCGATGACGAGGCTGCGGGCGCCGGCGATATTGGCGAGGCCGAGTGTTTCGCGGCTGACGGCATTTCCGGAGAGCACTTCGATTCCCTGCGCAAGCAGCTCTGCAATGCGCTTGTCGGAATCCTCGATGACAAGGAAAGGAGTGCCTGCGGACTTGAGGTTCTGGCCGACAATGCTGCCGACGCGGCCATAGCCGACGAGGATTGCGTGGCCGCTCAGTGCCGTCGGGTGAACGTCGTCCGCGTCAACGTGTTCTTCCACATGTGCTGTGACGGTATCCGTTGCCGGAACTGGAGCTTCCGCCGGCTCCTCGCGCTTGGCTTCGAGGAGCGGCCGCATGCGGTCACAGACGAAGAAGAGCAGGGGGTTGAGAATGATCGAGATGATCGCGCCGGCAAGGATCAGGTCTCGGCCTTCCTCCGGCAGCAGGCCGAGATCGACGCCGAGGGCGGCGAGGATGAAGGAAAATTCGCCGATCTGCCCGAGGCTCGCGGAGATCGTCAGCGCCGTGCCGACCGGCTTCCTGAAAAGCAGGACGATCAGGAACGCCGCCACGGATTTGCCGATCACGATGATGAAGACGGTCGCGAGTACCGGCAGCGGCCTTTCGATCAGGATGTTCGGATCGAACAGCATGCCGACGGAGACGAAGAAGAGCACCGCAAAGGCATCGCGAAGCGGCAGGCTTTCCTGGGCGGCGCGATGGCTGAGTTCGCTTTCGGCGAGAACCATGCCGGCAAAGAAGGCGCCGAGTGCCAGCGACACGCCGAAAAGCTTGGATGCGCCAAAGGCGACGCCGAGTGCGATGGCCAGCACGCCGAGGCGGAAAAGCTCGCGCGAGCCGGTATGGGCGATGCGATGCATCGTCCAGGGAATGAGCTTGCGGCCGAAGACCAGCATGAGCGCGACGAACAGCGCGACCTTGACCAGCGTCATGGCGATGATGCCGCCGACGCCGAGATCGAGGCCGAGAAGCCGGTTGAGGCCCGCCGAAAGAGGTTCGACCGGGCCATGACCATCGCCGGTGATACTGGCCGCGGCCGGGATCAGCACCAGAGCCAGCACCATGGCTAGGTCTTCGACGATCAGCCAGCCGACGGCGATACGCCCGCGTTCCGTTTCGACAAGACGCCGCTCCTGCAGGGCTTTCAGCAGCACCACCGTCGAGGCGACGGAAAGCGCAAGGCCGAAGACGAGGCTGCCCCCCGTCGGCCACCCGAGAAATGCGCCGAGACCCCAGCCGAGCAGCGTGGCAAAGCCGATCTGTACGACAGCACCCGGCACCGCGATGCCTCGCACGGAGAGCAGGTCCTTAAGGGAAAAGTGCAGGCCGACGCCGAACATCAGCAGGATGACGCCGATTTCCGCAAGCTCCGGCGCAAGGCTTTGATCGGCAACGAAACCCGGGGTATGGGGGCCGACGAGAACGCCCGCGACAAGATATCCCACAAGTGGAGGAAGGCGCAGGCGATTGGCGATCGCGCCTAGAATAAATGCCAGCACGAGGCCGCCGACGATTGTCGAAATCAAAGGCGTATCGTGAGGCATCGCTCTCTCCCGGTCTGGAAATCCTGTTCAAAACATGACATATATGATTTATATCGACCAATATGGGCGGCTTGGAATTATGGGTCAAGGTGCAAAAGAAACAATTCTGACGCCCGCTTTGTGCCGAGCGGCTCGTGGGCTGCTTGATTGGACTCAGACGGATCTTGCTGACAAGGCAGCCGTCTCCCGCAGCACGATCCGCGACTATGAAGGCCGTCATCACGAAATCCATCGCGCGACGGAGGCACAGTTGCGCCTTGCCTTCGAGGAGGGCGGCGTAAAATTTATCGAAATAGAAGGCTGCGGAACCGGCCTCTGCCTGCCCGGCCCCGTGAATTGAACTTCCTCAGGGCCGCATCAGGCAGGCCGCGCCGACCTTGTAGACATAGATCGTATCGCCTTTGTAGTTACCTTTTTCCGGCTGCCAGCTTTTCAGCATTTCCGGCGTTTCGTTTGCGCAGTTCAGCGGCTTGGAAGTAAGGAATAGGACTTGCCCGCTGGTATCGGCCGGCAGGGCGAATTCTTGCTCGTAATAGCTGTCCGGCAGATCGGCCGGCGGACGGGCATAGATCTTGTAGGACGTATCCCGCAGAGTGTGGAAGAGGTCGGCGACCATGTCCCTGTTGTCGGTGACGATGATGCCGGCGCCGGCCTGCGCTGCAAGGTCGGCAGCCTCACGGCTGACTTCGGACCGGCCGAGATAGCGTTCCATGACTTCCTTGCCGTTGGGCAGCACCAGTTGATGCGAGAAGATCGGTGCGAAAGGGAAGAGCAGGCAGGCAATGCCATTGATGGTGAGCGATGTTCTGAGCCCCTTCGGCCACAGGCGATAAAGCACCCAGACGGCCAGCACGATGCCTGCCACATAGGCCGTTACGGCCCAGTTGGCATAGGCTTTGGCAATTGTCGCCTGCAAGGTAATGAGCAGCACGACCGGGATCGACAGCCAGACGAGTATCTTCTCGCGCGGCTCGCTGCGGCCGCGGATCATGTTCCAGACGGCCCAGAGCATGGCAAAGAAGACGATCGGGCCGACGACGCCAAACTGCGCCGAGAAGAATTCCAGCCCGCCGCGGATATTGATGCCGAGATCGCTCCAGTGGGCGATATCCTGCGTGTGGCGCACCGTCGTATTGTTGTTCTGGAGGTTCCACCAGAGGTTCGGGACGGCGACGACTGCCGATGTAACGACCCCGATGATGAAATCGCGCACCGAGATGCGCGCCGCCGGAATGAGCAGCATCGCGATCGCGCCGCCCGGCACAAGGAAGAGCACGGCATATTTCGTCAGGAACGCCAGCCCGACGCCGACACCCATGAGGAGAGCCAGCCCGACAGAGCGACGCCGCATCAACTCGAAATAGGCAATGAGCGCAATGCCTATGAAGAAGAGCAGGATGACGTCGGTGGAAAAGAAGACAGAGGAAAGCGCAACCGCCGGCAGCGTGATATAGGTCGCGCCGACCCAGCCTTCGATCTCCGGCCCGATGAAGCGCTTCGCCATTTTCATCAGCACCAGCGCGGTTGCCATGTGGAAGAGAGGGCCGGGAAACCGCAGCCAGTAAATGTCGCTGGAGCCGGTAAGCTCGGTAAAGATCCTGAGCACCCAGGCGATCATCGGCGGTTTTGAATAATAGCCGAAATCGAGATTCTGAGACCAGAACCAGTATTGCGCCTCATCGACGAACAGATCCGTTGTATCAAAATGAAGCGTCACGAGGCGGAAAATCGTGAACGCCAGAATGATGAAGAGGCCGGTCCGAGCTGACATTAATTGGTTACTTCCGCTGACACAGGAGCGCGTGTCGATACACCAACGGTATCGGGCTGCCAACGGGAAAGGTAAGGAGCGTCGGAGGGCGGCGTCTTAGAAGACGCGAAGAGTGCGGCTGTCGCGGTGTGCCGCGATCACATCGAGGAGGGTGATGGCCGCGGCGATCGCAATCGCGATCAGGCAGGAACCCATTCCGAGAACTATCATTTCTCTTTCCTTGTTGACATCATGTCAGGCTCTTCAAATCGGCTCTATAACATAGAGCTTGCGTGTGCCTTGTAGCAGCGATGCAACTCTGTGCCAGTATTTACTAGGTCAAGTCTGGCGAATTGTTTCAAAAGCTATCGACGCGAAGGGCTTATTAACCTTCAAGCAAGGAATTAACCATAAACATTGAGTTACACGTCGGAATGGGAAGATGCACTCGTTCCCACCAGGCATGACGCCGCCCCGCCGTACCGGGTCGATCCGGTATCCATCTCTTCAGGCAGCTCCGAAACAGAATTGCTGATCAGGAGGCTTCAGTCCGTCGGTCGTTACCGATGGCGAAGACGGTCTCCGTGCGTAGCGTTCTTCGGAAACGTCAAAAGTTTTTGGCCGGGTTAGCCCGGAAAGTGGTTGGGGACAGGCGTTGGGGCAGGATATGCCATCAGATCAGGCTCGGGGAGCACAGGCAGGCAGCCTGCGTGATCGCCTGCGCTTTGCAGGTCTCGACACCGACCAGTGCGAGATGGTCCGCCGTAATCGGCCTGCCCTTGAAGCTCATCTGAAGGCCGGCCTGCGCGATCTCTTCCATCGTTTCCAGTCTTTCCCGGATGCCGCGCGCAATTTCGAAAGCGAGCGTCAGATCGAGCGCCTTCACGATCTGCAATCCTCACACTGGGATGTGTTGACGGATGCACGTTTCGACAGCCTCTACGCGGAACGCGTCAAGGTTCTCTCCGATACCGAAAGCAAGATCGGCCTGGATCCCCGCTGGCACGTGGCAGGCCACGGCGTCATGCTGGAGCACGTGATTTCCGGTCTCGCCGATGAACTGGCCGGCCGCCCGGTCCTGCCATCGGCCAAGCGTCGTGCTCGCGAGATCACCGACCTGATGACATCGATCCTCCGTATCGTGATGGTCGATGTCGAAATCGCCGTCTCGCTGCGTTTCAATGCGCTGCGCGCCACGCAGCAGCGCGTACTCGCCGATCAGCGTGCCGAAGGTGAGGCGGAAATCGCCCGTATCTTCAGTGACGTCATAGAAAGCCTGTCAGCCCGGGACTTGACGCAGCGCGCACCGGTCGATGGCGCTCACGCCGACATTGCTGCAGCGCTGAACGCGGCCCTCGACAACCTCCAGACGGAATTTGCTGCGATTGCCGAGCGCAATGCGAAGGCCGAAGCCGGAACACAATTGCTTGCCGGCGCATCCCGCAGCTTTGCCGGCAATGCCTCCGGTCAGGCCGGGCGCCTGCAGCTTTCCGCTGCCGCCCTTGCCGGCATTGCCGAGCGGGTCCGCGAGGGTGCTGCCGGCAGCCGCGCCGCCGAAAAGGCTGCTGCCGCTACCCGTGCGGCCGTCGAGGAAAGCGGCGAGGTCGTCGGCCGGGCAATCAACGCCATGGCTGATATCGAACAGTCTGCGGAGAAGATCGGCCAGATTATCGGCGCGATCGACGAGATCGCCTTCCAGACGAACCTGCTTGCCCTGAATGCTGGCATCGAAGCCGCACGCGCCGGCGAATCTGGCCGCGGCTTTGCCGTCGTGGCGCAGGAAGTGCGGGCACTCGCCCAGCGCTCCGCAGAAGCGGCCCGTGAAATCAAGACGCTGGTGACCACCACCAAGACGCAGGTCGATGCCGGCGTTCAGATGGTCGGACGCACGCAGGATTCGATTGCCAGCATCGTCCGCCAGGTGACTGACATCAACGCCGCGATCGCCAATATCGCCAGCGAGACCGGTGAACATGCCGCCGGCCTCGAAGCCGCGACTGCCGATGTAAAGGGTCTCGGCGGCGAAGTGGCAGACAATGCAAGCTTCGCCGAGCGTTCTGCCGAAGGCGCCGATCACCTCTACACGGTCATTCTCGAGCTTGGCCAGACGATCCGTGAATTCCGCATTGCCCGTGAAAACACTTATGCAACCCGGCCGCAGCCGGCACGTGCCGCCCCGCCCCAGCAGGTTGCGATCGCGGCGCGTCCGGAAGCGGTCGAAGACGAATACGAAAACGACGATTTTACCATGCCGTTGCCTGTCGCGAGAGCGGGAGGTGGGCGGAATGTTTACTAACCTATCGGATTATGACGCCGGCTCGCTTTCGCGGGTTGGGGACAAGGGGACAAGGAAAAGCTGATGGCAGCAAAGAAGAGTGCCAAGACGCTGGAGTTGCCAGCGGTTCTTGATCTCAATGAGGCGTCCGCATTGCGCGACAAGCTTCTCTCCATGCGCGGAAACCCTCTGGCGATCGATGCTTCGGCAGTCGAACGCATCGGCGCTCTTTGCGCCCAGGTTCTGATGGCCGCCGAGAAGACCTGGGACCAGGACAAGCAGTCGATCACCTTCTCGAAGGTGTCCGACGCATTCACGAAAACCATGCAGTTGGTTGGCGTCGACATCGACCATCTGCTTGCCAAGGAGATCCGGCAATGAAGAAGAAAGTATTGACGGTGGACGATTCCCGTACCATCCGGAACATGCTTCTCGTAACCCTGAACAACGCGGGTTTCGAGACGATCCAGGCTGAAGACGGCGTTGAAGGCCTCGAGGTTCTCGAAGAGTCCAATCCTGACGTCATTGTCACCGACATCAACATGCCGCGCCTCGACGGCTTCGGCTTCATCGAAGGTGTCCGTCGCAACGAGAAGTACCGTGCGATCCCGATCCTGGTGCTGACCACTGAAAGCGACGCGGAAAAGAAGAACCGTGCCCGCCAGGCTGGTGCCACCGGCTGGATCGTCAAGCCCTTCGACCCCGCCAAGCTGATCGATGCCATCGAGCGTGTAACCGCCTAAAAAGCCCAGGATTTGCTCCTATGGATATGAACGAAATCAAAGAGATCTTTTTCCAGGAGTGCGAGGAACAGCTCGCCGAACTGGAATCCGGTCTCCTGAAAATGAATGATGGCGATCGCGACCCGGAAACCGTCAATGCGGTTTTCCGCGCGGTCCATTCGATCAAGGGCGGTGCCGGTGCCTTCGGTCTGGATGACCTCGTCGCCTTCGCCCACGTCTTCGAGACCACACTTGATTGCGTTCGTTCCAACAAGCTTGAGCCGAACCAGGACGTCCTGAAGGTCATGCTGAAGTCGGCCGACGTGCTCGCCGACCTGACCAATGCTGCCCGCGATGGCGGCAGCGTCGATGAAAGCAGAAGCCGCGGCCTGGTCAAGGAACTGGAAGCGCTTGCCCACGGCGAGATGCCGTCTCCCTCGGCAGTTTCCGAGGCGCCCGCACCGAAGCCGGTTCCCAAGGCCGCTGCTGCTCCGGCTGCCGCAGCCCCGACTCCGAAGCCGACCGACGATAGCGGCTTCCAGCCGATCCCCTTCTCCTTCGACGATTTCGGCGGTGAAGAGAAGCCGATCGATCTGCCGGCCTATGAAATCATCTTCAAGCCGCGCTTCGAACTCTATTCAAAGGGTAATGACGCCACCCTTCTGCTGCGTGATCTCTCCCGCCTCGGCGAGATGAGCATCTATTGCAACACCGATGCTCTGCCCGGCCTCGATGAGATCGATCCGGAAGGCGCCTATTTCTTCTGGAACATCACGATCAAGACGGACAAGGGCGAAGACGCCATCCGCTCGGTCTTCGAATTCGCCGAATGGGATTGCGATCTGACCGTAAGGCCGGCAGAGGACAGCAAGCCCGGCGACACCAATGAAGAACTGCCGATGATCCCGGTCCCGTTCGATCTCTCGATCCTGGATGATGGCGGTGCCTCTGAAGCACCGGCTGCTGCCGAGACCACGGCCGACGATACGGCCGCGGCCGTTGCTGCTGCCGAAACGGCGACCAACGTCACGCAGATGGCTGCTGCTGCCGCCCGTGTCGAAAAGAAGGAATCGGCTGCCGCCGCTGCGGCTGCAGCAGCAAGTGCTGCCGCCCAGAACAATGCCGCTGCCAGCGCCGGCCAGACGATCCGCGTCGATCTCGATCGCGTCGACCGCCTGATCAACCTCGTCGGCGAGCTTGTCATCAACCAGGCGATGCTCTCCCAGAGCGTCATCGAAAACGATACGACCGGCACGTCCTCGATCAATATGGGCCTCGAAGAGCTGCAGCAGCTCACCCGCGAGATCCAGGACTCGGTCATGGCGATCCGCGCCCAGCCCGTGAAGCCGGTCTTCCAGCGCATGTCGCGTATCGTCCGCGAAATTGCCGACATGACCGGCAAGTCGATCCGCCTGATCACTGAAGGTGAAAACACCGAAGTGGACAAGACGGTCATCGACAAGCTGGCCGAGCCGCTGACGCACATGATCCGCAACGCCGTCGACCACGGTATCGAAACGCCTGAAAAGCGTGCTGCTGCCGGCAAGAACACCGAAGGCACGGTCCGCCTGACGGCAAAACATCGTTCGGGCCGCATCCTGATCGAACTGGCCGACGACGGCGCCGGCATCAACCGCGAGAAGGTCCGCCAGAAGGCGATCGCCAACGAGCTGATTTCGCCTGACGCCAACCTGTCGGATGAGGAAATCGATAACCTGATCTTCCTGCCGGGCTTCTCTACGGCCGACAAGATCTCCGACATTTCCGGTCGCGGTGTCGGCATGGACGTCGTCAAGCGCTCGATCCAGGCGCTCGGCGGTCGCATCAACATCACCTCGAAGCCGGGCCATGGTTCCGTCTTCACGATGAGCCTGCCGCTGACGCTCGCTGTTCTCGACGGCATGGTGGTCACGGTCGCCGGCCAGACGCTGGTCGTGCCGCTGACGGCCATCGTCGAAACCCTGCAGCCGGAAGCCGCCGCGATCCACTCCTTCGGTGCGAGCCACCGGCTGATCTCGATCCGCAATTCCTTCTGCCCGCTGGTCGATGTCGGTCGCATCCTGAACTTCCGCGCCACCCAGGCAAACCCGGTCGAAGGTGTCGCCCTTCTCGTCGAATCCGAAGGCGGCGGTCAGCGCGCCCTCATGGTCGATGCGATCCAGGGGCAGCGTCAGGTCGTTATCAAGAGCCTCGAGGCGAACTACACCCACGTTCCGGGCATCGCTGCCGCAACCATCCTCGGTGACGGTCGCGTGGCCCTCATCCTGGACGTGGATGCGGTGGTCGGCGCCTCGCGCGGACAGTCCCTCAAGGCGGAAATGTCTCTGGCGGCAGTAGGATAAGAGGCAATGTCGTACACGGCGAAAAATCTGACCCTCGGCGGAAACGAGCTTATCGCATTCCGCATCGGCGATCAGGAATTCTGCGTGAACATCATGGCGGTCCGCGAGATCCGGGGCTGGACCCCGGCGACCGGAATGCCACACTCGCCATCCTATATGGTGGGCGTCATCAATCTGCGTGGTGCAGTGCTGCCGATCATCGATCTGTCGGCCCGGCTCGGCATGAAGCCGACCGATCCGAGTGCCCGTCACGTCATCATCGTCGCCCAGGTCCACCACAAGGTGGTGGGCCTGCTGGTCGATGCTGTTTCCGACATCCTGACCGTCACCGACGATGACATTCAGCCGACACCCGAGATCTCCTCGGACCTTCAGCGTCAGTTCGCTCGCGGCATTCTCTCGATCGAAAAGCGAATGATCTGCCTGATCGAACTCGAAGCCCTGTTCCCAGATACCGAAAGCGAAGCCGCATGAATGCACTTGGCGTAAAAGATCAGAGGCAGCCTGGTGCCGACGAGGTTCTGGCGAGCGGCGAATACCCGCTGACGCGCCGCGATCTCTCGGAAATCGCCGCCATGATCTATGCGGATGCCGGCATCTTTCTCAATGAGACGAAGGCTTCGCTGGTCTACTCTCGTCTGTCGAAGCACATCCGCAATCTCGGCCTTTCGGGCTTTCGCGAATATTGCGATCTTGTCGCCTCGCCGGCCGGTGCTGCCGCCCGGCGCGAGATGCTGTCGCACCTGACGACAAATTTCACGCGCTTCTTCCGCGAGAACCATCATTTCGAACACTTGCGCGACCACGTCCTGCCCGATCTTCTGAACCGGGCGCGTGCCGGCGGCCGTGTGCGGATATGGTCGGCTGCGTCCTCGGATGGGCAGGAGCCCTATTCGATCGCGCTGACCGTCCTCTCAATGATGCCGAATGTCGCCGACTACGACTTCAAGATTCTCGCGACCGACATCGACCCGAAGATCCTCGCGGTCGCCCGTACCGGTGCCTACGATGAAAACGCGCTGGAAACCGTCTCGCCTGCCATGCGTAAGCAATGGTTTACCGAGGTCGAGATGCAGGGGCGCCGCAAGTACCAGGTCGACGACCGCGTGAAGCGTCTCATCACCTACAACGAGCTGAACCTGATGGCCCAGTGGCCGTTCAAGGGCAAGTTCGACGTCATCTTCTGCCGCAACGTCGTCATCTATTTCGACGAGCCGACGCAGATGAAGATCTGGCAGCGCTTCGCCGGCCTGCTGCCGGAAGGGGGTCATCTCTATATCGGCCACTCCGAGCGAGTTTCGGGCGAAGCCAAGAACGTCTTCGACAATATCGGCATCACCACCTATCGCTATACGACCAAGGGTATCGGGAGGAAGGCATGAGCGCTCCGGCAAGAGTTCTCGTCGTTGACGACTCGCCGACCATGCGCGGCCTGATCTCGGCCGTTTTGAGCTCGGATCCCGAAGTCGATGTCATCGGTCAGGCCGGCGATGCCCTGGAAGCGCGCGAGGCGATCAAGCGGCTGAACCCGGATGTGGTGACGCTCGATATCGAGATGCCGAACATGAACGGTCTCGAGTTCCTCGAGAAAATCATGCGCCTGCGGCCCATGCCCGTCATCATGGTCTCGACCATGACGCATCGCGGCGCGGAGGCGACACTCGCCGCCCTCGAAATCGGTGCCTTCGATTGCGTCGGCAAACCGCAGCCGGGCGAGCCGCGCCCATTCGGCGACCTCATCGAGAAGGTGAAGGCCGCCGCCCGCACACAGCGCAATTTCGCCAAGCCGGCCATGCCTGCCGCTGTCATACCGACCGCAGTGGCCGATTTCCGCGTCGGCCGCAAGATCGTCGCGATCGGTTCTTCGACCGGTGGCGTTGAAGCCCTGATCGCCGTGCTGCAGAAATTCCCGGCGAATTGCCCGCCGACCGTCATTACTCAGCATATGCCGCCGACCTTCACGAAGAGCTTTTCCGAGCGGCTGAACCGCCTCTGTGCGCCGGTCGTGGAGGAAGCGACCGATGGCGCCCGTCTCGAGATCGGCAAGGTCTATCTCGCACCCGGCGGCGAACGTCATCTGCAGGTCTCCAATGCATCGGCGCCCTGCTGCCGGCTGGTGGAACGGGCGCCGGTCAATGGCCACCGCCCGTCGGTCGACGTGCTCTTCGATTCGGTTGCCGAACTCGCCGGGCGCAATGCCGTTGGCGTTATCCTTACCGGCATGGGGCGCGATGGCGCCGCCGGGCTGTTGAAAATGCGCCACGCAGGGGCAAGAACGCTCGGTCAGAACGAAAAAACCTGCGTTGTTTACGGAATGCCAAGAGTTGCCTACGAACTTGGCGCAGTTGAGCAGCAGCTACCGCTGACTGCTATCGGCGAAGAGATACTGAAAATGACAGCCGCCCGAAAGGAAGGGACAGAATAATGTCGATCGCGGAGAAAATCAAAGTTCTGATCGTTGACGATCAGGTTACAAGCCGCTTGCTGCTCAGCGACGCTCTGACGCAGCTGGGCTTCAAGCAGATCACCTCTGCCGGCGATGGCGAGCAGGGCATGAAGATCATGGCGGAGCAGCCCCATCATCTCGTCATCTCCGACTTCAACATGCCGAAGATGGATGGCATCGGCTTCCTTCAGGCCGTGCGCAGCAACCCGAACACCAAGAAGGCGGCCTTCATCATCCTCACCGCACAGGGCGACCGTGCGCTGGTGACCAAGGCAGCGCAGCTTGGCGCAAACAACGTTCTGGCGAAGCCCTTCACCATCGAAAAGATGAAAGCGGCCATCGAAGCCGTGTTTGGAGCCCTGAAATGATCACTGAGGGTGCGGCCCGCCGCGTGCACATCATTCAGGGTGAATACAAGGTCTTGAGTGATCCGGATGCGGTGCTTTCGACCATCCTTGGCTCGTGCGTGGCAGCCTGCCTCAGAGATCCCGTCGCAGGTGTCGGCGGCATGAACCACTTCCTGCTGCCGGGGACAGGCAACACCCCGATGACCGGCGGCGATGCCACGCGCTACGGCGTGCATCTCATGGAACTGCTGATTAACGGCCTCCTGAAAAAGGGCGCGCGGCGCGACCGGCTGGAGGCCAAGATCTTCGGAGGAGCGAAGACGATCTCGACATTCTCGAATGTCGGCGAGCAGAACGCAGCCTTCGCCATGCAGTTCCTTCGAGATGAAGGCATTCCGGTGGTCAGCTCCAGCACGGGCGGTGAGCATGGACGCAAGATCGAATACTGGCCGGTGTCCGGCCGTGCCCGGCAATACCCCCTGACCGGCGCCGAAACCCAGAGAACTGTCGCTCTCGAGCAGCGCCCCGCCGCTCCGCAAAAGCCCGCCGAGACCAGTATCGAATTCTTTTAATGGCGAGGATTTTTATATGACTTTTACACCGATGATCGAGCCGCCATCGCCGGTTGAGGCGCTCAGCGACGTATTGATGCGCATTGTCTCCGAGCTTCACGACGTTGCCTACCTGATCGAACGGATCGAACCTCAGCTGATCGAACTGGGCGGCTCGGAAATCCTCAATTCTCCCGATAGCATGAAGGTGATGCAGGGTATCGATCTCGCCGTGCAGAAATCACGCGGCCTCGCCGAGTTCATCGACACCATCACCGGTGAAATTCCGCATAACTGGTCGATCGATGTCGCGACCGCACTCAGCCTCGTCAAGCTTGCCGAGATGCAGAAAGCGCTCGGCGGCGGTACGCGCCACGGCCACTCCCAGCCGCTCAGCAAGGCTGCTGGCGACTTCGATTTCTTCTGATACTGCAATTCTCCTAGATGCGCTGAACGAAACGCTCGCACAAGTTTCGGCGTCTATTCGTCAAATGAGGCAATAAGCCTGCTTTGTCTTTGACGGATCGTGCGAGAACAGAATGAATCTGTTAAATCAATTAGTTCAGATTATTAAGAACTTTGGTTCCCTTGGGCGGACGCGTTTGATGATCCTTGGTGGGGTCGGCGCCGCTTCCATCGCAATCATCCTGGCGGCCGCAATTTTCGTCAACAAACCGGCCCAGGAAACGCTTTATGTCGGCCTGGAGACGACTGATCTCAATCAGATCAGCATGGCGCTCGCTGAAAGCAATGTCGATTTCCAGGTCGGGACAGATGGCTCCAGCATCACCGTACCGGCCGGCATGACCGGCAAGGCCCGTCTGCTGCTTGCAGAGCGTGGCCTGCCGAACAGCGCCAATGCCGGCTACGAACTCTTCGACAATGTCGGCTCGCTCGGCCTCACCTCCTTCATGCAGGAAGTGACCCGCGTCCGCGCGCTCGAAGGTGAAATCGCCCGCACCATCCAGTCGATCTCAGGCATCACCGCCGCACGCGTCCACATCGTCATGCCCGAGGTCGGCAACTTCCGGAAGGCCGAACAGAAGCCGACGGCTTCCGTCATGATTCGCGCCAGCGCCGCGACAGGACGAAACGCGGCCACCTCGATCCGCCATCTCGTCGCCTCGGCCGTGCCGGGGCTCGATGTCGCTGACGTGACGATCCTCGATTCGGCCGGCCAGCTTCTCGCTTCCGGCGATGATGCCGCCAACGGCACGCTGAACCGCTCGCTCAACATCGTCCAGAATGTCCAGCAGGAAGTCGAATCCAACATCGACAAGGCGCTCGCACCTTTCCTCGGCATGGACAACTTCCGCTCCAGCGTCACGGCCAATCTCAACACCGACGCCCAGCAGATCCAGGAAACCACCTACGATCCGGAATCCAAGGTCGAGCGCTCCGTTCGCTCCACGAAGGAAGCACAGCAGTCGCAGCAGAATCAGTCCGACAATGCGACGACGGTCGAGCAGAACATTCCGCAGGCGGCCCCGCAGGCCGGCGGCGCAAATGGTCCGCAATCGCAGGACAAGTCCGACAAGCGGGAAGAACAGACCAACTACGAAATCAACAGCAAGACCACGGCCACCACGCGCAACAGCTACCGGGTCGAAAAGCTCTCGGTCGCCGTCGTCGTCAACAAGGGCCGTATCGCCAAGATGGTAGGCGAGCCCGCCGACCAGGCCAAGATTGACGCCTATGTTGCCGAGATGCAGAAGATCGTCGCCTCGGCCGCCGGCATCGATCCGAACCGCGGCGACGTCATCACCGTCACCCCGATGGATTTCCTCGAAAACCAGCTGCTCGACGATGCTAACGGCGGTGTCCATGTCATGGATATGCTGAGCCGCAACCTCGCAGGCATCATCAACTCGCTGGCCTTCGTTGCGGTAGCCTTCGTGGTGATCTGGCTGGGCGTGCGTCCTCTCATCCGCACCGTCAGCGGCTCGGGTACATCCTCCGCCGCAGTCTTCGGCGACGCCACTCCGGAATCGGCCGGCCTGGAACTTCCCGACTTCGCACCGGCGGGTGCTGCGGCGGGCGGTGCTCTCATGGATGGCTTCGGCTCCGACTTCGGCTTCGACAGTACCGAGGATCTGCTCAGTCTCGGCGACGACGACGGCAACTTCAACCGCCGCGTCAAGGAAGGTCCGGAACGCAAGCTTGCCCGTATGGTGGAGATCAACGAGGAACGCGCTGCGAAGATCCTCAGAAAATGGGCCATCGACGAAGCTGCATGATAACAAAGGCCGGGAAACCGGCCTTTTTCTTTTTCAGCTGTGGATAGACCGATCAGTAACGGAAACGTTATCGGCACCGGTAGCCGGCCCGTAAGGACCCGATTACTTTGTAACGAAGAATTCGGATGTAGAGATCCTGCGGCAAAGAGATGGCGTCGTCTTCGCGACGCTGAAGCCCTGAATAAGGCGGACGACGTAAGTATGCTTCCAATAGAACAACAGGTCGTTGCTTTCACGCGTTTGATATTTGCTTCCGTTGGGCGATCGGTTTCGGCGCGTCCCTAGCCGGAACTGTGATAATTACGCCATTCAGACCGATAATTCCGCGCAGCCCCACTCGCGCATAAGGCGAGGAACATTGCGGCCAAAGCCAGAATCATCCTACTTTATCTATATTCGCGAGAGTGGAATGGTGGTCGAATCACCGCATGGAAGGCCACAAAAGTAAATCCCCAGAAGTCGGAGATGGTGATTTGCGGTGGTTGGCTTACCCTTAAGTGATTCGAAATGGGATTCGCGTGGGGCATGTGTTTGAATCCTTTTCCTAAAACAGAACTTCTTTGCGAGAATCGATAGTTTCTCAGCCGCAGGTCACTGCTAATGGATATGGACACATTTCAGGCGAATAGAGGCGAGAAGCAAATGGCGAACTTCGTCGGCGCCAATGTGCCGGATCTTCTGCCGCGCCACGAGCTGATCAATCGTCTGCGCATCATCGCCGAAACCGGCAAGTTGCAAGCCGGCTTGCAGGCGCTGACCGAATATGTCGGTGCCATGCACTATCTGATGGCGCGCTGTGACCTCATCCAGGAAAGCGGTCTGGACTTTATCGTGTCGTCCGACTGGCCTTTCGATCTGGTGAAGGAGGTCGCCAATGACCTGGTATCCGGCTATGCGCGCTCGACCGAATTCGAAAAATGCATGCAGGTGCTGCAGCCGGGCTTCGCGCTTTTGCCCGACAGCGTTGAAGTGCCACACGGCGCAAGCCGGCAATATTGCTCTCTGACCTTCAATGTCGGCCGATCTCGGTTGGCATTGATGTTCCTGTTCAGGGAAGGTTTCGTGCTTTCGCCGGAACGTCTCCGGGACGTGGGCCTTCTTGCAGGCTATTTCGCAAGCTTCCTTCGGTGCGGGGGCACGAAGGTCGATCGCGATTTCGAGCTGACGGAGCGGGAGCTGGAATGTCTCTTCTGGATCGCGGAAGGCAAGACAAGCGACGAGATCGCCATGATCCTCGGTATCTCCCGGAATACCATCAATAACTATATTACCAGCGTGATGCGCAAGACTGCAACGAAGACGCGTTCCGAGGCGATAGCCTTCGCCGTTCGCAACAATCTCGTTTGAGGGGAATTATGGGGCATCAACCAGGCAGGGCGATAGGCAATACGGACCAGATGCGCATGGTGCGCGTGAACAGGATTTCCAGCCGGTCTGACCTTTTTCCGCGCCTGATTGCCATGCAGAAGCTCGCGGATGCGCAAGGTTTCGCTGTCTTTCGTGTCACAGGTTCCGGCGTGCCGGCAAAGCAGCGACTGATCTGCGAGCTGGAAAACTGGGGTCCCTCGAATGCCGGCTTCGGCAAGGCCTTTGTCGATGCCCATGGCGAGGCTTTGCTCGATCACATCGATCGTTCGCTGCTGCCGCTGTTCTGGGCGGGCAGCCATGATCGCGCGGCTCCGGGTCCTGCCGACTTCTCACCTTTCATGGTGAGGCTGAAAGACGGGGTGGTCCCTTTCTCCGGTCTTGCCTTTCCGGTGCGTCTCGGCGCTATCGGCAACGGCTTCGTGCTCTTCACGGGCGACGATCTCGATCCCCTGAGCGACACGATCATCGAGCTGCACGGCCGATGCTGCAATGTCATGATGGACCTGCTGTCGCTTGACGAACGTCGTGCGGCGGCAACGGAAGCGCTGAGCGAGCGTGAGATCGCCTGCCTTCAGCTTGCCGGCGACGGCCGCATCAGCGAAGAAATCGCCGACAAGCTCGGCCTTTCCGTCCACACGGTGAACGCCTATCTCGGCTCGGCCACCATCAAGCTTGATTCGGTCAACCGTATCCAGGCGATCGCCAAGGCGATCCGGCTCGGCTACATCAGCTAAAGAACGGCAAAGCCCGGCGCCTTGCGGGCCGGGCCTGATATTCCCAAGCGTAAACTGCTTTAGCCGGCGAGCGCCTGTGGCTTTGCCACGATATAGCGCGCTTCGTGCAGGCTTCTTTGCAGAAAAGCCGTGTTTGCGTCCGGATCGCTGGAAGCGTTCTGGAAGGAAATATGATTGATCTCGATACCGGCATGGTCCTCGGCCAGCGTCAGCTGCGCATAGACGGTCACGCCGCGCGGCTTGATTTCCAGATCGAGCACGACTTCGGGCTTGCCGCCCCATTCCAGCGTATAATTTCCTCCCAGGCCGAAGTTGACGGTGCCGGGATGGAAAAACAGTTCCGCTGCGGAGGCGACGAGGTCGGCGAGATTGCCGTAATACTCGAAACGCAGCAGAGAAATCAGATCGGATGCGTCCAGAAGCCGGAGCTCGGTTGCGACCGGGCTGATTGCTTCTGCAAGGATTTTTTCACGCTGGGCAGAGTAGGGGCATTTTTTCATTCGACTTATCTTACCCGTTTGTTCTTGGCCTCCGCGGCGTAAACCCGGTGAATGAGTTCCGCGACGGCCTTATAGAAGACTGACGGTATGACACTATCCACCGAGACTTGCGCAAACATGGAGCGTGCGAGAGGTGGATCCTCGAACACGGGAATGCTGTTCTCTTCGGCGATCTCTCTGATTTTCAACGCAATAAGGTCCTGGCCCTTGGCCAGGACGACCGGCGCATCGTTTTCCTCGCGCACGTAGCGCAGCGCCACGGCATAGTGCGTCGGGTTGGCGATGACGAGGGTGGCGCGCTGAACGCTGGCGATCATGCGCCGGCGGGCGCGGTCACGCATGACGGAGCGCTGTCTGCTCTTGACGAACGGGTCGCCCTGCGACTGCTTGTTTTCTTCCTTCACCTCGTGCTTCGTCATCTTCAGTTCGGTGAACCAGTGGTAGCGCGTCCAGAACACGTCGGCGATGGCGACGATGGCGGTGGCGATCAGCATCACGATGATGATCTTGCGCATGGCCGTCATCATGCGAACCATGATCGTCTGCGGGTCGGAGAACATCGCATCGATCGAGCCGAAATATTCGCTTCTAAGGACGAAGAAGAGAATCACTCCGACGACGACCACCTTGAACAGCGACTTGCCGAATTCGACGAGCCCCTGGACGCTGAAGAGCCGCGACCATCCCTTGACGGGCGAAATACGCGAAGCCTGAGGACGGATGCGTTCGAGAACCGGTGTTGGCAGGTTCTGGAAGACGGACGAGGCGATACCGAACACTATGAACATGATGAAGGCCGGGGCAAGAAGCGCCGCAACGGCCCAGCCGAGCTTCACAAAGAGCGAGATGACGTCAGGTCCGGTTTCGATCTTCCACTGGTCTGGCTGCTCGAAGATGTCGCGCAGGGTCTCGGCCATGTGCGACGTTGCGCTGGGAAGGAAGAAGACGAGGTAGATGAAGGTCGCGAGAATCGTCGTGAAGATCGAAATTTCACGCGAGTGGGGGGTATTACCTTTTTCGGCAGCATCAGACCGCTTTTTCGCGGTAGGGGCTTCTGTTTTGCTGTCCTTGTCTTCATCGGCCAAGTCTGCGGCCCTCCGTCAAAGAAAAAGGCCGCTGCTAAAGCGCGGCCCGTTTCCAGGAAGGGTAGACGTGTGCGTCTTGTCGATCAACCGCCGCCTTGCCGGCCAGTCGAATTGTCAACAGCTGCGATGATTTAGGCGGCCGCCGGACCGCCTTCCTTTTCCTTGAGCTCGATCTGGCCGGCATTGGCCAGGCGAATCGCTTCCTGCGCCACGGCGCGCCGTGCAATCGCGATCTCGCGCGGATTGACGCCGGCCATGCCGCTTTGAAGATCCGATTCGATCATGCGGCGCTGGCGCGGACTGATGGAGGAAAGAACCGATTCGCGGATTTCCGCCGATGCGCCACGCAAGGCGACTGTGAGGACGTCGGTCGAGATGTCGTTGAGCAGCATGACGCGGCTGCGCTGCGGCATGAACATGAGATCTTCGAAAAGGAAGATCTTCGGACGAACCTTGTTGACCGCTTCGCGATTGATCGATTCGAGCGAGGTGAGCAGCGTATCGACCTGTGGCTTGTCCATCTCGTTCATCAGGTCGGCGACCTTGGTGGAGCCCGATGCGTTGCGTTCTGCGTCGATCTCGGCAAGCAGCGTCATCACCTGGTTTTCGATGATTTGTGCAGCCTTCGGGCTGACACTCTTCATGTTGACCGTGCGGTTCATGATGTCGGCACGACGGTTGTCGGGAAGCTGCAGCAATACCTTCGCGCCGAAGGACGAGGGCATCATGGACAGGATATACGCAACGGTCTGGGGGTGTTCGCGCAACAGGAACTGGGCGACGAAAGCAGGTTCCGCCTCGGCCAGACGATCCCAGATGGAGGTTTCGTAGGCCTGGAAAGCGGTGCGGCGGCCGAGAAGGCTGTCGACTTCGTCAGGGGTCAGCCCTTCCTCGAGGATGGCTTCGATCGCCTTGGCGTTGTCCATCAGACCCGCGCCTTCGGTGAAGAGATCTTCGAATTCGCTGACGAGCTGGAGGAGCTCGTCCGGCGGGATCGCACGAAGCGCCTGGGCAGATCCGATAATGGTCTGCAACTCGGCCTGCGTAAAATATTTCAGCAGCCGGCCGGCGACCCCCTTCCCCATAGCGAGAAGAACTGCCGCCGCCTTTTCAGCCTGGGTCAACGGTTTCCCGGCAAGTGCGCCGCCGAAATCGTCAAAGTCCATCATGGTCTAACCTCTCCGTCCCACACAGGGATCAGGCTTTTTTCGTGCTCAAAACTTCTATCAGTTTTACACCGAATCGCGTGTCGTCGTTATCAAGAACCGTAATCTCGCCGCGTGCAATCCTGCGGCCGTTCACCATTATTTCGACCGGCTCGCCGATCTTCTTGTCGAGCGCGATAGTGGCACCCTCGGTGAGGTTCATCAGGCCGGAAACCTGCATGCGGCTCGTCCCGAGCACGATCTGGACATCGATAGGAATGTCCATGATCAGGTCGAAGTTCGAGTTCAGCGCGCTGCCGAGCGGTGCCGGAGCGGACTGGAAGGAATTGCCGCCGAAGCTCGGCGCAGCGTCGAGGCTGGGAAAGCCTGCTGCACCGGTGCCGGCAGCATCGTCGCCGAAATCGCCGCCCCCGAAATCGCTTCCTGCGAAATCGGCACCGCCGAAGGATGTTTCGCCGGCATCACCGCCGAATGGCGAGAGGTCCGTTCCTGCTGCGAAAGCATCGTTCTGCAGGTCGTCGCCGAACTGCGGAAAGTCGCCGTCCGTATCTTTCTTCAACACGCCGCGCAGATCGTCGATAGCCTGATCCAGATCGGCTTCATTGCCCGGCATGTCCAGGGAGAGGTCACTATTCTGCTGTGTCTTCTTCGTAGCCATGAAATCACTATTCCAGTTGAAACTTGCCTCAAACTGCCTTTGTGGCGCTGAGAGCGAGAGAACCGATTAATTCATTAAGTGCCGGATCAGCTCGTCATCCGAATTCATGGTGTCTTTCACGCGCACCATGTAGTTGTCGCCTGAACGCCCGAACTCGCACACATACAATTCCCGGCTGTTGGCGCTGACTTCAACGCGCACGTCGCCACTGTCCCGGAAAGGAATGACATCGCCAGCCATTAGCTTGGAAATCGTCCGCAATGTCAGGTCCTGGAGATGGATCTTCGCTTCGAGGGTGACCTGCGAGCGGCGAACCTGGTCGCCGATCTGCTCGGTGAACTCGGGCGATTTGCTGGGCTGCTTCTTCGGCTTCGGGGCCGAAACCGTCGTCTTGAGCAGTGCCGTCTGCGGCACGATCAGGCTGAATTCGGAAACGATGCCGGCAAGCGTGATCGACATGTTGATCGCAGCGGCAAATTCGTCGGTGCGATCTTCCGGCGGACGCACACGGGCCTCATGCGCGAAGGGCGCCGAGAGGCTGGGCTCGAATCCGCCTGGCGCGTTCACGGCCGAGCGCAGCACCTTGGAAATCTTGTCGAACACCATGCCGGCGAGATCGAGTTCGATAATGGAGAGAAGCCGGTCGGCCGGTTCCTCGATCGTTTCGGCAGTGGCCCCAAGCAGGTGCTCCATCAGGGTGATGATGAAACCGTTGCCACAGCCGATGGTGATGTTCTGCGACCAATTGCGCAGCGTCGCATCGACCAGCGTCATGTTGGTGCTGAGATCGTCGATCAGGTGATTCTTGTAGCCGATCTCGCAGCCAAGATAGCCGACTGTCACATCGAGGCCGGTTTCGCTTTTCAGGACGTCGGGAAAGAATTCGCTGTATATGTCGCCGAAGGAACTGCAGAGCTTGGCAACCCTGCCCCTGTCACCGAGACCGCCGGTCAATTTGGCAAGAAGGGCGGGATCCATTGTCTGGTTGTCATGCGAAGCATTGCTCATAGTCATTTAAGCTGCCTTGTTTTCGCCACCTGGGTTCATCATTTCCTGTTCCACTGCGTCGATCGACGGGCGTTCATACGCCGAGATCGTCTTGCGGCCGTATTCGAGGGCGACCTGCGGCACCGAGCCGTTCATGTAGGCAAGCAGGGTCTGCTTGACGACAACGTAGAGGCGGTGCTGCTTGGAGCGGACGACCTTGATCTGAGAGACCAGCGGGGAGCAGACGCAGTAGGAAAGCAGAATGCCGAGGAATGTGCCGACGAGTGCCGAACCGATGAGGTGGCCGAGCACTTCCGGCGAGTCATTGATATGCGCCATGGCCTTGATGACGCCGAGAACCGCCGCGACGATACCGATGGCGGGGAACGAATCGCCCATGATCTGGATCGCGTGGTAAGGCTTCATCTTGTCATGAAGGATGGTGTTGATTTCTTCGTCCATCAGCGCCTCGATCTCGTGTGATCGGGCATTGCCGATGATGATCAGGCGCACGTAGTCGCAGATGAAGGCCGTCAGTTCCTTGTTCTTCAGAACTGTCGGAGCCTGCTGGAAGATCGTCGATTCGGCCGGATTGTCGATATGCGCTTCGATTTCGTTGCGCGATTTCGTACGCAGGTCGCGCATCAGCGAATAGAGCACACCGAGCGTGTCGAGGTAGTTGCGCTCCTTGGGAACGGAGTGCTTGAAGGCTTCGCCGAGCGCCTTGCCGGAGTCCTTCACCACCTTCATGGGGTTCGCCATGATGAAGCTGCCGAGGCCGGCGCCGCCGATGATCAGGAATTCGAAGGGCTGAAAAAGAGCATCGACTTCGCCGCCCATGGCCATGAAGCTACCGACGATACAGCCGCAGACAACTACAAATCCGATAATAATATTCATCGTCAGCCCAATCTGAACGTTGCTTTTCTTTGCGACGGATAGGATTTGTGCCTTGCGTGAGGCTGATGAATGCCGTTTTGGCGTATGCATTTGCGCTGCCAGTTTCGCGCAAGGATTTGCCTTCATATTGAACGTGACGAGTGGGCCTATGCGCGCCCATGTCTGAGATGCCGCTCAGCGGAACCCGTGGCCGAACGAAAAGGAGCCCGGTGTTTCGTCCCGTTTATCGCCAATGTGGAGCTTACCGACATGCAATCCGGTCTTTACGTTTCCCTGTCGTCCCAGATGGCTCTCGAAAAACGCCTGACGACGATCGCCGACAATATGGCCAACGTGAACACGACCGGTTTTCGCGGCACCGAGGTAAAGTTCGACGAAATGATGGCGAACAACGAGAACAAGACGAACACCAAGGTCGCCTTCGTCTCCCAGGGCAACGACTACATGGACACTTCCCATGGTGAGATGCAGCACACGGGCAACATGCTCGATTTCGCCATCAAGGGCGATGCCTGGTTCTCTCTCGACACACCGGCGGGCCGCGTTCTGACAAGGGACGGCCGCTTCACGATGCGCGATACCGGCGAACTGGTTTCCACCCGCGGCTATCCGGTTCTCGATGCGGGTGGTGCGCCCATCGTCCTCAACACAGCCGGCGGCGAACCGAAGGTCGGCACCGACGGCATCATCTACCAGAACGACCGCCAGGTCGGCTCGCTTGGCCTCTTCGAAGCGGATCTCAACAAGGGTTTCCTGCGCTACGAAAATAGCGGTGTCATGACGACAGAGCAGCCGCGTGCCGTCGTCGATCGCTTCGATGTCGGTGTCGAGCAGGGCTACCTCGAGAATTCCAACGTCAATGCGATGCATGAGATGACGCAGCTGATCGAAGTGAACCGCGCTTTCGAAAGCGTCTCGTCCCTGATGCGCGACAGCGAAGATTCCTTCAAGGAAGCGGTTCAGACGCTGGGCGGCAGCCGCTAAGGCAGGGCGTGAAGCATGAACACCACGCTGTTGACCGAAGACGCACTCTCGCCGAAGCTGACGCATCTCGGCGCCCTTGCAGAACGCTATGCCTCGCCAGAATTCTCTGTGACGCATGGCGGCCGCGTTCATACGATCGCAGCCGGTCACTATACCGTGCGCGGCCTTTCGAGGTATGTGCGTCTTGGCGAGTTCGTCGCCCATAAATCCGCGACGGGTATCCATCTTGGCGAAGTTGTCCGGGTAGAGCCGGATCTGGTTTATGTTTGCCCCATCGAACCGGGCGAGCCGATCGGCATCCATGACGTTGTCATCCGCAAGGGCGCCTTCCGCATCTCCCCGTCGGACAGTTGGTGTGGTCGCACCATCAATTCCCTCTGCGAGCCGATCGACGGGCTCGGCCCGATCACTGAAGGCCTGGACCGCCGGTCGATCTCGAATACTGCGCCGCCTTCAATGACGCGCCAGCGCGTCGAAAAAGGGTTCAAGACCGGTGTGCGCGCGATCGATATTTTCTCGCCGCTCTGCCTCGGCCAGCGCCTCGGCATCTTCGCCGGCTCCGGTGTCGGCAAATCGACGCTGCTATCGATGCTGGCTCGTGCCGATGCTTTCGACAAGGTGGTGATCGCGCTGGTCGGCGAACGTGGTCGTGAAGTCCGCGAATTCATCGAGGATACGCTCGGCAGCGATATGAAGAAGGCGATTGCGGTCGTTGCCACCAGTGACGAGAGCCCGATGCTGCGCAAGATGGCGCCGCTGACGGCCGTAACCATCGCCGAGCACTTCCGAGACAAGGGTGAAAACGTCCTCTTCATCGTCGACAGCGTTACGCGTTTTGCCCATGCAATCCGCGAAGTCGCGACCGCCTCCGGTGAGCCGCCGATTGCGCGCGGCTATCCGGCCTCCGTCTTTACCGAGCTGCCGCGCCTTCTGGAGCGCGCCGGTCCCGGTGCGGAAGGTGCGGGCACCATCACCGCGATCATTTCCATCCTTGTCGATGGCGACAATCATAACGATCCGATCGCCGACTCCACGCGCGGTATTCTGGATGGTCATATCGTTCTGCAGCGAAGCCTGGCGGAGGAGGGGCGCTACCCGCCGATCGATCCGCTTGCATCCATCTCGCGTCTTGCCCGCAAGGCCTGGACCCCGGATCAGGAGAAGCTGGTTTCGCGCCTCAAGGTGCTGATCCACCGCTTTGAGGAAACGCGCGACCTGCGCCTTATCGGCGGCTACCGCCCGGGCGCTGATGCCGATCTCGACATGGCGGTCAGGCAGGTGCCGATCATCTATGACGTCCTGAAACAGTCTCCCGGAGACCGAGAATCGCTCGATGCCTTCGCGGATCTTGCCGGTGCTCTGAAGGCCGCCGCCGGCGTACCCACTCCGAGTGCGCCTATTCAAAGGAGGGCCTGATCATGGCCGATTTCGAAGACGAACGGATAGCCGCACTGAAAGAGCGCAACAAAGGCGTGCTGCTCGATCGCGCGCTGACCTTTTTGGGTCTGGCACTTGCCGGTGCGTCCGCCTTCTTCCCCTGGTACGTCTTCTTCAACGAGGACAAGTTCGGCATCAACGTCGCCGACAGCAATGCCTCCCGCGATTTGCCAGACTGGCCGGCGCGCAACGTCTTCAGCGTATCGCCGCTCGCCATGGTCAACAAGAACGATGAGGGCAAGAAAGTCCCGCCGATCGACAATTTGACGACGGCAACCGTTTCCGAGCTCGGTAAGGAGCGCAACGGCGACGCCTTGATGGAGGACCAGCCTTTCCCCGGCAAGGGTTCTTTCCGTTTGCTGCACGTGGCCAACGGCCGGGCCCTCATCGAGGATCCCTCCGGCATGTATGTCGTGCGCGTCGGCTCGATCCTGCCTGACGAAAGCCGCCTTGCCACATTGGAACAGCGCGATGGCAAGTGGGTGATCGTTACCTCCAAGGGTGAGATCTACCAGAACAACTGAAGCATGCCGCGCAAAACCGGGCAGCGGTTCTGCGACAAAGACGTGCGAAATCAAGGCCTGAAGTGTTGGTGGCGAACCCTGAGGATCGTGACACGCTTCAGTTCAGACAAAAGGTGAATCGCTGCAGGCCCGTGTCGGAGAAACGGTCGGGCGACGGTTGGTCGATGTCTGCAAGTAACCTCGAGCAATGGCCTGCAAATCCTGCATTTACCGTAAGTCCCACGCAAGATTACCGCCCTAGGTTCGGCCTAGTAAAAACGGAGAGTTCTCATGCAACCGATTCAACTTTTCGACTTGGCTTCAAAGCAGGCGGAATGGCTGACGATCCGTCAGGAGGTTGTTGCCGGCAACATCGCGAATGCAAACACGCCGAAGTTTCGTGCAAAGGATGTGACGCCTTTCCAGGCCGTGCTCGACCAGTCGGACGTGACCATGGCGCGCACCAATCCGATGCATCTGAGCGGCAACGATTTCAGCACGAGCGGCGATATCGACGTCAAGGACGCCGCGCTCGATCAGGAAATCGGTGTCCAGGAATCCGGCAACACCGTTGGTATCGCCGAAGAACTCTCCAAGTCGGGCGAGATCAAGCGTCAGTATGACCTGAACACCTCGCTCGTCAGTTCCTTTCATCGAATGATGTTGATGACGGTAAGGAAGTAGACGGATGGATCCGCTTTCAGCAGCAATGAAAATCGCAGGCTCCGGGCTCGAATCGCAGTCGACACGTCTGCGTATCGTCTCGGAAAACATCGCCAACGCCCGTTCGACCGGCGACACGCCGGGTGCCGATCCCTATCGCCGCAAGACGATCACCTTCGGCCAGCAGCTCGATCGCACCAGCGGCGTCGAGACTGTCAACGTCAAGAAGATCGGGACCGACGAAGGCGATTTCACCAAGGAATACGACCCGAGCAACCCTGCTGCGGATGACAAGGGCATCGTCAAGATGCCGAACGTCAATATCCTCATCGAGATGGCCGACATGCGTGAAGCCAACCGCTCGTATGACGCCAATCTGCAGACAATCAAGCAGACTCGCGACCTTATCTCCTCGACGATCGATCTCCTGAAGAGCGGACAATAATGATCAGCAGCGTACAGAATGTCAGCAATCTTTCGATGACCCGCGCCCTCGGCGCCATCGATACCGAAAATTCCGCCTCCTCCACGACTGCGGCCTCGTCTGCTGCGGCCGGTGCATCCGGCGGCCTGAGCTTTGCTTCCGTCATGGGCAACATGGCGACCCAAGCCGTCAGCAGCCTCAAGGGTGCGGAAAACATGTCCTTCGCCGGCATCAAGGGCACGGCTTCCACACGCGAAGTCGTCGATTCGATGCTGCAGGCGGAACAGACCCTTCAGACTGCAATCGCCATTCGCGACAAGGTCGTTTCGGCCTTCCTCGAAGTCACCAAGATGCAGATGTAACTGATTTGAGGACGAACACATGAGAGCGCTCGCCATCGCAGCAACGGGCATGGATGCCCAGCAGACCAACCTGGAAGTCATCGCGAACAACATCGCGAACATCAATACGACCGGTTTCAAGCGCGCCCGCGCAGAATTCACCGACCTTCTCTACCAGACGGAGCGCGCCAAGGGTGTCGCCAACCGAGCCAACCAGGCCATCGTGCCGGAAGGTGCCAATATCGGCCTCGGCGTTCAGACCTCTGCCGTTCGCAATCTGCATCTCCAGGGTGAGCTGACCCAGACCGGTAACGACCTCGACGTCGCAATCGTCGGTAAGGGTTTCTTCCAGATCCAGTCGACCGATGGCACGACGCTTTATTCCCGCGCCGGTGCGCTGAACAAGAACGACCAGGGCCAGTTGGTCAACATCGACGGCTATGAGGTCATCCCCGGCATCACCATCCCGCAGGGTTCCACCGAACTGACGATCAGCCGCTCCGGCGAAGTGACCGCCAAGCTGCCCGGCCAGACCGATCCGACGACGCTCGGTCAGATCACGCTTGCCGACTTCGTCAACGAGGCCGGCCTGAAGCCGATCGGAGACAACCTCTTCCAGGAAACCCCGGCATCCGGCGATGCCGTCATCGGCAATCCCGATGAAGACAACATGGGCTACCTCAAGCAGGGCTACCTGGAATCGTCGAACGTCGACCCGGTGAAAGAAATCACCGAACTGATCTCGGCCCAGCGCGCCTATGAAATGAACTCCAAGGTGATCACCACCGCTGACGAAATGGCATCCATCGTCAGCAAGAACCTGAAGTAAGAGGGAAGGGCCGAACATGATGTTTCGCCGGGCAGGATACGTCCAGGGATGGGTGGCTGCGGCCACGATCGCAATCGCCGGCATGTTCGTGCCGGTCGCAGCGGATGCCGGCATGGGTTATGCCGTCGTCCCGACGACGATCATTTACCCCGGCGACACGATTTCGAACTCTCAGCTTCAGGAAGTCGAAGTCACGAATCCCAACCTCGCCGGCGACTATGCAAAGTCGATCTCGCAGGTCGAAGGGTACGTTTCCAAGCGCACGCTCCTGCCGGGCCGGACGATTTCGATCTCCGCCCTGCGCGAACCCTATACCGTGACGCGCGGTTCCAACATCCGCCTGGTCTTCCAGCTCGGCCAGATGACCATTTCCGCTGCCGGTTCGCCCCTTGAAGATGGTGCGACCGGCCAGATGATCCGTGCACGCAATATGGACTCCGGCGTCATCGTCAGCGGCACCGTGCTCGCCGATGGTACGGTCCATGTGAGGGCAAAATGAGTTTCTTCTTTCGTATTCTGAGCCTGGTTGCGGTTCTGGCGATGAGCCTGACCGATGTCGCGCCTGCCTGGGCGTTGACGTCCCGCATCAAGGATATTGCCTCGCTGCAGGCCGGCCGTGACAACCAGCTTATCGGCTACGGCCTTATCGTTGGTCTGCAGGGTACAGGTGACGGCTTCCGCGCTTCGCCCTTCACCGAGCAGTCCATGCGCGCGATGCTGCAGAACCTCGGCATTTCCACCCAGGGCAGCCAGTCGAATGCCAAGAATACGGCGGCTGTCATGGTCACGGCCAACCTGCCGCCCTTCGCAAGCCCCGGCAGCCGGATCGACGTGACGGTCAGCTCGCTCGGCGACGCGACGTCGCTGCGCGGCGGTACGCTCGTCATGACGTCGCTCTCAGGCGCCGACGGCCAGATCTATGCCGTCGCTCAGGGTGCAGCCATCGTCAACGGCTTCCAGGCCCAGGGACAGGCGGCGACCGTGACCGAAGGCGTGACGACGGCCGGTCGAGTGCCGGGCGGCGCGATCATCGAGCGCGAGCTGCCATCCCGCTTCAAGGATTCGGTCAATCTCGTTCTGCAGCTGCGCAACCCGGATTTCTCCACGGCGATCCGTATCGCCGATATCGTCAATGGCTATGCCAAGGCACGCTTCGGCGGCCCGGTCGCCGAAGCCAAGGATTCGCAGGAAGTCGTCATCGAGAAGCCACGCGAGGCCGATCTCACGCGCCTGATGGCCGATATCGAAAATCTCGTGGTCGAAACTGACACGCCGGCCAAGGTCGTCATCAACGAACGCACCGGCACGATTGTCATCGGCTCGGATGTCCGCGTCTCGCCGGTCGCCGTCAGCTATGGAACTTTGACCGTGCAGGTGACCGAAACGCCGCAGATCATCCAGCCGGAGCCGTTCTCTCGCGGCGAGACGGCCGTCCAGCCGCAGACGGATATCCAGGCCCAGAAAACGGGCGGCCGGGTTGCGATCATCGACGGTCCTGACCTGCGCACCCTCGTTGCCGGTCTGAACAATATCGGCGTCAAACCGGATGGCATCATCGCCATTCTCCAGGGCATCAAGTCTGCAGGCGCCCTGCAAGCGGAGCTTGTGCTGCAATGATCAAGGTCAAGAGCGAGAATCCTGTCGTCCAGCTGTTGCGCCGGCTGTCCTTGCCGGCCGCGGGCCTCGTACTACTTTCCATTCCCGGCGCCTTCGCCCAGGAAGTGGCGCCGGCAGGCGACATCACCTCGACGGACGAGGTCAAGCAGTTCTGCACGAATATCGCCGATCCGGCTCGCGATCAGCGCTATCTCCTGCAGAGGCAGGAGCTCGAAAAGCTGCGCGCCGATATCGACAGCCGCGTTGCCGAAATGGACAGGCGCAAGGCCGAATACCAGGACTGGCTGAAGCGGCGCGACGATTTCCTCAAGCAGGCCGAGGCCGGCCTGACGGACATCTATAAGAAGATGAAGCCGGATGCGGCAGCCCTTCAACTGCAGGACGTCAAGCCAGAACTGGCCGCAGCCGTCATCATGCGGCTTGGGCCGCGCCAATCCAGCCTGATCCTGAACGAGATGGATTCCACCAAGGCTGCCAACATCGCCAGCATCATCGCAAGTGCATCTGATCCCAATACCTCGAAGGATCCTTCATGAATAAGCGTTTACCGGCTGTGATCGCCGCTGTTGCCCTCCTTGCTGGCTGCCAATCCACGGCAGTCAACGAGATCGGCCGCGCGCCTTCCATGAGCCCGATCGGCAGCGGTCTTGCCTATGGCCAAACGCCGCAGATGGCGCTTTATCCGAAGCAACCGCGCGCGGTTGCGCAGGGCTATTCGTTGTGGAGCGATTCGCAGGCCGCGCTCTTCAAGGATGCGCGCGCGCTCAACGTCGGCGATATCCTGACGGTCGATATCCAGATCAACGACAAGGGCTCCTTCGACAACGAGACCAACCGCAGCCGCAAGAATTCAAGCGGGATGAACTGGGACGTCAACGCGCAGGTCTTCGGCTGGACACCACAGTCCAAGACGGATCTGACCTACGGTTCCGACACGAGCACGGACGGCAAGGGCAAGATCGAGCGCACCGACAAGCTCAACCTGTTGGTGGCGGCGGTCGTTACCGGCATCCTCGAAAACGGCAACCTGGTCATCAGCGGCTCGCAGGAAGTGCGCCTGAATCAGGAACTGCGCATCCTTAACGTCGCCGGTATCGTACGTCCGCAGGACGTCAATTCCGACAACCAGATCTCGTATGACAAGATCGCAGAAGCCCGCATTTCCTACGGCGGCCGCGGCCGCCTGATGGAAGTGCAGCAGCCGCCGCGCGGCCAGCAGGCCGTCGATCTCTTCTCGCCGCTTTGAGGCTGAACCAAAATGGCAGACAACGAAACGGACGAAGGCAAAAAGAAGAAGTCGGGCACGGTGATGACGATCATCGGCATTGCCGTGCTGACGCTTGTCGGTGCCGGCGGCGGCTGGGCGGTCGGCAACATGGTAGCTCCGAACATCCGCAGCGCCACCGAGGCCGAACAGGCGAAGGAGGCCGAGGCCAAGAAGAAGGCCGAGGGCGGCCTTCCGAAAATCGCCACGGAAGCCAACAACATCGTCGTGCTGGACCCGGTCACCTCGAACCTGGCTTACCCCTCGGAAAACTGGATCCGACTCGAGGTGGCGCTGATGTTCAACGGGCCGCCGGATGTCAAGGTCGCCGAGGATATTCACCAGGATATCCTCGCTTATATCAGGACCATTTCCCTTCAGCAGATCGAAGGGCCGCGGGGCTTTCAATATCTCAAGGATGACATCCAGGAACGTGTTGACCTTCGCTCTCAAGGGCGCGTATCGAAGGTCATGTTCAGGACCTTTGTCATCGAATGATTCGACTCATAGTTTTCCTTGCCGCCATGATGGCGGTGCCGGAACTGGCGGTAGCACAGCAGCTTCCGACTGATCTGTTGAATATCCCGGTCGACGGCTCCGCCGCCGCCTGGATCATCAGGACATTTGGCCTTCTGACCGTGCTTTCGGTCGCGCCGGGCATCCTCATCATGGTGACGAGCTTCCCGCGCTTCATCATCGCCTTTTCGATCCTGCGTACGGGCATGGGCCTGTCTTCGACCCCGTCGAACATGATCCTTCTCTCGCTCTCGCTGTTCATGACCTTCTACGTCATGTCGCCGACCTTCGATAAGGCCTGGCAGGACGGCGTCCAGCCGCTGCTTGCAAACCAGATCGATGAATCAACGGCGGTTCAACGCATCGCCGAACCGTTCCGCACGTTCATGTCTGCCAATACGCGTGACAAGGATCTCGCGCTCTTTGCCGACCTAGCCCGCGAGCGCGGCCAGAATATCCAGACGACAGATCCGATCGACTACCGCATCCTGCTGCCTGCCTTCATGATCTCGGAGATTCGGCGCGGTTTCGAAATCGGCTTCCTCATCGTCCTGCCCTTCCTCGTCATCGATCTGATCGTTGCGACGATCACCATGGCCATGGGTATGATGATGCTGCCGCCGACCTCGATCTCGCTGCCATTCAAGATTCTCTTCTTCGTCCTGATCGACGGCTGGAACCTTCTGGTCGGAAGTCTGGTGCGCTCCTTCAGCTGACGGGCAAGGTCAGGCTCCCAGTCAGTTTGCCGCATTCCCTTTCTCACAAACACGAAGCCCGCCGGATCGCTCCGGCGGGCTTCGTGTTTGCAATGACGATGGCCTCAGTCGTTCGAGCCGAAAGGCTCGGTGCGCGACGGTAGGGCGGGAACGTCGATGTGGTCGGGGGTGAGGCCGTTTTTCCGCCGCTCGATGATCAGCTCGTAGCCGCGCTCGAGATGATGGCAGAAACGTTCCGCATCGAAGAGCGGCGCGATGTAGCGCTTGTCCTTCAGATGGTTCTTGTAGCCCGCGACACGTTCCGGATTGAGCGCGAGCTCGACGGCGAGATCCTCGTAGGCACTGAGATCGTCGGCGACGAGTTCCGGCAGATCGATTGCCCTCAACAGGCTTTCGCTGACGCGTGAGGCGAAGTTCGTGCCCTTCATCGTCAGAACAGGAAGGCCGCCCCAGAGCTGTTCCGAGGTGGTCGTGTGTCCATTGACGGGGAATGTATCGATGCCGAGATCGGCCGCCTGCTGACGGCTGATATGAACTTCATAGGGCGCACGCGGGCAGAAGATGATCCGTTTCGCGGAGATACCATTGGCCTGGAAGCGCGCCAGCAGATTGTCCTTGTTGCGGGACGTATTTGCCATCAGCCAGAGCACGCTGTCGGGCGCACGCTTGAGGATCCTGGACCAGCTGTCGACGACCTCGGAGGTGATCTTTCGGTTGCCGTTGAACGAGGCGAAGATGAAGGCATCTTCCGGGAGGCCCAGCTCTGCCCGCGTGACAGGCTGCGGCCGCGGGCGGTTTGCCGGATCGTTCGGCTGGTAGCTTTCCGGCATGCGCAGGAATTTCTCGTGATAGAAGGGCTTGGCGACGTCAGGCAGCACCGAGTGGTCGCCAATGACGTAGTCGAGGTCGATATTGACCGTGCTGCCGGGAAAGCCCAGCCAGGCGACCTGGATCGGCGCCAGCGGCTGATTGAAGGACGACGCGCGGCTTCCCGAGGTGTGGCCCTTGAGGTCGACCATGATGTCGATGTTCTCGGCGCGAACGGCATTCAGGACAGCGGCGTCCGACAGGCCGTATGTGTTGACGATCTTGCCCCAGCGGCTGCGATCGGCGACGTTCTTCTCCAGAAACTCGGGCTGGGTGTGATCGAAGAGCGTGATTTCGAACCGATTGCGATCATGAAGCTCGAGAACCCGCTGCAGCAGCTTCATCGTCGCGTGACCGTCCCACAAGTCCGAGGACATGTAGCCGATGCGGATCTTGTCGGACCAGGTATGCGGCAGACCGCGTCGATAATCCACGCGCACCGGGTCCAGCGGCTGCGTGCCGATCGTCGCATAGCGATTGAAATCCTCGTCGCCGCACCAATGCAGATGATAGAACGGGTTGTCCTTCCTCAGCGTGTCGATGTCGCCCTTGGCAAGGGCAGCGTCGATAGGCGCCTGATGTTTGTTCGCCTCATCGAATTCGTTGAATTCGCGCACGCAGACGAGATACAGAAAACGGAAGGCGAGGTTGCCCGGGAAGCGCCGGAAGAGGTTGCGGGCGAGCTGCTGGTTCGTCTCGTCCATGAGGTCGTCGTTGAGCAGCAGCGCGGCAAGGCGCATATGATCCGGGTTCATGCTCTCGGACAGGATTTTCTTGAACGGGCGCAGCAGATCCCGCCGCTGCCGGCGTACATAGATCGTCGAGATAATGAATGCGAGTTCTGCATCTTCCTGAGCCTTGCCGAGATTGCGCATCGCGATCAGCAGGGCGTCGTCGTCGTTGCCGGCTTCCAGGTGGAGTTTGGCGGCAGTCTTCAGGAATTCGAACCCGCCTTGCCCGGCGCAGTCGGCTGCGAGGCCATAGGCCTTGGCTGCATCGGACTTGAAGCCCAGTTGCAACAGGTTCTTGGCCAGGAGGGCGTAGGTCTTGGCGTCCTTCTGAGTGTCGATGAGCTGGTTGAGCGTCGCCAGAGATTGTGTATAGCGGCCCGCCTGATAGTCGCGGGATGCCGCCGAGAACGAAACTTTGCTGTTCAAAACCTAACTCCGTGAGGAAATGTTCCGGCATGAAATGGTGATCGACGGGCGCGCAATCGGACCGTCCCGCTAAAAGCAGGTTGCCCGACGATACTATCCCGGCTTCTGCCATACTGGCATTCGAAGCTTGCTTGAAACCGGTGCAGTCGCATACCCGCTTTCCGGGAAAGCTGCTTCCTGGAAGACAAATTCAAGTAACATTAACCATGGAATTGAAGCGACTTGGCCGACCCCTCGGCTTTTAAGAAGTTGGCAAGTATTGGCTGCGAGATTGCCCTCGACATGACGGGTTTGGGCCAAGAGATAAAGGCACCGAGTGGCATGAAGCTGGTCCGTCATCGCCGGTATTTATAGTCCGGTATGTCCTCCTTTTTGTATCTAGTTTTTCTAGGGGACACACTTATGACGAGCATTAACACGAACACTTCCGCCCAGGCCGCTCTCCAGACGCTGCGTAACGTCAACCAGGGCCTCAATACCACGCAGAACCACGTTTCGACGGGTTACCGCGTTGGCAAGGCTTCCGACAACGCTGCTTACTGGTCGATCGCAACGACCATGCGTTCGGACAACAAGGCTCTCGGCGCTGTTTCGGACGCACTCGGCCTCGGCGCTGCAAAGGTTGACACTGCCTACACCGCCATGGACAGCGCTATCGACGTCGTCGGCGAAATCAAGTCCAAGATCGTTGCCGCTACCGAAAACGGCGTCGACAAGAAGAAGGTTCAGGAAGAAATCGACCAGCTGCAGGACCAGCTGGTAAGCATCGCTCAGTCGGCTTCGTTCTCCGGTGAAAACTGGGTTGCTGGCGCCAGCGGCACGAAGAGCGTTGTTTCTTCCTTCGTTCGCGATGGCTCGAACGGCGTTTCCGTCAAGATGACCGATTACGTCCTGGACAGCAGCTCGGTCGGCAACGTCATGTTCGGCATGAGCGGTGGCCAGGTCGAAACCTCCACGGGTATCCTCGGCACCTCCTACGGCCCGACCGGCTCGGTCTACGGCCTCGACATCACCAGCATGACCCTCGGCGACCTCGGCAACGCTCTGACGACCGTTGAAAACGCTCTGAAGGCCATGACCTCTGCCGGTGCAAAGCTCGGTTCGATCTCCACCCGCATCAACATGCAGGACGATTTCGTCAACTCGCTCAGCAAGTCGCTCGACTCCGGTATCGGTCGCCTCGTCGACGCCAACATGGAAGAAGAGTCCTCCAGGCTCTCTGCTCTCCAGACGCAGCAGCAGCTCGCGATCCAGTCTCTCTCGATCGCCAACTCTTCTTCGCAGAACATCCTGTCGCTCTTCCGCTAAGAGCGGTCCAGCAACATCGCCAAAAACGTCGAGGCCGGGTAACCCCGGCCTCGAATGTTTTAATTTTCAGTTAATGAAAACCTTTCTAAGTATCAGATATTTTTACGAAATTCCATTTTTGAATTTAGTTTTCTTTAACCATCTTGGTGTTTTCTAAGCCCATCGAAACGGCGAGTTAACCCTGACGAGAATGGTTAACAGGCATGAAGCTGATCGCTGTGGGCCGGCCCAAATCCGGAATGTCCCTTCTTCAAATCTGCCAAAAGGGGCAAGAAAACTATGACCAGCATCAACACCAATAACGCAGCAATGGCTGCTCTCCAGACGCTGCGCGGCATCAACCAGGGCCTCAACACGACGCAGAACCACGTTTCCTCTGGTTACCGTATCGCGAAGGCTTCCGACAACGCTGCTTACTGGTCGATCGCAACGACCATGCGTTCGGACAACAAGGCTCTCTCGGCTGTTTCCGACGCCCTCGGCCTCGGCGCTGCAAAGGTTGACACTGCCTACACCGCCATGGACAGCGCTATCGACGTCGTCGGCGAAATCAAGGCCAAGATCGTTGCCGCTACCGAAAACGGCGTCGACAAGAAGAAGGTTCAGGAAGAAATCGACCAGCTGCAGGACCAGCTGGTAAGCATCGCTCAGTCGGCTTCGTTCTCCGGTGAAAACTGGGTTGCTGGCGCCAACGGCACGAAGAGCGTTGTTTCTTCCTTCGTTCGCGATGGCTCGAACGGCGTTTCCGTCAAGATGACCGATTACGTCCTGGACAACAGCTCGGTCGGCAACGTCATGTTCGGCATGACCAACGGTCAGGTCGAAACCTCCACGGGTATCCTCGGCTCGTCCTACGGCCCGACCGGCTCGGTCTACGGCCTCGACATCACCAGCATGACCCTCGGCGACCTCGGCACGGCTCTGACGACCGTTGAAAACGCTCTGAAGGCCATGACCTCTGCCGGTGCAAAGCTCGGTTCGATCTCCACCCGCATCACCATGCAGGACGATTTCGTCAACTCGCTCTCCGACTCGATCGACTCCGGTGTTGGCCGCCTCGTCGACGCCAACATGGAAGAAGAGTCCTCCAAGCTCTCTGCTCTCCAGACGCAGCAGCAGCTCGCGATCCAGTCTCTCTCGATCGCCAACTCTTCTTCGCAGAACATCCTGTCGCTCTTCCGCGGCTAATAGGATCTCGAAATATAACCCGCCGGGTAACCGGCGGGTCCTATCGAAATCGAGCCGCGCTTCGATGGAGCGCGGCTTTTTTTAATTTCCGTTAACGATTGATTAACCATATTGCTATTTTCTGCGTCTCAACGAGACGACGAGTTAACCAAATTTAAGAACGGGTTAACAGGCATGAAGGCTGATCGTCGTTCCCGGGCGCTATTCCCGAATGTCCCTTTTATTAATGTCTGCCAACAAGGGGCAATCATTTCATGACCAGCATTTTGACCAACGTCGCGGCCATGGCCGCTCTCCAGACACTCCGCGGCATCAGCAATAATCTTCAGGATACTCAAAATCGCGTATCTTCCGGCTATCGCGTTGAAAAGGCAGCAGACAACGCAGCTTATTGGTCCATCGCAACGACCATGCGTTCGGACAACAAGGCTCTTTCCGCAGTGTCCGACGCTCTCGGTCTCGGCGCCGCAAAGGTCGACACGGCCTACACGGCAATGGACAACGCCATCGACGTCGTCAGCGAAATCAAGTCCAAGATCGTCGCGGCAACTGAAAAAGGCGTCGACAAGACCAAGATCCAGGAAGAAATCAGCCAGCTCCAGGCTCAGCTCATGAGCATCTCCCAGTCGGCTTCCTTCTCCGGTGAAAACTGGGTTGCCGGCAACACGACCAAGAGCGTCGTTTCCACCTTCGTCCGCGACGGCAACGGCAATGTCTCGGTCAAGACGACCGATTATGTCCTGGACTCGTCTTCCAACGGCAACGTCCTGTTCGGCATGACCACGACGGGCACAATCGACTCGAGCACCGGCATTATCGGTACCTCCAACGGTACGATCGGCTCGATCTACACCATGAACATCACCTCCTTCGGTCAGCCGGAAATCGCCATGGCGCTGACGGCAATCGAAGCAGGCCTGGAGGCAATGACGAAGGCAGCCTCTCAGCTTGGCTCCATCTCCAACCGTATCGAGCTGCAGGAGAACTTCGTCGCGGCCCTCGGCGACTCGATCGACTCGGGTGTCGGTCGCCTCGTCGACGCCGACATGGAAGAGGAATCGAGCAGGCTTACGGCGCTGCAGACGCAACAACAGCTGGCGATCCAGTCACTTTCGATCGCAAATTCCAGCGCTCAGAACGTCCTCACGCTCTTCCGCAGCTAAGGCGGCGGCCGAAGCTGGACCAAACCTTGTGCCGCCATTTCGCGGCAGCCTGGAAACCGCGCCAAAACGGCGCGGTTTTCGTTTTATTTCAATGGCTTGTTGGATCTTCGGCGACGCTGCTTTATTCCCGTTTCCGCTCTTGCGGAAGTGGTTGATATCAGGTTAACGTTGCCGGGAGTTGATTTGTTTTGCGACACACCGGCGTGGGGGACCCGCCGGCGGCATGATGCCATTTCAGTCGCTGCCGGCAAACCGGCCTGATCCCTTCACCTTTCCGAGACCATGTCGATGACCGTCAAGATTACCAACGCGGCCGCGGTGAGTGCGCTTGCAGTGCTGCGCAGCATCAATAAAGAATCAAGCGACGTACAGCAGCAGATTTCCACGGCAAAACGGGTCGCGACCGCGTCCGACGATGCGACCTATTGGTCGATCGCGAGCGTCATGCGCGGCGACAGCACCAATCTCGGCACCATCGGCGATGC
Source organism: Rhizobium sp. BK379 (assembly GCF_014193955.1). NCBI lineage: Bacteria > Pseudomonadati > Pseudomonadota > Alphaproteobacteria > Hyphomicrobiales > Rhizobiaceae > Rhizobium > Rhizobium sp. BK379. The sequence continues at coordinate 597,148 of NZ_JACIAD010000002.1, forward strand.
GCTCGGCCTCGGCGCGGCGAAGGTCGATTCGACCTATACGGCGATGAACTCCGCCATCGATCTTCTCGGCGATCTCAGAGCCAAGCTGGTTGCCGCGCGGGAGCCAGGCGCCGACAAGGACAAGATCAATGCGGAAATCACGGAATACAAGAACCAGCTTCAGACGATGGTGGAGGGAACGGCCTTCGCCGGCGAAAACTGGCTGTTGAACGGCGAGCCTGCGGCGCCCCCGCAATGGAAGATCATCGGCAGCTTCGTACGCGCCCCGACCGGCGAGTATCAGGCCCAGACCGTCGACTTTCCGTCATCCCAGACCATCCTGATCGACAAGACTAATGCCAGTGGCGGCCTGTTTACCAAGGATGTCAACGGCAATGTCGATGGCACGCCGGTGCGCAACTACTATCTCCTGAATGCGAACTCCGGGACGCCGGCGACGGGCACGGCAATCTCGATCAGCAAGTCGACCACCGACTCGCAGCTCATGGATATGCTGACGGCTACGGACTCCATGCTGAAGCAGCTCACGAATTCGGCGGCAGGGATTGGTATCATGAAGGCCCGCATCGACGACCAGATCGACTACACAGCCGACCTGTCCGACGCTATCGACAAGAGTGTCGGTGCCCTCGTCGACACCGATATGGACGAGGCCTCGACCCGCCAGAAGGCGATTGAAACTCAGAAGCAGATGGCCGTTGAAGCGATCTCCATCCTCAATACGTCCGCCAGCAAAATTCTGATCCTGCTCGAATAACGATCGGCGCGAGGGCGGTACCATTCATCCTCGCGCAAGTTTGGGTTTCTAGTTTCCGGCATGAAGGCAGCGTCCGAATCCATGCCGGCAACAGGCCCCAGGCCTCTTCCGAACCGGAACGGCATGCCGGCAAGGACATGGTCATTTTTCAAGCGGGGGCATGCCGCGTGCATCCCGAATACTGGACGGTTTTTTATGAGCATTATGCTTTCCCGGTATTTGAAGGATTTCGGTGAGCCGAGTCCCTCGGCACCGATCATCGATGTAGATGATTTCGCGACCGAAACCGCCTCCGCGTTTGCGGAATTGCCGCAGGAGCCCGAGGTCGACGTCGAGGCAGAGCGGCGCGAGGCCTTTTCCGAGGGCTTCGCGGCAGCCACTGCGGACCTGACCGAAAAATACGAAAGCGAGGCCCGGGCCGCCGCCGAGGCGCATGCCGGTGAGATCGAGGAACTGAGGCTTCGCTACGAAATCGAAGCGGCTGCGGTGATCGCTTCCCGCATCCGCGACATGGCCGAAGAGATTGCTACGCTCGTCAGCGAAGTGACCGCGGCGGCAATCGCACCTGTGATGACCGAGGCGCTCGCGAAGAAAGCTGCCGAAAATCTTGCCGTTCTGCTGCGCGAGGCGATCCTCGACGGTGCGGCGGTGCCGGTCGTCGTGCGCGGTCCGGCCAAGCTTTTCGATATCCTCAAGGATGAACTCGGAGAACATGCCGCCTTGGTCCGCCATCATGAGGCTGATGACATCGACCTTGCTGCCGAGATCGGCGAGACCGTACTCGTGACCCGCATTTCCGCCTGGGCGGCCAGCTTGAAGAAAGTTTCCGAATGAGCGACGGCGAAAACCATCACCACGGAAAGAACGAGATCATCATCGTCAAGAAACATGGCGGTGGAGATCATGACGGCGCTCACGGCGGTGCGTGGAAAATCGCCTATGCCGACTTCATGACGGCAATGATGGCCTTCTTCCTGGTGATGTGGCTCGTCAACGCCGCCAACGAGGAAACCAAGGCCTCGATCGCGACCTATTTCAATCCGATCAAACTTTCGGATGAAAAGCCGACGGAAAAGGGTCTGAAGAAGCCGGTCGACCAGGCTGAAGGCGAGCAGAACCAAGAAAAGTCGAAGGAAAAGGAAGAGAATCCGAACCAGGGCAAGTCTGCCGCCGACGGCGACGATCAGACCTCGACCTCCGGCGACAAGACCAATTACTCGGAAGCCGATTTCTTCGAGAACCCCTATTCGGTTCTTGCCGAGATTGCCCAGGAAGTTGGCCAGCAGGCAAACGTCAGCGCCAAGGGCGATGGCGGTGCGGCGGATTCGGGTCCGGCGACCGGCGCCGATGGCGGCGAGGCCTACCGCGACCCGTTCGATCCGGATTTCTGGACCAAGCAGGTCGAAGTTACGACTGCCGGCAAGCCACAGCAGCCTTCGCCGCTCGATTCAAAGGCCGAACCGAATGAGCTCGCCAAGGCCGAAAATTCCCAGCCTTCCACTCTGTTGAGCAAGGATCCCAACAGCGCTGCCGTCGCCGCTTCGACAGAGAAGCAGGCCGACAAGAAGGCGGATAAGACCAAGGACAAGCAGGCGGACAAGACCAAGGACGCCGACAAGAAGGAAGAGGCTAAGCAAGCCGAAGAAAAGCAGCAGGCCGAGGAACTGCAGCAGGAGATTGCCCAGCAGATCTCCGGTGTTGCCGGCAAGCTCGCCGAGGGCCTGACGGTGACGGCGTCCGAGGGCGGCCTGCTGGTGAGCATTTCCGACCAGAACGACGATTCCATGTTCAATATCGGCTCTGCTGTGCCGCGCCAGGAGATGGTCCTCGCCATGCAGAAGATCGGTGCGATCCTGAAGCAGAGGGGCGGAGCGGTTGCCATCCGCGGCCATACGGACGGGCGGCCGTTCAAGGGCGATCTCAACGAGAACTGGCGCCTTTCGATGGACCGTGCCCAGAGCGCTTATTACATGCTCGTTCGCGGCGGCCTCGACGAGAAGCGTATTTCCCAGGTTTCCGGCTTCGCCGACCGTCGCCTGAAGCTGCCTGATGACCCCTACAACGCGTCAAACCGCCGGATCGAGATTCTCGTGCAGGCAGATCAAGGATAGTCGCATGACGCGCAGGCAGCATCGCTATTTCAGATATGCGGTCTTCGGCCTGGCGATGATGTCGCCAGCCATCAGCCATGCCGCAGATGCGGACGATCTCGCGCCGTACAAAATGCTGCGCTCGCTGCAGTTCGTTCAGGACTCGGTTGTAACGGGCGATCATTCCGCCGGCGAAATGCAGCGCTTCATGCTTGGCAAGATCGATCAGCGCCTGCGCAATGTCGATCCGTCCGTCTATGATGACGATCGCAACGTCGATGCCGCGCTGATCTATGTAATGAGCGGCGGCAATCCTCAGACGCTGGAATATCTCGTTGCCCATGACGTCAACGGTTACTTCGACAATCGCGTTACCGATGTGTTGCGGAAATATCTGAGCGGCAAGGGCCTTCTTGTCTCCAAGACGCTGGAAGAAACAGCCAAGGAATATGAAGGCAAGAAGATTGGCCCCTATCTGGCGTTGATCGGCGGCAATGTGATGATCGCCACGAAGCCGACGGATGCCCTTGCATTATATGACAAGGCGCGCCTTGACGCACCCGGCACGATCGTGGAAGAGGCGGCGCTGCGCCGCTCGGTCGCCATCTGCGTCGAAACCGGGCAGGTCGACAGGGGGCTTGCCTATTCGCAGCGCTATATCCGCCGCTTCCTCCATTCGCCCTATGCCAGCCAATTCGCCGATCTCTTCGTGAAGTTGATTGTCAGCCACGATCACGATGTGAAGCCACAGACGGTTGTCGATATCCTCTCCTTCATGGATGCCCCACGCCAGCGCGAGGTCTATCTGCGCGTCGCGCGCGCTGCCGCGATTGCTGGAAAGCCTGATCTCGCCCGTATGGCCGCTCAGCGCGTTCAGTCGCTGGGCGAGGGGACCGACAATCCATTCGGACCACTCGCCGATTTCTACAACGGCATGGCAAACGTCCCGACCGACGATATTGACCAGGCGGCCAAATATATCGCCAATATCTCCGGCGCATCTCTCTCGCCGCAGGATCAGGCACTGCAGGCAGCTGCTCGCTCCGTTGCCGAGCAGATATTGAGGGCTCCGGATCCGGCAAGCCTGACGCAAGGCTCCACCCCTAATAATACTAATCAAGAAATTACTTCTGAACAGGCTGCAGCCGCCACGGCCGCGCAACCGGAAGGAGCGCATGGCGTCTCCCCGGAACCTGTTGTCGAAGGCGAGGCTTCTGCTGGCACGGGGGGCCAGGATGTCGACCCTTCATTTACCTCTTTCGTGACGACCAATCGATCCAAGCTCGACGAAATCGACGGTCTCCTGGCCCAAGAAGGCAAGTAAGATGATGATGGATATCAGCGTCTCGGGCGGAGCGCCCGGCACGGATGCGTCTGCGTCCGTAAGATCCGGTCGGGGGGCCGGCAGAGGCGACGCCGCGGATCAGAACGGCGGCTTCTCCGATGTCCTCTCCAAGGCCGGCAACAGCGATCAGGATGCGGATGGCGTCGATAAGTCCGGCCAGCAGGACGCCAGCGATAGCGCCGAGGCCGCGGCGCGGAACTTGCGCGGACGCAATCCGAAGCCGTTGATCGATCTGAATGACGCCTCGCTCCAGGGACAGGTGGACGTGCAGTCCGAAACCATCGCAAACGCCGGCAAGATGCCTGCGAAGTCTGTAAGGGAGAAGGACGCAGCTGTCTTTGGACTGGGCAAGCCGGGCGCCAAGGATGAGGCAGCCGAGACCGTTGCTCAGGCGGGGGGCAAGCCTGCCAAACAGGTCAAGATCGGTGCGCTCGGCGGCGACACCGCTGTCGATACAGGCGCGGACGTAGAGCCCGGCGATGGCGATATCACCGACGTTCTCGGCCTGCTGAAGAAGGAGCCCGGGGACGCCGCGGCTGTCCTGCAGGCTTCGGCTCATCATGCGGCCGCGAAGGCGGACGACGCAATGGCCGGCAAGAAGGACGCCAACGCCGAAGGCGTAAACGGTGCGAAGGCTGGTGCGCACGTGTCGGATGCATTGGCAGCCGTCGCCCCGCATGGCAATGACGCGCGTGTGCCGGGAACGGAGAATGCCGAAGGCACCGAAGGCAAGACGTTCAGGATCAGCCGTGCCGATGGCCGTGGCCAGTCGATGGACATGCATATCGGTACCGAGCAACCCGGCGAGAAGTCGGGAAAGTCGAGCGTCGAAAATGTTTCCGTCCTGGAATCGCGTCGTTATCTCGGCCTGGTTCAGAACCCGAATTCCGCAAACGTGACAGCGGCACTTTCAGGTGACAAGGAATGGGCACAGGCTATGCAGCCGAGCTCTGCTCTGTCGAACGCCGCTGAATGGACAAGCACCGGCAAGGTGGTGAACACCCTCAAGATCCAGATGAGCCCGATCGATCTTGGCCTCGTCACGGCGACGATGCGGCTGTCAGGCGATACGCTGAATGTCGACCTCAAGGTCGAGACCGGCGCGGCCTATCGCCAGCTCAAGGAAGACCACGGCAAGATTCTCGAGGCGCTGCGCAGCCAGGGCTATGCGGTCGATAACGTGACCATCAGCATGGCGCCAGTGGATCGGTCCGATGCCGGCAACCAGGCAAACAGCCAGGGACAGACTTCCCAGCAGCAGCAACAGTCGCTCGCCCAGCAAGGCCAGGGCGGCGAGGCGCGCGAGCGCCAGAACCAGACAGCGCGGCAGACGGATGGAGGCTTCAATGGTGCGGGCGGCAACGGTGTTGAGAACGCTTCTGCTATCGACGCTGGCGGCAGCCGCCCTGGCAGCGTCTACCTCTAGCGCATCCGCCTCCACAGGCGCCTGCGAGCGTGAGATCCAGTCTGCAGCAGCCAAATACGGGATCCCCGAGGGGATCCTCTATTCGGTCGGCTTGACGGAAACCGGGCGCAAGGGTTCGCTCTATCCCTATGCGATGAACGTCGAAGGCAAGGCGCTGTTTCCTGCCTCCGAGCAAGCCGCGTTGCGTCAATTCGACACTGCCAGCAGGGACGGCGCGAAGCTCATCGATATCGGATGTATGCAAATCAATCACTATTTCCACGGTGAAAACTTCAGCTCCGTGGAGGAAATGTTCGATCCCCACCGCAACGTGGAGTACGCAGCGAAGTTCTTGCGCAATCTTCACGATCGTCATGAGACCTGGACGATGGCGGTAGCCAGATACCACGCGGGGCCGAACAATAATCCGGCGCAGAAGCAATATGTCTGCCGCGTCATCGCAAATCTGGTTGCCACCGGCTATGGCAAGTGGACTCCCAATGCGAGCAATTTCTGCGGAAATTAATTCAATTAATAATTGAATTCACCAATTATGACCGAACTGTGTCATAGTGTGGCAAGAATTCGGCACAAAACCCGCTTGCAAGGCGTAATTAAGCAGGCGTTAACTTTTCCACGAAATTTTTGTGTGCATAACTTCGTCGACCTACTATATGTAGATCAAATCGGTACCCAAATCTTAATCAATTATTAATTTCCGCCATTAACTTTCACGAGTTGCTGCAGATTCGCGCGATTCGTACCCATAGATCATCGATGTGCCACACTGATTCGGAGGCGGACGAATGATCGTAGTGGTTGATGAGCGTGAGCTCGTGAAGGATGGTTACACTTCTCTCTTTGGTCGTGAGGGCATTCCCTCAACCGGCTTTGATCCCGGTGAATTCGGCGAATGGGTGCAAACGGCGGCTGATTCTGACATCGCCGCGGTCGAGGCATTTCTGATCGGCCAGGGGCAGCGGGCCATGGAATTGCCGCGTGCGATCAGGGATCGCTCGATGGCGCCGGTGATTGCGGTCAGCGATCAACCGTCACTCGAAAACACGCTGGCCCTTTTTGACTGCGGCGTGGACGACGTTGTACGCAAGCCGGTGCATCCGCGTGAGATTCTCGCGCGTGCCGCTGCAATCCGTCGTCGCCTGAAGGCGATCGCAAACCACACCGACATCGGCGCCATCCGCGTCTTCTCCGACGGGCGCGATCCGGAAATCAACGGCGAAACCTTCGCCTTGCCGCGCCGCGAGCGCCGCATCCTCGAATACTTGATTGCCAATCGCGGCCGTCGCGTCACCAAGACCCAGATCTTCAATGCGATCTACGGCATTTTCGATGAGGAAGTCGAAGAAAACGTCGTCGAAAGCCACATCTCCAAGCTGCGCAAGAAGCTGCGCAAGAAGCTCGGCGTCGACCCGGTCGATTCCAAGCGCTTCCTTGGCTACTGCATTGATTGGAATTGATTTTTCGGCGCGGGTCGTGCCGCGCGGGAAAGCCGGAATATTTCGGTCGGCGACCCGGCACAACAGACAGCTTCACGCAAGGCCCGCCAAATACTGTTGCACTTAACAGGTAAAACGAGGTTTTCAGATGAGCATTTTCGGCAGCATGAAGACGGCAGTATCGGGGATGAACGCTCAGGCAAACCGCCTCAGCACCGTCTCCGATAACATCGCGAACGTGAACACCAGCGGCTACAAGGCAGTTTCGACCGCGTTTTCGTCGCTGGTCCTGCCGTCGGGCTCCGGTAACTACAACTCGGGCGGCGTGACGACGACGGTTCGCCAGGCTGTCTCCGACCAGGGCGACATTTCCTACACGACCTCCGGTTACGACCTCGCAATTTCCGGCGACGGCTTCTTCATCGTCCAGGGCGGCGATGGTGTTCCCGTCCTGACGCGTGCTGGCGACTTTACGAAGGACGACAGCGGCAACCTCGTCAACTCGGCCGGCTTCACGCTCATGGGCTATCCGTGGGGTTCCTCTGCTCCGGCAGTCGTCGTCAACGGCTTTGACGGCCTCGTTCCGATCAACGTCCTCGGCGACCAGAAGTTGGCGGCCGTTCCGACCTCAAACGGCTCATGGACCGGCAACCTCAAGCCCGGCGCAAAGATTGTGTCGGTCCCGGCCAACCTGCCAAGCGCAAACTCCGCTACGGTGACGTCCGACACACAGAAATACTCGATGGTCACCTACGACAAGCTCGGTAGTAAGGTGATGTACGACATCTACTACACGAAGGTTCCCAATCCCGCATCGCCGCCGGCCGCGGCTGGTACGACCCAGTGGGAAATGGCGGTCTACCGCAATGCCGACAAGGCAACGACAGGCACCAGCTCGTTCCCCTATTCCTCGGCGGCGGTGAATGTCACCTCCATCCAGTTCGACGACAAGGGTCAGATGACTGTCCCGGCGGCCCCGTCGACGACCAATATCGTCGATCCGGTAACCGGCCTCACCATCAATATGAAGCTCGATCTTTCCCAGGTCGGCGACAATTTCTCGGGTACAGGTAACGTCGACGGTCAGGGCGCGAATTCGCCGGTCGATATCACCATCGACTCCGACGGTATCGTCTACTCGAAGTACGATGACGGCAGCACCAAGCCCGTCTTCCAGATCCCGCTCGCCAATGTGCCGAGCCCGGACCTGCTGACGCTGATGTCCGGCAACGTCTATTCGGCCAACGGCAAGTCGGGCGTGACCGTCACCGGTTTCCCGCAGACCAGCGGTTTCGGCAAGATCCAGTCGGGCGCCCTCGAAGGCTCGAACGTCGACCTCGCCGGCGAACTGACCGAAATGATCGAATCCCAGCGCAGCTACACCGCCAACTCAAAGGTGTTCCAGACGGGTTCCGATCTTATGGACGTCCTCGTCAACCTCAAGCGTTAATTCAGGGTAACGGGTAAGCCATGTCGCTCACTTCAGCACTTAACACCGCGCAGAGCATATTCAACAATACGGGCGCGCAGAGCAGCATCGTATCGAACAATATCTCGAACGCCGGCAACAAGGACTATGTGCGCCGGCAGGCGATGCTCACCACCTCGCTGAACGGCGCCCAGGTGGTCAAGATCAGCCGCGCACAGGAAGATGCGCTGCTGAAACAGTATCTCAAGGCGTCCTCGCAGGACAGCGCTCAACAGACCCTGTTGAGCGGCCTTGAAGATCTGAAATCGATCATGGGCGGCAACGACAACGAAACGTCGCCCGAAACGGCCCTGCGCACCTTCCGTGACAAGCTCGGCACGTTCCGCGCCACCCCCGGTGACCTTATTGCTGCCCAGGGTGCGATTACGGCGGCGCAGGACGTCGTAACCTCGCTGAACAATGCCTCCAAGGCAGTGCAGCAGCAGCGTTCCGATGCCGACAAGCAGATCAAGAATCAGGTCGACTCGCTGAACAGCCTGCTGAAGCAGTTCGAAACGGCCAACAATGCCGTCAAGAAGGCGACATCATCCAACGAAGATCCGTCAAGCGCTCTCGATGAGCGCGAAAAGGTCCTCAAGCAGATCAACCAGATCGTTGGCGTGTCTACGGCGACACGCGCCAACAACGACATGGTGCTCTACACAGCCGACGGCACGACGCTGTTCGAGACGATCCCGCGCGCAGTCAGCTTCGAGCCGACGCAGTCTTACGCGGCCGACACAGTCGGCAACAAGGTCTATGTCGATGGCGTGGCCGTCAATATGGGCTCGGGCTCGACGACGAATGCCAAGGGTAGCCTCGCCTCGCTTCTGCAGATCCGCGATGATATCGCACCGACGTTCCAGAGCCAGCTCGACGAAGTCGCTCGCGGCCTCGTGAACCTTTACCAGGAAGACGGCAATCCCGGCCTCTTCGTCTGGACAAACCCGACGACCGGCACCGCAGGCGGGGTTCCGCCGGCTGGCACCGTCATCAAGGGCATCGCCGGAACGATCGCGATCAATGACCGTGTCGTCACCTCCAAGGGCGGCGATCCGATGCGGTTGCGTGACGGCAACATCAATGCAAGCAGCACGGCTGCGAACCCGACGGGTTCGAGCGGTTATACCGCAGAACTCGACCGTCTCTATACGTCGATGGATTCAGGGATTGCATTCGATCCGAGTACCGGTCTGGACACCAATGTCAGCATCCTGACCTTTGCCACCAATTCGATCGGCTGGCTCGAGCAGAACCGCAGCAACGCGACGACGGCGGCGGAAAATACTCAAGCTGCCGCAGCACGAACCGATGAAGCTTATTCCAATGAAACCGGCGTCAACCTCGACGAGGAACTGACGCTCCTTCTCGACATAGAGCAGTCCTACAAGGCGGCGACCAAGATTTTGAACGCCGTTGATGAAATGTTGAAAGCATTGCTGGATATTGCGAGTTAAGCCATGAAGAGCTCATTTATTTCAAGTTCGGCCATTCAGAACGCCATGCGGTTGACGATCCGCCAGGCGCAGAACCAGATGACGAAGGCGACGATGGAAGCGACCACCGGCACCTACGCCGATATTGGTGTGTCGCTGGGCGGTTACGCAGCCAAGAGCATCGACTTCACCCGCGAAGTCGACCGCATCAAATCGATCAAGCTCAGCAATGCGCTTGTAGATGCCCGCATGGAATCGGCCCAGACCGGGCTCACCAAAATGAAGACGGCCGGGGACGGCTTCCTGTCCAAGCTGACCGCGCTGCAGAGCAGCCACGATCCGGGCAGCGTCACGGTCGCTATCCAGTCGGCCACGAGCGCGCTTTCGACGATGATGGACACGTCCAACTCGATGGTGAACGGCGAATACCTCTTCGCCGGCATCAATACCGACATTCAGCCGCTGACGGACAAGACGGCGGCGACTTCGGCGGCGATCGTTACAGCCTTGAATGCTTACGCGGCAGGCCTGCCGACGCCGAAGCCGGTTAACGAGCTCACCGGCGACGAGATGAAGACATTCATCGAGACCCAGGTCGAGCCAATGTTCAGCGAAGCCGCCTGGACGGATCCGACAACCGGCTGGTCGAAGGCGTCCAGTCAGAACATGACGAGCCGCATCAGCAATTCGGAAGTCGTTGAATCCTCGACCAGCGCCAATTCCGAGGGCATGCGTTACTTCGCTCTGGCAACTGTGACGACGGCCGCGCTATTCGGCCAGAATCTCAGCACCGATGCGATGAGCGCAGTCTCCTCCAAGGCGATCACATACACGACGAGGGCGACCACGGGTCTCGTTACCCAGGCCAGTCAGCTCGGCCTCTCGCAGGAGCGCGTCGAAAAGGCGAATGACGCCCTCGATGCCCAGGCGAACATCATGCAGACCAAGCTCGTCGATATCCAGGGTGTTGATCCCTACGAGGCCTCGACCCTTGTCAAGACTTTGGAAACACAGCTCGAAACCGCTTACACGATCGTATCGAAGATTCAGCAGTTGAGTCTCGTGAACTACCTTTGATGATCAAAGGCGCGCAATATAAAGAAGGATGCATGAATGTATCAGTTCTCTTATGCCGAGGTCATGCAAGACTCGGTTGCCGACGCGAAGGAGCGGGAATGGCAGGTTCTCGAACGTTCGATCGAACTGCTTTCGGCGGCGCGCGATAAAGAGAAGTACAGCCGGGAGGCTATTGAAGCTCTCTTCTACACCCGCAGGGTCTGGATCAGCTTCGTTGAGGATTTGAAGCATCCAGACAACCAGCTGGAGATCGAGCTCAGGGCGAACCTTATTTCGATTGCGATCTGGATATTGAAGGAATGCGACAGAATTAGAAAACGTCAGTCGAATAACTACCAGGGCATCATCGACGTTACCACCATCATCAGGGATGGACTTAAATGAAAAGTACACTTCGCATTTCTCTGAAAGCCGGAGAAAGAATCTTCATCAACGGCGCTGTCCTGCGTGTCGACCGTAAGGTGGCACTGGAATTCCTGAACGATGTGACGTTCCTTCTCGAAAACCACGTGCTACAGCCGGAAGGCGCGACCACGCCGCTTCGCCAGCTCTACTTCATTGCCCAGATGATCCTCATCAATCCCGAGGGCAAGGAACATTCGACGGCGATGTTCCGCAAATCGATCACGATGCTGCTCACATGCTTCAAGAACGAGGAAATCCTCGCCGAACTGAAGCGGATCGACGCACTCGTTTCGACCGGCCGCGCCTTTGACGCGCTGAAGGCGATCCGCGGTCTCTACGCGATCGAAGACGGCATTCTCAACAATCACGAGCTGCCCCCGACAATGGTCGAGCAGATTCGCAGGGAGATCGCACCATGGCGGTAGACGGAACCCAGAGCGTAGGCGGCGGCAGCAGCACATATGGCTCGTCCAATGCTGCGCAGCAGAAGGCCACGCTGAACTACGATAACTTCCTTCAGCTTCTGGTCGCGCAGATGAAGAATCAGGATCCGACCGATCCGATGGATGCCAGCGAGCAGATGTCTCAGCTTGCAAGCTTCTCGCAGGTCGAGCAGACGATCCAGACGAACACGAAGCTCGATACGCTTCTGACGAGCTCCAGCCTGACCCAGGCAAGCAGCTATGTCGGCAAGTACATGGAAAGCGCCGACGGCAAAACCAAGGGTACGGTTGAATCCGTCAAGGTTTATTCCGACGGCCTCATTGCAACGCTGGACAATGGCGGTAAAATCCTCATTCAGGCTGGCATCTCCATTTCTGATTCGGCGCCGACCAATCCTTCGGGCGACGATAGCGGTTCGGATAATACCTGAAGTGACGACGGCGGCGCCGAAAGGGCCTGACGCTCGTTCGTTTGGATGACGCCAAAAATACCAGTCCGGTTAAAGCCGGGCTGGCTGCTTTCAAGGCGATATGAGGTTGCCTGACGATGAATGAAGCTGATGCACTCGACCTGTTCCAGGCTGCTATCTGGACCGTCCTCATTGCCGCGGGTCCTGCGGTCATTGCGGCAATGGTCGTCGGTCTCGTCATCGCGCTGATCCAGGCGCTCACGCAGGTGCAGGAAGCGACACTCACCTTCGTTCCGAAGATCGTAGCCGTTCTGGTCACGGTCGGCATTTCGGCCCCCTTCGTGGGCTCGCAGATTTCCATCTTCACCAATCTGGTCTTCTCGCGCATCCAGTCAGGCTTCTGAGCCAACTTCGCGCAAGCTTCGCCATTTAACTGTCGATCCGAATTGGGCGGACTCTGAGGTTCGCCTCCTCTCATGAAGAGACGGAATCGCCATGGCGCAACCACCTGCACTACCCCTTCCGAAAGCCGCCCCAAGTCTGCGTGATATCGGTTTTGCCTTGGGCATCATCGGTATTATCTGCATCCTCTTCCTGCCGATCCCGCCGTTTTTGATCGACATGGGCCTGGCCTTCTCGATCGCCTTCTCGGTGCTGATCCTCATGGTCGCGCTGTGGATTCAGAAACCTCTCGAATTCTCGTCCTTCCCGACCATTCTTCTGATCGCGACAATGACGCGACTGGCGTTGAACATCGCCACGACGCGCGTCATCCTTTCGCACGGCAACGAGGGACATGACGCGGCGGGCGGCGTCATCGCCGGCTTTGCAAGCCTGGTCATGTCCGGCGACTTCGTCATCGGTCTGATCGTCTTCCTGATCCTCATCACCATCAACTTCATCGTTATCACCAAGGGTGCGACGCGTATCGCAGAAGTGGGCGCGCGTTTTACCCTGGACGCCATCCCCGGCAAGCAGATGTCGATCGACGCCGACCTTTCGGCCGGCATCATCGACGAAAAGGAAGCCCAGCGCCGCCGCAAGGAACTGGAAGAGGAAAGCTCTTTCTTCGGTGCGATGGACGGTGCCTCGAAATTCGTTCGCGGTGACGCTGTCGCCGGTCTTCTGATTACCGCCATCAACGTCTTCGGCGGCATCATCATCGGCTATTTCCGCCATGGCATGCCGATCGGCGAAGCAGCTGACGTTTTCGTCAAGTTGTCGGTCGGTGACGGCCTCGTCTCGCAGATGCCCGCCCTCATCGTCTCGCTCGCCGCCGGCCTGCTCGTCTCGCGCGGCGGCACCACCGGCTCCACCGACCAGGCGGTCGTCAATCAGCTGAGCGGCTATCCCCGCGCACTCTCCGTGTCGGCCGTGCTGATGTTCGTCCTCGCTCTGATGCCGGGCCTGCCGTTTGTGCCCTTCGTGATCCTCGGCAGTCTTCTCGCCTTCGGCGCCTGGTTCATTCCGCGTCAGGCCGAAGCCGAAAATCTGCTTCGCCGTGAAGCCGAGGAAAAGAAGGTCGTCCAGACCAAGGAGCTCGAAAAGGACTCGGTCAAGGCGGTTCTGCGCACGTCCGAAATCGAGCTTGCTCTCGGCAAGATGGTCTCGACCCGCCTGCTCGGCGCCCATCAGGAACTCGCCTTCCGCGTCGGCAAGATGCGCAAGAAGTTCGCCACCCAATACGGTTTCGTCGTGCCGGAAATCAAGGTTACCGACGATATCGGCATCCCCGAGAAGTCGTATCAGATCCGCATCCACGGCACGACTGTCGCCTCGAACCTGTTGCGTGTCGGCGAAGTTCTCGTCGTCACCGGCGCCGGTCGCAAGCCGAGCATTCCCGGCGACGAAATCCGCGAACCCGCTTTCGGCATGCCGGCGGTTTCGATCCTCGAAAACTTCGCCGAAGATTTGAAGCGTGAAGGCTTCCAGCCGATCGACAACGTCTCGGTCGTGCTGACGCATATGAGCGAGGTTATCAGAAACAACCTGCCGCAGCTTCTGTCCTATAAGGACGTGAAGATCCTGATCGATCGTCTCGACCCTGAATACAAGAAGCTCGCGGATGAGATCTGCTCGTCCCACATGTCCTATTCGGGCCTGCAGGCGGTGCTGAAGCTGCTTCTTGCCGAACGCGTCTCGATCCGCAACCTGCACCTCATTCTGGAAGCGGTCGCAGAACTTGCCCCGCATGTCAGGAAGACGGAGCAGATCGTCGAGCACGTCCGCATCCGCATGGCCCAGCAGCTTTGCGGCGACCTTGCCGACAACGGCGTGCTGCGCGTGCTGCGGCTCGGCAGCAAATGGGATCTCGCCTTCCACCAGGCGCTCAAGCGTGATGCCAAGGGCGAAGTCGTCGAATTCGACATTGATCCGCGCACGCTCGAAGAGTTCAGCGAACAGGCGACGAAAGTTATCCGTGAATTCATGGACAGAGGCCTGCCTTTCGCCCTTGTCACCTCACCGGAAACACGCTCCTATGTCCGCATGATCATCGAGCGACTCTTCGCAACGCTTCCCGTTCTCTCGCATGTGGAACTGGCCAAGGGCATCGAAATCAAGATTCTGGGCTCGATTTCATGATTTCAGACCCGCAAGGGACAGTTCTGGCGCTGTTTCTGGTTTTCTGCCGGATCGGCGGCTGTGTGCTGACCCTTCCGGGTTTTTCGTCGGGCCGCGTGCCGGAGCAATTGCGCGTCTTCATTGCCGGCGCGCTTTCGCTTGCCGTTCTGCCGGTGCTCTGGGACACGGTCTATCCGTCGGTCCACACCAGTTCCGGTACCTATATCGGCCTGATTTTCAGCGAATCACTGATCGGTGTGATGTATGGCATGCTCGCCCGGCTCTATACGCTCGGTCTGCAGTTCGCGGCCACGATCGTCTCGATGATGGTCGGCTACACGCAGCCGAGCACGTCTGACATCGTCGAAGATTCGCCCGAAATCAGTCTGACGGCCTTTATCACGATGACCGGCCTGATGGTTCTCTTCATCATGGATTTCCATCACATCGTCTTCCGCGCGCTGATCGATTCCTACACGACCATGCCCTTCGGCGGGTTGATGCAGATGCGCTCCACGCTCATCACCTTCACGGATACGCTGGAGCAGACCACCTACATCATGCTGCGGCTTTCGAGCCCCTATTTGATTTACGGACTGATCTTCAATATCTCGATCGGCTTCATCAACAAGCTCGCGCCGCAGATCCCGGTCTACTTCATCTCCACGCCCTATCTGCTCATGGGCGGCCTCTTCCTGCTCTATTTCTCGATCGCTGCATTGATCAGCCAGTTCGCCCAATCCTTCGGCAGCATATTCGTGGGAAAGTGAGGGACGATGATGGAGAAGAAGCGCTCCGACAAGCTCAAGCGTCTGGTGACGGTTCAGCGGCATCTCGAAAAAATGGCGGAGTACGATCTGGCGGAAACCAGCCGCCAGCGCGCCGAAGTCAATGCAGCCATGGATGTCGCCATTCTAGCGCTCGGTTCGCTGGACCCTGTCCATCGTGCTTTCTCGCAGAGTTATGCAGATCGTTTCGGCAGGCTGAGCATCAAGGATCAGCAATTGACCGGCATGCAGCAGGTCCATGAAATGCGCCTGACGCGCGAGCGCGCCAAGGGCGACCGGCTGGAGGAAAGCATGCTCGATGCCCTTCAGGCCGAGCGTCGTGAGGCGGATGACAATGCCGTCTACGATGTAATCGATCAGCAGTTCGCAACGCCAGCCTCCAGCAAGCTTCAAAAATAATAATCGCCACGATCTTACATTAGAGGATTGTAACGTGGCTATTTCACCCCCCAGCGATCTGGTGATGGACGTCGTCAAGGCGGCCGACCCCATGGAGGTTCAGGCTGCCCAGGAAAAGCTGAAAGCCAGCCGCGCCGCTTTTGCTGCGACAAGCCTGGCCGACAGCGGTAACGGTTTTTCTTCCGCAGTGGACATTCTCGACAACGTCAAGCAGAAGACCGGCCTGCACAATATCCAGAACCGCGAAAAGACCGAGGACGTGCCGGAAACCTACCGGAAGTTCGAGGCTATGGTTCTGCAGAATTTCGTGAAGTCCATGCTGCCGAGCGATGCCGAGAATGTCTTCGGCAAGGGCGCAACGGGCGATATCTGGAAAGGCATGATGGCCGAGCAGCTCGGCAACGTCATGGCTCAGGGCGACGGCATCGGAATTGCCAAGCAGATGTATTCCGAGCAGTTGCGCCGCCAGGAAGGCAAGATCGTCAACGCCTCCACGGATGAAGACGACCGCAAGACTGCAATGAGCATGATCGACGACTTTCAACGCAAGACCTTCGGCACTCCGACTGCCGACAATAAGTCCGCAACAAGCGACGCATAATCGAGGATAAAATGGAAATAGTTTCGAACGAATACAGGATCAAATCCGTTCTCGGGCGCCTCGAAATGATAATCGACAATGAGAACACTCGGATCGGCAGCGATCCGCAGTTCGATCTCAAGGTCTCCAATGCGCACAAGAGCCGGTGCCTGTACGAGCTCTCGATGCTCTTCCGCGACACCGATCCGGCCGAGCTTGCCGCTTCGCATCTGGACCAGCTTCATGGCCTCAAGAAGAAGCTTACGCTAAACGCCCGCCGCGTCGAAGCGCATCTGGAGGCGGTTCGCGCCGTTGCCGATCTCTTGAAGAACGCCGTGCAGGATGCCGATGCTGACGGCACCTATTCCCAGGAACAGTTCGCCGCGCGGGATGCCTGATGATCAAGCTCGTCCTCACAGGCGTCTGGGTCTGCGCCGTCACGTTGGCATCGGTCTATTTCTCGGTGAACATGGCGACTGCGCCGGCGCCGGTTGAAGCGGATACCAAGCAAAGCGCGCTCGAGCTGGTGAAGGGCGAGACGATCACCGTGCCCGTTATCGGCAACGGTGCGGTCAACGGTTATTTCCTCGGCCGCATCTCCTTCATGATGCACAAGGATATGATCGCAGGCCTCAACCTGCCGATCACGGAAATGACGACCGACGAACTCTTCAGTCTGCTCGTCGGTAACAAGATGATCGACGTCTCCAATATCAAGGCCTTCGATCCCGGGGCTTTCCGCGAACAGATCAAGAAGGGCATGAACGAGCGTCTCGGCGGCGAATATGTGGCCGATGTCATGCTGGAGCAGCTCGACTATCTGTCGAAGGAAGACGTGAAGGAAACCTCCGGCGGCAAGCCGCAGAAGGTTGGAGCGCCGGTCAAGATCGTCGAGACCGCGCCCGCATCCGAAACGCCGGCTCCCTCGGCCAGTCACTGATCACCATTGATCGGTCAATTCAAAACGGCGCCGAAAGGCGCCGTTTTTTGCGTTCTCGTCTTGGTTAACGAACTACTTATGCGCGCATGAAAATCCAAAGGTTTTTCCTAAGGGTTGTTTGAAGCAGAGTTGATATAAACGCGGCACAAGCTTGGGATGATGCCGCCACGGGTTGGGGGAAATCGCTTCAGGCGGGACGCCGCTGGTCCTCACAAGACCTCCGCTGCGGAAATGTGGGCTTGTTTTCCAGGATGTCGGGCGCATGACGCACCCTCGGCAGGAGGTTGGAATGAATTTGATTGCAAACTTCGCGGTGCTTGCATCGCGGCGGACGATTTTCGATCTGCCGGTCTGCGATCTCGGCTGGGACGACGCGCTGGTTTTCATCAACGAACTGGCTTCCATCCCTGTCGGGCAGACCGTGGTTTGCTTCGTCAACGCCCACAACATGCTGACCGCCCTGGGCGATGACGAATACTATCAGATCATGTCGCATAATCTGGTCCTGCCTGATGGTATCGGCCTCAACATCGCATCCCAGGTCACGCATGGTTCGCCATTTCCCGCCAATCTGAACGGTACCGATTTCGTGCCGGCATTCCTGACCTTCATGGAAACGCCGCGCCGTATCGGTCTGATCGGCGGCGCGCGTGCGGTTGTCGAGAAGGCGGCCGAGAACTTTTCCAGGCATACGCCCTGG
This sequence comes from Rhizobium sp. BK379, assembly GCF_014193955.1. Taxonomy (NCBI): domain Bacteria; kingdom Pseudomonadati; phylum Pseudomonadota; class Alphaproteobacteria; order Hyphomicrobiales; family Rhizobiaceae; genus Rhizobium; species Rhizobium sp. BK379. The sequence goes on from NZ_JACIAD010000002.1 coordinate 615,410, forward strand.
CACGAATTCTTCGTCATCTCCGACGGCTTTTTCGACAAGGCAAATCCGGAAGCTGTTACCGCCGAAGTGGAGCGTCAGAAGCTCGATATCCTGATTGTCGGCATGGGCACGCCGCTGCAGGAAAAATGGGTTCACCAGAATATCCGCGCCGATCACGCGCGTCTCGTCCTGACGGTCGGTGCACTTTTCGATTTCGTTTCCGGCACCGTCCCCCGCGCGCCGAAGACCGTGCGCATGATGCGTCTCGAATGGGCCTATCGCCTGGTGCAGGAGCCGGCGCGCCTCTGGCGCCGTTATATTATCGGTATCCCGATTTTCCTCTTCCGGGTCTTCCAGTATCGCTTCAGCCGGCGCGCGCGTATTCTCAGCCAGCCGGTTGAACCGACGCACGCTGCGGGCGAACAGAAGAGAATCGAGCAGATGAAGAAAGCCGGCTGATTACAGATTTCTGCAGGCTGCGGTTAACCATTTCTTTGCCATATATATTTAGAGTAGCTTAATCATCCGCGTCGGCGCGGTTGAGCGAACTCGGCTATCATGCGCATGAGATGTGACGCCAATGCACGATTCCAGGGCGAAAAGCAGTTTCCATGATCGCGCAACCAGCTTCTCGCGCGGCCAGCGGCAAAGTCACGCAGCAGAGAGTACCAGTGCACCGGAGATCCGCCCTTCGGAAGCCGAACTGCTGCACGCCATAAGCCGGCTGCTTGATGTGCAGCGCGCGAAAGCGCGGCAGACTGAACCGCTGGTCGATCGGATCGAAACGATCCTCGGTTCGCGCCTTCAGGCTGCTAACGACATCTCTTCCGTTTCCGCTCCCGCTTTTGAGCCCTCTTCTCCCGCAGCGGAGCCAGCGACGCAATACGTCCAGGTTCATCACATCGCTCCCGTCGAAAAAGCACCCGTTTTGCCGGTCTCACGCGAAATAGGGCGCGCGAAATGGGGCAGGAGCACCCTCATCATTGTTGCCCTCTCATTCGTTGGTGCTGCCACCCCCGTCCTGATGCCATCCGAACCAGCGCGTTACACAGCAGAAACGACACTTGCCGTGGATGCAGATGCAGGTAACCGGGCTGCGCTTGTCGGGGAAACTGTCAGAAGACTGTTCTCGGTACCTGTCATCACCTCAGCTGTTGCAGCGATGAAGCTGGACCGCGATCCGGAATTTGCCGGCAACAATGCCAATGCACTTGGTGTTGCCTTCGAGCTTCTCTCCGGCAGCGGCGCGGCGGCTGATCCGGCATCGCGCGCCGAGGCCGCGCTGAAATCTGCCCTCGCGATTATTCCCGATGACCGCACTGGCACGATCCGCCTGATGGTAACGACGGCCGATGGCGACAAATCGACACGAATCGCCATGCGGTTGTCCGATGCGGTGACCGGCGGCAGTGCCGCGAGCAAGGCGGCCGAGACGGCCACTGCCTTGAAAAAAGAAAATGATCAGGCTCAGGCAGAGCTCATGGCTTTTGGCCAGAAGAACGGCGAGGGCAATGTCAAGGTTGCGACGCAATTGCAGCGTCAGATCGCCGGCCTCGATGCCGATCTCAAGAATGCCGATGACAATATCCTGACCGCCAAGGAACAGGCCGACAAGCTGAAGGCCGCCAAGCTCGCGGACGTGCTGGAAGGCTCGCTCACTTCGGATATGATCTCACCCGCCCTGCAGGATCTGCGCGACAGATATGCGATTGCCAAGACGGCGCTCGCGCAGCTTTCGGCAGACCTCGGGCCGCGCCATCCGCGCCTGCTCCAGCAGCAGTCCGAGGTCGACGGTCTGAAGGACAGCATCGGCAAGGAACTTGTGCGCCTCGCCCAGAACGCAAGTGGGACAGCCAAGGCTGCCGTCGATGCGCGCAGGCAACTGAGCGACCGCCGCAACGCGCTCATTGCCCAGAGCCGCGATACCGGCGTCGATCTCGCCAAGCTGACCGAGTTGCGGGAAAAGGCCTCTGCCGCCCGCTCGCGCCTGGACGAAGAGGTTTCCACGACAGGTGCCATCGGCGACGGCAGGGCCACGGTTCGCAAGCCCGCTCTTGTGCTGCCGGTTTCCGGTGGCAGCAGTTTCGCTTTCAATGCCTTGGTGGGCGGCCTTGCAGGTCTGGTGGCAGGCCTGGGCTTCGTTTTTCTGCCGCGTCGCTTCCGCCGACAGCCCGAACAGGTGTCGGTCCAGCCGGATGAAATTCCTGTCCAGGATCAAATTCTCGCCCCTGTGCCCGAACTTGCCCAGGTCCCCGAACCGGCGCCGGTCCCGCAGACGGCGAACGAGGTCGATGCATTGCGCTCGCAGATCGCCAGCCTGCGCGATCGCCTTCACGCCCACCAGGCTTCCCGGTAGGCGAACGCCCGACGGCAGATTGCTCTTGCATTTGCCGTTTTTAAACGGGATAGGGCGTTATCGGGAAATCATTCCCGCCGCGGGCGAATAGACTGGCGCGAAACTGGGCGGAGAAGACGCGTGACGACAGTAATCGACGGCAAGCAGGTTGCCGCATCCGTGATCGAAACCGTGAAATCGGCAAATGCTGCGCTTGAGGCTGCCAAGGGCGTACGGACGGGCCTTTCGGTCATCATCGTCGGCGACGATCCGGCGAGCCACACCTATGTCAGCTCCAAGAGCCGGATGGCCAAGGAATGCGGCTTCAAGTCCGTCCAGCACACGCTGCCGGTCGAGACGAGCCAGGAGGAGCTTGCCGCCCTCGTCGCCACGCTCAATGCCGATCCGTCGATCCACGGCATTCTCGTGCAGCTGCCGCTGCCCAAACATCTCGACAGCGAGGCGATCATCCAGTCGATCCTGCCGGAGAAGGATGTCGATGGCCTGAGTGTCGTCAATGCCGGCAAGCTTGCGACCGGTGACCTGAAGACCGGCCTCGTCTCCTGCACGCCGGCCGGCGCCATGGTCTTCGTCCGTCGCACCCATGGTGAGGATCTTTCCGGCCTCAATGCCACCGTCATCGGCCGCTCCAACCTGTTCGGCAAGCCGATGGCGCAGCTTCTGCTGAATGCCAACGCGACGGTCACCATTGCCCATTCGCGCACCAAGGATCTCGCCGGCATCTGCCGCAATGCCGATATTCTGGTGGCCGCCGTCGGTCGTCCGGAAATGGTCAAAGCCGATTGGGTCAAGCCCGGTGCCACCGTCATCGATGTCGGCATCAACCGCATTGCCGCCCCCGAACGCGGCGAGGGGAAGACCCGCCTCGTCGGCGATGTCGCTTTTGCCGAGGTTTCTCCGGTTGCTGCCGTCATCACCCCGGTTCCGGGTGGCGTCGGCCCGATGACGATCGCCATGCTGATGGCCAATACGGTGATTGCCGCCCATCGTTCGGCAGGACTGACGCCGCCGGTATTCTGATCATCCCCCTTTAATCAACTCTGGGGCGCGGCGCCTGTCGAGGCCCTGACGATCAACTCGGTCTTCCAGAGTTCCTGTTCGGGGAAGGGGCCCGCCTGCTTGACCGTACCGATGAGCCGCTGCGCGATGCGCACGCCGGCCGCCCGCAGCGACGAGCGTGTCGTCGTCAGCGGCACGGAGAAATTCTCCGGCTTCAGGAGCGGCAGAACATCGTCATGGGCGATCAGCGAAATGTCCTCGCCGAGTTTCAATCCGGCTTGATTGACGGCGCGGATTGCACCGAGCGCAAGCACCGTACTGGAGCATAAAATGGCGGTTGGCCGATCCGGAAGCTGCAGGAAGCGCTCCATGGCGATCAGTCCTTCCTCGTCCGTCATGACCGTATGGCTCGTGCAGTCTTCCTCGAGCTCCAACCCGCGTTCGGCCAGCGCGGCAATGAGCCCGTTCCTGCGGCGAATGGCGAAATCGAGATGCAGCGGCCCGTTCATCAGCGCAAAGCGCGTGTGGCCGAGCTGCAGGAGAAGCCTCGCTGCATCGTAGAAAGCCGCCTCATTGTCGATGTCGAGATAGGGATAGTCCGGTTCCGAGCCGAAGGAGCGGCCATGCACCACGAAGGGCATGGAAAGCGACTTCAACATGGCAAGCCGCGGGTCGTGCCCGCGCATATAGGCTACGAAGAGCGCGTCCACATTGCCGCTGATCGCGAGACGCCGCAGCGCTGCGACCTCGTCGTCCGGGTCGGCCGGCATGATGACGAAGTGAAAGTCATGACGCACCGCTTCTTCGCCGAGACCGGTCAGGAACTCGCCGAAATGCACGTCCGATTGATGGCCGGGCGCTGTCGGCATGACGAGGCCGATCGAGCCGGCCTTGCCGGTGGCAAGCCGCTGGGCGGCCTTGTTGGGCCGGTATCCGGTTTCCTTGACCGCCCGGAGCACGCGTTCCCGGGTTGCCTCGTTGACCTCCGGATAGCCGTTGAGTGCGCGGCTCACAGTTGTCTGCGAAAGCCCCAGCAATTCCGATAGCTGTTTGAGATTCACCTGCTATGCTTCCTCCCGGCCTGCCCTGTGGCCGTAAAATAGTGGCCGCCGCCTCCCAATGGCTTCCAAAGCGCTTTCAAATATGTAGCATCTGCTGCGCTTGACTCAAGAAAAATCGCTCCATATTCCCCATTAAGCCTTGCTGCGACGCGATACAGTGGCGGTATTCCTGCCGTTTTCGCAAAATGGCTTGACTTCATTCGGCCAAAAGGGAATGAGTTGCGTTGTCAAAGCGCTTTGAGATTTCCTTTGGAAGAAATTCTGCGCTATCCGATTGTGATGGGAGGTTGATCACATGAAAAAGTCATTCTTGATGGGCGTTGCACTTGCGGCGCTTTTTGCGGGCGCTGCATCGGCAGCGGATCTGAAATTCGCACCGGGTCAGGACTCCAAGTTCAACTGGAAGAGCTATGACGACTTCAAGGCTGCCCATGCCGACCTGAAGGGTCAGCAGCTGACGATCTTCGGTCCCTGGCGCGGCGAAGATGAAGCCTTTTTCCAGAGCATCCTCGCCTATTTCGTCGAAGCGACCGGCATCGACGCCAAGTATTCCTCCTCTGAAAACTACGAGCAGCAGATCGTTATCGATACGCAGGCAGGCTCCCCGCCGAATATCGCCATTCTGCCGCAGCCGGGCCTGCTGGCCGATCTCGCGAGCAAGGGTTACCTGACGCCGCTCGGCGACGATACTTCCAAGTGGGTCAAGGACAACTACGGCGCCGGCGACAGCTGGGTCGGTTACGGCACCTACAAGGGTAAGGACGGCAAGGACGCCTACTTCGCCTTCCCTTACAAGGCCGACGTGAAGTCGCTCGTCTGGTATGTTCCTGAGAACTTTGAAGAGGCAGGCTACAAGGTCCCGACGACCATGGAAGAGCTGCACGCCCTGACCGACCAGATCGTTAAGGACGGCGGCGTTCCGTGGTGCATCGGTCTCGGTTCCGGCGGCGCAACCGGCTGGCCGGCAACCGACTGGGTCGAAGACATCATGCTGCGCACCCAGAAGCCCGAGGTCTACGACAAGTGGACTACCAATGAAGTGAAGTTCACCGATCCGGCCGTCGTTGCTGCCATCGACGAATTCGGCAAGTTCGCCAAGAACGAAAAATATGTCGACGGCGGCGTTGCAGCCGTTGCATCGACCGACTTCCGCGATAGCCCGAAGGGCCTCTTCGCCGTTCCGCCGAAGTGCTACCTGCACCATCAGGCTTCGTTCATCCCGTCCTTCTTCCCTGAAGGCACGAAGCTCGGCACGGATGCCGACTTCTTCTACATGCCGACCTATGCTGCGCATGCCGATCTCGGCAAGCCGGTTCTGGGTGCCGGTACGCTCGTCTCCATCGCCAAGGACTCCCCGACCGCTCGCGCTTTCGTCGACTTCCTGAAGACGCCGGTCGCCCATGAACTCTGGATGGCGCAGTCGAGCTTCCTGACCCCGTACAAGGGCGTCAATGTCGATGCTTACGCCAACCCGCAGATGAAGAAGGAAGGCGAGATCCTGACCTCGGCCACGACCTTCCGCTTCGACGGTTCTGACCTGATGCCTGGCAAGATCGGCGCTGGCGCCTTCTGGACCGGCATGGTTGATTTCGTCGGCGGCAAGTCCGCTCAGGACTCCGCAGCCGAAATCCAGAGCGCCTGGGACGGCATCAAGTAATTTCCTGCCATTTCGTGCCGCCGGGCGACCGGCGGCATCACCGGAATGAACGGCCGGGCTCCAGAGGGGGAGCCCGGTTGTGCCGGATCCTGTGGTCAAACCCACAAGCAATATTGACGGTGTCCGGCATTAACCCTTCAAAATAAGACAGGGAAGCAGGGGAGGGACGAAATGCTGTCGCAGATAGTGTCCGCTTTGGGCGTCGTGGTCGTCGCCGTTTTCGCATGTTCGGCCTATTTCTTTTTCTCGAACAAGATCCTCGATCTCGCCTTGCCGGTGAAGGACGGTGATATCCGTCAGGCTTCACGCAACCTGAACCGGCGCGCGATGATCCGGCCCTGGCTGTTTCTCTTCCCAGCGCTTTTTCTGCTGGTCGTCTACCTCGTCTATCCTGTGGTCGCGACCTTCATCCTGTCCTTCTACGACCGGTCGGGCAACGAGTTCGTCGGTGCGCAGAACTACCTTTGGGCCCTGAACGACCGCGAATTCCGCCAGTCGATCTTCAACAACATTCTCTGGCTGGCCGTCGTGCCCGCCTGCTGCACCTTCTTCGGCCTTGTCATCGCCGTCATGACCGACCGCATCTGGTGGGGCAATATCGCCAAGAGCATCGTTTTCATGCCGATGGCGATCTCCTTCGTCGGCGCTTCCGTCATCTGGAAGTTCATCTATGAATACCGCGGCGGCAACGATGTGCAGATTGGCCTTTTGAACGCCATCGTGCAGACATTCGGCGGCACGCCTGAGGTCTGGATTTCCGTTCCTTTCTGGAACAATTTCTTCCTGATGGTAATCCTGGTCTGGATCCAGACCGGCTTTGCCATGGTGATCCTCTCGGCCGCATTGCGCGGTATCCCGGAGGAGACGATCGAGGCAGCTGTCATCGATGGCGCCAATGGCTGGCAGATCTTCTGGCGCATCATGGTGCCGCAGATCTGGGGCACGATCGCCGTCGTCTGGACGACGATCACCATCCTCGTCCTCAAGGTCTTCGACATCGTGCTCACCATGACCAACGGCCAGTGGCAGACCATGGTGCTGGCGAACCTGATGTTCAACTGGCTGTTCCGCGGCGGCGGCGATTCCGGCCGAAGCGCTGTCATCGCCATCATCATCATGCTCGCCGTCACGCCGATCATGGTGTGGAACGTGCGCCGCGCCAATGCCGAACTGAAGGGACGCTGAGATGACGAGAGCTGCAAGCTACTTCAAGATCGGCCCGGCCCGTCTTTTCGTCCACTTCTGCGTTCTCGTCATCGTCATCATCTGGCTGGTGCCGACCCTCGGCATCTTCGTCAGTGCGCTGCGCGACAAGGACCAGATCACCGTTTCCGGCTGGTGGACCGCCTTTGCCGGTTCCACGCAGACTGTGGCCGCACGCCTCGGCACCCCCGATCAGGCAAAGCAGGAAGGCGATATCTATGTGATCACGGGCAACGTGCTGGCCGATCAGCCTGGCCGCTCGGTCAAGGCCTTCGGCGTACGTGTGCAGCAGCCTTCGGCTTTCGAGGCTGGTCAGACCGCCGACCTCGGCGAGGGCGAAAGCTTGGTCATCAACAGCGACGGCAGCTACCGCTACATGAAGAATGTCGCCTTTTCGCCTGATGAACGTCCGCGCCGCATCTATGTCGCGGCATCGGCTCCGCCGGAATTCACGCTCGCGAACTATAAGACCGTTCTGACGAGCGAGGGTATCGGCCAGTCCTTCATCAACTCTCTGACAGTGACCATTCCGGCGACCATCATCCCTATCCTGATCGCCGCTTTTGCCGCCTACGCGCTGAGCTGGATGGAATTCCCCGGCCGCGCGCTTCTCATTGCACTCGTCGTCGGCCTCATCGTCGTGCCGCTGCAGATGTCGCTCATCCCGCTCTTGCGTCTCTATAACGAGATCGGCACCGCGATCGGCCAGCCGTCGAAGACCTATCCCGGCATCTGGCTGGCGCACACCGCCTTCGGCATGCCGCTCGCCATCTATCTCTTGCGGGCCTATATTGCCGGCCTGCCCAAGGAGATCATCGAATCCGCCCGCGTCGATGGCGCCAGCGACTTCGAGATCTTCACCCGCATCGTTTTGCCTCTGTCCTTCCCCGCGCTTGCATCCTTCGCGATCTTCCAGTTCCTGTGGGTGTGGAACGACCTGCTTGTGGCCATGGTCTTCCTCGGCACCGACAAGGACCACCTCGTGCTGACAGGAGCGCTGAATGCGCTGCTTGGCTCGCGCGGCGGCAATTGGGAAATCCTGACGGCGTCAGCCTTCGTCACCATCATCATACCGCTGCTCGTCTTCTTCTCGCTGCAGCGTTATCTGGTGCGCGGCCTGCTGGCGGGGTCGGTCAAGGGAGGCTGATCCATCCCAAGACTTAAGCTTAGACAGGATATTCCATGAGTGTGGCTTCCCAATCCAATCTGACCGCCGACAAGGACTGGTGGCGCGGCGCGGTGATCTATCAGATCTATCCGCGCTCCTACCAGGATTCGAACGGCGACGGCATCGGCGACCTGAAGGGCATCACCGCCCGCTTGCCGCATGTCGCCAATCTCGGCGCCGACGCCATCTGGATTTCGCCCTTTTTTACCTCGCCGATGCGTGACTTCGGTTACGACGTCTCGGACTACGAAAACGTCGACGCCATCTTCGGTACGCTGATCGATTTCGACACGCTGATAGCGGAAGCCCACCGTCTCGGCATCAAGGTGATGATCGACCTCGTCATCTCGCATTCTTCCGACCAGCATCCCTGGTTCGTCGAAAGCCGCACGAGCAAGACCAATGCCAAGGCCGACTGGTATGTCTGGGCCGATGCCAAGCCGGACGGCACGCCGCCGAACAACTGGCTGTCGATCTTCGGCGGTTCCGCATGGGCCTGGGATCCGACGCGCATGCAATATTACATGCACAACTTCCTGACCTCGCAGCCGGATATGAACCTGCATAATCCCGAGGTTCAGGACCGCCTGCTTGATGTCGTCCGTTTCTGGCTGAAGCGCGGCGTCGACGGCTTCCGCCTCGACACGATCAACTTCTATTTCCACGACAAGCTTCTGCGCGACAATCCGGCGCTTGCCCCGGAACGCCGCAATGCGTCCACCGCGCCTGCCGTGAACCCCTATAATTTCCAGGAGCATCTCTACGACAAGAATCGCCCTGAGAACCTCGAATTCCTGAAGCGCTTCCGCGCCGTACTGGAAGAGTTTCCCGCCATTGCCGCCGTCGGCGAAGTGGGCGACAGCCAGCGTGGCCTCGAAATCGTCGGCGAATACACCTCCGGCAATGACAAGATGCACATGTGCTATGCCTTCGAATTCCTGGCGCCCGATCCGCTGACGCCGGAGCGCGTCGAGGAAGTCATGAAGGATTTCGACGCCGCCGCTCCCGATGGCTGGGCCTGCTGGGCTTTCTCGAACCATGACGTCATGCGCCATGTCAGCCGCTGGGGCGCGCTGGTTGCCGACCACGATTCCTTTGCCAAGCTCTACGCTTCGCTGTTGATGACGCTGCGCGGTTCGGTCTGCCTTTATCAGGGTGAGGAACTCGCTCTCACCGAAGCCGATCTCGCCTATCAGGATCTGCAGGACCCCTACGGCATCCAGTTCTGGCCGGAGTTCAAGGGGCGTGACGGTTGCCGCACGCCCATGGTCTGGGACAGCCAGGTCGCACAGGGCGGCTTCTCGACGGTGAAACCCTGGCTGCCGGTTCCGGTCGAGCACATCCTGCGCGCCGTCAGCGTGCAGCAGGGCGACGAGAATTCCGTGCTCGAGCACTACCGCCGCTTCCTCGCCTTTCGCAAGCAGCATCCGGCTTTCGCCAAGGGCGAAATCGAGTTCGAGGATCCGCAGGGCGATGCCCTGGTCTTCACACGTGAATACGGCAATGAGACGCTGCTCTGCATCTTCAACATGGGGCCGGCAGAAAGCAATGTCACCCTGCCGGCGGGCGAGTGGCAAGCTTTGACGGGGCACGGCTTTAACAGCAACAATTACGGCGACAGGATCGATATTCCGGCCTGGGGGGCGTATTTCGCCCGCCTCGCTTAAGGATCAGGAGGGGAGAGGAAAATGACTGGACTGACGCTTAAGGATATCCGCAAATCCTACGGCTCCGTGGACGTGCTCCACGGCATCGATCTGGAAATCAACCAGGGCGAATTCATCGTTTTCGTCGGCCCCTCCGGCTGCGGCAAGTCCACCTTGCTGCGCATGATCGCCGGCCTGGAAAACATCACCGGCGGGGAGATGTATATCGACGGCATGCTGGTCAATGACGTGCCGCCCTCCAAGCGCGGCATTGCCATGGTGTTCCAGTCCTACGCGCTCTACCCGCATATGACTGTTTTCGACAACATGGCCTTTGGCATGAAGATCGCAGGCGAGAGCAAGCAGGAGATCGACCGCCGCGTGCGGGCTGCCGCCGAAAGCCTGCAGTTGACCAAATATCTCGACCGCCTGCCGAAGGCGCTCTCGGGCGGCCAGCGTCAGCGCGTGGCGATCGGCCGCGCCATCTGCCGCAATCCGAAGGTCTTCCTCTTCGACGAGCCGCTCTCGAACCTCGATGCGGCACTGCGCGTCGCGACCCGTATCGAGATCGCGCGGCTCAACGAGCAGATGGCCGATACGACGATGATCTATGTCACGCACGACCAGGTCGAGGCGATGACGCTGGCGGACCGAATCGTCGTTCTTTCCGCCGGCAATATCGAGCAGGTGGGCGCACCGCTGGAGCTTTACGAGCGACCGGCAAACCTGTTCGTCGCAAAGTTCATCGGCTCGCCGGCCATGAATATCATCCCGGCAACGATCACCGATGCCGGTGCCACGACGACGGTGACGCTGACCGGCGGCAAGTCCGTGACGCTCGATATCGCCACTGCGGCATCGGAAAAGGGCAAGCAGGCAAGCTTCGGCGTTCGCCCGGAAGACCTGCGCATCGCCGATCCCAGTGAAGACTATCTGTTCGAGGGCGAAGTCTCGATCGTCGAGCAGCTCGGCGAAGTGACGCTTCTGTACATTGAAGGCTTGGTCCAGGGTGAGCCGATCATCGTCAAGCTGCCCGGAGTCTTCGATGTAAAGCGCGGCCAGAAGATGCATTTCGTGGCCGACCGGCAGAAACTGCACCTCTTCGATGCGGCCGGTCACACCTATAGGAAATGATCATCCATTTTTGGTGGAATCCTTCCTCCTGAGACTGCCAAGGGGAAGGATTCTCACTTTCTGTTAAACATGCGGTGCTAGCCTTTTTCTCATCAAGACTGAGGGGACTAAGGCCATGGCCGCATCGAATCCAACACCTGCGAAATCGCACTTCCTGGCGAAGGAAGAATCTTTCATGTACGACCGCGAATCGCGGTTCAAGATGGAAGACACGATGAACGCCGCGCGTATCGAATATACGGAAAAGGGCGTCATGCATGCCGCCTCGCGCCGCTGCGATATCGTCCGTATATCCATGAGCAGCGCGATCCTGGCGATCCTCACGCAGTATACGCTGCCAAAACAGTTCTACCTGGATATTCCGGATGCCCGCATCACCAAGGTTGGCTGCCTCTTGATGAAGACTTTCCCGAATAACACGATCGAGGTTCGCTTCCTGCGCCTGCTGACGCAGAAAGAACTGAACAAGATCTTCGTCTACAGCACGCACCCGGCTCACAAGGATTACGTCCTCGATATCCGCGCGTAACAGTCTCGCGTCTCGCTGGATATGAAAAACCCGCGGTTTCGGCCGCGGGTTTTTCTTTTGCATCGATGAGGGATGTCAGTGCGCGTGGAAGAGCACGCTGGCACCCTGGTCGGACGGTCCGACCGCGTGGCGGAACGGCGCGAAAAGCTCGCGGCCCATGCCAAATTCATTGTCCGAAAGATCGATCGTAACAGGTTCGCGTTCGGCCATATCAGCAGCATCGACGAGAACTTCGAGCGTGCCCCTGATCGCATCGAGACGGATGATGTCGCCGTCCTTGATGCGGGCGATCGGGCCACCATCGACAGCTTCGGGCGTGACATGGATTGCCGCCGGAACCTTGCCGGATGCACCGGACATGCGCCCGTCGGTCAGCAACGCCACGCGGAAACCGCGATCCTGCAGCACGCCGAGTGGTGGGGTCAGCTTGTGCAGTTCCGGCATGCCGTTGGCCTTCGGTCCCTGAAAGCGCACGACAGCGACGAAATCGCGGTTGAGCTTGCCCTCCTTGAAGGCGTCCTGCAGTTCTTGCTGGCTATGGAACACGATTGCCGGCGCCTCGATGATATGGCGCTCCGCCTTGACGGCGGAGATCTTGATGACCGCCTTGCCGAGATTGCCGCGCAGCATCTTCAACCCGCCATTCGCCTGGAAAGGCGTTTCGATGCTGGCGAGCACCTTCGGATCGTGGCTCTTCTCCGGCGAGGGCTGGCGCACGACGGCGCCGTTTTCGCCGAGCTGCGCATCGACCGTATAGGCCTGCAGCCCGTGACCGAAGACGGTGCGTACATCGTCGTGCACGAGACCCTGCTTCAACAGTTCCTTGATGAGGAAGCCCATGCCGCCGGCTGCCTGGAAATGGTTCACGTCCGCAAGCCCGTTCGGATAGACGCGGGCAAGCAGCGGCACCAGTTCCGAAAGCTCGGCAATATCCTGCCAGGTCAGCACGATACCGCCGGCGCGAGCCATGGCGACAAGGTGCATCGTGTGGTTCGTCGAACCGCCCGTCGCATGCAGGCCGACGACGCCGTTGACGATCGAACGTTCGTCGATCATCTCGCCGGCCGGCGTGAATTCGTTGCCGAGTGCTGTGATGGCGAGCGCCCGCTTGGTGGCCTCTCGGGTCAGCGCTTCGCGCAAAGGAGTGCCTGGGTTGATGAAGGAGGAGCCGGGCATATGGAAGCCCATGATCTCCATAAGCATCTGGTTGGAATTGGCCGTACCGTAGAAGGTGCAGGTGCCCGGGCCGTGATAGGACTTGGATTCAGCTTCCAGCAGTTCGGCACGGCCGACCTTGCCCTCGGCGAAGAGCTGGCGCACGCGCGACTTCTCGTCGTTCGCCAGGCCCGTCGTCATCGGGCCGGCTGGAATGAAGATCGACGGCAGGTGGCCAAAGGAGAGGGCGGCGATCATCAGACCGGGGACGATCTTGTCGCAGACGCCGAGAAAGAGGGCGGCATCGAACATGTTGTGCGACAGGCCGACACCCGCTGCCATGGCGATAAGGTCACGCGAGAAGAGCGAGAGCTCCATGCCGGGTTGGCCCTGGGTGACGCCGTCACACATTGCCGGCACGCCGCCTGCGACCTGAGCGATGCCGCCGGCCTGGGCAGCGGCTTCGCGGATGATCGCCGGATAGGTCTCGAACGGCTGGTGGGCCGAGAGCATGTCATTATAGGCGGTGATGATACCGAGATTGGGCACACGGTCGCCCGCAAGCGCATCCTTCTCGGCGGGGGAACAGATGGCAAAGCCATGGGCGAGGTTGGCGCAGCCGAGAACCGAACGGTTGACGCCCTTTGAGGCGGCAGCGCGCAGGCGTTCCAGGTAGCGCTCGCGGGTCGGCTTCGAGCGTTCGACAATGCGATTCGTGATCGCAGCAATGCGTGCGTGAGCGGACATGGAAAATCCCTGCCTTGTTTTGGTTCGTCAATGTTCTGTTCGCCGGCTTCGGCGGCTGTAAGGCCCTATCAGGGAGCCCAGTAGATCTCGACCGGGGAAGTGGCCCGGCGCAGAATGGCGCGGATCGGCATGTCTGCCTCTTCGCCTGTGCCTTCTGCCTTGGCGAGAACGTCTTTTTTGCCTTCGCCCTCAATGTGGAGAATGAGCAGTTTGGCATCTTGCAGTGCGGAGAACGTGAAGGTCAGGCGCGGTTCGCCAGCCCCTTCCGCGTCCATGGTGATGATGCCGCGCGGTGTCCTGGCATCGAGCGCAACGCTCAGATTGTTGCCGCCGGGGAAGAACGAGGCCGTGTGGCCGTCGCCGCCCATGCCGAGAATGACGACATCGAAGGGGATGCCGATCTCCGCACTCTTTACCGTTGCAAGCTTCGCAGCCTCCTCGACGGAGGCGGCGGGCTGGTAAAGCGGCACGAAACGTGCCGCTTTCGCCTTGTTTTGAAGAAGATTGGCATCGACCAGCAGGTGGTTCGAACGCGGATTGTCGGCGGGAACGAAACGTTCGTCGACAAGCGTGATCGTCACCTTGGCCCAGTCGATATCGCGCGTCGAAAGCGCCTGGAAGAAGGCTTTCGGCGTGGAGCCGCCGGAAACGGCGATGCTTGCCGCTCCGCGCGCTGCGATGGCTGCCGAAAGGACGCTGGAGACCTTGTCTGCAAGGCTGGCGGCAAGTTCGGCGGCGTTAGCGAAGGAATGCAGTGTCGATGCCATATCTTCGGACCCTTGGACTTAGATGTCGTCGTGCCAGGTGCGGCCGTCACGCTCGATCAGCGCGATGGCCTGGCTTGGACCCCAGGTGCCGGCCGTATAGCCCTGCACCTGCTGGCCGGTGGATTCCCAACCCTTGAGGATCGGATCGACCCACTGCCATGCCGCTTCGACTTCGTCACGGCGCATGAACAGCGTCTGGTTGGAGCGGATAACGTCCATCAGCAGACGCTCGTAGGCATCCGGGTTACGGACGTTGAAGGCCTGGGCGAAGCTCATGTCGAGCGAGACATTCCGCAGGCGCATGCCGCCCGGGCCCGGATCCTTGATCATCAGCGACTGCTTGACGCCTTCATCCGGCTGCAGGCGGATGATCAGCTGGTTCTGGCTGATGCGGCCGGCGGCCTGGTCGAAGACCGAGTGCGGGATCGACTTGAAGGTGATGACGATTTCCGAAACGCGGCCGGCGAGGCGCTTTCCAGTGCGGATGTAGAAGGGAACGCCCGCCCAGCGCCAGTTGTTGATCTCGGCCTTGATGGCGACGAAGGTTTCCGTGTTGGAAACGCCGCCTTCCAGCTCTTCCAGATAGCCCTTGACCGGACCGCTGCCGGAAGCGCCGGCGCGGTACTGCCCGCGAACCGTCGCCTGCTCGACATTGGACGCGTTGATCGGCTTCAGCGCGCGCAGAACCTTGAGCTTCTCATCGCGAACGGCTTCCGAATCCATCGAGGAGGGGACTTCCATCGCGGTCAGGCAGAGAAGCTGCAGGATGTGGTTCTGTACCATGTCGCGCAGCGCGCCGGCGGTGTCGTAATAACCGGCGCGGCCCTCGAGGCCGACGGCTTCGGCAACGGTGATCTGCACATGGTCGATATAATTGGCGTTCCAGAGCGGCTCATAGAGCGCGTTGGCGAAGCGCAGCGCCATCAGGTTCTGCACCGTCTCCTTGCCGAGATAGTGGTCGATGCGGAAGATCTGCTCTTCCTTGAAGACGCGGCCGATATTGTCGTTGAGCTGCAGGGCCGAAGCCAGATCGCGGCCGATCGGCTTTTCGACGACGATACGGGTCGACTTGGTAATCAGCTTGTGGTCGTGGATCTTCTGCGAAATGTCGCCGAAAATGCCCGGAGCAACAGCGAGGTAGAAGGCGCGCACGCGGTCCTTGCCCTCGTCGAGCAGCTTCTTCAGCACGTCCCAGCCGGTATCGGTACGGGCATCGACGGAAACATAGAAGAGACGGGAGCAGAATTTCTCGACTTCGGCCTCGTCATATTCGCCCTTCTTCAGGTGCTCCTTGAGCGCATCCTTGGCGAACTTGCGGTATTCTTCATGCGAAAGCGGGCTGCGCGAAGCGCCGATGACACGGGTCGGCTCCGAGAACTGGCCCTCGATCTGGCGATGATAAAGCGCCGGCAGAAGCTTGCGTTCGGCAAGGTCGCCGCTGCCGCCAAAGACGACGTAATCAAAAGGCTCAACGGGAATGATCTGGCTGCTCATGAGCTTGTCTCTCAATCAGGCTTGGTTGGTGGCCGTTTTAATCTAATCGATTTAAAAAAGCCAGTGTGCGGTGCAATGAATCTGTCGGACATCGGTTTTAGAGCGAATTGTCCGGTGAGGAAATCCGCAATCGAACTAAAACTTGTCGCGGAGGGCAAACCACGACAAGGCAAGGAAAAGCAGCGGCGCCCGCATGCGCGCGCCGCCCGGAAAGGCAGGGATATCGAGCGCCTTGAACAGATCGAGATCGGCCGATTTCCCCAGCACCATTTCTGCGTAAAGCTTGCCACAGTAATTTGACAGCATGACGCCGTGGCCGGAATAACCGCCGATCGAGGTGACGCCCGGCATGACTTCGCGCACGAAGGGCTGGCGCGGCATGGTGATGCCGACCGAGCCGCCCCAGGCATGGGTGATCTCGATATCCTTGAGCGCGGGGTAGATTTCGGCGATCTGCCGGCGGATATGCTGCGAAATGTCGCGCGGATTGTCGGCCGTGTAGGCCTCCCGCCCGCCAAAGAGCAGCCGTCCGTCCTTCAATTTGCGGAAATAGCGCACGACGAACCGCGAATCCGCCACCGCTTCGCCGCCCGGTATCACATTAGGGAACCGGTCAAGCGGCACAGTCGCGCCGATGAAAGAGCGGATCGGCATGACATGGCTGGCCGTGATCGGCTCCAGATTGCCGATATGGCCGTTACAGGCAATCAGCGCCCTGTTGGCAGTGATCGTGCCGCGTTCGGTTTCGATAACGACCTTGCCGCTGCGCTCTTCGATCGACTTTGCCTTGGTCATTTCGAAGATATCGGCCCCGGCATTGGCTGCCACCCTGCCAAGGCCGATCAGCAGCTTCAGCGGATGGATATGGCCGGTGCCGGTATCGCGTACCCCGCAATAGAAGCGTTTGGAACCAAGCCGCTCCTGCGTCTCTTCGCGGTCCATGAAACGCAGATGCGGATAGTCGTAGCGGAAGGCCGCGATTTCCGCATTCTCGTAATAGTACCGCTTGTAGCTTTCCTTGTGGGCGACGCTGAGCTGACCGGACACATAGTCCATATCGATCTGGTGCTCGGTCGCAAAATCCATGAGGTGCCGCTTGGCATCTTCGGCAAGATCGAATAGCGCCTTGGAGCGCTCGTAGCCGATCTTCTCCTCCATCTCTTCCGGCCACCAACGCTGGCCGGTGCCGAGCTGGCCGCCATTGCGCCCGGAGGCGCCGTCGCCGAGCCTGCTGCCCTCGATGAGCGTCACCGAAACACCAGCCCTGGCGAGATTATAGGCGGCCTGAAGGCCCGTGTAGCCGCCGCCGATAATGGCGACGTCACACTGCCTGGAGCCGTCGAGTGCCGGATAATCCGGCCGCTCGCCGACCGTTGCCTGATACCAGGAGACGCCTGGGGCAATGGGGCTTTGCCATGTCTCTTGCGTCATGGCGAAGCCTCACACGTTCAGGAGGAGGAATTCCCGCTCCCAGGGGCTGATCACCTGCATGAAAGTTTCGAACTCGCCCCGCTTCACGCCGGCATAAAGCCCGATGAACTCTGCGCCGAAGACCTCTTCGAAAGCCGGCTCGTCTTCCAGCAGTGCCACGGCTTCCAGAAGGCCGCGCGGCAGGTCGATCGAGCCTTCGTTGGCGGCATCCTCGGTCGGAGCCGTGGGCTCGATTTCCTTCATGATGCCGAGCAGACCGGAGGCAAGCGAGGCAGCGAGCGCCAGATACGGATTGGCATCCGAGCTCGGCAGGCGGTTCTCCACGCGCCGCGCCTGCGGATCGGAGACCGGCACACGGAAGGCCGTCGTGCGGTTGTCGTAACCCCAGGCATTATTGACCGGGCAGGACATATCCGGCTGCAGGCGCCGGTAGGAATTCACGTAAGGCGCCAGCATGGCAAGCGCGCTCGGCACGTATTTCTGCATGCCGCCGATGAAGTGGAAGAATTCCTTCGAGGCCGAACCATCATTGTTCGAGAAGACGTTCTTGCCGCTCGCGATGTCGACGACAGACTGGTGGATATGCATCGCCGAGCCCGGCTGGCCCTGCATCGGCTTTGCCATGAAGGTGGCATAGATATTGTGCTTCAGCGCTGCCTCGCGGATCGTGCGCTTGAAGAGAAACACCTGGTCGGCAAGTTCGATCGGATTGCCGTGACGGAGGTTGATTTCGAGCTGCGCCGGTCCCTCCTCGTGGATCAGCGTATCGATCTCGAGGCCCTGCTTCTCCGAGAAGTGGTAGATGTCGTCGATCAGTTCGTCGAACTCGTTGATGCCGGCGATCGAATAGCCCTGGCCGCCGAGAATTGAACGACCTGAACGTCCCTTGGGCGGATGCAGCGGATAGTCCGGGTCGTCATTCGTGGCGACCAGGTAGAATTCGATTTCCGGCGCTACGATCGGCTTCCAGCCGCGCTCGGCATAGAGGCTGAGAATGCGCTTCAATACGTTGCGCGGCGTGTAGGGAACTTCCTGGCCGTCGGAATTGACGATGTCGCAGATGACCTGCGCGGTCGGGTCGGTTTCCCAGGGAACCACGGACAGGGTGGAAAGGTCGGGCACGAGCTTCAGGTCGCTGTCGCGCGGCTCATAGCGGAAGCTTTCGGTCTCCTCGGGATATTCGCCCGATATCGTGTGACGGTAGATCGCCGAAGGCAGTGCGAGCGATGTGTTTGAGGTGAACTTGGAGGACGGCATCATCTTGCCGCGCGGCACGCCGGCAAGGTCCGGCGTGATGCATTCAATGTCTTCGATACCGCGTGCCCTCAGCCACTGCGCCGCTTCCTTCCAGTTCGCAACACCGCGCAGAGATCCGGGATCGGGAGGGGATTTCTTCGAGGCGGGTACGTTTCTGGCAGGCTTCAGCGTCGTCTTTTTTGGGGACATGACACACCGGTTTGCGTTGATCGTAGCGCCATCATAACCGGAGTTTGGCAATTGGCGAGGGGGGCAAAGGCGTTGACTTTCGCCCTCTGATGGAAAAAGAAGACGCGATTTCAGCAGGGAAAACGGATTGTGCGGCACAAGAGCGATGTGATCGTCATCGGGGCGGGTGCCGCGGGCATGATGTGCGCCATCCGCGCCGGACAGCGTGGTCGCTCCGTCACCGTGCTGGACCACGCCCGCGCGCCGGGCGAGAAGATCCGAATTTCCGGCGGCGGCCGCTGCAACTTCACCAATATCAATGCCGGCCCGAAGAACTTCCTCTCCGCCAATCCGCATTTCTGCAAGTCGGCGCTTGCCCGTTTCACCCCGGCCGATTTCGTTGCCATGGTGGATCGTCACGGCATTGCCTGGCATGAAAAGACGCTTGGCCAGCTTTTCTGCGACAACAGCGCCAAGGACATCATCTTCATGCTTCTCGACGAGATGCGCGCAGCGGGCGCTGCCTGGCATCTCGGTGTCGAAATATCGGGCGTTGAAAAGACTGACGGCGGCTTCCGCATTGCGACATCGGAAGGCCTGTTCGAAGCTTCCTCGCTCGTCATCGCGACCGGCGGAAAATCCATTCCGAAGATGGGAGCGACCGGTTTTGCCTATCGCATTGCCGAGCAGTTCGGCCTGGCTATTACCGAGACCCGCCCCGCCCTTGTGCCTCTCACGCTTGATTCAATCCTGCTCGAGAGCATCGCGCCGCTTTCAGGTATTTCCGCGCCAGCCGAAATCCGTCATGGCAAGACCGCCTTTCGCGAAGCCCTGCTCTTCACTCACCGCGGCCTCAGTGGTCCAGCCATCCTGCAGATTTCTTCCTACTGGCGGGAGGGCGATGCGATCACCGTTGACATCGAGCCGGATATCGATATCGCCGCGCACCTGAAAAAGGCGAAACAGGTAAACGGACGTCAGTCCGCGCAGACCGCGCTCGGCGAGATCCTGCCGAAGCGCCTCGCGCAACATATCGTCGAGCGCGAGGGCGTCATCGGCAACATGGCCGACCTCTCCGACAAGCTGCTGACCAGGCTGGCAGATGCCGCACAGAACTGGTCCTTGAAGCCTTCCGGCTCCGAAGGCTACCGCACCGCGGAAGTCACGCTCGGTGGCATCGATACGGCCGCCCTGGATTCACGCAGCCTGCAGGCGAAAGATGTTCCCGGCCTTTATTTCATTGGCGAATGTGTCGATGTGACCGGCTGGCTCGGCGGCTATAATTTCCAGTGGGCCTGGGCCTCCGGATTTGCCGCCGGTGAGACATTGTAAATGCCAATATTTGTAGGCGTGAAACCTTTTTGCCGATTCAAGACTTCTTAAGATTGCCTGCGCCATCCTGTCTCAATGGCAGGTTGGCAAAGTCGTTCCTAAATTAAGCTTTACCGACAAGCCGTTTTGTTGGATTGTTGTGTTTAGACAGAAGTGAGGTTTCGCAATGAACAGAAACACTCGACGCGCCCGCGCCATTGCAATTGCCCAGGCAAAGCCTGATACGAAGCTCGTAACTCTGCGCTATCTGATGCTCGCCGCCGGCGCAACCGCCGCCTGCATTGCAGTTCTTCTTTCCCACTTCATCTGATCTTTCCGCAGCTTGAAATGGAAATGTTCGGTGTCGCGACTGATATATCGCGATTCCGCAGCGTGCAATTTGCAACTATTGTGCGATCACGGCTAACGCGCTCTCACCGCTTATCCGAAAATTAATATCTAATCTGACACATTGTAGACGAATATTTGGGTATTTCCGGCCCGGCCGGAAATGAACTGGCAATGATTGCCGCCCGTTCCAGGGTCTTCCCAACTGTTAGTAGATCAGCTCGATATGCACCCGGCTGGCGCCAGAAGGCTGCCGGCGGGAGGAGTGGTGTATGAAAGGCACGGCGCGCCATGTTCATTGACAAGATTCTTTCTCGTTTCAAGATTCAGACAAAGGTTCTGATTTTTGTTCTGCCTTTCGTCGTCACCATATCCGCCGTCGGTCTGACCGGCCTTTATGCATCCGGTCTGCTGCAGGGCCGGATGGAGATTTCCAACAGCGTTCTCCAGTCGCTGAGTGGGTTCAAGGATCTCTACGCCTCGATGGACGACTTCCTGCAGACCACCAACGAACAAGCGCGCGACAAGCTCTATGCCGACATCAAGGCGCAGGGACAGACGCTGGACGCCACCATGGCGCAGATCGGCGACAATTCCGGCCATGATAACCTGCAGGCGGCGATCGAGGGAACCAACGGCATTTCGGATACCGTCGGCAAGCTCTGGACCCTGCACGAACAGGAAATGGCTCTTCGCAAGCAGATCGATGACGCCCAGAAGGTGATGATCACCAACCGCTTCAACGTCAGCTACGATGCCAAGCAGCTGGAAGAAAACATCCGTACCGACGAAGGCAACGCGACGGCAACGCTGCGCGCTGCCGATCGTCTGCTGAAGGGCGGCGATGCGCTCGCAGCCGCCATGAATGATTTCAACAAGGCCCAGACTTCGCCTGACAAGCTGAAGGTCGTGACCGATGCGCTGCCTCAGATCATCAAGGCGCAGCGCATGATCGAAATCTCCGTCCCGCAGAACCAGAAGAGCATGACGCAGTCCATGGCGCAGACCGTTAGCGACCTGAAGGCTCAGGCGGCGGCGCCCGAGGCTGGCACGGACGACGGCGTTGCAAATCTCGGCCGTCTTGTTTCCCGCTTCCGCCAGATGTCGACTTACACTCAGCTCACCGCCACGCAGATGATGCGTGAAGCGACGACAACGTTCGTGGAGCTCGACAGCCGCATCGCCCAGACCAACTCGGTTCTGGAAGATACACGGCGCCTTGAAAGCTCCATCTATTCGCTGCAGCTCGTGCTTGCCGATTTCAATGCCAAGCCGAGCAAGGAAAATCGCGTTCGGCTGAACCAGGAAATCGCCACGCTCAACACCATGCTCAATACCCTTCAGGCCAGCGCCAAGGGCATGAATTTCGCCGGTGATATTGTCGACGCGATTACGCCCGCTCTCGCCTCGA
The DNA here is from genome assembly GCF_014193955.1 of Rhizobium sp. BK379. Lineage (NCBI taxonomy): Bacteria > Pseudomonadati > Pseudomonadota > Alphaproteobacteria > Hyphomicrobiales > Rhizobiaceae > Rhizobium > Rhizobium sp. BK379. The sequence goes on from NZ_JACIAD010000002.1 coordinate 637,231, forward strand.
TGGACAAGGGCGCACAGAGCCTTGTCGATGTGATCAATCAGCGTACGAGCGATTACGTCGCCGCACGCCAGCAACTCGATGGTGTCTGGGGTCAGCTGACGAGCTTCGCGGAAGAGCAGAAACAGTCGGCCGGGACCGAGCGTGATCAGGCCAACAGCATCTCCGTCGGCACGACCGCACTCGGCATCCTGGTTTCCATCGTCGGCGGCATTGCGCTGGTACTGACGCTGCAGCGGCCGATCGCCCAGATCACCGCCGCCATGCGCCGCATCGCCGAAGGAGCGCTCGACACCAGCATCTCAGGTGAGAAGCGTTACGACGAAATCGGCGACATGGCCCGCGCACTCGGCATCTTCAAGGAAAATGCCATCTCCAAGATCCGCATCGAGGAGCAGAGCGACGAAGAGCGTCAGGCCGCCGAGCATGAGCGTCAGCGCAACGATGCCGAAAAGCGCGAGATGGACCGTCAGATCGAGTATGCAGTCAACGCGCTTGCCGCCGGTCTCGAGCGCATGTCGCAGGGCGATATCTCGACGACGATCGACACGCCCTTCATCGGCCGTCTCGAACAGCTCCGTCAGGATTTTAACGGCTCGATGATGCGCCTGCAGGCCACCATGAGCCAGATCCGCGACAACGTGCAGATGATCCAGGGCAACGGCAACCAGATGGCCCAGTCCTCCGAGGATCTCGCCAAGCGTACCGAGCAGCAGGCTGCATCACTGGAAGAAACCGCCGCCGCCGTCGACCAGATCACCGTCACTGTCCGCTCCTCCGCCGAACGCGCCAAGGATGCCGATCAGATCGTCCGCCAGGCCAAGCGCAGCGCCGACGACTCCGCCGTCGTCGTCAACAACGCGATCGATGCGATGGGCCGCATCGAAGACGCATCGCGCCAGATCGAGCAGATCATCGGCGTCATCGACGAGATCGCCTTCCAGACCAACCTGCTCGCACTCAATGCCGGTATCGAGGCGGCTCGCGCCGGTGAAGCCGGCAAGGGTTTTGCCGTCGTCGCCATGGAAGTGCGCGAGCTTGCCCAGCGCTCTGCCGCTGCCGCGCAGGAGATCAAGGGTCTCATCAACAAATCGACGAACGAGGTCAATTCCGGTTCGCAGTTCGTACAGGAAACGGGCACGGTTCTTGCGAAGATCAGTGCCCAGATCGTCACGATCAGCCAGCACGTCGAAATGATCGCCCGCGCAAGCCACGACCAGTCGAGCGCGCTGCAGGAAGTCAACTCCACTGTCAACCAGATGGATCAGATGACCCAGCAGAACGCTGCAATGGTGGAAGAAACCACTGCAGCAAGCCGCGAGCTCGCAAACGAGGCAGACGCGTTGCTGCACCTCGTGCAGCAGTTCAAGATCGACGGCGACAGCGACATGCATATGTATCGCGCCGCCTGATCCGACATTCAGCCTTTAAGACCAACGGCCCCGGTTTCGGGGCCGTTTTTGTTTCTCGATAAAATCGCGCATAGATTGCGCAAAAAATCGGAAGATTGAAATTTTTCTTCCCTCCCGGCCACTTCTGTGCTCATCAAGTCATACTAAATTTGAAAAAAGCCAAGTAAAGTGCCTCCGGCACCCCTGCGTTAAGGGAAAATTTTCCCTAACGCATTCTTATGAACCCGATACCAGTTGTGTTTGCCAGGGGTTCCAGATGCCGCTCTTCTTCTCAACGTCCATCGTGCGTCAGATCGTTGCGATCACGCTGTTCCTGCTTGCGATCAGTACTGCGGCCATTGTCGGCGTGACCTATTACAATCTCGGCACCTATGTCATGGAGAGTGCGGTCTCCGATGCGAAGGATGCGAGCCGTTCGATGGCGGTTCTTTATGGCGCAAGCGACGCTGATGTCCGCGTCGATGTGATGAACAACGCACTGGCAGGCGTAACCGAAGACAAGATCCCGGCCTTCGGCGACTATTCACTGGTTGACCGCACGGCGCAGTCGATTGCCGGTGTCGCCACCATTTTCGAAAAACAGGGAGGCGATTACGTTCGCGTCTCCACCAATGTGAAGAAGGAAAATGGCGACCGTGCTGTCGGCACGAAGCTCGCAGCCGATCATCCGGCCCAGCCCGTGCTTGCTCAGGGCAATGCCTATTACGGGCCGGCGGACCTCTTCGGCCGCAAGTTCATGACGGGTTATTTCCCGGTCAAGAATCCCTCCGGTTCCACGATCGGCATCCTCTTCATCGGCATACCCATGGAAGTCTACTATGAGCGGATGAACCAATTGCAGATGCTGGTTCTCAGTGTCGGTGCGGTGGTGATGCTGCTCGTTGGTGTGCTCGCCTTCTATGCGATCAGTCGCTCCGTAAAGCCGATGCAGGCGCTGACATCGAGCGTGCATGCCATTTCCTCGGGCGATCTTGCCAGTGCTATTCCCTGTGTCGAAAAGAAGAACGAATTCGGTGCGATCGGCCGCGCGCTTGCTCTCTTCCGCGATAGCGCAGTCGCTCGCCAGCAACTGGAAACGCAGGCAGCCGAACAGCGAGCCCTGAACGATGCCGAACGCACCCGCAACGATGCAGAGAAGCGCACGCTCGACGGCCAGATCGATTTTGCCGTCAATCAGCTTGCCGCGGGGCTGGGACGCCTGTCACAGGGCGATGTCTCGCAGATGATAGAAACCCCTTTCGTCGGCCGGCTCGAACAGCTTCGCATGGACTTCAACACGTCGCTCGAGCGCCTTCAGGATACGCTGACACGCATTCGCGCCAGTGCCGCTTCCATCCAGCGCAACAGCGGTTCGGTTTCGGCCTCGGCGGACGAACTCTCCAAACGCACGGAATCGCAGGCCGCAAGCCTTGAAGAAACGGCCGCTGCCGTCGAAGAGATCACCGTCACGGTCCGCTCATCGGCCGAACGCGCCCATGAGGCAAACAATGTGGTTGCCGCGACCAAACGGACGGCCGACAGTTCCGGTGCTGTCGTGAGCGACGCGGTCGCTGCGATGGGCCGCATCGAAGATGCCTCGCAGCGCATCGAACAGATCATCGTCGTTATCGACGACATCGCCTTCCAGACCAACCTTCTGGCCTTGAACGCCGGTGTCGAGGCAGCGCGTGCCGGTGAGGCAGGCAAGGGCTTTGCCGTCGTCGCGCAGGAAGTGCGTGAACTTGCCCAGCGCTCGGCCAATGCTGCCAAGGAGATCAAGACGCTGATTGACCAGTCGACCCGCGAGGTGAATGCAGGTTCGGAACTGGTGCAGAAGACCGGCAGCGTGCTCGCCTCGATCAGCCACGAGATCATCGCAATCAGCGGTCACGTCGAGACTATCGCCACGGCAAGCCGCGACCAGTCCGCCGCCCTTCAGGACGTCAACAGTTCCGTCAATGCGATGGACCAGATGACGCAGAAGAATGCCTCGATGGTTGCCGAAGCCACGCAGGCGAGCCGCCAGCTGGCGGAAGAGGCCGACATGCTGATGGCGCTGATCGAGCAGTTCCGGCTGGCCGAAGGCGCTGCCGCTCATGGCCGCGTGAGACAGGCGGCCTGATACCCGCATTCGTCTTTGCCGGGGCGCACCTTCGTGCGACCGGCGGCCTCCGCCGGCAGCGTCAGCCAGGCTGCAAATCGCACCAGGGGGCTGCTTCCAGCGTTGTCGTAAAAGGCGTCTTCTTCCTTTATCCGGTCGCGTCTCGTTCGCTGCAGCAATCTTGCCCGCTGCATCCGGCCGGCAATGTCGGCGATCAGGAAACTTTCAATCATCGTGATGTCCTTTCGTTTGTGGACATCAATTGATCTACACATCAAAATTCGCTTCTTAAACAGGCGAAATCCCATTATGTTTTTCACTCATGAAAAACAGTAACTGGGATTCCTATCAGCTCTTCCTGCACGTCGCCCGCACTGGCGGCCTGACAGGCGCAAGCGTCGCCACTGCTTTGAGCCCGGCAACGATCGGCCGGCGCATGCTCGACCTGGAGCAGGAACTCGGGCGCGCACTCTTTCACCGCAGCCAGACAGGCTACCGCCTGACATCAGATGGCCAGATCCTCGTCGATCATCTGCAGGAGATGGAGGCCGCCGCTCGCAAGGTCGACGCATGGAGGCAATCGTCCGAGGGCGGGGGCACCGTCAGGATCACGGCCGGTACATGGATCTCCTGGCTGCTGACGGAGAATTTTTCGGCAATCCGCATGCCGGCGGACGCGTTCGGCATCGCGCTGACCATCGGCGAAGCGAGGGCGAACCTGAATTACCGGGAAAGCGATATCGGCATCCGTGCCTTCGAGCCGGACGAAAGCAATCTCGCCGCCCGCCTGCTCGGCGAAGTCGCCTATGCGGTCTATGTCAGGCGCAATGCCAGCCGGGACGATGCCAGATGGATCGCCGTCGGCGCGGAGGATGCAATCTCCTCCTACCTGCGCTGGCCCTATCAGAATGCAGGATCGGCCATCGTCGCGACCGTCAACCGTCCGCGTTCCCTGCCGGATCTGGTGCGTGCGGGGGCGGGAAAGGCGGTATTGCCCTGTTTCGTCGGTGATCTCGATCCCGAACTGGAGCGATGCGGCGGTGAACTGCCGGAACTGCGTCATCGCCAATGGATCGTCATGAATGCCGAGGATCGTCACCGCCCGGAAATCCGGACGGTCGCCGACCGTATGACGAAGCTTTTGAAAAGCTACACCGACCTCTTCGCCGGCAAGCGCGCCAGCCGCAGCTAGCCGGATTGCGCTACGGCATCAGTCGCCGCACGAGCCCCACCTGGCTGTTCACCCCGAGCTTCGAATAGATGTTCTTGAGGTGCGAGCGCGCCGTCTCGTAGCTGACATCGTTCGTCCGTGCGACCTCGCGCAGCGACAGGCCCGCAGCGATGCCGGCTGCGATCCGCATTTCGGCTGCCGTTAGCTGATCGATGCGCGGCAGGGCGTCGTTGAGATCGGGCCGCAGAGGCACGCTCGTCCGCTCGATGATCATTGCCACCGTCGGTCCTTCGAGAAATTGGGTGATGAAATCCGATTGCATCTTCACCAGCGTGCATTTGAAGCTGGAATTCTTCATTCTGATCAGTGTGCTCGCCGGTGAAGCTGCCTGCAGGCGGTGGCGCAGCAGCACCGACAGACGCGAAGCAAGCTCGCCGTCATTGATCATGATCCGCCCGGTCGAGGAGACGCCGATCGCCTCGCCCTCGGCGATCATCCTCTCAGCCGCACTGTTGATGGAGCGGATATTCTGATCCTCGCCGATATAGACGATGCCGACGCCGATCGCATCGAAGAGCGCCAATCCGTTTTCATTATTATGAGGGTCGCGGTGCTCACGGCGAATGAAATCGAAGGTTCGGCGCAGATGCGGCGCCAGGTCGCTGAGCAGTTCGGCATTGCTGCGATTGAAATCCGGATCGGAAGACGAGGTCAGCGTCGAAAGATTGAAGGAGCGTCCGCGTTCACGCATGATCGTCACGCCGACACTGCTTTCGCAGCCGATCCAGCGAAGGTAATCGCTGTAGAACTCCGTCTTCAGGAGCTGCTCGCGCGGCAGCATCTGGTCGGCGATCACGCCAAGGCCGATCGGCCGGGTGGCGGCGCGCGGCATCCAGGGATTGATGGCTGCGTAATAGCGGTTATAGGCCTCGCTTTCCTTTTCCGCGAGACCGGAGGAAAGCGAGAGGCCGCCGGTGCGCGCGATGGCATCGTGGAAAAACAACGTCGACTTGGCATCCGGCATCGTCGCGGCCAAGGCATCGAGAAAGGCTTGCCACGACGTCTCGCCGAAGAGAGCGCCATAGATCAGATCGGTCAGAACTTCGAGTTTTGCGTGCGGCGAACCGGGCATATGCAGTTCCGTTCGAAGATATGCTCAATTATGCCGCGACTCCGTTCTGCTGACAATTGCGTCAAATAGCGTAGGTCCGGTGGTCTTTGTCACCGGACCTTAAGCCTAATTTCTGTTGGCGACGATGACGGGGATCAGCAGATCTCCCCAGTTTCCGTCACCGCCATGATGACGGGCGGAGCGCACAAGCTCCACCGAAACACCGGCCTCGACCGCCTTCATCACCGATAGATTCAGCCTGTGCAGATCGTTGGCGAGCATACGGATCAGCGTTTGCTGATCGTCCGTCATGCTGCTTGCCTGCTCTTCCGTCCGTTCGCGGACGCGCGCAATGGATGCCATGTCGTTTCCTCCTCTACTCGGCAGCCGGTTTGAACTGGGCGTGTTCGGTTGATTCTCCCATGGCCGTGGTCGTGGCGCGGCCACCGGATATCGCCAGCGACACGGCGTCGAAATAGCCGGTGCCGACTTCGCGCTGATGTTTGGTGGCGGTATAGCCGCGTGGTTCCGCTGCGAATTCCGCCTGCTGCAGCTCGCAAAAGGCTTCCATCTGCCGCTCGCGATAGCCGCTGGCCAGCTCATACATGCCGTAGTTCAACTGGTGGAACCCGGCGAGCGTGATGAACTGGAACTTGTAGCCCATGGCCGCGAGTTCGCGCTGGAACCTGGCGATCGTCGCATCGTCGAGATTTTTCTTCCAGTTGAAGGACGGCGAGCAATTGTAGGCAAGCAGCTTGCCGGGATGCACCTTGTGTACGCCTTCGGCAAAGCGGCGCGCCTGCTCCAGATCCGGCTTCGACGTTTCACACCAGATGAGGTCGCAATGCGATGCATAGGCGACGGCGCGTGCAATGCAGGGTTCCAGCCCATTGCGCACCTGATAGAAGCCCTCGACCGTTCGCCCGGCATCATAGTCGACGAAAGGCTGGTCGCGCTCGTCGATATCTGAGGTCAGAAGCTTGGCGGCTTCTGCGTCGGTGCGGGCGATGACGAGCGTCGGCACACCCATGACATCGGCCGCAAGCCGCGCCGCGTCGAGATTGCGGATATGGGCGGCGGTCGGGATCAGCACCTTCCCGCCGAGATGGCCGCATTTCTTTTCCGAGGCAAGCTGATCCTCGAAATGAACACCGGCTGCGCCCGCCTCGATATAGGCTTTCATGATCTCGAAAGCGTTGAGCGGCCCGCCGAAACCAGCTTCGGCATCGGCGACGATCGGTGCAAACCAGGTCTCGACGGAGAGCCTGTCGCCTTCGGATGTCTCGATCTGGTCGGCGCGCTGGAGCGTGCGGTTGATGCGTTTGGCAAGCTCCGGCCCGGCATTGGCGGGATAGAGCGATTGATCCGGATACATCGACGAGGCGGTATTGGCGTCGGCGGCGACCTGCCAGCCGGAAAGATAGATCGCTTTCAGCCCGGCGCGCACCATCTGCATGGCCTGGTTGCCGGAAAGCGCGCCAAGCGCGTTGACGAAGTCCTCCTCATGCAGAAGTTGCCACAGGCGCTGAGCTCCCATTTCGGCCAGCGTGTAGCGGAGTGCCACCGAGCCGCGCAGGCGTTCGACATCGGAAACGGAATACGGCCGCTCGATACCGGCAAAACGTCCCTCGGGGGCATTACGGATGAGTTTGTAAAAATCTGTCATGCCAATCTCCTCTTTGGCTTTCAACGCTTGAGCGCTGATGACAGATTTTACAGAAATGGACAAAATAGCCAGAAAAACCTTTGATTTCAGAAGCAGAAAGAGGTTAGGATGAGAAGGATTTACAGGATGAATTTGTAACTTTGTAAAAGATTGTAAATTTCGGCGTGTAAAGATGTGACATGGCGGAACGGAAGATATTTGCAGGACCGAAAGTCAGGCGCATCCGCAATGCGCTGGCATTGACGCAGACGGCCATGGCCGTGGCGCTGGAAATCTCCCCTTCCTACCTGAATCTGATCGAACGCAATCAGCGCCCGTTGACGGTGCAGCTGCTGCTCAAGCTCTCTTCCGTCTACCGCATCGATCTTGAGGAACTGCAGGGCGAAACCGCCGGCGGCCTTGGCCAGTTGAAGGAAGTGTTCGCCGATCCGTTGCTGTCGGGTGAACTGCCGGGTGAGCAGGAGCTTGTCGAAGTGGCTGATGCCGCCCCCAATGCGGCTGGCGGTATGATCAAGCTCTACCGGGCCTATCGCGAGCAGGCTGCCCGACTTTCCGATTTGACGACCTTGATGGCGGGCGAAGGCCCTGCGCCTGTCGCCTCCGGCCGCCTGCCTCTGGATGAAGTCAGGGAAGTGCTGGAGCGCCGCCCCGCCTATTTCGGCGAGATAGACGCGGCGGCGGAAGGCTTTGCCAATGGACTGGCCGGTGGCCCCGGTCTGAAGGATTGGCTGAAGAGCGAGCGGGGGATCAGCGTCCGGATTCTGCCTGTCCATGTCATGCCGGACCTGCGCCGGCGTTTCGATCGTCACTCGATGCGTCTTTTTCTGTCCGAGCGTCTATCGGGGGCGGACCAGGCGCAGGAAATAGCCATCGAAGTCGCAAGGCTCGCGCTAAGATCTCAAATCGAAGCCGCGCTTGACGAATTGCCGTTGTCATCCGACGAGGCGCGGCGCATTGCCCGTTTCGAGCTGACGCGGACTGCGGCGCTCGCGCTACTGATGCCCTACGGGGCCTTTCTTCTTGCCGCCCAGAATACCCGATACGACATCGATCTCATCCGTGCCCGTTTCGCTGTCTCCTTCGGCCAGGCCGCCTCGCGCCTCGCCATGCTGCAGCGTCCCGGATCTGCCGGCATTCCCTTCTTCCTGATGGAAACCGATGCTGCGGGCCATGTCATTCGCAGAACGGGCGCCCAGGGTTTTCCGCAGGCCCGCTTTGGCGGCAACTGTCCGAAGCTTAATGTCCACACCGCCTTTCTTGAGCCGGGCAGGGTGTTGTCCGAGACGGTCACCATGCCTGACGGGTCGGCTTTCCTGACGATCGCGCGCACGCTCGAAGGGCCGGTTGTGGAGTACGGCGAACGGGCGCGGCGCACGGCTCTGCTGATCGGCTGCGATGCCGCCCTGCGCGACAGTCTGGTCTATGGCAGAAGCGATGCTCTATCGGTCGCGGTCGGCCCCGCCTGCCGTCTTTGTGAAAGGCGCGGATGCCTTTTCCGGGCCGAGCCGCCACTGACACGTCCACTCGCTCTGGACGAGACCTCTGCCGGTCTCGGAAGCTTCGATTTCCAGTGATTGTGAAATCATTGACGCCGCAGGATTTTGAGCTTGTAGGCGTAGAAATTCCTTTCTAGTCTGCAGCCAAACCAGAGGGAATAAGAGGTGTCCGGGGGCGCGATACCTTTAAAAAAACAGGAGATATCATGAGGTCAAGAATAACTAACCTGACGGCAGTTGCCGTTGTCGCTCTTCTTGCCGCTGCGCCGGCCTTCGCCCAGGAGCGTGTCGTCAACGTCTACAACTGGTCCGATTATATCGACAGCTCGATCCTCGAAGACTTCACCAAGGAAACCGGTATCAAGGTCGTCTACGACACCTTCGATTCCAACGAGACGCTGGAAACCAAGCTCCTGGCCGGCGGCACCGGTTATGATGTCGTCGTTCCCACAGTTTCCTTCATGCAGCGCCAGATCGCTGCCGGCGTTTACCAGAAACTCGACAAGTCGAAACTGCCGAACCTGTCGAACATGTGGGACGTCGTGACGAAGGGCGTCGCCACCTTCGATCCGGGCAATGAATATTCCGTCGACTATATGTGGGGCACGACCGGCATCGGCTATAACGTCGACAAGGTAAAGGCCGCACTCGGCACGGACGAGAAGCCGAACTGGGATGCGCTGTTCGATCCGGCAAAGGCCGCCAAGCTCAAGGATTGCGGCATCTACATGCTGGACTCTCCGACAGACGTCATTCCGTCCGTTCTGGCCTATCTCGGCCTCGATCCGAACAGCAAGAAGCAGGAGGACCTGAACAAGGCGCAGGAGGCCCTGCTCGCCGTTCGTCCCTTCGTTCGCAAGTTCCACTCGTCTGAATATATCAGCGCGCTCGCCAACGGCGATATTTGCATTGCGCTCGGCTTTTCGGGCGACGTCTTCCAGGCGCGGGATCGCGCAGCCGAGGCAAAGGCCGGCGTGAATGTCGACTATTCGGTTCCGAACCAGGGTGCGCAGATTTTCTTCGATGTCTTCGGCATTCCGAAGGATGCGCCGCATGTCGAAGAGGCGCATGAATTCATCAACTACATGATGAAGCCCGAAGTCGCCGCCAAGGCATCCAACTTCGTCTTCTACGCAAACGGCAACAAGGCCTCGCAGCAGTTCCTCGACAAGGAAGTGATCGACGATACGGCGATCTATCCGACGCCGGAGATCATGGCCAAGCTCTTCACGGTGCCGCCGCTCGATCCCAAAACGCAGCGACTGGTGACACGAATCTGGACCAAGGTCGTCACCGGCCAGTAACGAGATTTCGGCCCGGACGGAAACGTCCGGGCCTTTCCATTCCCGGCCCGGGTCGAGGCCGGCTGAAACCTTGTATTTTCGGGGAATAATATGAAGTCTCTTGGCAATATTCGCCGCGCATTCGCACCCTGGTCCGATCCATCAGCAAAACCGTTCATTGCCTTCAGGAATGTCGCCAAGCGCTTCGGCGATTTTACCGCCGTCAACGATCTGTCGCTGAATATCTATCACCGCGAGTTCTTCGCGCTGCTCGGCGCCTCCGGCTGCGGCAAGTCTACACTTCTGCGCATGCTGGCCGGTTTCGAACAGCCGACATCGGGCGAGATCATTCTCGATGGCACCGATCTTTCGGGTACGCCGCCCTACAAGCGGCCGGTCAATATGATGTTCCAGTCCTACGCTCTTTTCCCGCACATGACGGTCGAGAAGAACATCGCCTTCGGGCTCAAGCAGGACGGCATGCCGAAGGACGAAATGGCCGAGCGTGTCTCGCAGATGCTGAAGCTCGTGAAGCTCGAGCAGTTCGCTTCCCGCAAGCCCAACCAGCTTTCCGGCGGCCAGCGCCAGCGCGTCGCCCTTGCCCGTTCTCTTGCCAAGCGCCCGAAGGTGTTGCTGCTCGATGAACCGCTTGGCGCGCTCGACAAGAAGCTGCGCGAGGAAACCCAGTTCGAACTGATGGACCTGCAGCAGAGCCTCGGCCTGACCTTCGTTGTCGTCACCCACGACCAGGAAGAAGCCATGACAATGGCCGACCGCATTGCCGTCATGAGCCATGGCAAGGTCGTGCAGGTTGCCACGCCGGCGGAAATCTACGAAGCGCCGAACTGCCGCTTCGTTGCGGATTTCATCGGCGACGTAAACATTTTCGACGGCAAGGTGACCACGACCGCAAACGGTGCTGTCGAGATTGCCGTCGACAGCGGCTTCACGGTCCGCACTGCCTCGACCGATGCGCCTGCCATCGGTGCCGCGCTCGGCTTCGCGATCCGCCCGGAAAAGCTCCGCGTCACGCGCACGGCGCCCGCCAATGCCTCGATCAATGCCGCCAAGGGCGAGCTCTGGGACATCGGTTATCTCGGCGACATGACGGTCTTCCACGTCAGATTGTCGAACGGCAATGTCGTCAAGGCCTCCTCTCTCAACGCACAGCGCTCCGTCGATGACCCCTTCACCTACGATCAGGAAGTCTGGGTCTCCTTCGATGAGGACGGCGGCGTGCTGCTGAAGGATTGAGACCATGGGAACGCTGGCCGCACGCTTCTACAACCGCCTCGTCATCATCATTCCCTATGCTTGGCTGCTGCTCTTCTTTTTGGCGCCGTTCTTCATCGTGTTCCGCATTTCGCTGTCGGCGACGGCGATCGCCATGCCGCCCTATGAGCCGGTCTTCGCGCTCGCTGATGGCTGGGCCGGTTTCTGGGACAAGATTTCGACCTTCTCGCTCGACAATTACGGCTACCTGACGGACGATCCGCTCTATTTCAACGCCTATATCTCGAGCGTCGTCATCGCCGGCATCTCCACCTTGCTGACGCTTCTGATCGCCTATCCGATCGCCTATGGCATGGCGCAGGCGCCTCGCAACGTGCGCCCGACGCTCTTGATGCTGGTGATCCTTCCCTTCTGGACGAGCTTCCTGATCCGCGTTTATGCCTGGATTGCCATCCTGAAGCCGGAGGGGCTGCTGAACCAGCTTCTGTTGTCGCTGCATCTCATCGACAACCCGCTGATCGTCCTCAACACCAATACCGCCGTCTATATCGGCATCGTCTATTCCTATCTGCCCTTCATGGTGCTGCCGCTCTATTCGGCGCTGGAAAAGATGGACGGCACGCTGATCGAGGCGGCGCAGGATCTCGGCTGCACGCCGATCCGGGCCTTCTGGCGCGTCACCTTTCCGCTGTCGATCCCCGGCGTCATTGCCGGCTGCATGCTGGTCTTCATTCCGGCCGTCGGCGAATTCGTTATCCCGGATCTGCTTGGCGGCTCGCAGACGCTGATGATCGGCAAGACGATCTGGAACGAGTTCAATTCCAATCGCGATTGGCCCGTTTCCTCGGCCGTGGCGACGATCCTGCTTCTCATTCTCGTGATCCCGATCGTCTTCTTCCAGAACGTGCAGGCGAAAGCCGATGAGGCAGGGAGATAAGCCGTGCTCAGATGGACCCGTTTCAACATCATCTCCGTCGTGCTCGGCTTTGCCTTTCTCTACCTGCCGATCGCGCTTCTGGTGATCTTCTCCTTCAATGAATCGAAGCTCGTCACCGTCTGGGGCGGCTTCTCGACCAAGTGGTATGTCTCGCTACTCTCCAATCAGGCCCTGCTCGATGCTGCCTGGGTGACGATCCGTGTCGGCCTGCTGTCGGCCACATTCGCGACGATCCTCGGCACGATGGCGGCGATCACCCTGGTTCGTTTCACGCGCTTCCGCGGCCGCATCCTTTTTTCAGGGCTGGTCTACGCGCCCCTCGTCATGCCGGAAGTCATCACCGGCCTGTCGCTGCTGCTGCTCTTCGTCGCGATCGGCTTTGACCGCGGCTTCTGGACCATTACGCTGGCGCATACGACACTGACCATGTGCTTCGTCGCCGTCGTCGTGCAGTCGCGGCTTCTGAGCTTCGACCAGTCGATCGAGGAAGCGGCCCAGGATCTCGGTGCACCGCCGGTGCGCACCTTTTTCGAAATCACGCTGCCGATCATATCGCCGGCAGTTTTTTCAGGCTGGATCCTGGCTTTCACCCTGTCGCTGGACGATCTGGTGATTGCAAGCTTCACGTCCGGGCCGGGCGCGACCACGCTGCCGATGAAGATCTACAGCCAGGTACGCCTCGGCGTGACGCCGGAGATCAACGCGGTCTGCACCATCCTGATCGCGATCGTAGCGGTCGGCGTCATCTGTGCATCCGTCGTCACCAAGCGTCGCGAGGTTCAGCGCGAGCGCGATGAGAGGGCTGCGGCGGCGACTGCTTAAAGCTGAATTGCGTTAGGGCTGGGTTTTCGTCGGTGTGTTGAACAGCGGCACCGGCGAAATGACCGGGTTTGGCCACGAGCCGCCGATGAAGAAGGGTAGCAGCGGCAGATCGGCCACTTTGGCCGGGTCGGTCGCTTCCAGTGAGCCGGAGAGCGCAAGTCCGTTGGACTCATAAGTGATGAGACCCGACAGCGTCAGCGATTGATCCAAACCGGCAAAACGCGCGTCGTGGATTTCTGCTGTGCCGTTGGTGAAGTCGGCCTGGAGATCGAGCTTGTTGAAGGCGAAAGACCCGTTTGAGGCAGAGCTGAGGGCGAAGAAAGGCTTCTGCGCAGCCTGAGTACGAAATGCTGTAATATCCACGCCGGGAATGGATCCTGCTCCCGCCGAGAATTTCAGCTTGCCGGTGACATCGGCAAGTCCCGTCGTCCAGATCGCTTTCGGGGTCTGCAGTGAAAGGTCGAGAGAGCCGGTCGCATGTGGTAGCGGCCCCTTGAGCTGCAATTTTTCGGCAAGAGCATTGAAATCCGCATTGCGGATCGAAAGCTGCAATTTGCCGCCACCGTCGAAATCGCGGCGGGTCGCCTCCAGATGGGCAGTCATTTCGCCGCCCTCGAACTGGCTGTCGCCGATATCGAATTTCGCTTCCTCGCCGGCGACGATCACGCTGGCCCCGACATCCGCGAGCGAAAAGATCCCCATCTGCGCCTGTCGCGCGGAAAGCCGGACGTCCAGATCGAGAAGTTGCAGCGGTCCGAGAGGGCTCGGTAGCAGCATGTCGCCCAGGCCGCCGGCCGCAAGTCTGAGCGCGAAGGCATCGAGGAACGGCTTGAGGTTCATCTGATCGAAGGCAAGCGTCCCACCAATCTTCGGCCGCTTACCAGGTGCAACGGTCAGATCCATCACTCCGGTGGCGCTTGCATCGTTCAGCGTCATGCTGACATTGTTGAAGCGGAAACCGTTGGATACCGACGCCACGTCCGAGGTCACCGATGCGCTCTTGAGCGACTCGATGCCGGGGATCGACCGGCCCGACCATTGCAAGAGGGCCGGCACGTCCGGAAAGCTGGCGTTGATATTGCCTGAGACCGACGAGAGGCTCACCATGCTGCCGACGCCCTGGAAGCGCGCGGTCATCAGGTTCGAAGCGATCGAGGCCTTCATCTCTGCATTCTTGCCGGCAAAGACGAGCAGTGGCGCAGCCGAGGAAAAATCGACCTTCAGGTCCTGACCGTTGAGCCGTGCAATAAGGACGGCCGAAATCGCTCTCGACAGCTTCGGCCAGGCGATATCGGCTGCGACGTCGTCGAAGCGGTAGACATTGCCCGTCTGTGTGTCGGTCAAGGTCAGCATGCCGTCCTCGACCGTCACGGCGCCGATATCGGCGTCGAGCTTCGGATCGAGAACCTCGGTGCCGCTTTCGTCCCGCACCCCACCGATGGCCCGCGCCAGAAGGCCGGCGTAACTCCAGTCGATCAGACCGTTTTCATCACGCGTCAGCGCGAGGCTGGGCCGCAGAAGGTGAAATTGGTGGAAGCGTGTTCGGCCGCGCAGCGCATCGATAAGGCTGAAATCGGCTGAAAGGCTTTCGATGCGGCCGAGCAGCTTGTCGCCGCTTTCACGCGGTTGCCGGATGGTGACGTCATTTAGCGTGATGCGCGGCGTCGGCCAGAATTCGAGAACCGGATTGCCCTTGATCTCGGCGTGATAGCCCGTCCATTTCGACAGGGCGTCCTCGATGCCGGAGCGCACGAAGCCGGTGGAAATAAGATAGGGCGCGGCGATCCTGAGCGCGAGGAAGAAGGCAAGGCCGGCTAGCAATACGATGGTGGAGACACGGGCAAAGGCCGGCAGCCAGCGCGAGGCGGGGCCAATCCTTTTTCGCCATCTGCCTTCTCTTGACGTACCCATGAGCTCCGCCGGAATTTCAGTCGGTTACCGGTTATTTTCTGATTTTGCCGGATATATGAAATACCGGGCATATGCAAATCCAACGCGCAGCGGATCGGGCCGTTGCACACTTTATAATGCAATGCAGCATGATATAAGTTCTGCATTGGGGAGGAGGATTGAATGCAGGAGAATCAGCCGCTTTGGCAACCCACGGAAGATGGGATCGAAAATAGCCCGATCCATGCCTTCATGCAGCGCTGTGACGCAGACTTCGGTCTCGGCCTGAAAGGCTTTGAGGATCTGCATGCCTGGTCGATTGCCGATCGGGAAAATTTCTGGTCGGCATTGTGGGATTTCTGCGGCGTGAAGGGAGAGCGCGGCGCGGATATTCTCGTTCACGGCGACCGCATGCTGGAAGCGCGCTTCTTTCCTGGGGCGCGCCTGAACTTCGCCGAAAACCTGCTGAGCGGAAGCGGGCAGGGCGATGCCATCATTTTCCGCGGCGAGGACAAGGTCGAAGACCGCTGGTCATGGGATCGGTTGCGCGCGCTTGTATCACAGCTCCAGCAGGGCTTTCGCGTGCTCGGCATCGGCGAGGGCGACCGTGTTGCCGCCATGATGCCGAATATGCCGGAAACGGTAGCTGCCATGCTGGCGGCAACCTCGATCGGCGCCATCTGGTCGTCCTGTTCTCCGGATTTCGGCGAGCAGGGTGTCCTGGACCGTTTCGGCCAGATCGAGCCGAAGCTGTTCATCGCCTGCGACGCCTATTGGTACAATGGCAAGCTGCAGGACGTGAAGTCGAAGGTGGCAAGTGTCGCAAAGAGCCTCGGCGTGCCGACGCTGGTCGTCCACTATGCTGGCAACGCGCAAGACGTTGCGAGCGAAACCGCCGGCGGCGTGACGCTTTCGGAGTTCATCGCTCCCCACGAGCCGAAGCCGATCGACTTCGTGCAACTCCCCTTCGCTCATCCGGCCTATATTCTGTTTTCTTCGGGCACGACAGGCGTACCGAAATGCATCGTGCACTCGGCCGGCGGCACACTGCTCCAGCATCTGAAAGAGCATCGCCTGCATTGCGGATTGCGGCCGGGGGACAAGCTTTTCTATTTCACCACCTGCGGCTGGATGATGTGGAACTGGCTGGCGAGCGGGCTAGCCTCCGGCGCCACGCTCTGCCTCTTCGACGGGTCGCCTTTTGCGCCTGATGGCAACGTGCTCTTCGACTACGCCGCCAAGGAGAAATTCGCGATCTTCGGCACCTCGGCCAAATATATCGACGCAGTACGCAAGAGCGGACTGACGCCGCGTGTGAGCCATGATCTGTCGAGCCTGCGGTTGATTACTTCAACAGGTTCGCCACTGTCGCCTGAAGGTTTCACCTTTGTCTATGAAGGGATCAAAGAAGACGTCCAGCTTGCCTCGATTTCCGGTGGCACGGACATCGTGTCCTGCTTCGTGCTCGGCAATCCGCTCCAGCCCGTCTGGCGCGGTGAGATCCAGGGGGCGGGCCTCGGCCTTGCCGTCGACGTCTGGAATGACGAAGGCAAGCCGGTCCGCCGGGAAAAGGGCGAACTGGTCTGCACCAAGGCATTTCCGTCAATGCCGGTCATGTTCTGGAACGACCCAGATGGCGCCAAGTACCGCGCCGC
The DNA here is from genome assembly GCF_014193955.1 of Rhizobium sp. BK379. NCBI lineage: Bacteria > Pseudomonadati > Pseudomonadota > Alphaproteobacteria > Hyphomicrobiales > Rhizobiaceae > Rhizobium > Rhizobium sp. BK379. The sequence goes on from NZ_JACIAD010000002.1 coordinate 653,984, forward strand.
CTACTTCGAGCGCTTCGACAATGTCTGGTGCCACGGCGATTTCGCCGAATGGACCGAACATGGAGGCCTCATCATCCATGGCCGTTCGGATGCGACGCTCAATCCCGGCGGCGTGCGCATCGGCACGGCGGAAATCTACAATCAGGTCGAGCAGATGGAAGAAGTGGCCGAGGCGCTCTGCATCGGCCAGGACTGGGATGACGATGTGCGCGTCATCCTCTTCGTCCGCCTCGCCTCCGGCGTCGCCTTGGGTGAAGATCTGATCAAGGCGATCAAGACCCGCATCCGTGTCGGCGCTTCTCCCCGCCATGTGCCCGCCAAGATCATTGCGGTGGCAGATATCCCGCGCACCAAGTCCGGCAAGATCGTCGAACTTGCCGTGCGCGAGGTTGTCCACGGCCGGCCGGTGAAAAATCAGGAGGCACTCGCCAACCCCGAAGCACTCAAGCTTTTTGCTGGACTGGACGAACTGAAGGTCTGATAGCGGCTGCTAAACTACAAGCTTTTGCCGTTGATCAATTCCGCGTACTGGAAACCTTTCATTAAGAAAGGTTTGTCAAAGGTGAAGCCAACTTGGAGACCATACATGAAGAGATGGTCTGGAACCGCGGTTCCCGAAACATGACGTTCTCAGACTAAGCTCTTGTTTTACCAGCACCAACTCTCGAAGGCAGCCATCGGCTGCCTTTTCTTTGGCGAGCGTTTCCAGAAGAGACGCAAAGCGGGTCTGCGTTTGAAATTGCGCGGAGAACGAGGCTTTAACCCGCTAGCACACGTTGTGACGGAAAAGTGATCTCCACCAGCGTACCCTCATTCGGCGCAGAATTGATCGAGAAAATCGCCCTGTTTGCATCGACCATTGCCTTGGTGAGCGGCAGGCCGAGTCCGGTGCCGTCGCCGCGATGACGCGACTGCGTGGAGGACACCTGCCGGAATGGCTTCATTGCCTGGTCGAGTTCGCTGCGCGTCATGCCGATGCCGGTATCGCGCACCCGCACCGCCACGCTGCCGTTCGTCTCATAGGATGTGGAAACGACGATCTGCCCGCCTGATGGCGTGAAGCGGATGGCGTTCGACAGGATGTTCAGTGCGATCTGCTTGATGGAGCGCAGGTCGGCGACGACGTCGGGAACCGACTGCGACAGGGCTGTGCGAATGATGACCCGCTGGCTGTTTGCCTGCGGCTGCACCAGTGCCACTGCTTCCGAGATCGCTTCGTTGAGGCCGACGGAGGCGAAGTCGAGATCCATCTCACCCGCCTCGATCTTGGAAATATCGAGCAGGTCGTTGACGATATCGAGAACATGCCGGCCGGAACGGCCGATGTCGTTTGCATATTCGATGTAGCGCGGATGGCCGATCGGCCCGAAGCGCTCGCTCGCCATCATGTCGGAAAAGCCGATGATGGCGTTGAGCGGCGTGCGGATTTCATGGCTGACGCGGGCAAGGAAATCCGTCTTGTGGGCATTGGCGGTTTCAGCTGCGCCCTTGGCATTGCGCAGCTCGTCCTCGGTGCGCTTCCACTGGGTGATATCGCGAATGACGGCGCAATAACCGTTGGAAGAGGTCAGTTGCCCCATGGTCATGAACAGCGGCACGAAGCCGCCTGCAGCCTCGCGGCCGATCACCTCGCGCCCATCATTCAGCACGCTTGCGACACCGTGGCCGGAAAGCCCGTGCAGATAGTCGAGCACTGCTTTCTGGCTCTCATGGGCAAACAGCATGACGAAGGGTTTGCCGCGCGTTTCCTGTTCGTCGTAGTTGAAGAGGGCGCTTGCCGAACGGTTCATCGAGCGGATATCGCCTTCCGTGCCGATGACCACGACGCCATCGGTCGCCGTCTCCAGGATCGAGCGCAATTCCTCCACCTCGACCTGCAGTTTGGCGACCTTCTCCACCATCCGGTCGGTGCGCTGGTCGAGGCGGATAACCTCGCCTTTGCCTTCTTCGCGGCTTTCGACCGGCATCAGCGCCAGCATCAGGGCGTTGGAATCTTCCCAGCGAACCGATTGCAGGCGGGCCGTGACCGGTACCAGCCTGTCATCTGCTTTGACGAGCATCATCGTACCCGTGCCGTTTTCGAGGTCGTGGCGCTGCAGCAGCGCGTCGATGCCGCCTACTTCGGAGAGAGCTTCGACGGAATTATAGCCCGTCAGCCGCATGAACTCCGGATTGCCATGGATCAGCTGGTCGCCGGCATGGATCAGTACCGCAACAGGCAGCAGATCGACGGTCGCAGCCGAAAGCCCGTCCGTCATCTTCACGCGCGGCGGAATGAAGCTGGTCAAGACCTCGATCTGGCTGACCGTCTCCTGCAGACCTTCCGTCACCTCGTCTTCCGCTTCAGCTGCAGGAATTTCTTCCGCTTCGGCAGCAGTCTCTTCCGCCAGCGGTTCTGCCGCGGCTTCGTAGATTGCTTCCTGAGCTACTGTCGGCTCGAAGGCGGAAGGCTCGTTAACTGTCTCTTCTGGAGCCGCTGCCTGTTCGACATCAGGCTCCGGCTGCGGCGGCGTGACCGGCTCGTCGTGGCGCGCGCCGAAGGCCTCGAGACGCTTGGCGATTTCACGGAAATTTGCCTGTTCGGCAGCCGTCAGGCCGCTGCCAGCGCTGTGCAATTGCACGATCTTGTCGGTGAAGCGGCGGCTTGGCGTCTCGGAAAGGCGCAGCGCCGGCGGCTCGTCCTGCCCGTCGCGCGGCTCGTGACGATGCTCGGCGACAGATTGCTCCTCGGCGACAGGTTCCGAAGCAACCGTCGCTTCCGGGACGGTTTCTTCTGCCGCTGCTTCCACGTCCGAGCCGGTGTTTTCGTCGACGGCAGCTACTGCGTCTTCGCCCTGCGGCGCAGCCTCGGCAGCCTCGTCAGATTGCTCTTGCGGCAGTTCAGCCTCTTCCGGCACCGTTTCGTTGGCCGGGCCAAGATAGGAGGCATCATGGCCGATGCCGTCTGGCCCGAGCGTTAGTCCGAGTGCCAGAGGGTCTTCCTGCGCGTCCGACAGGCGCACCACCCCGAAGCCGCGGAAACCATCGAAGTCGCGGTTGCGTGTGTAGGTCGGCAGGGCGGCGAGATCGACCGGTACGACGAGGCTCGTGCCCTCGATCGGCCAGTAGATCGTCTTGCCGGACCAGGTGTCGCGACGTGCCAGGGCCTCGGAGAGCTTTGATTCCGGATCGAGGTTGAAGAGGGCCGCGATGTCCGAGAAAGCGCTGCCGATGATGTTGCTTGCGTGCGGGCCGACAGCTTCGGCGAATTCATGCGAAACTTCGCTGAAACGGCCTTCCGCATCGATCTTCCAGACGAAGCGGGTGGCACGGCTGTTCGGCTTGAAGACGAAGCTGCTTTTCGGGGCGCTGTCAGGCTCATCCGGAACCACGGGTGCTGCCGCGAAGTTTTCGGCGACGGAAGCGGACGGCTCGATCTGTTCGGCAACCGAAGCTTCTGCACCTGTCTTCATGGTTGCTTCCGTTGCAGCAGACGCCTCAATCGGCTGCTCCATCTGCCCGTCGGTATTCTCGACGTCGACTTCAGGACCGGAAACGCCTTCGTCCACCTGCGGCTCGGATTGGGCTTCGATCGCTGCCGGTTCGCTGACCTCGACTGGGCCCTCCGTCTCGCCGGTAATGTCTTCCAGCGTTTCCTCGACTTCTTCGATGCCGGAAACGGCATCGATCGCCTCGGCTTCGGTAAAGCCGGCAGCAGGCGCCGCGACACCAGCGATATCAGCCACTGTTTCTGCCGGTGGAATTTCCTGCGGCGCAGGCTCTTCGACATTGGCGGAGGGCTCGATCGGGTCGAGATGACCGATTGCCGTCTCGACGGCGAAGAGAAGGTGGAGTGCGGGCTCGTCGTTGAGTTTGCCGACGGCAGCCGGCAGATAGCCACGACCGGTTGCGACCGGTCGCTTCACCAGCCGGTCCGGGTGGGCTCCGGCAAGCGTGATGAGTGTCCTTGCCGCCTGCTGAGTGATGCCGAGCGAGGCGAAACCTGGCGAAGCGGCTATGACGTCACCTTCGGCCCCGATCACCGCCATATGCGTGTCCGGATCATCGAGTCCCTGCAGCATCTGCGCAGCGCTTGCGCCCGCCGTCAGTGGACGAGTGGAGACCGGGACGGAAAACAGGATTGCCTTCTCGCCCGAAGCGAGACGGATGAGCTCCGATGAAGCCGGAGCCTGAACGCGCTGGAAGCCCTTGGCGATGCGGATGACAAAGGTTTTCTGGTCGCCGACTTCGCTGAGCTGGCGGGCAGTCGCTTCGAGCTGGCGAAAGGTGATATCGGCGTGGCTGATACCTTGGTCGAGCAGATCATAGACCGCAGTATGGCCAAAAAGCTCGGCTCCCGCACCGTTTGCCCACAGCAGACGGGAAAGGTCGCCCGAGAACAGGACCATGGCCTCGCCACGCGAAAATCGTTCACGAACCCGCGCATGAACGGCAATATCGATGAACGGATACTGGACTGCGGGCATGATCGAACCTGTCGCTTTCGGCCTCTTCAAATTAACTGCTTATTAATAACTGCAGGTCTGCGACCGGTCCAGAAGAGCCGGGAGCTTTCGGCCGGAAAGGTTAACGTATTGTGCGTCGCACAATAATGTTGCAATGCACAACGGAATGCCTTATATAAGATCCATCCAATTTATCGCGGGCAGGAGCTTTGCCCATCTTAAAGGAACGCGATCCGATGGCTACCATAAAGACCGATGACGTTTTTTCAATTGCCTCTTTCGACCCGAGCAAGCTGGCTGAGTCCTTCCGTGACTTCGCCGAAAAGGGTGCTCAGCAGTCCAAGGAAGCCTATGCCAAGCTGAAGTCTGCAGGCGAAGAAGCCGGCAAGACCTTGGAAGCAACGGTGCAGACCGCGCAGGCCGGCAGCGTTGAAATCGGCCTCAAGGCGATCGACGCGCTGCGCGTCAACGCCGAAAGCTCGCTCTCCCACATGGAAGCGCTTCTCGGCGTCAAGTCCGTCGCCGAATTCTTCGAGCTGCAGACCTCCTTCCTGCGCAAGCAGGCTGAAGTGACCGTCGAGCAGGCGAAGGCGCTGCAGGAAACCACCAAGCAGGTTGCCGAGAAGGTTGCAAAGCCTTCCAAGGAAGCCGCTGAAAAGGCCATGGCATCCTTCAAGGTTGCCTGATCGACAATCGCCATATGCAATAAAGGCTGGACCGCGTGTTTGGCCTTTTTGTATATTGAAGGCAAATCGGGGCTTGAATTAAAGTTCAAGTCCTCGTATGTGACCCCCGTCGCGCCGAGCGCGGCAATTGTGCGGTTGTAGCTCAGTTGGTTAGAGCGCAGGTTTGTGGCACCTGAGGTCGGAGGTTCGAGACCCCCCAACCGTACCATTCTCTCCCATAAGTTGGTATTCCTGTTCGGCAGTGCACGGCATCGGCGCTTTTTGACGTCAAAATGATGCCTCCTCGCATTTTGCTATTGCCGTTAACATTAGTTTACCTATTTATGTGCGGTGCGATGCAGCAATTGCCCAATGTTTTCGTTGCGTCGCGAAATGCTGGCGGCTTGCCGCCTGGGGGTAGGGACAGTCCACCGAGGCATTAAGGAGAATTTGATGTCCATTTCTGTTCAGAATATAGAGGAATCGACCGCTGTTTCCCCGATTGACGTGGCAGCTGCGGTTAAGGGCGCACGCAGTGCGGTTGGCTACAGTATTGAAGACCTCGCAGTGACCTGCGGTCTGGCCAATGGCGAAATCCTCGAAATTGAAAACGGCGAAAGTACCGATCCCGCAAAGCTGAGGCGTATTGCTGCAGCCCTGCAGGTTCCGATTTCTGCGTTTCTGCATATCTGACGTAGCGACGGGGCCGATCAGCAATTTCTGATCGGCCGTCGTCCCTTTTAAAGCAACATAGTTGGAACTCTTGCGGCTCCCGCACCGTTCACCGGTGACGGGAGTATGTGTATGTCCAAGACCCTTCTTTACGGCGCAACGAAGATCGACGAGACCAATGCGGCTTACGCAGCCGTCGCCAGCCTCGAACAGTTCCAGTGGAAGAACCGCGTCTTCGTTGTGATTGCCGACCGGGATAATTCCCGCGCATCACGACAGGAAAACCAGTTGCTTGCCGATCGCGATGCGCTCGACGAACGCGATATGGTCGTCCTCAAGCTCGTTGGATCGAGCATAAAACCGGTCTTCGGAAGCGGCGACGGGCTGGATGGCGAAGCGCTCCGGAAAGAACTCGGTGCGCCTGACCCGGGTGAATTCGCCGCCTTCCTGCTCGGCAAGGACGGCACGGTGAAGCTGAAAGTCAGCGAGCCGATCACATCATCGGAACTTTTCGCCATCATCGACAGCATGCCGATGCGCGCTGCCGATGCCGTCAGCGCAGACAAATAACCGGATATAGCAATCGTAAAGGAGCCGGCCATGTCCGTCCCGAACGAACCCATTCCAGATCAGCCGATGCCATCACCGGGCTGGAAACCGGTGCCGCCGATCAAGGAGCCGGAGCCTGATCGGTTGCCGGATGAAACGCCGCTTCCCAATCCTGATGAGAACGAGGAACCGGCAAAGCATCTTCGAACCGGGAAAGGCTTCAAAGGAAGATTTGCCTTTCCTCGTCGACGAGTTCCTGCAGAAAGTCGATGACGCTGCGCACGCGCACCAGATCGCGTGCGCTTTCGTGATAGGTCGTCCAATAGGCGCGGCGAATGGAAACCTGCGGCAGGATGCGGACCAGTTCCTCATATTGCCGGGCGATATAGTCGTGCAGAATGCCAATACCCGCACCGGAGCGCACGGCCTCCGTCTGGCCGATCGCCGTCGAGATCTCGAACCCGGCATCCCAGCTGCGCATCACTTCGCCGGAGAAATTCAGCGAGGCAGTGAAGATCAGGTCTTCGACGTAGCCGATGCGCGGATGCGCTTTCAGGTCATCGATATCGCCGGGCTTTTTGCGTTGCGTCAGATACTCCGCCGATGCGTAGAGCCCAAGCGTGTAATCGGTAAGCTTGGAGGAAACCAGCCGGCCCTGTTCCGGTCGTTCCAGCGTGATGGCGATATCCGCTTCGCGTTGAGACAGCGAAAAGGAGCGCGGCACCGGCACCAGCTGGATCTTCAGTGCCGGATGGCGCTCGATCAGCCTGCCCATGCGTGGCGCAAGAAAAGAAACACCGAACCCGTCAGGTGCGCCGACGCGTACTGTCCCCGCAATGGCCGTATCGGTGTGGCCGAGATTGGCCTGCGCGGCGAGCATTTCCGTCTCCATCCGTTCTGCCGAGGCAAGGAATATGTCGCCTTCTGCGGTCAACTCGCACCCATTTGTGCGGCGGATGAAAAGTCGTGTCTTCAACGCCTCTTCCAGCGATGTCAGCCTGCGCGAGAGCGTGGCGTGATTGAGCCCCAGCCGCTTCGATGCGGCTAGGATTTGCCCTGTGCGGGCGACGGCCAGGAAAATTCGTACGTCATCCCAGTTCATGGTTTTGAGCGCATCGCAATCGGATCGACGTCGATGAGCGTCAGCGATGTCACCATGTCTGATGTCTCCTTCTTGTATTTGAGGAAATGCGGCGTCTGCAGATGAGCCTCATATGCGTCCCGGTCGGCGTAGACCTCAAGGATACGGATTATGTTCGGATGATCCTTGATGGAGACGGCATTCAGAGAAAGGACACCGTCTTCCAGCGCGACTGATGCCTCGATTTCCTCGATCAGGAGCGCCCGGTAGGTTTCGATCGTATCTGGATCGATCTCCAGCTCCGCCATTCTGACAATAGGTTTCTCACTCATCGGTTCGATCTTCCCTTTGACTTGTTCCTATGCGGTGCCAGTTTTGTAGCAGGAGCGCTCACTGCAGTCGTAGGACTACAATATACGCACAACGGTTGCTTACTATAGCGCATTGATTTGTGAAAATTGAAGTGCGATTGTTGTGCCATCCAGAATATCAGGAGGAATACCCATGCGTGAGATTGGTCATTTCATTGGCGGCAAGAAGGTTGCCGGCACCAGCGGCCGCACCAGCGACGTCTTCAATCCGGCGACCGGCGAAGTGCAGGCAAAGGTGGCGCTCGCAAGCGTCGAGGAACTGCGCGCCGCCGTTGCAAACGCCAAGGCCGCGCAGCCGAAATGGGCTGCCACCAACCCGCAGCGTCGTGCACGCGTCTTCTTCAAGTTCGTCGATCTCCTGAACCAGCACATGGACGAGCTTGCGACGCTGCTCTCCAGCGAGCACGGCAAGACGGTCGAGGATTCCAAAGGCGATGTGATCCGCGGCCTCGAAGTCTGTGAATTCGTCTGCGGCATCCCGCATCTTGCCAAGGGTGAGTTCACCGAAGGTGCCGGTCCTGCGATCGACATGTATTCGATCCGCCAGCCGGTCGGCATTGGCGCGGGCATCACGCCCTTCAACTTTCCGGGCATGATCCCGATGTGGATGTTTGCTCCGGCGATCGCCTGCGGCAATGCCTTCATCCTTAAGCCCTCCGAGCGCGATCCCTCTCTGCCGATCCGCCTTGCCGAACTGATGATCGAGGCTGGTCTGCCGGCTGGCATCCTCAACGTCGTCAACGGCGACAAGACTGCCGTTGATGCGATCCTCACCGATCCCGATATTGGTGCCGTCTCTTTCGTCGGCTCCACGCCGATCGCCCGTTACGTCTATGGAACGGCTGCATCGAACGGCAAGCGCGCCCAGTGCTTCGGCGGTGCCAAGAACCACATGATCATCATGCCCGATGCCGATATGGACCAGGCCGTCAACGCCCTGATGGGCGCCGGCTACGGTTCGGCCGGCGAGCGCTGCATGGCCGTCTCCGTTGCCGTCCCGGTCGGTGAAGAAACCGCCAACCGCCTCGTTGAAAAGCTGGTGCCGAAGATCGAGTCCCTGCGCATCGGCCCTTACACCGACGACAAGGCCGATATGGGTCCCGTCATCACCAAGGATGCCTATAACCGCATCCAGGGCCTGATCAGCAAGGGCATCGAAGAAGGCGCCAAGCTCGTCGTCGACGGCCGCGATTTCAAACTTCAGGGTTATGAAGACGGCTATTTTGTCGGCGGCTGCCTGTTCGACCACGTCACGCCCGAGATGGACATCTACAAGACCGAGATCTTCGGACCGGTCCTTTCGGTCGTCCGCGCCCATAACTATGAAGAAGCTCTGTCCCTGCCGATGAAGCATGAATACGGCAACGGCGTTGCGATCTTCACGCGTGACGGCGATGCTGCCCGCGACTTCGCCTCCCGCGTCAATATCGGCATGATCGGCATCAACGTTCCGATCCCGGTGCCGCTTGCTTACCATTCCTTCGGCGGCTGGAAGGCTTCGAGCTTCGGCGACCTCAACCAGCACGGTACGGATTCCATCAAGTTCTGGACCCGGACCAAGACTGTTACCGCGCGCTGGCCCTCGGGTATCAAGGGCGACGCCGAATTCGTCATGCCGACGATGAAGTAAGGCTAAAGAGACCTGAAATCAGAAATTGAGGGCCGAAAGGCCCTCTTTTTCTTTGATTGTACTTTCGCGGTTTTCCCAAGGCTGAAGCCAGCGGCAATCGGCCTCAGTTAAGCTGAATGTGAATTTCATATTTTGGAATTGTTCAAAACTGCGAATGCCACTATATACCCCTTGCAAAGACGATTCAGGAGATTGGCATGCGGTTGACGAAGCAGACCAACTATGCGGTTCGCATGTTGATGTATTGTGCAGCCAATGAAGGACAGTTGAGCCGGATCCCGGAGATTGCCAGGGCATATGGTGTTTCCGAGCTCTTCCTGTTCAAGATCCTGCAGCCTCTCAACAAGGCGGGCCTGGTCGAAACCGTGCGCGGCCGCAACGGCGGCGTGCGCCTTGGCAGGCCGGCGACTGATATCAGCCTTTTCGATGTCGTGAAGGTCACCGAAGACAGTTTCGCCATGGCGGAATGCTTTGAGGATGGTGCCATCGAATGCCCTTTGGTGGACAGTTGTGGCCTCAACTCTGCGCTGCGCAAGGCGTTGAATGCTTTCTTCGACGTGTTGACCGAATATTCGATTGACGATCTGGTCAAGGCGCGGCCGCAGATCGGCTTTCTGCTTGGCCTCACCGGTGATCTGCGCAAACCGGCTGTTCCGGCACCAGCTGCCTGATATCAGAATTATTCCGATTGCCTCATGAACCACGGTCGCTTTCGATGGCCGTGGTTTTTTGTTGGCGCTCACGGAGTAGTGATATATCAGGTCAGCTTGAAACCGCTTTCAAAGCCGTTTCGCGACGCGAAATTATACCAAAAGCGACGGGAATCGGATGAAATCTGCCTCAATCTTGCAAATTTTGGCCTATTTTTGACCGAAAATTTCTAAAATTACTTTTCTGGAAAAATTTTCTGCGGATGCCGTTGCTTTCAGCAAATAAATATCGTTCCATCGGCCCGTTGATCGGGGTAATGAGCTCCCGATCTCTAAAGATCAAAAAAGAACAAACCTGGGAAACGACATCATGAAAAAGTTCTCTGTCCTGCTCGCAGCGACAGCCCTGGCTTCGGTCATGGCCACCGCCGCGTATTCCAAGACGCTTGTCTACTGCTCCGAAGGATCGCCGGAAGGCTTCGATCCGAGCCTCTACACGGCGGGCACGACCTTCGACGCGTCTTCGCGCACGGTTTACAGCCGCCTCGTTGAATTCAAGCACGGTGGTACGGAGATCGAGCCTGGCGTCGCCGACAGCTGGACGGTTTCCCCGGATGGCAAGGAATATACGTTCAAGCTGCATCCTGGCGTGAAGTTCCAGACGACCGATTTCTTCACCCCGTCGCGTGATCTGACCGCTGACGACATCGTCTTCTCCTTCGAGCGCCAGATCAAGTCCGACAATCCGTGGAACAAGTATGTCGAAGGCGGTTCCTACGAATACGCTGCCGGCATGGGCTTCCCCGACCTCATCAAGTCGGTCGAGAAGGTTGACGACCTGACGGTCAAGTTCACGCTGAACCATCCGGAAGCGCCGTTCCTGGCCGACCTCGCGATGGACTTCGCTTCCATCGTTTCCAAGGAATATGCCGACAAGCTCGCTGCTGACGGCAAAATGGCCCAGTTCAACCAGCAGCCGGTCGGCACGGGCGCCTTCACCTTCGTCGCCTATCAGCCGGATGCCGTTATCCGCTACAAGGCCAACGAAGCCTATTTCAAGGGCAAGGAAAAGATCGACGATCTCGTTTTCGCGATCACCCCCGACGCTGCTGTTCGCGCCCAGAAGCTCAAGGCCGGCGAATGCCACCTGATCCCGTATCCGAACGCAGCCGACGTTGCCGAGCTGAAGAAGGACACGAACCTGACGGTTATGGAACAACCGGGCCTGAACGTCGGCTTCCTCGCCTACAACACCCAGCAGGCTCCGTTCGACAAGCCGGAAGTTCGCCGCGCGCTAAACATGGCGATCAACAAGCAGGCGATCATCGACGCCGTTTTCCAGGGCGCAGCCCAGGTTGCCAAGAACCCGATCCCGCCGACCATGTGGTCCTATAACGACAACGTCGAGGACGACAAGTACGATCCGGACGGTGCCAAGAAGGCTCTCGAAGCCGCTGGCGTCAAGGATCTGTCGATGAAGATCTGGGCAATGCCGGTTTCGCGTCCGTACATGCTGAACGCTCGCCGCGCCGCCGAACTGATGCAGGCCGACTTTGCCAAGATCGGCGTCAACGTCGAGATCGTCACCCATGAATGGGCTGAATATCTGAAGCTCTCCTCCGATGTGAAGCGCGATGGCGCCGTCATCCTCGGCTGGACCGGCGACAACGGCGACCCGGACAACTTCATGGACACGCTGCTCGGCTGCGACGCTGTCGGCGGCAACAACCGCGCTCAGTGGTGCAACAAGGACTACGACGCTCTGATGACCAAGGCCAAGCAGACGGCTGACGTTGCTGAGCGTACGAAGCTCTACGAAGAAGCTCAGGTGATCTTTAAGAAGGAAGCTCCCTGGGCAGCACTCGACCACTCGCTGGTTTTCGTACCGGTCAGCAAGAAGGTGTCGGGCTTCTTCATGGACCCGCTCGGCATTCACCGCTTCGACGGCGTTGATATCGCCGAATAAGAAAAATGATAAACTGCCCGGCAAAAACCGGGCTTGACCGGCGGTCAGGTTTTACCTGACCGCCGGAAACTATTGGACAACCTGCTATGTTGCGATTTTTCATCGGGCGCCTCGCAGTCCTGATACCGACCTTCCTAGGCGTTTCGCTCATTGCCTTCTCGTTCATCCGCCTGCTTCCTGGCGACCCCGTCATGCTATTGTCGGGCGAACGTGTTATGGCACCCGAACGTCACGCACAGATCATGCACGATCTCGGTTTCGACCGGCCCATGTATGCGCAGTATTTCGACTATCTCGGAAAAGTGCTGCATGGCGATCTCGGCACCTCGATCGTCACCAAGCGCCCTGTACTCGGCGAGTTCTTCACGCTTTTCCCGGCAACGCTCGAGCTGTCGCTCTGCGCCATCCTGGTGGCTGTCCTTCTCGGCGTGCCGGCGGGTGTCTTTGCAGCCGTCAAACGCGGCACATGGTTCGACCAGGGTGTAATGGGTGTTGCCCTCATCGGCTATTCGATGCCGATCTTCTGGTGGGGCCTGCTGCTCATCATCTTCTTCTCCGGCTATCTGGGCTGGACGCCGGTCTCCGGCCGCATCTCGCTGATGTATTTCTTCAAGCCGGTCACCGGTTTCATGTTGATCGACAGTCTTCTGTCCGGCCAGAAGGGCGCCTTCGCCTCGGCCGTCAGCTATCTCATTCTGCCGACCGTGGTGTTGGCGACGATCCCGCTTGCGGTGATCGCCCGCCAGACCCGCTCGGCCATGCTCGAAGTGCTCGGCGAGGACTATGTGCGCACGGCCCGCTCCAAGGGTCTCGCGCCGTTCCGTGTCGTCGGTGTTCATGCACTCAGAAACGCCATGATCCCTGTTATCACCACGATCGGCCTGCAGGTTGGCGTGCTGCTCGCAGGCGCCATTCTGACCGAGACGATTTTCTCCTGGCCGGGTATCGGCAAGTGGATGGTCGATGCTGTCTTCAAACGCGACTATGCAGTCGTCCAGGGTGGTCTCCTCTTGATCGCCGGCATCATCATGCTGGTGAACCTGATCGTCGACCTGGCCTACGGCTTCATCAATCCGCGTATCAGGCACTAGGAGCGGTTCATGAGCACGGTTACTGCAAAATCCGACCAGCCCTCCGGCCTCACGGAATTCTGGTACTACTTCTCGCGAAACAAGGGCGCCGTCATCGGCCTCTTCGTTTTCCTCATCATCCTTCTGCTGGCGATCTTCGCACCGCTCGTCTCCCCGCATGCGCCGAACGAGCAGAACCGCCAGCTCCTGCTCTCCGTGCCTTTCTGGATGGATGGCGGCAGCTTCTCCTATCCGCTCGGCACGGATGCCGTCGGCCGCGATATCCTGTCGCGTCTGATCTTCGGCGCACGCTTCTCGCTGTTCATCGGTGTCGTGGTCGTCACGCTGTCGGTGGTTGCTGGCGTTCTGATCGGCCTCGTTGCCGGTTATTTCCGTGGTCGCGTCGATATCGTCATCATGCGCCTCATGGATATCATCCTGGCCTTCCCGTCGCTGCTTCTGGCCCTCGTGCTCGTTGCGGTTCTCGGGCCTGGCCTGCTCAATGCCATGATCGCGATCTCGATCGTCAACCAGCCGCATTTCGTGCGCCTGACGCGCGCTGCCGTCATGGCTGAGCGTGAAAAGGAATATGTGGTCGCCTCCCGCGTCGCCGGCGCCGGCACGTTCCGGCTGATGTTCAAGACGATCCTGCCGAACTGCCTGGGACCGCTGATCGTCCAGGCAACGCTTGCCTTCTCCGCCGCGATCCTCGATGCCGCCGCCCTTGGCTTCCTCGGGCAGGGCGCCCAGCCGCCGACACCCGAATGGGGCACGATGCTTGCCGAAGCTCGCGAGTTCATTTCGCGCGCCTGGTGGGTCGTAACATTTCCGGGTCTTGCCATCCTGATCACCGTTATCGCCATCAACCTGATGGGCGATGGCCTGCGTGATGCGCTCGATCCCAAGATGAAGAGGTCCTGAGATGGCGCTTCTCGAAATCGAAAATCTCGTCGTCGAATTCCAGACCTCGACCGGGCCTTTCCGCGCCGTCGACGGCGTCTCGCTGAAGGTCGATGCCGGCGAAGTTCTGGCGATCGTCGGCGAATCCGGCTCGGGCAAGTCCGTCTCGATGCTTGCTGCCATGGGCCTTCTGCCCTGGACGGCAAAGGTGACGGCCGACAAGATGCTCTTTGACGGCCAGAACCTGCTCGGCATGTCCGGCGCCAAGCGGCGCGAGATCATCGGCAAGGATATGTCGATGATCTTCCAGGAGCCGATCGCCAGCCTCAATCCCTGCTTCACGGTCGGCTTCCAGATCGAAGAAGTGCTGAGAATCCATCTCGGCCTCGACAAGGCGGCTCGCCGCAAGCGCGCGATCGAGCTTTTCCAGGCGGTCGGCATTCCCGATCCGGAAGAGCGGCTTGGCCATTTCCCGCACCAGATGTCGGGCGGCCAGTGCCAGCGTGTCATGATCGCCATTGCAATCGCCTGCAATCCGAAGCTTCTGATCGCCGACGAGCCGACCACCGCGCTCGACGTGACCATCCAGAAGCAGATCCTCGATCTGCTGATGCGCCTGCAGACGGAACATCGCATGGGCCTGATCATGATCACCCACAATATGGGCGTGGTTGCAGAAACGGCCGACCGGGTGATCGTTCAGTACAAGGGCCGCAAGATGGAAGAGGCTGATGTTCTTTCGCTCTTCGAAGCGCCGAAGAGCGATTACACGCGGGCCCTGCTTGCAGCACTTCCCGACAATGCGACCGGCGACCGGCTGCCGACCATCGGCGAACTTTTCAATCCGAACAAGACTGTGGAGGGAGCGGCCTGATGACGCCAGTCCTCGAAGCAAAGAACATCGTCCGCGACTATTACCTGCCGGGCGGCATGTTCAAGAAGGCGAGAACGGTCCATGCCGTCAAGGGCGTGAGCTTCTCCGTCGAGCAGGGCAAGACGCTGGCAATCGTCGGCGAAAGTGGTTGCGGCAAGTCGACGCTCGCCCGTATCGTCACGATGATCGACCCGGCAACCTCGGGCGATCTCATGATCGACGGCAAGAAGGTCGATATCTTCAAGGGCGACCTGACGCCGGAGATCCGCCGCAAGGTCCAGATCGTCTTCCAGAATCCCTACGGATCGCTGAACCCGCGCAAGAAGATCGGCGATATCCTGATGGAACCGCTGCTCATCAACACCAATACGCCGGCGGCCGAACGCCGCGATCTGGCGATGGCGATGCTGAAGAAGGTCGGCCTGCAGGACGTCCACTTCAATCGTTATCCGCACATGTTCTCGGGCGGCCAGCGCCAGCGTATCGCCATTGCCCGCGCACTGATGCTGAAGCCGCGGCTGTTGGTTCTCGATGAACCGGTTTCCGCACTCGACCTGTCGGTGCAGGCACAGGTGCTGAACCTGCTCGCCGACCTGCAGGACGAGCTGAACCTCACCTATGTCTTCATCAGCCATGACCTTTCGGTCGTGCGCTACATGGCGGACGAAGTGATGGTGATGTATTTCGGCGAGGCGGTCGAATACGGCACGCGGGATCAGGTGTTCAGCGACCCGCAGCACAACTATACCAAGACCTTGTTTGCAGCGACGCCGCGCGCGGATGTCGAAACGATCAGGGCGCGTCTTGCACGCAAGAATGCTGCGTTGCCTGCGGCTTCATAATCCCGTAGGCATTCCACGCAGCGACGATGAGCGAGATCAGCGATGACCGAGAATAACGGAACCCTCCATGCAATCATCGTCATGGGGGTCAGCGGTTCCGGCAAATCCTCGATCGGCGAAAAGATAGCGGCAGGCCTCGGCCTGCCGTTCGTCGAAGGCGACGCGCTGCATCCCGCTTCCAATGTCGAGAAAATGTCGAAGGGCATTCCGCTGACCGATGAGGACCGGATGCCTTGGCTCGACCTTATCGGCGAGACGATGAACGCGTCGCTTGCCAAGGGCGAAGGCATCATCGTCTCCTGCTCTGCGCTGAAGCGTATCTACCGCGACCGTTTGCGGACGGCAGCTGGCGATAACCTTTATTTCGTCTATCTCGAAGGCTCGAAAGAACTGCTGACGGATCGTATGGCGCACCGCAAGGGCCACTTCATGCCGACGTCGTTGCTGGAAAGCCAGCTGCAGACACTGGAAGCGCCGACAGGCGAAAAGGGTGTCGTGACCGTCGATATCGACGATACGATCGAGGATATAGCGGCGAAGGCCCTGCAGGCTCTCGCCGCCTTTGGCATTACGGGTTGAACCGATTGGGCGAATAGGCCGCGATATTGATGAACGGCGTCTCTCCGGTCATCAGTTCCGCCAGCACGCGTCCCGTCACCGGCCCGAGTGTCAGCCCATGATGGGCGTGGCCGAAGGCAAACCACAGGCCCTGATGGCGCGGTGCCTTGCCGATGATGGGCATCATGTCAGGCGTGCAGGGCCGCGCACCCATCCACGGTTCCGGATCCAGTCTCTCACCCAACGGAAATA
The DNA here is from genome assembly GCF_014193955.1 of Rhizobium sp. BK379. Taxonomy (NCBI): domain Bacteria; kingdom Pseudomonadati; phylum Pseudomonadota; class Alphaproteobacteria; order Hyphomicrobiales; family Rhizobiaceae; genus Rhizobium; species Rhizobium sp. BK379. The sequence continues at coordinate 670,509 of NZ_JACIAD010000002.1, forward strand.
TCGTCCGCGCCACGGCTTCGGCCCGGTCGAGCTGCACCGGTGTTTTCGGTGCCTCCAGCGTTGCGAATTCGGCCCCCGTCGTCAGGCGCACGCCACGATTCATAGGGGCCAGGAAGTAGCCGCGCTCAGAATCGAGCGTCCAGTTGTTGAGCACAGCATTGCCCTGCACAGCGTAGTGCATGTGATAGCCGCGCTTGACGCCGAGCGGGAAGGAATAGCCGAGACGGCGCGTTGCGACGGCTGCCCAGGGACCGAGCGCCAGTACGGCATCATCGGCCTCCAGCGAGCCCTCTGACGTCATGATCTTCCAGCCGGATCCGCCCGGCCCGAGCGATGCCGCATCGCCGGTCAGGAATCGGCCGCCGAGGCTTTCGAAGTAACTGCGATAGGCGCGTGTCAGCGCATGCGGATCGAGAACCGACCAGGGATCGACCCAGCGCAAACCGCCAACGAAATTCCCGGTGATGCTCGGCTCCAGCCGGGCAATATCGGCAGATGTCAGGCTCTCGTAGCTGACACCGAACTGATCCTTCCAGCCCGCAGCTTCCACGAAGGCCTCATCGCGCTTGGCCTCGGTGCGGAAGATCTTCATCCAGCCGTCCCTGCGGATCAGAGCCTCGGCATGCGACGCCTCGATCAGGTCCTTGTGCTCGATGATCGAATTCTCGATCAGCGGCGCATAGGCCTTGGTAATCATCTCGTGCCGCTTCGGATTGGAGTTCCACCAGTAGCGGGCGAGGAAGGCGAGCTGGCTCGGCAGTGCCTTCAGGTGATAATGCGCATCGATGCGGTTGTTCAGCGCATAGCGCAGCAGCAGCCCGAGCTGCTGGGGAAAACCGTAGGGCATGACCCCTTCACGCTGGATCAGGCCGGCATTGCCGAAGGAGGTTTCGTGACCCGGCTCCCTGCGGTCGATGAGCGTCACCTGCCGACCGCGGCGTTGAAGATGAATGGCCGTCGAAACCCCGACGATACCAGCGCCGAGCACGATTGCGTTTTTGGTCATTTTCGCCTGCATTCCACTGCATTTTGAGAGCTAAAATGCCCATCTCGATGCGGCGGCGCAAACGAAAAATCGCATTTCATTTCAAAATCATTGCGCTTTTCAGTGCGGCATTTTCAGCCCTGATGCGCACCGTCAGGATGGCGGCATTGAGGAGTGAAAAGACCAGCGCATAAAACGGCATGCCGAAGGCAAGAGGCAGGGCTGCGATCTCGCCTGTCACGATCATGTAGTTCGGGTGTTTGAAGAAGCGGTAGGGGCCGCCTTCGACGAGCGGGGCGCCAGGCAGGATGATGATGCGCGTCGTCCAGCGCTCCCGGAGCGTCGCCAGCACCCATAGCCGCAACACCTGCAGCAGCATGAAAACACAGAACCAGAAGAGCTGGATCGGCTGTCCCGCCGCCAGCATCCAGAGCCCGAGGAGCCAGCCCGTATGGAGCGCCACCATATAGGGGTAATGGTCGGGCGCGATCTCGCGCGCTCCCCTTGCAAAGAGTGCCATCGTGTTTCGGCGCGCTATGACGAGTTCGAAGAGCCTCTGGGCGGTCACGAAGGTCAGGAGAGCGATGGAAGGCCACATCATGCGACCCTCCGCAATGTTACGCAGCTTGCTGTAAATCCTGGTCCCATGGCGATCATCGCCGCCCGGTCAGGCAGGCCTTTGTTGATAGCGCGCTCCAGAACGAAGAGCACTGTCGGCGAGGACATATTGCCGTAATCTGCAAGCACCGAACGCTCGATGTCGAGCGTATCGGGCGCCATCGAAAGCGTGCTCTCCATCGCAGTCAGCACCTTGGTGCCGCCGGGGTGACAGATGAAACGGTCGATATCGCCGCGCTTTAGCCCGCTGCGCGCCAGAATGCCATCGATTGCCGGGCCGAGTTCCTTTTCTGCGAAAGGCGGTAGTCCCTGCGCCAGCAGGATGCCGAGCCCGGTATCGTCGATCTTCCAGCCCATGATATCGAGCGTATCGGGAAACAGATGATCGCCGGCCGATTCCACTTCCGCCACGCCGCCTTCGCCCGATCGCAGCACGCAGGCTGCCGCCCCATCGCCGAAAAGCGCTGTGGCGATGATGTTCGGTTTGGTCAGCTCGTCCAGACGGAATGCAAGCGTGCAAAGCTCGATAGCGACGAAGAGCACGACGGCACCAGGGCGGCTGCGCGCCAGCCGCGAGGCGATGCCGAAACCGGAAACGCCGGCAGCGCAGCCGAGACCGAAGACGGGCACGCGCTCGATATCCGCGCGAAACCCGAGCCGGCCGGCGAGCCGAGCATCGAGGCTGGGCGTAGTAATGCCGGTGGAGGAGACCGTCACCACGCAATCGACCTGATCGACGGTTAACCCTGCCTGATCAAGCGCGCGCTTTGCCGTTGCAACGAACAGCGCACCGGCGACCTCTTCATAGGCTTCCATCCTGTCTTGCCAGCCATGCGTCTCTTCGAACCAGGAGAGGGGGCGGGCGGCATGACGCTTTGCGATCCCGGCATTCTCGAAGACGCGCGCGAGGTGACGGAATTCCTTGAAGCGGTCGGCAAACAGGCGGGCTGAGGCCTCGGCAGCCTGGCTCTGCGGGATGATATGGTCTGGAACTGCGGTGACAAGACTTAAGAGTCTAACGGATTGCGACACAATATTCTCCTTGGTCGTTCCCGGCGGAACAAGCGGAAAACACGCCGGCTGGCGAGTTTATTCGACTTGATGCATTTCACGAAGCAGTGATCCGAAAAATTCTGGAGACGGCCGAATAAAGCTGCTGGCAGAGGTGTTCACTCCTCGCAACGTCATTTTCCGAGGAGTTATCCCATGACGACCAAGACTGTCCGCATTGCTTGCCTCGTGCTCGGCAGCTGCATTGCCGCTTCTGTCTTCTCCGGCCCCGTCTTCGCGATCGGCGACGACAGCAGCACCATGCCGGTCTGCAAGAAGGGCGAGATCTACGACAAGAAGGCAAAGAAATGCGTCAAGCAGCAGAGCGCCAACGTAACGGACGACAACCGTACCGATTACGCCTACTCGCTCGCCAAGGCGGGCCGCTATGAAGAAGCGCTCGCCATGCTCGACACGGTCCAGGACAAGAACAACGCCGAATGGCTGAACTATCGCGGTTATGCCACCCGCAAGCTCGGCCGCACGGACGAGGGCATCTCCTACTATCTGCAGTCGGTGAAGCTCGATCCCCAATATGCCAAGGTCCGCGAATATCTCGGCGAAGCCTATGTCATCAAGGGTGAGCTCGACCTCGCCAAGGAGCAACTGACGACAATCAAGGCGATCTGCGGCACCGGATGCGAGGAGTATCAGGACCTCAACGCTGCCATCATCGATCCGTCGAAGATCTGAGCTTGCGCGAGGCAGGAGAGAGGCAAGGTTGATTGAAGGGTATTTCCGGATGTCGGTCGCACATACCACATTTCCTGCCTATAGTCGCGCCAGAACAGAATCGCCGGTCCGACCGGCGATTCTGAAACAGCCAGTCAGCGCGGAGGCGACCATCGCGAGCGAAGCGGATATCAGGAGCGGCCTGGCGGAACATCTCGACCGTCTGTGGCGCTATGGTTTCGTCCTTTCGCATCAGCGCGACGTGGCTGACGATCTTGTGCAGGCAACCTGTGTTCGCGCACTGGAGCGGGTCGATCAGTTCGTAGCAGGCACAAGGCTCGACCGCTGGCTGTTTTCGATCCTGCATTCGATCTGGCTGAATGAAATCCGCGCCCGTCGCGTGCGCCAGGGTCAAGGGTTCGTCGATGCCGACGAAGCGCTCACCTTTGACGGCGCCCGCGACACCGAAACGCATGTCATGGCGAACCAGGTTTTGAAACAGGTGAACGCGCTGCCAGAGGCGCAGCGTTCGGCGGTTTTCCTCGCCTATGTGGAAGGGCTTTCCTACCGCGAGGTCGCCGCCATACTCGATGTTCCGATCGGCACCGTGATGAGCCGGCTGGCAGCTGCCCGCGCGAAGCTTTCCGAGGCCGTACCGGCAGGGGGGATTTGAATGAACACGAAGCACTCAATGCCCTCCGACGAAGAACTGACCGCCTTCATCGACGGTGAACTTGGGCCTGAAGAAGCTGCCCGGATCGAGGCCATGGTCGAGAAAGACGAGGCTGTCGTCGAACGGCTGGAATTCCTGGCGCGGGCAAGCCTGCCTTACAAGCAAGCCTTTGCGCCTCTGCTCGATGCCGCTCCGCGGGCAAGGCTCGTAGCCATGTTATCAGCCATTCCCGCCGCCCGACCTGCAAGGCCGGCTGCCTTCGTGAGCCGTCGAGGCTTTCTCGGCGCGCTTGCCGCGTCGGTCGTTGCCGGCGTCGCCGTCGATCGCGCCATGATCGGTGTCGGGGCAAGTTTCTCGCGCAAGGATGAAAACAGCGAATGGCGCGCCGTCGTTGCCGAATATATCTCGCTCTATACGCCTCAAACGCTCGCCGGTCCCGTTCCGGCCAGAGATGTGCAGGCAGCGCAGCTCGCCAGTCTGGACGGCAATCTCGGCCTGCAACTCTCGCCGGAGCAGGTCGCCCTGCCGGATATCGATTTCAAGCGCGCCCAGATCCTGCAATATGATGGCAAGCCGCTCGCCCAGATCGCCTATCTGGATCCCGAGACTGGCCCAATGGCGCTCTGCATCGTCGCCTCCGACGGCGGCCCGAAGGCCCCCGATATCGAAGGCCGTAAGGGCATGAATGTCGTCTATTGGGCGAACGCCACCCATGCCTTCATGCTCATTGGCCACGCACCTGTCGACCGCATGACCGAGATCGCCGATGCGGTACGGAGCAAGATCTCCGTCTGACGAGCAGCTGACGGCTTCTGGCCGTCATCCGTCAATTCGCCGTGCTGGCAAGCAGAAGATTTGCCAGTGATGCGCCGCCATCCGATTCCGGCGGCTGAGCGTTGACCTCGATGACACCAGAGGTTTTCGGCTTCAGGGTCGGTCGCGGCGCCTTGGCGGGCAACGGTGCGCCCGCTGCCTTGCCGGCCGAGCAATTCCCGGACGTGCTGCTCTCGACATGCGGCTTGCCGTCAGCGCCGCTGAAATAACGGACGCTGCGGGTGCAGACGCCGCTGCCGGACATGGTCGAAACCATCGAGTAGCCCTGCATGCCGGCCGGCAGCCCATTGAGGTCGACATCAGTTTGATTGCCCGGCGATGTCTGCATCATGCTGTCTGCCTGTTGCATCATCGCGGCAGCCTGGCGGTCCATGTCCGCGGATATTCGGTCCAGATCGGCAAAGGGAACGGAAGGCCAGAAGGGATCGAAAAGGCCCGAATCCGGCTCACTGTCGAACCGGATTTGCGGCGGTCGGTCACCGGCGTAACGAATGCGCTCGAGCGAACCATCGGGCAATCGCACGACGAGGACATGGGTATCGGGTGATTTGTGATCGAGGCTCTCGGCCACAGCCGGGCCGGTAAGTGCGGCGGCGATTGCCGCGGCGCTCATGAGAAATGCGATACGAAGCCTTTGCATAGGGGCCTCCTGAGATGGGAAGAACACCAATCCAACTGTCCGCACGAACGAAATGCGGCGGGTACGACCGTGAGGATCATTGTGGCGCAGGCCGAATTTGTGGCGCGCTACTGCGGCGTGGCGACGCAGAACGCGGGCATCGAAAGCATATCGCGCAAAAGTGTTCGGCGGTTTTGCGGGGGAGATGACGAGGTAAAGCCTGGCAAGCGAATCCGAGTGATCGCGACGCGCTCTAGAACGGCTGGGTCTTGTCCGAAACCTGGCTGGCCTGATTGGCCGGGACGAGGCGGTTCAGGCAGTTGACGTAGGTCGTATACATCTGTTGCAACCGCGAGAAAGGCACCACCCAAGGCTCTTCATTTCCGGCAAAATCCAGCTCCATATCCGGCGTGCCGACAAAGGAATTCTTCAGGACCTTCTTGATCTGAGCCACGCCCGTCTTCTCGGTTGCCGGCAGGATGCGAAGCGTTTTGCTGTCGAAGGCTTCGGCCGCAACAGCCTTGGTGCCGGAATAGCCGATGAGCGTCACCTTGGTCGTCGTGCCCTCGGGAATATCCCAGCCATCCTTCGAAACCAGCCACATGGCACTATCGAGGCTCTGGCGGAATTCGACCGTCTTGCCGAGCTCGTTGTTCCAGACCAGCCGGCAATAAGATGGTTTATCACCGACGAACCCGACTGACCACTGTCGCGCTTCGCCCATCCATTCTGTCTCGCTCTGGGCCGTCTCGCTTCGGGCGGTGACCGGTAGGAGAAGTGCCGCCAGCAATATCGCAGAAAAGGTCTTCATGGCTCGAATCGTCTCCAGGGAGCTGGGGTGATTCTAGCGGCGGAAGGTTGAGGTTTTGCTACTGCGGTTGGCGCAAGATTGGGCGCAGAAAAGATATGAACTGAAGATCGCAGAGTTTAGCGGGAGAGAAAATTTGGCTGGGGAACCTGGACTCGAACCAAGATTAACGGAGTCAGAGTCCGTCGTTCTACCATTGAACTATTCCCCAGCAGGCGCTGCCGAAGCATGGCTTGGCTGCTGTGCGGCGCTTATAACCAAAACGACGCCGAATGCAAATACCCGTTTTGAAAAAATTCGATCCCTCCACGGCGGGTGAAAATCAGGTGGTTAAAATCCGGAATCAAAAAGAATTTGGTGATTTCGCCACTCGCTGATATCTTCGCGCCAACGCAAAAATCGAATGAGCGCCTGCTGCATACCTTTCTGGACTTGCGCGGCGCGATGGAAAACGAACGTGGAAGACCCCGAAGGCGGCGTGAAGCCGCAATTTGACGGGGCGTCGGCGGCAGGGCGCAAGGACGGCAAGAAGTCCAGGCGTCGCAAGGGCAAGCGTGGCGGGCAATCCCGCGGCGCCGCTCATCCCGCTTCGCATGATCTCTCCGGCCACGCCGGGGAGGCAGCGCGCCCGAAGGAAGACGCCGAAAGCCCGGCCCGCAAGCGGAAACGCCGTCGTCGTGGTGGGCGTGGCGCATCCCAATCCGATACTGTCGTCCAGCCGCAGCCTGTGGTTCAGGCCGTCAGTCAAGGTCATAGTCCGCGGCCGGATGGTGATTCGTCCTCCAGCCGGCGTAACCGACGCAAGCATCGCAGCAAGCGCGGCCTGCAGGGTAGGCCGCTCGCTCCCGTGCAGCCGACGCCGTCCGCCAGGCCCGAACATCGCGCTGAAGCGCCGTCGCGCCCTCTGCCGCGCGAGATGCGCGATGGTGAAGCGGCGAATCGCAGGGACCGTCATCCAGGTCATGAAGAGGGGCGGGCAGGGGGTGAACATCCCTGGCCGGACGAACTCTATGCTGCGCTCGATCTCGGCACCAACAATTGCCGCTTGCTGATCGCCCAGCCGACGCGCCCCGGCCAGTTCCGCGTCGTGGATGCCTTTTCCCGTATCGTGCGCCTTGGCGAAGGGCTTGCCGCCAGCGGCAGGCTGTCCGACGAGGCGATGGAAAGGGCCGTCGATGCGCTCAGAATCTGCGCCTCCAAGCTCCGGAACCGCGACATCCGCCGTATGCGGCTGATTGCTACCGAGGCCTGCCGCCAGGCGGCCAACGGCGAGGAGTTCCTGCAGCGCGTTGTAGTCGAGACCGGACTGGAGCTCGAGATCATCGATCGCGAAACCGAGGCGCGGCTTGCCGTTTCCGGCTGCTCCTCTCTGGTCGGCCGCGAGACGCGCTCCGTCGTCCTCTTTGATATCGGCGGCGGTTCCTCGGAAATTGCCGTCATCCGCATCGGCGATAACCGCTTCGCCCGCCTTGCCAATCACATCACCCACTGGACCTCGCTGCCCGTCGGCGTCGTCACCCTCTCGGAACGGCACGGTGGCCGGGATGTGACGCCCGATGTTTTCGAGGGCATGGTGAGCGAGGTTGCGGGCATGCTGTCGAGTTTCGATTGCCCCGAGATCGAGATTGCCGAAGATGGCGATTTCCATCTGATCGGCACTTCGGGCACGGTGACGACGCTTGCCGGCGTGCATCTCGACCTGCCGCGTTACGACCGCCGCAAGGTCGATGGCATATGGCTGTCGGATGATGAGGTTTCCGCCATGCAGGCGAAGCTTCTCTCCTGGAATTTCGAAAGCCGCGCTGCCAATCCCTGCATAGGGCCTGATCGCGCCGATCTGGTGCTTGCCGGCTGCGCCATCCTGGAGGCGATCCGGCGCCGTTGGCCGAGCCCGCGCATGCGTGTGGCAGATCGCGGCTTGAGGGAAGGCCTGCTCACCGACATGATGGCCGATGACGGCGTCTGGCGGCGCCATCGCAACCGCCGCGGCCAGCGGGGAAACAAGGGGTAGGCATGACCAAGCCAACGATTGCGGGAAGCCGCACCGGCCGCAAGCTCGGCCAACGCGTCAAGAAGAAGAAGCTCAAGGCCTCCTCACGCCAGTGGCTGGAGCGCCATATCAACGATCCCTATGTGCAGCGCGCCCAGCTGGAAGGCTATCGCGCCCGCGCGGCCTTCAAGCTGCTGGAGATCGATGAGAAATACAACATCCTGAAGGGCGCAAGGCGCATCATCGACCTCGGGGCCGCTCCCGGCAGTTGGTCGCAGATCGCCGCAAAAGTGACCGGATCGACGGATGAGGATATCCGCGTCGCCGCAATCGACTTTCTGGAAATGACGCAGCTTCCCGGCGTCACGGTACTGCAGCTCGACTTCCTTGATCCGACAGCCCCGGAAAAGCTGATGGAAGCCGTTGGCGGTACGCCGGATCTGGTGCTCTCTGACATGGCGGCACCCACGACCGGCCATCACCGCACCGATCACCTGCGCACCATGCACCTTTGTGAGGTCGCAGCGCACTTTGCCGTCGAGGTGCTTGGGGAGGGCGGGCACTTCCTCGCCAAAACCTTCCAAGGCGGCACCGAGCGAGATCTGCTCGCCATGCTGAAGCAGCATTTCCGCCAGGTCGTGCACGTCAAGCCTGCGTCATCTCGTGCCGAATCGGTCGAGATGTTCCTTCTGGCGAAGGGTTTCAAAGGCCGCAAGGCCGAGGCGGAGCCCGAGGACGCTTGATCTTGGCGCCAGTCCTGCGGATGATGATTTCCCTGGACTGGATGCTATCGATCCCATGCTTCTCTACGTTACATTCGGCACCAACGATCTCGATCGCGCGCGGCATTTCTATGATGCCGTTCTGCCGGTGCTCGGCTACCGGCGCCAGCGCAATTCGGAGGAGGAAATCGGCTATGCCTCCGATGGCGACACGCGCTGCCGCTTCTGGGTGGTAACTCCCTTCAACCGGCGCCGCGCGACGAACGGCAACGGCTCCATGGTGGCTTTCGAGGCGGAGACGCGAGCGGCGGTGGATGCCTTCCATGCGGCGGCAATGGCCACTGGCGCTATCGACGAAGGCAAGCCGGGGCTGCGCTCCTATCATGTGCATTTCTACGCGGCCTATGTCCGGGATCTCGACGGCAACAAGCTGTGCGCCGTCTGTGAGAAAGCCGAAGAACCGCGCTTTATTTGACGGCCTGCTCGGCGTTGATCGTCGGCGGCACGCGCTTGGCGCGGTGGCCGGAAACGGAAGCCCCTGCGTCCTTCGCCATGCGGGCAAAGGGGATGGTTGCGATGACGGTCAGGCCGGCGATGACAAAGAAGGCGATGTGGAAATCGATGACCTGCAGTTCGGCGCCGCGGAAATAGATCGAGGTTTCCAGGATCGATGCGGCAAGCGCAACACCGAGCGCCAGGCTGATCTGCTGCATCACCGAGGCCATGGATGTCGCCTGGCTTGCCTGCGCATCGTCGATATCCGCAAAGGCCAGCGCATTGACACCGGTAAACATGAAGGAACGGGAGAAGCCGCCCAATAGCAGCACGCCGATGATGACGAGATGCGGTGTCTCCGGCGTGAAGAGGCCGGTCACGGCCGTCACGACCGTGGTGACGGCGCCGGCGCACAGAAGCGTCGTGCGGAAGCCGACAGCCTTGTAGACGCGGCGCGCGATGAACTTCGTGGTGATGGCGCCGATCGCGCCGGCAAATGTGATAAGGCCCGATTGAAAGGGCGTCAGGCCAAATCCGAGCTGTAGCATCAGCGGCGTCAGAAAGGGCATGGCGCCGACGCAGATGCGAAACAGCGTGCCGCCGCTCGTAGAGGCGCGGAAGGTCGAATTCTTGAATAGTTTGAGGTCAAGGATCGGCGTCGGATAGCGCCGGGCATGGCGCACATAGAGCACGCCGCAGATGATGCCGATTGCCGTGGCCGAGATGCCGATGATCGGCGGCAGGGCCGGAAGGCTGACGACCGACAGGCCAAAGACGACGCCGGCGGCCGCAAGGCTGGTCAGGATGAAGCCGTTGAAATCGAGCTTCGGCGGAGCCGTCGCTTCTATTTCCGGCAGGAAGATCGTCGCCAGCCATACGCCGATGACGCCGACAGGCACGTTGATCAGGAAGATCCAGTGCCAGCTGAAATAGGTGGTAATGAAGCCGCCGAGCGGCGGACCGGCAAGCGGACCGACAAGGGCCGGGATCGTCAATAGCGCCATGGCCGAGACCAGCTCGCTCTTCTGCGTCGTCCGCACCAGCACGAGGCGTCCGACAGGCGTCATCATCGCGCCTCCCATGCCCTGCAGGAAGCGTGCGATGACGAATTCGACGAGGCTCGAAGAGAAGGCGCAGAAGATCGAGCCGACGACGAAGACGCAGATCGCCAGCCGGAAGATTTTCTTGGCGCCGAAGCGATCCGCCATCCAGCCGCTGATCGGAATGAACACCGCAAGCGCCACCATGTAGGAGGTAAGCGCCAGCTTCAGGGTAATTGGTCCCACATGCAGATCGGCCGCAATCGCCGGCAAGGCCGTTGCGATTACTGTCGAGTCCATCTGTTCCATGAAGAGGGCAACGGCGAGGATCAGGGGGACGATGCGGTTCATAGGCGAATGCCTTGATGGCTGCGGATGGGGCTTGGGAGGCCCGTGCTGTGTAGTCCCAGATAGGGGCTCTGCCAATCCCTCAATCGATCCCGGTGACACGTTTGGATCACGACTGCGTGAGACGACTTGCTCGACACTTTCATCTCTCAAGATTGACATATGCTTACCCGGCCGGAGCAAGAAATCTCGCTGGAACGGCAGGACATATCGGGGGTCGTGCGGCGACGCACCGCACAGTATGGAGGATGGATATATGACGACATCTGATGGAATAAAGCGGCGCACGCTTTTTGCCGTAGGCCTTGGTCTGCTGGCCGCGCCGGTCATCTTGAGAGTAACGGCCCAGGCGGCCGCAACTGGAGAAACAGGCAATATGGAAGTCATCCCGCAGCCGCAGATCAATCAGTTCAAGCTCGGCTCATTCAAGTTCACTGCCGTCCGCGATGGTTTCAATGTCATTGAAAAGCCGAATGAAACCTTCGGTTCCAATCAGGATCCGCAGGCCGTTCAGGCGCTTCTCGCCGCCAATTTCCTGCCGACCGACAAGTTCGTAAACAGCTATGCGCCTGTGGTCGTTGATACGGGTTCCGATGTCATTGTCGTCGATACCGGCTTTGGGGCCGGCGGTCGCGAGCGGGGCATGGGCCAGTTCACCGCCGGTCTTAAGGCCGCAGGCTATTCGCCTGACGACGTCACGGTCGTGGCGCTGACGCATCTGCATGGAGACCATATCGGCGGCCTCATGGAAAATGGCGCACCCGCCTTCAAGAATGCCCGCTATGTTATCGGCCAGGCCGAATATGATTTCTGGTCGGCCAAGGCGCGTGAAGGCACGCCGGCGGAGGGCGGCCACAAGGCGGTGCTTGCGAATGTCGTGCCGCTCGCCGAAAAGGCGACCTTCGTCAAGGAAGGCGACAGCATCGCACCTGGCCTGACCGCGATGCTCGCGACAGGCCACACACCCGGCCACGTGATCTTCCACGTCGAGTCCGACGGCAAACGGCTGATCATGACGGGTGACACGGCAAACCACTACATCCTGTCGCTGCAGCGTCCGGACTGGGAAGTGCGTTTCGACATGGACAAGGCTCAGGCGGCCGCGACCCGCAAGAAGGTGTTCGACATGATCGCCAGCGACAAGATCGCCTTCCTCGGCTATCACATGCCGTTCCCGGCGGTCGGTTTCGTGGAGAAACAGGAGACCGGTTACCGCTTCGTGCCGAAGACCTATCAGTTCGACATCTGAGGTCGCGCAAAAGTGCGTCGCGGTTTTGCGAGAACGACATGCGACACGCGTTCTCTGCATGGCTGCCATACCGAGCCCGGCCCCGTGCCGGGCCTTTTTGCTATTTCCTTCCTGTCATAGACGTGTTACCAGCCCTCGCCAACTTCCATAAACTCATGCACACCGCCGGTGCGGACGATTCGTACCGGGTGGGTCGCATTTTTCTTTCTTGAAGGAATTTGGCCATGGCTCGCATCATAGAAACGCCAACCGGACTGGACGCACTCACCTTCGATGACGTGCTGCTGCAACCCGGTCATTCCGAAGTCCTCCCCGGCCAGACGAGCGTCGCAACGCGCCTCGCACCCGACTTCGAGCTGAATATCCCGATCATTTCTGCAGCGATGGATACGGTGACCGAAGGCCGCCTGGCGATCGCCATGGCGCAGGCCGGCGGCCTTGGCGTCATTCACAAGAACCTGACGCCGATCGAGCAGGCCGAACAGGTTCGCCAGGTCAAGAAGTTCGAAAGCGGCATGGTCGTCAATCCCGTGACCATCGGCCCGGACGCGACGCTTGCCGATGCCCTGGCGCTGATGAAGATGCACGGCATCTCCGGCATTCCGGTCGTCGAAAAATCCGGCCGCCTCGTCGGCATCCTCACCAATCGTGACGTCCGCTTTGCCTCAGATCCCAGCCAGAAAATCTACGAACTCATGACCCGAGAAAACCTCGTGACGGTCAAGGAGAGCGTCGATCAGCAGGAGGCCAAGCGCCTTTTGCATTCTCACCGTATCGAGAAGCTGCTGGTTGTCGACGGCGAAGGCCGCTGCGTCGGCCTCATTACCGTCAAGGATATCGAAAAGGCCCAGCTGAACCCGAACGCCTCCAAGGATGCGCAGGGCCGCCTGCGGGCTGCCGCTGCCGTCGGCGTCGGTGACGATGGTTTCGAGCGTGCCGAACGGTTGATCGATGCCGGCGTCGACCTGCTCGTAGTCGATACGGCCCACGGCCATTCCGCCCGCGTTCTGGAAGCGGTTGGCCGCGTCAAGAAGCTTTCCAACTCCGTTCGCATCATGGCCGGCAATGTCGCGACCTATGATGGCACCAAGGCGCTGATCGATGCCGGTGCTGACGCCGTCAAGGTCGGTATCGGACCGGGTTCGATCTGCACGACGCGTATCGTCGCCGGCGTTGGCGTTCCGCAGCTCGCTGCGATCATGTCGGCAGTCGAGGCCGCAAGGGACCAGGATATTCCTGTCATCGCCGATGGCGGCATCAAGTTCTCGGGCGATGTGGCCAAGGCCATCGCATCGGGTGCTTCCGCCGTCATGGTGGGCTCGCTGCTTGCCGGCACCGATGAAAGCCCGGGCGAGGTCTATCTCTACCAGGGCCGCTCCTTCAAGGCCTATCGCGGCATGGGTTCGGTCGGTGCCATGGCACGCGGCTCGGCAGACCGTTACTTCCAGGCAGAGGTGCGCGACACGCTGAAGCTCGTGCCCGAAGGCATCGAAGGCCAGGTACCGTACAAGGGTCCGGTCTCCGGCGTCCTACATCAGCTCGCCGGCGGCCTGAAGGCTGCCATGGGTTATGTCGGCGGCAAGGACATCAAGGAGTTCCAGGAGCGCGCCACCTTTGTGCGCATCTCCGGTGCCGGGCTCCGCGAAAGCCATCCGCATGACGTGACGATCACCCGCGAAAGCCCGAACTATCCGGGCGTTGGCGTCTGACAATGAAAGCGGGCAGCGCAATTCCACTTTGGATCATCGCGCTGCTCGCAGCCCTCTGCCTCGTCGTTCTCGGCTGGACCACCTTTGGCTACACCGTGCCCTTCGAGCATGAGACCGGCCAGGCGATGCTCGACACCTATTTCTCCGGCTACGATGTGTCCGCCGTCTTCCACATGCAGACGCTGCTCGATCAGAACGAGACGGCAAACCGCATTCTCCGGGCCATGTATTTCGGCCCGGAACTCCTCTTTCCCGCCCTGCTGACAGCCCTTCTATTCCTGATCTTCCTGCGGCTCGGGCCGATCAAGACATGGCGCGGCAAGCAGGCGCCGCGTCTTCTGGGCCGGATCACCTATATTCTGCCCTTCCTTTACGGCTTTGCCGATTACGGGGAAAACATCTCGAGCCTCGTAGCGTTCAGCAATAGCGGTGCCGCGGGCTTTGCTGCCCAAATCCTGCCGTGGATGACCAAGCTGAAATTCGCGAGCCTTGCCGTCTGCGCCATCCTGCTTGTGCGCAGTGCGCTTCTTCACCAATCGCGCGAAAGCTAAACCCTATCGCGGCCAGCGCCAGACAGGGTGCGAGAGCCTCGCTGCAAGGAAATCGCCAAGCACTTCCACCTTTGCCGGCCGGGCACGCGCCGATGGCGTGACGAAATAGACGGCGCCTTTCGGCAGGGTCCAGTCGGTGAGGATCGCTTTCAGGCGCCCGTCGTCATGATATTCGTAGGCCATGAACTCCGGCAGTTCGACAATGCCGAGGCCACGCAATGCCATCGGGATCAGGGCCTCCGAATTGGTGGCGCGTAATGGCCCGGTCGGCACTACGATTTCCTCTTCTCCTGCCTTGTTGCTGAAACGCCAGATATCCTGCCGCGGCCGGTAGGCATAACCGAGGCAATGATGCGCCACGAGTTCTCGGGGATGCCGCGGGCAGCCGTATTTCTTGAGATAGGCCGGTGCTGCCAGAATGAAGGGCGCCACAGGCGTCAGCCTCTTTGCCACCAGCGAGGAATCCGGCAGCACGGCAATGCGCAGAGCCGCATCGAAACCCTCGCCGACGAGGTCGACTACGGCATCGCTCATATGCATATCGATCGAGACCTCGGGATAGGCCTCGAAGAAATCGGGCAGGATCGGCGCCAGCCATTGGCGCCCGAACACCATCGGCACGGCAAGACGGATCAGCCCGCGCGGCTGGCTCGAAAGCTCGCGCGCCGCATTCTCCGCGGCTTCTGCCTCCGCGTAGATGTGCTGGGCCCGATCCACCAGCCGCAGCCCGAAATCAGTCAGCGCCAGCTGCCGCGAAGTGCGATTGAAGAGCCGTGCGCCGAGCCGCTCCTCCAGCCGGCTTACCGCCCGCGAAACCGTCGGTACCGAAACTCCGAGCGTCTTGGCGGCACGAGCGAAGGAGCGCTCCTCGGCCACCTTGGCAAACATCGCCAGGCCTTCGAAATCCGGAAAACTCATTGTTTCATTCCTGCAATGATGTCTTTCATTTCTTTCTATTCCGAAACGATATCGCCGTCCACATCTTCAGCTCAGTCGAACACAACAGGAGACGACGACAATGACAAACAGACTGAATGGAAAGATCGCTGTCATCACTGGTGCCACTTCGGGCATCGGCCTTGCCACCGCAAAGCGCTTTGCAGCCGAAGGCGCGCGCGTGTTCATTACCGGCCGCCGCAAGGAAGTATTGGATGCGGCCGTCGCCGAAATCGGCGGCAATGTCACCGGCATTCAGGCCGACTCCGCAAATCTTTCCGATCTCGACCGTCTCTATGATCAGGTAAAGGCAGAGGCCGGCCGTATCGACGTGCTCTTCGTCAATGCCGGCGGCGGCTCGTTCGCTCCGATCGGCGCAATTACCGAAGAACAGTATGACGACACCTTCGGCCGCAATGTGAAGGGCGTGCTCTTCACCGTGCAGAAGGCGCTGCCGCTGCTCGGCAAGGGTTCCTCCGTCATCCTGACCGGCTCGACGGCAGGCGCCACCGGCACGCCGGCCTTCAGCGTCTACGCGGCCTCGAAGGCTGCAATCCGAAACTTCTCCCGCAACTGGATCCTCGATCTCAAGGATCGCGGCATCCGCATCAATACGCTGAGCCCCGGCCCAACGGAGACGACCGGCCTCGTCGAACTCGCCGGCCAGGACAAGGCGCAGCAGCAGGGCCTGCTGGACTACCTGGCCTCGCAGGTTCCGCTTGGCCGCGTCGGACGTCCGGAAGAAATCGCTGCAACGGCGCTCTTCCTCGCCTCCGATGACTCGAGCTTCATCACCGGCGCCGAGATCTTTGTCGACGGCGGTATTGCCCAGGTCTGACCCTGAAGACGGCCCGCTCCATGGCGGGCCGTCTTGGCTCTGGCATCCATCCGGCCTTTCCGCTACTGGTCGCGCAGTCGCGTAAACGAAGGAATGATTGATGACCGGCTTCGAGATGTTCTGGCCTCTGCTTGCCCATGTTCTGCTGGTCTTTATTCTCTACGGGCTGCTTGGCCTGCGCCGCCGCAAGGTGGTCCAGGAGGGCCGGATGAAGAAATCCGATTATCGCGAAAACCGCGACGAACCCGTCGAAAGTCTCTGCGTCAAGAACAGCCTCGCCAACCAGTTCGAGCTGCCGGTACTCTTCTATGCCTGCAGCATTCTTCTTTATATCACCGAGGCGGATAATCTGGTGGCGGTCGTGCTTGCCTGGCTTTTCGTCGCCCTGCGCTATGCGCATGCCTATGTGCACGTCACCAGCAACGACCTGCGCTATCGCAGCCCGCTCTTTGCCGCCGGCTTCGTCGTGTTGGCTGGCATGTGGGCCTGGCTTGCCGGCTGGATGCTATTCTCCTGATCCCCGCGATTTTCTCCAGGTAGGCCGGTAACACAGTTTTGTTCCTGCGTTATCGGCCGCTGACCTATGTTCCCCCTTGCCGATTGGGCATGGGGTGGGAACAGAGGAGGTCTGTCATGGAAAAGCCCGTCATTACGCAGGCAATGATCAACGCCTATGATGAATATACGCATCTGACGCTGGATCGCCGCAGCTTCATGGACAAGCTTACGAAGCTTGCAGGCTCTGCAACCGCGGCAGCCGCAATCGCGCCGCTGCTTGCCGCCAACAAGGCAGCCGCCGAGGTCGTCGCCGAAAATGACGATCGACTGACCGGCCAGAATATTACCTATCCGGGCAGCGGCGGCGACATGAAAGGCTATCTGGTGCAGCCGAAGAATGCATCCGGCAAGCTCGGCGCGGTCATCGTCATCCATGAGAACCGCGGCCTCAATCCGCATATCCGCGATGTCGCTCGCCGCATGGCGCTCGAAGGTTTCGTGGCACTCGCACCGGATTTCCTCTCGCCGCAGGGCGGCACGCCCGAGAATGAGGATCAGGCGCGCGATATGTTCAGCAAACTCGATGCGGCCACCGTCGCCGCAAATGGCGAGGCGACTGTCCTTTACCTCTCCAAGCTCGATACGACGAACGGCAATGTCGGCGCCATCGGCTTCTGCTGGGGTGGCGGCGCGGTCAACACCCTTGCCACCAAGTCGCCCGAACTGAAAGCGGGCGTGGCCTACTATGGAGCACAACCGCCGGCCTCGGCGGTTACGAACATCAAGGCGGCGCTTCTGCTTCACTATGCCGGCCTCGACGATCGTATCAATGCCGGCATCGATGCCTACAAGAAGGCGCTGGAGCAGAATGGTAAAAAATTCGAAATCTACGTCTATGATGGCGTCAACCACGCCTTCAACAACGATACCTCGGCTGCCCGCTATGACAAGGCAGCGGCCGATCTCGCCTGGAGCCGCACGGTCGCGTTCCTGAAGCAGAACCTTGCCTGAGCAGACTTCCGCAGAATGTCGCAGGAAGAAACGGGCTCGGTGAGGCGTGCCGAGCCCGCTTGCTTAACGAAGTGTTAAGCGCTCTTTTTGCACAGACCAAAACGGGGCGTAATGCCCCGTTTTTTATTGGCTCTTGCCATTGCCTAAAATCCGACCATTTCCATTTACGACGGATGAATACCTGCATGTCATATCGGCCCGAAGCGCCGGTATGACAGATCGCTTGCGCCGCTGAATAACGAGACAGATGGGAACCACATGGGCGCGGACATTTCGGATCGTATTGCTCTTCGCAGAAAGCCGAAACAGGAGCGCAGCATCCAGCGGCTGGACCTTATCCTCAACGCCGCCGCCACTCTCATTGCCGAAAAGGGCGTCAGCGCCATGCGGATGACTGAACTTGCCGTCGCCGCAAACGTTCCGATCGGCTCGGTCTATCAGTATTTCCCCGAGAAAGCGGCGATCGTCAAAGCGCTGTTCGACCGTCATGCGCAGGCAATCCAGCAGAAGACGGCTGAGATGTTCGCGGATGTTCGTTCCCTGGATGAAGCGCTCGACCTGATCTCTGCGATGATCGATTGGTATTACACCGAATACCGCAATGATGCTGCCTATCTCGGCGTCTGGATGGGTACGGAGACAGATCAGGACCTGCTGCGCCTGAACATCGAGCATAGCGGCCGGGTTGCGGAGATCTTCCAGGAAGCTGTGCGCCGTCAGGCGCCGGAATTCTGCGATGAGCAGATGAAAGCGCGCACTTACCTTTTCAGCCATCTGATCGGCGCGGCAATTCGCCTTGCGGTCTTGAGCGAAGATGGCCTTGGCGAGCGTATTCTCGAGGAATGGAAGCGCGTCATCCGCGCTTCCCTCTTTGCTCCGACATCCGCGTCGGCGGCCTGAACCTTTTACCAGCTCGGCATCATGCTCGCCGCAGCCTTCAGCCGCGGATAGTGACGGGCATAACCTGTCTTCACATCCTGCTCCAGCCCGTCTTCGATGACGGTCGGCGTGATGTTGTCGAGGCAGGCGGTGATATGCGCCGTGATCGCATTCATCAGCGACAGCGAAACGCCGGGCCGCTTCATGATGCCGATCTGCACCGGGGGCAGGGCAGGGAAGCCGTCTGCCTGGCTCAGGACTTTCATACCCGTCCGAAGTGCGGATTCCGGCATGACTGAAACCGCCATGCCGGCGAGCACGGCCGAGGCGACCACGGTGCAGGACCAGCTCGTGAACAGGACCTGATATTCGCGGCCAACGGCATCGAGTGCTGAACAGGCGAGCTGGCGCCACTGACAATCGCGCCGGCCGACGGCGAGTGGCACCGGCGCATCGTCGCGGATCGGATGGTTGGCGGAACTCACCCAGCAAAGCGGCTCTGTTCGAACCACATCCGAAATGCGCTCGCGCGGATTGTGGGTGACAAGCGCGATATCGAGCTCGCCCTTGTGCATGCGCTCGGCAAGATCGACCGAAGGCTCGCAGACAATGTAGAGTTCCACATTCGGATGCGTCTTGGCGAAACGGCCGATGATCTCGGGCATGTAGCGATCGGCATAATCGTCAGGCGTGCCGATGCGCAGCGTGCCTTCCAGCCGGT
Organism: Rhizobium sp. BK379; assembly: GCF_014193955.1. Lineage (NCBI taxonomy): Bacteria > Pseudomonadati > Pseudomonadota > Alphaproteobacteria > Hyphomicrobiales > Rhizobiaceae > Rhizobium > Rhizobium sp. BK379. The sequence continues at coordinate 689,755 of NZ_JACIAD010000002.1, forward strand.
TGTCGTCGAAGGCGGCGATAGCCTCATTGTTCAGGCGGATGATGCGGCGCGCGTAGTTGAGCAGCTTTTCGCCCTCGACCGTCAGGCGGTTGCCGCGCCCGTCCTTGATGAAGAGCTGCTTTCCGATGCGCTCTTCCAGACGGCGCATCTGCATGGAGACGGCAGACTGGGTCTTGTAGACCTTGTCGGCAGCCTTGGTGAAACTGCCGGAGTCTACGATTGCGATGAAGGTCTGCAACTGGTCGATATCAAGAGGCGCCGCCATGATCCCATCCACCCATAAAGATCTCTGATGTTAATCATTAGAAACATTCGTTGGACTGATCAATAGCTCTTTGGCATCTTCGGGATGCAAATCAAGCAAAGTGAAGGACAGACACCCTGCCTGTCCGCCTGTGACCAGCTTGACCCTTCCTGCACGACCTCGCAGGCGGGGTGGGCTGTTCTGCGCCCCGAAGAAAGGAGAGTTCGATGCGCACTCATGAACAGACACTAGAACTCGACTGCGGCAAGCTCGCCCCGACGTTCATGCAACGTCTTGTGGCTGGCCTTGCACCGCTGGCAAACGCCCTTCGCATTGTGCGCAATCGCTCGCAGGTGAACGGGCTGCATGAGCTCGATGACAATCAGTTGCGGGATATCGGCCTGACGCGGGCCGATGTCACCTCCGCTTTCCTCGCCTCGACCTTCTTTGAAGATCCGTCGGAGCACCTGACGCAGGCGGCCAAGCGCCGCTGGCATATTGCGGTCATGCGCCCCTACAGGGACTGAACGCACGCGTTTCCCCGCAGGGTGATAGCCAATAGCCCTGCTGCTTAACCCGGTGATCGGCTTTCCCAAGCCATCTCCGGGTTTTTTTATTTCTTGCCCGGTGTTGACGGGCCTGTGGAAGCGGGATCTTCGGGAGAGGGGCCAGGTTTGGGCCGATAAGCCTCGAAGATCGCCTCGAGGCTCTTCTGATAGCTTCTCTGCACTTCGAGACCGCTGTCGAACATGGCGTTCAGCATCTCGGTATAGCTGTCATTTTCGGCTTTCGGCGCGTCCTTCGGCGGTTCCGGAGCCTTGGCTGCCGGCTGCTGGAGCCCTGCCATCATCTCCTGGAATGCCTTGGTGAAGGGATTGTCGAGGAAGGGATTGGCGGGTTGCGGCTGAGGCTCCGGCTTCGGCACGCTGAACATCAGCTGCATGGCCTGGGTGAACGGATTATCGAAAATGCTGGGTTCGGGTGCGACCTTCGGCTTCGGCGCAAAACCGGTGCTTTCAAGCCATTTCTGGATCGTCTCGCCCATGGCGGTATTGACGAAGGGATTGACCGGCGAGGCCATCTGTCCCGTCGATTGCTTGAAGAGCCCGCCCATCAACGTACCGGCCATGACCGGCAGCATCTGCTTGTAGATCTCCTGTCCGATGCCGGTCATCTGAGCGGCCTGCGCGGCGATGGCGCGCGAGACTTCCTTCGATCCAAAAAGCTGGGAAAGGACGTTATTCCCGTCGGAAATGCCTTCAGGGGTGAAGGCCTTGCTCATGTCCTCGAAATATCTGGCATAATTGCCGGATGCCACCGCTTGCATGAGGCCGACGAAATCATAGGGATTGCTGGTGCTGCGCTTCAGGCCGGCGGAAAATGCCGGCATCAGCGCCGCCATCGCCTTCGTCGCTTGTTCTTGTGCGAGGTTGTACTGCTTGGCGATGGCATCCATCGCCGCGCCGTTCTGCGCCTGCATCATCATGTCGAAAAGCGGCAGCATGAAAGTCCCTCTCCCAGATTCGCAGCGCATGTTCGTGCCACTATAGCTCGAAATGGGAATGCGCAAACGCCTTTTTGGAAGGGGCCAATCGCCTCTTAGTATTGATATTCCTGGAAGACCGGCTCGACAGAGCCATTCCAGCGGCCGTGATAGAGCGCCAGCAGGTCCTCGGCGAGCGTCGCCTTCTTGGCGAGAACCTCGTCGAGCGGCGCCAGGAAGATGCTCTCGTCGACGCCGTCGCCGTTGAGCCTGTTGCGCGCCTTGAGACCGGCCCGGGAAATATTGACGACCTCACGCGCCGTCTCGATCAGCGCATGGCCGCGGAAGGTGGCTTTGAGGCCTTCGTCCGGCACCACATTGCGCAGCGCGTTCACTTCCGCAAAGCCCCAGTCTTTGGTCAGTTCGTCGGCCGCCTGCAGAGCGGTGTCATCATAGAGCAGGCCGACCCAGAAGGCCGGCAGGGCACAGATGCGCCGCCATGGGCCGCCATCGGCACCGCGCATTTCGAGGAAGCGCTTCAGGCGTACATCCGGGAACAGCGTCGAAAGATGGTTCGTCCAGTCGCCCATCGTCGGCTCGTACGCGGCGATTTCGCCCTTCAGCGCGCCGTTCATGAACTGGCGGAAGGTGACGTGGGTCGCCCGATGATAGTGGCCGTCGCGCATGACGAAATACATGGGTACGTCGAGGGCCCACTCGGCATAATCCTTGAAACCGAAATCGTCGCGGAAGGTGAAGTCGAGCAGGCCGCTGCGCTGGTTGTCCACGTCGCGCCAGACATCGCCGCGCCAGGAAAGAGCACCGTTCGGCTTGCCTTCGGTGAAGGGAGAAGAGGCAAAGAGCGCGGTTGCCAGCGACTGCAGCTTCATCGACACGCGCATCTTGCGGCGCATGTCGTCTTCCGATGAGAAGTCGAGATTCACCTGGATCGTGCAGGTGCGGTACATCATGTCGAGACCGCGGGTGCCGACATCGGGCATGTAGCTGGTCATGATCTCGTAGCGAGACTTCGGCATATGCGGGGTTTCCGCATAGGTCCATGTCGGGCTGCCGCCGATCCCGAGGAAGCCGATGCCCATCGGCTCGGCGATCTCGCGCACCTGTGCCAGATGCTGGTTGGATTCCTTGCAGGTCTGGTGGATGTTTTCGAGCGGAGCGCCCGAGAGTTCGAACTGGCCGCCGGGCTCGATCGAGATGGCGCCCATGCCGCTCTGCTCGCCAAGGCCGATGATATTGTCGCCGTCCAGGATCGGCTCCCAGCCGCTCTTGGCCTGCAGGCCCTTCAAGAGCGCCGAAATGCTGGCCTCGCCGAAATAGGGAACCGGGCTGTTGTCCTTGCGGAAGAAGACGAACTTCTCATGCTCGGTGCCGATGCGGAAACGCTCCTTCGGCTTATTGCCGGCCGCGAGATAATCGGTCAGCTCCTGAACCGAAGAGATCGGCGTCTGGTCGGTAGTATCGCGAGCCATGAAAGTACCTGTATTCGAAGGCGCCGGGGCCGGGGCAATTGGAAGGGTGATTAGTGCGCAAGCCAGCTAAGTTGCAAGTGAAATTGTTTCAACAAGTCATCAAAAAAATAGCGGCACTTCCGCGCATTCGGCATGCGCAGTCAATTCCAGTCACCGATGGCAGCCTGTATCACCGCCATTGCTGCGACTGCCGCCGTGTCGGCGCGCAGGATGCGCGGCCCGAGCGGAATAGCGGTCACGAAATCGAGGCTGCGCAGCCGCGTCCGTTCCTCTTCCGAGAAGCCGCCTTCCGGGCCGACCAGCAGCGCGAGCTTCCTTTCCGCCACCCTGGTAAGCAGCGGCAGCGGGTTCTGTCCGGCATCGCCCTCGTCGCAATAGATGATGCGCCGGTCCGAAGGCCAGCGGTCGAGCAGGTCGGCAAGGCGCATGGGCTCGGCTACATCGGGAATGCCGAGAATGCCGCACTGTTCCGCCGCTTCGATGACATTGGCGCGGATCTTGTCGAGATTGGTAATCTTGCCCTGTACGTGCTGGGTCATGACCGGCTGCAACAGGCCGGCTCCCATTTCCACTGCCTTCTGCACCAGATAATCCATGCGGCCGACCTTCAGCGGCGCAAAGAGATAGTGAAGATCGGCAGGAGCAGGCTGCGGCCGGGTCTCCTCAATCGCCGTCAGCAGGATACGCTTGCGTGTCGGGAAGGAGAGGCTCGCCTTCCACTCCCCATCGCGGCCGTTAAAGAGCAGGATTTCCGCGCCCTCTTCCATACGCAGCACGTTGGCGAGATAGTTGAACTGGTCGGAATTGGCCTCGACGGCGGCATCTCTTGACAAGGGAGCATCGATGAAAAGCCGCTGCATGCGGAAATTGGCGCGCATCTTAAGACCCTGATTCACATGAAGAGCGCGAACATAGCCCAATAAATCATCGCCGCAAGCGCGGCTGAAACCGGCACGGTGATCACCCACGCCCCGATGATCGTCATGAAATGCGACCGGCGGACCAGATAGCGCCGCCGGGCTTCGTGGACATTCGGTTCCGGCTCGTCGATCTCGAAGTTTTCGGTCTTGCGGCGTATGAACTCGATACGTCGCTTCGAATGGCGCGTGTACCACTCGCGAAAAAAGCCGACGCCGAACACCGAGCCGACGGCGATATGGGTCGTACTGACGGGCAGGCCGAGCCAGGAGGCGACGATAACGGTGAAAGCGGTCGAGAGCGCCACGCAATAGGCGCGCGTCGGATTGAGCTTGGTGATCTCCTCGCCGACGAGCCGGATGAGGCGCGGCCCAAAAAGCAGGAGACCGACCGAGATTCCAAGGGCGCCGATCAGCATCACCCAGAGTGGCGGATGGCCGACCGTGCTGTTATCGGCAATACCGGCCGAATGAACGATCGCCGAAAGCGGGCCGACCGCATTGGAGACATCGTTGGCGCCATGCGCGAAGGAAAGCAGGGCGGCCGAGCCGATCAGCGGAAAGTGGAACAGTGTGCGTAGCGAGCTGTTGCGGTTTTCGAGATTTTCTGCCTGCCGCTGGATGATCGGCCGAGCGGCCAGCCAACTGACAAGACCGATCCCGATGCCGATCAGGAGGATCGTCAGTGAAGGATATCGTTCCCGCGGCGCGAGCTGCAGCACCATATAGGCCATGAAACCGCCGGCCATCACGGCGATCATGACCGGCACCCATTGTCTGGCGGCGGCGATCTTGTCCTCGCGATAGACAATGAGTGTCTTGACCAGATAAAGGAGCCCCGCAGCGATCAGCCCGCCAATCAGCGGCGATGTCACCCAGCTCGCGGTGATTTCCAGCATCACCCGCCAATTGACCGGCTCTAACCCGACCGCTCCCACGCCTGCTCCGATCACCGCGCCGACAATCGCATGCGTCGTCGAAACCGGCGCATTCATCCAGGTGGCGAGGTTGATCCAGAGTGCGGCAGCCGTGAGCGCCGCCATCATGATCCAGCCGAGCATTGCTTGCGGCACTTGCACCGTGTCGACGATACTTGAGGAAATCGTCTTGACGACTTCGCCGCCGGCAATCGTCGCGCCCAGCACCTCGAAGATCGCGGCGACGATGAGCGCCTGTTTCATGGTGATGGCGCGTGCGCCGACCGCTGCGCCCACATTGTTGGTCACGTCGTTGGCGCCGATGTTCATCGCCATGTAGGCGGCAAGTGCTGCAGCCGCAATGACAAGCACCGCACCCGGCCTGTCGAACACATAGACACCGGCAAAAAGCATTGCCAGGCCGAGAAAGATCAGGCCAAGCCCCGGTGCCACCAGCCGTCGCGAGACATATTTAGCCGCATCCTCGACATGGGTAACCTTGTCGAGATCCTTATCAAGCGTGCGTTTCGTAAGGACGGGGTTGCGTTGCGGCATTCTGTTTCCTGGCCAAGTCCTGCTTTTGCGCTGCCTTTTCTAGCCGCACAAGATGGCAAGACTTATTCTGCCGGAATTTGTTTCGATATGCCGTTGGAAAGGCGCTCGGTCATGCGCTGCTTGAAGGCGAGAAAGAGATTGCGCAGTTCGGGCTCCTGGACGCGCTTCACCGCTTCATCGCAGGAAACCCACTCGACGACGCGCTCGCCCTTTTCCTTGAAGTTCTTCGCCACATTCGTCGTTTCGAGAGCATAGACCTGCACCTTGCAGGTCACTTTCAGGCCGTCGCGCAGAACCTTGCGGTACGTATAATAACCGAGGGATTCCATCTCCACCGTGCCGTGCACGCCAGCCTCCTCGAAGGCTTCCTGGGCTGCCACCTCATAGGCGCATTTACGCGCCATCGGCCAGCCCTTGGGGATTACCCAGCGACCGGTGTCGCGGCTGGTCATCAGCAGAACTTCGAGATTGCCGGTCTTCTTCTTGACCCGGTAGCAGAGTGCAGCATACTGCTGTCGCGGCGGACGCCGAAACATGAGTTGCACATCGGAAGCCAGGCGGGCAAGAAGAGTCAATTGTCGGGTCACCTTTAGATCGTCGAGCTGAGTCGTTATTATATTAGCATGGTATGAAAAGCTTGCGCGATCCATACGTGCAAAACGAACCGGGACGCGATTTATTTCATCTTACATAGAAAAAATCGAAGCCAGGCAGGTTTGGAAATTCCGCCATTTTCTGTCCCGAATGCGTCGTCTTGCACAGCTGTACAATATGGGCCTGTCCGGCATCCCAATCAATGCCGCGCCCATTTGTTCCACGGTATTTTTCGAAGTGTGGTAACCATGCGACTTCCGCCCCTCAATGCGATCCGCGCCTTTGAAGCCGTTTGTCGCCACGGCAGCATTCTGAAGGCGGCCGAAGAGCTGGGTGTGGTGCGCGGCGCCGTGCGTCAGCAGATATCGACGCTGGAAGATCACCTCGGCAGCAAGCTCTTCGTGCGCGACGGCCGCAGACTGGTTCCAACCGAAAAGGCGCGTGCCTTTGCCGAGGCAGCGGGAACCGCCTTTACCATCTTGAGGCGCGCTGCCGATGCGTTCGAGGAGGCGGGCAGCCAGCGCATCCGTCTCGGCGTGCCCTCGGCCTTCGCCATCTGGTGGCTGATGCCGCGGGTGGGCGACATGCAGGCAAGCCTTGGCGATATCGAGATCGATATTGTGCCGATGACGGTGGTCGAACCCTTGTCGCAACATCCGGATTTCGATGCCGTGATCATGGGCGGCGAGATCAGATCCTCTGCCGGTATCACCGAGACACGCTTCATGGAGGATGAATTCGGCCCGGTTGCAACACCTGCAATCGCCGCAAGACTTGCAGGCGATGTCGCGGCCTTGGCGCAATCCAACATCCTCGTCAGCCGCAGCGCGCCGAAACTCTGGACGGAATGGTTTGCGGAAAGCGGCACGCCGCCGGTTGCCTTTTCCCGTCTTCGGGAATTTGAAGATATTCTTCTGGCTGTTGGCGCCGCCCGCGCCGGCCTCGGCATTGCGCTGGCGCCGAAGGCCTCGATCGAAGGCGATCTCGACCGCGGCATTCTGGTCGCCCCTTACGGCTTCATCCGGCGGCCGGCAGGCTACAGCCTCTGCTGCCGGACATCAGACGCGAAACGGCCGGCCATTGCGGCACTCCGCAGCTGGCTGCTGGGCTCAGGCGGCGCGTCCTGAAAGGGCAGTTTTTCTGCTCTTTCATCAGAAATATCTCCATGCCCGCCCTATCGTTGCCTCGCTAGAACAGAGGGAACGAAAGGGCATGAGATGGAAAAATCTGCGACACGCATAGACTGGATCGGCAATAGCTGCCGTCTGCTGAGGGCAACGGCTGTGGAATTCGAAAGGACGCTCCCCTTTGCCGGTCTTTCGATCGGCACCGGCATCCATCTGGAGCCGAAGACGGTCGCTCTCCTGATGACACTGCGGGCCGGAGGGGCGCGCCTGATCTGCACCGGCAATCTGAACAGTACGCAGCCGGCAACCGTGGAATTCCTGCGTGCGCAAGGCATCACAGTCTTCGCAACCCAGACGACCGATCCTGTCGCCCACCATCAGAGCCTTGAAGCCGTCGTTGCCGAGAAGCCCGATCTCCTGCTGGACAATGGCGGCGATCTTTTCGCCATTGCCGCCGACAAGCCCTATGCCAATCTGCTCGGCGGCACCGAAGAAACGACATCCGGCCGAACCCGCCTGCTGCCGATGCGCGAAAGGCTCGCCATGCCGATCCTCGTCATCAATGATAGCCCGATCAAGCAATTCGCAGAAAATAAGCACGCCGTCGGCCAGAGCCTGTTCGAAAGCTACATGCGCTTTACCAACCGTTCCACCAATGGCAAACGCGTGACCGTCTTCGGTTACGGCGCCTGCGGCAAGGGCACGGCAACTGCCTTCCGCAATGCCTTCTCGACGGTTAGCGTCGTCGATATCGATCCCGTCACCAGCCTCGAGGCGCATCTCGACGGTTTCATCACGCCGCTCCGCGAACAGGCGATCCGCTCGGCCGACGTGATCGCCACCGTTACCGGTTTCCCCGGTATCGTCACAGCAGCCGATCTGGCGCTGATCAAGGACGGTGCAATCCTCATGAATGGCGGACATTTCCCGCATGAGATCGATGTGGCCGCCTTCCGCAGCCATCCCGATGTCGTTGATATCGATCGCTACGATGCCGATTTTATCGAGACCTTCCATCTCAAGAACGGCAGGTCATTCCACGTTCTCGGCGGCGGACATATGGCCAACCTGGCCGGCCCGCGTCCGCTTGGCAATTCCGTGGAATCCATGGACCTCGGCTTCACCCTGCAGGCCCGCTGCCTGGAGCGGGTCGCAAAGCGTGGCGTCGGCGCCGAATCCTGCATCGTGTCGGTTCCGGCGGATATCGATGCGATGGTTGCGAGCGCCTATCTCGATCTCGCGCGCTAGAGCAATCCAGCAAAAGCGCATCGCGATTTTGCGTCCGGAATTGCGGTGGTCGTCAGATGTCGACGACCACCTTGCCTTCAGCCTGCCGGCTTTCGAGCAGCCGGTAGGCTTCGTCCACGTCTCCAAGCGCAAATTGCCGCCGGTCGAGATTCGGCATCAGCGAGCCAGCTTCCACGCGTGATGCGACTTGCTTCAGGATCTCGCCATGATGGGCGCGATCTTCACCCGTCAGCAGCGGTGCCAGCGTGAACACGCCGGAATAGGTCGCGCCCTTGAACGACAATGGTGCCAGCGAATGCGTGCCCCAGCCCAGGCTGGTGACGACATGGCCGAACTTGGCGACAGCCTGGAAGGCGGCGTCGAGCCCCTTGCCACCGATCGTGTCATAGACGATGTCGAAGCCTTTTCCGTCGGTGTACCGGGCAACATAATCTTCCGTAGTCTCCTTGGCATGGTCGATCGGCGTTGCCCCGATGCTGCGGATATATTCGGCCTTCGAACCGCCATCGACGGCAAAGACTTGGGCACCGGCAGCAGCCGCCATCTGCACGGCGATATGGCCGACGCCGCCACCACCGCCGATGACCAGCACCTTTTGTCCGGCTTTCACCTGGGTACGTTCCGCCAGGCCTTCCCAGGCGGTAATTGCAATCAGTGGCAAGGCCGCTGCCTCACGCATGGAGAGATTGCGCGGCTTGAGGGCCACGAGATCGGCATCGACGGCCGCAAATTCGGCAAGCGATCCCTGCAGGCCGCCGACACCACCGGTCATGCCATAGACTTCGTCACCAGGGCGAAAGCCTTCGACGCCTGGGCCAACCGTTTCCACGATACCTGCCATATCGATGCCGAGGATGGCGGGCAGGGGGTGACGGGCATGCGCGGCCTCGCCGGCCCGGATCTTCAGATCCAGCGGATTGAGTGCGGCCGCCTTGATGCGGACGAGGATCTGGCCGGCCTGGGGCGATGGCCTTGCGATATCGGCAATCTTGAATTCTGAATTCTGCGCCTCGATAAGCGCGGCTTTCATCGTGCTCATGGAACTCTCCTTGGTTTGTTGGACGCAGAATGCCTCATTGAATTATGAATGAAAATGAAAGATACAGAATGAAGATCATGCAATTTTGTTTGAGGCTAGGCTGTTGGAATGGAGCGATCTCAAACTCTTCCTCGCAATCGCACGCCTCGGAACACTCGGTGCCGCGGCGCGCAGCCTCGGGCTGACGCAGCCGACCATGGGTCGGCGTCTACGGGTGCTTGAGACCTCGCTTGGCCAGACGCTCTTTCAGCGCACAGCCAACGGTTTTGTCCTGACCGATGAAGGCACCACTGTCTTCGCCCATGCCGAGCGCATGGAAGAGGAAGCGCTCGGGCTGGAGCGCGAGCTCTCCGGCCAGAGCAGGCAGCTCGATGGCTTGCTGCGGCTTTCCTCGTCGGACTGGTTCGGCGCCCATGTTCTTTCACCGGTGCTTGCCGAGTTCTCTGCTGCCTATCCCAAGGTCGTCATCGAACTGCTGACTGACAGCCGGCTTCTCAGCCTCTCACGTCGGGAAGCCGATATCGTCTTCCGGATTGCGCCTTTCACCGAGGCCGAGGTCATATCCCGCAAGCTGCTGCATATCGATTATGGTCTCTATATCCGCCGCGGTCTGCCGCATCCTGAGGCGGGCGATGGTAAAGGCGCCCGGCTCGTCACAATGGACGAGGCCTTCGGCGGCATGCCCGATGTCGGCTGGTTGCAGCGGCAGTTGCCAAAGGCGGATATCGCCATGCGCAGCAATAACCGCGATGTGCAGGCGACACTCTGTGCCAGAGGCGCCGGCCTTGCCGTCCTGCCGCGCCCGCTTGGCGATGCCATTTCGGCCATCGAACCTGTCGATCTCGGCGAGCCGCCGCCAGGTCGCGATACCTGGGTTGGTTATCACCGCGATATGAAGCGGCTGGCGCGGCTGAGGGCGCTTCTCGATCTCGTCATCGAGAGGCTGGCGCAATAATCGCCCGCTCAGCGCTCCCAATAGGGGACAGGACCGTAAAGCTCGGCCAGAAAATCGATGAACAACCGAACCTTGGCCGGCAAAAACTGGCGGCTCGGATAGACTGCGGAGAGGGTCACATTGTGTGAGCCCTCGTAGGCCGGCAGCACCTGTATGAGCTTGCCGTTTTTCAGCTCCTCGCCGATATCCCATGTGGAGCGCAGCGCAATGCCGAGCCCGGCAATGACAGTTTCGCGGATCACTTCGCTGGAATTGGTGATCAGCATACCCTCGGGCCGCAGGCTGAAGGCACCGTCCGGCCCATCCAGCCGCCAGACGTCATTGTTATGGGCGGGCAGACAGCGGTGCTGCTTCAGCTCTTCGATATGTTTGGGCATGCCATGAGCGGCGATATAGTCGGGCGAGGCGCAGAGCACGCGGCGCACAGGGGCCAGCCGCCGCGCCACGAGACTGGAATCGGTGAGTTCCGCGATCCGGATGGCGAGATCGAAGCCGCCGCCGACGATGTCGCTGAATTCATCGGTCAGCACCAGATTGATCGCCAGCTCCGGATGCGCCTCCATGAAGGCTTTCAGATACGGCGCGATATGCATGCGGCCGAAGGAAGTGGGGGCGGAAATTTTCAGCGTGCCGTGCATCTGCGCCGAGCGGCCGGAAATATAGAATTCTGCTTCCTCCAGCCCCGCCAGAATGCCGAGGACGCGGTCGTAGAAACCCTGGCCGGCTTCAGTCAGCGAAATCTGTCGCGTCGTGCGTTGCAAAAGCCGCGTGCCCAGCCGGTCTTCCAGCCGCTTGATGCGCTTGGAAACGACAGCAGGGGAAAAGCCGAGCGCGCGGCCGGCGAGCGACATGCTGCCGGTTGAAACGACCTTGGCAAAGATTTCGAGATCACCCAGATTGGTCATAAGCTTTTATAACTTTTTCCCTTTTGGCATAAGTGCTTAACATTTGCGCCGGTATCGGGAAAGTGCTAAGCCGAAAGAACCGGTTGCAGGGAGGATTTGTCACCGGTTTCCGTCATGTTGGCCGAGGGAGAACGCCATGTCCGACGCGATTTCGTTCCTCGCTCCGCGTCCTGACGTTCTGGCGCGCCGCAAGGAAATCGTTGCCGATCTCGTCGATCTCCTGCCGCGGGAATGCCTGATCCACGAAGCGCGCGAACTCGTGCCTTTCGAGACGGATGCATTCGTCTCCTATCGCCGCCTGCCGCTCGCCGTTGCCTTGCCGCGTTCGACCGCGGAAGTGGCGGCCGTGATGAAATACTGTCATCGCTATGGCATCCCGGTCGTCCCGCGCGGCGCCGGCACCTCACTCTCGGGCGGCGCCATCCCGCAGGAAGATGCCGTCGTGCTCGGCCTGTCGAAGATGAACCGCATCCTCGAAGTCGGTTTTGCCAACCGCTGCGCTGTCGTTCAGGCCGGTGTGACCAATCTCAATATCTCCGAAGCAGTCTCGGCGGACGGTTTCTTCTATGCGCCTGATCCGAGCTCGCAGCTTGCCTGCACGATTGGCGGCAATATCGGCATGAATTCCGGTGGTGCGCACTGTCTGAAATATGGTGTCACGACCAACAACCTGCTCGGCGTCAAGATGGTGCTGACCGATGGCACGGTCATCGAACTCGGCGGCAAGGCGCTCGATGCCGCAGGCTACGATTTGCTCGGCCTGGTCTGTGGCCATGAGGGCCAGCTCGGCATCGTCACGGAAGCGACGGTGCGCCTGATCGCCAAGCCGGAGGGCGCCCGTCCTGTGCTGTTCGGTTTCGAAAGCTCGGAAGAGGCCGGCCGCTGTGTCGCCGATGTCATCGCCGCTGGCATCATCCCCGTCGCCATCGAATTCATGGACAAGCCGGCGATCGAGATCTGCGAAGCCTTCGCCCATGCCGGCTATCCGCTCGATGTCGGCGCGCTCTTGATCGTTGAGGTCGAGGGATCGGAAGCGGAAATGGACGATATGCTGAAAAGCATCGTGGAGATCGCTCGCAAACACGGTGTCAGAACCGTGCGCGAATGCCAGTCGGCCACCGAAGCGGCGTTGATCTGGAAGGGACGCAAGTCGGCCTTCGGCGCCACCGGTCGCATTGCCGATTACATCTGCATGGATGGCACCGTGCCCCTGAGCCAGCTGTCTTTCGTGCTGCAGCGCACCTCGGAAATCGTTGCCTCTTATGGCCTGCGCGTTGCCAATGTCTTCCATGCCGGCGATGGCAATATGCACCCGCTGATCCTCTTCAATGCCAATGATCCCGAGGATGCCGCCAGGGCCGAAGCGGCCGGCAACGATATCCTCAAGCTCTGCGTCGATGCCGGTGGTTGCCTGACCGGCGAACATGGCGTCGGCATCGAAAAACGCGACCTGATGCGCCATCAATATTCCGACGTCGATCTCGCCCAGCAGATGGCTGCGCGATCAGCCTTCGATCCGCAATGGCTGCTGAACCCGTCAAAAGTCTTCCCGCTCGAGGGGCGTTCGGCCGCATGATCGATCTGGTGCCGGCAAGCGAAGAGGAAGTCGCGGCCATCATCCGCGCGCATGCGCAAGAGGGTAGGGCGCTTGCCATCTGCGGCGGCGATACGCGCTCCGGTTTTGGCAATGCAGTGGAGGCGGAGGCCCGCCTGCGCTCGATCGCCCTCTCCGGCATCGTCGCCTATAATCCCGGCGAGATGGTGATGACAGCAAGGGCGGGCACGCCTATCGCCGAGGTCGAGGCGGCCCTTGCCGAAAACGGCCAGATGATGGCCTTCGAGCCCATGGACCACCGCGCCCTGATGGGCACGTCGGGCGAACCGACGATCGGCGGCGTCTTTGCCGCCAATGTCTCAGGTCCGCGCCGGTTCGTGGCAGGTGCGGCGCGCGACAGCCTGCTCGGCATCCGTTTCGTCAATGGCAAGGGCGAGATCGTCAAAGCCGGCGGCCGCGTAATGAAGAATGTCACCGGCCTCGACCTGGTGAAGTTGCTTTCCGGCTCGCACGGCACGCTCGGTTTCCTCACTGAAGTGACCTTCCGCGTGCCGCCACGCGCCAAGACCGAGGAAACCGTCGTCATCTCCGGCCTCAATGATGCCGAAGCCGCAAATGCGATGGCGGCAGCCATGGCCCTGCCGGTGGAAGTCTCCGGCGCTGCTCATCTACCCTTGACCGTCACCTGGAAATTCCTCGGCGGCGAGTTGCCGGAGGGAGAGGCAACAGTGCTGCGCATCGAGGGCCTGCCTGGTTCTGTAGACGCGCGGTCGGACAAGCTCCGGTTGGCCATGGTACCCTTCGGCCACGCCGCAAGGCTCGGCCAGACGGCGAGCCGTCAGCTCTGGCAGGAAATCCGTGATGTCGCCCCCTATGCCGATCAAACGCAGCGACCTGTCTGGCGCGTGTCGGTCGCGCCTGATATCGGCCACCAGCTGGTCGCGGCGTTAAGGCTCGAAGCTGGGGTCGACGCGTTCTACGACTGGCAGGGCGGGCTCGTCTGGATGCGCATGGAGGCCGATCCCGAGGCCGATCTCCTCCGCCGTTTCGTCAAGGCGCTCGGCGGTGGCCACACGACGCTGATCCGCGCCCCGGCAGGTGCGAGAGCCGCGATATCGGCCTTCCATCCCGAGGAAGAGGCCGTGGCCTTGCTGTCGCGTCGGGTGAAAGAAAGCTTCGACCCGGCGGGGATTCTTAATCCGGGCAAGATGGCGAGACACTGAAATGCAGACCAACTTCACCCTCGCCCAGCTTGCCGATCCGCATGTGGCCGAATCCGAGCAGATCCTGCGCAAATGCGTCCATTGCGGCTTCTGCACCGCCACCTGCCCGACCTATGTCACCCTCGGCAACGAGCTCGACAGCCCGCGCGGGCGCATCTATCTGATCAAGGACATGCTGGAGAACGACCGTGCGGCCGACACCGAGGTCGTCACCCATATCGACCGCTGTCTTTCCTGCCTTGCCTGCACCACGACCTGTCCCTCCGGCGTCGACTACATGCATCTGGTCGACCATGCCCGGGCTCACATCGAGAAGACCTATAAGCGGCCGGTCATGAACCGGCTGACGCGCGCCATTCTGGCGGCGGTGCTACCCTATCCCGGTCGCTTTCGCGCGGCCCTTGCGCTTGCCCGCATCGGCCGTCCGTTTGCCGGCATGCTGCGCGGCGAGGCGCTGAAGCCTTTTGCAGCCATGCTGGCGCTTGCGCCGTCAAGCGTTCCGGCACAATCGCCTTTCGCCCGGCCCGGTCGTCATCAGCCGCAGGCCGACCGTCACGGCCGCGTCGCGATCCTGACCGGTTGCGCGCAACCTGTTCTCGATCCCGCCATCAACGAGGCGACCATTCGGCTGCTGACGCGCCTGGGCGTCGAGGTCGTCGTGCCGGAAGGCGAGGCTTGCTGCGGCGCCCTGGTTCACCACATGGGCCGCGAAGAACAGGCGCTCGCCTCGGCGCGTGCCAATATCGATGTCTGGATCCGCGAGATCGAGGCTGGCGGCCTCGACGCGATCATCATCACCGCCTCCGGCTGCGGCACGACGATCAAGGATTACGGTCACATGCTGCGCCTCGACCCTGCCTATGCCGGCAAGGCGGCGCGCGTATCGGCGCTTGCCAAGGACATCACCGAATATTTGACCGGGCTCGAACTACCCGCTCACACGCCGAAAGGCATTACGGTTGCCTATCATTCAGCCTGTTCGATGCAGCATGGCCAGAAGATCACCACCGCGCCGAAGCACCTGCTGAAGGCGGCCGGTTTTACCGTTCGCGATCCCGCCGAAGGCCATCTCTGCTGCGGCTCCGCCGGCACCTACAACATTCTGCAGCCGGATATTTCCGCAAGCCTTAGGGACCGCAAGGTCAGGAATATCGAAGCGACGAAACCGGATATCATCGCCACGGGCAATATTGGCTGTATCACCCAGATCAGGTCGGGCACATCAATACCGATCCTGCACACTGTCGAGCTTCTGGACTGGGCGTACGGTGGTGCTGTGCCTGAAAAATTAAGGGATTTGCCGCTAGCCTGAGTGCACCGATTCATTGGCCGATTTCGTGGGCCGATCTCAGGAGTTCTGGCTATGTGGCGTGGATTGATGGTGCTTGCCGTATTGCTCGGCGCGGCTGGTGCGGCGCACGCAGACGGCCGCTATTTCTGTTCTGCAGACGACAAGGATGTGCGCTTCACGCTCGAAAGCGCTTTTGAAGATGGAGGCGGCCATCAGCTGATCCATTTCCGCGGTGCGCTGATGCTCAAAGACGACAATAAATCTAAGAACTTCGGCAAGCGGATCCTCGAATCGAAGGATTTGACGAACCGCTGGTCGCGCGATGGCGATCTGCGCCTGGAAGTCTTCACGACAGAAGGTGCCGACGCCGAAAGCGAGTCGCTGGATCTCGCGGTTCTCGCAAGCCAGCACGGCAAGACCTCGCCGGATTTCGGCGGCACCTACAGCTTGCGGATCGAAGGTAGCACAAGCTTTTTCGTCGTCGAAGGCAAGGTGAGCTGCGGCAAGAAATAGTCCCGCAGCTCTCTCCGTTTGACGCAATTCCAGCGAAACCGCTGACACTTTTGCTGGAATTGCTCCGGATCACCAGTGATAGGAAATACCGACATTGACCGCGTTGGTGACGATGTTCGTCTTCAGGCGGTCGCCGCTGTCGATCGGAACATCGACGCGCGAATAGGTGCCCTTGTATTCCACGAAGGTCGACCAGTTGTCGGTGACGCGGAAGTCGACGCCGGCCTGTGCCTGGAAGGTTACGCCGCCGAATTCGTAGTCGAAGGTCGTGCCCTGGGGACGGGTGACTTCGACATGCGGAATGTTCACGCCGACGCCGGCGCCAAGATAGGGGGTCCAGCGGCGAGCCGGGTCCTTGAAGCGATAGAGGCCGTTGACCGTCAGGAGATTCAGGCCGTCGGTGAATTCGAAATGCGTCCAGCCCGGCGAACGCGCCATGGTCTCGTCGTCGGCATAGACCTTGTCATGGGTGTAGTCGAGAGAGACACCCCAGTTCGGCAGGTTGAAATCGCCCAGCCACCAGGTGACGCGGCCGCCGTAGTAGGGAGGGCTGCCGAACGACTTGCCTTCCCAGCCGGCGCTGAAGGAAGTGCCATCGGAAACATCGATATGGCTATGCGGCGCCGTCTGGTAACCGCCATAGATGGAAAATTCCAGATCTTCAGCCGAAGCCGTGCCGGCCATCGCGAGAGCGGAAAAGGCAAGGCCTGCCAGAAGCGAGGGGGCCAGAAGCGAGGTGGCCACGAGCGAGGTGGAAAGACGCAATGCATATGCCATTGAATATCCCCGAAGCACCAGAAAGGTTATCGGTTCAATTCTGTGGCAGAGTTCTGTGTCACAATCTTAAAGGAGAAAAAGGCGCACCGGGTGCGCCTTTATTTTTATTGAAAGTGTTGCTCAACCGCCAAACATGGTCCGCAGAATGTCGATGCCCTTGTCCTGGAAGGCGACGTTGCCCTGCTTGTTGCCGGGGCCGACGACGATGACCTTGGTGCCGACGGAAACGCGGCTGTAAAGGTGCGAAACGTCGTCATTCATCATGCGGATGCAGCCGGAGGACATGTTGAGGCCGATCGTCCAGGGCTGGTTGGTGCCGTGAATGCGGAAGATCGTGTCGCGGCCGCCCTTGTAGAGATACATGGCGCGTGCACCGAGTGGATTGTCCGGGCCGCCGGGCTGGACGGCAGGAAGATTGTGGCCTTCGCGGGCCTCGCGGGCGCGCATCTCGGCCGGCGGTGTCCAGCTCGGCCATTCCGACATGCGGCCGACCGTGACCACACCCGACCAGCCGAAACCATCACGGCCGACACCGATGCCGTAGCGCGTGGCGCGGTTGTTGCCTTCCACGAGGTAAAGGAACTTGTTGTTCGTATCGACGATGATCGTGCCGGGCTTCTCGCTGGTGGATAGACGAACCACGCGCTTGCGGAACTGCGGCTTGATCTCGCGGGTCTGCTTGACGCCACGCACGGCATCCGTTGCCGTCATGACCGGTTCAGCGCTGACGGTCACAACCGTACAGGACAACGCAACGGCCGCCGCCGCTGCGAGCCTCAGAAATTGCTTCATATTCGATACCCTCTCCTTCAGGACTGCGTAGAGGCTAGTCAAATCGGTTTGAATTTCAAGCCGGAGAGGCGAGGGATACGGTTTTTGTTATCCGGCGGACGGCTGTTCTTGTCGCCCGCCGGTGTTATTTGGTCATTACATCACGATGACGCGGGTGCCGACATTGACGCGGTCGTAAAGGTCGACCACGTCCTCGTTGCGCATGCGGATGCAGCCGGAGGAGACGGCACTGCCGATCGTCCAGGGCGCGTTTGTGCCGTGAATGCGGTAGAGCGTGGAGCCGAGATACATGGCGCGAGCACCGAGCGGATTTTCCGGCCCACCATCCATGCGAGCGGGAAGATAATGGCCCTTGGCGGCTTCACGGCTCACCATTTCCGAAGGCGGGGTCCAATCCGGCCACTCCGACTTGCGGGTAATCTTGTGGGCGCCTGCCCATTCAAAGCCGGGCTTGCCGACGCCGACGCCGTAGCGGCGCGCCTTGCCCCCATCCATCACGAGATAGAGGAAGCGATTATTGGTATCGATGATGATCGTGCCGGGTCTTTCCTTGTTATCGTAATCGACGATCTGCGGCAGGAACTGCGGCTCGACCTGCCCGCGGATGACGGGAATACCGGGACGGACGGCCGAAACGGTTTGCGGCGCCGGCTGAGGCGCGCGCTGGATGTATGTCCGGCGCTGCTGGAAAAGGCCGCGCTGCTGATAGACGACGGGACGCTGGTAAACGACGGGACGGACCCGGCCGCCGCCGAGCTGATTGATCCAGGGGGCGGTCAAGTCAGGGCTCAGCACCACGGGTGGACGGGAAGCATAGCGGTCGTCTGCAAGGGCGGCCGTGGACAGAATGCCGAGCATGGCTGCGGCAAGAACAAGGGGTTTCATCATCGGACGAACTCTCTACAAATGACCGAAAATGCGCTGGCGAAATTGTCCGCCTGCGGTCATGCTGCCACCGCGTCAGCCAGCGAATGGTAAATGTGGATTCATTAAAAGACGAAGGACCGGATAAACTTTTCGTCAGGGTTATCGTTCGGTTTGGAAAGAAGGTTTGCAAATGGTAAAGCCGGATTCGAAGCCGCAAAAAGAGATAAAAGCATGAGCGAAACCGGCATCATCATCGGCGAGGATGGCAAGAGCCGCTGCCATTGGCATGCGAATCTCCCTGACTATCTGCGTTACCACGATGAGGAATGGGGCAGGCCTGTCACCGATGACATCAGGCTCTTCGAGAAGATCTGTCTCGAAGGTTTCCAGTCCGGTCTTTCCTGGCTGACGATCCTGCGCAAACGGGAAAATTTCCGCGCTGCCTTCGCCGGTTTCGATTTCGAGAAAGTGGCACGCTTCGGCGATGAGGATATCGCCCGCTGCCTTGCCGATGCCGGCATCATCCGTCACCGCGGCAAGATCGTCTCCACGATCAACAACGCGCGGCGTGCGATTGATCTCAGAGGCGAATTCGGCTCTCTGGCCCGCTATTTCTGGAGTTACGAGCCGCGCGCAGAAGACCGGCCAGCTGTGGTTGATCGGGAACATATCGTTGCCAATCCGACAACGGCGACGTCTGTCAGGATATCCAAGGATTTGAAGAAGCGCGGCTGGACCTTTGTCGGACCGACCACAGTTTATGCTTTCATGCAGGCAATGGGTCTCGTCAACGATCATCTCGAAGGCTGCTTCTGCCGCGCCGAAGTGGAGGCGATGCGCGCAGCATTGGTGCGCCCATGAAATCGCCCGTGAAATCAATTACCACCCTTGCCGCAGCGCTTTTTCTCTTCGTCCCGGCTGCCCTTGCGCAGACGCCGCAACTCGATCCCGGCGAGAAGCTGGAAAAGCTGCAGTTCCCGGCCGTGACCATGCAGCTGAAGGGCTGGACCAAGTTCGGCAATAGCGATGTCTATACGCTTCCGGTGCGTGCCGGCCAGCATGTGAAGATCAGCTTCGAGACGAAAAGCAAATTCGCCTTCCTGGCGATCTTCGACCTGTCGAAACCCGATGACGAGGCCTTCTTCGGCACGGACGAGGATGGCACGAGCTATGAGACGACGGTCAAGGAAAACGCCACCTGGCTGCTGCGCCCCTACTATTCCAAGGTTTCGCCGCGGCGCGGGCTGGGCGCACCTTACAGCATTCTGATCGAGCCGCTCGCGGCCGCCCCGCAACCGGCCAAGCCGGCGACCGAACAGCCGGAGCAGCCGTCGCTCTTTCCGAAGCGAAAGTAGTTGAAGCAAAAGCTGCTTCAGCCGAGACCGTCGATCAGCCCGTGCAGTTCGCCAAGATGGACGATCTTGCGGAATCGCGGCGCTTCTTTCGGTTCCTCGATATGCTCGAGCACCCAGGTCAGTTCGTGCGGAACGAAGACCCCGTAGCTGCCGGCGGCGATGGCCGGCACGATATCGGACTTCAACGAATTGCCGACCATCATCGCTCGCTCCGGCCCATCACCGACCTTGGAAAAGATGCGCCGATAGGTGACAGCCGTCTTGTCTGAGACGATCTCGACAGCATCGAAGTAATCGCCAAGCCCGGACTGGGCGAGCTTGCGCTCCTGGTCGAAGAGGTCGCCCTTGGTGATCACGACCAGCAGATATTTTCCGGCGAGCGTTTCCAGCGTATCGCGCACATGCGGCAGGGTTTCGACCGGATGGGACAGAAGGTCGCGCCCGGTATCGAGGATCTTGGCAATCACGCTCGACGGCACCTTGCCTTCGGTGACCTCGATCGCCGTCTCGATCATCGATAGCGTGAAGCCTTTGATGCCGAAGCCGTAATGGGCAAGGTTGCGTTTCTCCGCCTCGAGAAGCCGTTCGGAAATCTTCGCGCCGTCGGCGAAATCTGCAAGAAGCCTGGTAAAATGCTCTTCCGTCAGCCTGTAATAATGTTCGTTCTGCCAGAGTGTATCGTCGGCATCGAAGCCGATCGTCGTCAATGGTCGGGCGGTCATATGCGCACCTCTTGAAATGCGCCCTCTAGAAATACGAGAAGCAATTTATTCCTCGCCTGTGTCGAGACAAGGGCGTAGCCGCAGCGCTGGACAGAGCTGGGCTCCGTTGAAAAACGCGGGTCGGCGACCTAGATGAAAAATGCCTCACCTTGCAGCCAGCCCCGGCTGTTCCTGCTGCGCGCAGGCCAATAATCAAAAATAGAGTTCAGCAGTCCGCAAGCCCCTATCGCGGCAGACACAAGGGAATTTCTCGACATGCGTTACAATCAACTCGGAAATACAGGACTTTTCGTATCTGAAATCTGCCTTGGCACCATGACATTCGGGGAGGCCAAGGAAGGGACCCCCTGGGGCGCCATAGCCGATGTTGACCAGAAGGCGGCCGATGAGATCGTGCAGCGTTCGCTGGATGCAGGCGTCAATTTCATCGACACCGCAGACGTCTATTCCTTCGGTGAATCCGAGCGGCTGCTCGGCCAGGCGCTGAAGAACCTCGGTGTTCCGCGCAAGGATGTCGTCATCGCCACCAAGGTCTATGGCGTCATGGGCGACAAGCCGAACGATCGTGGCGCCTCGCGCGGCCACATCATGGATTCCGTCGAGGCGAGCCTGAAGCGCTTGCAGACGGACCATATCGATCTCTACCAGATCCATGCCACCGATCCGGTTACCCCGATCGACGAGACGTTGCGCGCTCTCGACGATCTCGTGTCCCGTGGGCTTGTGCGTTACGTCGGCGTGTCCAACTGGCAGGCTTGGCGCATCGCCAAGGCGCTCGGCATTTCCGAGCGCAAGGATTATGCGCGTTTCGAAACCGTCCAGGCCTATTATTCGATTGCGGGCCGCGACCTCGAACGCGATATCGTGCCGCTGCTGCAGGAAGAAAAGCTCGGCCTCATGGTCTGGTCGCCGCTCGCCGGCGGCCTCCTCTCGGGCAAATATGGTCCGGGCGCGCCGGGCAATGGCGAAGGACGCCGCGCCAATTTCGATTTTCCTCCTGTCGACAAGGATCGGGCCTGGGCCTGTGTCGCCGTCATGCGCGAAATCGCTGAAAAGCATGGCGTGAGCGTTGCCACCGTCGCGCTTGCCTATATCCTTGCCAAGCCCTTCGTGACGACCGTGATCGTCGGCGCCAAGCGTGTCGACCAACTCGACCAGAACCTCGCAGCCGTCAAGCTGAAGCTCGATGGTGAGGACATCAAGCGCCTCGACGAGGTCAGCGCGCTCGCTTCGGAATATCCGGGCTGGATGCTTTCCCGCCAGGCCGCCGGCCGCCGACCGGTCGATTTCGAGCCCAAGGCCTAATAAACAGGTCGGAACAAAAGGGCCGCCGTTTTCGACGGCGGCCCTCGCATTCCTCGCGCGCTTACTTGGCGTGCTTCTTCAGCCAGGCATTCATTTCGGCGATTTCTGCCTCCTGTGCCTTGATGACGCCTTCGGCGAGCTTGCGGATCTCGGGATCCTTTCCGTATTGCAGCTCGATCTTCGCCATGTCGATCGCGCCCTGATGGTGCGGGATCATGCTGCGGACGAAATCCACATCGGTATCGCCGCTCAGTTTGATCATCATGTCCTTGTGCATCCTGTCATTGGCCTCTGTGAAGGCCTGGCTGGATGGACCATGGCCGCCCATGTGCTTGGACATGTCCATCGTTGACATATCTTCGGCAAAGGCCGGCGCCGCAAAGGCGACGAGTGCGGAAAGGGTGATAATTTTCAGAGACATGAGTATTCCTTCCTCTGTCTGACAATAGGTTCCGGTGGCAGTGAAAAGCTGCCGTTTTGCAAAGTATTGGTCAGATCAAGCGGGGAGGCGGCGCCTGAGGTGCGGGCCTGTTGTCCCTCAATGCCCGGTCGAGCGCCGGAGCCGGATAGGCAAAAGCCGCCTTGCCGTCATCGGCAATGAAATAGGCCGGCGGCACCACCATGCAGGCGGCGCAGAGCGGCATATGGGCAGCACCCGTGGCGCAAGGATCTTTCGCGGAATTGTTCTTGGCGGCCGTGCCGCTCTTCGACATCATGCCGCCCATGTCCATGCCATCGGTGTGGAGATGCGCCGCGCCGACTTCGGCCTGAACCGCCATGTTCATCGACGCGCAGGTCGGGCAACCCGCCCATGCGGACATGGTGCTGTAGACCAGCCAGCCGAAGAACATCGTCATGAGGGTGAAAGTGCGCATGGGAGAAACATAGGCAGCTGCAGGCGAAAAGCCAAGCGGCCTGATCAGGCGGCAATGACCTTGTGCACGATCTGGTAGTCGCGGCTCTCCTCGCCGAATGGCGCGACGGGCCAGTCCCAGCCGGCTTTCCCCTCAGGTGGCTTAACGCCGTGCAGCAGATCGGCTTCCTCATGCACCTTGCCGGTGCGATCGATGACGGCGTAGGAGATATCGGTGACCAGACAGGTCCGGCAGGGCAGGTCGGCCAGTCCATGAATATGGGCCGCGATCAGTCGTTCCACTGTATCCGCCGGCATTCCGGGAGAGGCTTCGGCCTCGTATCGCCGTTTGACGCCCCGCCCGATCTGCGAGAGCAGGTTGGCGGACACGACGAAATCGAGATAGGGCACGCTTCTGAGGAAGCCGAGCGGCTCGGGCTCTCGCCCTGCCTCCAGGTCATCATAGCCCGAGAGATCGCGTTCGATCAGCCGCACGTTCCGATAGCGCTTGCCCTTCAGCCGCAGGCGCACGGACGCCAGATGCACGAGGTCGACGAGAACCACCGTATCGAAGCTCCCGGCCAGTTGCTCGATCGGCACGTCCCGGAGCAATCCGGAGCCGAGCACGACAGCGGTCCGCTGCTGCGTGAGGCCTGATATCGCGGTGGAAATGGCCTCCTTGCTGTTGGCCTCATGGGCTGCCCAATCCCGGCTGCAGCGGCCAGCGCGCGACCAGAGATTGACTGAATAGCGCACGAAGCGGCGGTGCGCGCTGCCCGTAAGCGCTGCTGTGGCGAGATATTGAAGCGCTTCCGCGATCATGGCGATATCCTGACGACAGGTCTTTCCGCATCGATCCATCGATTCTGGGCGCCAGATCAAGGCCCTTGCCCTTGCCGCTCCCCGCCCAATCCGCTAGGAAACCGCCACTGTCACATATGTGGAAATCCCCCGAAATGAACGACAAGCAGAAGAAACCGCAAAAGCTCAGGGCCCGCCTTCCGCGCGGCTTTGTCGACCGCTCCGCAGCCGATCTCCGCGCCGTCAACGAAATGACCGCGAAGATCCGCGAGGTCTACGAGCATTATGGTTTCGATCCGGTCGAAACGCCGCTGCTTGAATATACCGATGCGCTCGGCAAGTTCCTGCCCGACAGCGACCGCCCGAACGAGGGCGTCTTCTCGCTGCAGGACGATGACGAACAGTGGATGTCGCTGCGCTACGACCTGACGGCGCCGCTTGCCCGTCATGTCGCCGAGAATTTCAACGAGATCCAGCTTCCCTACCGCACCTATCGTGCCGGTTACGTCTTCCGCAACGAGAAGCCCGGTCCGGGCCGTTTCCGCCAGTTCATGCAGTTCGATGCCGATACGGTCGGCGCACCGGGCGTCCAGGCCGATGCCGAAATGTGCATGATGATGTCCGATACGCTGGAAGCGCTTGGCATCAAGCGCGGCGACTATGTGATCCGTGTCAACAATCGCAAGGTTCTGGACGGCGTGCTGGAAGCGATCGGCCTCGGCGGCGACGACAAGGCCGGCCAGCGCCTCAATGTCCTGCGCGCCATCGACAAGCTCGACAAGTTCGGCCCGGAAGGTGTGGCCCTGCTGCTCGGCCCCGGCCGCAAGGATGAGTCAGGCGACTTCACCAAGGGTGCGGGCCTCGACCAGAGCCAGATCGACAAGGTTCTCTTCTTCGTCGGCATCAAGGATTATGCCGAAAGTGCAGCCCAGCTCGCCGAGCTGGTCGCCGGCACAAGCAAGGGCGTCGAGGGCGTAGAGGAGCTGAATTTCATCGGCGCGCTCGTCACCAGCGCCGGTTATCAGTCGGACCGCATCAAGATCGATCCCTCCGTCGTGCGCGGCCTCGAATATTATACCGGTCCGGTCTATGAGGCCGAACTGCTCTTCGACGTCACCAACGAAAAGGGCGAGAAGGTCGTCTTCGGTTCCGTTGGCGGCGGCGGCCGTTATGACGGTCTCGTCTCCCGTTTCATGGGCCAGCCGGTTCCGGCAACCGGCTTCTCCATCGGCGTCTCGCGCCTGATGACGGCGCTGAAGAACCTCGGCAAGCTTGGCCAGCAGGACATTATCGAGCCTGTTCTCGTCACCGTCATGGATGGCGATGTCGAGGCCATGGGCCGCTACCAGCGCTTCACGCAGGAACTTCGCGCCGCCGGTATTCGCGCCGAAATGTTCCAGGGCAACTGGAAGAAGTTCGGCAACCAGCTGAAATATGCCGACCGCCGCGGCTGCCCGATCGCCATCATCCAGGGTGGCGACGAGCGTGCGCAGGGCGTCGTCCAGATCAAGGACCTCATCGAGGGCAAGCGCCTGTCGGGCGAGATCGAGGACAACACGACTTGGCGCGAGGCGCGTGTCGCGCAGGAAACCGTTGCGGAAGCCGACCTGATCGCCAAGGTGAAGGAAATCCTCGCCGCTCAGGCGGAGGACCGGAAGAGGGCGGGCTGATATGGCCCTCATCAATCTCCCCGACTTCTCCGGCGAGCTTCTGGACGAGTTTTCCGCCCGCAAGGCGGAACGTATCGACACGCCGGTCATCCAGCCGGCCGAACCCTTTCTCGATATCGCCGGCGAAGATCTTCGCCGGCGTATCTTCATGACCGAAAGCGAAACCGGCGCCAGCCTCTGCTTGCGCCCGGAATTCACCATTCCCGTCTGCCTGCGCCATATCGAAAGCGCCACCGGTACGCCGAAGCGCTACTCCTATCTCGGAGAGGTCTTCCGCCAGCGACGTGACGGCAGCAACGAATTCTATCAGGCTGGCATCGAAGACCTTGGCGATATCAACATCGCCAGCGCCGACGCCCGCGCGATCGGTGATGCTGTCGGCATCCTCTCGCGCCTGCTGCCCGGCCGGCCGCTCTCCGTCACCATCGGCGATCAGGCAGTGTTCGAGGCCGTGGTACAGGCGCTCGGCCTACCGCTCGGCTGGCAGAAGCGCCTGATCCATGCCTTCGGCAACATGACCCAGCTTGAGAGCCTGCTGGCGAGCCTCGTCAGCCCGCAATTCGTCACCGGTCTTGATGACAAGATCGCGCAATTGGTCGGTCTCGAGGATGAGGCGGCGCTGATTGCCTATATCGACGAGACGATGCAGGCGACCGGCTATTCCACCAATGCCAGCCGCTCGCCGCAGGAAATTGCCCGGCGGCTCAAGGAAAAGCTCGTTCTCTCCGAGACCCGACTGGATGACGCGGCCTTCCAGGTTCTGGAGCAGTTTCTTTCGCTCAACGTACCGCTCGTCAACGCGTCTGCGGCACTCTCGCATTTCGCCGATGCGGCGGGGCTGAAGCTAGGCAATGCGCTGGCGCGTTTCGATGGCCGTGTGGCAGCACTCTCCAATGCCGGCGTCGATCTCTCGCTCATCGAATACCGTGCCGCTTTCGGCCGCCCGCTCGATTATTATACCGGCCTCGTCTTCGAAGTGACGGCGGAAGATTCCCCGGCGGTTCTCGCCGGCGGCGGCCGTTTCGACAGGCTGATGACCTTCCTCGGCGCCAAGGACCGTATTCCTGCCGTCGGCTTCTCCCTCTGGCTCGACCGTATCGAAACCGAAAGGGCAGCCGCATGACGATCACCATCGCGCTTCCCTCCAAAGGCCGCATGAAGGACGACTGCTCCGCAATCTTCGAGCGCGCCGGCCTGAAGATCCACGCCGTCGGCAATGAACGTTCCTACCGCGGCCGCGTTGAAGGCTGGGACGATGTGGAAATCGCCTTCCTCTCGGCTTCGGAAATTTCCCGCGAGCTCGGCAACGGATCGGTCGATTTCGGCGTCACCGGCGAAGACCTCGTGCGCGAGGGATTGGCGGAAGCCGACAAGCGGGTGGAATTCTGCGCCCGGCTCGGCTTCGGCCATGCCGATGTCGTCGTCGCCGTGCCGGAAATCTGGCTGGATGTCGATACGATGGCCGACCTCGTGGATGTCGCCGCCGATTTCCGCGCCCGTCACGGCCGGCGTCTGGCGATCGCCACGAAATACTGGCGCCTGACCCAGCAGTTCTTCTCCAGCCAGCACGGCATCCAGCTCTATCGCATCGTCGAGAGCCTGGGCGCCACCGAAGGCGCGCCGGCATCCGGCTCGGCGGATATCATCGTCGATATCACCTCGACTGGATCGACGCTGCGCGCCAACCATCTCAAGGTGCTGTCCGATGGTGTCATCCTGCGCTCGGAAGCCTGCCTGGTGCGTGCCCGCAAGGACGTCCATGCCGATACGCCCACGGTGACGGCAATCGTCGAGGCCGTGCGCTCGGTTCTCTGAGACCGAACTTGGTGACATAGAAAACCCGCCGTCTTTCGACGGCGGGTTTTGCATGCTTGGGAGGGTATGAAATTAGCGGGCAGCGACCGCCTGCAGGCCGCGGCGGGCGTCGACCGAGTAGGCGCCAGCGCCATTGGTGGCGAGCATGATGTAGGCGCCGGCAAGCGTGACGTTCTTCAGGAAGTTCACGAAGTTCAGGCTGTTGATCCAGCCGTTCGCAGCAGCCGGGAAGTCAGGAACATTGACGGTCGGCAGGTGGAAGACGATGCCGGTGAACACACAGAAGGCAGCGATCAGCCAGCCCGTGTAACGAACCTGATATCCGATCAGCACGGAAATACCCATGACGAGTTCGAAGAGGCCGGCGAGATAGGTCAGCGCGGTTGCGGCCGGAAGGCCGGCACCCATGACCATGCCGGCGGTGGCTGAAGGATCGGTGACCTTGCCGAAGCCGGCGAAGATGAACATGAAGGACAGAAGAATGCGGGCGAGAAGGATGAGGACGTTGTTCGTATTCGACATGGATGTTGCTCCGTTGAATGGCTCTTGAGGTCTTGATGCCCCGGCACCGTGTTGACCTCGGATGCAACCTATTTCGCCTTTTTTCGGTGTCAGGGAAAGATAAACACTAGCGGACGGTTTGTTCACTAATATGAAACGATGGAGCGGCTTGCCTTGCATGGCGACCATCTTCTATGGTCGCCGCCCCACCCAAGGAGAAACCCATGGCAGATCTTTCCGCATTCCCGATCACCAGCCGCTGGCCTGCGAAAAACCCCGATATTATCCAGCTCTACTCCCTTCAGACGCCGAACGGCGTGAAGATCTCCGTGGCGCTGGAGGAACTCGCTCTGCCGTATGAGCCCCATTATGTTTCTTTCGCAACGACGGATCAGAAGACCGCGGAATTCGTTTCGCTCAATCCGAACGGCCGCATTCCCGCGATCATCGATCCCAATGGCCCGGACGGAAAGCCGATCGGTCTCTTCGAATCCGGCGCTATCCTGCTCTATCTGGCGGAAAAGACCGGCAAGCTGATCCCGGCCGATGCCGCAGGCCGCTATGAAACAATCCAGTGGGTCTTTTTCCAGATGGCAGGCATCGGCCCGATGTTCGGTCAGTTCGGTCATTTCCATAAATTCGCCGCCGACAAGGTCGCCAACAATTCCTACCCGGTGGAGCGCTACCGCGATGAAGCGAAGCGCCTGCTCGGCGTGCTGGAAAGCCGCCTGAAGGGCCGCCAGTGGATCATGGGCGACGAATACACGATCGCCGACATCACTACCTTCCCGTGGATCCGCGGCGCCGACATTTTTTATGGTGGCCGCGAGGTCCTGGACTACGCGAAATTCCCCGCCGTCATGGACTGGCTGCAGCGCTGCATCGCCCGCCCTGCAAGCGAGAAGGGGCTGAACATCCCGGTGAAGCCGGCCTGATCACGAAGCAGTTCCAGTAAAATCGTGCAGCGGTTTCACGACCGGAATTGAGCGAAGTAACAGGAAAGGCCGGTCGTGAGACCGGCCTTTTTACCTCGAGCCGTTCGGACGATTATTGCCGGCTGGTGATCTGGCTGGCGCCTTCCAGCTTGAAACGCGGGAAGATGAAAACCCCGACCATGCTGCCACTGTACTTTTCTTCCAGTCCATTCGATTCACCCATGCAGAAAAGCGGCTGGCGGAAGCCGTTCGGCATGATGATGGTCGTCGAGAAGCAGAAGGATGAGGAGAGCGTTGCCGCCTGTTCGAAGAGCTGCAGGACGTGGTTGCGATCCTTGGTGTCGTAACAGCGCACCAGGCTCAACAGGCCGCATTCCTGGGCCGAGAGACCGTGCAGCATTGCGCTCCACTCTCCGAGCTTTATCACGCCCGTCGAAAAGTCTCCGATCCAGCTTTCGGAGACCGAGAACTGTGCCAACATGTCGTGGTTGTGATTGTTGTAGTCCAGCGAGCCGGGCAGCAATGGTGCGGCAGCATTGGCTTTGGCGATCTTAAACAAGGCGTTCCCCAGTTCAGGTGCGGCTCCCCTGCCACACGCTCGGCAAACACAAAGAAACAGGATCACGTAGCACCAGGCGTCATGCCTGTGCTTTCATCCTGCGGAAACAGTTG
Source organism: Rhizobium sp. BK379 (assembly GCF_014193955.1). Lineage (NCBI taxonomy): Bacteria > Pseudomonadati > Pseudomonadota > Alphaproteobacteria > Hyphomicrobiales > Rhizobiaceae > Rhizobium > Rhizobium sp. BK379. Next base: position 718,876 of record NZ_JACIAD010000002.1, read on the forward strand.
GTCGGCTGCGCCTTTGACGGTCGCCGCTCGAATATTTCCCCGCAAGATGTCATCTCGTATGTTCGCGGAGACCTTCGAAAGCCCGAATGTTCACGCGTGGCCTTTGGCGTATCCGGTCTCGTCTGTTGCGAGAATTCTTCCGGTGCGAACGTCAATTGCAGCGCGGATTTATAGGAGCTTTTGCGCAAACGGCAACGGCTTTTTCCGGGGCGTTAGGCTGACGTTATGATTGGATTTTCACCCGGACTGCGCGTTATCCGCTAATTTTGTGGTCAAAAGTCTCATTTATGCGTTGTGGAAACGGTTTCACACCCACCATAGCATGCAGCTTCCGTAAATTAGACAGTTCGGAAACCGAATTGCGCTGAAGGGGAAAATGCGCGGCGCGCAAGCCTCGCGAAAGCTTCGGGCCAAAGAAGCGGCCTCAGGAGCCGGCCTAAGGGTTTAAGCCGCAGGTATTTTCGAATCGGCAAAAAAAAGGGCGGCCCGAAGACCGCCCTTTCTATTCTGGAGACCGGAATGGATGTCAGTGACGGCTTACGCCTATCACATCATGTCCATACCGCCCATGCCGCCCATGCCGCCCGGCATTGCCGGAGCGTCCTTCTTCGGCAGCTCGGCGATCATGGCTTCCGTGGTGATCAGCAGCGAAGCAACCGAAGCTGCGTTCTGCAGAGCCGTACGGACAACCTTGACCGGGTCGACGATGCCGAGCTGGATCAGGTCGCCATATTCGCCAGTCTGGGCGTTGTAGCCGTAGTTGTCTTCATTCTTGTCGAGGATCTTGCCGACAACGATCGAAGCTTCGTCACCTGCGTTTTCAGCGATCTGGCGAACCAGAGCCTGGAGAGCGCGGCGAACGATGTTGATACCAGCTTCCTGGTCGTCGTTTTCGCCCTTGGCCGTGATCTTCGTGGAAGAACGCAGCAGAGCGACGCCGCCGCCCGGGACGATGCCTTCCTGAACAGCAGCGCGCGTCGCGTTGAGAGCGTCGTCGATGCGGTCCTTCTTTTCCTTCACTTCGACTTCCGTCGAACCGCCGACGCGGATAACGGCAACGCCGCCAGCGAGCTTGGCAAGACGTTCCTGCAGCTTTTCGCGATCGTAGTCGGAGGTGGTTTCTTCGATCTGGGCCTTGATCTGGGCAACACGGCCTTCGATGTCGGACTTGGCGCCAGCGCCGTCGACGATCGTGGTGTTTTCCTTGGAGATCGAGACCTTCTTGGTGCGGCCGAGCATGTCGAGCGTGACAGACTCAAGCTTGATGCCGAGGTCTTCGGAGATGACAGTGCCGCCCGTGAGGATAGCGATGTCTTCCAGCATGGCCTTGCGACGATCGCCGAAGCCCGGAGCCTTGACAGCAGCAATCTTCAGGCCGCCGCGCAGCTTGTTGACGACGAGCGTAGCAAGAGCTTCGCCTTCGACGTCTTCAGCGATGATGAGGAGCGGCTTGCCGGTCTGAACGACAGCTTCGAGAACCGGGAGCATGGACTGCAGGTTCGAAAGCTTCTTTTCGTGCAGGAGGATGAAGGCGTCTTCGAGGTCAGCAACCATCTTTTCCGGGTTGGTGACGAAGTACGGGCTCAGGTAGCCGCGGTCGAACTGCATGCCTTCGACGACTTCGAGTTCGGTTTCAGCGGTCTTGGCTTCTTCGACGGTGATAACGCCTTCGTTGCCGACCTTCTGCATTGCTTCAGCAATGTCGAGACCGATCTGCTTTTCGCCGTTTGCGGAGATCGTGCCGACCTGGGCAACTTCTTCCGAAGTGTTGATCTTCTTGGCCTTGGCCTGGAGATCCTTGACGACTTCAGCAACAGCGAGGTCGATACCGCGCTTCAGGTCCATCGGGTTCATGCCGGCAGCAACTGCCTTTGCGCCTTCGCGAACGATGGCCTGTGCGAGAACCGTTGCAGTCGTGGTGCCGTCGCCGGCGACGTCGTTGGTCTTCGAAGCAACTTCGCGGACCATCTGGGCGCCCATGTTTTCGAACTTGTCTTCGAGTTCGATTTCCTTGGCGACCGAAACACCGTCCTTGGTGATGCGCGGAGCGCCGAAGGACTTGTCGATAACGACGTTACGGCCCTTCGGACCAAGCGTGACCTTCACTGCGTCAGCGAGGATATCGACGCCGCGCAGCAACTTTTCGCGCGCGCCGCGGCCGAACTTTACTTCTTTAGCTGCCATTTTGAGAACTCCTGAAAAGGGGTGTCAGCGATATCGGATGAAAGACAACCGGCTGATTAGCCGATGATGCCCATGATGTCGGCTTCCTTCATGATCAGAAGGTCTTCGCCGTTGATCTTGACTTCGGTGCCCGACCACTTGCCGAACAGAACGCGATCGCCAGCCTTGACGTCGAGTGCTACGACCTTGCCGGACTCGTCACGAGCGCCGGAGCCGACAGCGACGATTTCGCCTTCCTGCGGCTTTTCCTTAGCGGTATCCGGGATGATGATGCCGCCCTTGGTCTTCTCTTCGGATTCAACGCGACGGACAACGACGCGATCGTGAAGCGGGCGGAAATTGGTGCTTGCCATTGTCTAATCCCTCGATCAAATGACATTCGCGGACCGGGGTGGCCCACAAGGTGGATGTTAGCACTCAACTCCTGTGAGTGCTAGCGCCGTGCATTTAGGGATGGCTCCAGAAGGAGTCAAGAAGAGCCTTCACGGATTTTTGTGCCGGAATTGTGGAGACATGCAGCATTTGTCCCGCGTGGCGCCGAGCCTTTGCCATAGCCTGCCTTTCCGAGCCTAGCCCGCCCGGGCGAACATGGGCTGGCGGCTGGCGGGCCGGCCAACTCGCCACGCATCATCTGGCCAATGCCTGGCGATATCGTTGCCCGCCTGCTTCCAAGGTTGACCGCTTTACAGCGGAAGTCGACATTTGCCTCGAGTTGGACAGGCAAGGCAGATTGTCAGGGTCTTCACGGAAGCCGATATCATGACCGCTGTGCACGGCCATGGTCGCCCAGTCGCAAGAAAATGCCTAGCGTTGGAAGGTGAGGTGGATGGTGCCACTCGGCGCGGTTTCCGACTTCACCGTGCAGCCGGCTTCCAGGCCGCGCAGATCGTCCCACAAGCGTATGCCGCGCCCGAGCAGGATCGGAGCGATAGCGACATGAAGGCGATCGACAAGGCCCGCCTTGAGGAAGTCGCGAACAACGGTAGCACCGCCGCCAACCCGCACGTCTTTGCCGCCCGCCACACTGACAGCCCGCTGTAGCGCATCGGCAGGTGTAGTGGCGAGGAAATGGAAAATTGTCCCGCCAGCCATCTCCAGGGAAGGACGTGGCTTGTGGGTGAGGACGAAAACCGGACACCGGAACGGCGGCTCGTCACCCCACCAGCCGCGCCAGTCCGGATCGTCGGGAAAGTTGTGGAGACCGAACATGCCGGCGCCCATGATCTCGGCCCCCACATTTTCGAAATACGCCTTCGCGTAGTCGTCGTCGATGCCTGTCGTCCCAGCCCCGCTGGTATCCTTGAATACGCGCTCGCGGAACGTGCGGGTTGCTACATATGAGCCGACGAGACGCGACCAGTCCTCGCCGAACGGGACTTCCGGCGTCTGGTCCGTCGTTGTCGCGAAACCATCGAGCGAGATCATGAGATCGACACGAACTACCACTGTTGTTCTCCTTGCGAGTGGTTGCACCATGACAGCCTCCATCTGTAGGCCAGACACTAAGGCATGTGCCTTTGTATCGAGGGCCGAACACTAAGGCAAGTGCCTTATTGTCCTTGACTGGCTATCGGTGACGTTTTAATAGGCCACATGCCCTACCACTCGACACCGCTCGACCTTGCCTTTCACGCTCTCAGCGACCCGACCCGCCGCGCGGTCGTCTCGCGCCTGGCTGCCGGCGAGGTACCGGTCAGCGTCCTGGCCGAGCCTTTCGACATGGCGCTGCCCTCCTTCGCCCAGCATCTCAAGGTGCTGGAAGATTGCGGGCTGATCGCCAGCGAGAAGCGCGGGCGCAGCCGCTGGTGCAGGCTGGTGCAGGCGCGCTTCGACGAGGCGGCGGACTGGATGGAAGCGGAGCGCCGGCGCTGGACCGAGCGGCTGGATCGGCTGGAAGCCTATTTGGACGAGACGCAAGAGGATGATGAAGGACATGGCAAACCCGTTTGAGACCTGGTCGCTCGATCGCGAAATCGTGCTGGTCAAGCTGCTGAACCACCCACGCGACAAGGTCTTTGCCGCCTGGATGGATCCAAAGGCACTGGCCAAATGGTACGGCCCGACCGGCCTCAACATCGAGAGCCACGAGGCCGATATCCGCGAGGGCGGGATCTGGCGCTTCGATATGGTGGGCATGTTCGAGGGCAAGGAGCATCGTTTCGCGAACCTCATGCGCTTTCTGGAGATCGTGCCGAACGAGCGGATCGTCATGGATTACGGCACGCCCGATCCTGATGACCCCGACCGTTTCCGCGTTACCGTGACCTTTGATGAGCAGGCCGACGGCAAGACCGTGCTGACCCTGCGCCAGCTCCACCCCAGTGCCAAGCGGCGTCAGGTGGTCATCGGTTTCGGCGCGGTGGAATACGGGCTGCAGACGCTCGAGGGCCTTGCCGCCTGGCTGGACGGCTGATGTCATCAGAGGTGCCTGTAATATGCCTTGCCGGTTTCGACGATGCGCCGAAGCCGGCATGCTAGGCTCACGCTTCAACAAATGACATGTTCGGTGGGGTCAGCGAAAACCCAAGTCGTGCCGAAAGCCGCCATTGGCTGTATCTGTCACGTCGCTGCGGAAATGCCTTGCCAATGAAGCCTGCCTTTGCAATGTCACCGGGGACCGAAAGCGAAGCAGGAAAGCGGAATGGCAAAGCGGATTGCGAACTTCTCCGAGATCACCGATCAATATGACGCGGTGTTCTGTGATGTCTGGGGTGTCGTGCATAACGGGGTCGATCCGTTTCCGAAAGCCGGCGAGGCGCTGCAGGCCGCTCGCGCCGCGGGTCTGACGGTCGTTCTCATCACCAATTCGCCCCGCGTCTCCTGGCAGGTCGTCGAGCAGTTGCGCCAGATCGGAGTGCCCGACGACGCCTATGACCGCATCGTCACCTCTGGTGATGTCACCCGCGCGCTGATTGCTGAAGGACCTCGTGAAGTTTTCCTGCTTGGTCCCGAGCGCGACAATCCGATCCTGGAAGGCCTCGATATCGAGCGTGCGGCGGCAGGTGAGGCCACGTCGGTCGTCTGCACCGGTTTCTTCGACGACGAAACGCAGAAGCCCGAGGACTACACCGATATGCTGCTGGACTTCAAAGCCCGCAACGTGCCGATGATCTGCGCCAATCCCGATCTCGTCGTCGAGCGCGGCCACCGCATCATTCCCTGCGCCGGCGCGATGGCTGCCTATTATGAGCAGCTCGGCGGTTCCACCCGCATCGCCGGCAAGCCGCACCGGCCGATCTATGAGGCGACCCTTGCCGCCGCGCGCGAAGTGCACGGCGATTTCCCCGTTGACCGCGTTCTGGCGATCGGCGACGGAATGCCGACCGATGTTCGCGGCGCCTTGAATTATGGCCTCGATCTTCTCTACATCAGCGGCGGTATCCACGCTAAGGAATATACGCTGAACGGCGAGACCGACGAAGCGATCCTGCACGCCTATCTCGAACGGGAAAAAGCCGCCCCCAAGTGGTGGATGCCGCGCCTCGCATAAGAGAATTGAAGCCGATGACCGTGTTCCACCGTAACGAAACCCGCGAGCCGCTGCCCGAACATCTGAAGGGCGGCGTCATTGCCATCGGCAATTTTGATGGTGTCCATCGCGGCCATCAGTCGGTGCTGAACCGGGCTCTCGATATTGCACGGCAGCGCGGTATTCCCGCTTTGGTGCTGACCTTCGAGCCGCATCCGCGTACTGTCTTCAAGCCGGATGCACCGGTCTTCCGCCTGACACCGGCGCCCTTCAAGGCCCGTATCCTGGAAGAACTGGGCTTCAACGCTGTCATTGAATACCCCTTCGACTACGAATTCTCGCAGCGTTCGGCCGAGGATTTCATCCACTCCATATTGAAGGACTGGCTCGGCGCTTCCGAAGTTGTGACGGGCTTCGACTTCCACTTCGGCCGCGGCCGGGAAGGCGGCCCTGCCTTCCTGATGGATGCCGGCAACAAATATGGCTTTGGCGTCACCCTGATCGACGCCTTCCGCGATGAGAACACCGATGTCGTCTCATCGAGCCATATCCGCGCACTGCTGAAGGAAGGCGATGTCTCCTCGGTCGCCGCCATGCTCGGCTATCACTATACGGTGCAGGCGAAGGTGATCGATGGCGAAAAGCTCGGCCGCCAGCTCGGCTTCCCGACCGCCAACATGCAGTTGCCGCCGGAGGCGGAACTTGCAGCCGGCATTTATGCCGTCCGCTTCCGCCCCGAAAGCGGCAGGCTCTACGATGCGGTGGCAAGCTACGGCCGTCGCCCGACGGTGACGGAAAATGGTGCGCCGCTGCTCGAAACCTACCTTTTTGATTTCAGCGGCGATCTCTATGGCCAGACCTGTTCGGTTTCCTTCTTCGGCTATCTGCGCCCCGAATTGAAGTTTGACGGGCTGGATCCGCTCGTCGCGCAGATCAAGCGCGACGAGGAGGAAGCGAGGGCTCTTCTCGCAGGTGTGAGACCGCTCGGCGAGCTCGACCGGAAGCTCTGTTTCGGCTGAGCAATTCCAGCAAAACTGCTTGAGCGTTTTACGTCCGGGATTGCGCAAAAACGAAGAACCGCTCAGGCAGTGCCAAGCGCGGGCTGAGCCTTCTGCCGGGGTAGCGGCGGGAACGCGAGCGCAATCGCTGCTGCACCGAGCCCGACCAGGGCGGAGCCGATGAACAGCCACGAATAGTTGGCATAGGTGTCGTAGATCCAGCCGCCGATCAGCGGGCCGAATGCCATGCCGATGCTGGAGAGCATCGTTGCCGCGCCGAAGACGGTGCCGATGATGCGCGGGCCGAAATATTCACGCGCCAGCAACGCATAAAGCGGCATCACCCCGCCATAGGCGCTGCCGAAGATGACGGCGAGCGCATAGAATTCCCCGAGCTTGCTGACGGCAAGATAGGTGGCAAGGGCGGCGGCCTGCACCAGCAGGCCTGCTATGATGACCGGCTTCACGCCGATCCGGTCCGCCAGCGTGCCATAGAGCAGGCGTCCGCCAAGGCCGGCTAGGCCCTCGACACTGTAGATGCTGACGGCAGCCATCGGCGCGACGCCGCAGAGTGTCGCGTAGCTCACCATATGGAAGATCGGTCCGGAATGGGCTGCGCAGCAGGCAAAGAAGGTCAGTCCGAGAACGATGAATTGCGGCGAACGGAAAACCTTCCAGAGATTGGGAGCACCGCCATCCGCAGATACCATGGCATCATGCATATCCTGAGGCGGCGACGGGCGACGGCGCACGAGAAGTGCCGCCGGGATCATCAGGATCAGCGCGCCGATGCCGATGATCATCATCGCCGGGCGCCATTCATAGGCTGTAATAAGCCAGCTCGCGAATGGCGAGATCGTCATCGGAGCAACACCCATGCCTGCCGAAACCAGCGAGACGGCAAGGCCGCGGTTCTCGTCGAACCACTCTGTCGTCGCGGCGATCATCGGCGCGAAGAAGGCGCTGGCCGAGAGGCCGACGAGCACGCCATAGGTCAGTTGGAACTGCAGCAGCGTTTCCGCGCGGCTGGCGAGCATCAGCGCCAGCCCAAGGATGACGGCGCCGATCAGCACCACCGGGCGTGGCCCGAACCGGTCGCTGGCAGCACCCCAGAAGAAGCCGCCGATGCCCATGACGATGAAATTGAGCGTCATGGCGCTGGCGATACCGGCATGCGACCAACCCGTCGCATCGGCGATCGGTTGCTGGAAGATTGCGAGAGAAAACATGGCGCCGAGCGCAACGCACGTCATCAGTGCGCCGGCCGCGACGATAACCCAACGATAGGAACTGCTCATATCCTCATCACTCCTTGCGAGCGGGTTTGATCGGCATGATGGATTTCTGATGCCCGCAAGTCAAAGACGTTCGGGCAATCGGGAAATCGACACGGGGTGTTGGGTTTTTTGCCTCGGGAACAACAATATTGCAGCTCCCGCCTGTTTCCAGCGGTTGCCGACCGGCACGGGCAACTGCGAGAGCCTGAGTGTCGTTCCTGAATTCGGTTGGGACGAAGCATTCCCCGTGCAGCTTTTCGTAAGGTCGCGGCTCTGAAATCCCTCTTCCTTTTCCGCCTAAAAGCGCCTATGAACCGGCGCGATGAGTAAATTCCGGCTGGCGCATTCGATACGAATTATCGGCCCGGTCTTCCGCGCACGCTAAGTTGCCGGAAGGTCCGGGTTTTTGGCGCTTGAGCTGAGCGAGCGCTTTCCGTCACCACAGATTTCATGTCCGCGTGCCCTTTTCGGGCCGCCAGAAGCGATTGTCACACATGACCGAAACAGCCGAAAAGATCGATTACTCGAAGACCCTCTACCTGCCTGAAACGGATTTCCCGATGCGCGCCGGCCTGCCGCAGAAGGAGCCGGAGCTCGTTGCGCGCTGGCAGAAGATGGATCTTTACAAGAAGCTGCGCGCATCCGCCGCCGGCCGCGAAAAGTTCGTCCTGCACGACGGCCCGCCCTATGCCAATGGCAACATCCATATCGGCCACGCGCTGAACAAGATCCTCAAGGATGTCATCACCCGCTCCTTCCAGATGCGCGGTTACGACTCCAACTACGTTCCCGGCTGGGACTGCCACGGCCTGCCGATCGAATGGAAGATCGAGGAAGAAAACTACCGCGCCAAGGGCAAGGCCAAGCCTGACCTGACCGAGCCGTCGGCGATGATCGAATTCCGCCGCGAATGCCGCGCCTATGCCGAAAAGTGGATCGCCATCCAGGGTGGCGAATTCCAGCGCCTCGGCATCGTCGGAGATTTCGAAAACCCGTACCTGACGATGAACTTCCACGCGGAAAGCCGCATCGCCGGCGAACTCCTGAAGATCGCCAAGAGCGGCCAGCTCTACCGCGGCTCCAAGCCGATCATGTGGTCGGTCGTCGAGCGCACGGCGCTCGCGGAAGCCGAAGTCGAGTATCATGACTATGAGAGCGACACGATCTGGGTGAAATTCCCGGTGGCGAAAGGCTCCGATGCCCTCAAGGACGCTTTCGTCGTCATCTGGACGACCACGCCCTGGACGATCCCCGGCAATCGGGCGATCGCCTATTCCTCGCGCGTTGCCTATGGCCTCTATGAAGTCACGGCTGCCGAGAACGATTTTGGTCCGCGCCCGGGCGAAAAGCTGATCTTTGCCGATAATCTCGCTGAGGAATCCTTCGCCAAGGCAAAACTGCAGTACAAGCGTCTCGCCGACGTCACGGTTGCAGATCTCGTCGGCGCCACCTGCGCTCATCCGCTTAAGGGCCTCGAAGGCGGCTACGAGTTTTTGGTGCCGTTGCTCGATGGCGATCACGTCACCGACGATGCCGGTACCGGCTTTGTGCACACCGCACCGAGCCATGGCCGCGAAGACTTTGATGTCTGGATGGCGCATGGCCGCGAGATCGAGGCGCGCGGCATCGAAACCAAGATCCCGTTCCCGGTCGACGATGGCGGCTTCTACACCGCCGACGCGCCCGGCTTCGAAGGCGCCCGCGTCATCGACGACAACGGCAAGAAGGGTGACGCCAACGATCGCGTCATCAAGGCGCTGATCGAGCGCAACGCGCTCTTTGCCCGCGGTCGCCTGAAGCACCAGTATCCGCATTCCTGGCGTTCCAAGAAGCCGGTCATCTTCCGCAACACACCGCAGTGGTTCGTCTATATGGACAAGACGCTGGCAGATGGCACGACGCTGCGCACCCGTGCGCTGAAGGCGATCGACGACACCCGTTTCGTGCCGGCTGCCGGCCAGAACCGCCTGCGCGCCATGATCGAGCAGCGCCCGGATTGGGTACTTTCTCGTCAGCGCGCCTGGGGCGTGCCGATCTGCGTCTTCGTCGATGAACAGGGCCAGGTGCTGCAGGACGATGCCGTCAACCAGCGCATCCTCGATGCTTTCGACGCCGAAGGCGCCGATGCCTGGTTTGCCGAAGGCGCCAAGGAGCGGTTCCTCGGCAACGAGCACGACCCGGCCAAGTGGTCGCAGGTCATGGACATCCTCGACGTCTGGTTCGATTCTGGCTCGACCCACACCTTCACGCTGGAAGACCGTCCCGACCTGAAATGGCCGGCCGATCTTTATCTCGAAGGCTCGGACCAGCATCGCGGCTGGTTCCACTCGTCATTGCTGGAATCGGCTGCGACCCGCGGTCGGGCGCCATACGACGCCGTCCTCACCCATGGCTTCACCATGGACGAGAAGGGCGAGAAGATGTCGAAGTCGAAGGGCAACGTCACCGCACCTCAGGAAGTCATGAAGGATGCCGGCGCCGATATCCTGCGCCTCTGGGTCATGACGTCGGACTATGCGGACGACCTGCGCGTCGGCAAGACGATCATCCAGACCAATGTCGATGCTTATCGCAAGCTGCGCAACACGATCCGTTGGATGCTCGGCACGCTGGCCCACGACAAGGGCGAGGTCATCGCGCTCGCCGATCTGCCGGAGCTGGAGCAGCTGATGCTGCACCGCCTCTCCGAGCTCGACCAGCTCGTGCGCGAAAACTACGACGCCTTCGACTTCAAGAAGATTGCCCGCGCGCTCATCGACTTCGCCAATGTCGAGCTTTCGGCCTTCTACTTCGACGTCCGCAAGGATGCGCTCTATTGCGACGCGCCCTCCAGCCTGCGCCGCCGTTCGGCCCTCTATGTCATCCGCACGATCTTCGATTGCATGGTGACCTGGCTTGCGCCGATGCTGCCCTTTACGACGGAAGAGGCATGGCTCTCGCGCAATCCTTCAGCCGTCTCTGTGCACCTGGAGCAGTTTGCCCCGGTAGCCACGGAATGGCGCAACGAGGCGCTCGCCGAAAAGTGGAAGAAGATCCGCGCGATCCGCAGCGTCGTGACCGGCGCGCTCGAAATCGAGCGCAAGGACAAGCGCATCGGCTCGTCGCTGGAAGCTGCACCTGTAGTCCACGTTGCCGACGCGGAATTGCGCAAGGCGCTCGAAGGACAGGATTTCAGCGAAGTCTGCATCACCTCCGGTATCACGATCGAGGCGGACGCCGGCCCGGCTGATGCCTTCCGCCTGCCGGAAGTGCCTGAAGTCGCTGTCGTTCCGAAGCTTGCCGAAGGGGTGAAATGCGCCCGTTCCTGGCGCATCACCACCGATGTCGGTTCCGATCCTGACTACCCGGATGTTTCGGCGCGTGATGCGGCCGCATTGCGCGAACTCGGCATCCAGGTCTGAAGATATTTGCCGGGTGAATTGCCTTTATGGTGTTCATCCGGTAAAAGCTGCCTGAAAATGGCCGGATTTTTGCGTCAGGGGGACGATTGTCCGGTGGGCAGTACTGATTCCGGCATGCGGGAAGGGTTTTCATGTTAGCGACGCATTGGTTCCGTTTGGGCGCCTGCCTGTCTGTTGTTCTGGCGGCAAGCTCCACAATGTCCGGCTGCGCCAGCAGCCCGACTTACGGCACCGACAAGACCGCCATGGAGCAGCTTGCCGACGACCTCGGCCAGTCGGTTTCGCTGACCGGCGCCGGCCCGAAAAATGCTGGCGTGAAATATACGCCGCGTCCGACGCTCGTCATGCCCGCGAAGGACCAGAAGGAAACCCTCGTTCAGCCGCAGGAAACTGTTGCCAACAAGGACAATCCGCAGTGGGTTGAATCCCCGGAAGAAGCCCGCACGCGCCTCGTCAAGGAAGCCGACGAGAACTCGGATAATCCGAGCTATCGTTCGCCGCTCGCCAGCTCTGCCATCGAAGGCGGGCGCCAGACGACGGAAGCCCAGACCAAAGCCTATCGCGAAGCGCGCGCCCTGCAGAAGGGCGCCTATATCGACCAGCGCCGCTACATTTCCGATCCGCCGACCGAATATCGCGCTGTCGAAGATCCAGCAAAGCTCGATGATCTCGGTACGCCGGAACAGAAGAAGGCGAAGCAGCGCAAAAAGGATGCAGCGGTCGCCAATAGCGGCACAAAGTGGTGGCAGATCCTTCAATAGGACTTTAGCCGCGTAGTGGCGATCAACTGCTTGGCGTCAGCATAGCTGCGCTTGCGACCGGCCCTATTGCGTGTCTCGTCTCTCCGAAAAGAATGCCCTCAGCATATCCGCCGATTCCGTCTCGTTGAAGCCGGAATAGACTTCCGGTGCATGATGACAGGTCGGCTGGGCATAGAAGCGCACACCATTGTCGACCGCGCCGCCCTTCGGATCTTCCGCGCCGTAATAGAGCCGGCGGATACGGGCAAAGGAAATAGCCGCCGCGCACATGGTGCAGGGCTCCAGCGTCACATAGAGATCAGCGCCGGCAAGCCGTTCCTGGCCGAGCCTGTCCGAAGCCATGCGGATCGCAGCGATCTCGGCGTGCGCGGTCACATCGTTGAGTTCGCGTGTACGGTTTCCGGAGCTCGCGACTGCCACGCCATCGACGACGACGACGGCGCCGATCGGCACTTCGCCGCGATCTCCCGCAGCGCGCGCTTCCTTTAACGCCATCTCCATAAATCGATTTGTCTTCACGTTCGCGAGAATTTCCACTTAACCGCAGGTGCATGACCTGATAGACAGGCGCAAAAGGCAGGCAAACAGCAAATGACACCCAAAGACAAGCCAAAACGCCCGGGCGCACGGCCCCCTGCGCGCGACGCGCGGCCGAAAGGCGGCCCGAAGGCCGGTATCGGCAAGCCATCGAAGGCAGCTTCCGCGAAAGTGGTAGCCAATGAAGCGGACAGCGACGCCAAGGCGGAACGCATTTCCAAGGTGATGGCGCGCGCCGGCGTCGCCTCCCGCCGCGACATCGAACGCATGATCATGGATGGCCGCGTCACCTTGAACGGCAAGCTCCTCGACACGCCCGTCGTCAACGTCACGCTCGAAGACAAGATCGAGGTCGATGGTATTCCGATCCGCGGCATCGAGCGCACGCGCCTCTGGCTCTACCACAAGCCCCAGGGCTTGGTAACGACCAATGCCGATCCTGAGGGTCGCCCGACCGTCTTCGACAATCTGCCGGAAGAACTGCCGCGCGTCATGTCGATCGGCCGTCTCGACATCAATACCGAAGGTCTGCTGCTGCTGACCAACGACGGCGGCCTCGCCCGCGCCTTGGAACTGCCGACCACCGGGTGGCTGCGCCGCTACCGCGTGCGCGCTCATGGCGACATCGATCAGGATGCGCTCGACAAGCTGAAGGACGGTATTGCCGTCGACGGCGTTCTCTACGGCTCGATCGAAGCCACGCTTGATCGCACCCAAGGATCCAACGTCTGGATCACCATGGGCCTGCGTGAAGGCAAGAACCGCGAAATCAAGAATGTGCTCGGCGCGCTCGGTCTCGAGGTCAACCGCTTGATCCGCATTTCCTACGGCCCCTTCCAGCTCGGCGATCTACCCGAAGGGCATGTGATCGAGGTGCGCGGCCGCACGCTGCGCGACCAGCTCGGCCCGCGGCTGATTGAAGACGCCAAGGCGAATTTCGATGCGCCGCTCTACAATGCGCCCGCCGTTGCCGCCGAGGAGGCCGAGGAACCGGCGCCCGAGCGCCGCGAACGCCCGCGCCGCGATGAAGACAAGCGCGAACGTGCGCTAAGCCGCCTCGACACCAAGCGTGATGACAGGCGAGACGACAGGCGGGATGACCGTCGTGACGATCGCCGTGGCGACGATGACAAACCGAAGCGCCCGGCGCTCGGTACCCGTCGCAACGCCAATGTCTGGATGGCGCCCGGCGCGCGTCCGCTCGGCGAGAAGGCGGCCGCCAAGGCTGCCAAGAATGCCCAGACCGCGCGTCGTCGCGGCGAGACGGCCTCCCCGGCGAAGGAACAACGCTTCGATCGCGGCCCGGATCGTCCGCGCCCGCAGATCAATCGCGTCCACGAAGAGGATGGCGAGTGGATCCGTTCCAGCGAGGAGCAGCCCCGCAAGCGCGACGAGGACGAAGGTTTCGGCCGCAAGCGCTCTTTCGGCGATCGTCCGCCGCGTGGTGAGGGTCGCTCCGAGCGTCCGCGCGGTGACAAGCCATTTGGAGACAAGCCCCGCGGTGAGCGTCGTCCGCGCACTGATGGGGAGGAGCGTCCGCGTTCCTTCCGTGATCGTCCGCGTGAGGATGGCGAACGCTCGTCGCGTCCGGCCCGCAGTTTCGGCGGCGAAAGCCGCTCTGATCGTCCGCGTGGCGACAAGCCCTTCGGTGCGAAGTCCCGCGGCGAGCGCCGTCCGAGGGCAGAGGGTGAAGAAGGTGCACGTCCTTTCCGCTCGCGTGAGGATGGCGGCGAACGCTCGTCGCGTCCGGCCCGCAGCTTCGGCGGCGAAGGTCGCTCGGAACGCCCGCGTGGCGACAAGCCTTTCGGTGCGAAGCCCCGCGGCGAACGCCGTCCGAGGGCAGAGGGTGAAGAAGGTCCACGTCCCTTCCGCGCTCGTGAGGATGGCGGCGAACGCTCGTCGCGTCCAGCCCGCAGCTTCGGCGGCGAAGGTCGCTCGGAACGTCCCCGTGGCGAAAGATCCTCTGGCGACAAGCCCTTCGGCGATAAGCCGCGTGGCGCAAAGAATTTCACAGGCAAGCCTAAGGGCGATCGGCCCGATGGCGGCGGCAAGCCTTCCGGCGGGTCGTCCAGAGGTGGTGCGAAAGGCAAGGGAATGACGCGCGGTGCGGATCGTCGGCGGTGAGTTTCGCGGACGGCCGCTAGCCGTACCAAAATCCAGCGATATCCGGCCGACTGCGGACCGGACGCGTGAGAGCCTGTTCAACATTCTGAGCCATGCCTATCCGGAATGCATCGATGGCACCCGGATCCTCGATCTCTTTGCCGGCACCGGCGCAGTCGGTCTCGAAGCCGTCTCGCGCGGCTGCCGCCATGCGCTCTTCGTCGAAAACAGCGTCGAGGGCAGGGCGCTTCTCTGGGAAAATATCGATGCGCTCGGCCTGCATGGCCGCACGCGCATGTTGCGCCGTGACGCGACCGATCTCGGCAGCGTCGGCAATCTCGAGCCTTTCGACATGCTGTTTGCCGATCCGCCTTATGGCAAGGGGCTGGGTGAGAAGGCGCTTGCGGCTGCTGCTGACGGCGGCTGGCTCAAGCCTGGCGCGATTACCGTTCTGGAAGAACGCGCCGATGTTGCCGTTTCGGTGCATCCTTCCTATGTTTTCCTCGAAAGCCGGATATTCGGCGATACAAGAGTGCATTTCTTCCGGTATCAGCCGCAGTAGCCGGCACGTTGGGAGTAGATTGTGCCGCAGGCGGAAATCATCAGTCCGAAATCGCCTGCGATCAGCGATCTGCCGACGGTTGCCGTCGCCTTCGGTGGGGGCGGTGCCCGCGGCCTCTCCCACATCCACATCATCGAAACGCTGGATGAACTCGGCATCCGCCCGGTAGCAATATCAGGGTCGTCCATCGGCGCCATCATGGGCGCCGGCATGGCGGCCGGCATGTCGGGTGCTGAAATCCGCGAACACGCGCTGGCAACCGTGGGCAACAAGGCCGCCGTCGTCAGCCGCATCTGGGGCCTGAGGCCGACAACCGTGCGCGATGCCGTCGCCAAGGGCATCCGCATCGGCCAGTTCAATCTCGAACGTATTCTCAAAGCCTTCCTGCCATCGGAGCTTCCCCAGAAGTTCGAGGATCTGCTGGTCCCGATGAAGGTGATCACCACGGATTATTACGGCCAGGCTGAGGTCATCGCCGAGCACGGCGAGCTCTTCCCGGCACTCGCCGCATCATCGGCCATTCCGGCCGTCTTCATGCCGGTCCGGCTGCATGGGCGGGTCATGATCGATGGCGGCATCGCTAATCCCGTGCCCTATGAATGTCTGATGGACCTTGCCGATATCGTCATCGGCATCGATGTCGTCGGCGCGCCCGAAGGCGACGGCACTCACATTCCGAACCGCATGGAAAGCATTTTCGGGTCCGGCCAGCTTATGATGCAGGCGGCGATTTCCCTGAAGCTGAAGCTCATGCGGCCGCATATCTTCCTGCGGCCCATCGTCGGCCGCACCGGTGTCATGGATTTCCTGAAGGCGCGCGACGTGCTCGCCATGTCAGTAGGCGTGAAGGAAGAGCTGAAATATGCCCTCGACCGGGAGATCGAGGCGCGATTGAAGCGGTAGGTTATCGTGACTAAGGCTATCGGTGCGCGGGTCACTCGTGTGGATATTTCTTCGCATCCTCAGTAATTCTATCGACGAAGCGAAGTATCACCATGCAGTCAGAGTATTTTCCGTCCCGGCCATAGACCGGGATTCGCAATTCTCTGTCCTGGTTGGTCAAGATAACAATCTCAACGCTCTGTTGTCCTTCTGAAACGGACACCGACTTTACTTCAGTGTATAGAAATGACCTCCCCTCTTCGCCATCACCCCAGAACAGGCCCTTGTCCGCTATAAATATCCTATCTTCGATTGGGCTTGGATTGGAATATACTCCTATCAAGAGGCCAAATTCCTCCCTTTGCTGCTGGATAGGCGATGGCACAGATTCATATCGCTTGGTATTCCTCAGTATTCTTTTTGCTCGAATTCTCGCGTTCATAAGCGTCTTATCCAAGAGATATTGGCGCAAAAAGCGATAGCGCAATTGGGTTCGAAATTGCGAAGAAACTAAGCATCCGCTGTTACATCGGCCGAATTTGCCAGCGGATCGCCTTTGTAAGGATCGGCTGCCCGCTTGGGCTTGACCAACGGTTCCGGATGGATCGGTGTCGAAAACAGTAGATCCCGTCCCGCCTGCAAACCCTCTGATACTTGCAGCACCAGTCGCGCCTCGTCGCGCTTGCGGATGTCCTCGCCGATCTCATAGGCCGCGACTTCGGACACACCGAGCGCTTCCAGAGTGCGTCGGCCGAAAAGCAGACCGGATTCCAGCGTTTCGCGCAGTTCGTAGTCGACGCCTTTGTTGCGCAGTTCGATCGAGTGGATGCGGTCATAGGAGCGCACGAAAAGCGTCGTCTGCGGGTAGTCGGCCTGGATCAGCTCGATCACCTTGTCGGTGATCTCCTTCTTTTGGGTACAGACCAGCACGATCTTGGCCCGGTCGATGCCGGCCGAGCGCAGCACGTCCTTGCGGGTGCCGTCGCCGAAATAAATGCGGAAACCGAAGGAGGATGCCTGCCGGATGCGGTCGGCGGAGAAGTCGATGACGGTCACGCTCCTGCCGCCGGCAAGCAGGATCTGCGCGGCGATCTGGCCGAAACGCGAGAAACCGACCATCAGCACGTCGGCGCCCGCACCCTCGAAATCCTCGTCGAGCTCTTCGTGCTCTTCTCCCGACAGCATCCGCTTGGAAAGCGCGGCACCGAGCGGCGTCAGCGCCATGGAAAGGGTAACGATCGCCACGAGCAGCGAAGCTGTGCTGCTGGACATCAGCCCCGCGACGGCGGCCGTGGTGAAGAGGACGAAGCCGAATTCACCGCCTTGCGGCAGCAGGAAGGCGATGCGAACGGCATCGTTGTGCGAGGAGCGTGTCGCGCGGCAAAGCGCATAGATGATGAGCGCTTTCACGGCCATGATGATAGGCACGGCAATGATGATGAAGATCACGTTGTCGAGCAGCACCTGAAGCTGCAGCGACAGTCCGACGGCAATGAAAAAGATAGCGAGAAGCACGCCGCGGAAGGGTTCGATATCGGCTTCCAGCTCGTGCCGGTAAGAGGATTCCGCCAGCATGACGCCGGAGAGGAAAGCGCCCATCGCCATCGAAAGCCCGGCGAGCTGCATCAGGCTTGCTGATCCCATGACGACGAAAAGCGCGGCCGCGATCATCGCTTCGCGCGCGCCGGTGCGCGCGATGATCTGGAAGAGGGGCGTCAGCAGGTATCGGCCCATGATGATCATCGCGCCGACGGCGGCCACTGAGATAGCGAAATCGACCAGTGGATTGCCGCTGCCCTTGTTTCCATCGAGGATGGTGACGACTGCCAGAAGCGGCACGATCGCCAGATCCTGAAAGAGCAGCATGGAGAAGGAGCGCTGCCCGTAGCGAGTGTTCACATCTCCATCGCCTTCGAGGATCTGCATGGCGAAGGCGGTTGAGGAGAGCGCCAGGCCGAAGCCCGCGACGATGCTGCCGCGCCAGTCGAGAGCGCCGGAGACCCATGCGAGTGCGGTCAGTGCCAGACCCGTCACCACCACCTGCGCCGTGCCGAGGCCGAAGATATCGCGCCGCATCTGCCAGAGGCGGGTGGGCTTCAATTCAAGCCCGATGATGAAGAGCAGGAAGACGACGCCGAGTTCGGCAACATCGAGGATCTGCTCACCATCCGTGATGCCGTGGAAGATCGGGCCGATGACGATGCCGGCCGCCAGATAACCGAGAACCGTGCCGAGTCCGAGCTTCTTGAAGATCGGCGCAGCGACGACCGCGCCGCCGAGCAGCAGGATGGTTTCCGTGAAAAGCGCGTTGGGTGCGGACATGCTTCATTTCTTTCGATGGCGGGGCAAGCAGGCAGCCAGGAAAAGAATCGGCATCCACGGCCTTGATGCTTTCAGGAGTGCACAATAAATGGAACGGGAAGGAAAGGCCAAATCATGTCCTCTGAAATCGATTCCTCGACACTTCTTTCCCGCGCAAGTCAACTGATCGATCTGGCGAAAAAGGCAGGCGCTGACGCCGCCGACGCTGTCGTCGTCCGCTCGCGCGCCCAATCTGTCAGCGTTCGCCTCGGCAAGGTCGAAGGCACCGAGTCCTCCGAGAGCGACGACTTTTCGCTTCGAGTCTTCGTCGGCAAGCGCGTGGCAAGCGTTTCCGCCAATCCGGGCTTTGACCTTACGGCGCTGGCCGAACGCGCCGTCGCCATGGCCAAGGTCTCGCCGGAAGACCCCTTCGCTTGCCTGGCCGATGAGAACAGGCTCGCAAAGACCTATCCCGACCTGCAGCTTCTCGATACGACCGAGGTCGGCGCCGACCAGCTGCGCGAGGCGGCCCTTGCGGCCGAAGCCGCTGCCCTTGCGGTCAAAGGCGTCACCAACTCTTCGGGTGCCGGCGCTTCGGCCGGCATGGGCGGGCTGGTGCTTGCCACGTCGCACGGTTTCGAAGGCAGCTACATGGCCTCGCGCTTCGGCAATTCCGTCAGCGTCATCGCCGGCGAAGGTACTGGCATGGAACGCGACTACGATTTCGACAGCCGCCTTTACTATGCCGAGCTCGACGATCCCGCCGAAATCGGCCGCCGGGCCGGCGAGCGCACCATCAAGCGCATCAATCCGCGCCAGGTACCGACAGGCAAGGACATCACCGTCATCTTCGATCCGCGCATCGCGCGGGGTTTCGTCGGCCATATTGCCGGTGCCATCAACGGCGCCTCGGTTGCCCGCAAGACGAGCTTCCTTCGCGACAAGATGGGCCAGCAGGTGCTGAAATCCGGCCTCTCGATCACGGACGATCCGCTGATCGTGCGCGGCCCGTCCTCGCGTCCCTTCGATGGCGAAGGCGTCTCCGGCGAGAAGCTGGTCATGATCGAGGACGGTGTGCTCAAGCACTGGTTCCTCTCCACCTCCACCGCAAACGAGAT
The DNA here is from genome assembly GCF_014193955.1 of Rhizobium sp. BK379. Taxonomy (NCBI): domain Bacteria; kingdom Pseudomonadati; phylum Pseudomonadota; class Alphaproteobacteria; order Hyphomicrobiales; family Rhizobiaceae; genus Rhizobium; species Rhizobium sp. BK379. The sequence continues at coordinate 738,469 of NZ_JACIAD010000002.1, forward strand.
CGGCGGTTTCGAGACCAACGGCCGCGGCGTCCGCGGCGGCACCTCGGTCACGCCGGCCTCGACCAATCTTGCGCTGGAGCCTGGCGACATCTCGCCGGAAGAGCTGATCCGCAGCGTCGGCAACGGTTTCTACGTCACCGAACTGATCGGCCAGGGCGTCAACATGATCACCGGCGAATACAGCCGCGGCGCGACAGGCTTCTGGATCGAGAATGGCGAGCTCACCTTCGCGGTATCGGAAGTGACGATCGCTTCGAACCTCAAGGACATGTTCATGCGGCTGACGCTTGCCAACGACATCGATCGCAAGTTCGGTGTGGCGGCTCCGACTTTCGCGATTGAAGGCATGACGCTTGCCGGCCGCTGACAAACGGATCGAAACGATGAGCGACCCTGAAAACCGCTGGCAGAGCGATCTCGCGTTGATCGCTGATGCTGCAAGACAGGCCGGCGCCGTTGCACTCGGTTATTTCAACAAGTCGCCGGAGGTCTGGTGGAAGAACGAGGATCGCTCTCCCGTCAGTGCCGCCGATTTCGCCGCGAATGAAAAGCTCGAAGCCATCTTGCGCAGCGCACGGCCGGCCTATGGGTGGCTGTCGGAAGAGACTGACGACGACGCAGGCCGACTGGAATACGAGACACTGTTCATAGTGGATCCGATCGATGGCACGCGGGCCTTCCTTGCCGGCAAGGATCTCTGGTGCGTCAGCGTCGGCATCGTCCATCGCGGCCGCCCCGTTGCCGGCGTGCTTTATGCGCCGGCGCTCGATGAACTTTACGAGGCAGTTGAGGGTGGTGCGGCGCTGAAGAACGGCGAGCCGATTGCCGTCTCCACGCGCGGCGAAGCCGATCTCAGCCAGCTTGCCGTCAGCGAGGAGCTGTTCAGGATTTTGCCGGCGGCGGTTCGCGACCGCAGCGAGCGCGTCAAATATATCCCCTCACTCGCCTACCGCATCGCCATGGTGGCCGATGGCCGGTTGGACACGACGTTTGTCGGGCGCAATGCCCATGACTGGGATATTGCGGCGGCCGACCTTATCCTCGAGCGTGCCGGTGGCGGTCTTGTCGACCTTTCGGGGCATCCGACAACCTATAATAGAGAGAAAGTCAGCCACGATGCGCTATGCGCTTCACCGGTCCCGCGTCTCCGCGAATATCTGGACTTGTTCACTCAGCTAAGAGACGGTTGACGTTTCCGTCAAAATCCCTCAGATGAGGGGCCGGAGGAGAATAGGCAGAAAGAGAATAAAAATGACGGACTCCGGCGGTAAAAAGCAGCTCCTGCACCTCGTCTTCGGTGGCGAACTCGAAAACCTCGATGGCATCCAGTTTCGTGATCTGAAGGATCTCGATATTGTCGGTATTTTCCCCGACTATGCCACGGCACTGACGGCTTGGAAGTCGAAGGCGCAGCAGACGGTAGACAATGCGCATATGCGCTATTTCATCGTCCACATGCATCGTTTGCTCGATCCGCAGGATACGACCGGGAGCAAGTGACCCGCGCAGCAATCGGCTTGTCCTTCGCTGTCCACAGCGGAGGCCTTCGTGCATCGGTTCTCGCCCTCGTTCGACGCATTCTGAACAAATTGATCGGTCATGGCGGCCGCAACGATAATTAGGGAATTGAATTGATGTCGGTCTGCATGGATCGGAGGTCTGCTGAATGAGCTCTCGGATGGCGCGGATCGGTCTGAACGCGTACCGTCTGGCGGGAACTGTGGCGTCGCCGGTCGTCGGCCTCTACATCACCTATCGCACCGCCAAGGGCAAGGAAGACCGTGCTCGCCGGCTGGAGCGTTTCGGCTATGCGAGCGCCAATCGCCCGCAGGGCCCGCTCGTCTGGTTTCACGCGGCAAGTGTCGGCGAAACCAACGCCGTCATTCCCCTGATCCGTGAAATTCGCCGCCGCGACATCCATGTCATCCTGACGACAGGTACCATCACTTCGGCAAGGCTTGCCGCCGAGCGCCTCGGCAATGATGCGATCCATCAATATGTGCCGCTCGACCTGAAGCCCGCCGTCGGCCGCTTTCTCGATTACTGGCAGCCGGATTGCGCCATCATCGCCGAATCCGAGATCTGGCCCGCGACGGTGCTTGAACTCGGCCATCGCCGCATCCCGCAGATCCTCGTCAATGCCAGGATGTCGGATCGCTCCTTCACCCGCTGGCGGCGACGGCCCTCGCTTGCCGAAGCACTCTTCGAAAATCTGGCGCTCGTCATTGCACAGTCGGATGTCGATGCCGAACGTTTCCGCGATCTCGGCGCCGTGCCGGTCATCACGTCAGGCAACCTGAAGGTCGATACGGATGCACCGCCTTATGACAGCGCTGTTTTCGCTCGCTACAAGAAGCAGATCGGCGACCGCAAGACATGGGCGGCGATCTCCACTTTCGACGGTGAAGAAAATGCCGCCGGCATCGTCCATCGTGCGCTGCGCGATCGCGACAAACAGCTGACCATCATCGTACCGCGCCACCCCGAGCGCGCTGACGAGATCGAGGCCGCCCTCGTCAAGCAGGGTCTGAAAGTCGCCCGCCGCACGCGGGACGATGTCCTGACCCCCGACGTCGATATCTTCCTTGGCGACACGATCGGCGAAATGGGCCTTTATCTTCGTCTGACGGAAGTCGCTTTCGTCGGCCGCTCGCTCTTTGCCGAAGGCGGCCAGAATCCGCTGGAGCCGGCCATGCTCGGCTGCGCCATCCTGTCGGGCGGCAATGTCCAGAATTTTCGCGAGGCCTATCAGAAGCTCGCTCGTAGCGGCAGTGCCCGCATGGTGCGCGATACCGAGATGCTGGCGAAGGGCGTGCATTATCTTCTGACCAATGACGAGGCGCGCGGCAAGATGATCCAGGCCGGCATCGCCGCCGTGCATGAAATGCGCGGTGCGTTGAGCGCCACGTTGAAGGGGCTGGAGCCCTATATCAATCCGCTGACGGTGAAGGCGCGCCTTCTGCCGAAAGCCGTGGCGCAAGCCTGAGGAGCAGCCATGTCGGCGCAGACGAAGATCAGGGGCATCCTTTTCGACAAGGACGGCACGCTGCTCGACTACGACGAAAGCTGGTTGCCGGTGAACCGTGAGCTTGCCCGGATCGCCGCCGAAGATGACGCTGTTCTTGCCGACCACCTTCTTGCCGAATGCGGCATGGACCCGGTCACCGGCCATATCATTCCAGACAGCCTGCTTGCTGCCGGCAATACCCGCCAGATCGCCGAAGGGCTCGTTGCTGCCGGCTCGAAGGTCGATATGATCGAGCTGACGATCAAGCTCGACAATCTCTTTGCCAATGCCGCCGAATTTTCCGTGCCGGTGACGGACCTTGCCGCCTTCTTCGGACGGCTGCACGGGCGCGGCTTCAAGCTTGGCATTGCCTCCAGCGACAATGAACGTTCGATCCGCCAGACCGCCCAGCGTTTCGGCATCTCTAAATTTGTCGATTACATCGCCGGTTATGACAGCGGCTTTGGCAGCAAGCCGGAGCCGGGCATGGTGCTCGGCTTCTGCGCGGCAACGGGCCTTCAGCCGGAAGAGGTCGCCATGGTCGGGGATAACAACCACGATCTCCATATGGGCAGGAACGCGAAAACCGGCCTGACGATTGCGGTTTTGACTGGCACAGGGTCGCGGGAATCCCTCTCGGCCTCCGCCGACCATGTCTTCGACGACATCACGCATATCGAGGCCCTGCTGTCGGACCTGCAGCCGGCCTGACACCCAAAGACTTGCATTTTCACGCGTTTTGGCTTCTCAATCCGCCCGGTCGATTATGTGAGACCTCGCCACGGGGGGTGAGGGCAAGGGAAACGGACGGCATCATGATATCCGAAGCACCGCCTTTCTGGTGGAGGCGGGCAGGTTGGCAGGCATGGGCTCTGTCGCCCCTTTCTTTCCTTTATGGCCGCGTGGCGGGCTACCGCATGGTCCATGCGAGCCGCGCTTCAGTGCCGATCCCGGTCATTTGCGTCGGAAATTTCACGGTCGGCGGAGCTGGCAAGACGCCGACGGCAATCGCCATTGCCCGTGCTGCCAAAGCAAAGGGTCTCAAGCCTGGTTTTCTAAGTCGCGGCCATGGCGGCTCGCTCGATGTCACCACCGTCGTCGATCCCTCTCATCACCGTGCAGTCGCTGTCGGCGACGAGCCGCTTCTGCTGGCTCAGGAAGCACTGACGGTAATCTCCCGCAGGCGTGTCGAGGGTGCGGCAAGGCTGGTCGAAGAGGGCGCCGATTTCATAATCATGGATGACGGTTTCCAGAGTGCGCGCCTCGCAATCGACTATGCGCTTCTGGTAATCGATGCGACACGCGGCCTTGGCAACGGCCATATAGTGCCGGGCGGCCCGGTGCGCGCGCCGATCCGTCTGCAACTGCGCGAGGCGACCGCCCTTCTGAAGGTCGGAGAAGGCAATGCGGCCGACCGCATCGTCCGGATCGCAGCGCGCGCTGCCAAACCCTATTTCACCGCCCGGCTGAAAGTGTCCGGAGAGAATTATCTGGAGGGCCTCAAAGTGCTCGCCTTTGCGGGTATTGCCGATCCGGAAAAATTCTTTCGCACCGTCCGTTCGCTTGGTGCGAGCATCGAGGTCGCGACTTCCTTCGGCGATCACGAGCATTTGAGCGAGGAAGAGATCGACGGTCTTCTGATGACAGCAGACCAGCAGAATCTGACGATCGCCACCACCTCTAAAGATTTTGTCAGGCTCGCCGGCCATCACGGCAAGGCGGCACAGCTCGCGGCCCGCTGCCGCGTAGTAGAGGTGGAGATGGCGTTTACAGATCCACTTGCGCCCGGGCTCATTATCGATCGCGCCTTTGAAGCCTGCCGCCAGCGGCGGCTCAGGGAAGCGAAAAAGAAAGCCTAGCGCTGGTTCGGCAGAATGCCGGCGCGTTTGTCGGCTTCAAGCGCGGTGGCGACATCGGCATAGGGTTCCTGCCGCGCCACGCTCCAGTAGCGAAGTTCATCGAGCGGGATCTGTTTGCCTGTCAGTGCGCAGACGACATAGGAACCGGGCGACAGAATCTGGAAATCGCCGTCCAGATAACGGATCTTCGCCTCGCGGTTTCCGTATCCTTCGAACAAGTTCATGCGCTCCATTCCCCGCAGTCTGTCATCTGTCTGCCATACTCCCCGAAACGTCCTTTTGCCAGCTTTTTCAGCTCCGGCCGAATAGTCGCTCGATATCGGCAAGCTTGAGTTCGATATAGGTGGGACGCCCGTGATTGCATTGGCCGGAGCCTGGGGTCACTTCCATTTGGCGCAGCAGCGCGTTCATTTCTTCAGGCCGTAGCCGCCGTCCTGATCGCACCGAGCCATGGCAAGCCATTGTTGCCGCCACATATTCGAGCTTGGCCGACAGGCCGGAGGCTGTATCCCATTCGGCGATCTCGTCGGCAAGCTGCCGGATCAGCCCAGACGCATCGACCTCGCCGAGCATCGCTGGCGTTTCGCGCACGGCAATGGCGCCCGGGCCGAAGCGCTCGATCGCAAGGCCAAGTTCGGAAAATTCCACCGCATGCACCATCAGCCGGTCGCAATCCTCTTCGGGAATGTCGACGATCTCGGGGATCAGCAGCACCTGCGACGGCAGCCGCTTCGAATGCAGCGCCTTGCGCATGGCCTCGAAGACCAGCCGCTCATGGGCAGCGTGTTGATCGACGATGACGATGCCGTTGTCTGTCTGCGCAATGATATAGTTTTCGTGGACCTGCGCCCGCGCGGCTCCGAGCGGATAGCGTACCGCCGGTTCGCTCGCAGCTGCTGCCGGCACTTGCGCGGTGGGATCGAAAACCGGCTCTGAACGCGCCGTCGGATGGGCAAGCCCATCGAAGGAGGCTTGCGGTCTTTCGCTGAGACCGGTGGCCGGCTGATAAGGCCGGGATGGGGAGGTTGCCGCCGACCAAGGTGCCTGCGGTCGCTGCGGCGCCGCCTGGAAGCCAGGCCGGAAGGCGCGCAGCATGTCGCTTGCGCCCGTCGTTGCGGCGCGGCTGCCGTCACGCGCAAGCGCTTCGCGGATTGCGCCGACGATCAGCCCGCGCACCAGTCCCGGATCGCGGAAGCGGACGTCGGATTTCGCCGGATGCACATTGACGTCCACAAGCGCCGGATCGAGCGTGATAGACAGCACCGCGACGGGATAACGGCCGGAGGGAATCGTTTCGGCATAGGCCCCGCGGATCGCCGAGAGGATGAGTTTGTCCTGCACCGGGCGGCCATTGACGAACGCATATTGATGAGCCGAATTGCCCCGGTTGAAGGTCGGCACGCCGGCAAAGCCGGTCAGTTGCACGTCTTCGCGCTCGGCATCCAGGGCGATGGCATTGTCACGGAATTCCTTTCCGAGCACCTGCGCCATGCGCGCCAGATGATCCTCGCCGGTTGCCGGAAATTCCAGCGTTGAGCGATCGGGGCCGGAGAGCACGAAACGCACGCCCGGAAAGGCGATCGCCATGCGTTTGACGATCTCGGTGATGGCCGCCGCTTCCGCCTTCTCCGTCTTCAGGAATTTCAGCCGCGCCGGCGTCGCGAAAAACAGATCGCGCACTTCGACGATTGTTCCCGGATTGGCGGCTGCCGGGCGCAGATGCACGATCTTGCCTCCGGCAACGGAAATTTCGTTGCCCGCCGCGCTGTCACGTTTGCGGCTTGCGATGCTGAGCCGCGCCACCGAACCGATGGACGGCAATGCCTCGCCCCGGAACCCGAGCGTTCGGATATCGTCGAGCGTATCCGATATCTTCGATGTGCAGTGTCGCTTGACGGCAAGTTCAAGATCGGTGACGTCCATGCCGGAACCGTTGTCGCTGACGCGCAGCAGCGCCTTGCCGCCGCCGGCGGTTGCGATTTCGATACGGGTCGCGCCTGCATCGAGCGCGTTTTCGATCAGCTCCTTGGCAGCACTCGCCGGGCGTTCGATGACTTCGCCGGCAGCGATCTGGTTGATGAGCGTTTCGGAGAGCTGTCTGATGGCCATGGGCTTATTTTCGAGGATTCGCGGCCCGGAGGGAAGGGGTTTCATCGAGCTGCAGATAATGACTCAAGACCTCTCCCCCAAATTTGGGGGTCGTTACTGTTAAGCGGCTTTTAAGACAAAAACGGCATTTTATTCATATACCTCCGAGACTGCGAAAATCGGACAGATGTGGGATGTGAATGAATGAGTGCCGGCTTCGAAAAGGCGGACACATCATCTGTGAGTGACGCACTGCCGCCTGAAGCTGATCTTCAGGCGGTGCTTTTCGATGCGGTTTGCGACAGTCTTTCTGCTGCATTCGTCATCTATGACCGAAACGATCTTCTTCTCTTTGCCAGCCGTCAGGTCCTGGAGTTCTTTCCAGTGTCGGAGGACGTGCTGCGCCCGGGCGCCCGCCTTCGTGATTTCCTGGGTGCGGTCTACGATACCGGCATTCGCGAGCAGACCCTCGAGCGCCAGCCGGGATTGCTCAGTCGCGAGGACTGGTTGTCCCAGCGCATCGCCTCCCATTGGCGCGAACGTTTTGAATCCGTCGAGCGCCACGGTGCCGATCGCTGGGTGCGCTTCCTCAAGCGCCGCCTGCCGAGCGGCTACGGCGTGACCGTTATTTCCGATATTTCCGAGGTGCGTAAGCGCGAGGAACAGTGGCGGTACGATCTTGAGCGCGTGCAGCTGACCGAGGACATTCTCGACCACCTGCCGTTCCCGCTCTTCGTGAAGGATCGCAACCTCGCCTATGTCGCCGTCAACAAGGCATTCTGCGAGAAATACCAGACGACGGCCGACGAGGTTCTGGGTCGCAAGAGCGGTGATCTGTTTTCGCCTGACATTGCCAAGCGCTTTGAGGAAAGCGACCGCCACGTGCTGGAAACCGGCGAAATGTCGGTCTCTCGCCAGCGCCAGATCGCCCGCGACGGCACCGAGCGCGACATCGTCAGCCGCAAGCACAGGATCGGCAAGCCCGGACGTTATTTCCTCGTCTCGACCATGCAGGACCTGCCGCGCGACGGCGACGATCTCGACGAATTCCATCGGGCCTCCGAGATTACAACGTCCAGCAATCAGACCTACCGCCGCGCCTATGTGCCGGTGCCGAACGCATCGCAGCGCCGCGAGCCGGCAGCGATGGAGGCGATCGTTCCGGAAAATTTCTCCGGCCGAAAGATCCTCGTCGTCACGTCGGATCTCGCTGCCGAGACCGCCGCACTGCGCACGCTCGCCAAATACGGCTTCGAATCCTGCTCGGTCCGCGGCGAGGATGAGGAGGAGCGTTTCCTCGAGATTGCCAGCTGTTCGGGAATCTCGCTCGATCTTCTGATCATCGACAACCAGATGGGCCTGCGCTGTCTGGAGCTTGGAGAACAGTACGGCATTCCCACTCTCGTCATGGATGGCTTTCAGATCGCCAACGAACTGACCTTCCAGATTGCCCGCCACTTCAACCGCAACGGACGCGGCGGCACGGAGGGAGACTGGGAAATTACCACGACCGAAGAAAACATAGGTCTTCAGGTTCTCGTCGCCGAGGATAACGACATCAACCAGATCGTCTTCACGCAGATCCTGGAAGGACTCGGTTACCGCCATCGGATCGCAGCGACCGGCGAAGAGGTCGTTCGTCTCTGGGCAGAATATCGGCCGCAGATCGTGCTGATGGATATTTCGCTTCCGGTCTTCAACGGCTTTGAAGCCTCGCGCCTCATTCGCCAGATGGAAGAGGGACAGGGCACGCGAACGCCGATTATTGGGGTGCTGACGCAAGCCTTCGAACGCGATCGTGCAGAATGCGCCAATGCCGGTATGGATGACGTCATCATGAAACCGGTCAGCCCTGACATCCTTGAAACGGTATTTCAGAAGCATCTGATGAACGAGCCAATCAAAGCTCAAATCTAAACAACAGGCCGGTCAACTCCCCAGATTTTGGGAATGCTTGGGGTTGTATTCTGCTCGATTTACTATCGAATTGTTAAGACTTAGCCGTCATTCTTCACCAGGGTGTGGAGGAAAATCTCGGATTTGGATTGATGGTGTCGCCGGAAATACCATTCATGGCCGTTAGTCAGAATGAGCTACAGGCGATGGCCTATACCGATCCGCTGACGGGATTGGGCAACCGCAATCGCATGCGCGATAAGGTGATGCAGATTTCGGCCGAGCGGGCCAGCGATCCGGCGCCCTTCACAATCGGTATCGCCAATCTCGACAGTTTCAAGCCCATCAACGATCTCTTCGGTTCTGCTGCCGGTGACGAAATCCTGTGTCAGGTCGCCCATCGCTTGAAGGCCTGCATTCCGGATGGTGCCCTGGTCACCCGTCATGATGGCGACGAGTTCGCCTTCGTTCTGCCGCTGATTTTCGAGCGCGCGAGCGCGGAGAAATTCGGACAGATGATCCGTGAGGTGCTCTCGGCTCCCTACGATCTCGGCGACCGCAATGTGCGCCTTTCCGCCTCTTTCGGCTTTGCGATCTATCCATTTGCCGGCGAAGACTGCGAAGAGCTTTTGAAAAGTGCGGAAACCGCACTCTATCGTTCCAAGCGCCGCGGGCGCGGGCAGATCACCGTCTATTCCCGCGAGATCGCGCAGGAAATGAAGCGGGCGACCCAGCTCGAACAGGCGCTTCGAAATGCCATCATATCGGATGCGATCGATGTGCATTTCCAGCCGATCGTCTCGCTCGCCAACAATCAGGTGGTGGGCTTCGAGGCACTTGCCCGCTGGAACGACCCTGACCTCGGCTTCATCTCGCCCGGCGTCTTCGTGCCGCTCGCCGAAGAGCGAGGCTTCATCGACGCCCTGTCGGAAGCGCTCTTGCGCAAGGCTGCGGAAGCGGCCCTTTCCTGGCCGCGCGAACTGTTCCTGTCCTTTAATCTATCGTCCGCCCAGCTGATGGATCCGGGCACAAGCACCTCCATCCTGTCTATCCTCGGCCGAGTGGGCTTCGACCCGCATCGCCTCGAACTGGAAATTACCGAGACCGCTGTCATGAGTTCTGCCGACACGGCGCACCGGATCATTTCCGATCTCAGGGCAGCCGGCGTGCGCATCTCACTCGACGATTTCGGTACCGGCCAGTCGAGCCTCGGGCGCCTGCGCGATTTCATCTTCGACAAGATCAAGATCGACCGCGCCTTTGTCTCGCGCATCAATTCCGACCGCGCTTCCGAACACATCATCAAGGCGATCCTTGCGATGTGTGAAGGCCTTGAGTTGGAAGTCGTGGCCGAAGGGATTGAGGATTATTCCGAAGCGGTCAAGCTGCGCACGCTCGGCTGCGGCATGGGGCAGGGCTATCATTTCGGCCGGCCGGCCGATGGCATCGCCACGCTGCGCTTCCTCCACGAGAACTACTATTACGACACGAGCGCACAGGATCGCGTCAGCGCATAGGGGCAAAAAAGCAATGGCGCCCCATGGGACGCCATCACCTACGCTCTACTCTCCGTACGGATTACTTGTTGGTTGTCGAACCTGTCGACGTATTGTCCGTCGGCATGGCCGTGCCGGTAGCCGCCGGAGCCTTTTCGGCTGACTGCATGGCAAGTGTCTTGAACTCCGGTGCCGCCTTGAGGGATTCGGCAGTTTCCGTGGTCGTCAGCTTGACGGAGCCGTCCTGCGTATTCTGCGCGACGGTGATCTTATTCATGGGAACGGCGACATTCTTTTCACCGATCCCCAGGAAGCCGCCGACACCGATAATGGCCGCAACAAGCCCGCCATCCTTCTTCATGATCAGGTCGTTGACGCTGCCGATGCTCTCATTGTTGCCGTTGTAAACCGACTGGCCAATATACGTATTGGCACTGATCTGGTCCGGAGCCTGCTGCGTCAGATAGCTGTCGCCACCTGCTTGGGCCGTGTCGGTGCTCGGCGCCGGGGCCGGAGCCTGTGCGGCATCACCTGCGGGTGCCATCGGCTTGACTGGTTCTGCCGGTGCCGGAGCGGCCGGCTCAGCGGGTGCAGACTGCGCCGGAGCAGCAGGGTTAGCCGGCTGGGGAGCTGTCTGCGAAAATGCTGCCGGTGCGAAAGCCGTGGCAAACAATGCGCCAGCGGCAACGGTCGTCAGAAGTTTGCGTGTCATTTCGAACCTACCTTCGTTTCTTGAGTGATCCCTGGCGCGAAAGGGCCTGTTTTCCAGGAATACCTGCCGCGCCGGTTCAAGAATGAAATGACCGATCAGCCTATTGGTTCCGGACGAAGACACGGAAAGTTTTGCAGTTTTCACGGAACCTTGACCGGAAAAAGCCCCAAAAAAACAAAAGGCGCCCGCAAGGAGCGCCTTTATAAATTGCGGACTTCGCAGTTCAGATCACATAGGCAGGATCGAAAACGCCCTTTACCGTGATGCCGAGTTCAAGCAGCGCGCCTGCACTTGGCTGGGCGGAGCGGGCATGCTCATCCAGGCCTTCCCAGGCGGTCGTGACCACTAGCCGGTCGGCATTGGCGCCGATGAAGGCCGGGCAGGAAGGTTGCGCTGCCGGCACCTTGTAGCGAGCTATGCGCAGGCCATCCGGGCTGTAGCGATCAACGACACCGGCACCCCAGCGCGCGTTCCAGATATAGCCATCGGCATCGCAGACTGAACCGTCGAGACCGCCGGGTTCGTCCATGCTGTCGACCATGACGATCGGTTCACCGGATGGCAGGCCGGTCTGCGGATCGACCATGACCCGCATCAGACGGCTGATCCGGGTGTCGGTAAAGTAGCCGATCGTACCATCGGGCGAAAAGCAGATGGAGTTTGGAATGCTGATGCCGCTGAAGATCTTCGTCACCTTGCCGGCGGCAACATGATAGATCGCGCCCGCCTGGTTTTCGGCGCGTTTGCTCATCGTGCTGATCCACAACGCACCTGAGGGGTGCGTGCGCCCGTCGTTGGAGCGGTTTTCCGGCTTGTCGTTTTCCAGCGCCGCATAGAAGGTCAGCTTGCCGCTCGCGATATCCCGCACGAACAGCCCTTCCTCGGTCGCCAGCAACTGGCGGCCAGAATCGACGCGGGCCAGAACGCTCGCCATGGCAGGCAGCGGATGTACCTTCTTCTCGTCTGTCGAAAGATTGAGCTCGTGCAGTTCCTTGCCGAGAATATTGAACCACCAGACGGAATTGGAAACGGGATCGTAAGTGGGGCCCTCACCGAGAACCGAATTGGTATTGCAAAGTGTTTTGCCCTCGAATTCATAAATATCAGTCATATGACTATGCTCCTATGGCTGCGTCATAGGCTAAGATGGTCGCCTTGGCGCGCTCGGCAACCTCTGCATCGGTCATTCCGGGCTTGTAAATGCTGGTGCCGAGACCGAAAGCCAAAATGCCCGCTTTGGTATAGTCGGAAAAGTTCTTGTCCGACACGCCGCCGACCGCAGCAATCACCAATTCCGGCGGCAGGATGGCGCGGATTGCGGTGATGCCGGACGGCCCCAGAACGCTTGCAGGGAAGAACTTGAGGCCGGTCGCACCTGCGCGGGCCGCCTGCAGCGCTTCAGTCGGGGTAAAGACGCCCGGCATGGTCACCATGCCGTAGTCGCGGGCGCGGATGATGACGTCGGGCTCGACATTCGGTGTGACCAGCAGTTTGCCGCCGGCGGCATGCAGGCTGTCGACGGCTTCTGTCGTCAGCACGGTGCCGGCGCCGATGAGCACATCCGCCGGCGCCATCTTGGCTGCGATTTCGATGGACTTGAATGGCTCCGGCGAATTCAGCGGGATCTCGATCGCCGTCAGACCATTTTCGATCAGCGCGCCGACCACGGCTTGGGTTTCCTCGGGCTTGATGCCGCGCAGAATGGCAATCAGCGGACGCTTCATCTTGGGGAAGGGGACACGGTTCATCAGAATATCTTTCTCAGTTCGCCGAGATGGCTCAATTCGGCCAGATGGCTTGGGCAGCGGCCGAAAGCCCGCCGCGAACGGCGGCATCGGCGTCGATGGCGGTGAAGGAAAGGGAGAGCGTATGGAAGGCCTGCTCGTAGAGCGCCTGCAGGCGTCCGGACGCGACGAGGGTAACGGGAGTATCCTTGCCGGCGTCCTGCAACGCACCGGCGATTTCGAGGCCGATCAGCGTGCCGGAGAGTTTGGCTTGGGCGGCGGCAGCCGAAATACCGTGCAGAAGCTGGCCGGAACGGGCCGTGAAAATCAGGTTCGACGCGAGAGCCGGCCGCTTGAAGGCGGCCGCAACCGCCGTTTCGAAGGCCGCGGTATCGGCCGGCTGGTCCTCGGCGCCGGCGACCGCATGCGTGAGGATCGTATGTTTGGTAATGGCGTCGAAAAGTTCGCCCGTCATGAACGTGGAAAAGCCGGTGACCTTGGCGTCACTGACATGCACCCATTTGGAATGTGTGCCCGGCATGCAGACGGCCTGGGTGCCGCGGCTCGTAGGCCCGAGTGCCCCGAGAAGCTGCGTTTCCTCCCCGCGCATGACATCCGGCGTCGCCGCATCACGCTGTGCAAGGCCCGGCAGAATGCGCACGTCGCGGCTTTCGCCGGGCACGGAAACTGCGCCCGACAGGATCGAAGCGAGCGAAGCGGGCACGTCGATATAACCCGCCTCCACCCAGCCCTGCCGTGCGCCTGCCATACCGCAGACGATGACTGGCAGGTTATCAGGCGCTTCCACGGCTGCGAGATGCCCTTCAAGAACCTGGGAAAAGCCGGTTTTGGCGGCGGTCGTCATGCCTTCGCCGCTGCGGCGCTCGGCGAGAACGGCGCCACCGGCATCGATAAGCCATAGCCGGAAGCTGCTGGTGCCCCAGTCCACCGCGACATAAGCGGGATTTGCCATCAGAGAACGCCTCCATCGACGATAAGGGACTGCGCGGTCATGCCGGCTGCGCAGTCGGATGCAAGAAACAGAGCCGGACCGACGATCGCGTCCGGCTTCAATGGGGTCTTCAGGCATTGCTCCTGCACGGAGCGGGCAATGCTTTCCTCCGTCAGCCATAACTTCATCTGCCGCTCGGTCACCACCATGCCTGGCAGAATGCAGTTGACGCGGATATTCTCTGGGCCAAGCCTTCCGGCCATGCTCTTTGTCAGGCCGACAACTGCCGCCTTGGCGGCGGCATAGGCAGGAAAGACGCCCATGTTCAGCTTAAAGGCAATCGACGACATGTTGATGATCGCTCCGCCGCCGGCTGCGCGCATCGACGGGGCTGCCGCCTGTGAGGTGAAGAAGACGTGGCGAAGATTGACCGCCTGGTTATTGTCCCAATAGTCCTCGGTCACATCGTCGAATTCGTGCCGGTCGTCCCAGGCCGCATTGTTGACAAGTACCCGGATCGGCCCGGATGTTGCGACGACAGTGTCGACAGCGCGCCTGATGGCGTCGATATCGCGCAGATCGGTATGGTAGAAACTGACGGGGTGCGCATTCTCTTCTGAAAGCCGCTCCGCCAGTGCCCGGCTTTCCGCCTCGGCGATGTCGAGGAAGGAAACCTTTGCACCCTGCCTTGCGAAACCCTCGACGAGGGCGGCCCCGATCCCGGAACCGCCGCCGCTGATCAGCACCGTGCGATCCCTGAATTCAGGAAATTGTGCAGACATAGCGCTCACCGTTTCTCCTCCCACCTGTCGCCAATTCCACTATTTGGAACTTAATTTGACTATATGGAATTATTCGAATAGGCTGGCTTTCCTGTCAAGGGTAGGAAAGGTAATGAGCTCCAGCGGCGACAGCATGGCGCATGTGGATGACAAGGGCGCGTCGCGTGATACCGGTACGCTCGGCAAGCTCATGGTGCTGCTTGATCTCGTCACCCATGCCGACGCTCCCTTGCGCTTCACTGATATTCTCGCACGTGCCGATCAGCCGCGCGGCACGCTGCATCGGCAGCTCGGGCATCTCGTCGAAGAAGGGCTTCTCGAGCTCGATGCCGAAGGGCGTTACGCGCCGGGTCTGCGGCTGCTCGACTTCGCCTCGCGAAGTTGGGCGCGCAACGAATTTCGCCTGATCGCCGCGCCGCACCTCGCCGCCCTTCACCGCGAGACCGGCGAGACCGTCCATCTCGGCGTGCTGCGCGGCTCCTCCATTATTTATCTCGACAAGGTCGAAGGGCACCAGCCGGTGCGCATGTATTCACAGATCGGCAATGCCTCGCCCTGTTACTGCACCGGCGTCGGCAAGGCCGCCCTTTCGGTTTTGCCACCGGATAAAATCGATGCACTCCTGCCAGGTCTGCATTTCAACCGCTTCACCTCGGCGACGCATGCGAATGCCGAGAGCCTGCTGGCGGAGATCGGCGAAATCGCTGCCGCCGGTCATGCTTTCGATCGTGAGGAACATGAGGCCGGCATCCGCTGTGTCGCCGCCCCGATCTGGTCGGACCACCGCTCCTTCATCGGCGGGGTCTCGGTTACCGGTCCCGCTTACCGCCTGTCGATGGAACTTCTCCAGGAATGGGCCGTTCCGGTTCAGGTGACGGCGCGGAAAATCATGGACGAAATGCGCATCCGCCTCGGGCCAAGGCGTTGAAACGGGCTTGACCATAGTCAATTGCTGGACGTCGGATACATAGCATGCTTATGATGTGTGTGTTATTGAGATTTGACGGCGAATCACGCCAACTGGGGTCGTCCGCGAAATCATCGACAATTCACCGGCCGAACGCGCTGCACGCCGAGGCTGAACCTATTGATCTGACGGGCGTTGTGTAACCCACCCTGTACCTGCCTCTTTTCCACACAGGCTGCCAGCGGTTTACCCAAAGCCCGGTTCGGAGGCGAAAAATCTGATGGCAAGTTTACCGCAAACTTCGGTGGAAGACGCCTACGTCCAGGAGGTCGCCGGGCTAAAAACCCAGTTCGACATTTTTCGCTTCATGAAGCGGGTGACAGAGGCCTATCGTAGCCGCGCCTTTATGGTTTTGAACCTGCCGCCGATTACCTCCTTCGACCTTCAGGCCAATACGATCATCACCAGCTGGCCCGCTGAATTGCTGTCGATCTACGATCAGGAAGGACTGATGGTGAACAGCCCCGTCCTGCGGCGGCTGCGAACGTCGACGCTGCCGTTCTTCCATGACACGTCGCGCGCCAACTGGTCGCGCGATGACGGCAAGGCCGGCATCGTTGCGACTCTCTTCGAACGCTTCAAGATGGTGCGCTGCGGCTATTTCCCGACGCACGAACCATCAGGTGCGCGCGGTGCAGTCTCCTTCGCCGGGGACCGCGAGCCCTTCACCGCGGTAGAGATGCGGGAACTGAGCTACATCGCGATCCATGTCTTCGATCGGCTGGCGGAAATCCGCAATCTCGATACGCGCATAACCGACACGCTGACGGATCGCGAGATCGATTGCCTGAACTGGACCGCCGCCGGCAAGACCAGTGCCGAGATTGCCGAAATCCTCGATCTCTCGGAACATACGGTCAATCACTACCTGAACCGAGCAACGAAGAAGCTGGATACGGTCAACCGTACGCAGGCTGTCGCCAAGGCGCTGCGCATCGGCCTCATCAAGTAAGGCCCTGATTTAGTAAGGCCGGTTTAGCAGGCCTTGCAGCCCAAAATTACGTCAGTCGACTCCAGGCTGCTCAATATCTGAGCGCCAGGCCCTTCACAGGCGGGCCAGAACTGACGATTGCCATCCTTTTCCGCAAATTCAGCATTTGGCACGCTTCCTGCATTGTTATCGGCAGAGGTCCAGAGGGGACTTTGAAACAGCGCCAGCTCAATGGCGCGACCGACACGCCGCCGTCTGATATCGCGCCGCTTTTCTCCCGGCGTTCCGATATCGGCGGTGGTTGTTGCGTTTGGGCAACCGCCCGTTGCTCTGTTCCGAAAACGGACGATTTCGTTAAAATTTTTTCTGGTCTTTTTCTCAGCTTGCGCTAGTTCGCCTCGAATTGCGTCGGTTCTCGGGGAGTCCGTTGCGGCCATCAGGGCGAAAGCCCGGCGGACTTGATGGCCGCAGCGGAGAGAGAACGCATTGCCTTTCCGTGATGCAAGTTATGTCTGCTGCCCGATTTCGGTTGGCGAAGCTGTCAGCCTCCACTATTTACTGAAGAGGTAGAAGCAGTGAGGGCGGAATGACCGAGGTCACCAAGGAACAGGTTCTGGAAACGCTGAAGACCGTGCGCGGACCGGATCTGGAGCATAATATCGTCGAACTCGGCATGGTTTCCGACGTCTTCATTTCCGATGGCAAGGTCTATTTCTCCATCACCGTGCCTGCCGAACGTGCCAAGGAACTGGAGCCGCTGCGGCTTGCTGCCGAGCGTGTCATCAAGGAAATGCCGGGTGTGAAGGGTGCGCTCGTGGCCCTGACCGCAGATAAGAAGGCAGCCGCCAGTGCGCCTGCTGCGCGTCCCGCCGCGCAGGCTGACCATAGCCATCACGGCCACTCTCATGCCCCACAGCAGCCGCGCACTGCCAAGATCGGCGTTCCCGGCATCGGCGCCATCATTGCCGTCGCATCGGGCAAGGGCGGCGTTGGCAAGTCGACGACGGCGGTCAATCTGGCGCTCGGCCTGCAGGCCAACGGTCTTCGTGTAGGTATTCTCGATGCCGACATCTACGGCCCCTCCATGCCGCGGCTTCTGAAGATCTCCGGCCGCCCGACCCAGATCGACGGCCGCATCATCAATCCCATGGAGAATTACGGCCTCAAGGTCATGTCCATGGGTTTCCTCGTCGATGAGGAAACCGCGATGATCTGGCGCGGGCCGATGGTTCAGTCCGCTCTCCTGCAGATGCTGCGTGAAGTCGCCTGGGGCGAACTCGATGTTCTCATCGTCGACATGCCGCCCGGCACTGGCGACGCCCAGCTCACCATGGCCCAACAGGTGCCGCTCGCCGGCGCTGTGATTGTCTCAACGCCGCAGGATCTCGCGCTGATCGATGCCCGCAAGGGCCTCAACATGTTCCGCAAAGTCGAAGTGCCGGTCCTCGGCATCGTCGAGAACATGAGCTATTTCGTCGCGCCCGATACCGGCACGCGCTATGATATCTTCGGCCATGGCGGCGCCCGCAGGGAGGCTGAGCGCATCGGCGTGCCCTTCCTCGGCGAAGTGCCGCTGACGATGAATATCCGCGAGACGTCCGATGCCGGAACGCCGCTCGTCGCCTCAGATCCGAACGGCATCGTCGCCGGTATCTATCGCGCCATCGCTGCTAAGGTCTGGGAGCAGGTTGGCGAGACGCCGCAGCGTGAGGCGCCTGCGATCGTATTCGAATAAAAACGAATCACGCGCCGATCACCCCGAATTGTGGGCGAAATGAGATGAAAAGGCGCAGTTCACGTAACATGTCTTGATTATTTCCTGGCTTTGCTTCATATGCGCGCCGGCGTCATGATGGCGCGTCTGCAAATGCTCTGTATGGCCGCTGCTTTATGAAGTTTCCGGCCTCTCTGCATGTTCGGAGTTGGCTTGTCGATCGACGGATTGGTGACTGCGATGCGGTGGAGCGACCCGGCCGAAAAGGCCGGATATGACCGGAGCTGTATGAACGTTCTTTATCCCCTTCCGTCTCGGTCGATGGCGAGTGCGTCTAGGCGCCATCGCGCCCGCAACGGCATGGTAGGGCTTTCGACAAAAATGGTTACGCCGGTTGGGCGCCGCTGGCGCCGGAGATGCGGGCTGTGATCACAGCGTACTGTTCCAACTGCAAGTCGGTCGAGATCCGTGATCTTGCCAATCCTCCGGAATTGCCGGCGGATATGGTATGGATCGACATGATCGAGCCGACTCGCGAGGAAGAACTGCATGTCGAAAAGATCCTTGGCATCGAAGTGCCGACCCGGGACGACCTCAGGGCGATTGAGCCGTCAGCCCGCCTATACGTCGAAGGCAATGCCGTATACATGACCGCTTCGCTGATCTGGAAAGCGGAAACGGAAGCACCCACCCTGACGGATGTCGCCTTCATCCTCGCCGGCGACAAGCTGGTGACCATCCGCTACGCCCATCCGAAATCCTTCGCCCTTTTTATCGCCGCCCTGCACCGCATACCCGAGCAGTGGCGCAGCGGTGGCGCTCTGCTTGCCAAGCTCCTGGAAACGATTGTCGATCGCACCGCCGAAGTTCTGGAAATGTCGGTGTCCCGCCTGGACATCCTTTCCGTCCACGTCTTCGGTGATCGCGCCAAGAAGGTGCGCAAGCCTTCGAACTATCTGGAAGAAAAGCTGAAGGACATTGCCGGCCATCACCGGATGATCAGCAAGCTGCGCGACAGTCTCGGTTCGCTCTCACGCCTTCTCACCTTTTTCTATACGATTCCGATCGTACAGCACGATCAGGAAACCAAGGAACTCTGCCGAACGATCTCGCGCGACATCCAGTCCCTTTCGGAGCACGCGTCCTTCGTCGCCGGCAACATCACCTTCCTGCTCGACGCCTCGCTTGGCCTCATCAACATCGAGCAGAATGCCATCATCAAGATTTTTTCCATTGCTTCGGTCGTGTTCTTGCCGCCGACACTGGTCGCCTCCATCTATGGCATGAATTTCGAATACATGCCGGAATTGCACCTGGCTGCGGGTTATCCTTACTCGCTCGGCCTCATGGTGATCTCAGCCGTCGTTCCCTTCTTCTTTTTCCGCTGGAAAGGCTGGCTCTGAGGAGCCTGTAATTGCTTCATGTCTGAAGAAAGCCATTCTCAAGAACGTGACCTTACGCCGCGCAAGCTCTTTTATCTTGCGCTAGGCTCCGTAGGTGTCGTTTACGGGGATATCGGCACGAGCCCGCTTTACGCGTTTCGCGAAGCGCTGAAGCCCGTCGCTCACGATGGTCTCACCCGTTTCGAGGTCATCAGCCTTATTTCACTGATGATCTGGGCGCTGACCATCATCGTCACCATCAAATACGTGCTCTTCCTGCTGCGCGCCGACAACGACGGCGAAGGCGGCACGCTGTCGCTGCTGGCCCTCCTGATGAAGACCGCCAATGGCCACACTGCGCTGCTCATGCTGCTCGGCCTGATGGGCGCGGCACTCTTCCTTGGCGACGCCATGATCACGCCGGCACTGTCAGTCCTGTCGGCGGTCGAAGGCATCAAGCTAGTCACGCCGCGGCTGTCGGAATATATCGTGCCTATATCGGTGGCGATCCTGGCGCTTCTTTTCGTCGTGCAATCTCACGGCACGGGCGCGGTCGCACGCTTCTTCGGCCCGATCACGGCGCTCTGGTTCCTGGTTATGGCTGCCGCCGGCATTGCCCATATTTCGGACGATTACGGCATTCTCGCCGCCTTCAACCCCTATTATGCCGTCAGCTTCCTGCTGCATGAGGGCTTCTACGGCATCGTGGTCCTCGGCGCCGTCTTCCTGACCGTCACCGGGGCGGAAGCGCTTTACGCGGACCTCGGCCATTTCGGTCGTCGCCCGATCCAGTGGGCCTGGTTCCTGCTGGTTTTCCCGTCGTTGACGCTGAATTATCTGGGGCAGGGCGCGCTCGTTCTCGGCAATCCGATGACGATGTCCGATCCCTTCTACCTCATGTACCCGCAATGGGCGCTGCTGCCGGTCGTCATCCTTGCGACTGCCGCCACCATCATCGCCAGCCAGGCCGTCATCACCGGTGCCTTCTCGCTCGTGCGCCAGGGGATCAACCTCGGCTTCCTGCCGCGCATGGAAATCCTCTTCACGTCCGAGACCAATACCGGGCAGATCTTCGTGCCTTCGGTCAACGCGGTGCTGTTCTTCGGCGTCATCTTCCTCGTGCTCGGTTTCAAGACTTCGGATGCACTGGCCACCGCCTACGGCATCTCTGTCACCGGCGCGATGGTCGTCACCTCGATAATGGCCTTCGAATTCGTCCGCGCCCGCTGGAACTGGTCGCTTCCTGTTGCCATCATCGCGCTGCTGCCGCTGGTCATTCTCGAGCTGATCTTCTTCGGCGCCAACCTTCTGAAGATTCATGACGGCGGTTACATTCCGATCATGATTGCCACGGCCTTCACCGTCATCATGTGGACCTGGCGTCGCGGCACGGCGATCCTGACGGAAAAGACCCGCCATACGGATATTCCGCTTGCCTCTTTCGTAAGCTCCATCGAGCGCAAGAGCGAGCATTCGCCGGCCCATGTTCCGGGCACCGCAATCTTCCTGACCAGCGATCCGGACTCGGCACCCGCCGCATTGCTGCACAATCTCAAGCACAACCATGTGCTCCATGACCGCAACGTCATTCTGACGATCCGCACGGTCAACAAGCCGCGCGTCTCGCCGCAGGAGCGCTACAAGGTCGAGCAGATATCCGAACGCTTTTCGCGCGTGGAACTGCTCTTCGGCTTCATGGAATCACAGAACGTCTCTCAGGCGCTGGCGGCCTTGCGCAAGACCGGCCTGAAGTTCGACATCATGACGACCTCCTTCTATCTCGGCCGTCGCAAGCTGGTGCCTGATGCGAAGTCCGGCATGCCCTACTGGCAGGACCGCCTCTACATCGCGCTCGCCAACGCTGCCGCCAATCCCTCTGACTACTTCCGCCTGCCGGCCAACCGTGTGGTGGAACTGGGCTCGCACGTTATAATTTGATGGGGTCGAGAGGGCGGTTTCGTCGCTCTCTTTATCCAGCACCGGCGCTGTCTCATGAGCTTGCAAAGACCCCGCCCGAAACCCCTCCCCACAAGCGGGAGGGTTAAGCTGCCGCGGACGATTTCGACGTCTTCAGCCTTTCGAAAGCGGCAAGGCGGTCTCTCCGGGTTAAGCCCTTCCCGCCTGTGGGGAGGGGACTTTTCGCCGGGTGGAACACCCATCCCCCTAAAATCCCAAGAGCATTAGCATATGCAAGAATCCTCACGGTCATATTCCGGCACGGGTCGTTAACCAGCTATCAAGGTTAATGCGAGATTTTCTTGGGACTGTTCCTGCGTCCCATGCCTGGAGTCCGCGTTGCGTCGAAATGGTCATTCTCGCAGCAAGCTGCGTCTCTTGCCCCAGAATTGGGCCTCCCCCGCGATTTTCGGCGTGGCCGGATGGCTGATCTTTCCGAGCGTCGCTTCTCATGCCGATCTTGCCACCATGCTCGCCGGTCTCGATAATGATGGCGAAAGCTGGCGCATGGTTCTGACCAATTCGCCGGCAGGCTCCATTCACCAGGCGGAACTCGCCTTTGCCGATCCTGCGGTCACCGGTTCGATCCCGTCAGGCGCCGGCATGGTGCTGCCGGACGGCCGAAAGGTCGCCTTCGTTTCGGGCAAAAAAGGCAACGAGGGCATCCCGGACGAGGATCGCGTCAATCGCAATGCCAAGAAGGGCCGCGTCGTTGCCGTTGAGAGAGTGCAGCCGCCGAAGGATTTCTCCGCCGGCTCCATCCTCGAGCGCACGAAACTCCTTTTCCGCCCGGTCTTTGATCTCAAGGACAAGTCCGCCTTCGTCAAGCCGGCGATCAGGGGCAAGGAGATCGAGATCGCGACTGCCTTCTACAAGACACAGCCGGTGCAACAGCAGGACACTGCCGTTCCGGCAATGCTGGCAAGCCTCGTGACCAGCAACAAGGCCGACGTATTGGCGACAGCCTATGCACCTGCCGCACCGGATTATTCCCGTCAGTCCCCCTTCGATTCGATCCTGACCGACAAGGATGAAGGCCGCTTCGTGCCGCAGATCGGTCCAAAGGACCATGCCTGGGCCGCCAGCATCCTGCCGCCAAGCGTCTTCTCCGCCAGTGAGCAGCAGTGTCTGGCTTCGGGCATCTATTTCGAAGCGCGCGGCGAATCCGTGAAGGGGCAGGCGGCGGTCGCGCAGGTCATCCTCAACCGCGTCCGTAACCCGGCCTATCCGAAGACCATTTGCGGCGTCGTCTACCAGAACGAGGACTGGCGCAACCGCTGC
Organism: Rhizobium sp. BK379; assembly: GCF_014193955.1. NCBI lineage: Bacteria > Pseudomonadati > Pseudomonadota > Alphaproteobacteria > Hyphomicrobiales > Rhizobiaceae > Rhizobium > Rhizobium sp. BK379. Next base: position 761,216 of record NZ_JACIAD010000002.1, read on the forward strand.
CAGTTTTCCTTCGCCTGCGACAACATCAAGGACCGCGTGAATTCACAATATCACTGGCGCGTTGCCCGCGACGTTGCCATGGCCGTGACCGCCGGCAAGATCTGGCTGCCGCAGGTTGGTTCGGCCACGCATTACCATGCCGTCTACGTCCGGCCCGATTGGGCCAGGACCATGGAAAAGGTAGGCCGCATCGGCATGCATGTCTTCTACCGGACTTACGGCGGCGGTTGGAGCTGAGGCAAAAGGGCTGCTGATTGCGGATTTTACGCAGACCGGCGCCGTTCGAAGACGGATTCTTTGGATGAAATCGGGCGCAGGTGGCCAGATTCCGCTTAAATATTTGATTTTTTGCGGTTATTTTATGGCTGGACACGGGCTGTCTACGCCTTGACTATGCTAATCCCTAAAACTATGTTGCGCGCGACTTCAGAACGGGCCGGAAGGTTCTTTAACCTTTGCGTCCGTGGTTCGGAAAACCGGGGTAGCGGGATTGCGGGCGACGGGAGCGGAGGAGAGCACGATGGCGGATGACCGCGAAGAAAGTCTTGAGCAGCGCCGTCGGCAGCTGGAAGCGGAACTCGCCTCCAAGCGTGTCGATGACAGGAAGGAAGAAGCGCGGGAGGCCAGCGCCGAGCAGAGCCGTAAAGGTTATGCACAGGCGATGAAGCTCTCGAGTGAATTCATTTCCGCCATTGTTGTTGGTGCTGTACTCGGCTGGCTCTTCGACCATTTTGTTGGCACGACGCCTTGGGGGCTGATTGTTCTTCTGCTTCTTGGATTCTGTGCCGGCGTACTGAATGTACTGCGCGCCGCGGGGAAGGTTTCCCAACCCCTGGATCGCAGAACACCTGAGAAATAAGGACCGTTCTGGTCCAGTGCAATTTTCGCCTTCCGGCGGATCAAAGAGAGAGAGCAACCGGTGTCAAACGATCCGACTCATCAGTTCCAGATCTTCAAGATTGTGCCGATCGAGATCGGCGGGATTGATTTCTCGTTCACCAACGCATCTCTCTTCATGGTGGCTTCGGCTGCTGTCGCTGCTGGTTTCCTCTACTTCTCGACCACGAGCCGCGCCATTATTCCCGGCCGTTCGCAGTCGCTTGCCGAAATGTCCTATGAGTTCATCGCCGGCATGCTGAAGGAAGGGGCGGGCACCAAGGGGATGAAGTTCTTCCCGCTGGTCTTCTCGCTCTTTATGTTCGTACTGACGGCAAACCTGCTCGGCATGTTCCCGTATTTCTTCACGATTACCAGCCAGATCATCGTCACTTTCGCGCTGGCGATCCTCGTCATCGGCACGGTTCTCGTCTACGGCTTCTATAAGCACGGCTTCCACTTCTTTAATGTCTTCGTGCCCTCGGGCGTGCCGGGCATTCTGTTGCCGCTGGTCGTCTCGATCGAAATCATTTCCTTCCTGTCCCGTCCGATTTCATTGTCGGTTCGTCTTTTCGCAAACATGCTCGCTGGTCACATCACGCTGAAGGTGTTCGCAGGCTTCGTCGCCTCGCTTGGAGCCCTCGGTGCAGTCGGTGTCGGCGGAGCCGTTCTTCCTCTCATCATGACCGTCGCCCTGACCGGTCTCGAGTTCCTCGTCGCCTTCCTTCAGGCTTACGTCTTTGCGGTACTGACTTGCATGTACCTCAATGACGCGATCCATCCGGGCGGGCACTAAGGATAACGACATCGACGTCAAAGGGCGTCAGTCATTCGCCGCAACAACCATTTCAAAGGAGTTCAACATGGAAGCGGAAGCAGCAAAGTTCATCGGTGCAGGCCTGGCTTGCTTTGGTATGGCCGGTACGGCTCTCGGCCTCGGCAATATCTTCGGCAGCTACCTCTCCGGCGCTCTGCGCAATCCGTCTGCAGCTGACAGCCAGTTCGGCCGTCTGGTATTCGGCTTCGCCGTTACGGAAGCTCTGGGCATCTTCTCGCTGCTCGTTGCTCTCCTTCTGCTCTTCGCCGTCTAATATCGGTGGATTGATGGATCACGGCCTGCGAACAGCGAGCCGTGATCCTTTGCATTTGCAGTACACCTGGAGGTGAGCATGTACTTTGTGACCCCGGCCTACGCTGAAGAGGCACCGGCGGGAACCGCGACGGATGCGCATGCCGCTCCGGCTGCCGGCGAGGTTCATACCGAGACCGGCGTCGCCGAAGGCGAGCACGCGCGTGGGCCTTTCCCGCCTTTCGATTCGTCGACCTATGCATCCCAGCTTCTGTGGCTGGTGATCACGTTTGTCATTTTCTACCTGCTCATGCAAAAGGTCATCGCACCGCGCATCGGCGCCATCATCGAGCAGCGTCACAACCGCATTTCGCAGGATGTCGAGGAGGCCGGCCGCCTGAAGGCTGAAGCCGACGCCGCCGTCGCAACCTATGAAGGCGAACTTGCCGCTGCCCGCGCCAAGGCGAATTCGATCGGCACTGCCGCTCGTGATGCCGCCAAGGTCAAGGCCGAGGAAGACCGCCGCGCCGTTGAGGCAAGCCTGACCGAAAAGCTGAAGGCTGCCGAGGCCCGCATTGCCGATGTGAAGGCAAAGGCTTTCGCCGATGTCGGCGCCATCGCCGAGGAAACCGCGTCTGCTGTGGTCGAACAGCTTATCGGCGGTTCCGCTGCCAAGACTGACGTTGCCGCTGCCGTCGCAGCAGCCGAGAAGGAGGCTTGATCGATGGAATTTGCTCTTGATGCAACTTTCTTCGCCCTCGTCGGCCTCGTTATCTTCCTGGCCCTGATGGTTTACCTGAAGGTTCCGGGCATGATGGCAAAGTCGCTGGACGACCGTGCCGATCAGATCCGCAACGAGTTGGCAGAAGCCAAGCGTCTGCGCGAGGAAGCCCAGCACCTGCTCGCCGAATATCAGCGCAAGCGCAAGGAAGCTGAAGCCGAAGCTGCCCACATCGTGGCGGCTGCCGAGCGCGAAGCCGAAATGCTGACCGCTGAAGCCAAGAAGAAGACGGAAGAATTCGTCGCCAACCGCACGGCTCTTTCCGAGCAGAAGATCAAGCAGGCCGAAGTCGATGCGATGAAGGCCGTTCGCTCTGCCGCAGTCGATCTCGCCATCGCAGCAGCCGAAGCCGTTATCGGTAAACAGGCCGATGGCAAGGTTCAGTCCGAACTCTTCGGTCAGGCCGTCGGCGAAGTGAAGACCCGCCTGAACTGAGCTGCAGCTCGATAGTATTGGAAAAGCCCCGCTTCGGCGGGGCTTTTTGTTTTTATTTGTGTTGGTTGTCTGGCTTGATGCGCGTGCCGGCGATGGCGGTTTCACACGAGCGGGCGGTCTTGAGATGCGAGTCACGACCGCGGCTACTCGCCAAGCATCTCGCCGTTCGCTTCGATCTCTACGCCATCCTTGCGCAGCGGCCGGAAGGTCATCCGGTGCAGCGAGCAAGGGCCATGCTTCTCGATACCGGAGCGATGCTGCGCGGTGCCATATCCCGCATGGGCGGCAAAACCATATTCGGGAAATACAAGATGTGCGCGCGCCATCATCCGGTCGCGCGTCACCTTCGCCACGATGGACGCGGCGGCGATCGAAACGGATCGGGCGTCGCCCTTCACCACAGCCTGCCCGGGGCAGTCGAGCCCGACAGGCACATCGAGCCCATCCGTCAGCACATAACTTGCCGGTACGGAAAGGCCGCAGATCGCGCGACGCATGGCGTCGAGACTTGCCTTGCGGATATCGGTTTCGTCGATGCGGGTGGAGCTGGAAGAGGCGATTGAAACCGTGGCGGTTGCAAGAATTTGGACGAACAGCTCCTCGCGCTTCTGCGCCGAAAGCTGTTTGGAATCGTTGAGACCTTCAGGAATGCGCTTGGGATCGAGGATCACGGCCGCAGCAACGACAGGGCCTGCCAGTGGTCCGCGTCCGGCCTCATCGGCGCCCGCGACGGGCCAGTGGCCGGCCTTGCGAGCCTTCAGCTCCAGCCGGAAATCCGGCACGAGGGGGACCTCTTCAAAGAGCAGAGGAGAATCGGGTGACGTGCGACGTTTCATGCGGTTGAACCTCGCACGCCAACCCGATTTCCTGCAAGCCCCCGGATCAGGGCGGCGACGGCCGGGGGCAGTCCGGCAGATGGTGCGGTCAGGGCCATCCGCAGGAATTGCGCAGGACAGAAGACGCAGGGCAGGTCTTCTTCACGTCTTGCGCAAGCTCACAAACAATTCCAGCAAAAGTGCGTAGCGGTTTCACGTCCGGAATTGCGTAAACAAACAAAGCAATTCCAGCAAAAGTGCATCGCGGTTTTGCGTTTTCGGAATTGCACGAAAATATCCAGTCACAGCAAAGAAAGTTGCACGCCGCTTCCATTCGGTGGCACGAAGAGATCGTCGCGCAAGGCAAGGCTTCGACGGGTCAACTCCAGCCGCTTCGCCGCCATCTCGAAGCGCCGGGCAATCTGCCACGCGTAGGGTCCGGCGCCTTTCATGCGCTTGCCGAACTCGGCGTCATAATCCTTGCCGCCACGCATAGAACGTACCAGCGACATGACATGACGGTAGCGGTCAGGATAGTTCTGCAGCAGCCAGTCGCGGAACAGGGGGCTTACTTCCAATGGCAGCCGCAGCAATACATAACTCGCTTCTTCCGCTCCTGCCGTTTTGGCGGCATCAAGAATGCGTTCCAGCTCATGATCGTTGAGCGCGGGGATGATTGGCGCGGCCATCACGGACGTACGCACACCGGCCTCGGAAAGCCCGCGGATCGCCTCCAGCCTGCGCGTCGGCGTCGAGGCTCGGGGCTCCATGAGGCGCGCAAGCTTGCGGTCGAGCGTCGTGACCGAAATGCCGACGCGCACGATGTTCTTCGCCGCCATCTCCGTGAGGATATCGAGATCGCGCAGGATCATCGCTGACTTGGTGACGATCGCAACGGGATGGTTCGCCTTGTTCAACACTTCGAGGATCTGCCGCATGATGCGCCATTCCTTCTCGATCGGCTGGTAGGGATCGGTGTTGGTGCCGATCGCGATGACGCGGACCTTGTAGCCGGGTTTGGCAAGCTCGCGCTCCAGGAGCTTCGGTGCGTCCGGCTTGGCGAAGAGCTTGCTCTCGAAATCCAGTCCCGCCGACAGGCCCATATAGGCATGGGTCGGCCGGGCAAAGCAGTAGATGCAGCCATGCTCGCAGCCTCGATAGGGATTGATCGACCTGTCGAAGGAAAGATCGGGAGACTCGTTGCGGGTAATCGCCGTGCGTGGCTTCTCGATCTGGACATCCGTCTTGAAGGGGGGCAGTTCCTCGAGCGTCTGCCAGCCATCATCGAAGGCCTCGCGCTGTGTCGGCTCGAAGCGGCCGGTGGGGTTCAGCCCCGCACCGCGACCGCGTCGCCGGTCGACTTCGACGCGCAGCCCCGAGGCCGCGATCATCGCGTCGGCAATATCTGCCTTATTGGCAGGCGCAAATGCGGTCTGCCCTGCAAGGGACTGTGGTCTCATCGGATTCTCCAGCGGCGAAAAACGTTCGATTTCGCTCGTTTTGATGATTATATTCCTATCGGCAAAAAGAGAACAATGCAAGAACAAAATAAGGAAAGTCACGCTGGCAAAATTTTGTGCGGCGCTCTATAAACAGGCAATGTTGACTGTTGTTCTTGAATGCCAGGATCAGGAACCTGAGCTGGCCCAGACCCTATCGGTATTGGTGGCGGGCGCCGTGGAAGGCCTCGTCAGTGACGTGGTCGTGCTTGATCACGGCTCCCGCGATGGCACATCGCGAGTGGCGGACGCTGCCGGCTGCCGGTTCCATTCGCAGTGGGATATCAAGGACATCATCCGATCGGCCCGTGGCGAATGGCTGCTTTTCGTCGAGCCGGGCGCAAGACCGCAGGCGGGCTGGATCGACGAAGTTTCGGAATATGTCGCCTTGAACAAGGTCCCTGCGCGCTTCACTGCCTCGCGCGGCTATCGACGTCCCTTCTTCCAGCGCGTCGGTCGTTCAAGGCCGCCGCTCGAACTCGGCTTGCTCATGCCGAAGAAGCTTGCCATTTCAGCGGCAAAGAGCGGCATGCGCTTGACCGAATTCGTCAAGGCACAGAAGCCACGTCAGCTTTCCAGCGAATTGATTCCCTCCTGGGTCGCCCGTGCCGCGCGGTAGCTACGGCACTTCCGCGATATCGCGCAAAAATGGCGGGCGATCGAATTTTGCGCTATAATTGGAGCATGGCGCCGCCGAAGCGCCTCGCTTCGTAACGGATGGCCATGAGATGCCGGTGAGCGGCAGAGCAGGTCAACGAAAATCTCCTCTTCTGCCGGGCTTCCGGCGAAAGGAGGTGCGTCATGCTACGCAATATGGTCCACGGCCTGCTGGCCGCCATACTGACGACATCGCTGATCGCGCATCCGCATCCGGCAGCATCGCAGATGATGCGCAGTTGCGCAGGCCGATCCGAGATCGTCAAATTTCTGGACAGCAACTTTGGTGAAAAGCTCACCGCAGTCGGGTTGATCAATCAGAACGCCATTCTCGAGGTCTATGCCGCCGAAAGCGGCACCTGGACGCTCCTCGTCACGGATGTTCATGGCATAAGCTGCGTGCTGTTGTCAGGCGACAGCTGGGAAACGATGCCCGCCCTGCCGGGTCTGGCAACATAGAGGACATCGCTGTCGCAGCCGGTCTATTTCGTCGCGCCGCGCTTCAGATGTTCGTCGAGCCGCGGCATGATCTCCACGAAATTGCAGGGCATCTGCCGGTAGTCGAGCTGCGCCTTCAATATACCGTCCCAGGCATCCTTACAGGCGCCGGGCGAGCCCGGCAGCACGAAGATGAAGGTGGCGTTGGCAACACCTGCCGTAGCGCGCGACTGGATCGTCGAGGTTCCGATCTTGTCGTAGGAAATCCGGTGGAACACGGCTGAAAATCCATCCATCCGCTTTTCGAAGAGCGGTTCCAGCGCATCGGGCGTCACGTCACGGCCGGTAAAACCGGTCCCGCCCGTGGTGATGACGACGTCGATTTCCTTGGCTTCCGTCCAGGCACGCACGCGGGCGGTGATCCTCTCGCGGTCGTCGGGAACGATATCGCGGTCGATCAGCTGATGTCCGGCTTCCGCAATTCGTGCCGCCAGCGTGTCGCCGGATTTGTCATCGGCCGGCGTACGCGTATCCGAAACAGTCAGAACCGCTATGCCGAGCGGAATAAAAGGTCGTTTTTCGTCCAGGCCTGCCATCACGCGCCTCCCGCGAAAGTCTCCGTCGCCTGGAAATACCAGTCCGGGCGCGCGGCGTGAAGACGCTCGGCGGCACGCAGCGCGGCAACGGGCGTCTCGAAAATGCCGAAGCAGGTCGCACCAGAGCCGGACATGCGGGTGAAAAGCGCGCCTTCTGCAGCGAGCATGCCCGAAATCTCGGCAATTTCGGGAACCAGCTCCCGCGCCGGCGGCTCAAGATCATTGCGTGTCGCTCGTATGGCTTCCATCCAGTGCGACGACTTTTTCAGGACCAGGCGAGGATTATTCTTGATGACAAGCCGCCGGAAGATCTCGGGCGTGGAAACGCCTTTCAGCGGATTGGCGAGCACCACAGCGAAGGAGGGCAGGGCATCGGCCGTCTCTATCTGTTCGCCGATGCCGCGTGCAATCAGCGGCGTGCTTTTCAGGCACATCGGCACGTCGGCTCCAAGCGCTAGGGCGAGGGCAGCAATGGTTTCTGTCGGAAGCGGCACGTCCCACAGGCGGATAAGCCCGCGCAGTGTCGCTGCTGCATCGGCAGACCCGCCACCGATGCCGGAAGCGATCGGCAGGTTCTTCTCCAGATGAATGCGCACAGGTGGAGCACCACCCGCCGCTTCCCGCAGCAGGTCGCGGGCCTTCAACACCAGATTGGTGCCGGGGTCATCGGCAAGCACGTCGGCGAACTGGCCGGAAAGCGTGAAGTCATCGGCATCGGCTGGGGAAAACCCCAACCGATCGCCGTGGCGCGCAAACGTCACCAGCATTTCAAGAAGGTGATAGCCGTCGGCCCTCTGGCCCGTCACATGAAGGGCAAGATTGATTTTTGCGCAGGCATCTTCAGCAACGGCGAAATCGCCGAGCCCGGAAAGCAGCATGCCCGTTTCAGGCATGCTGCCTCAGGATTTCTTGTCGACCGGCGGCGGCGTCGCCGGCGGAGGGTCAGGCTGCTTCTTGTCGGCCGCCTTGGCATCATCGTCCTGCGCCGGCAAGCCGTTTGCGACCTTATCCTTGATCTTCGGGATCTGGGCTTCCTCGGGTTCGGAGGCGAGTGCCCGGTTCCACTGATAGACAGCTTCCAGCTTGCGGCCCACGCGCCAGTAGGCGTCGCCGAGATGGTCGTTGATTGTCGCGTCGCCAGCCTTGATCTGCGCTGCACGTTCCAATTCGTCGACGGCATCGTTGTAACGGCTGAGGCGGAAATAGGCCCAGCCGAGCGAATCGATGATGTAGCCGTCGTCAGGACGGAGCTCGACGGCCTTCTTGATCATCTCAAGGCCCTCGTCGAGGTTGCGGTTCATGTCGATCCAGGAATAGCCGAGATAGTTTAGAACCTGCGGCTGGTTCGGATTGAGGTCGAGCGCCTTGCGGAAGTTAGGTTCCGCCTGGTCCCACTTCTTCAGCCGCTCATAAGCGATGCCGCGCTGGAAGAAGACGCTCCAGTCTGCGCGGCCTGGCAGCGGCCCGATCACCTCGACAGCCTTGTCGTAATTATCGGCCATCGCCTGATAATCCTTGGCGTCGGAAAGCACGCTGCCATAGGCGAGATAGCTTCTGACGTCCTGCGGGTCTGAAGCGATCAGCGCCTGCAGGTGCTTGCGGGCTTCATCCACTTTGCCGCCCTGCGCGAGCGCGAGGCCCAGCTGCAGTTCGGAAATGCGGCGCATCGGCGAATTTGCCGGCACCTTCTGGTAAAGCGCAATGGCCCGGTCCATCTGTTCCTGCTTTTCGGCAATGCCGCCGAGCAGAACCAGCGTGTCGGCGCTGTTCGGATCGAGCGCATTGGCCGTCTGCAGATAGAGCGAGACGATATCTTCGGCACCGTCGCGGTTCAGCGCGCCGCCGACTGAAAACAGCACGCCGGCTGCACCTTCTTCTGCACTCTTGACCTGCTGTTCCTGCTTCTCGCCCTTTTCGATACTGTCGCGCAGTGCGTTCAGCGGCGTATAGTTAGGCAGCAGGTTGTCGCCGACCGACACAGCGTCGAGCGCCTTCTGCTTGTTGCCCTGCGAAGCTTCGAGGCGTGCGAGTGCCATGATGGCGCGCATGAAAGTGTCGGGTGCAGTTGCGCCGCCTTCCTTGTCCAGTACGGCATCATTGAGATGCTGGCGGGCGGATTTGACGTCGCCGTTGACGATCGCGATAGCGCCCGCATTGTAGTTCTGGAAGATGCGGACCCAATCCGGGCCCTTCATCTTCTCGACCATCGCAAGCCCTTCCTTGCCTCGGCCGGCGCCGACGCGCGCCCAGGCCAGCAGCAGGTCGTTCATCATGCGGTCGAGATCGTTCGGCCCGTCATATTTCAGGATCGATTCTGCAGATTTGAACTCGCCACGGCGCATCGCATCCATGCCGCGCACGATCGTGGTGATACGCTCGACGGTCGGGTCACCCTTCAGGTCGTTCGCATATTTCACGCCGTCCTTGATGTCGCCGTTCAACAGCAGCGAGATCATCAGGCGCTGGCGGATTTCCGGGTTGCCCGGCTCGATCTGCAAGGCTTTCTTGTAGAGCTCGATCGCCGTCGGATAGTCGTGGTCCACATCGGCCGTGCGGGCAGCGAGAAACGCGCCCGAGAACGTGGTAACGCTGTCCGGATCAAAGGTCACGGTCTTGCCGGCATCATCCGCCTTGGCCGCGTCTTCGGCGTTCACGCCGCCGATCCCGCCGAGCGAAAGCACTGCCGCGAGGGCTGCGCTCGAAAGGAGACGGGTGACAAATCTCTGCCGCATTAGAAAACCTTTCTTCAGGGACGGCCGGAACAACGTGCCGACCGCAAAATCAGTTGCAAACACTGATTCACAACAGGATGGCTTTTTTGAAGCGGCCCTGCAAGAAATTCAGCCCGCGTTCAAGGACGTTTGATCAAAGCCCGCCGCGCCAAAGCGACGGCGGCCTTGCGGCAAAGTCATGCTTCTCGTTGAGGCACGCCTCAGTTCACGCGCTCGATGCAGAAATCGATGACTTCTATCAGGGCCGATTTCCAGGGGCTGTCCGGCAGCGGTGCCAGCGCATCGCGTGCGATCGTGCCGTAGTGCACGGCCCGCTGGATCGTGTCGTTGAGCGTGCCGTATTTGGTGATCAGGCCAAGCGCCTTTTCCAGATTGGCATCGCTGCTGTTGCCGCCTTCGATCGCATCGCGCCAGAAGGCGCGCTCGTCCTGCGTGCCGCGGCGATAGGCAAGAATGACCGGAAGCGTGATCTTGCCTTCGCGGAAATCGTCGCCGACATTCTTGCCGAGATCGGCAGCCTTGCCGCCGTAATCCAGCGCGTCGTCAACCAGCTGGAAAGCGAGGCCGAGATTCATGCCGTAGGATTTCAGCGCGTTGCGGTTGGACTTGCTGGTCTCGGCAACGATCGGGCCGACTTCGGCGGCAGCCGCAAAGAGGGCTGCGGTCTTGGCACGAATGACCGAGAGGTAGTCATCCTCGGTCGTTTCCATGTTCTTGGCGACCGAAAGCTGCAGCACTTCGCCCTCGGCGATGACGCAGGCGGCCGACGAAAGCACGTCCAGCGCTTCCAGCGAGCCGACTTCGACCATCATGCGGAAGGCCTGGCCGAGCAGGAAGTCGCCGACAAGGACGCTTGCCTGATTGCCCCAGATCGTACGCGCGGTCGACTTGCCGCGACGCAGGTCGCTTTCGTCCACCACGTCGTCATGCAGCAGCGTTGCCGTATGCATGAACTCGACTGATGTGGCGAGCTTGATGTGATTCTCGCCCCTGTAGCCGAAAAGCGAGGCTGCAGCGAGCGTCAGCATCGGCCGCAGGCGCTTGCCGCCCGAAGAGATGAGATGGTTCGCCACCTCCGGAATCATCTGGACATCGGAGCCAGCCTTGGAAAGGATAAGCTGGTTCACCCGCTCCATGTCAGCCTTGGTGAGGTCCACCAGCGGCTTGATGGAAGCCAGTTTGTTTTTGTTTTCTTCAAGCGGTATGACCACGCCCAACGACCCGGACTCCTGTTCATTCGTTGCCTTTGACAATAGAAAGGGGCGATGGAGGCGGCAAGGGGTGAATTGTCGCTGTCAGCAAATTCGGAAGGGAAAATAACGGCAAATGCATGAGCTTATCCGCGCGAACGATCCCGTTCTGCTCTCTTTTGCCGAGAGCCTCATGAAGGATGCGGGAATTGCGTGCTTCATTGCCGATCAGGGCATGAGCGTGCTCGAGGGATCGCTCGGCATGCTGCCGCGCCGCCTCCTGGTTGACGAGACGATGGCCGATCAGGCCCGGCGCATCCTCATCGATGCGGGTCTCGGCGGCGAATTGCGCGAGCGGAAGTGAGAGATGACGCAGGCGATGACTGACACGGTAGACGCCTTTCATCGCGGCCTTTTTCATATTGTTCAGCCGAAGGGCAGGGGCCATCGTGCCGGCATGGACGCCATGCTGCTCGCTGCTCTTATTGCCGATGATCGCGCGATCAAGGTGGCCGATCTCGGTGCCGGAGCGGGTGCAGCCGGCCTTGCCGTCGCCTCGCGCCTTGCAAAGGCCGAGGTCGTACTCTTCGAGCGATCGGCGGAGATGGCTGACTACGCCCGCCGCAGCATCGAACTGCCTGGCAACGCCCATATGGCGGGCCGCGTCTCGGTCGTCGAGGCCGATGTCACGCTGACGGCCAGGGCGCGAAACGACGCAGGTCTCATCGACGAAAGCTTCGATCACGTTATTATGAACCCGCCGTTCAACGATGCCGGCGACCGCAGGACGCCGGATGCGCTGAAGGCCGAAGCCCATGCCATGACGGACGACCTGTTCGAAAGCTGGATCCGAACGGCCGGGGCCATCATGACACCGGGCGGACAACTGTCGCTGATCGCAAGGCCGCAATCGATCGCCGAGATCATCGACGCCTGCGGCAGACGCTTCGGCGGCATCGAGATCACTGCCGTTCATCCGCGTGAAGGAGAAAACGCCGTCCGCATCCTGGTGACCGCGATCAAGGGCTCACGGGCAAGGCTTTCCCTGCGCGCGCCTCTCGTCATGCACGAAGAGGGGAGCCACAAGTTCTCCCCTCTCGTCGATGATTTCAACAATGGCCGCGCGGCCTATGGCAGGCTCTGAAGCAATTCCAGGAAGACTGTGCCGCGGTTTCCGTTCGCAATTGCGTAAGGAACCAGTTCAGGAATTGCCACAGAACAAGTTTAGCCACCGGTCACGAAGTCGAGGAGCAACTTGACGTTCAGACCGGCGATCACGACAGCGATCACATAGGCGACGGCGCTCAGCCACTTCGGTGCCACCAATTCCCCCATCTTCGCCTTGCTGGCCGTGAACATGACGAGCGGGAAGACGGCGAAGGAAAGCTGCAGGCTGAGCACCACCTGCGTCAGGATCAGAAGTTCTGCAGTGCCCTGATCGCCGTACCAGATCGTCACGAAAGCGGCGGGAACGATGGCGATGGCGCGGGTGATCAGGCGGCGCACCCATGGCTTCAGCCGGATTTTCAGGAAGCCTTCCATGACGATCTGCCCGGCAAGCGTGGCGGTGACCGTGGAATTCAGGCCGCAGCAGAGCAGCGCGATGCCGAAGAGCGTCGGCGCAATCGCAAGACCGAGCAGCGGCGACAGCAGCGAATGCGCTTCACCGAGTTCCACCACATCCGTCTTGCCATTGGCATTGAAGGCGGCTGCGGCAAGGATCAGGATCGAGGCGTTGATCAGGAGCGCGAAGCAGAGAGCCACGGTGGAGTCGAGGGTCGCAAAGGTCAGCGCTTCCTTCTTTTCCGGCACTGTATGGCCGTAGGAGCGCGTCTGCACGATGCCGGAGTGAAGGTAGAGGTTATGCGGCATCACGGTAGCACCCAGAATGCCGAGCGCCAGATAGAGCATTTCCGGATTGGTGACGACCTCCGTTGTCGGCAGGAAGCCCCTGATGACGGCGCCCCATTGCGGATCGGCAAGGAAGATCTGCACCGCAAAGCAGATTGCGATGACGCCGAGAAGCGTGATGATGAAGGCCTCGATCCACCGGAAGCCGAGCCTTTGCAGGAGAAGGATGACGAAGACGTCGAGCGCGGTGATCACCACGCCGATTTCGAGCGGAATTCCGAAAAGCAGATTGAGGCCGATCGCCGTGCCGATCACTTCGGCAATATCGGTGGCGATGATGGCGATTTCTGCAAAGGCCCAGAGCGGTACGGCGACATAGCTTGGATAGGCGTCGCGACAGGCCTGCGCCAGATCTCGGCCGGAGCCGATGGCAAGACGCGCGCAAAGCGATTGCAGCACGATCGCCATGATGTTCGAAAGCAGTGCGACGGTCAGCAGCGCATAACCGAACTTCGATCCGCCGGCGAGCGAGGTCGCCCAGTTGCCAGGGTCCATGTAGCCGACGGCAACCATGTAGCCAGGGCCGAGGAAAGCGGCCGCGCGCCGCCATGTGGAGCTGTGCCGTCCCGTGCCAACAGTGCGGTAAACGTCGGAGAGCGAGGCTTCCCCGCGCTCGGCTCGCCAGCCGCCCTTTGCGTTCGGATTTATGATGTCCATGCCACTTTTACCCAATTATCCATGCCGGCACTATGCCTGATTAGAATGATAATGCAAGTCATTCGCAACAAGAAAATACGGAGGCAATGTTTTGAGAGCGCAGCCATTGCGTTTGTCACTGCAGCGCATACATGCAATGCCCTTGTAATGTGCATATGCATGCTGGCGTCGCCGATCGTATCGAAGGAAGAGAAATGGCTGGATTTTTGAGAAAGCTGATGCCGAAGCGGTTTCGCAAGGATGGGATCGTCATACCCGTCGTCAAGCTGCAGGGCGCGATCATCAGCGGCGGCGGTCAGTTCCGCCCGACCCTCAATCTCGCCAATGTCGCGCCGGTTCTGGAGAAGGCCTTCTCCGCGAAGGACACGCCGGCTGTTGCCATCTCGATCAATTCGCCGGGCGGTTCGCCTGTCCAGTCTCGCCTTATCTTCGCACGCATCCGTGAGCTGGCGCGCGAAAAGCAGAAGAAGGTGCTGGTCTTCGTGGAAGATGTGGCGGCCTCCGGCGGCTACATGATCGCGCTGGCGGGCGATGAAATCATCGCCGACCCGACCTCCATCGTCGGCTCGATCGGCGTCGTCTCCGGCGGCTTCGGCTTTCCGGAGCTCCTGAAGAAGATCGGCGTCGAACGTCGTGTCTATACGGCAGGCGAAAACAAGGTGATCCTCGATCCCTTCCAGCCCGAGAAGGAAAAGGACATCGAATATCTGAAGAGCCTGCAGCTCGAGATCCATCAGGTCTTCATCTCGATGGTGCGCGAGCGCCGCGCCGGCAAGCTGACGGACGATGCGACAGTTTTCTCCGGCCTCTTCTGGAGCGGCACGCGCGGCCTGGAACTCGGCCTCATCGATGGCCTCGGCGACATGCGCCAGGAACTGAAAAAACGCTATGGCCAGAAAACGAAGCTTCAGCTCGTAACGGCCACCCGTGGCCTGCTCGGTCGCCGTGTTCCCGGCATCTCGCCGGTCTCGCTTGAAGGGGCGGCTTCCGGTCTCGCATCGGGGCTTGTCGAAGCGGCGGAAGAAAGGGCATTGTGGAGCCGCTACGGGCTCTAACGGGAGAAACGAGGGGACATGGCACAGCTAGTTACGTTATTGATCCTCGTCTGCGCGGGCTGGTGGCTTTACCGCCGCTTTGTTTCCGATGCACAGAGGCTTGCTGAAAAATCCCGCCGCGCCGAGAAGGAGCGCCAGACGGGAGCGGTCGGCACGCTGGTGAAGGATCCCGCCACGGGCGAGTATCGCCTGAAACGGGAAGAGGAATAGGCCGAATTGGGTCATGATTGTCGCTGACCGGCCGGCTGTTTGTCGGCTTTATCCGGACACGGCGCAAAAGCCTTGACCCCTGCGGCGCTGCGTGGCACCTGTCGCGCTCATATTCCAAGCAATCGGTATCCTTCCATGCCCGCGACGATTCCAGACCATATGAACCCGAAGCGCTCTTTCCAGGCGCTGATCCTCACCCTGCATAATTACTGGGCGGACAAGGGTTGTGCGGTTCTTCAGCCCTATGACATGGAAGTCGGCGCCGGCACCTTTCACCCGGCCACGACGCTGCGCGCGCTCGGCCCCAAGCCGTGGAAAGCCGCATACGTACAGCCCTCCCGCCGTCCGTCCGACGGCCGCTACGGCGAAAACCCCAACCGTTTGCAGCACTACTACCAGTATCAGGTCATCCTGAAGCCGAACCCGCCGAACCTGCAGGAGCTTTACCTCGGCTCGCTCGCGGCGATCGGCCTCGACCCGCTGCTGCACGACATCCGCTTCGTCGAAGACGATTGGGAAAGCCCGACACTCGGCGCCTGGGGCCTCGGCTGGGAATGTTGGTGCGACGGCATGGAAGTCTCGCAGTTCACCTATTTCCAGCAGATCTGCGGCATCGAATGCTCGCCGGTCGCAGGCGAACTGACCTATGGTCTCGAGCGCCTCGCCATGTATGTTCAGGGCGTCGATAACGTCTACGACCTGAACTTCAACGGCCGCGAGGGCGACGAGAAGATCAGCTACGGCGATGTCTTCCTGCAGGCCGAGCAGGAATATTCCCGCCACAATTTCGAATTCGCCAATACCGAGATGCTGCATCGCCACTTCATCGATGCCGAAAAAGAATGCCAGGCGCTTCTCGCTGCCGGCGCGCCTGGCGACAATGCCAACCAGCGCCTGCATAAATGCGTCTTCCCGGCCTATGACCAGTGCATCAAGGCAAGCCACGTCTTCAACCTGCTCGACGCCCGCGGCGTGATCTCCGTCACCGAGCGCCAGAGTTACATCCTTCGCGTGCGCACGCTGGCCAAGGCCTGCGGCGAAGCGTTCCTGCTGACGGATGCGGGTGGTTTCGAGCTGGTGAACGCCGCGGCTTGAGCTTGCTGCGGCGAGAGCCAAGATCGCGCCCCTCTGACTGTTTGACGATGTCTGTGAAACCTGCGTAGTCTCCCGCAAGACTTGGCTTTCGGGGGGATTCGCGATGTATATCGCTCTTGGCGTCATCGTTCTGATCGCGCTCTACGTCATCTTCATCTATAACGGTCTCGTCCGTTCCCGGCAGATGGCCGAGGAGGCTTGGTCCGGAATCGATGTGCAGCTGAAGCGCCGTGCCGACCTGATCCCGAACCTGATCGAGACCGTCAAGGGATATGCGGCCCACGAAAAGAGCACGCTTGAAGAGGTCGTCGAGCTTCGCAATAAGGCTCAGGCCGTTCCTGCTGGCGATGTTGCCG
Organism: Rhizobium sp. BK379; assembly: GCF_014193955.1. Taxonomy (NCBI): domain Bacteria; kingdom Pseudomonadati; phylum Pseudomonadota; class Alphaproteobacteria; order Hyphomicrobiales; family Rhizobiaceae; genus Rhizobium; species Rhizobium sp. BK379. Next base: position 777,588 of record NZ_JACIAD010000002.1, read on the forward strand.
GCAGGGCGCAGGCGGAAGGTCTGCTCGGGCAGGCGCTTGGCCGGGTGATGGCGCTGGCCGAAGCCTATCCCGATCTCAAGGCCAACCAGAATTTCTCCGAACTCCAGGCCTCGCTGGAAACGATGGAAAGCGAAATCCAGATGGCACGCCGCTATTATAACGGCGCTGCCCGCGATCTGAACGTCAAGGTCGAAAGCTTCCCCTCGAACCTCGTTGCCGGCCAGTTCGGATTCTCCAAGCGCGAATATTTCGAAATCACCAACGAGGCCGATCGCGCCGTACCGTCAGTCAAGTTCTGACCTTTGTCTTTGCCCAAAAACTGCTATGAGCAGTCCGACAAGGCCGCTCGCGGCCGCTGCAAGGGACAGAAGAGACAAGCGCAATGAGTAAAGCCAAGCTCACCATCATCCCGCCGGGCAAGCCGCTCACCGGTCGTGCCGTGGTTCCGGGCTCGAAGTCGATCACTAACCGCGCCCTGCTTTTGGCAGGTCTTGCCAAGGGCACGAGCCGGCTGACCGGCGCGCTGAAGAGCGACGACACGAAATATATGGCCGAAGCGCTGCGGGCCATGGGCGTGCAGATCGAGGAGCCCGACGACACGACCTTTGTCGTTACCGGCAGCGGCGCGCTCCATCAGCCGAAAGCCCCGCTTTTCCTCGGCAACGCAGGCACGGCCACCCGCTTCCTGGCGGCCGCTGTTGCCTCCGTCGACGGCACGGTCGTGGTTGACGGCGATGAGCATATGCGCAAGCGGCCGATCGGCCCGCTCGTCGCGGCGCTGAGGTCGCTGGGCATCGATGCCGAGGCGCCGACAGGCTGCCCGCCGGTGACCGTGCGCGGCAACGGGCATTTTGCCTCCGGTCGCGTCGAGATCGATGCCGGTCTTTCCAGCCAATATGTCTCTGCGCTTCTGATGGCCGCGCCGCTCGCCAAGCAAGGCGCCAACGCGCCCGTTACTATTGCGCTTGCTGGTACCGATATCGGTGCCCGCGGCTACGTGGATTTGACGCTTGCAGCCATGGAGGCCTTCGGTGCCAAGGTCGAACAACTCGATGCCGCGACCTGGCGCGTCGAGCCGACCGGCTACACCGCAACCGATTTCGTCATCGAGCCGGATGCCTCAGCGGCAACATATCTCTGGGCCGCTGAAGTGCTGAGCGGCGGTACGATCGATCTTGGTGTAGCGAACGATGCCTTCACCCAGCCAGATGCCAAGGCCTATGAGACGATCGCCAAGTTCCCGCATCTGCCGGCCGAAATAGACGGCTCGCAGATGCAGGACGCCATCCCGACGATCGCGGTTCTTGCCGCCTTCAACGAGACACCGGTCCGTTTCGTCGGCATTGCCAACCTGCGCGTCAAGGAATGCGACCGTATCCGCGCCCTGTCCACGGGGCTGAACAATATTCGCGAAGGTTTGGCGGTCGAGGAAGGCGATGATCTGATCGTCCATTCCGACCCTGCGCTCGCGGGCCAGACGCTACCGGCCGATATCGACACCTTTGCCGACCATCGCATCGCCATGAGCTTTGCGCTTGCCGGTTTGAAGATCGACGACATTACCATTCTGGACCCTGATTGTGTCGGCAAGACCTTTCCGGCTTACTGGCGTACGCTTGCGGGGCTGGGGGTTGCCTACAAGGACGAGGCCTGAGCTGAGCGAGGGCTGACCGCAATCGGGAGGGGACATGGTCCGGCGGTTTTTCGGCATTTGTTTCGCGCTATTGCTCGCGCTTGCGGCACAGCCAGCGATCGGTGCGGAATTCATCGCGTCCTTCGATTCCGCCATCCAGGTGGAAAAGAGCGGGGCGATGACGGTAACGGAAACGATCACCGTCAATGCCGAAGGCGACCGCATACGGCGAGGCATTTTCCGCGATTTTCCGCTGACGTTCAGGGATGCAAGCGGGCGGCGTCGCAGCGTCGATTTCGGCGTCGTCTCGGTCAAGCGTGACGGCAGGGACGAGCCATGGCATACGGAATCCGTCTCCGGCGGCATCCGCATTTATGCCGGCTCCAAAGATGTCACGATCTCTCCCGGCCGCCACCAATATGTCTTCACCTATCGGACCGACCGTCAGATCCGCTATTTCAACGATCATGACGAACTTTATTGGAACGTCACCGGCAATGGCTGGATATTCCCGATCCGCTCGGCCGTGGCGACGGTCACCTTTCCCCAAGGTGTGACGCCAGAGGATGTGACGTTCTTCACCGGCCCGGTCGGGGCCACGGATAAGAATGCTCGCTCAAGCATCGATGACAACAGGCTGGTTGTCGCGACCACCGCGCCTCTCGGTGAAGGCGAGGGGCTGACCTTTGCCGCAAAGCTGCCGAAGGGGGCGATCGATCCACCGAGTGCCGATCAGGAAAGTTCCTGGTGGTTCACCGATAACCGGGATTATTTCATTGGGTTCGGCGGGCTGATGCTCGTCTTCCTCTATTATACGCGCTCCTGGCTGAAGGTTGGCCGTGATCCGGCGCGTGAGATCGTCGTGCCGCGATGGGATCCACCTTCCGGCATCTCGCCGGCCCTCGTCAACTACATCGACAACAGAGGTTTTTCCGGTCAGGGCTGGACGGCCCTTTCGGCCACGGCTCTCGATCTCGCCGTGCGCGGATACGTCCGGCTCGATGACCTCAAGAACGCCATCGTCATACGCCGCACCGACAAGCCGCTCGGCAAGGAGAAGCTGCAGGCAGGCGAGGCGGATCTCCTGAAAGCCGTGGGCGGCAGCAACGATACGCTGACCATCGACAAGGCCCACGGCGAGAAGGTCAAATCCGTCGGCCAGAGCTTCCGCTCCTCGATCGAACGGGAACACCGCGGCAAATACTACAATTCCAATGCCGGCTATATCACCGGCGGCGTGATCCTGAGTGCTGCGGCTTTGGTGGGCCTCTTCGTCTTCGGTTCGCTGGAACCGGATACGATCGCACTGATGGTTATCCCGATCGGCATTTCCGTCTTCCTGTCCATCTTCGTTGCGGGTTTTACGAAAGCACTGCATCGCGGCGGCTCGCTCGTGAGCAAGATTTTCGCCGTTATTGCCATCGCGATCGCCGTCTTCGTGGGCTTGAGCATTCTATCGAGCGTCGTGCTGGCGCTCGCCTCATCACTGATGGAATTTCACGAAACGCCCATGCTGTTTGCCGTCGGCGGCATCGTGCTCTTCAATATCCTCTATTTCTTCATCATGGGTGCTCCGACACCGCTCGGCGCCAAGATGACGGCCGGCGTGGATGGCCTCAGGCAATATCTGACGCTCGCCGAAAAGGACCGCATGAACATGGCCGGCGCGCCGCAAATGTCGCCGCAGCATTTCGAAACCCTGCTGCCCTACGCGGTGGCGCTCGGTGTCGAAAAGCCGTGGTCGCGGACTTTTGAGTCATGGCTGGCCGCAGCCTCGGCGGGCGCTGCCGCGGCTGCCTATAATCCTGGCTGGTATTCCGGCAACTTCAATAGCGGCAGCTTTTCGGACCGGATTGGCGGCTTCTCGTCATCGATGGCCTCGACCATTGCTTCCACCATTCCGTCCCCACCGCCCTCCAGTTCGTCCTCGGGCTTTTCCGGCGGCGGTTCCTCAGGTGGCGGTGGCGGAGGTGGCGGAGGCGGGGGCTGGTAAGCATTCCCGCTTGACCTTTTTGGCCTTCCCGCTTAACCGCCAGACCAACAGGCCAGGTCAAGAGGCCTGACCGGCAGGAAAGGGATCAGGCATGAAGGTTCTGTTGATCGGATCGGGCGGACGCGAGCACGCACTCGCCTGGAAGCTGGCGCAATCGCCGCTGATGACGGAATTCTATGCCGCCCCGGGCAATCCCGGCATCGCCGAACATGCCACGCTCGTTGCCCTTGATATCGATGACCACGATGCGGTGGTCGCCTTCTGCCGGCAAAAGTCGATCAACTTTATCGTCGTCGGACCGGAAGCCCCATTGGTGTCAGGCATTGCCGATCGGCTGCGTGCCGCGGGCTTTGCGGTCTTCGGCCCGTCTGCGGCGGCGGCTCAACTCGAGGGTTCCAAGGGTTTCACCAAGGATATCTGCGCTCGTTACAACATCCCGACCGGTGCCTATCAACGCTTCAACAATGCTCCGAAGGCCAAGGCCTATATCCGAGAGCAGGGCGCGCCGATCGTCGTCAAGGCCGATGGCCTTGCCGCCGGCAAGGGTGTGACGGTCGCCATGACGCTTGACGAGGCGCTCGCCGCCGTCGACGATTGTTTCGAAGGTGCTTTCGGGCAGGCCGGGGCCGAAGTCGTCGTCGAAGCCTATCTCGATGGCGAGGAGGCGAGCTTCTTCTGCCTGTGCGACGGCAAGAATGCTCTGCCGCTCGCAACCGCGCAGGATCACAAGCGCGTCGGCGAGGGCGACACCGGACCCAACACAGGCGGCATGGGCGCCTATTCGCCCGCGCCTGTCATGACGGCGGATATGACCGAACGCACGATGAAGGAGATCATCGAGCCGACTATCCGCGGTATGGCCGACAGCGGCCATCCCTTCAGCGGTGTCTTCTTCGCTGGCCTGATGATGACCGCCAAGGGGCCGGAACTCATCGAATACAATGTCCGCTTCGGGGATCCCGAATGCCAGGTGCTGATGATGCGATTGAAGAGCGATCTCCTGCCGCTGCTGCTTGCATGCGCTGACGGTACCCTGGACCAGGTCGCGGCCGAATGGACAGACGACCCGGCTCTGACAGTCGTCATGGCCTCGAAAGGCTATCCGGGCTCCTATGAGAAGAACACCCCGATCCTCGCGCTGCCGGCCGCCGGCGAGGGCGAGAAGGTGTTTCATGCCGGCACATCGCTGAAGGACGGTGCTCTGGTGGCAACCGGCGGCCGCGTTCTGAACGTGACCGCGACCGGCCACACGGTTGGTGAGGCCAAGGACCGTGCCTATGCCCTTCTCGACGGCGTGAAATGGGAAAATGGCTTCTGCCGCCGCGATATCGGCTGGCGCGCAGTCGAACGCGAAAAGGCGTAAGCGGGGGCGGACGACGGTCCGTTTCGCTAAATTTTTACCCTTTCTTCTGACGGGATGGAAACAAAGCTGCGCTAATCTGGCTCCCAATACATCGGACCGAAAAGTGTGAAACGGTTTTCGGACAGCCGATGCTCGAACAAACTGAGAGCGGTGGACCGTTTTCCCGTCGCTGCTCTCAAGGGAGACGGAGTAATATTGATGCGTCGGATTTTCCTCAGTGCGGTATTCCTGCTGGCGGCTGGTTCCGTCATGGCGGGATCGATCGAAGTGGTCGGACCGAGCAAGGCGAAGGAAACAGGCAGCATCATTACCGAAACCTGCGACCACTGCCCGCCGCTTCAGACGGAAGCCTCCAAGAAGGATTATTCGGTGCCGGAACTTCTTCCCGGCGCCTTCCAGCAGGCCGAGGTCCGTGATGTCGACGGAGAAAAGAAAATTTATCGTACCGAAAATTGGATGGGTGGTTCCCCCGTCCTCTTCGTGAGCAAGGCAACGCCCGAGCAGATGCTTGCGCTGGCCCCGTCGGCACCCGTCGAGGGCATCGACAATGTGGCGACAGCTGCCGTTATCGGCAGCGATGCCAAGCCGGTGGCGGCTGGCGTTGTTGGAACCTTGCCTCTCGACGTCTCCGCGTTTGAGCTCCGTTTCTAGTCGGATCCTTTTGCCACTCCTATCGCAGTTTCGATCACCGCGAACGCACTCTGAACAGAAGCAGGGTGCGTTTTTCTATTAAAATAAGTATATTCTAATTTACATGATTGCATTCGCGACTTGATTGCAACTTATACAAGTCTGCAAGAAGACACCCATCAATTCTACTAGTCCGCTCGAGTAGAAGTCGTGCCTTTGTTAAATGATAATTTAGTCATCCTCTCTAATTTTACTTAGGGAGGACCGGAGAGCGCATGAACGCGTTAGCTGGGCGCGCGATTTCTCGCGCGCAGGTCGGGAGTTGACCGATCCGGGATATTGCTTTTCACCTTTTCCGTGAGGTCAATCATGAAGAAGCTCAAGATTGCCCATCAGCTTTTTGCGCTGGTCGGTGTTCTGATGGCTGCATTTGCAGTCGCGACCTATTTTGAAATCCGTACATCCGAGCAGGCGATCTATGATGAGCGTTTCGACATGCTGCGCACGCAGGTCGAATCGGGCATCTCCGTCCTCAACACCTTCTACGAACGCGAGAAGGCCGGCCAGATGACGCATGAGGCCGCCCAGGCGGAAGCCTTCGACATTCTGAAGCGCGTGACCTTCCAGCCATCGGGCTATCTTTTCGGCTTCGACTACAACGTCATCCAGGTCTTCCATCCGAGCCCGGTCAATCTCGGCAAGGACATGAGCGGCCAGGTCGACAAGACGGGCGCGAAATTCAGCCAGGCCCTCGTCGACCATGGCAAGGCCGGCGGCGGCCGTACATACTATTACTGGACCAAGCCCGGCCAGCCGGAAGACCAGGTCTTCCTCAAGGGCGGTTATTCGAAGGCCTTCGAACCCTGGAAGATCGTCGTCGGCACGGGTGTTTATCTCGACGACCTGCAGGCCAAGGTCAATGAGACGATGTGGAAGGCTCTCACGGCCTGCGCCATCGTCTTCGTTGGCGGTATCGGCGCTGCCTTCTACTTCATCCGCGGCATATCGAACCCTCTGAAGGACGTTCATAACGCCCTGCAGGCGGTTGCCGAGGAAGATGTCTCTCTGAAGATCCCGCATACCGGCATGAACAACGAAGTCGGCATGATGGCGAAGGCGACGCAGTCGCTGCAGGAAAAGATCCGGGAACGCCACGCGATGTCGGATCGCGAGGCTGCCCAGCAGCTGGCTCTCGAGAGCGAGCGCGAAAGCAACCTGCGCCATCAGCAGGACGAAGCCTCGCTGCAGGCCCGCGTCGTCAGCACCATCGGCCAGGCGCTGGAACAGATCGCCCGTGGCGACCTGACGGTTCGTTGCGCCGACATCGGCCAGAAATACGCGGCACTGCGTGACAACTTCAACGATGCGCTCTCGCATCTGGAAGCTGCCATGGCCCAGGTCAGCGCCAAGGGCGGTGACATCGGTGTGGCCAAGGAAGAGATCCGTCGTGCCTCCAACGAGCTGTCGCAGCGCACCGAGCGCCAGGCCGCCAGCCTGGAAGAAACCTCGGCTGCTCTCGATGAGCTGACCGTCGCCGTTCGCCAGACGGCCGACGGTGCCCATGAGGCCAGCAAGCGGGTTCACTCGGTCTCGACCGAAGCGACCCACAGCGATGCGATCGTCACCCAGGCGATCGAAGCCATGAGCGGCATCGAGAAGTCCTCGTCCGAGATCACCAAGATCATCGGCGTCATCGACGAGATCGCCTTCCAGACGAACCTTCTGGCGCTGAACGCCGGTGTCGAGGCAGCACGAGCCGGCGAAAGCGGCAAGGGCTTTGCCGTCGTCGCTCAGGAAGTGCGCGAACTGGCGCAGCGCTCGGCTGCTGCCGCCAAGGAGATCAAGGATCAGATCGCTCGCTCCTCCAGCCAGGTCGACCACGGTGTCCGCCTCGTCGGCGAGGCAGGCGAAGCGCTGAAGCGCATCTCCGACCAGATCAAGGCTGCCAACGAAATCGTCGCCAAGATCGCCCACAGCGCCTCCGAGCAGGATACGACGCTGCGCTCGATCTCGTCCTCGATGAACCAGCTCGACGCCGCCACCCAGCAGAACGCCGCCATGGCCGAAGAGACGACGGCATCGGCTGAAACGCTGGCTGCCGATACCGACGAGTTGCTGAACCTCATCCGCGGCTTCCGCATCGGCAATGCTGCTGCGGCTCCGGTCATGCATCAGGGTCGCCGCGCCGCTTAAGACGGGGCGACTGCAAGCCTTTTCATCACCAAAATATTAGCGGACCGCCGGATGAATATCCGGCGGTTTTGCTTTTGGTATACCCCCAGATTTGTAGGGAAATTTTGTCTAAAATCTAATAAAATTAAAGCTTTATTATAGGATGAATGCCAATCGTAGCGAACCGGTCGCAGCATGTTCTTTTAGCAGCGGTAGATGCGTCGCCTTTATCCGGCGCGCTCGCACAGGCGGTAGAAAACCGCACCGGAATGCAGCCACCCATTCCCGTTGCGAGGCATCATGAAAAATTTGAAAATATCGAAACAGCTTATATTGCTGGTCGTCGGTCTGATGATCGCGTTTGCGATCGCAACCACCCTCCAGGTCCGCTCCTCGGTCAATGCGATCTACAAGGAGCGCTACGACATGCTGCGCTCGGAGGTCCAGTCCGCGGTCTCCGTTCTCAAGCTCTATCAGGCGAAGGTGACTTCAGGCGAACTGAAGCTGGAAGACGCCCAGAAGCAGGCCTATTCCACCCTGAACGCCATGAAATACGACCCCGACGGTTATTTCTTCGGCTACAGCTACGACATCCAGATGATGTTCCACTACGACGCCTCGAAGGTCGGGCAGATCAACAAGGGTCAGCCGGATAGCAAGGGCAAGCTCTATCGCGAAGAGCTGGTCAAGGTTGGGCAGCAGGGCGGCGGTCTCGTCGAATATTATTCCACGGCCAAGCCGGGACAGCCCGTTGGTGACTATCGCAAGACGGCCTATGCACTGGCTTTCGACCCTTGGAAGGTCGTTGTCGTCACCGGCGTCTACATGGACGATCTCGATGCCCAGGTGAACGACAAGATCCTGTCTGCACTGTCCGGCAGCATCGTGCTGTTCTTTATCGCCATCGTGGCCGCCTATCTGGTCATCCGTGGCATATCGAACCCTCTGAAGGACGTTCACACGGCGCTGCAGGCGGTTGCCGAGGAAGATGTCTCCCTGAAGATCCCGCATACCGGCATGAACAACGAAGTCGGCATGATGGCGAAGGCGACGCAGTCGCTGCAGGAAAAGATCCGGGAACGCCACGCGATGTCGGATCGCGAGGCTGCCCAGCAGCTGGCTCTCGAGAGCGAGCGCGAAAGCAACCTGCGCCATCAGCAGGACGAAGCCTCGCTGCAGGCCCGCGTCGTCAGCACCATCGGCCAGGCGCTGGAACAGATCGCCCGCGGCGACCTGACGGTGCGTTGCGCCGATATCGGCCAGAAATATGCGGCACTGCGTGACAACTTCAACGATGCGCTCTCGCATCTGGAAGCTGCCATGGCCCAGGTCAGCGCCAAGGGTGGTGACATCGGCGTCGCCAAGGAAGAGATCCGCCGTGCCTCCAACGAGCTGTCGCAGCGCACCGAGCGCCAGGCCGCCAGCCTGGAAGAAACCTCGGCTGCTCTCGATGAGCTGACCGTCGCCGTTCGCCAGACCGCCGATGGTGCGCATGAAGCCAGCAAGCGGGTTCACTCGGTCTCGACCGAAGCCACCCACAGCGATGCGATCGTCACCCAGGCCATCGAAGCCATGAGCGGCATCGAGAAGTCCTCGTCCGAGATCACCAAGATCATCGGCGTCATCGACGAGATCGCCTTCCAGACGAACCTGCTGGCGCTCAACGCCGGTGTCGAGGCAGCACGTGCCGGCGAAAGCGGCAAGGGCTTTGCCGTCGTCGCCCAGGAAGTGCGCGAACTGGCCCAGCGCTCGGCTGCTGCCGCCAAGGAGATCAAGGATCAGATCGCCCGTTCGTCCAGCCAGGTCGACCACGGTGTCCGCCTCGTCGGCGAGGCAGGCGAAGCGCTGAAGCGCATCTCCGACCAGATCAAGGCTGCCAACGAAATCGTCGCCAAGATCGCCCACAGCGCCTCCGAGCAGGATACGACGCTGCGCTCAATCTCGTCTTCGATGAACCAGCTCGACGCCGCCACCCAGCAGAACGCTGCCATGGCCGAAGAGACCACGGCATCGGCCGAGACGCTGGCTGCCGATACCGACGAGTTGCTGAACCTCATCCGCGGCTTCCGCATCGGCAATGCCGCTGCGGCTCCGGTCATGCATCAGGGTCGCCGCGCCGCTTAAGACGGGGCGACTGCAAGCGATTTTATCACGAAAGAAGTTAGCGGCCGCCGGTATCCCCGGCGGCCGTGCCGTTGACGCCGATGCGTTCGATCAGCCGGTCGATCTCGCGGTCGGAAAAGACTTCAATGCCTGCCCGTTTCAGTGCCGCCGCGGTAACGCCGTTCCCGGCCCGCCGGTTGCCCGAGAAGGAGCCGTCATAGATAAAACCGGAACCGCAGGACGGGCTGCCGTCGATCAGCAGCGCATAGCGGCAGCCGCTGTCGACCGCGAGCCGCACGGCATTTTCCGCCGCCCGCAGGAATTCCTCTGTCACATCGCCACCGGTCAGTTCCACGACGCGGGCAGCTCCTGCCAGCACATCCTCGCCGTCAGCCGCATCGCCGATTTCGGCAGGTGGCCGCGGCACCGGCATGCCGGCCGACATTTCCGGACAGATTGTCACGATCAGGCCTTCCTGCATCCAGCGTTCGATTGCCGGATGGACGAGAGGTTTCGCGCGTCCGTCATATCGGACGGCATGGCCCATGAGACAGGCACTGACGAGGATCTTGGACACCATGGAGGGAGCTTTAATGGATATTCATGCAGGCGTCACCGCCTGACGTCAGGCACAGCCTCGGCAACGCAGTTCCGAAACCAGCGCTGCGCCGGATGGGCGTCGTTGCGTCGATGCCATGACATGACGAAGGGGATGGGCTCCAGCATGAGCGGTGGCTCCAACAGGGTAAGTTCGTGCGCATGGCCGGAGGCTGCCACGACACCGGCCATCAAGGTTGCGATCATGTCGGAGCGGGCAATCAAGAGCGGTGCGGCATACATATTGGGAAGCGTTAGCGCGAGCCGCCGCTGAAGTCCCTCCTTGACAAGCGCCGTATCGACATGGCCGAAACGCTCGTTCTCAGGCGAGACGAGCAGGTGGGGAAGAGCCAGAAAGGCGTCGAGATCGAGCGCCTTGGCTGCAGCCGGATGATCCTTCCTGACGATGCTGACGAAACGCTCCTCAAACAGAGGCTGGGTCAGAATGCGCCCGGTTTTCGTTGCCGGCACGCCCACCGTCACATCGGCCTCTCCTGCATCCAGGAGATCGATGGCATCGTTACGCGCGCTGAAATTCCGGACCTGTAATGTTGCAGCCGGAGCCGCCTTGGCGAAATGCGCAACGAGTTGCGGCAGAAGCGCGAAAGTCGGGTGGTCGGAGAGGCCGATCGTGAAGGCAGCAGAGGAGGTCGCGGGATCGAACGCCTGAGTGAAATCAAGTGTGCGCTGGATATCGGCAAGAGCGCGTGACAATGGCTCGGCGAGATCAAGCGCTCTTGGCGTCGGCTGCAGGCCCTGCGGCCCTCGCACCAGAAGCTCGTCTTTCAGCAGGCTTCGCAACCGCGCCAAGGCAGCGCTCATGGCCGGTTGTGTGCGGCCGATGCGAATGCCGGCCTTCGTCACGCTGCGCTCCTTCATGAGCGCGTCGAAGGCGACAAGCAGGTTGAGATCGATCCCATGTAAATCCATGGCGTGGATGAATGCACATACTCCATATCAATTTCAAGCATGCCGAGATCGGCGCTACCTTCGCCCGGTCGCAACATAAACCGGGCAGGAGTTCATCATGCCATTCGCAAATTACAAGTTTCCCGAGGGTACCCTGACGTCGGAGCAGAAGGAGGACATCATCCTCCGCACGACCGCCATGTTCGTTGACTTTTTCGGGGAGGGCGTCCGCCCCTACACGATGGTTCTCGTCGATGAAGTCGTCGACGGCGGCTATGGCCGCGCCGGCGAAACGCTGACCATCGCCAAGATGCAAAAGGGACGATAAGGGCAAAAGCAAAATGGGGCCATCTGGCCCCATTTTTTGTCGGCCGCTCAGCCGGCGATCTTCGAGAAATCCGCCACCGTACCGGTCGCCGCCCGGATCATCCGCAACAGCGCAAGACGGTTGGCTCGGATCGCGGCATCCTCGTCATTGACCAGCACATCGGTGAAGAAGCGGTCGACGGGGGCACGCAGCTTTGACAGCGCTTCCATGGCCGAGCGGAAGTCTTCATGCGCAACGGCGCCGGCAGCTTCCGACGCAGCCTTGCTGATGGCCGCGAACAGTTCCTTTTCAGCGTCGAGTTTCAGCAAGGCCTCGGAAACGCCGTCCGCAACGACAGTGCCCTTCTTCTCCTCGGCGGCCAGAAGCTGCGTCGCGCGCTTGGTGCCGGCCAGAAGGTTGATGCCGTCTTCCGAGGTGATGAAGGCGGTCAGCGCCTCGACACGGCGGGCGACCATCAGGAGGTCGTCGGATTCAGGCGTCAAGACCGCATCGATAAGATCGTGGCGGGCGCCCTGGTCGCGCAGATAGACCTTCAGGCGATCATGGAAGAAGGAGAGCAGGTCGAACTGCCGCGACAGGTCGTCGGTAGCAATATTGGCGCCGATATCCATGTCGATGCGCTGCATATGGGAGATGATGCGCGGCAATAGTGTCACGCGGGCACGCTTTTCGAGCAGGATGCGGATAATGCCGAGCGCGGCACGGCGCAATGCAAACGGATCCTTCGAGCCGGTTGGCTTTTCGTCGATCGCCCAGAAACCGATCAGCGTATCGAGCTTGTCGGCGAGCGCCACCGTGATCGCAACCTTGTCGTCAGGCACGCGGTCGGATGGGCCCTGCGGCTTGTAATGGTCTTCTATGGCGGTGGAAACCGAGACATCTTCGCCCTGCAGCGCCGCATATTTGCGGCCCATGACACCCTGCAGTTCCGGGAATTCGCCGACCGCTTCGGTGCGCAGGTCCGCCTTGCAGAGAACCGCGGCGCGATCCACCACCTTGTAATCGGCACCAACAGGCATGGCGATCTTGGCAGCCATCGCCCGGATGCGCTCGACGCGGTCGCCCTGCGTGCCGAGCTTGGCATGGAAGGTCACATTCAGCGCGTCGAGCTTGGCCATGCGCTGGTCGAGCGGCTTGGCAAGGTCGAGGCCGAATTTCTTGGCGGAAGCTTCCAGCGTTTCGAGGTCCGGCAGGTTGCCCTGGTCGCGCTTCCAGAAATGCAGCGCGTCGGACAGGCGCGCACGCACGACCTTGCCGTTGCCGTGGACGATTTCCTTGCCACCGTCAGTCGCCTGGATGTTGGAAACGAGGATGAACTTGTTCGAAAGCGTCTCTTCGCCCTGTTTGCGGGTTACGAAGCATTTCTGGTTGGTCTTGATGGTCAGGCGAATGATCTCCGACGGGATCGAAAGGTAATCCTCCTCGAAGGAGCCTATCAGCACCTGCGGCCATTCGACGAGGCCGGAGACCTCTTCCAGCAGGCCTTCGTCCTCGACCAGCTCCAGCCCGCTGGCAAAGGCAATATCGCGAGCGTCATGCAGGATGATATCCTTGCGCCGTTCCGCATCGAGGATGACCTTCGCCTTTTCGAGGCTCGCGACATAATCGTCGAAACGCTTGACGGTGATCGCCTCGGGCGCGTGGAAGCGATGGCCGTAGGTCACGTTGGAGGCGACGAGACCATCGATCTCGAAGGGAATGACAACGGTTTCTTCATGCTCGCTGCCGAAGGTGCAGACGATCGACTGCAGCGGGCGCACCCAGCGCAGCGAACCCGGCTGCGAGGAAGCCTTGCCCCAACGCATCGACTTAGGCCACGGGAAATCCTTGATGATGCCGGGCATGACTTCGGCGATGATCTCTTCCGCGCTGCGACCCGGTTTGGAGATGACGGCAACGTAGAAATCGCCCTTCTTGGGATCGCTGACGACCTGCGCTTCGGAAATGGAGGAAAGGCCGGCGCCACGCAGGAAGCCCTCGATCGCCTTTTCATTAGCGTCGGTACGCGGCCCCTTGCGCTCTTCGCGCACATCGGCGGAGCGGGCCGTCAGGCCGTGAATATCGAGCGTCAGGCGGCGCGGCGTCCAATATTCGCGCGCACCTTCGTATGTCAGGCCTGCTTCCACCAGGGCATCGGTCAGGAGCTTCTTGAGATCGCCGGCGGCCTTGCGCTGCATGCGGGCGGGGATCTCTTCGGAGCGAAGTTCGAGAAGCAGGTTCGGCATGGTACTCTTTTCCTGGCGCCTGCAGGGCAGGGGCAATCAAAAATGGTCGCCTCTGCTACCAAAGAATGCCGCATCTGCACAACCGCAAAAACAGGAAGAAGAAGGCTCAATTGCGCCTCAGTCATGCCGCTTAAATCGCTGGGAGCGCTGCCTTCAACTGTGGAAAGCGGCGGGAGGCATTGCCTTGCCGCTTTTCGCCGCTATGGTCCGCCCACCCTAACAAACCGCAGGAAATCCCATGGCCGCTGACCTTCGTTCGCTCGCAGCAAGCATCTCCGCTGAAATCAATGCCCGGCCCGATCAGGCCAAGGCTGCGATCGAGCTGCTGGACGAAGGCGCGACAGTGCCGTTCATTGCCCGCTACCGCAAGGAAGTGACCGGCGGTCTCGACGATACGCAGCTGCGCACACTGGCCGAACGTCTGGTCTATCTGCGCGAGCTCGAAGCCCGCCGCGATACGATCATCGAATCCGTCACCGGCCAGGGCAAGATGACCGAGCAATTGATGGCGAAGCTTTCGGGCGCCGCCACCAAGGCCGAGCTTGAAGACCTCTACCTGCCCTACAAGCCGAAGCGTCGCACCCGGGCCGAAATCGCCAGGGAACGCGGCCTCGGCCCGCTTGCCGAGGCGATCCTTGCCGACCGCAGCAAGGAGCCGGCAACGCTCGCCGAAGCCTATATCACCGCCGACGTGCCCGACGTGAAGACGGCGCTCGAAGGCGCGCGCGACATCGTCGCCGAAGGTTTTGCCGAAAATGCCGATCTGCTCGGCAAGCTGCGCGCCCATCTGCGCAATGCCGCACTTCTGAAAGCCAAGGTCGTGGATGGCAAGCAGGCGACCGGCGAGAAATTCTCGGACTATTTCGATCATTCCGAACGCTGGGCGACGGCTCCCGGCCACCGCGCGCTCGCCATGCTTCGCGGCTGGAATGAGGAAGTGCTGACGCTGACGATCGAGGCTGATGCCGAGATCGCCTCGCCGAACAAGCCGGTCGAGCGCATGATTGCGACCGCCTATGAAATCGGCGCGTCGCGCCCCGGCGACCGCTGGCTGATGGATGCCGCAAGCTGGACCTGGCGTGTGAAGCTCTCCATGTCGCTGTCGCTCGACCTGATGCGCGAGTTGCGCGAGAGGGCGGAGGAAGAAGCGATCCATGTCTTTGCCCGCAATCTCAAGGATCTGCTTCTGGCAGCACCCGCCGGTTCGCGCGCCACGATGGGCCTCGATCCGGGTATCCGCACCGGCGTCAAGGTCGCGATCATCGATGGCACCGGCAAGCTGCTCGATACGGCGACCGTCTATCCGTTCCCGCCGAAGAACGATGTGCGCGGCACACAGGCCGAACTTGCCTCGTTGATCCGCAAGCATAATGTCGAACTGATCGCCATAGGTAACGGCACCGGCAGCCGCGAGACGGAAAAACTGGTAACCGATATGCTTGCCGCCCTTCCGGCGCCCAAACCCACCAAGGTCATCGTCTCGGAAGCCGGCGCTTCCGTCTATTCGGCGTCTGAAACCGCAGCCGCTGAATTTCCGCAGCTGGATGTGTCGCTGCGCGGCGCCGTCTCCATCGCGCGGCGCCTGCAGGACCCGCTCGCCGAACTCGTCAAGATCGAGCCGAAGTCGATCGGCGTCGGCCAGTACCAGCACGATGTCGATCAGACGAAGCTCTCCCGCTCGCTCGATGCCGTCGTTGAAGATGCCGTGAATGCCGTCGGTGTCGATCTCAATACCGCGTCGGCGCCGCTCCTGTCGCGCGTCTCTGGCCTCGGCCGCTCGATCGCCGATGCGATCGTCCTGCACCGCGACCAGAATGGTGCTTTCGGGAGCCGCAAGGATCTCCTGAAGGTAGCCCGGCTCGGCCAGCGCACCTTCGAACAGGCGGCCGGCTTCCTGCGCATCCCTGATGGCAGGGAGCCGCTCGACGCTTCTTCCGTGCATCCGGAAGCCTATGGTGTCGCAAAGAAGATCGTCGCTGCTTGCGGCCGCGACTTGCGTTCGCTGATGGGCGACAGCGCCACGCTGAAGGCGCTCGACCCGCGCAAGTTCATCGACGAGAAGTTCGGCCTGCCGACGGTCAAGGACATCATCGCCGAACTCGACAAGCCCGGCCGCGACCCGCGCCCGAGCTTCAAGACCGCGACCTTCGCCGAAGGCATCAACGAAATCAGCGACCTGAAGCCGGGCATGATGCTGGAAGGCACGGTGACCAACGTCGCGGCCTTCGGTGCTTTCGTCGATATCGGCGTGCATCAGGATGGCCTGGTCCACGTGTCCCAGCTTGCCGACCGCTTCATCAAGGATCCTCACGAAATCGTGAAGGCTGGCGATGTCGTCAAGGTTCGTGTGGTTGAGGTGGATGTGAAGCGCAAGCGCATCGGCCTCTCCATGCGCAAGGATGACGGCGTTTCCGCGGGTTCTCCGCGTGCTGAGTCGCGCCCAAATGCCGGCCAGCGCCCGCAACAGGACCGCAAGCCGGCACAGTCCAAGCCGCAGAGCCAGGGCGCATTCGGCGCGGCGCTCGCCGAAGCCATGAAGCGAAAATAAGGGCTTAGCCCCTATATTTGCAAAAATGTCACACTTTGGCAATTGAATCTGCGGAGTGCTAAATCCGGCGCTTGTAAGGCAGAAGAGAGCTATTAAGTTGATGTGACCATCCTGTCACATTTGCGAGGCGTCCATGGCGTCGGCATTCTTATCGATTGTCCAAAAAATTGTCCGCAAGGGTTCTTTGACCCTTACGCTCGCCAACGGCGAGACCCACACGATTGGCGATGGCACCGGGGAACCGGTTGCCGCTCGTCTTGCCGATCAGGAAGCCGAGGATGCGATCCGTCGCGATCCGACGCTGAAGCTCGGCGAAATGTATATGGAAGGCCGGTTCATCCTCGAACAGGGCAACATCTACGACTTCCTCGCCTTGGTGAAGCAGAACACCACCAACGAAATCTTCGATTTCAAGATGGCCGCCCTGCTCATCGGCCGCATCGCCATGCAGCAGCTCAAGAGCCGCATACCGGTCAACCATAACAAGCGTAATGTCGCCCACCATTACGACCTGTCGGAAAAGCTCTTCGAACTCTTCCTCGATGAGGACTGGCAATATTCCTGTGCCTATTTCGATCCGCCGGGCATTGGCCTGGAAGAGGCGCAGGTTGCCAAGAAGCGCCACATCGCGGCCAAGCTCAATCCGCAACCGGGTCAGCGCGTGCTGGAAATCGGCTCCGGCTGGGGCGGCATGGCCATGTATCTCGCGGAATCGACGCCCGGCCTTGATGTTACCGGCATCACGCTCAGCGAAGAGCAGCTGAAGATTTCCCGCGAACGGGCTCAGAAACGCGGTCTTACCGATCGCGTCCGCTTCGAGCTGCAGGACTATCGTTACCTGACGGGCAAGAAGTTCGACCGTATCGTCTCGGTCGGCATGTTCGAACATGTCGGCATCGGCAATTACGGCAACTTCTTCAAGAAGGTGCACGAACTGCTGGATGACAACGGCGTCATGCTGCTGCATTCGATCGCGCGTCCGAAGCCGAGTTTCGCCACCAACGCATTCATCGAGAAATATATCTTCCCGCAGGGCTATATTCCCTCGATCGCCGAAACGCTGGTTCCGCTTGAAAAGGCCGGCCTGCTGACCCGCGACGTCGAAGTGCTGCCTCTTCACTATGCCTATACGCTGCGCCACTGGCGCGAGCGCTTCGTGGCCCGCAGGCAAGAGGCGGTGGCACTTTACGACGAGAAGTTCTTCCGCATGTGGGAATTCTATCTGGCTGGCTCCGAAATGGGCTTCCGCTGGGATGAACTTTTCATCGAGCAGATCCAGATCACCAAGAACCAGTTTGCGACGCCCGATAACCGGAATTACATTCCGCAAAACGAGACGAAGCTCCGGGAATTCGAGGCGACGCGCCCACCCCTGGAAAAATTCACCTTCTGATGTCGAAAGCGCGGCTGGGCCGCGCTTTTTCTTTTTGG
Source organism: Rhizobium sp. BK379 (assembly GCF_014193955.1). Classification (NCBI taxonomy): domain Bacteria; kingdom Pseudomonadati; phylum Pseudomonadota; class Alphaproteobacteria; order Hyphomicrobiales; family Rhizobiaceae; genus Rhizobium; species Rhizobium sp. BK379. The sequence continues at coordinate 795,520 of NZ_JACIAD010000002.1, forward strand.
AGAGACGGATATGAGCGCATTTCCTGAAATCACCATCGTGCGCCATGGCGAGACGGCATGGTCGCGGTCCGGCCAGCATACTGGCCGCAGCGATATCCCGCTGACCGAAAATGGCGAGGCGGCGGCACGCGCGCTTGCTCCGCGGCTTTCAGGTCTTTCGGTATCCGCCGTCTGGTCGAGCCCGTCGCAGAGGGCGCGCAATACCTGTGCGCTTGCTGGTTTCGGGGAGGGCGCAATCATCAAGGCCGATCTCGCCGAATGGGATTACGGCGCCTATGAAGGCATCACCACCAAGGAAATCCTCGCCAAGCGTCCCGGCTGGCGGCTCTTTCGCGATGGTTGCCCGGATGGTGAAGCGGCAAGCAATGTCGGTGCCCGTGCGGATCGTATCATCGCCGAACTGCGCGAGGCCAATGCACCGATCCTGATCTTTTCGAGCTCGCATTTCCTGCGCGTTCTCGGCGCCCGCTGGCTCGGCCTGCCGCCGGAGGATGGCTCCCGCTTCATTCTGGATACAACGAGCGTCAGTGTCCTCGGCTACGAGCACGATCTGACCGAGCCGGTCATCCGCCGCTGGAACCAGAAGTAATTCTGATCCCCTCGATCTCGCTCTCTTGGTTAAGAATGACGTAACACCCTCGCTATAAATGTAGCGACCGCCGCCGTCCGCGGCCGTTCTTGTATTGCGTTTTTCTGGAGTGCGGATTGTGTTTAATCGATCAGTCGTATCGATCTCCTTAGCTATTGCCCTTGCTTCATTCAGCACCGCTTCTGCTCAGGAAGGCGGCCATTGGTGGTCGGGTGACTGGTATCTGAAAGTCGGCGTATCGGGCTTTTCAGCACCGAAATTCGAAGGCGCGTCGACCAACGAATTCAAGTTCAGCCCGCTGATCTCTGCAGGACGTCAAGGTCCCGGCCCGCGTTTTTCCTCGCGCAACGACAATCCCTCGTTCGCCCTTGTTGATAACAGCCGCTTCCGCGCCGGTATCGTCGGCCGCTACGTGCCGCAGCGTGACCAGGATGACGACAGCGATCTGCGCGGGCTGAAGAAGGTCAAATGGGGCGCCGAAATCGGTGGTTTTGCGGAAGTCTATCCGACCGACTGGCTGCGCGCTCGCGCCGAAGTGCGCCAGGGCATCCGCTCGCATGACGGGCTTGTGGCCGACGTGGCTCTTGATGCCTTCACCGATATCGCGCCCGATTTGCAGCTATCGGGAGGCCCGCGTGCCACCTTTGCGACCAGCGGCTATTTCCATTCCTATTATGGCGTCAACGAAGCGCAGTCGGCTGCAAGCGGACTGAAGCCATATGATCCCTCGGGCGGCATCCAGTCGTACGGTGCCGGCACCGCACTCACCTGGAACGCAACGGAGAACCTGTCGACGAGCGCCTTCGCGGAATATAAGCGCCTCGCTGGTCCGGCAGCCGACAGCAGCCTCGTGCGGGAGAAAGGGTCGAAGAACCAGTTCCTGATCGGTGTGTCGGCAAGCTACAAGTTCAATTTCACGCTGAACTGATCGGCTATTCGAATCGTCTAAACCCAGCCGGCCATCGATGCGATGAACTTCCTTTGTCGCGCAGGGCAGTTCCCTTGCGGGACGAAACACCTCCATCGAGCCGCGAAGGGCGACCTCGGAGGCGATGAAGTCTTGACCATCAACGCCGCCCGTCGCTAGATGTCCGCATGCAACAGATTGATGGTCTCAACGGGCGCGTTGCCGATGCGCCCTCGGATAATTGGGTTTATCGCATCCTGCCGCCCTGGCTGTGGCCCTATGCGCAGCTTGCGCGCTGGGACCGGCCGATCGGATGGCAGCTTCTCATGTGGCCCTGCTTCTGGTCGGCCACGCTTGCCGCCAATGCGGCAATCGAACCGCGTGTGTTTTCCGGCGCCCTGCTTCTCTACCATCTGTTCCTGTATTTTATAGGCTCTGTCGCCATGCGCGGCGCCGGCTGCACCTATAATGACCTTGTCGACCACGAGATCGACACGCAGGTGGCGCGCACCCGCTCGCGTCCTCTGCCCTCAGGGCGTGTTACGCGCAGGCAGGCGAAGATCTTCATCGCACTGCAGGCGCTGGTCGGCCTCTTCGTGCTGTTACAGTTCAACTGGTTTGCCGTGCTTCTCGGCGTTCTGTCGCTCGGCGTGGTCGCCCTCTATCCCTTCGCCAAGCGCTTTACCGACTGGCCGCAATTCTTCCTCGGTCTTGCCTTTTCCTGGGGCGCGCTCATGGGCTGGGCAGGCATTTTCGGTAGCCTCTCCTTCTCTGCCGTCCTGCTTTACCTTGCCTCGGTGGTCTGGACGATCGGTTACGACACGATCTACGCTCATCAGGACAAGGAGGATGACGAACTGATCGGCGTTCGCTCGACGGCCCGCCTGTTCGGCGAGCGCACACATCTTGCGCTTATCGGCCTGTACGGGCTGACCCTAGTGCTGATGTTCCTGTCCTTCGCGCTTGCCGGCGTCGGCATTCTGGCCTTCATCGGCCTGTTGATTGCGGCCGGAATGTTCGCCTGGCAGATCAGAACGCTCGACATCGACGACGGCGCTCAGTGCCTGGCGCTCTTCAAATCGAACACCCGAGTTGGGTGGATCATCTTCCTCGGCCTGTTCGTCTCGCTGCTTTTCGCCATTCCTTGAACTGATATGAGGAATGTCCGTTAAATGAAAAACCCGGCGCGATGGCCGGGTTTGAAAACGGGTCGGAATGTATCGCTCAGTTGCGAGCGATGATTTCCTTGCCTTCGATCTTCATGAGGACGCCGAGCTTGCCGGTCGTGCGGCGCACGAGGAAGCGCGGGCGACGGTTTGCGAAATAGGAGTGGCGGCGGCGCGGCTTCATTTCGCTGGTGCGCAGCCCGCCGAGATGTTCTTCGAGGGGGCGGGCGATGCCATCGGCTTCCACCATCAGCATGGGAATACCGAAGGCTTCCGACCAGCTGCGCCAGTCGGCGGCGATGTCGCCGAGATCGTGGGCGACGAGCAGCGGGATGCAGAGTTCCGGATCTTCGTGATGCAGCTCGAGCGTCACTGTGACTTCACCATTGCCGTGGTCGATGGCGCGGGCTGCAACGCCCTTGAAGACACGTCGCGGCAGGGCGATAGAGAGTGGCAGGCCGCTGGAGGGGAGAATCTTGCGCAGGACTGCGCCGCGTTCGTCGATCGTTATGCTGACGTCACCGGTATCGTCGTGGATGGCATAGCTTACCTGCTGCGGAAAGCGAGACGGATCAAGACGCAATGTCGTGCCAGCCCAGACGGGCTTCAGAACGGTATTCTTCATTTCATTTCTACCCTTGTCTTACCTGAGAGCCGGTTTCCGGTCTTCTCCTTGGGACTTTTCGTCCTCTATGGCCCGACAATAGGCGGCCCCCGTTCCGTACAGCTTAAAAATTGCGGTTAAGAAAATCCTGCCTCCGGGGATGGTTAGCAAAAACGAATATGGCACGGTTTCCGGAATATGAACGCGGCCCCGTGCCAGAGCAGGACAGCTTCAGGTAAGTCTCGGGTAAGTTTTGCGTGGCAAAATGCTCGCACCAATAGTCCGTCATTCTTTAAAGACTTTGCTGAAAAGGGCGCATTCATGATCACGGCATCCCTGGCATACGTCATTCTGTCTCGTGATATGCCGAAAAGCCTCGACCGCGTCGCCAATCAGACGCAGGTCAAAAAAGATGCCCAGTATTACGCCGACAATATCAACAAGGTGAAGGACGTCGACGACTTCCTTGGCGACTACAAGCTCTACAGCTACGCCATGAAGGCTTATGGGCTTGATGACATGATCTACGCCAAGGCCTTCATGAAGAAGGTTCTGGAAAGCGATCTCACGGACGCGAACAGTTTCGCCAACAAGCTTTCCGACACCCGTTACAAGGAATTTGCCTCCGCCTTCAATTTCCACGCGCCGCCCAAGGATATTCAGACGGACGCGCAGGAAGACGATCTGATCGGCCTCTACAAGCAATCCTTCGCTGATGCAGCCGATCAGGCCGCCACCGAAACGAAATACTACAGCGCGCAGATGGACGACGTGAAGAACGTCCAGGACTTCGTCGGCAATTCCCGCCTGCTGAATTACGCGTTGAAGAGCGTCGGCATCGACCCGACCTACATCTCGAAGGACTACATCGCCAGCGTCCTATCCACGGACATCAGCAAGCTTGGCGGCAATGCACCCGATACGAGCGATCCGGCCTACGATCCGACCAAGACCTATGTCGGTGACAAGCTCTATGCGCTCGCCCAGCAGTTCAACTTCAAGCCGGACAATGGCGACACCCAGTATTTTCGCGCCAATATCGGTTCGGTGCAGTCGGTCGACGACTTGCTCGCCGATCCGCGCCTGCGCACGGTGGCGCTCCAGTCCGTCGGCATCGATCCGGCAACGGCCGATGACGCTTTCATCAAGATGGTGCTGACAAGCGATCCGGCCACACTTGGCGGCGACGCGCCGCTCAACAACCCTAATCCGTCGCTCAACTATGTCGGCGACAAATACAAGGAACTTCGTTCTTACTTCAATTTCCAAGCCGATGGTTCGGTCGATGGTTCGGCCCAGAATTCCGGCCAGACCGATGAGGTCGCAGAACTATACGCGTTCCGCGCGCCTGCAGTTGGCGGCGTCGCCCAGACTGCGACACAGAAGAACAACGTCATCGAACAGTATAACATCAAGACTGCACCGCAGATCGTCGACCGCGACGGCACAGCCAGCGATGTGTACTATACCAGCCCGGCAATGTCGGATCTCAACAAGAGCTACTATCAGTCCAAGATCGGCACGATCACCAATGTTGATCAATTGGTCAACGACAAGCGGCTTGCAGACTACGTTCGCGCCGCATTCGGCATGGATCCGGGCTTTACGCAGCTGAAGAGCGTCCTGACAGATCCGACCTATGCCCGTTCGGTCGATATGGGAGAGGCTTACAAGGCCTTCACCTTCAAGTCCGATGGTACGGTCTCCCCGACGAAGCGCGCGCAATCCTATGATCAGTTGACGGGCATGGTGAATGCAGCGTCGAACGTTACCGGCTACTTCTCGAACAAGATGATACCCGCGAGCGGTCCGAGCACGATCACCAACGTCGACGAACTGCTTTCCGACAAGACTCTGACCTCTTACATCAAGGATGCCTACGGCCTTGGCCAGGATTTCAGCAATGCCGAGCTGAAGAACATCCTCACGGATTCCGCCTACGCCACGACGGCGGGCCATCAGGACATCCATGACGCCTTCAATTTCAACGCGGATGGTTCGATCAACGGCACGATCCAGAGCGCCGCGCAGCTCAAGAGCATCAATCAGCTCGCTGCAGCCAATGCGTCCTACTATCAGGCCAAGCTACCGGATCTCTCGAACAACGGTTCGACCGCGGCCGTTGACGTTTTCCTCGCCGACGACAAGTTGGTCAGCTTTCTGCGCACCAACCTGCAGATCGGCGACGACATCAGCGACACTACGCTTCGCGGCATTCTGACCGATCCGACGGTCGCGGCGGCCCAGGGCTATAGCGACGTCTACCAGCTCTTCAACTTCCGTCAGGACGGGACGGTCGCTCAAAACACGTTCTCGCAGAGCGCCGACCAGGTTGCGGCAATGAACACGAAGGCGGACGACGCCGCCTCCTATTACGGCAGGACGATGCCTTCGATCGCCAGCGTCGATCAGTTGCTGGCCGATCAGAAGCTCAACAATTACATCCGTTACGCTTTCAGTATTCCGGCGAGCGTTTCGGACACTGATCTGCGCAACATCCTCACCGATCAAAGCGGTACCGGTCCCTATGCCAATGTGAAGGCTGCGTTCAATTTCCAGGCGGACGGCACCGTTGCTCCCGGTCTTCCGGCGCAGACAACCACGCAGATGGCCTCCTTGAACTCGGCTGCCAGCATACGGGAGCAAAGTACCCTTGACCGGATGGGCGACGTCAATGATGTCGACCAGCTGCTCGCCGATTCATCCCTGACTGACTATCTGAAGATGGCGTATGGCCTGGCCTACGACACGAGCAACGCCGAGCTGAAGAGCATTCTCACCGACCCGGCCCATGCAGCATCCGTCGGCCAGGCTGATCTCAACGCCGCCTTCAATTTCGCTGCGGATGGGTCGCTGCCGACCTCGACCTCGCCCCAGACCGGTGAGCAGACGACGAACACGTCAGACAATTACGGCGCTCGCGCCAACAATCAGGGCAACGATCTCATCGACCGCATCATCGCGAACTACAAGTCGCGAATGGATGACGCCAATGGCGTTAAGAACGTCAATGATTTCATGAAGACCAACAAGACCGCCGATACGCTCCTCGGTAACGACTCCTATCCGGACCTTTATCAGATGGCGCTGCAGGCCTATGGCCTGACGACGAACGACGTCTCGCGCTCCACCATGCGCAAGCTGCTCGTCAGCGACCCCTACGATCCGAAGGGATATGTCGCGTCATTCAAGGATGACCGCATCACCAACATGGTTCGTGCTTTCAATTTCGGCGCCGATGGCAAGGCTGCCGAGCCCATGTCGGCGCTCTCTGCTGCCACGATGGCGAAATATGCGACCGATTATAAGTCGCACGTGACCATGCTCATGAAGGACGGTCCTGCAAAGGACCGCGCTTCAAAGGATGCGACCAAGGAAGTGGATTATTTCGGCAAGACCATTCCAACCATAACGTCGCTCGATGATTTCCTGGCCGACAAGCGCCTGACGGATCTTGTGCTGAAAGCAAATGGCCTCGATCCGAAGAAATACGACAAGGATACGCTGAAGAAGATCTTCACCTCCGATCCTGACGACAAGAAGAGCTATCTCAACACCACGGCTGACGCTCGCTTCAAGGAAATCGTCGCCTCCTTCAATTTCGACAAGGACGGCAACCTGACCCGTGCCAAGATGGGAGCCATCCAGGACAAGCAGGCCGAAGCAAGCACGCAGCAGCAATATGTGCAGATGACCCTGGAAACCCAGGAGGGCGAAAAGAACGATGGCGTTCGCCTGGCGCTCTATTTCAAGCGCAAGGCCGGTGACGTCACGTCGCTCTACAACATTCTCGGTGACAAGGCACTCTATGAGGTCATCCAGACCGCCTATAGCCTGCCCCAGCAGATTTCGGCAATGGACGTGACCAAGCAGGTCGACCTTCTCGGTCGCTTCGTGAAGCTCGAAGACCTGCAGGATCCGAAGAAGGTCGATAAGCTCATCAAGCGTTTCACGGCCATGTACGACATCAAGAACAACACGCAGCAGTCGCCGGCGCTCCAGCTCCTGACCGGCGGTACCGGCCAGGCGTCGTCGCTGCTCTGATATTGGTGTAGCCTGCCGGAGCCCACGAAGGTTCTAAAAGCATGTCGCATAAAACCGTGCAGCGGTTTGCGCTAACGACATGCAGAAGCAAGAACCTAAGCGTGGCAAGGCACGCTTTAGAGGCTGACCACCTTGTCGGGGTTCATGATACCGGCTGGATCGAAGGCGCGCTTGATGCGACGCATCAGCTCCATCTCGATGGCGGGCCGGACCGATGCCAGCTCGTCACGCTTCAGCTGACCGATACCATGCTCTGCGGAAATCGAACCGCCATGGGCAAGCACCAGCCCATGCACGATATGGTTCATCTCGTGCCAGCGGGCGATGAAGGCATTTTTATCGGCTCCAACCGGCTGCGAGATGTTGTAGTGGATGTTGCCGTCGCCCATATGGCCGAAGGCACAGATGCGCGCGCCGGGCATTGCCGCCATTACCGCCTCTCCGGCCTCCTTCATGAAGTGCGGTATCTTCGAAACTGGCACGGAAACATCGTGCTTGATGGAACCGCCCTCGGGCTTCTGAGCGTCCGACATGCTTTCGCGCATATGCCAGAGCGCCTTCTGCTGCGCGACGGAGGAGGCGATTGCCGCATCCTGCACGAGCCCTGCTTCGAAACCCTGCTCCAGAACGGCATTCATCATCCGCTCTGCCGTCTCGGCGGAATCGGAGGTGGAGATATCAACAAGCACATACCAGTCATGCGGCGTCTCCAGCGGATCGCGCACGCCGTCGATATTGCGCACGGTGATCTCGACGCCAAAACGCGGCATCAGTTCGAAGCCGGTCAGCGAAGTTCCGCAGAGGCTGGAAGCGAGATTGAAGAACGCGAGCGCATCCTCGACAGACGAAAGCCCCGCAAAGGCAACCTGATGGCCGAGCGGCTGCGGGAAGAGCTTCAGCACTGCGCCGGTAATAATGCCGAGCGTGCCCTCCGCGCCGATGAAGAGATCGCGCAGATCGTAGCCGGTATTGTCCTTCTTGAGACGACGAAGCCCGTCCCAGATCTCGCCCGTGGGCAGGACAACTTCGAGGCCGAGGCAGAGCTGGCGCATGTTGCCATAGGCGAGAACTGCCGTGCCGCCGGCGTTGGTCGACAGGTTGCCGCCGATGCGGCAGGAACCTTCCGAGCCGAGCGAGAGCGGAAACAGGCGGCCATGCGCCTCGGCCGCCTTCTGCACCTCGGCCAGGATCGCCCCGCCGTCGGCGACGAGCACGTTTGCGACCGGATCGACATCGCGGATCCTGTTCATGCGCTCGAGCGAAAGGATGACGTCCGCCTTGCCCTCACGCGGCGTCTGCCCGCCGACAAGGCCGGTATTGCCGGTCTGCGGTACGATGGCCGTGCCGGTTTCGGTGGCAAGCTTCATGATCGCAGAGACTTCTTCGACCGTGCCGGGCTTCAGCAGAAGAGGGGAGGAGCCATGATAAAGGCCGCGATTTTCGATGAGGTGCGGCGCGAGATCAGCTTCGCTGCGTAGCGCATATTTCTCGCCGACGATGGCGGTGAAACGCTCGACAATATCTGCAGAAATGCCTGTGCTGCTCATGGAACCCGGTCCCTCTTCCTTACTCGCGCGGAGCCGCTGCTCGCCGCAGTCGATCGTTGATTGCTTCTCCAAGCCCTTCGTCCGGGATCGGTGAAAAGGCGATGACGGCCGCGCCGCTGGCATCGGCCCTCTTCATGTAGTCGAAAAGATTGGCAGCCGCCTCCGAGAGATCGCCTCGCGGGCTGAGGTTCAGTGCGATTGCCGCCTGCTCGGCGCCTGCCATCCTGTCTGGACCGAAGGCAATCAGAGCTTCGCCGGGTTCCAGTGCCGTAGCGTCGAGCCGGACGGCCGCACCTGGCGCGTAATGCGAGGCGAGCATGCCCGGTGCTTCGATCGCCGCTGCCGCCTTTTTCGAACGCAGCAAACGCTTGCCTGTCACGCGCTCGATTTCCTTGGCCGGCAGGCCGCCGGGCCGCAGGAGGCGCAGCTCGCCGTTTTCGACCTTGACGATCGTCGATTCCACGCCGACGGCACTCGCGCCGGCGTCGAGGATGAGGGGTATCTTTCCCCCGAGATCGGCTTCGACATGGGCAGCGCTCGTGGCGCTCACCTTGCCGGACGTATTGGCGCTTGGAGCTGCAAGCGGCCGCCCGAAGGCATGAATCAGATCGCCGGTAAAACCTTTGGGTATACGGATCCCAACGCTGTCGAGGCCTGCAGTCGCCAGCGCATGGATAGCGGTACCTGATTTCAGCGGCAGTACAAGCGTCAGCGGGCCCGGCCAGAAGGCTTCTGCCAGGGCACGGGAGATGGGATCGAATTCCGCATAGGTCTCGGCCATGGCAAGATCCGCCATATGGCAGATCAGCGGATTGAAGCGTGGCCGCCCCTTTGTCTCATAGATGCGGGTGATTGCCGCCGGATTGGTGGCGTCGGCGGCAAGGCCGTAGACCGTCTCGGTCGGTATGGCGATCGCAAAGCCTTCGGCAAGTGCCGCGCAGCCGGCTTCGAGTGCCGTCTGCCTGTCCGCCTTGATGTCGATTATTCTTGCCATGTCCTGCCCGGTTTTGCTGCGGCAGTCATTAGGCCTTCCTTGCGGCGCGATCAATCCCGCCCGGAACGGTGGATCAGCTGTCGCTGGAGCTACAGTTGGCGAATGATCTGGCGAAGCTGCTCGTTGCGGGCACCGAGCAGGAGGATGTTGCGGATGGCGATCTGCGGATCGTTGGTACGGAAGAGCAGGCCATTGCCGCGCACCGAGCGGTCGACCACCATCCTCTCCGGCGTGCTTTCACCCGCCTTGATCGCCACGGCGAAATACATGCGGGAATTCTGCACTGCGATATTGTCGAAGAAATTATCGTTATCGCCGATGTCGGAATAGAAGTTGGCGATGTAGAAGGCCCACGCCACTTCGTCGTAGCGGGCGAATTTGGTGCGTGCGGCCGTGACATGGCAGTAGCCGAGATGGGGGCTATCGGCCAGCGTCCTATGGAAAATCAGCTTGGGGAACTGGATCGAGCGGTGGAAGCCGTTGATGTTCTGATGGGTCTTTTCGCCGGCTGTCTGCAGCTTGCGTGCGGTCTTTTCGGCGACTTCGTCATGTGTGAGATAGCGGCGTTCTTCCGGCAGCCAGTCCTCGCGGCGGCGGCTGATACGGCCGGTGCGCAGGAATTCCGAATGCTTGGTTTGAAGCCGCGGTTCCGCAGGCTTGATTTCTTCCCGCGTGTCGAAATATCGAAGTTTGGCCATGGCTTGCAGTCTTCGCTGTGAAGGATTGCCGACAAGGATAGAATTTCATGCTTAACGCCCTGTTAAAATAACGGGAAGAAGGCACGGGAGCTGAAGGTTGAGGGCCGCATGTCGCAAATGCGATAGAGCTGTGCCCGGCGCATTGGATTCGCTTGTGTCTGAAGCACCAAGAAATGTCGCAATTGACGATAATCAAAGGCTGGTGAGTGTTTCTGAGGGCCGCTCGGTTCCCTGTCGTCAATTTCGAAGCGGATGTCGCTTTACAACCAAACGGCCGGCATGCTCGGTGCTTAAATAACGCCATGACGAGTTTTCCTGATGGAGAAGGAAGCGGGCGCGCTTCCGCTGCAGGGCTCTGAGAAGAGTAGCAGCCACATGCACGAGGATAGGCAGATGGATATTCGCAGCAACGTTTTGCGCCAGCTCAAGAGCCGCCGCGAGGGCTTCAGTCTCGAACAGCCCTTCTACATCGACGAGGATTATTTCCGTCTGGATATGGAGATGATCTACTATCGCGATTGGCTCTTCATCGGCCATGATTGCGAACTGCCGAAGCCGGGCGCTTACTTTACCGTCCAGATTGGCGAATATCCCGTCGTCGTCGTGCGCGGACGCGACAATGTCATTCGTGCCTTCCACAATAGCTGTCGCCACCGTGGCTCGCGCGTCTGCACCAAGGAGCACGGCTCGTCGGTGCGCCTCGTCTGCCCCTATCACCAGTGGACCTACGACCTCGATGGCAAGCTCGCCTTCGCACGCCATATGGGCGATGATTTCGACAAGAGCGGCTACGGACTGAAGCCGGTTCATTGCGAAATCGTGGCCGGTTACGTTTTCATCTGCCTCGCCAATAACGCACCGGACTTCCAGTCCGTGCGCGACAAGATCGAGCCCTATATGGCGCCTCATCACATCAGCGAGGCCAAGATCGCATTCCAGAGCACCATCATCGAAAAGGGCAACTGGAAGCTGGTATGGGAGAATAACCGCGAGTGCTATCACTGCGCCGCAAATCATCCTGAGCTCTGCCGCACCTATCCGGAAGCGCCGAGCGTGACCGGCACGGATGGTGGTGCCGACGATCCCGAGATCGCCGGCCATTGGGCGCGCTGCGAGGCCGCAGGTCTGCCGAGCAAGTTCCAGATCTCGCCAGATGGACAGTTCCGCACCGCCCGCATGCCGCTGATTGAGGACGCCGAAAGCTACACCATGTCCGGCAGGCCCGCCGTCAAGCGCCCGCTCTCCGACGACGTCAAGATCAGCCGTATCGGCACGATGCTGCTCTTCCACTATCCGACGACGTGGAACCATCTGCTCGGCGATCACGCCATCTCCTTCCGCGTTCTGCCGCTGAGTGCCAATGAGACGGCAGTGACGACGAAGTGGATCGTCCATAAGGATGCCGTCGAAGGCGTCGATTACAATCTTGAGGAACTGACCCACGTCTGGACCGAAACCAACGATCAGGACCGCCGCATCGTCGAAGAGAACGCATTCGGCATCCGCTCGCCGGCTTACGAACCTGGTCCTTATTCGTCGGTCCATGAAGGCGGCGTCATGCAGTTCCTCGAATGGTATTCGAACTTCATGGTCAACCGTCTGCAGGGCGATCAGGCCAAGCTCTCGGTCGTTGCCTGAGAGCAAAGATCACCCGGTTAATGTCCGGTTCATTTCGCCTCCGGTAGAAATAAGCGTGAGGGCCGTTTACGGGTTGTACGGGAACATTTCTCCGTTTTATCCGTTGTTCGGCAGGCTTTTTCGCTCTTGATCGGAGATATGCAATGTTTGGGCTGAGTAAGAAGGTCGCGACTGCGGTTATGGCCGCCGCTGTCGTTGTGACGAGCTTTGTGCCGTCGCAGGCAATCCAGATGCCGGCCGCCCCGCAGGTGGAAAAGTCTTCGCCTGTCGAAAACGTTCAATATCGTCGCTATTATCGTCCGGGTTATCGCCCCGGCTATTATCCGGGATACCGTCCGGCCTATCGACCCGGCTGGTATGGCGGGTATCGCGGTTATTCCTACTATCGCCCAGGCTACCGTCACTATGAGGGCTACTGGTATCCGCTGGCAGCCTTCGGTGCCGGTGCAGTCATCGGCGGAGCCATCGCCTCTCAGCCGCGCTACTATGCACCCGCGCCCGCGCCCACCGGCATCAATCCGAGCCATGTCGCCTGGTGTGAAGACCGCTACCGGTCCTACAGGGCCTACGACAATACTTTCCAGCCCTATAACGGTCCGCGGCAGCAGTGCTATTCGCCCTACTATTGAGGCGGAGCCAGAGTCCAAGATGAAACGCCCGGCCCAGTGAGCCGGGCGTTTTTGCTTAGAGGATATGTACGCGCTTCAGGAGCCACCACGCAAACACGATGGAGGCGATGATCAGCCCGATGGCATATTCCGTTCCGTGGTCGCCGATGGCGAAGGGCAGGTTGGCCGTGTTCATGCCGAAAAAGCCTGTGACCAGCGTCGGTGGAAGCAGGAAGGCCGTCATGATCGACAGGATGTAAAGGTGGCGGTTCGTCTCCGAGGAGAGCTTGGAGTCGATTTCTTCGTGCAGCAGCCTTGCCCGGTCCTGCAGCGCGTAGACATCATGGTCGACAGTCTCCAGCCGGCTCGTCAGCCGCCCGGCAATATCGTCGAAGCCGAAGGGCATTTCGTCTTCGTCGGAGGCTGCGGCTCGGCGCATCAGCGCGAGCACCGTGCGCAGGTGGCGATGCAGACGGACGATCGTGCGGCGGACGGGAGCAAGCCTGCGGCGTTCGTCACGCGGCGCGTTGTCGTAGACGAAGTCTTCGATCAGATTGAGCTCTTCGGTGAGCTCCATGACGACGGAGATCAGCGTGCGCTGGAACTCGGTTACAAGCAGTTCGAACAGATCGACGGGACGAGTGAATTTGCCAGGATTCTTCTCGATCATGACACGCGTCCGCTCTACGCTTCTCAGCGGCTGCAGGCGCGTGGTGATGATGAAACGGTCGGAGATGGCGAAATGCAACCAGCCGAGATCGGCCGTGTCCTGATCGAATTCGCGCTGGCAGTCCACCAGCGTACCATAGAGCATCTGCTCATCGACGGTCAGGACGGCATGCGTGTCTCGGGTGGTCAGCGCCGACTTGGCGTCATCCATCACCCCGAGCGTGTCGAGCAGGGCGGGCACGCGGGCATCGGCAAGATTGAGATGCAGCCAGTAGAAACCGTCATCGGCGGTCAGTTCCGCGGCCGTCGCGCTGTTTTGCAGCCGCACGGCCTTCTTGCTTTCCGGCGAGAAACGGTAGGCCCATACGAGACCGGGTATGTTGACGGGCAAGGTATCCATTATTGCCGATCCTCTCGCGAAAGCGATCAATCCTACTAAAGCATGTCGCTAAAAACTGCACAGTGGTTTTGCAATAGCGGCACGCGTAAAACAAAGACCTGCTGCGCGGCTGCCGACCTGAAAGATCGCGACACGCTTAGAGATTCTCCATGACGTTTGTTTGTGCAAGTGCACAAGGGAAAAGGCGCGCACGTCAGAGGTTATCGACGGAAACCAAATTGACGTTTACGTAAAAATCAATTAGCTCTTCAGCTGGAGGGGCTTGCGCGTCGGCTTTGCCGCGCGTGCGCCGAAAGCGAGGAAAATAAGATGTATAAGGCGCCTGTCGAGGAAATCGCGTTCACGCTGAAGCATGTTGCCGGCATGGTCGAAGCGATGGGCAGCGGCCTTCTGGGCGATCTCGGCGAGGATCTGGTCGATGCCATCCTGACCGAGGCGGGACGATTTGCCACGGAGGAAATCGCCCCTCTGGCCGACATCGGCGACCGGCAGGGCGCCCGCCTTTCCAGCGGGGAGGTAAGAACGCCGGACGGCTGGCGCGATCTTTACCGCAACTGGGCAGCCGGCGGCTGGAACGGTCTGACCGCGCCGGAGGAGTTCGGCGGCCAGGCCTTGCCGCACATGCTGAATGTCGCGGCACTCGAAATGTGGAATTCCGGGTCCATGGCCTTCGCCCTCTGCCCGACGCTGACGATCGGCGCCGTCGAGGCGCTCAATGTGCACGGCAGCGTAGCTTTGAAGGACAAATATCTGGCGCGCATGGTGTCTGGCGAGTGGACCGGCACCATGAACCTCACAGAGCCCCATGCAGGCTCCGATCTCGGCGTGCTGAAGGCGCGTGCCGAACGCCGCGAGGATGGCAGCTATCGCATTTTCGGCCAGAAGATTTTCATCACCTGGGGCGAGCACGACGCTGCCGACAACATTATCCATCTCGTCCTTGCACGCCTGCCGGATGCGCCAGCGGGCACACGCGGCATCTCGCTCTTCCTCGTGCCGAAATTCCTCGTCAACGAGGACGGCTCGCTCGGCGCTCGCAACGATCTTCACTGCCATTCGCTGGAGCACAAGCTCGGCATCCACGGTTCGCCCACCTGCACCATGATCTATGGCGACGGCAAATTCGGTGATGAGACGGGGGCGGTCGGCTGGCTGATCGGCGAAGAGAACAAGGGCCTTGCCTGCATGTTCACCATGATGAACAACGCCCGCCTCGCTGTCGGCATGCAGGGGGTGGCGATCTGCGAAGCGGCGACGCAGAAGGCAATCGCTTACGCCAAGGAGCGCACCCAAGGCAAGGCGCCGGGCTGTAGCGGCCCGGGCATGAGCCCGATCATCGAGCATCCTGATGTCATCAGGATGCTGCTCACCATGAAGGCCCTGACGCAGGGCTCACGCGCCATTGCCTATACCTGCGCCCACGCAATCGATATGTCGCACCGTGCTGCCGATCGTCGTGAACATTGGCAGGAACGCGCCGCTCTCCTGACGCCGATCGCCAAGTCCTTTGCTACCGATGCCGGCGTGGATGTCGCCTCTCTCGGCATTCAAGTTCATGGCGGCATGGGCTTCATCGAGGAAACAGGTGCTGCCCGCTATCTGCGCGACGCCCGCATTGCCCCGATCTACGAAGGCACGAATGGCATTCAGGCGATCGATCTCGTCACCCGCAAGCTGCCTTTGTCTGATGGCAAACAGGTCGGGGGCATCATCACCGAGTTGAAGGCGATCGCCGGGGCTGTTCGCAGTTCAAACCTCGACGGTTTCGGAACAACGGCGGACAGGTTGGATTCCGCCCTTGCCGATCTGGAGCAGGCGACATGTTGGCTGCTCGCGCGTCTTGCCGAGGGCAGATCCGCCGAGGCTCTGGCGGGCGCGACGCCCTATCAGCGCCTTTTCGGTCTTGCACTTACCGGCAGCTATCTTGCCAAGGGTGGTCTGGTCCAGACCGCGGACGGGGCAGGCGAGAGCCGCATCGCGCTCTGCCGCTTCGCTGCTGAAAATCTTCTGTCCGAAACGGCGGCACTGAAAGACCGTGTCGTCAAAGGCGCCGATAGCCTTGCCGCAGCCCGTGCCATCCTTGCCTGAGGAGATGAAAATGAGCGAGCCCGTCATCATCGAGCGATACGCGGAAAACAGCGCTGTCCAGGTCATCCGCTTTAACCGGCCGGAGAAGAAGAACGCCTTCACCCGTGACATGTATCGCACGATGACGGATGCGCTGAATGCCGCAAACAGCGATAACGGCGTCAGGGTGACTGTGTTCTTCGGCACGGAAGGCTGTTTCTCCGCCGGAAACGACATCGGCGATTTCCTCGCTGCAGCCATGGGCGGCAGCATGGGGCAGGATCTGATCGATTTCCTCTACGCACTCGCCAAAGCCGAAAAACCGCTCGTCTCGGGCGTCGATGGTCTTGCGATCGGTATCGGCACCACGCTCAACCTGCATTGCGACCTGACGATCGCTTCCGACCGCAGCCAGTTCCGCACGCCCTTCGTCGATCTGGCGCTCGTGCCGGAAGCGGGCTCCAGCCTGATCGTTCCGCGCATCATGGGGCAGCAGCGCGCCTTTGCGATGCTCGCTGCCGGCGAGGCTTTCTCGGCGGAAGACGCCAGGCTGGCCGGTCTCATCTGGAAAGTGACGACCGCGGAACAGGTAGAACACCAGACGCTTTCTGCCGCCGCGAAGCTGGCCGCCAAGCCTCCGGAAGCGCTGAAGATTGCCCGCGATCTTATTCGTGGCCCGCGTGAGGAGATTATTGCGCGGATTGACGAAGAGGCCCGTCATTTCGCGGCGCGGTTGAAAACGGCTGAGGCCCGCGCGGCTTTCGAGGCTTTCATGCGTCGCTGAGCACCCCTAAAAATCAGCTAATATTATCAGTTGTCAATTTAAAGCATCCCTTAAGCATAGAATAATTATTGAATAGAGGACGGATCCCCCAACCGTCCGGGCGTGACGTGTTTCGTACGACCCTCTGTCCGAATTCACCCACGGCCATCGCCCGTTCGCAGCGCGCTTAACCCCCGCGCTGCGAAGCTTTTGGGCCGCCTGCATCCCGGCTGCACCGTTTCCAGGCTCAGAATAGTTAGGCGTTTGTCAAACTAATTATTGACTCCGATCCTGCTGTGCCTATAGTTAGGCGTATGCCTAACCAATCGCATGCACTTGATTTGATGTTTCAGGCTCTGGCGGACCCGGCCCGGCGCAGCATGGTCGATCGGCTCTGCAAAGGGCCAGCCTCTGTGAAAGAACTGGCTGAGCCGCTGCCCATGGCGCTGCCTTCCGTCCTCCAGCATCTGCAGATGCTGGAAGCGAGCGGCCTGGTGCGTTCGGAAAAGACCGGCCGTATTCGCACCTGCCGGATAGAGCCGCAGGCGCTGCGCTTCGCCGAAGACTGGATCAATGAGCGCCGCATCCTCTGGGAGCACCGTCTCGACAGGCTCGGTGCCTATCTCGAAGCCAATCCGGATATGCCGGAGAACACTGGAAAGACCGAAAAGGAGTAAGACCATGCAGGAAGAGTACAGTACCCTCCATTCCACCTTCTCCATCGAGCGCACATACGATGTGCCGGCCCCGCGTGTCTTTGCCGCCTGGTCCGATCCGAAGGCGCGCCTGCAGTGGGAGGCGATCGGCGAGGACTTCACCACCACCTATACCGAGAATGATTTCCGCGTCGGCGGCCGCGATATCAGCCGGTTCAATTTCGGCAAGAGTGACGAATATGTCGCCGACGCGCGTTACGAGGATATCGTCCGGGATCGCCGTATCGTCTACGCCTATACGATGTCGCACAACGAGCGGCGCATCTCCTCGTCACTGACGACGATCAGCCTGACGCCGGTGCCGGAAGGCACGCATGTCACGGTAACGGAACAGATCACGATCCTCGACGGCGGCGACAAGGTCGAATATCGCCAAGCCGGCATCGCCGGACAGCTCGACCAGCTCGGCCGCTACCTCGCCGGCGAGAAGGTCGCCTGACCGCTTACTTTTCCAGCGTTGCCACCACCTCGACATGCGAGGTCCAGAGGAACTGGTCGATCGGCGTTACCGAGGTAATCCGGTAGCCGCCCTCGACGAGGATAGCGAGGTCGCGGGCAAGTGTCAGCGGATTGCAGCTGACGGCGGCAATCTTCTTCACCGCCGAGCGGGCCAGTTCCTTGCACTGGAATTCGGCCCCCGCACGCGGCGGGTCGAAGACAACGGCGTCGTAGACCTTGAGCTCCGCTGTCATCAACGGCCGGCGGAAGAGATCGCGCTTCTCGACTGTGACAGGCTTCAAGCCCTGCGTATTGCGCGCCGCGTGGTCGAGTGCGGCGATCGCCTTGGCGTCTCCTTCGACGGCATGCACGCGTCCGAGGCGGGCAAGTTGCAGCGAAAAGGTACCGGCGCCGGCAAAGAGATCCGCTATTCGCTTGGCTTTGCCGACATGGGCAAGCACGAGCTTCGCCATCGCTTCTTCGGCAGGCTTCGTCGCCTGCGTGAAACCGCCGGCTGGCGGCGAGACCTGCACGCCACCGAATTCGACGATCGGCTTGGCTGGCTCGATGAGAATTTCGCCGTCGAGCGAAACGCGGGCGATGCCGCGAAGGCCGAGCACGACTTCGATCGCCTTGCGACGCTGTTGGTCGGAAAGCTTCTTCACACCTTCGACTGCAAGATCGAGGCCTGAGAGCGTTTCCAGAACCGCGATGCGGAAGGCCTCTGCATTGGTCGCGATCGCCGCTCCGACTGCCCTGATCGCCGGCAGCCGGGAGATGATCCCGGCCGACGAGATGGGACATTCCTCGATGGCGACGATATGATGGCTTTCGGCCTGGTTGAAGCCGATGAGCATGTCCTTTTCGGTCTTGCGCGCCGCAAACACCACTCGCCGTCGCTCGCCGGGATGGGCGGCGACGATTTCGCCGACCTCGGGCGTCAGCCCCTTGGACTTCAGCGCGTCGACAACAAGCTGCCGCTTGAAGGCGCGGTAAGGCGCATCGGCCATATGCTGGAGCGTGCAACCGCCGCAGGTGCCGTTGATACCGTCAGGCCCGAAATGCCGGCAAGGCGGCTCCTGCCTGTCGGCCGAGGCCGACGCGATCGACATGACGGTGCCCTGGTTCTTGACGCGGGCGATCGCCACCGTCTCTCCGGGCAGTGTGAAGGGTACGTAGACAGGCCCGTCCTGGCTGGCGGCAATGCCGTCACCCTGTGCGCCGAGCCTGTCGATGGTGATGGTTTCCGTGCTCACGCTTTCGTCCCTGCCAGTAGAAATTCCTGATTGCCGTCTCCGCCCGAAATCGGCGAGGGGATGAGCCCTAAACTCTTCCAGCCCATATCTTCAGTAAACCAGCGCTCCAGCTCTGCCGCCACATCGGGGCCGGAGGCCGGATCCTTGAGCAGCCCGCCCTTTCCGATCGCCTCGCGCCCCGCCTCGAATTGCGGCTTGACGAGGATCGCGGCGATCGCATTCGTTTCGGCAATATCGAGTGCGGGAGCAAGCGCCAGCTTCAGCGAGATGAACGAGACGTCGGAGACGACGAAGTCCACCGCATGGTCGATGTCCTCAGCCGTCAGGTTGCGGGCATTGAGCCCCTCGATATTGGTCACGCGCGTATCGGTTGATATTCTCGGATGCATCTGCCCATGGCCGACATCGATGGCCGTGACATGCACAGCCCCCCTTTCGAGCAGCACTTCCGTGAAGCCGCCGGTCGAAGCGCCGACATCGAGACAGTGCCGCCCCGCCGGGTCGAGCCCGAAATGGTCGAGCGCCGCAACGAGCTTCAATGCTGCACGCGAAACATAATCCTGCGCGGGGTCGTCGATCTCGATTGCCGCGTCAGGCCCGAAGATGGCGCCGGCCTTCGTCACCACCTTGCCGGCGACCTTGACGGTGCCGCGCGACACGGCGTCCCGTGCCCGTGAACGGCTCGCAAAAAGGCCGAGGGTGACGAGAAGCTGGTCGAGGCGTTGGCTGTTCTGATCGGACATTGGCTGTGAATGACCGGCAAAGCCTCGGGTTGCAAGCATTTTGTTGATATTGCCGATACGCGGGCACGGTCTCACATCGTCGGTCTGGAATAATTCGAAGCAACTTGTGCTGCGACGCACAAATTTAAACAATTTTAAATCCGGCCCGCCTAGGTTCACATTGATTGTAGCGGTTCGCCTTTGAATCGCTTGGTGCCATGAAGGCTCCCGCGTCCTCCCCGCCGATCATGTTCCTCATCAAGAAGTCTTGTGGCTGCGCATTTGCGTGGTCGCCCCTTGTCGCGCCTGATGTCGCCAGGAGAAATTGACCGATGTTCGCCCGAAATATATCCCTGAATGGTAAGCTTGCGGCCACTTTCGCAGCACTCATCCTTATTTTCGTTTCCGTTTCCGCTTTCGTCTATTCCAAGGCAACGACATCGGCGAGCGCTTCCGCCGAACAGGAAAAGTCCGAGCTTCTCGTCAACCAGATCGATGACGCGCTCCAGGCCATGCTGGAGCAGGCCGTCAACCTGCGCGGCTTCATCCTCTTCCGCAGCGACAGCACCTATGGCGATATTTTTGCCAACCGCGAGCGTATGCTGAAGGCGATTGCCGCTGCCAAGCAGACCGCCGCTTCCCAGCCCGAACTGCTGTCGATGATCGATGACATGCAGAAGGCTGCCGACCTTTATTTCCATGAGCTTGCCGAGCCGCAGGCCAAGGCCCGCAAGGAAACCGAGACCCCGATCGCAGACGTCGTCAAGATCGGTGTCAACGCCACCAAGGGCCAACTTGACGGCTTCCGCGCCGCTTCCGCCAAGATCAAGTCGCTCGCTCGTGACAAGTCGACGGCTCTCGCTGCCGCGCAAGCGGATGCCAACAGCGACCTCAAGACCACGCTTCTGGTCGGCGGTGTTGCCGCTGCCCTTGCCGCTGCTGCTCTTGCCTGGGCCTTGTCTCGAACCATCGTCCGCCCGATCGTCGGCATGACCGCTGCCATGGACCGTCTCGCCGGCGGCGACCACAATATCGAGGTTCCGGCAACCGGCCGTCAGGACGAAGTCGGCCGCATGGCCCAGTCCGTGCTGGTCTTCAAGGATGCCGCGATCGAAAAACAGCAGCTTGCCGGCGAAACCGACCGCATGCGCGGAGAGGCCGAGCGCCAGCGCCAGGCAAGCGACGAGCAGAAGGCCCGTGAAGAGGGCGAGATCCGCTTCGCCGTCGAAGCTCTGGCCGGCGGTCTTGCTGGCCTTGCCGTTGGCGATGTAGCAGCCCGCATCCACACGCCATTCGCACCGCAGTATGATAGCCTGCGCAACGATTTCAACAACGCCGTCGAAAAGCTGCAGGCTGCCTTGCAGTCCGTTGGCCGCAACGCTTCGGCGATCAATGCCGGCGCCGGTGAAATCCGCTCCGCCGCAGATGATCTCGCTCATCGCACCGAGCAGCAGGCCGCGGCCGTCGAAGAGACCGCAGCTGCTCTCGAAGAAGTCACGACCACGGTCCGTGACTCCGCCAAGCGCGCCGAGGATGTCGGCAATCTTGTCGAGCGCACCCGCCTCGGCGCGGAAAAATCCGGCGAAGTCGTCCGCAAGGCGGTTTCGGCCATGCAGCAGATTGAAAAGTCCTCGGGCGAAATCTCCAACATCATCGGCGTCATCGACGACATTGCCTTCCAGACCAACCTTCTGGCTCTGAACGCCGGCGTCGAAGCGGCCCGCGCCGGTGAAGCCGGCAAGGGCTTTGCCGTCGTCGCCCAGGAAGTCCGCGAATTGGCCCAGCGTTCGGCAAACGCCGCCAAGGAAATCAAGGCGCTGATCAACACGTCAAGCGAACAGGTCAATTCCGGCGTCGGCCTCGTCGGCGAAACCGGCAAGGCGCTGGAAGCGATCGTCGCCGAGGTGCAGGAAATCAACCGTCATGTTGGCGCGATCGTCACGGCCACCCGCGAACAGTCGATCGGCCTGCAGGAGATCAACACCGCCGTCAACAACATGGACCAGGGCACCCAGCAGAACGCCGCCATGGTCGAAGAACAGACGGCGGCAAGCCACGCGCTTGCCCAGGAAGCCTCCGCCCTCGACGATCTGTTGCGCCAGTTCAAGCTCGGCGCGCAGGCTGCCGCTCCAACTCAGCGGACGGTTGCCGCAACCGCCACGTCCCGCCCGGTCGCCTCTCCGGCCCGCGCGCTTGCCAGCAAGGTGACCAAGGCCTTCGGCGGCAAGCAGGCGACGGCAGCCGCCGTCGTCCAGGAAGACTGGACGGAGTTCTGAGAGCGACCTCTTCGGAAACGAAAAAGGGCGGCATTCAGTGCCGCCCTTTCTTTTTGCTCTATCTTTTTGTTTTCACGCAATTCCGGACGCAAAACCGCTGCACACTTTTGCTGGAATTGCTTTAGCCGGCGGAAGCGCGCATCCGCTCGATATCGCGCCGCGGCGGAACATTATGGATGCGCACATAGTCCCGGCTGAACTGCGAAGGGCTGTCATAGCCGACACGGAAACCGGCCTCGGCCGCAGTCAACCCTTCTGTCACCATCAGTCGCCGCGCCTCCTGCAGGCGAAGCTGGGTGCGGAATTGCAGCGGGCTCATCGCCATGACAGTCTTGAAGTGTTCGTAGAAGGATGAGGCGCTCATGCCGGCGACCGAAGCCAGATGTTCGATGGCGAAAGGCTCGCTGAAATTCTTCCGCACGAAGTCGATCGCCCGACCGATCTGGTTGAGCCGGCTCTCGCCATTGGCGATCTGCCGCAGAAGCGCGCCCTGCGGCCCGCGGATGAGCCGGTAGAGGATTTCCTTTTCGATCAACGGCGCCAGAACCTCTGCATCATCGGGTGTGTCGAGCAGGCGTAACAGCCGCACGGCTGCGTCGATGAGCTCAGGTGTCGTGGCGCTGACACCGGCGGCAGGGCTCTCCGATAAACGTCCCTGGACGGCAGGCAACATCTCGGCAAGCAGGCCGCGATCGAGCTGCAGCCGCAGACACAGATAGGGCCGGTTGGCGCTTGCCTCGACGACGGCGCCGATCACAGGCAGATCGACGCCGACGACGAGATAGTGCGCCGCATCATAGATATGCGCGACATCGCCGATCACGGCACGCTTGCGCCCCTGGGCCACGATGCACAGGGAGGGTTCATAGAGTGTGTGGATAGGCTCCGTGCGAGCAGAGGATCGTATGATACCGACCCTCGGCAACGCCGTGTCGAAGTTGCCATCTGCCGCGGTGCGGCGATCAATCAGGTCTGCAAGTTCGGCGACTTTTTCCATGAAGGCAGGATGAACCGCGCTGCGTCGAATGCCAAGTGCTTTCAACCGCTTTCGGAAGATCGTGCAAGAAATCCGGAAAAGTTTGCTACCGGCTGGCGCCCTGCAAGGCCAATCTCATGCGTATGGACCAGCGGCATCCGGCTGCGGTCCCGATTGAAGCATGAGGAAAGAACATGACTGGTATCAAAGGCAAGACAGTTCTGATTACTGGCGCCAGCAGCGGCATCGGCGCCGGCACCGCACGCGAATTGGGCGCGGCTGGCGCAAAGCTCATGATCGGCGCGCGCCGCACCGACCGGCTCGAGGAACTGGCAAAGGAAATCCACAGTAGCGGCGGCACGGTGGAATTCCGCGCGCTCGACGTTACCGACCGGGCCGATGTCGAGGCCTTCGCCAGGGCAGCGGTGGATGCTTTCGGCAGCATCGACGTGCTCATCAACAATGCCGGCGTGATGCCGCTCTCTCTGATGTCCTCGCTCAAGGTCGAGGAATGGGATCGCATGGTCGACGTCAACATCAAGGGTGTTCTCTACGGCATTGCCGCCGTGCTGCCGATCATGAACGCGCAGGAGCGTGGGCAGATCATCAACATCTCCTCGATCGGAGGTCTGTCGGTCGTGCCGACCGCGGCGGTCTATTGCGCGACGAAATATGCGGTACGGGCGATCTCCGATGGGCTTCGCCAGGAAAACAGGAAACTGCGGGTGACCTGCATCTACCCGGGCGTCGTCGAATCCGAGCTGGCGGAGACGATCACCGAACCCTTCTCGGCCGAGGCGATGGTCTCCTTCCGCGAGATCGCCCTGAAGCCTGACGCTATCGCCCGGGCAATCCGCTTCGCCATCGAGCAGCCCGAGGATGTCGATATCAACGACATTACCGTCCGCCCGACGGCCAGTATGGGCATGTGACCATGCGGATCCGAGAGGCTATTGTCGGGGCGGCTCTTTCGCTTGCCGCTCCATCTCCGGTCTTCTCAGAGGAAAGCAAAGTGCAGAACCATCCCTATCTCGGCATGTGGATTACAGGTGACGGCCATATCCGCCAGGAATTGCTGCCGAACGGCCGTTATGACGAGGCGCGCGGTACGCGAACGAGCGCCTATCGGGGCCGCTATGAGGTGACCGGCGATCATATCGAATATTGGGACGATACCGGTTTTACCGCCGATGGCGATTTCATCGACGGCGTGCTGCATCACGGTGGAATGATCTTCTACCGTGATGGCAAAAAGCCGGAATAGGAATAAGAGAAGCGTGTCGGCGTGCTGCCTTAGCCGGCCACGCCGACCGCAACACCGCGTCCGAGTGCATTGAACACCGTCGAGACGATGCCAGCGCGGTCGAGGCCGGCATGGGCGATCATCGCCTCCGGCTTTGCCTGCTCCATCCAGATATCGGGCATCACCAGCGAGCGAACCTTCAGGCCACGGTCGAGCAGTCCGTCCATCGCCATGAACTGCATCACCTGGCTGCCGAAGCCGCCGACAGCGCCTTCTTCGACGGTGATGAGGATTTCGTGGTGGCGGGCAAGCTGGCGGATCAAGGCGTGGTCGAGCGGCTTTGCGAAACGCGCATCGGCAACCGTCGTCGAAAGACCAGCGGCATCGAGGTCTTCGGCCGCAAGCAGACAGTCGGCAAGCCGCGTACCGAAGGAAAGAAGCGCAACCTTCGTACCTTCCTTGACGATCCGGCCCTTACCGATTTCCAGGATATGGCCGCGCTCGGGCATGTCGACGCCAACACCTTCGCCGCGCGGATAGCGGAACGAGATCGGGCCGGCATCATAGGCAACGGCGGTGCGCACCATATGCTTCAATTCCGCCTCGTCAGCGGCGGCCATGACGACGAAGCCGGGCAGGGTGGCGAGGAAGGCCGTGTCGAAGGAACCCGCATGCGTCGGTCCGTCGGCGCCGACAAAACCGGCGCGGTCGATCGGGAAGCGCACCGGCAGGCCCTGGATCGCCACATCATGCACGACCTGGTCATAGGCGCGCTGCAGGAAGGTGGAGTAGAGCGCTGCAAACGGCTTGAAACCTTCGGCGGCAAGGCCGGCGGCGAAAGTCACGGCATGCTGCTCGGCAATTCCGACATCGAAGCAGCGGGACGGGAAAATCTCCGCAAACTTGTCGAGGCCCGTGCCGCTTGGCATGGCGGCGGTGATGCCGACGACGCGATCGTCGAGCGTAGCTTCCTGGACCAGCGTCTCGGCAAAGACATTCGTATAGCTCGGCGCATTCGGCTTTACCTTCGCCTGTGTGCCGGTGATGACATCGAACTTATTGACGCCGTGATACTTGTCGGCTGCAGCTTCCGCCGGGGCATAACCCTTGCCCTTCTGGGTCACGACATGGATCAGCACCGGGCCATTCGCATTGTCGCGGACATTGCGCAGGACGGGCAGAAGGTGATCGAAGGAGTGACCGTCGATCGGGCCAATATGATAGAAGCCCATCTCCTCGAACATCGTCCCGCCGGTCACATAACCGCGGGCATGCTCGACGGCGCGGGTAATGGCGCGGTCGATATTCTTGCCGAGATAGGCCGTCAGTTTCTTGCCGAAATCGCGGAAGCCCATATAGGTGCGACCGGAAGCAAGGCGGGCGAGATAAGCGCTCATTGCGCCCGTTGGCGGGGCGATCGACATGTCGTTGTCGTTGAGGATGACGATCAGTCGCGCATCGAGCGCGCCGGCATTGTTGAGCGCCTCATAGGCCATGCCTGCCGAGAGGGCCCCGTCACCGATAACGGCAATCACACGGCGGTCCGTCTTGTCGATATCGGCGGCGACCGCCATGCCGAGGCCGGCGGAAATCGAAGTCGAGGAATGTGCGGCGCCGAAGGGATCGTATTCGCTTTCGGCCCGGCGGGTGAAGCCGGACAGTCCGTTTTCCTGGCGCAGCGTCCGGATCCGGTCGCGGCGCCCCGTCAGGATCTTGTGTGGATAACACTGGTGGCCGACATCGAAGATCAGCCGGTCGTCAGGCGTATTGAAGACGTTATGGATCGCGATCGTCAGCTCCACCACGCCAAGACCTGCGCCGAGATGCCCGCCGGTGCGGGACACGGCGTCGATCATTTCGTCCCTGACTTCGCGTGCCAGCTGCGGCAGGTCGCGGTCCTCGAGCTTGCGCAGGTCGGCAGGATAGGTGACCTGATCGAGCAGCGGGGTCTTCGGGGATTGTGTCACGGGCGGGCGCTCTTCTTTGACTGATCGGCTTTGCTTTATTCGATTGAATTGCGGCAAAACAACTACATTTGCATAACCGCAAGATTTTCACCTTAGAGCACTTCAGCCCTCCGGCAAAGGCACGAATTCCTCTTCGTCGCCGGGGACGATATCGAAGCGGCCGGTGCGCCACTCCTCCTTGGCTTTCTCGATCCGCTCTTTCGAGGAAGATACGAAATTCCACCATATGTAGCGTTTCGAGTTGAGTGCAGCACCGCCGAACAGCATCAGATGACAGCCCTCGACGCCCGCTTCGAGCGTGATCGCATCGCCTGGCCGGAAAACGAGAAGCTGGTCTGGGGCGAACCGGTCGCCGGCTATGACGACCTCGCCCGAGAGCACATAGACCGCGCGTTCTTCATGGGCGGCGTCGAAGGGAAATTTCGCGCCCGGCTGCAGGGCAATATCCGCATAGAGCGTATCGGTGAAAACCTTCACCGGCGATTTCAGCCCTTCGAACGAGCCGATTACAACACGGCCGGTCACCCCTCCATCGTCGATAACAGGCATGTCGCCCTTTTCGGTATGGGCAAAGGAAGGATCGATCTCCTCCTTGTCGTCGGGCAGCGCCAGCCATGTCTGCAGGCCGGACATGGAGAGCGGATGGCCGCGCAGATTGTCCGGCGTGCGCTCCGAATGCACGATGCCGCGCCCGGCCGTCATCAGGTTGATGTCGCCGGGCCGGATGACCTTTTCCGTTCCGAGGCTGTCGAGATGGCGGATTTCCCCGTCAAAGAGATAGGTGACGGTTGAGAGCCCGATATGCGGATGCGGCTTCACGTCCAGCGCCTCATCCGGCTTCAGGATCGCCGGTCCCATGCGATCGAAGAAAATGAATGGCCCGACAAGCCGGCGCTGGCGCGTCGGCAGGGCACGACGCACCTGGAAGCCACCGATATCGCTGGTGCGCGGGATGATCAGGTTTTCGATCGCATCGCAGGCGAAGGCATCGCCGGGGAGGGGATCTTTACCGGGGAAGAAGGACATGACGCACTCCGATCACAAAGGCCTGGGCCACAGATAGCGTCTGCCGGTCTGTGGCGAAAGGGTCAGTTTGTCAGATAGCGGCTAAGCGCTCAGATCGCCGTGAAGCCATTGTCGACGAAAAGATGCGCCCCATTGACGAAGATCGATTCATCGCTGGCAAGATAGAGCGCCGCACGGGCGACATCCTCTGGCTCGCCGATCCGGCCCTGCTGCGCGGCAATCGCTGCGTCCGAAACATCGACGCCATGCGCCTGCAATTCCTTCACTTCGCGCAAGCCGTGCGGTGTGCGGATGAAGCCGGGGCAGACGGCATTGCAGCGGATGTTGCGGTCCCGGAATTCGACCGCGATGGCACGCGCAAACATATGCACCGCGCCTTTCGTCGTATCGTAGAGCACTTCCATCGGCGTGGCGGCAACCGCCGAGATCGATGAAGTGCAGACGATCGATCCGCCGCCGGCTTCGATCATTTTGGGCAGTACGGCCCTGGTCATCAAAAACATCGAACGCACGTTGACGGCGTGCAGCCAATCCCATTCCTGCAGCGTGGTTTCCAGGAACGGCTTGATGACGATCGTGCCGGCATGATTGAAAAGCACGGTCACCGGCCCGTAGCGTTCCTCGACGCCGGCGACCGCGGCATTGACGGCTGCCTCTTCGGAGACGTCGGCCGTCCAATATTCGGCTTCGCCGCCCGCAGTGCGGATTTCATCGACGGTTTTCGCTGCCGCCTCGCCATTGCGATCGATGATGGCGACGCGCGCGCCCTCAGCCGCAAAGAGCTTCGAGGCAGCGCCGCCCATGCCGGTCGCGCCACCCGAGATAATGGCGACCTTGCCCTTCAATCTGTCCGTCATCTTGCTGTTCCCTTGATATCTATCGAGGGATCATAGATCGGTCAGAAGCCGGTCGCCAAGTGTCTTGAAAGGGAGTTTCGGTACGCGTCTCAGGCGCCGTCGAGCGGTTCCACGCCCTGCGGTTTGCCGGCGCGGTCGAGGCGGATCTTCTCGATGCGGTTTTCGGCGGCCGAAAGCAGCGTCTCGCAATGCTTCTTCAGGGCTTCGCCGCGCTCGTAGATCTCGATGGATTCATCCAGCGCCACGTCGCCGCGTTCGAGGCGCGCAACGATGCTTTCGAGTTCGGCAACCGCCTTTTCGAAGGAAAGGCCGGAAACCTCCGGCTTGGCGCTGTCAGTCATTCTCAACCCTTCATCATTCTCAGAATATGCATGCCTGCCGATTCGGCGAGTCCTTCCAGATCATACCCGCCTTCGAGCAGGCTGACGACCCGGTTATTGGCACTACGGTCGGCAACTTCGAGAAGCCGGCCTGTTGCCCAGTCGAAATCCTCGCCTGTCAGGTTGATCTGCGCCAATGGATCGCGGTGATGGGCGTCGAACCCGGCAGAGATGATGATGAGGTCGGGCCGGAAATCGGTAAGCGCCGGCAGCACGCGCGACTTGAAGGCCTCGCGAAAATGATCGCTGCCGACATTGGGCGAAAGCGGTGCATTGACGATGGTGCCATGCGCGCCATTCTCGTCCTTTGCCCCCGTGCCGGGATAGAGTGGCATCTGGTGGGTGGAGCAGAAAAGCACGGAAGGATCGTCCCAGAAAATATCCTGCGTGCCGTTCCCATGGTGCACGTCCCAATCGACGATGGCCACACGTTCTGCGCCATGCGCCTTCTGCGCATGGCGGGCGGCAATCGCCGCATTGTTGAAGAAGCAGAAGCCCATGGCGGTCATCTTCTCGGCGTGATGTCCCGGCGGGCGGGCGGCAACGAACACATTGTCCGCCTTGCCGCGGAACACGTCGTCGACGGCAGCCATCGCTCCGCCGATGCCGGTCAGCGCCGCCTGCAGGCTCTTCTGGCTGGCATAGGTATCGGCTTCGAGCTGGTTGATCTTGTCTTCCTCTTCGGGGATCTGCCGCATGACCGCGATTAGGTGTTCTTCCGGATGGGCAAGCAGCACCGCATCCTCGTTTGCCTGAGGGGCTTGCTTGCGGTCCAGCCGCTCGAAGTTCGGATGCTCCAGCGCCACATTCAGCGCACGGATACGGTCGGAGCGCTCGGGATGGCCAGACGGCGTCACGTGCTCGAGAAAGATGGGATGTTCGTAAAGACGGGTGCTCATGTCGGCACTCTATCGGTCGTATATGTCATGATCCACACGAGATGGGGCACTGCCTGCCGATTTCAACAAGCCGCATAGCCGCAGTTAAGAGCCATGTGCCGGCGTTTACGCTATTTTAATTGTTTCGTTTACATCGCCGGACCCCGTGCTAGGGTCGCAGTGATAACCTGCAAGGCAGACCAGTAAATGAGTAAGACGAACCGCCCGGACATGGTGGAATTGCGTGTGCCGTTTCGCGATGTCGATATGAACGGCCAGATGTTTCTGGCCTCCTATATTTCCTATGCGGAATCCGTACTTGCAGGTTTCTGGTCATTGAGACCCGGCGTAGAAGACGAGCCTGTTTACACTCCTGCCAAGGTGTCCTGCATCCTTCACCGGCCACTGCACTATCACGAGACGGTAACCTTCACTGCTGGCGTCGATAAGATCGGCGTCCGTTCCATCGGCTTCCTTATCGCTGCCGAGATCGAAGACGAGCGTGCCGCCGAAGTTGAGATCACCTGGCAGGCACGCAGCCGTGAGGACGGCGAGCCGGTCACGCTTCCCGAAGAAACGCGCGACTGGCTCTATGGCTTCCTGGATTAGGCGCGAACCGGCAGCAACGGATAGCCGACCATAACAGC
Organism: Rhizobium sp. BK379; assembly: GCF_014193955.1. NCBI lineage: Bacteria > Pseudomonadati > Pseudomonadota > Alphaproteobacteria > Hyphomicrobiales > Rhizobiaceae > Rhizobium > Rhizobium sp. BK379. The sequence goes on from NZ_JACIAD010000002.1 coordinate 825,596, forward strand.
TCGGCCAACAAGGGCCGCTACGAAGGCCTTGAGGACGTCCCCAGGGACGTAGAAAAGGCTGCCGAGGAAGGCCTTCTGCAAGGTGACATCGGCCACAATAGCCGCAAAGATAATGCCAAATGGATAGAGCACGAAGATGCCGCCGATGACGGCAGCAAGGAAAAAGCTCACCGTCTGCACGAGGCCTGACTGTCCGGCGTTGACCAGCCGCTCGCTGAGGAAGCCTGTAACAAAAGCAGCGAACACCCAGCCATACAGGAAACCTGAGGTAGGGGCGACAAGGGCCGTCATTCCGCCGCGGCCGCCCGAAAGCACCGGTAGGTTCATTGCGACAAGCGCAATTACAATAAGCACTGCAATAGAGCCACGTTTTGCGCCAAGGACGACGCCTGCCATCATCACGCCGAGCGATTGTGCAGTAATCGGAACTGCGACAATACCGACATAAATAGGCGGCAACAGGCCGAGGGCCACGATGATCGCGGCGAAAAGAGCGGTAAGAACGAGGTCGCGCGTGCTCATCGTGATCTCCAATTCACAAAACGTTAACTGACATGCCGTCGAATGCCGCGTGCGTCAATTGCCGCAGCAACATTATCCGCATCCCTCAGCGTTAAAATGATGAGCGGGGTAAGGATCGTCGTCGGTCGCACTTTCAGCCCGCGAGCCGCATGTGCCTCGCTGATCGCATGGTAACGGGCAATGATCTCGGGCACGAAACGCAGCACGAGACCGACCGCCAAACCAACATCAGTGGCCTTCACCCAGCCGATGCGTTCCAGTGGCCGCACAAGCGTCGTTATCTCGTCCATGAACTGGGCGATCGTCGTTGTGGCCGTCACGGCGGCGGCAAACAGCATCAGCGCAGTCAGCCGTAGCAACGTTGCCAAAGCTTGATGCCACGGATTAACAATAAAGGTGACGAGCGCCACGAACGCGATTGTCAGGAGGATCGGTTTCAGCCGAGCGGCTGATTCCTTCTTCGGCATGCCGACGCTGCGATAGGCGAGCACGGTCAGCAGCATGACGACTGCGAGCAGCGGAATATTGTTGCTGATGAACAGCACTAAGCCGAGCAGGAAGAGCGAAAAGATCTTTGCCCGAGGCGAAAGCCGGTGCAGGGCGCTGTTGCCTTCGAGATAAAGTGACTGCATCAGGCCGCAAGCTCCCTGTAGTGGGCGATCGCTTCTGCTGCCGGCGCATCGGCTGCCAGCTTGCCTTCGTGGAACAGCAGCACTCGCTCGAAACCTGAAATCAATTCAAGATCATGGGTGATGACGACGACATTTTCTTCGAGCCCGTCGATGGTCTTCTGCACCAGAGCGCGGTTGCGCAGGTCGAGCTGGTTGGTTGGCTCGTCGAGGATAAGGATATCGGGACCCGTCGCCAACACCGAGCAAAGCGCCGCGATCTGCAGCTCGCCGCCCGAAAGCTCATGCGCCCGGCGAGGAGCCAGTTCCTCGGCATTGAACCGGGCGAGCACCAGCTCGACCTTTTTCTCGATCTCCGCCTTTGTGAGGCCTCGGCCTTTCAGTCCAAAAGCGATGTCGTCCCTGACGATCGGCAGGATGATCTGGTTCTGCGGCGACTGGAAGATGAAGCCGACTTCGGCAAGCGCCGTCTTCTCGTCGCGCGTATCCCGTCCATTGACGATAACCTTGCCCGTGGTGGGTTTCATGAGCCCATTGACCATCCGCGCGAAAGTGGTCTTGCCGGAGCCATTGAGCCCGATGACGCCGAGGCGGTTTTCGGTGAGAGACAGCGTCAGCGGCTCGACCGCTACCCTTGCTCCGAAACTGGCGCCTGCGCTCTCGAAACGAATATTCAATTCTGGTCCCCGTGTTTGAATTCCCGCTTTTATAGAGCGCTGATGACCCGATAAAGGATCAAAATCAAATCGGCTGGAATATCGTATCGGGTGGCTAGGAAGATTTTCCGCGCTATGATGGCTGGATGACGAATCTGCTCTCCAATTCCGATGCCCGCCGTATCTTTCTCGCCAAGCAAGGTCTGAGCGCGCCTCCGAACCGCGCGTTGACCAAGGCCGGCCTGCTGGACCTCATTCATGATCTCGGCTTCGTGCAGGTGGACAGCATCCAGACGGTGGAGCGCGCCCATCACCAGATTCTCTTTTCCCGCAACCAGACCTACCGGCGCGAACACTTGACCGCGCTGTTGGAGAAGGATGGCTCGCTCTTCGAGCACTGGACGCACGATGCCTCCATCCTGCCCAGCGCCTTCTTCAAATATTGGAAGCACAAGTTCCTCGACGAGGAGAAGGCAATCATCGAGCGCTGGCGCAAATGGCGTGGCGAAGGCTTTGAAGCCTCCTTCGAGGAGACCTTTGAACGGGTGGCCAAGAACGGCGCGATCCTGGCGCGCGACATGAAGGCGGACGGGCATGTTTCCGGCGGCTGGTGGAACTGGCACCCGAACAAGACAGCGCTCGAATATTTCTGGCGCACCGGCAAATTCGCGATCGCCGGCCGCTCCAATTTCCAGAAGATCTATGATCTCGCCGAACGCGTCATCCCTGCCGAATTCCACGAACCGGTGGTAAGCCGCGAGGAATTCGTCGACTGGGCCTGCCGCAGCGCGCTTGCCCGTCTGGGCTTTGCCACGCACGGCGAAATCGCAGCCTTCTGGGACCTGCTCTCGCCGGATGAGGCAAAGGCTTGGGTGGCTGATCATCGGGATGAATTGATCGAGGTGCTGATCGAACCGGCCCTTGGCGGCAAGCCACGTTCCTCCTGGGCTTCAGCCGATTTCCTTGGCACGCTCGATGACTATCCTGAAGCACCGCCGCGAATCCGGGTGCTCAGCCCGTTTGACCCGATGATCCGGGACAGAAACCGGACAGAGCGACTGTTCGGTTTCTTCTACCGCATCGAAATCTTCGTCCCGGAGCCGAAGCGCGAATATGGCTACTACGTGTTTCCGCTCCTGGAAGGCGACAGGCTCATCGGCCGTATCGACATGAAGGCCGACCGCAAGAACGGCACGCTGGACGTCAAAAGGCTATGGCTGGAACCGCGTGTCAAGACATCCGCCGGGCGGCTCGAAAAGCTGGAGGCAGAACTGGAGCGTCTGGCGCGTTTCGCCGGCGTGGAGAAAGTCGTCTATCTGGACGGCTGGAAAGGATGATCCCTTCTCCTTGAGAGCGGAAGGGATCGCCGGTCAGCAGATCTCGGTGGTGGAAATCTTGATGCCGAAACCTTCCAGGCCGACATAGTGCCGCTCGCGGCTGGTCAGAAGCTTGATGGAGCTGACGCCAAGATCCTTCAGAATCTGTGCGCCGAGGCCGATTTCCAGCCATTCGCTGTCGCGTGTCTGTGCCTCGACATGGGCCTCGCGGCCCTGATTGCGGGCCTTGCGGCCATTGTCGTAATGGCCGACGCCGACCGAGCCTTCACGCAGGTAGACGATGACGCCACGGCCCTGTTCAGCGATCTTCTGCATGTAGAAGTCGACCGGTTTGCGCTTGCCGAACAGATCGTCGGCGACGTTTTCCGGATGCAGGCGCACCGGAATATCGACGCCATCCCTGATATCGCCGAAGACGACGGCGAGATGCTGCATCGGATCCCAGGGTAGGGAATAGGTGTGCGCCTTGGCCTTTCCGAACGGTGTCTCGATATCGAAGCTCGAACCGAGCTCGATCAGCGTTTCCTTGCGCTGGCGATAAGCAATGAGGTCGGCGACCGACAGAAGCTTCAGCCCGTGCTGCTCGGCGAAATCCACGACCTGCGGGCCGCGCGTCACCGTGCCGTCGTCATTGACGAGTTCGGAGATGACGCCGATCGGCGGCAGGCCGGCAAGCTTGCAGAGATCGACTGCCGCTTCCGTATGTCCGGAGCGCATCAGCACGCCGCCTTCGCGGGAGACCAGCGGGAAAATGTGCCCCGGGCGGACGAAATCCGACGCGCCGACATTCGGGTTGGCAAGGTTGCGCACTGTCAGCGTGCGGTCGTCGGCGGAAATGCCCGTCGTCGTACCGTGCTTGAAATCGACGGAAACGGTGAAGGCGGTGGTGTGCGCGGAATCGTTTTCCGCCACCATCGCGTTGAGGTTCAGTCGCTTGGCCTCTTCCTTCGGCATCGGCGCGCAGACGATGCCCGACGTGTGGCGCACGATGAAAGCCATCTTTTCCGGCGTCGCGTGCACGGCGGCGACGATCAGGTCGCCCTCGTTTTCACGATCATTGTCATCCATGACGACGACGATCTCGCCGGCTTCGAAGGCCCTGATAGCATCGACAACACGCTTCTGGTCATAAGGCATGGGACAAGTCCTATTTCAGCCGGCCGGTCTGGCCGCGGTCGCGAAGATAGTGGTCGGCAACGGCGCAGGCGATCATCGCCTCGCCGATCGGCACGGCACGGATGCCGACGCAGGGGTCATGACGGCCCTTGGTGCGGATATCGACATTCTTGCCGTCGGCATCGATCGACTGCCGTTCGGTGAGAATGGATGAGGTCGGCTTGACGGCGAAGCGGGCAATAACCGGCTGGCCGGTCGAAATCCCACCAAGAATGCCGCCGGCATTGTTGGACAGGAAAATCGGCTTGCCGTCATTGCCCATACGCATCTCGTCGGCATTGTCCTCGCCACTCGTTTCGGCGGCAGCAAAACCGTTGCCGATTTCCACGCCCTTCACGGCATTGATCGACATCAGCAGCGAAGCGATATCCTGGTCGAGCTTGCTGTAGATCGGTGCGCCGAGGCCGGCCGGCACGCCTTCGGCAATCACCTCGACGACGGCGCCGATCGAAGAGCCGGCCTTGCGGATGCCGTCGAGATACTCTTCCCAGACGGGCACGATCTCGGCATCGGGAGAGAAGAACGGGTTCTGCCCGACCTGATCCCAGTCCCAGTTGGCGCGGTTGATCTTGTGCTTGCCGATCTGCACAAGCGCGCCACGGATGGTGACACCGGGCACGACGAGCCGGGCAATGCCGCCTGCCGCAACGCGGGCTGCCGTCTCGCGGGCAGAGGACCGGCCGCCGCCGCGATAGTCGCGGATGCCGTATTTCGTATCATAGGTATAGTCGGCATGGCCGGGGCGATACTGCCGGGCAATGTCGCCGTAATCCTTGGAGCGTTGGTCGGTATTTTCGATCAGCATGGAGATCGGCGTGCCGGTCGTAATCATCGTCTCGCCGTCGGCATCCATCATCACACCGGAGAGAACATTTACCAGGTCGTCTTCGCGCCGCTGGGTGACGAAACGGCTCTGGCCGGGCTTGCGCTTGTCGAGCCAGACCTGCAGGTCCTCCAGCTTGAAGCGCAGTCCCGGAGGGCAGCCGTCGACGACGGCGCCGAGCGCCGGCCCGTGGCTTTCGCCCCAGGTGGTTACACGGAAGAGATGACCGAATGTATTGTGCGACATGTGTTCCCGCCGGATGCGCGGAGCCGGTCGTCACCGGCCGCGCCATTACTCAAAAAGGCGCGACACTCATAGGCCAAAAAACCGTTCAGGCAAAAGCCTTTCTTTGCGCCTGATGGTGCGATCGCGGAAATGGTATTTCGGAATTTTGCCTTCGTACGTACGAATGGATGCACAGCGCTCTAGGATGCCAGCAGCCAGGCCGTGCCGCGCGCCTCGATGGCGAAATCATCGAAGGAGAGGGGGCGTGCGAAGGCGTAACCCTGCAGGAGATCGCAGCCGAGATCGCGCAGCAATTCTGCGTGGGCGAGTGTCTCGACGCCCTCGGCAACTGTCTCCACGCCGAGCGAGCGGGCGATTTCGATGATGGAACTGACGAGCGCGCGCTCCTGGGAGGAGGCGACGATCGGCTTTACGAGCTGCCGGTCGATCTTCAGCCGTTTTGGCTTGAGCTTGAGCAGCGACACGATCGACGTATGACCGGTACCGAAATCGTCGATCTCGATATCGATGCCGAGTGCCTTGATCCGTTCGAGGTTATGCGAAACCACGTCCTCGCTTTCATCGAGGAAAATGGATTCCACCAGCTCGAAGGAAATTTCGCCGGGACGGATCTGCAGGCCTTCGAGCGATTCCAGAAGGCTGCCATCATGCAGGCGCCGTGCCGAAACGTTGACGGAGATTTTTGGTATGAAGATACCCTGTGCCGCCCAGCGCATCTTGTCGCGCAGAGCGGTCTCCAGCACGATGCGGTCGAGCGTCTGCACGACATTGATCTCGTCGGCAATGCGCAGGAACTTGTCCGGCGTGAGCAAGCCCCTGGAGGGATGGCGCCAGCGCACCAGCGCCTCGACACCGGTCAGTTTCATCGTGCGGGCGCTGAACTGCGGCTGGTACCAGGCCGTGAACTCGCCGTTGTCGATCCCGGCCAGGATTTCATCAGCCGTGCGTTTATTGTTGATGATGTCGGCCTGCAGATTGTGGTTGAAAAATTCGAAACGATTGCGGCCGAGGCTCTTGGCCCGGTAGAGCGCGATATCGGCATTGATCAGGACCTTGCGGGCGTCGACATGGATGCCGTTCGCCAGCGCAATACCGATCGACACACCACAACGGCAGGGAAAGCCCTGGAAATCGATCGGCTGGCGCATTTCCTCGATGACGCGGCCGGCAAGCTCCGCCATCTCCTTATCGCCCACGTCGAAGGAGAGGATGACGAACTCATCACCGCCGATACGCGCAACGACATCGCTGTCGCGCAGGCTTCTTGAAAGTACGCGTGAAGCATGCACCAGCATCGCGTCGCCGGCGGCATGCCCGAGCGTGTCGTTGATTTCCTTGAAGCGGTCGAGGTCGATATGCAGGATCGCGAATTTCTGCCGCTCGCCGCGGCCGGCATCCGTCAGGTTTTCCAGTGCGATATCAAGCTTGCGGCGATTGGCGAGCGAGGTCAGCGGGTCGTGCAGGGAGTTGTGCTCGATCCTGTTCTTGGCGAGTTCCAGCTCGATGTTTTTGGTGATCGCCTCATCCTTCGCGGCCTTGAGGCGCAGCGTCATCAACGCATCCTCGGTCGAATCGAAGGCGATGCCGATGATCTTCATCTCGCCGGCCGGCGTGCGATGCACCTTGCCGACGGAGCGCACGTAGCGCAGGCCGCCATTTTCATCCGGCACGCGGCAGACGAGCGTATGCGTGTCTCCGACTTGCTTGAAATGGCGGGCGCTTTCGAGCGCCAGTCCGCGATCATCGGGGTGAATGCAGGAGAGCCAGGCGTCTTCGGTCACGAAGGCATTGCTCTGCTTCAATCCGTAGAGCTCGTGCATGCGCTCGTCCCAGATCGAGCCGCGCTTGCCGAGAATGGCCTCCCAGATGCCGCATTGATAGGAATCGAGCGCGAGGTCGAGCTTGCCGGAGAGTTCGGAAAGCTCCGCCTCGCGGCTCGAAAGTTCTTCCAGCGCGAGTTCCAGCTCGGCATTCTTGAGCTCGCTCGTTTCCTTGGCAAGGCGAAGCGTGTTGGTGACTTCCGCATCGGCTGTCACATCCCAGACGATGCCGATTGTTTTTCCTGTGCCGCCGGCATCCGTATAGAAGGCGCCGATGGAGCGCAGGTGGCGGATCCGGCCGTCTTCCCGCATCACCCTGTACTGCGCGGTGCAGGCTTCTCCCGCGATGCTGCAGCCGAAGAAATGAACCTCGGCGATTTCGCGGTCTTCGGGCACGATCGTCGAAAGCCACACTTCCAGCGGCCGGCTGCCTTCGATCGACTTGAGGCCGTGAAGGGTGGATGCACGGGCGTCCCAGGAAAGGTTGGTGGCGTTCTCCTGCAACTCCCATATGCCGATGCGGGAAGATTCCAGCGCCAGGTTAAGGCGCTGCGACAGTTCGAGAAGTTTGGCTTCGCGGGCCTCGAGCTGCGTGATGTTACGGTTGCGTTCGCCGAGCAGCAGGGTCGCGAAAAAGATCGGGATGATGATCACGCAGCCCGCGGCGACGATGATCAATCGCAATTCATGCCGATTGCCGGGAACCGCGTGCCAGCCGTCGTTCGGCACTGCCGCCAGTTCCCATCGCCCGCCCGCGAAGCTCATCTTGCGGCGGAGCGGGTCCTTTTCGTAAATATTGGCGGGGCCGAAGAAGGGCGCAGCCGTCTCATTCGGAATGCCGATGTCGCGCACCGCGATCGAAAGATGGTCGAGATGCGGATAGCGCTCCTGATTTTCGCTGTTGCGCGCTGGCATCAGGCCGGTCGACTCGTAGAACATGTTTTGGTCTATGACCACCTCGACCGCGCCCCAGATGCGGCGCTGGCCGTTCTGTTTGACGAAAACCGGAAAGAAGATCGCGAAGGCGTTTTCTGCATCCGTCGTCTTGAAGGGGCCGTAGAAGCGTGCCGACTGGTCGCCGGCATTGCGGCTGATCGACATGCGCTCCATCAGCCGCTCGCGCACATCCTTGCCGATTCGGTCCTTGTCGGATTGCGCCGGATAGACCGATTTGACGATGAAATCGGGCGCGAGCGTAATATTGATGAAATGCGGGTTCTGGATCAGCAGCCAGTTGATCTGCCGCTCCATCTCCGCCTCGTTCGTCTGCGTGCTGAGCGAGATCAGGTTGGAAAGGTCGCGGACGGCGGTAATATCCATATTGATCTGCGCCATCACGCGGGCACGGATCAGGTTGGTCTCGTTTTCAGTGCGGATGTGCAGCTCGCGCAGATAGGCAGCAGTATTCGCGCGGTCGAGTGCAAAGCCGACGGCAATAACGACGATGGCCACGATGGCGGAAACCAGCAGAGAGACGCGCGTATTCTTCAGAACACGCCGCAGCTGGTTGCCGTTGCTCAGCCGGAATTGCAAATCACACACCCCTACATTCGCGCCGACTTTAGGGGGCAGGGGTTAATTTACGATTGCGCGCATTCGCGGCCGCTAAATCACGTAAACAGAGAGAAAAAGACGGTTAAACGGGCCTCTTGATTATCCGTAAAATCCTATTCATCAATTGGGCGCCGAAAGCCATTCTTCCGGGCAATTTTCGCCATATTCAGGAGTTTATCTGTGGCCACTCGATATCCATGGCAGCGCTTAAAGGGGATTGCCGACATGCGTTTCGTTATTGCTACGCTTCTGGCGACGGCAAATTTTCTTTCGCCCATGAGCAGTTTTGCCGAGAGTGCCGATGTCGAGGCGACGATCAAGAAGGTCGACACTACCAATCTCGTCCTGACGCTGGATGACGGCAAGACCTATCAGGCGCCCGAGGAATTCGATTTCGAAGGCCTGAAGGCCGGCGTCAAGGTTGTGATCTTCTATACGGAAGTCGACGGCAAGCGCGTCATCAACGATCTCGACATCGTCAAGTAAGCAAGGATCTGCAGGATCAGATCCAGCCGATCTGGCCTCGCGACGTCTCGATCCTCAAAATCCGGTCCTGCGGGATTTCGCCTTCGGAGGCGACATCCTTGGGAAGGTTGGAGATTAGCTTGAACAGGCTTCTGATGACGCCGCCATGGGTGACGCAAACGGTTGGCCGGTCGACTGAATTCAGCCATGCGCCTGTTCGCCACGACATGATCTCGTAGCTTTCCGCATCCTCGCCCGGCGGAATGAAATCCCACTTGTTGATGTTGCGTTCCGTCACTCGCTCGGCCTGAGAGACCCTGAGCTGCTTTATCGTATAGCCTTCCCAGTCGCCAAAGGAGACTTCGACCAGGCGTTCGTCGGTTCGATAGTCCTTGGGCGGAAGCCCCATGGCTGATCGCATGATCTCCATGGTCTCGCGCGTGCGCCCGAGCGGGCTTGCGACGAAATCGAATTCCGTATCCTCGCCCTTCAGGACCGCCGCAAGGGCGATCCCGTTCTGTCTTGCCTGTTCGCGGCCGATCGCATTGATCGGAATATCCTTCTGCCCCTGCAGGCGGCGTTCCGCATTCCAGTCGGTCTGGCCGTGTCTGATCACATAGATAAGCACGGGGATCGGCTCCGCTTCGCAGGTAAGGACGCTCAGTCCTTGATGACGGAAATGTCAGGCGCGTCCACAGCCTTCATGCCGATGACATGATAGCCGCTGTCGGCGTGATGCACTTCACCCGTCACGGAACGCGACAGGTCCGAGAGCAGGTAGAGGCCGACATCGCCCACTTCCTCGATGGTCACGGTACGACGCAGCGGCGCGTTATACTCGTTCCACTTGAGGATGTAGCGGAAATCGCCGATGCCGGAGGCCGCAAGCGTCTTGATCGGGCCTGCCGAAACGGCGTTGACGCGGATGTTCTTCGGTCCGAGGTCGACGGCGAGATATTTGACGCTCGCTTCGAGTGCCGCCTTGGCAACGCCCATGACGTTGTAGTTCGGCATCACCTTCTCAGCACCGTAATAGGTGAGCGTGAGCATCGAACCGCCTTCCGTCATCAGCTTCTCGGCGCGGCGCGCGACCGACGTGAAGGAGTAGACGGAGATCTGCATGGTCTTGGTGAAATTGTCAGGCGTCGTATCGACGTAACGGCCGGTCAGCTCGTCCTTGTCGGAGAAACCGATCGCATGCACGATGAAATCGATCTTGCCCCACAGCTTCTCGACGTTTTCGAAAACGGCATCGATCGTCGATTCGTCGCTGACGTCGCAATGGCCGACCATGACGGCGCCGATTTCGGCAGCCAGGGGCTCCACGCGCTTCTTCAGGGCATCGCCCTGATAGGTGAATGCAACTTCTCCGCCCTGCGCATGAATGGCCTTGGCAATACCCCACGCAATCGAACGATTGTTGGCGACACCCATGATGACGCCGCGTTTGCCTGCCATGAGGCCGGATGCTTGAGCCATATTTCGCTTCCCTAGGAATTCTGATGATCCTGCCTATGGCATAGGCCGTTAATCGGTTCAAGCAGGCCCAAGATCATCAACTGTTAGGCATCGTAACAAAGGGTGCGATTGTCACCAAAATTTCATAAAAATAGCCCTTCACGCATGCTGCGCATGAGATCGGTGACCTTATCGTCAGGTTTTTCCCACAACATAATGCGCAATTCGACGACGAGATCGCCTTTTCCACCGCTGTCGTTGGTCAGCCCCTGGTCGGGAATGCGGATCGTCTTGTCGGAACCGGACCAGGCGGGGACCGTTACATTGACCGGTCCCTGCGGACCATCGACGCGCGCTTCGGTGCCAAGCACTGCGTTCTCGATGTTGAGCGGCAGCACGGCATGCACGTCGAAACCATCGACGGTGAATCTCGGATCGGGCGCGATATGGATGTTGATGACGGCATCGCCGCGTTGCATGCCCGGCAACTTGAATCCCTGGCCCTTGAGCCGGACCTGATGGCCTTCGGTCGTGCCGGCTGGCAGGGCAAAGCCGACTTCACGGCCTTCCGGAAGAGAAACCGTCGTCCAGCTGCCCCTCATGATGTCTTCGATCGTCACGGTGGCAGTTGCCACCTCATCCGGTGCTTTTTCAGGGCCTGGCTGACCGGTACCGGTGAAGCGGCGCACCAGCGAGGTCAGAAGGCTGAGCGGCAGGGACATGTTGACGCCAGTGCCGGTCGTGGCCTCCGTCTGCTCATCCTCCGCCCTGGCGGTTTCGGATTCTGCTGTATCCTGTTCCGGCTGCCTGGCCGCCTCGGCTGCATGCGGCTTGGCCTGTGCCTGCTGGGAGTGCGCCTGCTGAGAGTATGCTTGCTGTGTCTGCGGTTGCGCCTGCGCGCCGGCGCTGCGGGTCGCTTGTGCGCCAAAGATGCGCTCGACCATCTCTTCTGCCGCTTCGGTCGAGCCTGCCTGCTGCTGCTGCTTGGCACCTGCCGCTGCGGCCTTCTGTGCACTGGCATTGGCGCGTGCAAGCTCTTCCATCACCCGCTCGGCATTGGCCTGAGCGGCCTTGGCGCGGGCGGCAGCCTCATGCGCAGCTTGACGCTGCTGCATGATCGTCTGCTCCTGCTTCTTTGCTTCAGCCATGCGTACGGCGCTGTCGAAGAGATTGCGCTTTCGCGGATCTTTCAGTGTTTCATAGGCGCGGCCGATCTCGGCGAAACGCGCGGTGGCCGTGGGGTCGCCCTGATTGTGATCGGGATGCACGGCCTTGGCCATGTTGCGCCAGGCCGCCTTGATTTCGTCCGCATCCGCGTCGCGCTTGACGCCCAGAACCTTATATGGATCACGCATTGTTCGCACCGCCGCTGTCGCAATCCGGGAGGCATCTTCCTCGTGGCGCTCCCGGAAACCGAATCTCAACTCATGACGCGCCTCCCGGTTCACGACAGGAAAGCACGCTCGTCGGCAGATCGTGCGGGAGAGTTGCTAATCACTTCTTATTTCCGAAGCTGGATATGGGGTGTTTTGCCGCTAATGGTTAGTCTTTCACTAAACATTGAAGCGAATCGGCACGCCGCATTAACCCTGAAGTTTCAGGGTGGCCAACGCCGCAAAACGGGTAAAGGAGCGGATCAGCTTTCCGGCTGGAAGCTCAGAAGCTGCCAGTTTCCGCCGCCGACAAGGCAGGTCTTGCCGTAGAATTTGGCGATACCGACATAGGAATGGCGTGTCGTGCGGAATTGCCGGCAGACCTGACCGGCATCATTATTCTCGACGATCGTGTCGATGACGCCGGCGCTGCCGGTCGAGGCATTGGCCCAGGGAAGCGGCTGCCCCTCGAGTTTCTGGATATCGGCCGACGTCACGGCGTTGCGCACCGTCATTTCGTCGGAAAGCGTATCGGTGCTCGGGGCGGGCTGCGGCACCGTGCCGGTCGCAACCGAACGATCCACCTTTGCCGAGCTCAGGAAGTCGAACCCCCCGGTCATGCAGCCGGAAAGTGACAGGATCGCAATACCGACGATGGAGAGTCTGACGCTGCGGCGCAGCGAACCCTTTGTATGGCGATGTGTCTTTGCTATGACTTCCACCCTGCATCCTTCCCCAGTCTGAGAGGCTGGGTCAGTTTTTAGAAACCTCGGGATTTGAATTAATATGTCGGCAAACGGGTTAACAGCTGGTGACTTTACGGAAAGTGAAGAGCCCTTCAAGCTCTTTGGGGAGTGGCTGAAGGAGGCGGAGGCTTCCGAACTCAACGACCCCAATGCTGTCGCGCTCGCGACGGTCGATGAAGATGGGCTGCCCAATGTCCGCATGGTTCTCCTGAAGGGTTTCGATACCGACGGATTCGTCTTCTACACGAATTTCGAGAGTCAGAAAGGTCGCGAAATCTTGGGACAGAAGAAAGCTGCCATGTGTTTCCACTGGAAAACGCTGCGCCGTCAGGTGCGCGTTCGCGGCCCTGTTGAACTGGTCACCGACGCAGAGGCCGACGCCTACTTTGCGACCCGTGCCCGCGGCAGCCGCATCGGCGCCTGGGCTTCCAAGCAGTCGCGCCCGCTCGAAAGCCGTTTTGCCCTGGAGAAGGCGGTTGCCGAATACACCACGCGCTACGCCATCGGCGATATTCCGCGCCCGTCTTACTGGTCTGGTTTCCGGATCCGCCCGACCTCGATCGAGTTCTGGAAAGACCAGAAGTTCCGGCTGCACGACCGGATCGAATTCCGCCGGCCGACGCCCGAGGGGGGCTGGGACAAGGTGCGGATGTACCCGTAAAGAACCTATTTCCCAAGCAGTTTCAATGGAATGCCTGATGCCAGCGCCGAAACATAGCGTGACCTCTGGTAAAAGCCGTTGAGCGAGATACGCGGCATATAGGTGGGCTGGCTTGCTGCCGGAAAGCCCGGCTGTGTTGTCACGGCTACGGCAAAGCCGAGCTTTGCCGCAAGCTCCGCTTCACGGCCCTTTGTTGCCTCCTTCGTCCCATAGGGAAAAGCGATTGTCCGGGGACGAATGCCGGTGATCGATTCGACATAATCTGCCGAGATTTCCATCTCGATCCGGGCTTCGGCATGCGGCAGGCGGGCAAGTGCCCTGTGGCTGATAGTATGGGCGCCGAGACTGGCGAGCGGGCTTGCCGAAAGCTTGCGCAGCTCCTGCGGTCCCATGACCAGTTTCCGCGTAATGTCGAGCGGCTCGATCCCGTGGCGCCGCGCCAGCGCATCCACCTCGGCGAGGGCGCGGCTCTCGTCCTGCCTGTGGATAAACTCGGCAAGCCTGTCGAAGGCGTCCCATTTCCGGACGAGCGTATCGAGCGCCAGTCTCTCCCTGCCGCGGCCGAAATTGAACTCGATGCTATTTTCCCGGTTAAGCAGCAGTGCCAGCGTTTCCCACCAGATGCTGTGCGAGCCCTCGGCAAAGCCCTGCGCTATGAAAATGGTAAAGGGCGCCTGATGCCGTTCGAAGACGGGCAGGGCATGGATCAGATTGTTGCGATACCCGTCATCCAGTGTGAAAGCGGCGAACAGGCGATCGTCCTGCGGGTCCGACAACAGGGAGGGCACCGCATCGAGCGGCACGAAACGATAGCCCATCCGTCTCAGGCGCCGGAGCGTTGAATCCAGAAATTCTGGTGTTATTTCAAGGTGCTGGTTCGGTTCGAACGGTTGGGCGACATGCGGGCGCACATGATGGAGCGTGAAGATGACGCCGCGTCCGCGGGCCTCCTTCATGAGCCCGGCAGCGCTCGCCAGCCACGCCGCTTCCAGCCCGCCGCCGATCGCGATGCGCTTCAGCCGCCGCTTCCACTGCCCCATTTTTTCCGTGACCCCGCTTTGTAATCGTGTCACACAGGCTACCAATGCCGCCGTTAAACCTTGCTGAATCCCGGAGGGAAAACGGGTTGTTGACCGGCTGTTAACCAAGCGAAACAAAAGCTTGGAAAAAACTTGGGCGTTGCCTCAAAGTCGCGCCAGATTATGGGCATCTGTCACAATACGGGACATAATTCCGGTTGTAGCGACTCGCCGGGTATAATGAGGGGAAGTGCATGAGAAGGCTTTTGGCTGCCATTTTGACCGCGTCGCTGGCACTTTCTGCACCTGTTGCGGCCTTCGCCGGTAGCGCTTCCCTCGTCCTCGATGCCCGCACCGGCAAGGTTCTTGCCTCGGAAAACGGTGATACGCTGAACCATCCGGCTTCGCTGACGAAGATGATGACGCTCTATCTCACCTTCGAGGCGCTCAATCGCGGCAAGATCACCTGGGATACACCGATCACCATGTCGAAATATGCTGCCTCCCGTCCGCCGACAAAGCTCGGCGTGAAGGCCGGCGGCACGATCACGGTGCGCGAGGCGGTCTATGGCATGATCGTCAAATCGGCCAATGATGCGGCCGCCGCCATGGGTGAGAAGCTCGGCGGCTCGGAAAGCAATTTCGCCAGGCTCATGACCCAGCGGGCCCGTCAGCTCGGCATGGGCCGCACGGTCTTCGTCAATGCTTCCGGCCTGCCGGACAAGCGTCAGGTCACGACGGCGCGCGATATGTCCACGCTCGCCGTGGCGCTGATGAAGAACTATCCAGGCGAATATCGCCTCTTCTCCATCGCAAGCTTCAATTTCCGCGGCCAGACCATCCGCGGCCACAACAATCTCATGTACCGCTATCAGGGCATGGACGGTATCAAGACCGGCTATACCAATGCCTCCGGTTTCAACATTGTCAGCGCCGTGAAGGACGGCAGCCGCCGCGTGGTTGGCGTTGTGCTCGGCGGCCGCACGGCCCGCAGCCGCGATGCCAAGATGGCCGGATTGTTCGACCGCTATATGGGCAGAGCTTCCTCCGGTGGCGCCAGCTTGACTGCAAGCATCAATGCCAAGCAGCAGGTCGAGGTCGCCTCGGCTGCGGAGCAGACGGATGTTCCCGTGCCGGCGAACGCGCCGCGCGTTGCGGACGAGGCAGCAGCACCCGCACCGAAGGCGCTTGGCTTTGCCAATGACGGAGTTGTCCCGCTTGAGCGCCCGGCGGCAATGGACGAAATCATGAATGCCGGCAAGGCACCGAAAGCGCCGGCCGGCAAGGCAGGCGGCTGGCAAATCCAGATCTCCGCTGCCCCGAGCGCCGATGCTGCCCGCGCGCTCCTCGCGCAGGCCCAGTCCGAGGCCGGTGCGCCGCTGGTTTCTGCCTCGCCCTACACGGAAGCTGTCGGCAAGGGCGCCAATGCGATTTATCGCGCGCGTTTCATTGGCTTCCAGAGCAAGGAAGACGCGACCTCTGCCTGCGACGCCCTGAAGAAGCGCTCCTACGACTGCATGCTGTTGCCGAACCAGGGCTGAGCCGCGGCTCGCTCTGGACAAACTTCGGGAATCGGCGCTCTCCTCATAAACAAAAGGAGAACGTCATGCTGCAACGGCTCGCCGACCAGTTCGAGACCTCATCGTCCGCCTACGCCGCCGCCAATGACATCGAGCGCGATGCCGATTGGTTTCTGCTGAAGCTGCAGGAGGAAATGGGAGAACTGACCCAGGCCTGGAACCGCCTGACCGGCCGCGGCCGTGCCAAAGGCCGTTCGCCCGAGGAGATGGAGCGCGACCTGGCCGACGAAACTGCCGATATTCTCGGCCATGTCTTGCTCTTTGCTCGGCGTCACGAGGTGGATCTCGCCGCCGCAATCGAACGGAAATGGCGGTTCAAGCCTTCGGCGCAGTAACGTTTCCTGCTTCACGTCTTTGCGCGATCCACCATCGGCATTGTTCTTCCGTATAGCCGAGCAGACGCCCCAGGTGATATTCGCTTTCGTCCGTCCAAAGTCTTCCGCTCATCAGCTCGGTGTAGGCATCGAACCGCCATTCTTCCCTGGGCAGTGCATAGAGTATGCAAATCAGGACAAACTTGCCCTGAACGAATGGCTTCACCCGTTCGATGATTGCCCCGCTATCGACGTAGGGCTGAAAGTAGGCTCGGACCTTCTCCAAAATCCCCGAGTTTTCTTCGTCCGAAAACACTGCGAATGGCTTGCGACCGTCCAGCATCAGGGCGAGCTCGAAGTTAGTATGGACCAGATAGGGCACGCAATCGATCCATCCCGGCCGGGTGAGCACGACCTCACCGTCCGGTTCGGGAGAGGGGAGGGCCAGCGTCGAGGAGAGCCCGTCCAGTTCGCTTTTCTCAAGGTAGAAGAGATGGTGTGCCAGTTCGGATGTTTCGACGTCGAGAATGGCCGCAACAGCCTCCATCGGAGCCTCGAAGCGCATCTCGTGCGCTGAGCAGCCCGTCTCAGGCGAAAGGAATTTCAGCAGAAATGTCTCCATCGCCAAGCAGCGCCCCATGGGCTTGATGTTCTATTGCTTGAGGTTAGCCTATATTGTCCGCCGGTAGAACTTGCTGTCGACGGCCATTCGCGGGAATTCTCGCGGCAGGTCCTTGCTGGCGATCTCGGAGAAACCGTTCTTCTCATAGAACCGGTGCGCGGCGACGAACTTGTCCGTCGTGCCGAGGAAGATATCGGTGACGCCGACTTTGCCGGCATGGGCAAAAAGCGCTTCGAGCAGCCGGGCGGCCACACCGTGTTCGCGGCCCCGCACCTCGGCGGCCACGAACATCTTTCGCAGGGCCACCTGGTTGTTGCCAATATCCTTGAGGCCGAGAGTGCCGACGACGGCACCATCCTTGACCGCCACCCAGAACTGGCCCTTGCCGGACTGATAGAAATCCGGAATGACACGCAGGTCCGGCTGCGTGTCGGCGGTGATGTCGATGCCGAATTCTTCGCGCTGGATCGGCAGGATGACCGAAATCACGCCATCGGCATCGTCAGGAGCGAAGGTTCTAATCTCGATTTCGGCCATGATCGCACCGCCTCAGGTCTGCGTGCCGCCGACCGTCACCTGGTCCATGCGCAGGTGCGGCTGGCCGACGCCGACGGGAACCCATTGGCCGGCCTTGCCGCAATTGCCGATACCGGTGTCGAGCTTCATGTCGTTGCCGATCATCGATACGCGCTTCATGGCGTCCGGGCCATTGCCGATCAGCATGGCGCCCTTGATCGGCGCACCGATCTTGCCGTTTTCGATGAGATAGGCCTCGGTGCAGCCGAAGACGAATTTGCCTGACGTGATGTCTACCTGACCGCCGCCGAAGGAGACGGCATAAATGCCCTTCTTGACCGAAGCGATGATTTCTTCCGGCGTCTTGTCCCCACCGAGCATATAGGTGTTCGTCATGCGCGGCATTGGCACATGTGCATAACCCTGGCGACGGCCGTTGCCGGTGGGCGCCATGCCCATCAGCCGGGCGTTCTGCCGGTCCTGCATGTATCCGACCAGTTTACCGTTTTCGATCAGCACGTTGTAGGCGGAAGGCGTGCCTTCGTCGTCGATGGTGATCGAACCGCGGCGGCTGTCGATCGTACCGTCGTCGACGACGGTCACGCCGGGGGCGGCCACCACCTGGCCGAGGAGACCGGCAAAGGCAGACGTCTTCTTGCGGTTGAAGTCGCCTTCGAGACCATGGCCCACGGCCTCGTGCAGCATGACGCCGGGCCAGCCCGAGCCGAGCACGACATCCATCGTACCGGCGGGTGCATCGATCGCTTCAAGATTGACGAGTGCCTGCCGCAGCGCTTCGTCCGCACCGTGCTGCCAGCTTCCTGTCGCGATGAAATCACCGAAACCGATGCGGCCGCCCTGGCCGTAGGAGCCGCTCTCCTGCCGGTCGCCGTCGCCGACCATGACGGAGATGTTGATGCGCGTCATCGGACGGATATCCTGCACGCGATGGCCATCGGCGCGCAGGATATCGACCACCTGCCAGCTTGCCGCGACCGAAGCAGTGACCTGCCGCACCTTGTCGTTCTTGCCACGCAGATAGGCGTCGATATCAGTCAGCACCTTGACCTTCTCCTCGAAGGTCGGCGAACCGATCGGGTTCTCGTCGGTATAGAGCTTGCGGTTAGTACCCTGCGGTGCTGCCGCGTAAGAGCCGGAATAACCGCGCGTGACGGCGCCGACCGCATCGGCTGCCCGCTTCAGCGCCGAAATCGAAAGGTCGCCCGCATGGGCATAGCCGACCGCTTCGCCGGCAACCGCGCGCAGGCCAAAACCCTGCTCTGTGTTGAAGCTGCCGCCCTTGAGGCGGCCATTGTCGAAGGTCAGCGATTCCGCCTGCGCGTGCTCGATAAAGAGCTCGCCGTCATCGGCGCCGGAAAGCGCCTCGGCGACATGCTTGCGCATCGTCGCTTCATCGGCATCGAAAAGCGTCAGGAGATCGGTGGTCATGGTTTTATGCTCCGCAAGAAGAGCGGTAATGCTCAATAGCCGATGTAGGTCTGATGCACTGCCCGAGCAAGCCCTGCATCAGGGCAGGGCGTCGTAGCCTTCTGCGAAGCCCTTGAGGTCGACGGGGATGCCGATGCCTTCTTCCGGCGTCTGGAAGACGATGAAGGTTGCCTGCGCGCCGCTGCGGAAGGTCTTGAGCAGTTCGTCCTCGAGAACGACTTCGGCATAGCAGCCGTCGGCAAAGCAGCGCACGAAATAGGCGCGGCCGATATCCTTGCCATCGACATTGAGGCCGAGGCCGTTCGGCAGCAGCACGCCGAGCGGAGCCAGAACGCGCAGGATCTTCGACTTGCGGTCGGCGGTCTTCAGGACGACGACGGAGAGGCCTACTTCAGGACGGTCTTCGGCAATGACGTTCTGCATCAGCGCGCACTGCTCGGCCGAGGCGCCCGCTGGCTTGTCGCAGACGACGGACCATGCGCCATGGTTGGAACGGACCGTGCCGGGAGCCGGCGGCTGAGCCTGGCTGGGCGTTACCTGCTCGACGTTCGGCGTCGCAGACGGTGCGGGCTGCTGTGTCGGTGCGGGCCTCGGAGCAGGCGTGGCAGGACGCGACTGCGCGGGCGTCGGCGTCTGCTGCGCGAAAACGGGGCTCGTCGCGGCGGTCGCGATGCCTGCGGCCAGAACAAAAGGCCGCGCGAGGGAACGGAAACCCATGAAAACCTCTGGATATCGAATCATTGCCGCTATTTGTGAAGCTGCCCACAGAAAATGAAAAGCCCCACCCCGTGAAAACCGGGGGACTGCGGCAGAAATAGGACCTCGCCGAAAGAATGTGCAGCGGGCGGATTGGCGCTGGAGCGGGTTTTTCGTATGCTGATGAAAAGCTTGGAATGTTTTGCCGTGGCTGAGGAGGCAGTCTTTGAGCAAAAATGCCGCATAGACAATTGCTTCTGCCTGTTGCGGCGGATGCCAAACTGTGGTTTGAAGCGCACAGGATGGCAAGGATTCTGCGCTCGATTTATCGCAGATCAGCGCTCGAGGGAGATTACAAGGTGATTAAGAAGGCTTATGCAGCCCTGACCGCGCTGGTCTGTCTGCTTTTTGCTTCCGGCACATATGCCGATCAGCCGATGCCGTGGCAGGCGACACTGCAGCCGGCAGCAACGCCGATCATGCGGGAGATCCACTGGTTCGAACAATATACGCTGTGGTTCATCGTTCCGATCACGCTGTTCGTTCTCGTTCTCATTCTGGTCGTCTGTTTCAAGTTCCGGGCTTCGGCAAACCCGGTTCCCTCGAAGACGAGCCACAATACGGTAATCGAAGTCATCTGGACCGTGGGGCCGGTTCTCATCCTTCTTTTCCTCGCTGTTCCTTCTTTCACTCTGTTGACCGCACAGCTCACCCTGCCGGAAAATCCGGATGTGACGATCAAGGCGACCGCGACCCAGTGGCAGTGGAACTATGAATATGAGGGCTCTGGCGAAACACCTGTCGCCTTCGACTCCTATCTTCTGAAGGAACCGGATCGGGCCTCTGCCGGCAAGACCGATCTTGCTGTCTATCCGCGCCTTCTGGCCGTCGACAATGAACTCGTACTGCCTGTCAACAAGACCGTTCGCGTTCTTGTCACTGCCGCGCCGACCGACGTCATTCATGCTTTCGCCATGCCGTCCTTCGGCATCAAGATCGACGCCGTTCCGGGCCGCCTGAACGAAACCTGGTTCCGCGCCGAGCGCGAAGGCCTCTTCTACGGCCAGTGTTCCGAGCTTTGCGGCAAGGACCATGCGTTCATGCCGATCGCGATCCGCGTGGTCTCCGAGGACAAGTACAAGCAGTGGCTGACCACGGCCGCCAGCGACTTGCCCGGCGCCTACAAGACACTGATCGCCGCTGCCGATGGTTCTGCGAAGACCGTCGATGTCGCTGAAAACGTCGCAAAGTAAGATAGGGGATCGGGACAATGGCTGGACCTTCCGCTCACGACGATCATTCTCATGATCACCACGCTCATGACGCACACGCGCATGACGACCACCACGATCACTCGCATACGCCGAGCTTTGCAGACCGCTGGTTCTTCTCGACGAACCACAAGGACATCGGCACGCTCTATCTGATCTTCGCGATCTTCGCCGGCATCGTCGGCGGCCTTCTCTCAGTTGCCATGCGCATGGAACTGCAGGACCCGGGCATCCAGATCTTCCACGGCCTGGCCTCCATGGTCTACGGCTTCGAGGGTGATGCCGCCATCGACGGCGCCAAGCACATGTTCAACGTCTTCACCACCGCTCACGCGCTGATCATGATCTTCTTCATGGTCATGCCGGCGATGATCGGCGGTTTCGCCAACTGGATGGTGCCGATCATGATCGGCGCGCCTGATATGGCTTTCCCGCGTCTGAACAACATCTCCTTCTGGCTGATCGTTCCGGCCTTCCTGCTGCTGTGCATCTCGATGTTCGTCGAAGGCCCGGCCGGCGCCTATGGCGCAGGTGGCGGCTGGACCATGTACCCGCCGCTTGCCGTCGGCGGTCAGCCGGGTCCGGCAGTCGACCTTGCGATCTTCGCGCTTCACATTGCCGGTGCGTCCTCGATCCTTGGTGCGATCAACTTCATCACCACGATCCTCAACATGCGCGCTCCGGGCATGACTCTGCACAAGATGCCGCTGTTTGCCTGGGCCGTGCTGATCACCGCCTTCCTGCTGCTGCTGTCGCTGCCGGTTCTGGCAGGCGCCATCACCATGCTGCTGACCGACCGTAACTTCGGCACAGCCTTCTTCGCGCCGGAAGGCGGCGGTGACCCGATCCTCTACCAGCACCTGTTCTGGTTCTTCGGTCACCCGGAAGTCTATATCCTAATCCTGCCGGGCTTCGGCATCGTCAGCCATATCGTATCGACTTTCTCCAAGAAGCCGGTTTTCGGTTATCTCGGCATGGCCTATGCCATGGTCGCCATCGGTGCCGTCGGCTTTGTCGTCTGGGCTCACCACATGTACACGGTCGGCCTGTCGCTCGATGCGCAGCGCTACTTCGTCTTCGCGACGATGGTCATCGCCGTTCCGACGGGCGTGAAGATCTTCTCCTGGATCGCAACGATGTGGGGCGGCTCGATCAGCTTCCGCACGCCGATGATCTGGGCGATCGGCTTCATTTTCCTCTTCACCGTCGGTGGCGTCACGGGCGTCCAGCTTGCCAATGCCGGCCTCGACCGCTCGCTGCATGACACCTATTACGTCGTGGCTCACTTCCACTACGTTCTGTCGCTCGGCGCCGTCTTCGCCATCTTCGCTGCCTGGTACTACTGGTTCCCGAAGATGACCGGCTACATGTACAGCGAATTCCTCGGCAAGCTGCACTTCTGGGTCATGTTCATCGGCGTGAACCTGGTGTTCTTCCCGCAGCACTTCCTCGGCCTCGCCGGCATGCCGCGCCGCTACATCGACTATCCGGATGCATTCGCCGGCTGGAACTATGTCTCGTCGATCGGCTCCTACATCTCCTTCGTGGGCGTGATCATCTTCCTCGTCGGTGTCTGGGAAGCCTTCGCCAAGAAGCGCGTTGCCGGTGACAATCCATGGGGTGAGGGCGCAACGACGCTTGAGTGGCAGCTGCCTTCGCCGCCGCCGTACCACCAGTGGGAACAGCTCCCGCGCATCAAGTAAGATGCCGGTTTTCCAGACGCCGCAGGCTTCTGCGGCGTCTGTCAGTTAATTTGATCAGGACGGAATGATGACGGTAATCGACAATCACGAGGCTCTTGCTGAAGACGGCGATTTTCGCCTGTCGGAGGCCAGTGCGCGCGATTATTTCGAGCTTCTGAAGCCGCGGGTCATGTCGCTCGTGGTCTTCACCGCCTTTGCCGGCCTGGTGCTGGCGCCGGGTCACATCAATCCCGTTCTCGGCCTGATCGCCATCCTCTGCATTGCCGTCGGCGCAGGTGCGTCGGGTGCGCTCAACATGTGGTATGACGCCGATATCGACGCCGTCATGAGCCGCACCGCCAAGCGCCCGATTCCGGCCGGCCGTATCCTGCCCAAGGAGGCTCTGGCCTTCGGCCTCGTGCTCTCCTGCTTCTCGGTGACGATCCTCGGTCTCGCGATCAATTGGCTGTCGGCCTTCATTCTCGCCTTCACCATCTTCTTCTACGCCGTCATCTACACAATGTGGCTGAAGCGCTCGACGCCGCAGAACATCGTCATCGGTGGCGCGGCCGGTGCTTTCCCGCCGATGATCGGCTGGGCCTGCGTGACCGATTCCGTCACGATCGAAAGCACTGTTCTTTTCCTCATCATCTTCCTCTGGACGCCGGCGCATTTCTGGGCGCTCGCGCTCTTCAAGATGAGGGATTACGAAGCGGTTGGCGTGCCGATGCTGCCGAACGTGTCGGGCGAGCGCACCACCAAGCATCAAATCGTTGCCTATGCCGTGCTGACGGCCGTCTGTGCGGTGCTGCCGACCTTCCTCGGCTTCGCCAGCGTCGGTTATGGCGTCGTCGCCGCAGCCCTCGGCGCGGTCTTCGTATACTGTTCCATCGCCGTCTGGCGCATGCCT
Source organism: Rhizobium sp. BK379 (assembly GCF_014193955.1). NCBI lineage: Bacteria > Pseudomonadati > Pseudomonadota > Alphaproteobacteria > Hyphomicrobiales > Rhizobiaceae > Rhizobium > Rhizobium sp. BK379. The sequence goes on from NZ_JACIAD010000002.1 coordinate 849,121, forward strand.
GACGGCGATCTCAAGATGATCCCTGCCAAGAAGCTGTTCGGCTTCTCGATCTTCTACCTCTTCGCCGTGTTCTCCGCGCTGATGCTCGACCGGCTGGTCGCCACGCTGGTGTCGTACGCAGGAGGCTCGTTCTGATGGATCTGGTCAAGCTGACCGAAGCGCAACGCAAGTCGCGCCGCAATCGCAACATCGCGCTCGGTGTGGTACTCGCCGGTCTGGTGATCCTTTTCTACGCCATCACCATCGTCAAGTTTCTGGGACATGGAGGCTGACGGAATGAGCGACGCCGTCAACGCACCGAAGAAGCCGCGCAACAATGCTGCCGTCGTCTTCATGTGCCTGAGCTTCGTCGTCGGCATGGGCGCTGCGAGCTACGCCGCCGTCCCACTCTATCGGCTCTTCTGCCAGGTGACCGGCTATAACGGCACGACACAGCGCGTGGACCAGGTTTCGAGCGTCATCCTCGACCGCACGATGCGCGTCACTTTCGATGCGAACGTCGCTCCCGGCCTGCAATGGGAATTCAAGCCGGTCGAGCGCGAGGTCAATCCGAAGATCGGCGAGACCATCCAGGTCAACTTCATCGCCGAGAACCGGTCCAACGAAACCCAGCGCGGCCAGGCGATCTTCAACGTCACGCCAGGCGAAGCGGGCGCCTATTTCAACAAGGTGCAATGTTTCTGCTTTAATGAAACGGACCTGAAGCCGGGCGAAAAGCTTGAAATGCCGGTCGTGTTCTACATCGATCCGGAAATTACCAAGGCCGCTGAATCGAAAAGCATTCACACGGTCACGCTGTCATACACGTTCTATCCCAAAGAGGGTCCGAAGCCGGTGGCTTCGAATGAGGGTAGTGCGGGACAGGCTGAAAAGAAACTTTGATTGAGGAGTGTTTCCGGCAGTGCCGGAAGCGGAGAAGGAAGACACCGGGGATCTGACATGGCCGATGCTCATCAGAAGAATCACGACTACCACATCATAGCTCCGAGCCCTTGGCCGATACTGGCCTCGCTCGGCGCATTCCTGATGGCCTTCGGCGGCGTCGGCTATATGCGCTACCTGAACGGCGGCTCGCTGCATGTTCTCGGCATCGAGTGGGCCCATCCGTGGCTCTTCTTCATTGGCCTCGCTCTCGTTTTCTACGTCATGTACGGCTGGTGGTCCGACACCGTGAAGGAAGCCCACGAGGGCGCCCATACCCGCGTCGTGTCGCTGCACCTGCGCTATGGCATGATCATGTTCATCGCTTCGGAAGTGATGTTCTTCGTTGCCTGGTTCTGGGCCTATTTCGACGCCAGCCTCTTTCCGCATGAAGCCATCCAGGCTTCGCGGCTCGCCTATACCGGCGGCGTCTGGCCGCCAAAGGGCATCGAGGTTCTCGATCCCTGGCACCTGCCGATCTACAACACCGTCATCCTGTTGCTCTCGGGCACGACGGTAACCTGGGCTCACCACGCTCTGCTGCACAACGACCGCAAGGGCCTTATCCAGGGCCTGACGTTGACGGTCCTGCTCGGCGTGCTCTTCTCCTCCGTCCAGGCCTATGAATATGCTCACGCTCCGTTCGAGTTCCGCAACTCGATCTACGGTGCGACCTTCTTCATGGCCACTGGCTTCCACGGCTTCCACGTTCTGGTCGGCACGATCTTCCTGCTGGTCTGCCTCATCAGGGCGTTGCGCGGTGATTTCACGCCGAAGCAGCACTTCGGCTTCGAGGCCGCAGCCTGGTACTGGCACTTCGTTGACGTCGTCTGGCTGTTCCTGTTCTTCTGCATCTACGTCTGGGGCGGCTGGGGCGCTCCGGTCGCAGCAGGCTGATCGGGGTCGGATAGAAATCAAAAAGGCGGGTGCCTTCGGCCCCGCCTTTTTCTTTGCCGCAACGTGGCTCTCTGATTTATCGCTGGCCGGCCAGCCTCTCGAAGGCCGAAGGCTCGGGGATACCAAGATCCAGCTGATGGCGGATTGCCTCGGCGCATTCGAGCGCAGTCAGCACGGATGTATCGACCTCGATGTCGTAGAGGCCGGGGCGATGCACCTCGTTCTGCCAGCGCTGCACCGGCTCCGGCACAGGCGTCTCCTCGGTGGCACGCAGGTAGAGGGTCTCGCGCCCGTCCTGATTGACCTCGCGCCGCTGCATGATCGTCTCGATCGGACATTTGACGCCGACGAACAGTACGGAAAATCCGTCGAGCCGCCTGGCGCAATCGCTGAGAATGCCGAGTGGCTGCGAATAGCTGTCGTGGTGGCCGAGATCGGCGACGACGTTGAGGCCCAATCCGGCATGGATGGCGATCGATTCGTAGAGCGCCGCGTAGAGGAACGGCACGAGTTCTTCGAGGTCCGGCCGTTCGCCGCCGGGCCTCAATCCGATACCGGGCAGGTAGCGCTCCGGCGTCATGGCATTATAGCTGTCGACGCCGAGGTTGATCCACGGCCCCTCGAATTCTTCCTGAATTGCGCGCGCAATGCTGGATTTGCCGCTTCGCGGCGCACCGTTCAGGATAATGATCTGTCCGGCATGGCTTTCGTTGGTCATCAGTCTTCTTCTTCTGTTGGCGCGAATCACTGAGGCGAAAACGCGCAGGTATTTCCATTCGGGATGCGAATACTTTATGGGAGAGTTATGGCAGACGGCGAAAAGCCGTTTGCATGGAGATGGTCATGAATGAAGACAACGCGCAATTTCCCCCGGTCGATCCGGTCAAGACCGGCATCAGGGGATGCTGCCCGCGCTGTGGCCATGGCCAGCTTTTTGACGGCGTTCTCGGTCTGAAGCCGCGCTGCGCCGCCTGCGGGCTCGATTATTCCTTCGCCGATGCAGGCGATGGCCCGGCCGTCTTCGTCATTCTCATCGTCGGTTTCATCATCATCGGCTCGGTGCTCTGGCTTCAGGTCAATTATGCGCCGCCGATATGGGTGCATATCCTGCTCTTCGGCCCGCTGACGATCATTCTGTCTCTGCTCGCACTGCGCTGGTGCAAGGGCATTCTCATCGCCATGCAATATCGTCACAATGCCCGTGAGGGACGCCTGAGTGACTGACATCCAAAGTCCGGCTCCGCGCCGCAAGCTGCCGATCTTTACCGGCATTGCCGTTCTCATCGCACTCGCCATCCTGATCTCGCTCGGCACCTGGCAGGTGGAGCGCCTGCACTGGAAAGAAGGCCTCCTCGCCGATATTGCCGAGCGTCGTGTCGCAGCCCCGGTTCCGCTTGCCGATATCGAGTCCATGGCGTCTCGGGGCGGCGATATCGAATACCGCACGGTCACCGCCACCGGCCGCTATATCAACAACAAGGAGCGCCACTTCTTCGCAACCTGGCGCGGCCGGACCGGCTATTACATCTACACGCCGCTGCAGCTTGAGGACGGGCGCTATCTTTTCGTCAACCGAGGCTTCGTTCCCTACGAGAACAAGGAGCCGGAAATGCGCATGCAGGGCCAGCTGACCGATCAGCAGACGGTGACCGGCCTCGCGCGCGCCAAGCTTCCGGGAAAACCGTCCACGCTGGTGCCGGACAATGACGTGGCGAAGAACATCTTCTACTGGAAGGATCTCGATGTGATGGCCTCCAGCGTCGATCTCGACAAGGCCCGCGTCATCCCCTTCTTCGTCGATGCCGATTCCACGCCCAATCCGGCGGGTTTTCCGATCGGCGGCGTCACGCAGATCGATCTGCCGAACGACCATCTGCAATATGCCTTCACCTGGTATGGGCTGGCGGTGGTTCTCGCCGTCGTCGTCGCCATCTCCTGGTTTCGCCCCCGCAAGGGTGCTGCGTAATAGTATCGCTTCAATTCCGCCCCATATTGGGTTAGAGGTCCCTGAAGCTCAAACTGGGTATGTTATGAATATTGCGGCTAAACCTCCTTTGACGATCAGGCTTTGTGGTCCGCGAGGCTTCTGTGCCGGCGTCGACCGCGCAATCCAGATCGTCGTACTGGCGTTGAAGGCCTATGGCGCACCTGTCTATGTCCGCCATGAGATCGTGCACAACCGGTATGTCGTTGAAGGGCTGGAAGCAAAAGGTGCGGTCTTCGTCGAGGAGCTTGACGAGATCCCGGCCGAACACCGTGCCCAGCCGGTCGTCTTCTCCGCCCATGGTGTGCCGAAATCCGTGCCCGAGGATGCGAATGCCCGCAACCTCTTCTATCTCGACGCCACCTGTCCGCTGGTCTCCAAGGTTCACAAGCAGGCAATGCGCCACAATCGCCTCGGCCGCCACGTCATCCTGATCGGCCACGCCGGCCACCCGGAAGTGATCGGCACCATGGGCCAGCTGCCCGAAGGGACCGTCTCTCTCATCGAAACGGTCGAGGATGTGGATGCCTACGAGCCTGGTGATCCCGATAATCTCGGCTACGTGACGCAGACGACGCTCTCGGTCGACGATACCGCCGGCGTCATCAAGCGTCTGGAAGAGCGCTTTCCCAAGCTGCATGCGCCAGCTGCCGATTCCATTTGCTACGCCACGACCAACCGCCAGGAAGTGGTCAAGGAAGCGGCCCCCGGCTGCGATCTCTTCATCATCGTCGGCGCCCCGAATTCTTCCAATTCCAAGCGGCTCGTCGAAGTGGCGCTGCGGGCAGGTGCGAAGAAATCAATTCTCGTTCAGCGCGCTTCCGAACTCGACTGGGATGAGATTGGTCCGATTGCCACTCTCGGCCTTTCCGCCGGCGCTTCCGCCCCGGAAGTGATCGTCAATGAGATCATCGAGGCATTCCGCACTCGCTTCGACGCCCGTGTCGAGCTTGCCGAAACGGTTCAGGAAAACGAGCACTTCCTCGTCAACCGCGAACTGCGCAGCCTTGAGCTGACGACGGCTGACATGGCATTCGTGAACGGGGAATAAGGCGAGGGGAGTTCTCCTCCGCGCCACCCATCTGACAACATCGCCTCGACAGTGAGAGACCCACCTTGGCAGTTTATACCGATATCGCCGAAGACGAGCTGAAATGGTTTCTCACTGAATATGATGCTGGCCAGCTGCTCTCCTACAAGGGCATCGCCGAGGGCGTCGAGAATTCCAACTTCCTGCTCCATACGTCGAAGGCGCCGCTCATCCTGACGCTCTATGAAAAGCGGGTGGAAAAGAACGATCTGCCTTTCTTCCTCGGCTTGATGCAGCATCTGTCGGCAGGCGGCCTGTCTTGTCCGCTGCCATTGCCGCGCAAGGATGGCGCGTTGCTCGGCACGCTGTCGGGCCGTCCGGCCGCGCTCATTTCCTTCCTTGAAGGCATGTGGCTGAGGAAGCCGGAGGCAAAACACTGCCGCGAGGTCGGCAAGGCGCTGGCGCAGATGCATGTCGCTGGTGAAGGTTTTGTACTGACACGGCCGAATGCGCTGTCGCTTGATGGCTGGCAGATGCTCTGGGACAAGTCGGAGGAGCGCGCCGACGAGGTGGAGTTTGGCCTGCAGAATGAAATCCGCAGCGATCTCAATTTCCTGCGCGCCTATTGGCCGAAGGATCTGCCGGCCGGTGTCATCCACGCCGATCTTTTCCCCGACAACGTCTTCTTCCTCGGCGATGAGTTGTCGGGCCTCATCGATTTCTATTTCGCTTGCAATGATCTGCTGGCCTATGACGTCTCCATCTGCCTCAATGCCTGGTGCTTCGAGAAGGACGGCGCCTATAACATCACCAAGGGTACGCAGATGCTGGAGGGTTATCAGAGCGTGCGCCCTCTGAGCGAGGCAGAAATCAAGGCTCTCCCGGTCCTCTCTCGCGGTTCGGCGTTGCGCTTCTTTCTGACCCGTCTCTACGATTGGCTGACGACGCCCGAAGGCGCAATGGTCACCAAGAAGGATCCGTTGGAATATCTGCGCAAGCTGCGCTTTCATCGCCAGATTTCGTCGCCTGCGGAATACGGGTTGAGCCTATGAAGCACATCGATATCTTCACCGATGGCGCATGTTCCGGCAATCCAGGCCCAGGCGGCTGGGGCGCTGTGTTGCGTTACGGCGATGTGGAGAAGGAACTCTCCGGTGGTGAGGCTGAAACCACCAACAATCGTATGGAACTCATGGCTGCGATCTCCGCGCTCAGCGCACTGAAGGAGACTTGCGAGGTCGATCTCTACACCGACAGCGCCTATGTGAAGGACGGCATTTCCAAGTGGATCTTCGGCTGGAAGAAAAACGGCTGGAAGACCTCCGACAACAAGCCGGTGAAAAATGCGGAACTCTGGCAGGCGCTGGAGGAAGCCCGCAACAGGCACAAGGTCACGCTCCATTGGGTCAAGGGCCATGCCGGCCACCCTGAGAACGAGCGCGCCGATGAGCTCGCCCGCAAGGGTATGGAACCTTTCAAGAAGAGCAAAAAGGCAGGCTGATCAGGCAGCCTGTCGCTGCTCGTTCGCGGCAGCCTGGATCAGCTCGTGCATATATTCCAGCTTCGCTACGACTGGCTGCGACAGCACGAAGGGATAGGAATCGGCTTGTCCCATGCTGCGCTGGATGGCGTTGATCGCCAGGCTGAGCGGCACCCAGGCGCTGACGAGCTGCTCGGCGCTCTGCGCCCGGTAAGGATTGAAATCCACCTCCGCTGCGATCTCTTCATGTCCGCGCGGGTCGATCGCTATGCCGAAACTGCGGGCCGTTTCCAGCGTATCGACGATGTGCAGATAGTGCGCGAAGCATTCTGCAAAATCCTCCCAGGGATGGACGGAGGCATAGGCGCTGATAAAACTTTCCTGCCAGCCGGGTGCCGGCCCATTGGCGTAGCGCTCCTGAAGGGCTGTCGCATAATCCTGCCTTTCGTCGCCAAAGACGGCGCGGAATGCGTCTAAGCCGTTGCGGTCACGCACCAGCTTGTCCCAGATGAAGTGCCCGGTCTCGTGACGGAAATGTCCAAGCAGGGTGCGATAGGGTTCATCCATTGCTGCGCGCGCCTGCTCGCGCGTCAGATCATCTGCTTCGGCCGCACGGATGGCGATCAATCCTTCCTCGTGCCCGGTCATCGCCGGCACGATATTGCCGTCGTTCTGGACGGCGTCTTCGAGGAAGTCGAAAACGAGGCCGCCTTGCGGATCTTCCTGCCGGTCGGGATGCGGCAGCTTCCAACGCAACAACGAGTAGAAGAGGTGGCGTTGTGCCTGGCTGATGCGCCGCCAGCGATCGATACCCTCCTGCGTGTCGGTATTCGGCACAAGTCGGTTATGTCGGCAGGCAATGCAGAAATCATTGCCGTCATCGACCAGCCAGTTGCAGATGTCGAGACCCGCATTGGCGCAAAATCGCACGAGCCGGTTAGGATCGGAGACGAGCTGCCAATTCACCTCGTCGCGTGATTCCAGCGCATGCATGGAAAGATCGCTGGCGAAAAAGCCCAGGCGATGGTTGCAGCGCACGCACAGCCTGTTGTCGAAATGAATGACCTGATCGCAATTGTCGCAGGTAAACAACCTCATGGCAGCCCCCTACAGGTAGGATATGACGGAAAATGCCCGCCGCACATGGGTGCGACAGGCATTGAATTGGGCATGAAGCCGACGGTCAGAGGCGGTCGACAGCGCCCTTAAGCTTGTCCTTCACCTTGCCGCTTGCGACCTGGGCCTTGCCCTTGGCTTCCTGCATGCCGCCCTTGGCCTGCATTTCACGGTCGCCGGTGGCCTTGCCCGCTGTCTTCTTTGCCTTTCCGGCCATCTCGTTGACCTTGCCGGAAATCTTATCGCCAGTGCTACCCATTTCGATGTCTCCTCTCGGGTAATCGCGGACGGGGTGCCCGCGCTTGCCGATTGGAAACGCCAATGGAAGAATTTCGTTCCGGAATGGTGCAGTCTCAGGCGTGACCGGCTTCGGCCGAAAGCATGGCCGGTGTAATACCCATGCTGGCAAGCGCCCGCTCATACTTGTCGTCGAGGCAGCGATCGAAGATCAGCTCCTCATTGGCCGCGCAATTGAGCCAGCCGTTGGCGGCCACTTCGTTTTCGAGCTGGCCCGCACCCCAGGAGGAGTAGCCAAGCAGCATGGTGGCCCGCTTCGGGCCGCCGCCCTTGGAGATGGCGCGGACGATATCGAGCGTCGCCGTCAGGCAGATATCGTCGCTGACGGGAATGGAGGAGTCGCTGATATAATCGTCGGAATGCAGCACGAAACCGCGACCGCTCTCGACCGGCCCGCCGGTCTGGATCGGAAATTCCCGGGCATCTTTCGGCAGCACGATGGAATCTTCCTGCTTGATCATATCGAGATGCAGCAGCACATCGGTGAAGGTAAGGCTCTGCGGGCGATTGATGACGAAGCCCATGGCGCCCGCATCCGAGTGGGCGCATATATAAATCACCGTGCGTGCGAAGTTTCGATCTTCCATGCCGGGCATGGCGATCAGGAACTGACCATCGAAAAATCCGCGTTCCCGTCTGTTCTTCAGCGTTGAAAGGGACATGGTTCCTCCTGCCGCCAGACTGCACTAAGGCTCCGACAAGAGAAACATGGGGCAATGTCACAAATCAATCAACTGAAAATGAAGATTTAAATGGGCGGGACTTCTAGCGGCAATTGGCGAGTTTCGGTAAACCCTTGTTCCATGAGAGTTATTTCATTACTTGTGCGGCCCCTGTTAATTGCAGTCGTTTCGGCTTCATCCATGCTTGGATTGTTGCCGGTGGCGCATGCAGAAATGAGCAACTGGGCGGAGAATGAGGGCGGCCGGATGCGTCTCGTGGCTCTGCCGCCGGATGCTGATGGCCATATAAGGGCCGGCCTCCAGATCGAGCCGAAGCCTGGCTGGATTACCTATTGGCGCGAGCCGGGCAATAACGGTATCCCCCCGCAGATCACCATCGTACCGCAAAGCGGCGTAACGCTTGACGCAATTTCCTATCCCGTCCCGAAATATATCTCCCGCGGCAAGGTCGAGGACATCGGCTATGATGCACCGGTAACCCTGCCACTATCGCTGACGGCTTCGAAGGCAGGGCCGGTCGCAATAGACGCCACTGCGTTCATTGGCATCTGCAAGGATATTTGCATTCCTTTCCAGGCGCAGCTTTTACTGAAATTCGAAGCTGTTGCCCAATCGCGCCCGCAGGAGGAGATGATCCTTCGCGACGCTGCCGCCCGTCTTCCCGAAGCCCCGACTGCCGATTTTAAGGTCGTGGCACACGCCGTATCGAGTGACCTCAAACAGCTCTCGTTGAAGATCACACTGCCGGAGGCGGGAGGCGGTACTCCCTATATCGTCGCGACCGGTCCCAGCGGCTATGCCTTTACGAAGCAGACGAATATCGGCCGCAGCGGCAATGCCTACTCCACCGATATTGCGATCGGCAAGTTGCCGAAGAATTACGACATAAGGGGCAAGCAGTGGGGTGTGCTCGTCATTGACGGCACGCGCGCCATGGAAACCACGCTTGCCTTTGATTGACCGCATCTTATAGTCCCTGCCCATCCCTGCGGCCTTGCCGCGGCCAGCCTGAACCGAGGAGAAAATCCATGACCATCGCGATCGGCGACAAGCTTCCTGCCGCCACCTTCAAGGAAAAAACCACCGACGGCCCGGTCGAAACCACCACCGAGCAACTGTTCGCCGGCAAGCGCGTCGTGCTCTTCGCCGTGCCGGGTGCCTTCACGCCTACCTGTTCGCTGAACCACCTGCCAGGCTATCTGGAAAACCGCGATGCCATACTCGCCAAGGGCGTCGACGATATTGCCGTCCTTGCCGTCAACGACTGGCATGTCATGGGCGCCTGGGCGCAGTCCTCGGGCGGCCTTGGCAAGATCCACTTCCTCGCCGATTGGGATGCCGGCTTCACCAAGGCGGTCGGCCTCGATGCCGATCTTTCCGGAGGCGGCCTCGGCGTGCGCTCCAAGCGCTATTCGATGCTGGTCGAGAACGGTGTCGTGAAGTCGCTCAATGTCGAGGAATCGCCCGGGCAGGCGACGGTTTCCGGTGCTGCGGCGATGCTCGAGCAGCTCTGAGCCGGAACCCATCGATGCTTGTGTGAAAGGCGCCTTCGGGCGCCTTTTTTATTTGTCGTTGAAACAGGCGCCGATATGGCGCCGGTCGTCTTTGCCTCATTCCTGCCGTAATTGTTATAACATAACCGTAATGTTATTACATAAAAGGAATGAACAATGCCGACCGCCCCCCAACGTTTCGCCATCAGCAGCCTGCTCGGACAATCGGCGCTGCTGCGTGCCGGCGGCGCAATCATTATCGTTGCGCTCCTGTGGCTTGCGATCCATTGGGCGATCTTGCTGCCATGAGCGCGCCGGTCATCCGCCTCCACAATCTGACAGTTTCCTATGATCGCCACCCGGCGGTCCATCACCTCTCCGGCACGTTCCAGCCCGGCAGCCTGACGGCAGTCGCCGGGCCGAACGGGGCGGGGAAATCCACGCTGCTGAAAGCGATCATGGGGGAACTGCGCCCGGCTGAGGGGCGAGTGGAGCACCGGCTGCAGCGCGCCGATTTCGGTTACCTTCCGCAGGCAGCAGACATCAACAGGCGCTTTCCGATCTCCGTTCTGGATACGGTGCTGCTCGGAAGCTGGCGCTCGGCTGGTGCTTTCGGCAGCGTTGCGAAACAGGACGGTATGCGCGCCCGCGCCGCGCTCGGCATCGTCGGGCTGGAAGGCTTCGAGGCGCGCCACATCGGCTCGCTCTCGGCTGGCCAGTTCCAGCGCGTGCTCTTTGCCCGCCTACTGTTGCAGGATGCCCGTGTCATCCTGCTCGATGAACCCTTCACCGCCATCGACGCCCGCACGACCAGGGACCTGCTCGATATCATCGCCCGCTGGCACGGCGACGGCCGGACAGTGATCGCCGTGCTCCACGATTTCGAGCAGGTGAGGGCGCATTTCCCGGAAACCCTGCTGCTCGCCCGCCGGCTGATCGGCTGGGGGATGACGCAGGAGGTCATGTCGTCAGCCAATCTGCTTGAGGCTCGCGCCATGGCCGAACGTTGGGACGAGGATGCCGAAGCCTGCGAGCCGGCGGCATGACGGCCTACGATATCTTCTTCGCTCCCTTTGCCGATTATGGCTTCATGCGCCGCGCGCTCGTCGCCTGCCTCTGCCTTGGTCTCGGCTCCGGTCCCATCGGCGTCTTCCTGATGCTGCGACGCATGAGCCTGATGGGAGACGCCATGAGCCATGCAGTGCTTCCGGGGGCGGCGATCGGCTATCTCGTTGCCGGCTCGCTGTCGCTGACTGCAATGGGCATTGGCGGGCTTGTCGCCGGCCTTTCTGTCGCACTGCTGTCCGGCGTCGTCAGTCGCATGACCGTGCTTCAGGAAGACGCGAGCTTTGCGAGCTTCTATCTCGCCTCGCTGGCCCTCGGCGTGCTTATCGTCTCGCTGCGAGGCTCCAACATCGATCTGCTGCATGTGCTGTTCGGCACGATCCTTGCCATCGATGCACCGGCACTGACGCAGATCGGCGCCATCACATCGGTTACATTGCTGGCACTAGCGGTCATCTACCGACCTCTGGTCGCGGAATGTTTCGATCCTGGTTTCCTGCGTGCCGTCGCCGGGCGGGGCCCGGTCTATCATTTTCTCTTCCTGCTCTTGGTGGTGCTGAACCTTGTCGCGAGCTTCCAGGCGCTCGGCACGTTGATGGCCGTAGGCTTGATGATGCTGCCGGCCGCGATCGCGCAGCTCTGGTCGCGCAGTTTGCCGGCCATGATGATGACAGCAGCGGTCAGCGCCGCAGCTTCCGGCTATCTCGGCCTAATCGCGTCCTATCACCTCGAGCTTGCCTCCGGCCCAACGATCATCATGACGGCGGCGCTGTTTTACGGGCTCTCCATCTTCTTCGCGCCGTCGGGCCTTGCCCGACGTTTCTTCCCCCGCCCGCATCTGAAGGGCTGATCACAGGAGCCATCAATGATATCCCGCAGACTGCTTCTCTCCGCCGCCTTGCCCGTGCTGATGGTGCTTTCAGCCGTGCCGGCTTCGGCCGAAACGCTGAAGGTCGTCGCTTCCTTCACCGTGCTTGCCGATGTCGTCCGCCAGGTCGGCGGCGATCACGTCAAGGTCACAAGCCTCGTCGGCCCGAACGGCGATCCCCATGAATTCGAGCCGTCGCCGGCCGATGCCAAAGCGCTGAACGCCGCAAAGGTCACCTTCGTCAGTGGCGAGGGGCTGGAAGGCTGGATGGATCGCCTCATCACCGCCTCCGGCTACAAGGGCAAACCCATCACGGTCTCCGAGGGCATCAACACCCGCACCATGGAAGAGGACGGAAAGACCGTTACCGATCCGCATGTCTGGAACAGCCCCGTGAATGTGAAGATCTGGGTCGCCAACATCGAAAAAGCGCTGTCCGCTGCCGATCCGGCCGATGCGGCAGCCTTCAAGGCCAATGCCGAAAAGTACACGAAGAAGCTCGACGAGCTGGATGCCTATGCCCATTCCAAGTTCGACAAGATCGCCGATAATAGCCGCAAGGTGCTGACCAGCCACGATGCTTTCGGTTACTTCGGCCGGGAATATAATGTCAGCTTCCTGGCGCCGCTCGGACTTTCGACTGAAAGCGAAGCGTCTGCCGCTGACGTCGCCAAGCTGATCGAGCAGATCAAGCAGGAGCGCGTGAAGACTTACTTCTTCGAAAACTCGAACGATCCGCGGCTCGTCAAACAGGTTGCCACCGCCACCGGAGCCAAGCCGGGCGGTGAGCTTTACGTCGAATCGCTGTCGGACACCAAAGGCCCGGCGCCGACCTACGAGAAGATGTTCCGCTACAATGTTGACCAGCTCTCCGCCGCGATGGCGAAATCGAGCTGATCAAGGAATATTAGAGAACCAGATCGAAGACGAGGAGGCCGGCCAGGCCTCCATCCGTTGACGTGACGATACGCTCGCCGACGGCCACATGCTCGGGATGCACGAGATAGGTATCCCGGGCCTCCGGGCTCTCGAAGGTCACTGCAAATCCGTCGACGAAACCGCCATGCAGCCCCTCGGGTGAAACATTCGGCCCGTATTTGATATCCAGAATGCCTGGAATTACCTGCTTCAGCGCCACGATGGCGTCGAACAGCGCCTGCTTGTCATCTGGTGTCATGGCGCTCTTCAGCCGCATGAATACGCAATGCAGGATCATAAGGGGCCTCCCGGTTGTGTTTTCGGGCAGAATAACTGTCATGGCCGGGAGGGCAAGGCGATAAACCGCGTCCTCCCCGCATTCTCTGTGGGCACTAGTCGAGTTAAATCCGCCTAGGCCCGCTTCGTCAGCGGAAACCGTTCCCTCAGCAGTCGCAGCACCGATTCCGACGGCATCGGCGGACCGAAGAGATAGCTCTGGCCATAGCTGCAGCCCATCTTGGCAAGCTCGATCGCATCCTCGTTGGATTCGATGCCCTCGGCGACCACCTTCATCTCCAGCTCGCGCGCCATGGAGATCACCGATCTCAGCACGGTTGCCTTCTTGTCGCTGTTGTCGCGCACCAGCGCCTTGTCGAGCTTGATCGTGTCGAAGGGGAAGCGGGTGAGATAGGCAAGCGAGGAATAGCCGGTGCCGAAATCGTCGAGCGCCAGGCCAAGGCCGGCTTCCTTCAGCTTCTGCAAGACGAGACGGGCCTGCTCCGGATTTTCCATCACCATGGATTCCGTCAGTTCCAGCTTCAGCCTTGAAGGATCGCAATGGGTTTTCGCCAGCACCGAGCGGACGTCGTCGTAAAGCTCGTTATTGAGAAGCTGCACGCTGGAGAGGTTGATGGAGACGAAGATCGGCAGTTCGCCGGTCTGGTTCTGCCACCCCATCAGGTCGTTGGTCGCCTGTTCCAGCGCGAAGATGCCGAGCGCGCCAATGATGTCGGAGGCTTCGGCGATCGGGATGAATTCCGAGGGCGGGATATTGCCGCGTTTGGGATGTTCCCAACGCATCAGCGCCTCGAAACCGGCAATCTCGACATCCTCCAGCCGCGCGATCGGCTGGTAGACCATCGAAAGTTCCTTGCGTTCGATGGCGCGGCGCAGATCCGATTCAAGCTGCAGGCGGTCTGTGCCGAAATCGCGGAAGGCCGGCTGGAAGGGCTCGACACGGTTGCCACCGGCGCGCTTGGCCCGATACATGGCAAGCTCGGCGTCGCTGAGCAGGCCGGATGCACTTTCCTGCTGGTCCACCCAGGAGGTGAGGCCGATCGAAGCGGTCAGGATGATCTCGCGGTTGGAGAAATTGATCGGCACCATGATCGCCTTGCTCATCGCATCGGCGAAATCCGCGACCTTGGCCGGATCGTGCTCGGAAACAAGGATGAGGCCGAACTGGTCGCCCGAGAGACGCGCCAGCGTATCCTGCGGTTTCAGAAGACGGCGGAGACGCCGGGTGAGTGCGATCAGGATATTGTCGCCCGCGGCCACTCCGAGCGAATCGTTGACCAGCTTGTAGCGGTCGATGTCGATCACCATCACGGTCGGACGCAGCGTCTCGCCACCCGGTGCCAGCGTCAGCACCGACTGCAGGCGGTCTATGAAGACCTGCCGGTTCGGCAGGCCCGTCAGGTTATCGTGCAGCGCATCGTGCAGCAGCCGCTCGACGGAGTTCTTCTGCTCGGTCACATCGACGATCGTGCCGACGCAGCGAATGATTTCGCCGTTCGAGCCGAGCACCGGCCGGGCACGGATCAGGAGCCAATGGAAGTGCCCGTCTTCGGCGCGGATGCGGAACTCGTGGTTCAGCCGGCCGCGGCGATGTTCCAGGAGCACGTCCAACGTCGCCCGGAAACGGTCGCGATCGTCGGGGTGCAGCCGCGGCAGCCAGTTGCGCGCCGCGCCATGCATCGTGCCTGGCGAGAGCCCGAGTTTTACGGAAACATCGGGAATGGTGACGACGCGGTCGCGCGCTACATCCCAATCCCAGACCATGTCGCCGGAGCCCGTCAGCGCCAGCGACTGGCGTTCGAGATCGGAGAACAGGCCCTGCTGGAAAGCGCCGCCCGCAAAGGCGTGCTGCATCACGGTGAAACCGATCAGGAGCACGATAAGGACGAGACCGCCGCCGAGTGCGGGCTGAATGATGTCATTGTCGAGCCGGCCGGTGATCGTCATCCACGCGCCAAACAGCCAGACAAGCGTCAGCGCCCAGGCTGGAACGAGCAGGATGGCGCGGTCGTAGCGGTTGAAGCCGAGATAGATGATGAGCAGCAGCCCGGTCGCTGCCGTCAGCGCGAAGGAAAGCCGCGCAATGCCGGCCGCAATCGACGGATCGTAGATCGCCACGCCGAAGAGCAGCGCAAGACCCAGCACCCAGGCAAGCGTGGCGTAACCCAGATGCACATGCCATCGGTTCAGATTGAGATAGGTAAAGAGGAAGATGACGAAACTGGAGGCGAGCGCCACCTCCGCACAGGCGCGCCATATTCGTTGATCCGCCGAGGCGACGCTGATCAGCTTTCCAAGGAAGCCGAAGTCGACGCAGATATAGCCGAGCACCGCCCAGGCAAGTGCCGCCGTCGCCGGCAGCATCGAGGTTCCCTTGACGACGAAAAGGATGGTCAGGAAAACCGCCAGCAGGCCGGCAATGCCGAGTACGATGCCGCGATAGAGCGTGAAGGCGTTGATCGTGTCCTTGTAGGCATCCGGCTCCCACAGATAGATCTGCGGCAGGTCGGGTGTCGCAAGCTCGGCCACGAAGGTGATGACGGCACCGGGGTTCAGCGTGATGCGGAAGACGTCGGCTTCGTCGCTCGGCTGGCGGTCGAGTGCAAAACCTTCGCTGGGGGTAATGGCAATGATGCGCTGCGAGCCGAGATCGGGCCAGAACAGCTTGGAATTGACGAGACGGAAGTGCGGCGCGACGATGACGCGCTCAAGCTGCTCTTCCGAGACATTGGCAAGCGCAAAGACTGCCCAGTCGCCCTGATGGTTTTCCGAACTTGCGCGCACTTCGATACGCCGGCGGATACCATCGGCGCCGGCCGCGGTGGAAACCTGGAAGGCTTCGCCCTGGTTGGCGTAGATTTCGGTCGTGGCAGTCAGGTCCAGCGCAGTATCGTCGCGGGAAATCTTCACCGGCTCGGCCGCCTGCACGGTTCCCGCGGCAAGGGCGAATACCGACAGGAGAAGGGCTGCGATCACCGTGATCACTCGTCCGGACGGTGACGTCAGCAGCATGCGGTCTTTGTTCATCGGCTGTTGGGTTTCCTGCCTGTATCCGCGTCACTGGCCAGACGTGAAAACATCACGTGATCATGCCACTGACCGTTGATCTTCAAATATCCGCGCAGGTAGCCTTCCCGCTGGAACCCGGCTTTCTCAAGCAGGCGAATGCTCCGTGCATTGTCTGGAATACAGGCTGCTTCAATACGGTGCAACTCAAGCCCGGCGAAGATATAAGGAATAACCAGTTGAAGTGCGGCAAACATATGGCCCTGGCCGGCAAAACGCTCGCCCATCCAATAGCCGATCATGCAGCTTTGGGCCGCACCCCGGCGGATATAGCCGATGGTGACGCCGCCAACGAGCGTCATGTCCTTTCTGAGAAAAATGAAGAGCGGGACCGCCTGTCCCGAAGCATATTCCTGTTTGCCGCGGATCACCCGGGCGCGAAACGATCCCTCGGTCAGCTCGTCGCGCCGCCATGTCGGCTCCCAGGGCTCCAGAAATCGGCGGCTATCGGCGCGAAGCCGGTGCCACTGGCTGAAATCCTGATAGCGCGGCAGGCGCAAGACATATTTATCGTTTTCGAGTTCGACCGCTTCAGGCTGTCGCGACAGGAACCGAAAAACCGATTTTGGCATCGATACCCCTCGGCGCAACGGATGTGTCGGTCAGAGGCTCGCCTGCTTCGTCTTCGGTGCCGGGACCGAAAGCGAGGCGGTGATGTCTTCCATCGGGGCAAGCTGCTCAAGCGGACCGATCGCCGAAAGCGTCGGAACGGTGTCGTAGAACAGGCGACCCGCTAGGTCGGTCAGACGCTCTATGGTGATGCCTTCCAAGCGCTCCATCATCTCCGGATTGGAGATCGGGCGACCGTAGAGCATCATCTGCCGGGCGACCTGGCCGGCACGGGCGGCGGGGCTTTCCTGGCCCATGAGAAGCTGGGCGCGGATTTGCGCGCGGGCGCGCTCGATTTCCTTCTGATGGATGCTGTCGGCCGACTTGTGCAACTCGTCGATGATGACGGGCACCAGTTCCGGCAGGTTCTCGCCACCGGTTGCGGCGTGGATACCGAAGATGCCGGTATCGGAAAAGCCCCAGTGGAAAGCGTAGACGGAATAACAGAGGCCACGAAACTCGCGCACTTCCTGGAAGAGGCGGGAGGACATGCCGCCACCGAGGATATTCGCGAGGATCTGTGAGCAGTAGAAATCGCGGGCGTGGTAGGCCTTGCCCTCGAAGCCGAGCAGGATCTGCGCGTCCATGAGGTCGCGCGGCTCACGCACATTGCCGCCGATGTAGCGCGCTGGCTCCATGACCGGCGGCGCATTGGGCGTGGTCGGCAGGCTGGCGAAGCGGTCTTCGACCAAGCGAACGAATTCGTCATGCTCGACGGCGCCCGCCGCCACCACGAACATCCGGTCGGTCGTGTAGTTGCGGCCGAGATAGGTGCGAATCTGCTGCGGCGTGAAGGAAACGACGGTTTCCGGCGTGCCGAGGATCGGTCTCCCGAGCGTCTGGCCGCGATAGGCGACCTCGGAGAAGCGGTCGAAGACGACGTCGTCGGGCGTGTCGTTGGCCGCGTTGATCTCCTGTAGGATGACCTGCTTCTCGCGCTCCAGCTCTTCTTCCTCGAAGGCGGATTCCGTCAGGATATCGGCGAGGATATCGACGGCGAGCGGTACATGATCCTTCAGGACACGGGCATAATAAGAGGTCGTTTCGGTGGAGGTCGCAGCATTCACTTCGCCGCCGACATCCTCGATTTCCTCGGCGATCTCGCGGGCGGAGCGGCGTGCCGTTCCCTTGAAGGCCATGTGTTCGAGCAGGTGGGCAATACCGTGTTCGTCTTCCGTCTCGTTACGCGAACCTGATTTGATCCAGACTCCGAGCGCAGCGCTTTCAAGGTGCGGCATGGTCTGTGTGACTACTGTCAGCCCGGATTTGAGCCGGGTGCACTCAACTGTCATGTGCTATCTTTCTGCGCTTGCCGTCATCTAGCTGCGGGCATGCTTGCCGATAAAGGTTTCAACCGCTTTGAGCTCGGGCTCGATGATCTGGAAGCGCTCCTCCCTGTGCATCACATCAGCAAGCCACGTCGGAAGCGCCGGGTCAATACCGGAGGCGGATTTTACGGCGGCGGGGAATTTCGCCGGATGCGCAGTCGCAAGCGTCACCATCGGCGTATTCGGCTTTTCCCTCTTGGCGGCGACGAAGACGCCGATCGCGGAATGCGGATCGAGGAGATAGCCGGTTTCTTCATAGTTCTTGCGAATTGTTTCTGCCACCTGACGCTCGCTTGCGCGACCGGCACGGAAATCCTTCTTGATGAATTTCAGCGCGTCGGGCGAAATTTCGAAACCATTGGATTGCTTGAGGCTTTCCATTGCGGCGCGAACCTTGGAGGCGTCGCGGTCATAGGCTTCGAACAGCAGCCGCTCGAAGTTCGAGGATATCTGGATATCCATGGAAGGCGAAGTCGTAGCCTTAACCGCTTTCATATCGTAACGGCCGGTTTTCAGCATGCGCGCCAGAATATCGTTCTCGTTGGTGGCGATGACGAGTTTGTCGATCGGCAGTCCCATGCGCTTGGCGCAGTAGCCGGCGAAGATATCGCCGAAATTGCCCGTTGGCACCGTGAATGAGATCTTCCGGTCCGGCCCGCCGAGTGCGATCGCCGTCGTGAAATAGTAGACGATCTGGGCCATGATGCGGGCCCAATTGATCGAATTGACGCCCGAGAGCTTCACGTTGTCGCGGAAGGCCGTGTCATTGAACATGGCTTTGACGAGGTTCTGGCAATCATCGAAATTGCCTTCCACGGCAAGCGCGTGCACGTTGCCTGATGTCGACGTCGTCATCTGGCGCTGTTGTACGGGCGAAACCTTGCCATGCGGGAAGAGGATGAAGATGTCGGTGCGCTCGCGGTTGGCAAAAGCATCGATCGCGGCACCACCCGTATCGCCCGAAGTGGCGCCGACGATGGTTGCCCGCTCGCCGCGCTTCTCCAGCGCGTAGTCCATCAGGCGGGCAAGAAGCTGCATCGCCACATCCTTGAAGGCGAGCGTCGTGCCGTGGAACAGTTCCATCACGAAACTGTTCGGGCCGGTCTGCACCAGCGGCGCGATCGCCGGATGGCGGAAAGTGCCGTAGGCCTCGTCGATCATCGCCCGGAAGGTTTCGTCCGGGATTTCACCATTGGTGAAGGGCGAAAGGATGGTGAAGGCGATCTCCTGATACGTCTTGCCGCGCAGCGCCCGGATTTCCTTCTTGGAAAAACTCGGCCATTTGCGCGGTACATAGAGCCCGCCATCGCGCGCCAGCCCTGCCAGAAGGGCGTCGCAAAAGCCGAGGGAAGGGGCCTCGCCGCGGGTCGAGATATAGTCCACGTTCGTCATCCTTGATCTATGGCTGGAGAGTTTCCGCGCGAAAAACGGACAGTCGCCGCGTTGAAAAGAGGGAGCTTGCCGGCTCGCCGGGGCATTGCCGCAGGTATGTTATTGAAGTTGCCCGCATCCGGCGCCGAAAAGTGCATCAAAACGGTGCTTACCCAATCGATTTTTCTTTGCGCCGCTGATATAGACCATCGCCAACTGTCATGAAAGGCCTTGCGGGAAAGTCGCAAGCACCTAGAAGAAAAGCGTCTGCAAGGGGTGGAATATCGTGCTCGGCAAGGTCTCGCGTCTCATTGTTTCTGCATCGCTTTTTGCCGCCCTTGCCGGCTGCAATTCGCTTGGCCTCGGCGGCGACAGCAAGCCTGAGGCGACCGCCGCGGCAACCGGCCCGGCGCCGCTTCAGCCGAATGGCGATGCCCAGATCATGCCGGTCGCACCGACCAATCCTTCGTCGAACCAGGCCCCGATCGGGACCGGCGTTACCGCACAAGGCAGGGTCGCGCCGGTGGTTCAGGGCGCTTGCCCGCAGATATTCATGCGCGATCAGGATGCGATCTATCGCACCTACGCGAAGGGCGCAAAGGCCGGCGACCCGCAGCAAGTCGTCTTCCAGGCATCCTTCGGTGACTACACCCGCCAGTGCACGCTGAACGATACGGCACTTTCGATGACCGTCGTGGCGCAGCTTCGCCTCGTCGCCGGCCCGGGCGGCGCCTCCGGCCCGGTCACCTTGCCGATCCGCATCTCGGTGCTGGATGGCCAGGATGTTTTGTCGTCCGAAGTCGTGAATTTCCCAGCCCAGATCCCGGCCGGCGCACCGGCGACCCAGGTCATATTCCGCCATGAAGGCATCAAGATGCCGGTCGGCTCCGGTGCTCTCGTGCGCGTCAATGTCGGTTTCGACACTCAGCCCTCCAAGAACGCAAAGAACTCGAAGAAGAAGAGCAGCTGAAGCATCGGCCGCTTGATCACTCCTGCGAGACCCAACGCGCCCATTGGCGTGGTGCATGCTGCCGCGCGACAAACTTCACCCTAGATGCAAAAAAGCCCGCAGGTTGCGGGCTCCCGGTGCGGATTTCTTCCGCTCGAGTTTCAAGGCTGCGCCCTTAAAGCACGCCTTCCCACTCCGCCAATGCGGCGACAACGCCGGGCAGATCGTTCATGCGTGAAATCACCGTCTCTGCGCCCGCATCCGTCAACTTGTCGGCATGCGATGGATAGGTATGCGAGCCGCCGGTGAAGCCGATAACCCGCATGCCTGCCGCACGCGCGGCATGAACGCCATGGGTGGAATCTTCGACGACGACAGTCCTGGAAGGCGAGACGCCCATCTGGCTGGCGCCATGAAGGAAAATATCCGGCTTCGGCTTGGCGCGATCGGGGCCGAGATCCTTGGCGGAGAAGATGTTTGGCGCAAAGAGCTGCTTCAGGCCGACCTTGCCAAGCATCATATCGAGCCGCTTGCTCGAGGAATTGGAGCAGATGCAACGCTTCATCGGAAGGCGGCTGACGGCATATTCGACACCGGGGATAGCCTGTACTTCCTGTTCGAGCCGCACATCCAGGATCTGCTGCGACTTGTCGAGCAGGGACGCCGAGATTGGAATGCTGGCCTCGCGCTCGATCTGGAAGAGTATGTCCTGCCAGGTCAGGCCGGCGAAGCGCTCGTTCATCTCCTCGACGCTGATCGGATAGCCTGCTTCGGTCAGCAGCACCGATTCCACGTTGGCAGCGATGATTTCGGAATCGACCAGAACGCCGTCGCAGTCGAAGATGATGAGGTCGAAGCCGTCCATATACTCATGCCTTATTCGGGGATGATGCGGCTTTACACGATGGCCGCCGAAAGCTCAATCGGCTGCACGGCATGGCTGGAATGCATTGTGCGGGCAGCTTTGCCGGGAGCAGGTTCCGTCCCACCTCGACAAGTCCTGCAGGGCTCGCTACTTGATGGCAATGAGCAGGGAACCAGAAGACACCATCACCGCGCGCATCGCCCGCGTGCTTGCAGAGCGCATCGTCCATGGCGAGATTGCGCCTGGCGCTCGTCTTCGACAGGACCATATTGCCGAGGAGTTCGACACCAGCCATGTGCCGGTACGCGAGGCTTTCCGTCGGCTGGAGGCGCAGGGACTGGCGATCAGCGAGCCGCGCCGTGGCGTTCGCGTCGCCTCCTTTGATCTCGCCGAGGTGCGCGAGGTCGCTGAAATGCGCGCCGCACTCGAAGTGCTTGCTTTGACACATGCCAGCCGCCACTTGACGCCCGCCATTCTTGACGCTGCGGAGGAGGCGACACGCGAAGGTGATGCCGCTGCCGATGTGCATGCCTGGGAAGAGGCGAACCGCCGCTTCCACCGTCTGATCCTCACCCCTTGCGCCATGCCGCGCCTGCTCGCCTCGATCGACGACCTCCATGCGGCAAGTGCCCGCTTCCTGTTTTCGGCCTGGCGATCCGGTTGGGAAAAACGCACGGATCACGATCACAGGGCCATCCTTGCCGCACTTCGCCAGGGCAAGGCGGAGGAGGCTGCCGCCATCCTGCAGAAGCATGTGCAGTGGATCGGACGTGCCCCGCAGCCCGCCCAGAAGGGCGGCGAACGTGAAGCTTTTGCCATCGTCGGCTGAATTCTCAAAATTGTAGGTACCTGAGCGCGTTTTGCACCACGGTCGCTCGCAACCATTCGGGAATACGCTTGTCGCGCCTTAGCCTTCCAGCGGAAAGAGCTTGAGGAACTGCCGCTCGCCCTCGGGTGAAAAGACCACAGAGCGGCTTTCCGGTATCCGCCTTGCCCAGCCCTTCTCCATGAAATTCGAAAGCAGCGCCTTGCCGAGGCTGCCGGCAAGATGGGCGCGGCGTTCGCTCCAGTCGAGGCAGGAGCGGCAGAGCGGCCGGCGGGAGGACTTGAGGCTGCCGACATCGATGCCGATACATTGCAGATCGCTCTCGCCTTTCACCGTCACCGCAAGCCCGTCGCCGATGGCATCGATCGACCCGGAGGCAACGAGGCTGTCCAGCATGCGCACGCCAAAATCGCCCGCCAGATGATCGTAGCAGATACGCGCCTTGCGCAGCGCCGGGTCTTTCGGACCGGGCTGATGGCGCAGATGCCCTCGGCTTGCCGCAAGGCCCATCATGCTTTCGATCAGCCGCGCGACTGCCTCGTCGGCGAGCGTGAAGTAGCGGTGTCGCCCCTGTTTACGCTGCGCCAGCAAGCCGCCGGCTTCGAGTTTTGAAAGGTGCGTGCTTGCGGTCTGCAGGGTGATGCCGCCAGCCGCAGCAAGTTCGGTTGCCGTCAGCGCACGCCCGCCGGTCAGCGCCGCCAGCATATTGGCGCGCGCCGGATCGCCGATGAGCGCACCGATCTGCGCGATGTCAGGCCCTTCTTTCATACTTCGATCGTAACCGAAGCATTCTCGTACGGCAATGTGCGAAAACGCTTCTCACACGAAAGGAGAAAACGATGATCACTTGCTTCATCCGCTACGAGATCGACCCGTTCCGCAAGGATGCCTTTGCCGAATATGCCCGCAACTGGGGGCAGGCGATCCCGAGAAACGGCGCCGACCTGATCGGCTATTTCGGCCCGCACGAGGGTTCCGCGACGACGGCTTACGGTGTCTACAACATCGAAAGCCTGACAGCCTATGAGGCCTATCGCGCAAGGCTTGCCGCCGATCCGCTCGGTCGGGAGAACTACGAATTCGCCCGCCGTGAACGCTTCATCCTGAAAGAGGACCGCATCTTCCTGAAGAATGTCTCGGCCCCACATGCGAGACTGGTGCTGCCGTGATCGCCGTCATCTTCGAAGTCATCCCCTATGTCGGCGAACGCCATCGCTATCTCGACTTGGCCGGCGAACTCAGATCCGAACTCGAAAAGATCGACGGCTTCATCTCCATCGAGCGTTTCGAGAGCCTGACTATGCGCGGCAAGATCCTCTCACTCTCTTTCTTCAGGGACGAAGAGGCGGTTCGCGAGTGGCGCAATCTCGAGGCCCATCGCGCGGCCCAGACGGCCGGCCGCAACGGCATTTTCGCAGACTATCGCCTGCGTATAGGCCAGGTGATCAGGGATTATGGCATGATCGAGCGGGCCGAAGCACCTGAAGACAGCAGGCACGTCCATAGCCTTCATGTCGTGGAATGAAAGGGGCAGGCACCGGCCTGTGCCTGCCTCTCTCCTACGCGCAAACCCGAATATTTTCCCGAAACGGGTCGATGCTTCAGTCTTTGGTAACCAACTTGCGTAACCATAACGGACAGTTAAGCGTAAAGCGTATGAGTGAGTATCTAAATGGCGTCTGTTTTTCCGCTTGCCGACCTCAAGGCTTCCGTCAAGCCGGGTTCTTGGGTCGACACGATCATCAAGGGCGATTGCGTTGCAGCCCTTGAGGCTCTTCCGAACCAGTCGGTTGACGTCATCTTCGCCGATCCGCCCTATAACCTCCAGCTTGGCGGCACACTGCACCGGCCGGACCAGTCGCTGGTCGATGCGGTCGACGACGAATGGGATCAGTTCGCCTCCTTCGAGGCCTATGATGCCTTCACTCGCGCCTGGCTGCTCGCCTGCCGCCGTGTGCTGAAGCCGACGGGCACGATCTGGGTCATCGGCTCCTATCACAATATCTTCCGCGTCGGCGCCACGCTGCAGGATCTGAACTTCTGGATCCTCAACGACATCGTCTGGCGCAAGACGAACCCGATGCCGAATTTCAAGGGCCGTCGTTTCCAGAACGCCCATGAAACGATGATCTGGGCGAGCCCGAACGCCAAGGCCAAGGGCTATACCTTCAATTACGATGCCATGAAGGCCGCCAATGACGATGTGCAGATGCGCTCCGACTGGCTCTTCCCGATCTGCAGTGGCAACGAGCGCCTGAAGGGTGACGATGGCAAGAAGGTCCATCCGACGCAGAAGCCGGAAGCGTTGCTCGCCCGCGTCATCATGGCCTCGTCGAAGCCCGGCGATATCATTCTCGATCCCTTCTTCGGTTCGGGAACGACCGGCGCCGTTGCCAAGCGTCTCGGCCGCCACTTCGTCGGCATCGAGCGTGAGCAGGACTATATCGATGCGGCCTCTGCCCGCATCGCCGCCGTCGAGCCGCTCGGCAAGGCGGAACTGACCGTCATGACCGGCAAGAAGGCCGAAGCCCGCGTCGCCTTCAACGTGCTGGTCGAAAGCGGCCTTATCAAGCCCGGCCAGGTGCTGACGGATGCCAGACGGCGTTACAGCGCCGTGGTGCGCGCCGACGGCACGGTCGCCGCTGGTGGCGAGGCCGGCTCCATTCATCGTCTCGGCGCGAAAGTGCAGGGCCTTGATGCATGCAACGGGTGGACCTTCTGGCACTTCGACGACGGGCAATCCCTGCGCCCGATCGACGACTTGCGGTCCATCGTCCGCAGCGACCTTGCAAAGATGGATTGAGCAACATCTTGCAGGATTGAGATACAGCTTCTTCCGGTTTGTACCTCCAGTTACGGAAGAAGAAACAAGAAGCCCGGGGCCGAAAGACCCCGGGCTTCTTGTTTCTGCAAAAGCGGCAGCAATCTCGCCTCAGAATTCCTGGTAGTCGGTCACATCGACCCGCGTAACCTTGCCGTCCGCATTGAAGGTGATCGTCTCCTCGCCTTCGCGGATCAGCGGTTTGCCGGTCTTGCTGTGTGTTGCCCGAACAGACCAGACGGCCCGGCCGGAAAGCGGCGTCAGCGTTTCCACCAGGGAGTTTTCCGCTGTCTGGTCAGGGTAATCGTCGAAATAGCGTCGGAAGGCAGCCATGATCTCGGCCCGGCCGGCAAGGCTGCCGACGCCGTTGGAGACGTAGGTCGCATCCTCGGCGAACCAGCGCTCGATCTCGGGGAAATCGAGCGCGTTGATCGCCGCGTGGAAGCGATCGATGGCGTCAGCGGGATCGAAAGCCATGGCTCAGGCCCTCAAACCGTAAGTCGCGAGGTCGGCGCGCAGCTTGTCGGCGCCGGTGAAGAGCACAGCATTCCAGCCGGCGGCCTTAGCGCCCTCGACATTGACGGGTGCGTCGTCGATGAAGATTGTCGCGGCCGGATCGAGGTCGAAACTCTTCGCATGCGTTTCGTAGATCGCGATATCGGGCTTGATGAGGCCGACATCACCGGAAACGGTTACGCCGCGCGGCTTCTTGAGGAAGGGGAAGCGTTCCTGCGCCTCGCGGAATGTGTCGGACGCGAAGTTGGTCAGCATCGTCACGTCCCGGCCTTCATTGATGAAGCCCTCCATGATCGCGACGCTGTCTTCATAGGCATGCGGTATCATCTCGTGCCAGTTCTTGCGAAAGCCGCGGATATGCTCTTCGCGGGTCGGATGCTCCTTGATCAGCAAGGCCTCGGCATCGGCCCAGGTGCGGCCGCGGTCCTGCTCGACGTTCCAGTCGTGCGTGCAGATATTGGCGAAAAACCAGGTGCGCTCGGCCTCATCGGGAATGAGGCGGCTGAAGGGAATTTGCGGATCGTAATGAATAAGAACTTTGCCAATATCGAAAACGATATGCTTGATGTCGTTTGCCATAATCATCCCTTGGCTGTTTTGAACGCGAGAGGAATAGCCGCTGCGATCGCTTTTTTCATGATAGTCGGCAGCGCCTGAGCTTCAAGATTTATAACTGGCTCCCACCAGCCGTCATCGATTTGTAGGCGATTGGTAATTGCCACGCGGAAGATCGAAAGCCTGAGCTCGAAATGGGTGAAGACGTGGGTGACGCTGCCGGCGCTCTCCCAGTCAGCCTTGAAGGGTGCCGCTTCGGCTGAGGTCTCGCCGTCCTGCCGCGCTGTCCATGCTGTCGTCGGAATTTCCGTCATGCCGCCGAGCAGGCCGCTTTCAATCCGCCGCCGAAGCAGGATATCGCCATCGGAGGTGACTGCCACGAAGGCCGCACCCCGCCGGATCGGTTTTTCCTTCTTGGCGGCCTTGACCGGAAACTGCTCGGGATCATGCAGGCTGAGCGCCTCGCACGATCCGTTGAACGGACAGAGCGAGCAGGCCGGGCGCTTCGGCGTACAGATGGTGGCGCCGAGATCCATCATCGCCTGGGCAAAATCGCCGGGTCGGTCAGCCGGCGTCAGCAGCGCCACCTTCTGGCGCATCAGCGGTTTGCCGGCTGGAAGCGGCGTGGCGATGGCATAGAGCCTGGAGATGACCCGCTCGACATTGCCGTCCATCACGGCGGCCTGCCGGTCAAAGGCGATGGCCGAGACTGCCGCGGCCGTATAGTCGCCGATGCCGGGCAGCGCTTTCAGGCCTTCTTCGGTGTTGGGAAAGATGCCGCCATGCCGGCTCGCGACCGCCTCGGCGCATTTCTTGAGATTGCGTGCCCGTGCGTAATATCCAAGTCCCGCCCAGGCTGCCATGACAGCTTCAACGGGTGCATTGGCGAGATCGGTCACTGTTGGCCACTTCGCCAGGAAATTCGCGAAATAGGGTTTGACCGCTTGCACCGTCGTCTGCTGCAGCATCACCTCGGACAGCCAGACGTGATAGGGATCGGCCTTGATGCCGCGCTTGGCCATCGGTGGCGAAACCCGCCAGGGAAGGTCGCGATGATGGCGGTCGTACCATTCCAGGAGAGGGGAGGCAGTCGGCGCGTCCAATGTGCGTATCGTCATTATTTGCCGCGATTGGGGGAAGTGATCTATACTTGGCGAAGCAAAGCGGCGTGATCAAGCCGGCGGCCGCCGATGGACGTCGCTTACCAAGGTTTCGATGAGTTATCCACGCAAAGATGAGAAGCAGATTGCAGAGCTGACGAACGGCATCATCGATCCGGTTCTCGCTCGCCGTGCCGGCATCAACAGCGCACTTCTCGGCTCCTGGGACGAAATCGCCGGCGAGGACTTCGCCGATTGCACCCGCCCGGAAAAGATTGCCTGGGCCCGCGGCGGCGGCGATGATGGAAGCTTCCGTCCCGGTGTGCTGACGGTTGCCTGCGAAGGCGCACGCGCTCTTTTCCTCACCCACGCGCAGGGTGAGCTTATCCAGCGCATCAACAGCTTCTTCGGCTTTGCCGCCGTCCACCAGCTCCGCATCGTCCAGAAACCGGTCTACCAGCCGGTCAAACGTTCCCGCACGCCGCCGCCCTTGAAGGGCGAGGCGGCCCGCAAGCTGGAAGGGATGATGCAGGGCCTGGAGGATGAAAAGATCAGAAAGGCGATCGCTCGTCTGGGGACGGCGGTATTGGGCAAGCGGGGCAGATAGCTGTCGTTTGACGCCTCGCCGGCGACCGTCGCGTGATTGACGATTTCGATGACGACGCGGTCCGGTTTCTGGTTCTGCTTGTCGGCAATCGTCGCGATCTCAATCGATAGGGCAAAATCCTGCACTCTTTTGACTATTCGTCTTTCGCAGGTCACAATTCTTTGAAGAAAGTTGGCGAAGCGTGCCTTGTTAGCGGCTTCTGGCCGTTATATCGCACAAGCAGCTGCCACACTTGTTTATGGGGAACCCATGCGCATCTCTGAAATGCAATTGACGAAACGCCAGCTTCTGGGCGGTGTCGCCGCCGCAACCGCATCCATGGCGGTATACGGTACGGCGCAGGCGCAGGCAGCCCCGGAAATTCCGAAGCCGGACGGCGATGTCGACATGGCCAAGGTGCTGGAGCCCGGCGCGCTGCCGGAAATGGCACTCGGCAAAGCCGATGCCCCGGTCAAGATCGTCGAATATATGTCGATGACCTGCCCGCACTGCGCCCACTTCCACAACACGACCTTCGACACCATCAAGCAGAAATACGTCGATACCGGCAAGGTCGAGTTCATCCTGCGCGAATTCCCCTTCGACCCCCGCGCTGCCGCTGCCTTCATGCTTGCCCGCTGCAACCCGCAGAAGCCTGAGGAGCTCGCAACACCCGAACAGTATTTCCCGATGGTCGCCATGCTCTTCAAGCAGCAGCAGGTCTGGGCAGCAGCCGATGATGGCCGCGCTGCACTGCTGCAGATGTCGAAGCTTGCCGGATTTACTGAGGATAGCTTCACGAAGTGCTTGACGAACCAGAAACTGCTGGATGAAGTGAATGCCACGCGGGAACGGGGTTCCAAGGACTTCGGCGTCAATGCCACGCCGACGTTCCTCATCAATGGCAAGCGCTATTCTGGAGACATGCCGGTTGACACCATGTCGGCCCTCATCGACAGCCTCCTCTGATCCGTACCGTTTTGCGAAGGCGGGCAACGGCGAAAGCCGTGCGCCCGCTTTTTCTTTTGCGCGGTGTGAGGCCGTGGCATGAAGTTCAACAAGCTCCGCGTTGTCGGCTTCAAATCCTTCGTCGAACCGACAGAATTCATCATCGAGCGTGGCCTGACGGGTGTCGTCGGACCGAACGGCTGTGGCAAGTCCAACCTCGTCGAGGCCCTGCGCTGGGTCATGGGCGAGAATTCCTATAAGAACATGCGCGCGTCCGGCATGGACGACGTGATCTTTTCCGGCTCGGGAAACCGCCCGGCGCGCAACACGGCCGAAGTTGCGCTCTATCTTGATAATGGCGAACGTACCGCGCCTGCCGCCTTCAATGACAGCGATGAAATTCAGGTCACCCGACGCATCGAGCGTGAACAGGGATCGATCTATCGCATCAACGGCAAGGAAAGCCGTGCCAAGGATGTTCAGCTGCTTTTCGCGGATGCTTCCACCGGCGCTCGCTCTCCCTCGATGGTGGGGCAGGGGCGTATCGGCGAACTGATTTCCGCAAAGCCGCAGGCACGCCGCCAGTTGCTGGAAGAGGCGGCCGGGATTTCCGGCCTGCACTCCCGCCGCCACGAGGCCGAGCTTCGGTTGCGCGCCGCAGAAAGCAATCTGGAGCGGCTGGATGACGTCACGTCACAGCTCGAAAGCCAGATCGAGAGCCTGAAGCGCCAGGCGCGCCAGGCAAACCGCTTCAAGACGCTCTCTGCCGATATTCGCGCCCGCGAGGCTATGCTCTTGCACATCCGTTGGGTGCAGGCGAAGGAAGCTGAGGCGGAGGCTGATAGCGCACTCAATCAGGCAACCGTCGTCGTCGCCGAAAAGGCGCAGATCCAGATGGAGGCGGCTAAGAGCCAAGGCATTGCCAGCCTGAAACTACCTGAACTGCGCGAAGGCGAGGCGAGGGTCGCGGCCGCCCTCCAGCGCCTGCAGATCGCCCGCAGCCAGCTCGAGGAAGATGCCAACCGCATCCTGCGCCGTCGCGATGAACTCACCCGTCGTCTGACGCAGCTTGCCGAAGATATCAGGCGTGAGGAACGGCTTGTCGCCGACAATGCCGTCATCCTGGCAAGGCTCGATGCCGAAGAGGCCGATATCGCCGAAACCCTCGCCGATTCCGGCCGTTATGCCGAGGAGACGCGGCAGGTATTCGAAGAGGCTGCCACCAAGCTGGCAGATAGTGAGCGTATCTTCACCACCCTGACCGCGGAGCGCGCTGAAGCCGCGGCCGGACGCAACCAGCTGGAACGCGCCATCCGCGATCTCGCCGATCGCAAGCTCAGGCTCGAACGCCAGATGGACGAGGCCAACCGCGAGCTTGCCGGTGTCGGCGAGAGGATCGCAACGCTGCCGGACCCGGAAGAAAAGCGCGCCGTGGTGGAAGCCGGCGAGATCGCCGTCGCCGATGCCGAAGCGGCGATCCAGTCCGTCGAACTGGCACTCGCCGAGGCGCGCGAGATGGAAGCGCTCTCCCGCGCTCCGGTTGATCAGGCACGCAGCAAGCTCAACGCGCTTGAGACGGAAGCACGCACAATCCAGCGCATGCTGGCAGGCGCCGCCACAGGCGAATTCCCGCCGGTTGCCGAAGAGCTGAAAGTCGATCGCGGTTTCGAAACCGCGCTCGGTGCCGCCCTCGGAGACGACCTCGAATCCCCGCTCGACCTGAATGCGCCCGCCCATTGGTCGGAAAACGGCGATGGTGCCGGCGATCCGGGATTGCCTGCTGGTGCTGTGCCGCTGCTGAACCACGTTCGTGCACCCGCCGCGCTGATCCGTCGCTTGCGCCAGATAGGCTTGGTGGCCGCTACCGACGCGCCGCGTCTGGTGAAGGAACTCAAGGCCGGCCAGCGGCTGGTCACCAGGGAAGGCGCCGTTTATCGCTGGGACGGCCATGTCGCCGGCGCGGACGCACCGAGCGCGGCCGCTCTTCGTCTCGCCCAGAAAAACCGCCTCGCCGAGCTCGAAGGTGAGGCCGAACTCGCTCGCGATGTTCTGACCGAAGCAGAGGAGCGCCTTGCCGCTGCGGCCGATGCGATCCGTGAAGAGGAGCGCAGGCTCACTGACGCCCGCGACATGAACCGCCTGTCCGCCCGTCATCTTGCCGAGGCACGCGAGGCTCTGGCCGCTGCTGAGCGCGCCTCGGGCGATCTCATTCGCCGCCGCGATGTCGTCGCCGAAGCCGTCAGTCAGTTGCAGTCGCAGCTCGAAGATGTTGCCGTTCAGGAAGAAAATGCTCGCATCGAACTCGAAGATGCGCCAGATCTGACTGCGCTCGATGACCGTCTGCGCTTCCAGCAGGCCGAAGTCGCGACCGATCGCGGTGCGCTTGCTGAAGCGCGCGCTCGCCATGAGAGCCTGAACCGCGAGAACGATGCGCGCCAACGCCGCATCGTCGCCATCGGCCAGGAGCGCGAGACATGGCGACAGCGCGCCGCAAGTGCGGAAGATCACATCGCAACGCTCCGCGATCGTGAGGAGGAGGCCCGCGAAGAAGCCGCCGAGCTTGAAATGGCGCCCGATGAATTCGATGACAAGCGCCGCGCTTTGCTGACGGAATTGCAGAAGGCCGAGGAGGCCCGCCGTCATGCCGCTGATCTGCTGGCTGAAGCCGAGCTGCTGCAGCGCGACGCCGACCACAAGGCGGCGACAGCGCTTTCGGAGCTTGCTGAAAGCCGCGAGCGCCGCGGCCGCGCCGAGGAGCGCCTCGTCTCCGCACGCGAGAAGCGGCAGGAGAGCGAACAGCGCATTCGTGAGACACTCAATGTACAGCCCCATGAGGCGTTGCGCCTCGCCGGCCGGCCGGGACTGCAGACGCTGCCGGATCCGCGCGAGGTCGAGCGCGAAGTGGAGCGGCTAAGGATCGAACGCGAGCGTCTGGGCGCCGTCAACCTGCGGGCCGACGAGGAGCAGAAGGAGCTCAGCGAGAAGCTGGAAGCGCTCATCAAGGAACGAGACGACGTCATCGATGCCATCAGAAAACTGCGCGGCGCGATCCAGAGCCTGAATCGCGAAGGCCGCGAACGACTGATCGCCGCCTTCGACGTCGTCAACGCCCAGTTCCAGCGGCTCTTCACCCACCTTTTCGGCGGTGGCACGGCGGAACTGCAGCTCATTGAATCAGACGATCCGCTGGAAGCCGGCCTCGAAATCCTCGCCCGCCCGCCCGGCAAGAAGCCGCAGACCATGACGCTGCTTTCCGGCGGCGAGCAGGCGCTGACGGCGATGGCGCTGATCTTTGCCGTCTTCCTCACCAATCCCGCGCCGATCTGCGTGCTGGACGAGGTGGATGCCCCGCTCGACGACCACAATGTCGAGCGCTATTGCAACCTGATGGACGAGATGGCGGCCTCCACCGAGACACGATTCGTCATCATCACCCACAACCCGATCACCATGGCGCGCATGAATCGCCTCTTCGGTGTGACGATGGCCGAGCAGGGTGTTTCTCAGCTGGTCTCGGTTGATCTGCAGACTGCAGAGCGTCTCCGTGAGACGGCCTGAGGCGGCATTTTAATTAAAGACCAAAAAAGGTCACCCTGACATCGGGTGCGTACCCCATTTGGGTGATGCTCTTTTGCGCGCATTGCATTAGAAGTTGTTTTATCGCAACCGCGCCGGTACGGATAAGTAGCAATCGGTCGTTGCGTACCGTGGAATTTGCAATGCTGTCTTCGGGTTGGGGGCGAACGGTCGAAGATCACATGGCATAGATGGACCCCCCGTCCGGTTTTCCTGGCCGGACGGAAACAAGGCTTTGCGGGACCGTTGTTGCAGTCCCGCAAAGCTTTTTTTATGCGCTTGCACCGCGCCTCCTCCGTTTCAACCGCTTGATCTTGCCTCCTGTTGCGGATTTATTGTGCGACGCAACATTTCGCCGCATTTGTCGATTTTCATTTCAACACCAAGGGATTAAGCTGGTCCCCGAAATGGTGTTGGGGGGAAGATGACCAAGTGGGTCTATACGTTCGGCAATGGGCAGGCTGAAGGCCGGGCGCGAGACAAGGAGATCCTTGGCGGCAAGGGCGCCAATCTCGCCGAAATGTGCAGCCTCGGCCTCCCGGTCCCTCCTGGCCTCACCATCGTCAGCGAAGCCTGCACCACCTATTACAAGAACGGCCGCAAGATCGATCCCGCATTGAAGGAACAGGTGCTCGCAGGTATTGCGGATATCGAGCAGATCACCGGCCGCCGTTTCGGCGCGGGCAAACAGCCTCTTCTGCTCTCCGTTCGCTCAGGCGCTCGTGTTTCCATGCCTGGCATGATGGATACGGTGCTCAATCTCGGCCTGAATGACGAGACGGTGCAGGCGCTCGGCCATGATGCCGGCGATGCGCGCTTTGCCTGGGACAGCTATCGTCGCTTCATCCAGATGTATGCCGATGTCGTCATGGGGCTCGGCAACGATCTCTTCGAGGAAATTCTCGAGGATGAGAAGGCGCGCCTTGGCCACGAATTCGATACCGAGCTCAGCGCTTCCGAATGGCAGCATGTCGTTTCGCTCTACAAGGCGCTGATCGAAGAAGAGCTGGACGAGGCCTTCCCGCAGGATCCGGCGGTACAACTCTGGGGCGCTGTCGGCGCGGTGTTTGCGAGTTGGATGAACGCGCGCGCTGTCACCTATCGCCAACTTCACAATATTCCGGAAGCCTGGGGCACTGCCGTCAATATCCAGGCCATGGTCTTCGGCAATCTCGGCAACGCGTCGGCGACGGGCGTTGCCTTCACCCGCAACCCCTCGACGGGCGAGAAGATCCTCTACGGCGAATTCCTGGTGAATGCGCAGGGTGAAGACGTGGTTGCCGGCATTCGCACGCCGCAAAGCATCACCGAGGAGGGGCGCATAGCCTCAGGTTCCGAAAAGCCCTCGATGGAAAAGCTGATGCCCGAGGCCTTTGCCGAGTTCGGCAGCATCTGCGCCGAGCTGGAGTCGCATTACCGCGACATGCAGGACATCGAATTCACCATCGAGCGCGGCAAGCTCTGGATGCTGCAGACGCGCTCCGGCAAGCGCTCGACCAGGGCAGCCATGAAGATCGCCGTCGACATGGTGGACGAAGGTGTCATCACCGAGGATGAAGCCGTCCTGCGCATCGAGCCATCGACGCTCGACCAGCTCCTGCATCCGACCATCGATCCGCGTGTCAGCCGCCAGGTGATCGGCTCCGGCCTGCCGGCGTCGCCCGGTGCAGCGACCGGCGAGATCGTCTTCACGGCGGAAGAGGCGGTTGAGGCAGAATCGGAAGGTCGCAAGGTCATCCTGCTGCGCGTCGAGACCAGCCCCGAAGACATTCACGGCATGCATGCTGCCGAAGGCATCTTGACCACACGCGGCGGCATGACCAGCCATGCGGCTGTCGTCGCCCGCGGAATGGGGATCCCTTGTGTCGTCGGCGCCGGCACTATGCGCATCGACGCCCGCAATGAGCGGTTGATGGGCATCGGCGTGACGCTGAAAAAGGGAGATGTCATCACCATCGACGGTTCCGCCGGTCAGGTCCTCAAGGGCGAGGTGCCGATGATCCAGCCGGAACTGTCAGGCGATTTCGGCCGCATCATGGGCTGGGCGGATCGTGCCCGCCGCATGACGGTGCGCACCAATGCCGACACGCCGGCCGATGCCCGCGCGGCCCGTTCTTTCGGCGCCGAAGGTATCGGCCTTTGTCGTACCGAGCATATGTTCTTCGAGGGCGAGCGCATCCATGTCATGCGCGAGATGATCCTGGCTGAGGACGAGAAGGGCAGGCTGCGCGCTCTCGACAAGCTCCTTCCGATGCAGCGGGGCGATTTCACCGGCCTGTTCTCCGTCATGCACGGACTGCCGGTGACGATCCGTCTCCTCGATCCGCCGTTGCATGAATTCCTGCCGAAGAGTGACGAGGAGATCGCCGAGGTCGCCTATGCCATGGGCATGGAGCCTTCGGCACTGCGCCAGCGTGTCGACGCGCTGCACGAATTCAATCCGATGCTCGGCCATCGCGGCTGCCGCCTTGCCATCTCCTATCCCGAGATCGTCGAGATGCAGGCCCGCGCGATTTTCGAGGCGGCGGTCGCGGCTGCAAAGGAAACGGGTGCCGCCGTCGTTCCCGAAATCATGGTGCCGCTCGTTGGCCTTCGCTCCGAACTCGATTACGTCAAGGCGAAGATCGATGCCGTGGCACAGGATGTCATGTCGGAAGCCAAGATGCGCATCGATTACCTCGTCGGCACGATGATCGAGCTGCCGCGTGCCGCACTGCGTGCCCACGTCATCGCCGAGGCGGCCGAATTTTTCTCCTTCGGCACCAACGACCTGACGCAGACCACTTTCGGCATTTCGCGCGACGATGCCTCGGCTTTCATCCCGACCTACCAGCGCAAGGGCATCATCGAGCATGATCCCTTCATATCCCTGGATTTCGATGGCGTCGGCGAACTGATCCGCATTGCCGCCGAGCGCGGGCGGCGCACCCGCAACGACATGAAGCTCGGCATCTGCGGCGAACACGGCGGCGATCCCGCCTCGATCCATTTCTGCGAGACGATCGGCCTCGATTACGTTTCCTGCTCGCCCTTCCGCGTGCCGATCGCCCGGCTCGCGGCCGCCCAGGCGGTCATTGCCGCCGCTCAGTGACGGTAGCGGTAATAGCGCGGGTAGTAATAGGGACCGTTCAGATTATAGGCCATGTCGGCCATCACCCAGTCGCTGTCGTAGCGGGCCTGGGCACGGCGGTCGAGCTCGATCCGCTGCAGGCAGGTCGCAAAACCATCCGTTCCGCGCTTGAAGCCGTAGCCGGTGCAGGTCTGCTCGTCACGTGCCCGCCGCTCCTCGGGCGTCAGCGTCTGGCAGGCGGCAAGCCCGGCGGCCAGAACGGCAAGAAGGGGCAGGATATATGGGCGCATCGGTATCTTCCTCGAGCATGAACGCCAGGCCAGGAGAATCGATCCGTCTGACGTCGTCAACCCGACTATATTATCAGGCTGCGCCCGCGGGGTCACCGATCGGCAGAAGGGCCGGATTGAGCGGCGGATCCTCTGGGTTTTTCGTATCGCTCGGATCCTGGGCCGGGGTCAACGGCGGCTTTTCCTGGATGCGATCGGGAATACCCGGTGTCGGCTGCGGGCCAAGCGGCGACTCTGCGCCCGGTGCCGGAATGGGGTCTCTGTTGGGCATGATTTACCTCCTTCACTGAAGAAGGAACGGCAGGGTGCAGGCTTGGTTCCACTTTCACCGCCATGCATTCCTATGTAAGAGCAAAGGCAACTCACAGGAAAGAGCACCATGGCGATCCGCGATCGATTCTCGAAAAAACTCACCTGTCCGCAATGCGGCAATAGCGGCTTTGCGGAGGCCTCCGAGATTGATGATGCCAAGCGCAAGACACCCGATTTCAAAGTCGATCAGCTGCCGCGCGGCTTCTTTGTGCAGCGCCCCTCGGTGCATCAGGAAACATTCATGCTGAAATGCGAATGCGGCCGCAAATTTCCTTTCCGCTCGCTCGCGGAAGCTGCGGCCGGCCGCGATTGAAGCATGGCCCGCAAAAATCTGCAGCGGGTTTGCGCTAACGACACGCTTGGGATTCAGATGCGCTCGAGGACCTCGATGAAGGCATCGGCGAAGCGCACCAGATGTTCGGTGTCCTCATCGGGCGCCTGCATTCGGATTTCCGTACCGTTCTGGTCGAGCAAGGCCAGAACCACCCGCATCGTCTTATCCGACGTCGGGATGCGCAGCACGGCGATTCGCCTGCAATCTTCGACGAGCCCCGCCGCCGGCAGGTCGAAGAGAAATTCGCCTCGGGTTTCGGCAGCAGCTCTGCGCACCGCTTCGCAGAATCCGGCCTCGCCATCGGCATAGCCTTCCAGCGAGAGTTCGAGTTCGAGAAGTTCCAGCGGCAAGAGCGGCTCGCCACGCTCGATGCCGCCAAGCGAAGATGCCTGCGGCCTTTCCCTCATTTCGGACGAGATCATCTGTCTCTCCTGTTTCGTGGGACATGTATCAGACCCCGGTAGAATGGCCTTTTTACGGCATATCAGCAATAGCTTACAGAGGGAGCGCCCTCAGACTTGAACCTTTGACGTGGATTGCTTCGTCAATGCTCAGACAAGAGTTTCAATTTAGACGAATCTTGCACTAGAAAAGTCGATGGCTGCAGCTTCATTCGATTGCTCGCCGCCGACCAACCGGTAGTTTTGATGGCCATCCGTTTCGATCGTCCCGTTTCCAGCGCTGCCCGCTTATCGCGGCATTTCGGGGCGTTTGCGCTCGTGCTCTCGGTAGCGGTGCTGATTGCCCATCGCTTCGGCGGTCTGGCGACACCCTATCTCATCCTCGTGCTGCTCGTTTCTGTCGGCTGCGCGGTCCTCGCGACCCTCTTGGCTGCCATCGGCCTGCGCAGCCTCTGGATGACCGGTGCCGAGGGCGGGACGAATGCGCTGGCGGCGCTCATCTATGCCGCCTTTCCGCTCGGCATCGGCGCCTTTGCGGCGGAGCGCTATTTCACCCTGCCGGCAATCTACGACGTGACCACGGATACCGCCTCCGCGCCTGACTGGCTGTCGACGCCGCAGGCCGACCAGATCTGGCTGCCTCGTGAACCGGTCGTGACCTCAGGCGACCGCGAGAAGCAGCTTTCCGCCTATCCGGAGCTCACGGGCCGCCGTTACGACGGAGCGCTCGACCGTGTTCTGGAGGCCGTGAAGAAGGTCGCCAAGCAGAACGGCGTCACCATCACCAAAAGCGAAGGCGATACGACGCCCGGCCGCGAGCTTGAGGACAAGCCGGTTCCGGCCCAGCCGGAAAGCGGTGTGGCTGATTCGCCCGATGTCATCCCGGTGCCGACGCCGCGCCCCTATGAGGATGATGTGGCGAAGATGATCCGCGGCGCCAATGGCGTGATCCTGCAAGGCACGACCCGCACCCTCGTCCTCGGCCTGCGTTTCGATTTCATCATCCGCCTGCGCGAAGAGGCCGAAACCACCTTCGTCGACGTGCGCGTCGCCTCCCGCTATGGCCAGCACGACCTTGGCTTCAGCGCCGAAGAGGCCGAGCAATATCTTGGTGCCCTCGATTCAGAGCTTCTCGGGATTGCGGGTGGGTGAGCCCCGGTGCCGCAAAGCGGCAGTAATCGATCCAGTGGATCGATTGCAGGGCCGAACGCCCTGAGCCATGCGAAGGGCCGGGATACGGTGAGGCACACGAAAACGCCCTTACCAGGAACTTGTCCGCTATCATGCACCGAGGCTTAGGGAGACTACCCCAAAAACCGCTCCCGCACGTCAGCCGTCGGCACCATGCAACTCTCCCGCCGCCCTGCAATCCTCAACCGGTTCCGCGCAACCATCCCATAGACGACATCCGCAATCCGCCGCGGCACGATCCGCAACACACCGGCCAGAGCCCAGGGCAAACCAAGCCCTTCCAGCATCCGGATCGTCGCATCGGATTTGTAATAGGCACGGCCCTTGTCGATCAGCAGATTGGTCTCGTAATCCCGCGTCTCCAGCCCGTAGTGCCGGTAGAGCGCCTCGCCGAGCGGCGTCTGGGCGACGATGAAGCGGTAGCGCTTTTCCTTGTCCCGCTTCAACAGGAACTGAACCCAGCCGGAGCAGAAGACACATTCGCCATCGAAGAGGATCAGCGGCTTGTCATCAGCAAAGGCCGGCACGGAAGGATCGTCGCGATAGGTGTAATCCGCGGACCTTGCCATTCTCAGCCTCCGGCCAACCGATAATGCGCAACAAGCGAAGGCGGCCCATCGGCGGTGACTTCGCCACGCTCCATCAGTTCTTCGATATGCGCCAGTACCGAAAGTGCCGCCGCGCCATGCAGTCGCTTATCGGTATCGCGGTAGATCATCTCGACCATCCTGGGGATGGTGCTTTCCCCCGTCCGGATACGTTCGATGATCGAGCGTTCCCGCAGGCGCCGATGGGTCTTCAGCCCGCGCAGGAAGGGCGCAGGCGAAGTCACCGGCCCGCCATGGCCGGGCAGCAACAGGCCGTCATCGTGGGCAAGCAGCTTGTCGAGCGAGGCCATATAGTCCGCCATGGATCCGTCCGGCGGTGCGACGATCGTCGTTGCCCAGGCCATCACATGATCGCCGGAAAAAAGGATGCCGCTTCCCTCGAGCGCGAAGGCTGCGTGATTGGCCGTGTGGCCGGGCGTCAGCACCCCCGTCAGCGCCCAGCCGTCGCCGGAAATCGTCTGCCCGTCACAAATAGCGATATCGGGCACAAAATCCGTATCGGAGCTTTCGGCAAAGGGGTTGACTTCGCCCTCGCGCAGCGGCCGCGAGGGGCGGTGCGGTCCTTCGCCGACCGTCAGCGCGCCGGTTTCCGCCTTCAGCCGTTTTGCAAGCGGCGAGTGGTCCCGATGAGTATGGCTGATGAAAATATGCGTCACTTGCCGGCCGGCAAGCGCTGTCATCAGCGCGTCGAAATGTGCCGCATTCGCCGGTCCCGGATCGATAACGGCGACCGATGAGCCGCCGACGATATAGCTGTTCGTGCCGTGAAAGGTGAAAGGGCTCGGATTATTCGCCGTCAGGCGCTGGATGCCCTCTGCGACCGGAACCGCCCGCCCATAGGCCGGATCGAAGAAAAGATCGAAGTTCGCGCCGGACATGTCTATTTATATTCGATCTCGATGAAGGACATGGGCTGCTCGCCGGCATTGACGACATTGTGCTCGGTACCGGCCTCGCGGCGATAGGCAGCCCCTTTGGCCACATCCACCCGCCGGCTGCCCTCGGCATCCTCGATCAGGAACTGGCAATCGGTCATCGGCACGACCACATAGCCGAAGCCATGCGTATGGACGCCAGTATCGGCACCCGGCTCGAAATCCCACTGGGTGATGCGCACGATGGCATCATCGAGGATCAGCGTCGCAAGCGCTGGTGGACGGGCGCGATATTGGCTCAACGGTGTCTCCATTGGCGGTTCGATGCTTGCAGTCCTACCATGCCGGCATGGCCGCGCATACAAATATGACGTCGCAGTGAACTTAGTGATTGTGGGGCAGACCGACCTTTGCTAATCAGGCCACGTTTTGGCGAAGCGGCATTCGCTTCAGCTCTGGTGGGGCGTAGCCAAGCGGTAAGGCAGCGGTTTTTGGTACCGCCATCCCCTGGTTCGAATCCAGGCGCCCCAGCCACAACGTTCAAGTAGCTTGTAAACGCCTTGTCGCCGCACCCGCGGCAATCGTCACCACAAGCTCATCTACTTCCCGCGCAAGGCGCTCGGCCGGCAGACCGACGAAGCGGCCTTCGAGACTGATGCTGACGACGCCATGTACGGCGCCGAACAGCGTGCGGGCGCGTATCGCTCTGTCTTCCGCCGTCATATCAGGCTGCAGCTCGGCGAGCGGTTCTGCGATCACGTCCATCAGGAAGAGATGTTCATCGAGATGCCATTGCGGCGTCGGGCTGGTTTCAGGCGGGTAGTGCTCGAAGAGCGCTTTCCAGAGGTTCCGGTTTTCCACTGCGAAACCTAAATATCCCTGCGCCAGATTGCGCAACCGGTCCGTCGGTGTCCTGTCCCTGGTCTCGGGCAAGGTGAGCCTTGCTTCCAGCGCCTTCAGCGTCGTGGAATTCACATGGATGACGAGTTCGGCGAGGTCGGCGAAGACCGTATAGAGGCCGCCGAGCGCACAGCCGGCATCCTGGGTGATCTCGCGCGCCCTGAGGTTTGCAAGCCCCTCTCGCATAATCCGGCTTCGTGCCGCATCGATCAGCCGCGCCCTCAGATCTTCGCGTTTTTCTTCTCTTTTCCCGGCCATTAACCATCTCGCTTCGACTTCATGAACGACGTTCAAAATTATTCTTGAACGGCGTTCATGATTCTGCCATAACTCAACTCGTGAACAACGTTCATAAACCGGAGGAAAGAAATGTTCAAACTGATTTCGACTTTGTTGCGGGGCAGGGCTTACGATGCCGAACAGGCCTTTGCCGACTGCAATGCCGTACCTCTCCTCGCCCAGCAGATCCGTGATGCCGCACAATCGATCCAGTCGGCCCGCCGCAGCGTGGCGATCGCCATTGCCCAGAACGAGCAGGAGCGGGCTCAGCACGCAACGATCGTTTCCCGGATCGACGATCTCGAGACCCGCGCCGCTGCTGCGCTTGCCAAGGGCAATGAAGTACTGGCCCGTGAGGCTGCCGAAGCGATCGCCTATCTCGAGGCCGAGCGCGATCAATCCGAAAAGGCCCAGGCGCAGTTCACGACTGCTATCGACAAGCTGAAGGGAATTGTCCGCATCTCCGAAATGCGGTTGCAGGAACTACAGCGTGGCGAGCGTTTGGCCCGCGCCACCGAAGAGACGCAGAAGCTCGATGCCGTCGTTGCCGGCACAGGCCTTGCGACGCTTGACGATGCCGAGGAGACGCTTGCGCGCCTTCGCATCCGCCAGAACCAGAATGAGATGACGGCCTCGGCCCTAAGGGCGATGGAGACTTCGACCGCTCCTGCCGGCATCATCGAGAAGCTTGCCAATGCCGGATGCGGTGCGCCGTTGCGCTCTTCCGCCGATGACGTGCTCGCCCGCCTGCGCAGCCGCATCAACCCCGCCGCTTAAAATCAGCATCATCAAACCTGAGGGAATCACGACAATGAACGACAGTTTCCAGAAACACTCCGCCAGCTGGGTCAGCTTCTCCTACATCTCCTTCGGCGCCGCAGCCTTCATGCTGGCGCTCGGCCTCTATATGATGCCGCTCGATCTCTGGGGCAAAGGCTACCTGGCAATGGGCATCCTGATGCTGGTTCAGACGACGGTGAATATAACCAAGACGCTGCGCGACAATGCTGAATCCGAAAAGCTGATCCGCAAGGTTGAAGACGCCCGCACCGAGAAGCTGCTCGTCAAGTTCAATCGTAACGGTGAAGACTAATCTTCATTAACTACACCACAGAGTTGTTGCTATACTCAACTCTTGCGTAACAACTCTGTGGCCTTCTCTGCGAGCCAATGGAGGATCTGCCGTGCAAACCAACCTGATGACATCAAGGAAATTCGCGCCGCTGTTCTGGACGCAGTTCCTCACCGCGTTCAACGACAACTTCCTGAAGAATACTCTTGTATTCCTGATCCTCTTCCAGATGTCGGCTGCCGAGGGCGCGGCACTGGTCACACTTGCCGGCGTCGTCCTGATCATTCCATTCCTGTTGCTCTCGGCAATCGGCGGCGAACTCGCCGACAAGCACGACAAGGCCAAGGTCGCCGAACTCCTGAAGAGATGCGAGATTGCGGTGGCGGTCGTTGCTGTCGTCGGTCTTGCCTTCTCCTCCATCTGGATCCTGATGGCGGCGTTGTTTGGCTTTGGCGTCATCTCCGCGCTTTTCGGCCCGATCAAATACGGCATTCTGCCTGATCACCTGGAACGCCGCGACCTGCCGAAGGCCAATGCCTGGATCGAGGGCGGCACCTTCATCGCCATCCTCGGCGGCACCATCGTTGCCGCATTCGCCTTTTCCGGCGGAGACAATGTCCTCGTCTTCGGCACGATGATGATCGGTCTTTCGGTGCTGTGCTGGTTTGCCAGCCGGATGATCCCGGCAACCGGCTCCAAGGCTCCCGATCTCGAGATCGATACCAACGTCATCCGCTCCAGCTACAACCTCGTCATGGAAATTCGCAGCGACAAGCGCCTGTGGCGTTCGGCGCTGATGAACTGCTGGTTCTGGCTGGTCGGCGCATTCGTGCTGTCTATCCTGCCGACCATGGTCACCGAATTGCTCGGTGGTTCGGAAATTGTCGTGCCGGCCTATCTGACGGTCTTTGCCGTCGCAGTCGCAGTGGGCTCCGCCATCGCCGCCTGGATGTCATCAGGCCGCATTGTGCTTCTGCCTGCGCCGATCGGCACGGCTCTGCTTGCCATCTTCAGCCTCGATCTCGCCTGGAACCTGTGGGGTCTGCAATCGACCAGCCATGCGACA
The DNA here is from genome assembly GCF_014193955.1 of Rhizobium sp. BK379. Classification (NCBI taxonomy): domain Bacteria; kingdom Pseudomonadati; phylum Pseudomonadota; class Alphaproteobacteria; order Hyphomicrobiales; family Rhizobiaceae; genus Rhizobium; species Rhizobium sp. BK379. The sequence goes on from NZ_JACIAD010000002.1 coordinate 891,684, forward strand.
ACCATCCTGGCTTTCTTCGCCGGCCAAAACACGATCCGCGTCGCAATCGATCTCGCCGGCATGGCGATATCAGGCGCCTTCATCGCAGTTCCGACTTTCGCCGCGCTGCAGACCTGGGCGCATGAGGACCGCCGCGCCCGCGTCATCGGTGCCGCCAATGTCCTGTCGGCGCTCTTCATCACTGTCGGCCTTGGTGCTGTTGCCGTTGTCCAGGCCCTTGGTGCCTCTATTCCGCAGATCCTGATCGGCCTCGGCATCATCAATTTCGCCGTTGCCTGGCTGATGCTGAAGACGCTGCCGACCAATGCCTTCCGCGATTTCGTCTCGATCCTGTTCCGTGCCTTCATGCGGCTGGAAGTCGAAGGCCTCGAAAATATCAAGAAAGCAGGGCCGGCCCCGATCATCGCGCTCAATCACGTCAGCCTGCTCGACGGTGCGCTGGCGCTCGCCATCACCGAGGAAGAGCCGGTCTTTGCGGTCGATTACAAGATCGCCCAAGCCTGGTGGGTAAGACCCTTCCTGAAAATGTGCAAATTCCTGCCGCTCGATCCGACCAAGCCTATGGCAACGCGCTCGCTGATCAAGGTGGTGCAGGACGGCAGCCCGATCGGTATCTTTCCCGAGGGGCGCCTGACAGTAACCGGCACGCTGATGAAGGTTTATGACGGCGCCGCCATGGTTGCCGACAAGACCGGAGCGATGGTGGTGCCGGTGCGCATCGACGGCCTGGAGAAGAGCTATCTCTCTTACCTCAACGACGGCAAGATCCGCCGCCGGCTGTTCCCCAAGGTCAAGGTCACCATTCTCGAACCGGTGAAGCTCGAAGTTCCGGCCGAACTCAAGGGCCGCAAGCGCCGCACGGCAGCCGGTGCCGCCCTCTACCAGGTCATGTCGAACCTAATGTTCAGGACCGCCGATACATCCTCGACCGTCATCGATCGCATCATCGAGGCGAGCCACGAATTCGGCATGAGCAAACTCGCCGTCGAGGATCCGGTCACCGGCAAGCTCACTTACGGCAAACTGCTGACGGGTGCTGCCGTGCTCGGTGCGAAATTCCGCAGCATGTTCCCGGAACGCAATCTCGGCGTCATGCTGCCGAACGCCAATGGCGCCGCCGCAACGCTCCTCGGCGTGATGACGGCAGGCAAGGTGCCGGCCATGCTGAATTTCACCGCCGGTGCGGCCAATATCCTGTCCGCCTGCAAGGCGGCGGAGGTGAAGCATGTCCTAACATCCCGCGCCTTCGTGACCCAGGCCAAGCTCGGCCCGGTCATCGAGGAGATGGAAAAGCAGGTTAAGATCGTCTGGCTTGACGATCTCCGCACCGAAATCGGCCTTGTGAGCAAGATCAGGGGCTATCTGCACAAGGCACGGCCGCTGGTGAAGCGCAAGCCTGATGATCCGGCCGTCATACTTTTCACCTCGGGCTCAGAAGGTACGCCGAAGGGCGTGGTGCTGACCCATCGCAACATCCTGTCGAATGCAGCCCAGGCCGCCGCCCGCATCGATTTCCACAGCGGCGACAAGGTGTTCAACATCCTGCCGGTCTTCCACTCCTTCGGGCTGACGGCCGGCACCGTGCTGCCGCTGATCTCGGGTGTGCCGGTCTATTTCTATCCGTCGCCGCTGCACTACCGCATCGTGCCGGAACTGATCTATGTCTCGAATGCTACGATCATCTTCGGCACCGATACCTTCCTCAACGGCTACAGCCGGACGGCCCACCCTTACGACTTCCGCTCCATCCGCTATATTTTCTCCGGTGCCGAGCCGGTGAAGGCGTCCACCCGCGCCACCTACATGGAGAAATTCGGCCTGCGCATTCTGGAAGGCTATGGCGTCACCGAGACGGCGCCGGTGATTTCGATCAACACGCCGATGTACAACAAGTCCGGCACTGTCGGCAAAATCCTGCCGGGCATGGAATGGAAGCTCGAACCCGTACCCGGCATCGATGACGGTGGCCGCCTCGTCGTCCGCGGCGCCAACGTCATGGCCGGCTATCTGCGTGCCGAAAATCCCGGTGTGCTCGAACCGCTTGTAGACGGCTGGCATGATACCGGAGACATCGTCACCATCGACGAGGACGGTTTCGTCAAGATCCGCGGCCGCGCCAAGCGCTTTGCCAAGATCGGCGGCGAGATGATATCTCTCGCGGCGGTCGAGGCCCTTGCCGCAGAACTCTGGCCAGGCGCTCTTTCGGTCGTCTCCTCGATTCCGGACGCAAAGAAGGGCGAGCGGCTCGTACTTCTGACCGATGCGCCGACTGCCACTCGCGCCGAATTCCTCGCTTTCGCCAAATCGAAGGGCGCCATGGACATGATGGTGCCGGCCGAGGTTAACATCGGCAATGTGCCGGTCCTCGGCTCTGGGAAGGTGGATTTTGTGACGGCGCGCAGATTGGCCGAGAGCGCGGCCCAGCCGGAGCAGGCGGCGTAAAACCGGCTTCATTCTCCGGCAGCAGTGATCATAAGTGAAAACAAAACAGGCGGCTTGCGGGCCGCCTGTTGGCATTATCGGACGAATAATCCGGTTTACTTCTGTTCCGGCGCCAGGAATTCGGCGCAGTAGGAAGGACCGTTCACACCGGGGATATCGGTGACGGTGCGGATATCGCGGATCGTATAGTCGGAACTGGTGGTGATTTCGGCCTGGCAGCGCAGATAAAGCGTGCGGGCGCTCGCAATCTGCTTGCCGCGCTTGCCGTCAGCACCTTCGGCATATTTCGCGGGCACGCGCACCGTCTTGTAACCGCCCTTCCAGGTGTAGATCGTCGAGGAGCCTTCGTCGCGGTCGCTGAGCGGCGGGCCATAGGCGGCAAAGAACTTGCCGGCCGACTGGCCGACCCAGCGCGCCTCGATCGGGTTGCCGGCGGAAGGTATGGTGGTGCATCCGGCAAGCGCAATCGCAAGCGCGGCGGCCCCGGTCATGGTGCGGAGTTTCATCGTGTCGTCCCTGATATCTAGCCAGTGGCTGCGAAGCCGCCTTCGCGACGGTTTCGCCTGTCCCGTCAAGCCCTTTAGCCTGTAACCCGGCAAAAGAAAATTGCCACTTGGCCGCTTCTGAAGAATTTGCCGAGGGTGTGGCTTTTTGCTGCACGGTGGGCTGAAACACCTTGTCACGAGCCCGTCAAAAATTCCCGCGCCTTTTTGAATTTTGGTGCTTGCGCAACATAATAGGCCGGTCTATAGAGGCGCCGCTGGTCACGGAGTGTAGCGCAGTCTGGTAGCGCACCACGTTCGGGACGTGGGGGTCGAGTGTTCGAATCACTCCACTCCGACCAGCCGAAAACCCCGCTTCGGCGGGGTTTTTTCTTTTCTGGCTTTCTGTCCTTCCTCAATGTCCCCTGGGACGCGCTCGCCACGCCCATCAGATCGTTCCCGCAAATGCACCGGTTTGAACCATGCAAGCCCGGAATTTTAGATTTTGCTAACGAACAAATTGGCGCTAAGCTGGTTTCCTTCGGAGGAGGAAGCATCAATGAAGAAGATGAACAATCGACAAGTTCGAATTCCCGGCCCGAAAGATCAGGACATCACCGAGCATTGCCGAAAATTCGGCATAGGCCCGGCCGAGGAGGAGAAGCTCAAGAAGCTCCTGGGCCATCGGGCACCGCTCCATGAGATCCAGGCGAATGCTCCGAAACCTCAGCCGAAGTGGCGCTGACTGGAATCTCTTTCACCCAAAGCTTTGCTCATGATCGTCGGCGCCAGTCCGCTCCGACGCGGGTGAGAGTTCCCCGTTCTCTGACGCTGGAATAAAAAAGCCCCGCCGGTGGCTTTCGGCGGGGTAGATGGGGAAAGCTCTCCGAAAGGTGGCAGGAGAGCTTGGGCATTTCAGCAAGACTGGAAGAATGAGGCGAGGGCACTTTTGCCGGATTCGGTACAGTTCGCCTAAAAACCCATCATTTTTAGTGGGAAAATTTGCGATTTCCGCCTCGCGCCGTTTTTTCTCCGAACGCAGGCACGCCGTCCGCAACGGCGCGCCTGACCTTTGATCCCGTCAGCCGGCTGCCTGCAGCTTGTCCTGCGTCTTGGTCTCGAAGTCGCTGGCGTTATGGCGCTCGTGGAGCTGGCTCGAGGGCTCGCCGCTGACGCGGTTGACCATGCGACCGCGCTTGACGGCCGGGCGGTCGCCGATCATGTCGGCCCAGCGGTTCATGTGCTTGTACTCCTGCACCTGCAGGAATTCGGCGGAATCACCGTACATCCAGCCTTTCACGAGGCCACCATACCAGGGCCAGATCGCCATGTCGGCGATGGTGAACTCGTCGCCGGCGATATATTTGCTCTCGGCGAGACGCCGGTCGAGCACGTCGAGCTGACGCTTGGTCTCCATGGCGAACCGGTTGATCGCATATTCGATCTTCGTCGGTGCATAGGCATAAAAATGGCCGAAGCCGCCGCCGAGATAGGGCGCGCTGCCTACCTGCCAGAACAGCCAGGAGAAACATTCGGCGCGCTTGGCCGGATCGGTCGGTAGGAAGGCGTCGAATTTTTCCGCAAGATAGGTGAGGATCGCGCCGGATTCGAAGATCCGAACAGGCTTCTCGCCGCTGCGGTCCATCAGCGCCGGGATCTTGGAGTTCGGGTTGACCTCGACGAAACCGCTGCCGAACTGGTCGCCATCGCCGATCCTGATCAGCCAGGCATCGTATTCCGCGCCGCTATGGCCAAGCGCCAGCAGCTCTTCCAGCATGATCGTCACTTTCACGCCATTCGGCGTTCCCAGCGAATAGAGCTGCAGCGGGTGCCGGCCGACCGGCAGTTCCTTTTCACGGGTCGGCCCGGCAATCGGGCGGTTGATGCTGGCGAATTGGCCGCCGTTTTCCTTGTCCCAGGTCCAGATCTTGGGGGGCGTATAGTCGGACGAGCTGGTCATGTGATCTCCTGACGGAATAACTTCGTGCGTTGAATGAGCGGCCCAATCCTTAACCTCAACTGGGACCCCTGAACATATTGGTAGCAATGAAGTTATTGTCATCAGGGCGGCGGATTTTTAATCGCCGCGGGTGGCAGTGCTCGCGCAAACGTGCACTGCGTTTTGCGATAAGCACGTGCGACACAGAAGACCAAGGCGCGTGACACGTCCATCTGAAAGATCGTGAGACGCTTTGGATCTCTATTGGAAGCTGAGCTTGCTCTTCTGCTGGCCCTCGGCGTCGAAATTCTCAGGTGCCAGCCATGCCTCGTATCCCGCCTTCAGCTTCGGCCAGTCGCCGTCCGTCATCGCAAACCAGGCGGTGTCGCGGTTGCGCCCCTTTTGCACCATGTGGTGGCGGAAGATGCCTTCGAAGGCGAAGCCGAAGCGTTGTGCCGCGCGCTTCGAAGGTTCGTTGAGGTTGTTACATTTCCACTCGAAACGGCGGTAGCCGAGTGTGTCGAAGACGTAAGCGGCGCAAAGATAGAGCGCTTCGGTCGCCACCCGCTTGCGCGCGATCTCAGGTCCCCAGAGAATGTTGCCGATCTCGATCACGCCATTGGCGGTATCGATCCGCATCAGCCCCTGCCGGCCTTCGGCACGTCCCGTCGCCTTGTCGACCACGGCAAAGAACAGCGGGTCTTCGCTCGCGACGGATTTTTCCAGCCAGGGCATGAAGGCTTCCATATCGGCCGGTGCCTGTTCGAAGAGATAGCGGAAGCGGTCTTCAGCGCCCGGCTGTTGCGCAGAGCGGAGCAGATCGGCGCCGTGCTTTGCGGCATCCAGTGGCTCCAGGCGGGTGTAGCGGCCTTCAATCGGCGCGCGGTCGGGGCGCGAAACACCCTTCCAGTCGGTAAGTTCCTTTGTCATATCCGTCGTCCCATTGAAGTGATGCATTGAACTCCCGCTGCTCTTGCCTTGCAAATGGACTGGAGTAAAAGTCCAGTTTTAAACTTATTGGCAGACCAGTTGACTGATGACATCGGCACCTGCATGGCTGAACCTCGATCGAAGCGGCGGCGATCTGTCCGGCCAGATTTATCGAAGCCTGCGCGACCGAATCCTGCTCGGCCAGCTTCCGGCCGGACACAAATTGCCGTCGACTCGCGCTCTAGCGGCCTCGCTCGAGGTCGCGCGGTCTACGGCGGTGGAAGCTTATGAGCGGCTGAAATCCGAAGGTTATATCGAGGCCTCCGCCGGTGCGGCGACACGGGTTGCCGCCCTCGAACGCATGCGGCCGGAACGCCAGCGGGACGACCGCGCTCCTCTTGAGGAGGCGAGATCGGACCGGCCCTCCTACCGCGGCCTGTTCCGGCCCGGTGTGTCCGATGTATCGGATTTCCCGCATGGTGCCTGGAGCCGTCACCTCGCTTCGTCCAGCCGGTCTCTGCGCAGCCATCATCTCGGCTATGAGAACCCGACGGGGATCGGCGAGTTGCGCGAAGCGATCCTCGAACATATCTCGACGACGCGCGGCGTGGTCGCCGAGCCGGGGCAGGTCATGATCGTGCCCTCTACGCGCGCGGCGATCGACATGCTCGCAAGGGCAATGCTGAGAAGGAGCGGGCGCAAGACCGCATGGATGGAAGACCCGGGCTATAGCGCCGCCCGCCTGCTGCTCGACGATGCAGGTGCCGACATCGTGCCGGTCCCCTGCGATGAGCAGGGCATCGACGTCTCCAGGGTGGAAGGCCCGCAGCCGGCGCTGATCTACGTGACGCCATCGCACCAGTATCCGACCGGCGCGACGCTGAGCCTGCCGCGGCGGCTGGCACTGCTGGAAGCTGCACGCCGGCACGAAAGCCTCGTTGTCGAGGATGATTATGACAGCGACTTTCAATATGGCTCGCGGCCGATCGCCGCCCTGCAGGGCATCGACAGGGCGGAAGTCGTGGCCTACATCGGCACCTTCTCCAAGGTGCTGGCTCCCGGCCTGCGCGTCGCCTACGTTGTCGTGCCACGCTGGCTGGTGCCGGAGGCGTCGGAAGCGCTGCATCGCAGAGGTGTTGCCGTCGCCACTCATATTCAGGCGGCTCTTGCCGATTTCATCAATGAAGGCCGGCTGCGTGCCTATCTCAGGCGCATGAACCAGCAATATGCCGAACGCATGGTCTTGATGACCGACATGCTGGAGAGCCGTTTCGCGGGCAGGCTGGCCGTTTCGGGTGGCAATGGCGGACTGCAGCTTGCCGCCTGGTTTTGCGACCAGACGGTGGACGACCGGGCGTTCGTCGCCAAGGCCAATGCGTTAGGCTATGGACTGATGCCGATGTCAGCCTTCTTCATCGGCAAAGCCGACCCCGGCATCCTTTTCGGTATCTCCCAAGCGGAAACGGCTGCCGTTCAAAGACTGGCAGCCGATCTCGATCGGATCCTGAGCTGAGAACACATGCGCCCGGAGCGGGTCCGGGCGCAGTGCTCACGTGGGTGCCCTTCAAGCGGCGGCGAAGGGCACGGCCACGAAGGTCTTGTTGCCGCCGCGTTCGATCAGGAGCAGCACCGACTTGCGGCCGGACTTGCCGGCATCGGCAACGGCGGTCTTGACGTCACGGGCGTCGTGCACCGGCTTGTCGTTGACCGAGACGATCACGTCGCCGGGCTGGATGCCGGCAGCAGCGGCTGACTTGTCCGGGTTGACGTTGGCAACGACGGCGCCGGCAACGCTGTGGGGCAGGTTCAGCTGCTGGCGGATATCAGGCGTCAGGTCGGCAAGGCCGATGCCGAGGCTCGGCTGACCGGCAGCCTGGCCCTGATCATCGCTGCTTTCGACGGCGGCCTGCTTCTGCGTGTCTTCATTGCCGCCGACGGTCACGTTGAGATCGACCGTCTTGCCGTCACGCCAGACGGCCAGCGTTTCCTTCGCACCCGGCGACAGGTCGGCAACGAGGCGCGACAGATCCTTCGGCGTCTTGACATTTTCGCTGCCGACGGCGGTTACGATGTCACCTGTCTTGATCCCGGCATGGGCGGCAGGCGTCCCGTTGGTGACGGCGGCAACCAGCGCGCCTTCAGCCTTGGAGAGACCGACAGCATCGGCGACATCCTGGGTGACCGGCTGGATTTGCACGCCGAGATAGCCGTGATCGATCGAACCGTCCTTCTGCAGCTTGGCAACGATCACCTTTGCTTCGGAGGAAGGAATGGCGAAGCCGACGCCGACGCTGCCGCCGTTTGGCGAGTAGATGGCGGTATTGATGCCGACGACATTGCCATCACGATCGACCAGCGGACCACCGGAATTGCCATGGTTGATCGGCGCATCGATCTGGATGAAATCATCGTACGGGCCGCTGTGCAGGTCGCGGCCACGGGCCGAGACGATGCCCGCCGTTACCGTGGTGCCGATGCCGAACGGATTGCCGATGGCCAGGATCTGGTCGCCGAGCTTCAGCTTGTCGGAATCGCCCCAGGCGACGGTGGCAAGCGGATGCGGAGCCTGGACCTTCAGAACGGCGAGGTCGGACTTGGGATCGGCGCCGAGCAGCTTGGCCGGCAGTTCGGTACCGTCGTCGAGCGTGACCTTGATGTCGATGGCGTTGTCGATGACGTGGTTGTTGGTAACGATCACGCCGTCGGGGCTGATGACGAAACCGGAGCCGAGCGCCATGGCATGCTGCTGCGGCTGTTGCTGCTGCGGTGCCTGATGTGGCAGCGGAATACCCTGCTGTTCGAAGAATTGCCGGAACTGCTCGTCCATCGGCGAACCGTCTGCACTGGTATTGGTGGCCTTCATCGTGGTGGTGATGGTCACAACGGCCGGCTTGTCGGCATCGACGACGGCAGCAAAGGAGCCGCTGGAGGTAAGAACGCCCCCTGCCTCAGCCGGCGCGGCAAGAGCCGTCGAGGAAGAGGAAAGGGCAAACGGCAGCGAGGCCGCGCCGAGAACGATGGCCGCTCCGACAAGTGCTGCGGCCCGGTGCTTGCGAAGAATGTTTGACATAGTGGAAGTCCCTTGCGAGAGCGTTGGCATTGAATGGCGTCTTGGTTCCATGCCATGGACCTTGGCGTCAACGAGTATTTCCACCAGCTTTTACCGTTGATTACTTATATTTCGCCTGTATTATTTGGCGAATACTATGATCGGTAAGAATTGGCGCTTGATACCTATATGATCCGTTCTGCGGGATTTACAAATTAAACATTGATCATGTTTATATTACGGTATCGTAACACATTACTATAATTTAATCTTGACTGGCCAAGCATTGCCGAAATTATCCCGGCGCTCGTGTTGCCTGCCTCGCGAGGCGCCAGAATAGTGAAATATATTCCACTTTTCCGTGATCCATCAGCCTGCAAGCGACGTATTAAACCGAAACATTTGCGATATTTGTTCATGTTTTTTCGCGTTTCGGTTGAGATGGACTTTAAAATGTTAGTGGACTCTAAATTAATTTTTCTTCAGAAAAGGGAAGCTGCGAATCGACGGGAGGCGGGGCTCGCGGTGGCATGCGGGAAGCGATGAGGGATTCAGTGAAGCCGGGGCGGGAAAAGAAGCGCGGTTCCCATGTGAAGCTGAGCGACGTCGCAAAGAGGGTAGGGGTCAGTCCGATCACCATATCGCGCGCGCTTCGCAACCCCGAAATCGTCTCAGAAGAGCTGCGCGAGGTCATCCTGCGCACTGTCGACGAAATGGGTTACATCCCCAATCTCGCCGCTCGCGCGCTTGCCGGCCGTCACAGCGGCATCGTCGGGGTCATAACGCCCTCGCTTCACCACCCCTGCTTTACCGGCGTGATGATGGGCATCGAGGAGCGGTTGCGCGCTACGGATCTGCGCGTGCAATATGCCAATACCCTCAACGACGCGGATCAGGAAATCAGCCAGTTCAAATCCTTCCTGGCGCAGAAGCCGGCCGGGATCATCCTCGTGAACGCGGAATATTATGATGGCCTTGCGATGCTGATGGATGCAGCCGCCTTTCCGGTCGCCCACGTTGCCGATCTCAGCCAGCCGCCGGAAACGCTGCTTGTCGGCATGTCGCATCATGTGGCCGCGACAGCCGCCACCCGTTTCCTCCTGTCGAAAGGATACAAGCGGATTGGTTTCATCGGCGGGATAAGCGACATCCGCTCGCGCCGCAGTCGTGCGGGACATGAGGAGGCAATGCGCCAGGCTGGCCTCGGCAATCCATCGCTGATGCACGGCGTCGACGGCTCCACGAGCATCGGTCTCGGACGGCGACTGTTCACCGAGTTGCTGGAGCGGATGCCCGATCTCGATGCGATCCTCGCGCAAAATGATGATCTCGCTCTTGGCGCTCTGATCGAGTGCAATGAACGCGGCATCAAGGTGCCGGATGATTTCGGTATCTGCGGCTTCAACGATCTGGAATTCGCGCAGTTTACCTCGCCATCCCTGACGACGGTGCATGTTCCGCGTCATGACCTCGGCCGCCGCGCCGCCGATATGCTGCTGCGCGCCATCCGCGAGGAGCCGCCGGAAGAGCAGAGGGTCGATCTCGGCTTCTCGATCATCGAGCGCGGGTCGACACGCTCGATGCCGAAGCAATAAAAAAGGGGCCAGTCGGCCCCTTTTTTCTTAGATATCGCTTGCCGCGCTCGACCAGAGTTCGGCCGCTTCCGATGCCGTCATGCGGCGCACCTCCGCTTCGTGACTGCGCTTGGCGAACAACTCGCTTGCCATGATCTGCTCGGCGAGATCGGCCGGAAGCGACAGGATCACGCGGGCATCATTGCCATGAAGGCCGCTGACGTCGGCGCGCTTACCGGTCACCATACCGCCGGCGATCGTGTTGTTGGTCTCCGGGTCGATCAGGATGAAGGAGCCGGTGGCCCGGTTCTGTTCATAGGGATCGAAGATCGCGGCTTCGTCGAAAACCAGGCGCACCTTGCCGATGGCGTTCATGTAGAGCCGCTGAGCCGAGTTCCAGGTACCGCTCTTCAGCTCCAGCTGGCTGACGGGTTCGACCTGGACACGCTGGCGGCGCGAGCCGCTCTTCAGCCAGTAGCGCTTGCCGGCTTCAATGCCTTCGGGCTGCAGGGCAACGACCTGCGCGTCGAAGGAAAGCCCGGTCTGCGGCTGGCTGTCGATCGAGACGATCATGTCGCCGCGCGAAACATCCACCTGACGGTCGAGAACGAGCGTGATCGCATCACCGGCAACGGCCGCATTGCGCACCAGATCGAAGGTGACGATCTTGGTGACATTGGCGACCATGCCCGACGGTAGGATCATGACGCTGTCACCAGGCTTCACCGAACCGCCGGCAACCGTGCCCTGATAGCCGCGGAAGCTTTCGCCGGGGCGCGAGACGCGCTGTACCGAGAGGCGAAAGCCGGTCGACTGGCCGGAGCGCACGGTTGCGTGTTCCAGCGTCTCGACCAGCGTCGGGCCGTTATACCACGGCATGGCTGCCTGGCCGGAATAGACGACGTTCTCGCCCTTCAATGCCGACATCGGGATCGCAGTAATCTGCTTGACGCCAAGCGACAGCGCAAATTCCTTGAACTCGTGGGTGATCTTGTCGAAGCCGGCACGGTCATAGTTCGTCAGGTCGATCTTGTTGACGGCGAGTACGAACTGCTTGATGCCGAGCAAGGAGGCGATCGTCGCATGGCGGCGCGTCTGCTCGAGAATGCCGGCGCGGGCATCGACCAGCAGCACAGCAAGATCGGCGGTCGAAGCGCCGGTCGCCATGTTGCGGGTATACTGCTCGTGGCCGGGTGTGTCGGCGACGATGAAGGAGCGCTTGTCGGTCGAGAAATAGCGATAGGCGACATCGATGGTGATGCCCTGTTCGCGCTCGGCCTGCAGGCCGTCGAGCAGCAGCGCGAAATCGGGCAGGCCGAGATCGTTCTGCTTGCCGGTGGAATCGCGGCGAAGCGCTGCTGCCTGGTCTTCCTTGACTGCCTTGGTGTCCCAGAGCAGGCGGCCGATCAGGGTGGACTTGCCGTCATCGACGCTGCCGCAGGTGATGAGGCGCAACGGGCGCGAGTCGCGCACGGCCTTCAGAGGCTCGGCGGCGGGCACGGCGACGACGTTTGCGGGAATTGCTGCACTCATCTCAGAAATATCCTTCACGCTTCTTCTTTTCCATGGAGCCGGACTGGTCGCGGTCGATGGCGCGGCCCTGGCGCTCGGAAACCGTGGCGATCTCCAGCTCCGCGATAATGTCTTCAAGGGTGGTGGCCGTCGAGCGGATCGCGCCGGTCAGCGGGAAGCAGCCGAGCGTCCGGAAGCGGATGAAATCTTCCTGCTTCGTTTCGCCGGGCAGCAGTTCCAGGCGCGGATCGGATGCCGCGATCATCATGCCGTCGCGCTCAACATAAGGGCGCTTGGCCGCAAAGTAGAGCGGTACGATCGGGATTTCCTCGGCCTGGATATAGCGCCAGATATCGACCTCGGTCCAGTTCGACAGCGGGAAGACGCGAACGCTCTCTCCCTTGCGGATCTGGCCGTTATATACGTTCCAGAGCTCCGGGCGTTGGTTGCGCGGATCCCAGCGGTGGTCGGGCGTGCGGAAGGAATAGATGCGTTCCTTGGCGCGGGACGCTTCCTCGTCACGCCGCGCGCCGCCGAAGGCCGCGTCGAACTGGCCGGCATCAAGCGCATTGCGCAAAGCTTCCGTCTTCATGATGTCGGTGTAGCGGGCAGAGCCGTAGGTAAACGGCGTGATGTTTTCAGCCTTGCCGCGCGGATTGATATGTTCAATCAGGTCGAGATCGTATTTCTTCACAATCTCGTCGCGAAAGGTAATCATTTCCGCGAACTTCCAGCCGGTATTTACATGCAGCAGCGGGAAGGGCACGCGGCCGGGATAGAAGGCCTTGCGTGCCAGATGCAGCAGCACAGAGGAATCCTTGCCGATCGAATAGAGCATCACCGGACGCTCGAACTCGGCGGCAACTTCGCGGAAGATGTGGATCGCTTCGTTTTCCAGCGCCTTCAGATGCGGGTCGAGCGGCGGCTTGGCGCTCTGCGGATTGGTGAGTTCCGTATCCTGACGGGTATCGGGCATAAAATACTCCAGACTTCTTATTGCTGCACGGCGATCGCGGCGGCCTCTTCGGCGACATGCAGACCGCATTCGCGCTTTTCGTCCTGCTCCCACCACCAGCGGCCGGCGCGTTCGGGCTCGCCGGGCTTGATGGCGCGGGTGCAGGGCTCGCAGCCGATCGAGGGGTAGCCGCGGGCATGCAGGGGGTTTACCGGCACGCTGTTATCGGCGACGAAGGACTTGATCTTCTCGATGTCCCAGTCGGCGAGCGGGTTGACCTTCAGCAGATGACGCTCGGCGTCATATTCAGCAAAGGGCGTCTCGGCGCGGTTGGCCGACTGGCCGCGGCGCAGGCCGGTGATCCAGATCGTGGCGCCTGCCAGCGCCCGCGCAAGCGGCTTCAGCTTGCGCACGCCACAACAGGCATGCCTGGCTTCGACGCTCTCGTAGAAACCGTTCATGCCGTATTTCGCCGCATAGGCGTCGATATCCGCCTGCTCCGGTTCGTAGCGGGTTATGTGGATGTCGTACTGGCTCTCGGTCTCGTCGATCAGCGCAAGCGTTTCGGGAAAAAGCCGGCCTGTCTGCAGGGTAACGACGTCGATCGGCAGGCGATGCGTGCCGATCTCGGCCGATATGACCTGGTCCTCGATGCCGAGCGAGGTGGTGAAGACCACACGCCCGCCAAGGCCGGCGACGAACGAAAGCCGGCCGGCAAGGTCGAGACCCGAAAGCTTGTCAGCCAAAGCCTCGGCTTCTTCGATCGGATTGATAACAGTCATGGGGGATCCTGTCCTTGATATTGGCCGGAGTATCGCAGCTCAAAGATGGATCGGACAGAAAAAGGGATTTCGAAAGGACTGCTTAGCGGAGCAAATATCTCTCCCATCCTGCCGCAATGCAGAAAAGCAGCCGCAGGCGCAGAAATCGCACCTCGAACTTAATGTCTATAGAAATAGTAGTGTTACACGGCGCCTGTCAATTGGAAATCTGAATTGATGGCACGGATGATGAAAATTGCCCTCTTTTGTAATAGATTACCAGCTGTTGGCCGAGGGTAAAAAACAGGGCCAAAATACTTGTCTCTCAAGGCTTTTTCCAGCGCGTTCAAATTCCGTTCATGCTGGCCGTGCAATAGAGGCAATTAGCTTTTTTCGCGATGTCGGATTCGACACCGCCCTGTGTGTGTCGACGGTCCGAGATGATTACGCAAAAGGCAAAATATGCGCTGCGGGCGCTCACGGTTCTGGCGGAAGCTGCGGCCGACGAACCGGTCATGATTTCCGACATTGCTGTGCAGCAAAAGATCCCGAAGAAGTTTCTCGAACAGATCCTGCTCGACCTCAAACACCACGGTATCGTCGTCAGCCGCCGCGGCAAGCAGGGCGGGTACCTGCTGTTGAAGCCAGCCCACAGCATCACCTTCGGCGAGATCCTGCGCATCATCGACGGCCCGATCGCCCCGCTGCCCTGTCTGTCGATCACCGCTTACCGCAAGTGCGATGATTGCGAAGGCGAGCAGACCTGCCAAATTCGCCACGTCTTCGCCAAGGTAGCGGATGCCACCCGCAAGGTGCTGTTCTCCACGACGATCGCCGATGCCGTCGGTACCAAGCGCGGCGCCGAAGTCACCCGCCTACTTGCCTGATCTCCTCTCACCGGCCTTCAAGATTCGGTGAGTGACCTTTCCATCTGCCTGACATGCTCCACCTGCCCGTGCATTCGGGTAGGGAGAAAAATGATGTTTGCACTTTCGACAAAGAGAGCGCTGGCAGCCGTCCTGCTGTCGGCGACAGTCGCAACCGGTGCCGCGGCCCATCACGGCTGGTCGTGGGCGGAAGCCGATCAGATCGAGCTTCGCGGCACCATCCAGCAGATTTCCATGGGCGGGCCGCACCCGACGCTCGATGTCGCAACCGTTGATGACGGCGTCTGGCGCGTCGAACTCGGCAATCCGCGCCAGACGGAGCGCGCGGGCTTCGTCGAAGGTGTCGCAAAGCCCGGCGATCAGGTCACAGCGCTCGGAAACCGCTCACAGGACCGCACCGAGAAGCGGATGAAGGCGGTGCGCATCACTGTCGGTGAAAAGCGCTACGATATCTATCCGGAACGCATCCAGACGAACTGACGCCTCGTCATGGAGCTTCTCGAATGGCTGGCTGCCACCACGCTTGCGGTCGAGCTTCGCCGCTCCGCAACGCTCTATATGTTCGTCAATGCCGCCCATATCCTGGCGATCGGCCTCCTGGTCGGCGCCATCCTGCCGCTTGATCTCAGTCTCGCCGGTTTCTTTGGCAAGGTGCCTGTGGAGGTCGTTGCGCCATTCCTGTCCCGCTCGGCCGGCGTCGGCCTCGCCCTGGCGCTGCTCACCGGCTTCTGTCTCTTTAGCGTTCGTCCGATCGAATATGCCGCCAATCCTGCCTTTCTTGCCAAGCTCGGGCTGATCGCTTTCGGCATTCTGAATGTGCTGGCAGTACATGCCGGGCGGGCTTGGCGAACCGCGGTCACGATCGGCATTATCCGCCCCGTTGTGCGGTTCTCCGCAACTCTCTCGGCGATCATATGGATCGCGGCCGTCATAGCCGGAAGGTGGATCGGCTTTCTCTGACCCAATCACCCGTCTGATGTTGCCCAGCCGCGTCCACGCACGAATTGCAACGTTGCTTCGGCGACCCGCTGGCCGAGATGGCGGGCGGTCGCGAGGTCCGCTTCGGGCGGCACGATGTCAGCGCCTTCGTCGACATTCGATTGCGCGGCTGCGCCGAGCCAGAAGCCCAGCCGGTTGAGCTCCTCCTTGGAGCCGAAGGAGGAATTGTTGGCTGGCGGCAAGTCGAGATTGATCCAATGCATGCCGTGTTGAGCGGCAAACAGCGCGATCTGCATCAGGGTGGCGAGCTTGTCGCCCGCCTGCGAACCCGAATTGGTGAAACCGGCGGCAATCTTGTCCTTCCAGCGATAACCGGCCGCCATGACCGCGCGCGAACTTGCCTCCTGAAAGGCCTTGAATGCGGCAGAGGGTCCGGCGACATAGGTCGGCGCGCCGAAGATGATCGCCTCCGCTGCGGCGAGATCATCCCAACGGTTCGGCGCTTCCTCCACTGTCAGCAGCAGACCGCTGACAGCAGCGACCCGGTCGATGCCCGCCTTTACCGCTTCTGCCTGTCGCGCCGTATGGCCGTAGCCGCTGTGATAGACGATGGCGATACGTGTCTCTGTCATGGGGCGATCTCCTCCGATGTGAAAACGGGTGCCTGCCTCCGCAGTCGACTGCGGATGGTGAAATGGGCAGATTGTGAGCGTGATGCGCCCTAGTGCAGGGCGTTCTGTTCCAGATGCGCGAGCTTCTCGGGATTGCGCGTCACATAGATCGCGGTAATCCCCTCACCCTCGATCTGAAGGGCTGTAGTCTGCAGCCAGCCGTCTTCTTCGATGCTGACAAAGCCCGGCAATCCGTTGATCAAGCCGTAGTGAAGCATGCGCGACATATGCGCGGTGAAGATCGGCGCCAGCGCGACAAAAAGCCTTGTCACCTTGTCGCGACCGATGATCGGCTTCCGCGGCGCCACTGCCTTGCCGCCACCGTCCGTATAGACGGTTGCATCCTCGGCAAGCAGCGCCTGCAATTCCTGGATATTGCCGCTGCGCGATGCCGTGAAGAAGGCAGAGGCGATCTGCATTCCGTGCTCGGGCGGCAGGGCATAACGCGGCCGCGCGCTCCGGACATTGGCCCGTGCCCGGCTGGCAAGCTGGCGACAGGCCGCCGGTTTGCGCCCGATCGTCGCTGCGATCTCCTCGAAACCGACTCCAAAGACATCATGCAGCACAAAGACCGCGCGCTCGAGCGGCGAGAGCCGTTCCAGCGCCAGCATCAACGGCAGCGTAACGTCGTCGACTTCCTCCTCGGGCGCGACCACGATAGGCTCCGGCAGCCACGGCCCGATATAGGTCTCATGCCGCCGGCGGGCCGATTTCAGCTGATCGAGGCAAAGCCGCGTCACGACCCGATGCAGGAAGGCGGCCGGCTCGCGGACAGCGCTGCGATCGGCATCGAGCCACCGCAGGAAAGCCTCCTGCACAATGTCTTCCGCCTCTGCGACTGATCCCAGCATGCGATAGGCAACCCGCGTCAGCCGCGGGCGCAGCGGATTGAAAGCGGTAATCGCATCTCCCTCTGCCGCTGTCATCTGATCCAGCTTCGCCATTGCCGTCGCCATTTCCTTCATCTTGTCCATTCGAGAAGGCTGGACGAGATGAGGCAGCGATTTGTGACACCCTGTCCAGTTTTTTGTGCAGCCTTACCGGTCGCTCACCGCCGCACGTGGATTGATCCACGGTTCCTGATTGGAGCGGGCTATCAGCTGTTTGCCGAGAATATGGTCTGCGGCCTTCTCGCCCGTCATGATCGATGGACCATTCAGATTGCCATAGGTGACATGCGGGAAGATCGAGCTGTCTGCGACCCGCAGGCCATCGACGCCGATAACGCGCGTGTCGGGGTCGACCACCGCCATCGGATCGTTCTTCGCGCCCATCCGGCAGGTGCCGCAGGGGTGATAGGCGCTTTCAAGGTGTTCGCGCAGGAAGGCGTCGATCTCATCATCCGTCTGGACCTTCTCGCCCGGCTGGATTTCCGGGCCGCGATAGTGGTCGAAGGCCTTCTGGCCGAAGATTTCGCGGGTGAGGCGCACGCAGTGGCGGAATTTCTCCCAGTCTTCGGCATGGCTCATATAATTGAAGCGCAGCACCGGATCCGCCTTCGGATCGGCCGAGCGCAGCGTGACATTGCCCCGTGACTTGGAAAGATTGTAGCCGACATGCACCTGGAAGCCGTGCGTATTGGCAGCCGCCTTGCCGTCATAGCTGATAGCGACCGGCAGGAAATGATACTGGATATCCGGTTGCTTCAGCCCCGGTGCGGAACGCAGGAAGGCGCAGGCTTCGAACTGGTTTGATGCGCCGAGGCCGCCCTTGGAAAGTAGCCATTGGGCGCCGGCGACACCCTGCCAGAACCACGGCAGCCAGGAATAGAGCGACACCGGCTTCGTCGAGATCTGCTGGAAATAGAATTCCATATGGTCCTGCAGATTGGCGCCGACGCCCGGCCGGTTGACCTTTACCTCGATGCCCATGTCCTGCAGATGGCCACCTGGCCCGATGCCTGACAGCATCAACAGCTTCGGAGAGTTGAAGGCGGAAGCCGAGACGATCACCTCGCGATTGGCCTTGACGATCTCGACTGCGCCGCCGCGTTCGATTTCCACGCCTGTGGCGCGGCCGTTCTCGATGATGATCCTGCGCGCAAAACTCTTGACGAGTTCAACGTTCGGCCGCTTCAGCGCCGGCTTCAGATAGGCGTTTGCCGCCGACCAGCGCCGGCCGCGATGGATGGTCTGTTCCATCAGCCCGAAGCCTTCCTGCTTCGAGCCGTTATAATCCTCGGTCGTCTCGAAACCAGCCTGTTTGCCGGCATCAATGAAGGCGTGAAACAGTGGATTCTTCAGCACGCCGCGCTGCACATGCAGCGGCCCGTCCGTGCCGCGCCAGCCTTCTTCTCCGCCGTGCGAATGCTCCATGCGCTTGAAATAGGGCAGCACATCCGCATAGGCCCAGCCGTTGGCGCCGAGCTCTTCCCATCGGTTGTAGTCTTCCGCATGGCCGCGCACATAGACCATGCCGTTGATGGAGGAGGAGCCGCCGATCACCTTGCCGCGCGGGGCTGTAATGCGCCGGTTGTTGAGGTTCGGCTCGGGCTCGGAAAGATAACCCCAATTATAGCGCTTCATGCTCATCGGCCAGGCAAGGGCCGCCGGCATCTGGATGAACGGCCCGAAATCCGAGCCGCCAGCCTCGATCACGATGACCGTGTTCTTGCCGTCTTCCGAAAGCCGGTAGGCAAGCGCCGAGCCTGCCGAGCCGGAGCCGACGATGACGAAATCTGCCTGTTGCATGCTGTTCCCTATGGATTGTCGTGTGCAACGGATGCGTCGATTTGGATGGGCTCAGTAGGGTGAGGCGACCGGCCCCATGCCGACATAAACCGTCTTCAGCTCGCTATAGTGTTCGAGTGCTGCCAGCGAATTCTCGCGCCCGAAGCCCGATTGCTTCGATCCCCCGAACGGGATTTCGACCGGGCAAAGATTGTAGGTATTGATCCAGAGCGTGCCGGCTTCCAGCTGGTCGACGACGCGGTGCGCGCGGGTCAGATCGGCAGTGAAGACGCCGCCGGAAAGGCCGAATTCCGTCGTGTTGGCGCGCTTGATCACCTCCGCCTCGTCGTCGAAATCGAGGACGCACATGACCGGTCCGAAGATTTCTTCGCGGGCAATCGTCATGCCATCGGTCACATCGGCAAAGACGGTTGGCTGCACATAATAGCCTTCGCCGGTCACGTGATTGGGAATGCCACCGCCGGTCACCAGTGTCGCACCCTCCGCCTTGCCCTTTTCGATATAGGACAACACCTTTTCGCGCTGCGCCCAGGACACCATCGGGCCGAGCTGGCTGGCTTCGTCCATGGGGTCGCCGATGAGGATCGCCTCGGTCCGCGTCTTCAATCGCTTCAGGAACTCGCCCTTGATCTTCTTCTGCACGAAGACGCGCGTGCCGTTGGAGCAGACCTGGCCCGTCGAATAGAAATTGCCGAGCATCGCTCCGCCGACGGCGCTGTCGAGATCGGCGTCGTCGAAGACGATCAGCGGCGACTTTCCGCCAAGTTCCATCGTCACATGCTTGAGCTGGCCCGCAGCCGCAGCAGCCACCTTGCGCCCTGTTGGTACCGAGCCAGTCAGCGACACCTTGGCGACATCAGGGTGGTTGACGAGCAGCGGTCCGGTGTCCCTGTCGCCCTGGATGACGTTGTAAAGCCCCTTCGGCAGGCCGGCCTCATGCAGGATCTCGGCGATCTTGAGCGCACCGAGCGGCGTGGTTTCCGATGGCTTGAAGACCATGGCATTGCCGGCGACCAGTGCCGGCGCACCTTTCCAGCAGGCGATCTGCTGCGGATAGTTCCAGGCACCGATGCCGACGCAGACGCCGAGCGGCACGCGTTTCGTATAGGCAAAATCCTGGCCGAGCGGAATATGCGAGCCATTCAGGCCGGCGGGTGCCACGCCGCCGAAGAATTCGAAGGCATCGGCGCCCGAGGTCGGGTCGGCAACGATCGTTTCCTGTATCGGCTTGCCGGTATCCAGCGTTTCCAGTTCCGAAAGTTCGCGATTGCGCTCGCGCATGATCTCGGCCGCGCGCTTCAGGATGCGCCCGCGCGCCATCGGGCTCATCGCTGCCCATTCCGGCTGCGCGCGCTTGGCGGCCGCAACCGCCTTTTCGACGATGGCGGGTGTTGCGGCATGGAGCCGGGCAATCACCTCGCCGGTTGCCGGATAGATGCTCTCGATGACGGTGCCGCCTTCATCCTCGACATATTCCCCGTCGATGAAGTGCGATGCTTTCGGCTGGGCTTTCATGTCGCTGGTCCCTGGCTTGATGTTGCTTGGTTCATGCCCCCGATACGGGCGAGTTGTGTCGTGACATAATCCTCAGTCAGGGCGATCGAGGCTGTAATGCCGATCGGCGCCGATTTCAGACTTTGCCGAATATAGAGCCCGTCGATCATCGCGGCCGCGCCTTCGGCGATGCGTTCTGCGGCATCGGCAGGGCAGAGCGACCTCAGCGGTGCCAGCAGGTTGGAGCGCAGGCGCCGGGCATAGATGACGAGGAAACGCCGTGTCTCCTCGGATCGCTGGGCCTCGGCATAGAAAGCAAGCCAGGCGGCGATCGTCTGCGGCGCAAACTGGTCGGCCTGGAAGCTGACGCGGATAATGGCTGAGACCTTTTCGCGCGGTGTCGCTGCTTCTCTCAGCGCCGTCACCGCATCGTTGCGCAACTGGCGTAGAAGGAAGCGAACCGTCTCGATCAGCAATTGCTCCTTGCTGCCGAAATAATGATGTGCAAGCGCCGGCGAGACGCCGGCCCGCCGGGCGATATCAGACATGGTGACGGTGAGCGAGCCGTGATCGCCGATCACTCGCAGTGCCGCATCCACAAGCGCCTTGCGGCGCACCGGTTCCATTCCAACCTTCGGCAAGCCAATTTCTCCCCAGAATATAAGCAACGTATTTTTGATTGACTGATCAATCAATAAAAATCTTTCGCCAGATTGATCTCGCTCATCTCTTTCCGTGCAAAATTGTTGCAGCATATCTCCGGCAATCAGGAGGTGCGCAAATGGCCAATATTTATGACGGAATGTCCGCATCCCCGCTGCGGTCGAAATGGGCCTGGTTCGCCGGTCTCGGCGTGCTGCTTCTCATTTGCGGTCTCATCGCGCTCAGCAACCTGCTGATGGCGACCGTCGCTTCGGTCTTTTATGTCGGCATGCTGATGCTGGCAGGCGGTGTCATCTATCTCGTCCATGCCTTCCAGGTGCGTGGTTGGGATCATGTGCTCTTCTGGGCGTTGAGCGGCGTGCTCTATGTGCTCGCCGGCATCTGTGCTTTCATCAATCCCATCCTCACATCTGCCGCCTTGACCCTGTTTCTGGCCATCGCGCTGCTCATTGCCGGTATCTTCCGGCTCTTCGTCGGCATCCGCATGCGGCCCCTCAAGGGCTGGGCCTGGATTGTCGCAAGCGGCCTCATCACTGCTCTCGCAGGCTTCGTGATCGCGCTTGGCTGGCCTGTCAACAGCCTCTGGATCCTTGGCCTCTTCCTGGCAATCGATCTCATCGTTCAGGGCTGGACAATGCTCGCCTTCGGCCTAGGTATCCGCTCTTGAGACTTTGGAGAGAGGCGGGATGATGGTTCGATCCGACCGTTTCTTTTTTGACAAGGTCATGACGGGGGACTAATGTTCTCCGCTGGAGATCGGCTTCGCAGAAGAGCCGCCTCCTGTGCTCAGGCACTTCGGCATTGGCGCTTGTCGCCTTGAGAGCCGAAAATGGACCCCCGAGGCAGTCTCTGCCGAAATAGAATGGGAGGAGAATTCCATGCCGATGGTCACCGTTTCCATCTCACCGCTCCAGGCAGCCGGCATCCGCGATGCTGTCGATCAAGGTGGATATGCATCGAGCAGCGAAGTCGTGCGCGAGGCACTGCGACTGTGGGATGCCGCCCGCAAACTGGGCGAATACAGCAGCGAAGTCCTTGCTGACGAAAGCGCACCCGGCAGCGGCAGATGCGTCGCCGATATGTTCGCCGATCACGAAGCCGAGCATCGCCGTTCGGCCTAGCCAAGCCGTTGATTGTAAGATCAAAAAATCTAATAAGCGCGCAGCGTGCATAAGCGTTTGCGCGGTCATGAAAGTTTCACACTGACGAAAGGGTTCGTTGACCCTTCTGCTCCATTGTCCGGCCGAAAAAGAAAAGGTCACAGTGGAGATTGGCATGTCTTTGGCTGCCAGCGTCAAACCGGGTGTCGTGCGTCGTTACGCCAGCGATCAGATCGTCACCCTCGCCAAACTCGTTATTGAAAATGCGTTTCAGCCGATCGTCGAAGCCGGTACCGGCACGGTTTTCGGTTATGAATCCCTCATGCGCGGGCAGGAGCGTATCGGCTTCGAGACGCCGATCGAAATCCTGGATGAAGCCCATGAGAACGGACAGCTTCTGCAGCTCGAGCAAATGGTGGCCAGCCGTGCGCTCGCCAAATTTGCCACGCTGTCGAACTTCGCAACCGCGACGCTGTTTCTCAATCTCGATGTCCGCCTGATCCCGCTTGGCAATCGCCTTCTCGAGAGCCTGCTTCTGCAGTTGAAAACGGCCAATATCCCACCGTCCTCCGTCTGTTTCGAATTCTCCGAGCGCTTCGACAATACCAGCGTGCCCGAATTCGCCGAGCTCGTCTCGCGCCTGCGCAAGGCTGGTTTCAAACTGGCGATCGACGATTTCGGTGTCGGTCACGGCGAAATGAAACTGCTCTGCGACTATTCCGTCGATTACCTGAAGATCGACCGCCACTTCGTCGCCGATATCGATCGCAGCCCGCGCAAGCGGCACCTGCTGAAGAGTATCGTCAATATGGCTCATGTCCTCGGCACGCGCGTGATCGCCGAGGGTATCGAGACGGAAGCCGAATTCATCGTCTGCCGAGATTATGGCGTCGATCTCGTGCAGGGCTGGTTCATCTCCCGCCCGTCTACGCATCTTTCGGAACTGGTGCCGGCCTTCCCGCATCTGCAGGAACTCGGCAAGAACAAGGGCACCAGCCAGTCGCTCGACGAAATCCTCATCCGCAAGCAGATCGAAATGCTGCCGACCGTCTACGAGAGCGACGCCATCGATACGGTCTTCGAGCTCTTCCGCCGCAATCCCCGCCAGGCCTATTTCCCGGTCCTGAATGCCAATGGTGAGCCGCGCGGCATCATCCACGAGCACCACCTGAAGGAATATATCTACCAGCCCTTCGGCCGCGATCTTCTGAAGAACAAGGTCTACGAGCGCGCCATATCGCATTTCGTCGAGCGCGCGCCGATTGTCGGCCTCGACAGCGACGCCGATCAGCTGATGGCGATCTTCGCCAATATGGAAGGCAGCAACTGCCTGATCCTGACCGACAACATGCGTTATGCCGGTGTCGTTTCCGCCGCCTCGCTGATCAAGGTCATCAACGAGAAGCAGCTGAAGACGGCGCAGGACCAGAACCCGCTGACGGGCCTGCCGGGCAACCGCGCCATCCGCGACTTCATGCGCCATTCCGGACGCGACGGCGATGAAGTGCGCCACTTCTGCTATTGCGACTTCGACAACTTCAAGCCCTTCAACGATGCCTACGGCTTCCACCTCGGTGACCATGCGATCTCGCTCTTTGCCGCGCTGATGCGCCGCTACTTCTTCGCCGAGCGCCATTTCCTCGGCCATGTCGGCGGCGATGACTTCTTCATCGGCGTCGTTGGCTGGACGAAGGAGGAACTGACGGAAATCCTCGATCGTCTCATCAGCGACTTCCATGATGACGTGCTCGATCTCTATTCGGATGAGGACCGCGCCGCCGGCCGCATCCGCGGGCACGATCGTGCCGGTGCGGAAGCCTTGTTCCCACTGATGCGCTGCTCGATCGGCGTACTGGAACTGTCCGAGGGTCTGGTTATCGACGATATCAATCGGGTCAGCGCCGAGATCGCCCAGGTGAAGTCGAGCGCCAAGGAGAGCGACGAAGGCCTCGTATTCCATACCTTAGGCGAGGCGAATTGACGCCTCTGCCACTTCCGGCCTTCCCAAGCTACGGACCCTGATTTATCTCCATTGCTTAGGAATAGGGAGAGCCGGTCATGTCGTTGCCGTCGCGTATGCGTTTTGTCGATGTGCCCTCGTTCGGTGGGCCGGAGGCGATGGTCGTTGCGGATGGACCTGTGCCGGCGCCGTCGGAAGGTCAGATCCTTGTCCGCACCGAAGCGGTCGGCATTAACCGGCCCGATATTTCGCAGCGCCAGGGCAGCTATCCGCCGCCGAAAGATGCAAGCCCCATTCTCGGCCTCGAACTTGCGGGGGAGGTGGTCGCGATCGGACCTGGCGTGACGGGTTATTCGCTGGGCGAAAAGGTCTGCGGCCTCGCCAATGGCGGCGCTTATGCCGAGTATTGCCTTCTGCCGGCCGGTCAGGCTCTGCCCTTCCCGAGAGGTTTCGATGCGGTGAAGGCAGCGGCCCTTCCCGAGACCTTCTTTACCGTCTGGGCAAACCTTTTTCAGATGGCCGGCCTGACGGAAGGCGAAAAAGTGCTGATCCATGGCGGTTCCAGCGGCATCGGCACGACCGCGATCCAGCTCGCCAAGGCTTTCGGCGCCGAGGTCTATGCGACCGCCGGCTCGAAGGAAAAGTGTGATGCCTGCGAGAGGCTTGGCGCCAGGCGCGCCATCAACTACAGGCAGGAAGATTTCGCTGCCGTCATCAGGGAAGAAACCGGCCATGGCGTCGATATCGTCCTCGATATGATTGGCGCGGCCTATTTCGAGAAGAACATCGCCTCGCTGGCCAAGGACGGCTGCCTCTCCATCATCGCCTTCCTGCAGGGCGCGGTTGCCGAAAAGGTCAATCTGGCGCCGATCATGGTCAAGCGCCTGACTGTGACAGGCTCCACCATGCGCCCGCGCACGGCGGAGGAGAAGCGGGCGATCCGCGACGATCTTCTCTCCGAGGTCTGGCCGCTTCTGGAAGCCGGCACGGTCGCACCCGTCATCTACGAGACCTTTGCATTCGAGGATGTAGCGGCCGCTCATCGGCTGATGGAGAGCAGCAACCACATCGGCAAGATCATGCTGAAACTCGGCTGAAGCGTGTCGCACAAGAGTGTATAGCGGTTTTGCGATCGCGACATACTCTAACTCTTTGAATCTACGCATCGGGCTTTCCGAAAATCGATTCCGATTTTCGGTTCGATGCTGTGAGCGACAGCGCTGCGCCTGTCGCAATCAGCCCGGGCAATGCCATGATGAGATAGAGCCAGCTCGCCGCAGACAATGCACCCGCAATGCCGCCCGGCTCAACCAGTCCCGTGCCGTTGGCAATGACACCGGCGAAGGCCGCGCCGAAAGCGCTGCCGAGCGAGCTTATGGTCGGGATGGCGGCTGAAGCCTTGTCCTGCTCGCTGTCGGCTACCAGCTTCAGCACCTTGGCGACGAGATGTGCCCAGCCGAGGCCGACACCAAAACCCATCATGAACATGGCGATGGCCGCCGGTGCGAGGACGATGAGGCGCGCCTCAGGGTTCTCGCGGGCAAGGAAGACGGCCAGCATGGCTGTCGCTGCGGCTTCGGTCGAACAGCCCGCAATGATCGCGGCGTTGGCTTTCCTGCCGGAGAAGGAGCCGCTGAAAAAGGCCGCCACCGTCCAGCCGAGCGCGACGAGAGCCACCAGATAGCCCGAAATCAGCGGCGTTACACCGTGCAGAACCTGCAGGAAATAGGGAATGAAGATATCGCTGACGAGAACGAAGTTGAGGCCGAGCATCGTCAGATAGACACGCGATATCGGCTGGCTCAGTGTCACCGCGCCCAAGGGCAGCAACCGGTTGTTTCCCCTGCGTTCCATGACGAGCATGGCGCCGACGGCGACGATTGAAACGCCGATCAGCCCAATCTTGGCAGTCGTCAACTCGATTGTGCCAGCGGTGCAGACCAGCAGCACCGCTGCAAGCAGCAGGCAGATCTGCGCGACCGGCATTTTTGTGTGTTCCCGGTCGTCCTTGGCCTGCGGCAGGAGCCGCGGCGCCAGCACCGCCATCAATACGCCGAGCGGGACAAGCACGGCGAAGGCGTAGCGCCAGGCGCTGCCATGCGCAAAGAAGCCGCCGAGCGTCGGGCCAATGACGGTCGAAATACCCCAGATCGCCGCATAGAGCGTGGACGCCTTGGGCCAGAGCGGTTCTGGATAGACAAAGCGGATGAAGGCGTAACAAAGGGCGGCGAGTGCGCCGGTGCCGAAACCCTGCACCGTTCGGCCGATCAGTACGACCGGCATTGAAGGTGCAGCCGCACAAAGCAGGCTGCCGACGCCGAAGATTACAGCCGCGATGACATAGACGCTGCGCAGCCCGATAGTCCTTGGCCGCATGGCCATGAAGATCGCGCCCAATATGGTGGCGGCGATATAAAGCGTCGTGACCAGTGAAAACAGCTCCAGCCCCCCGACATCGCGCACGATGCTCGGCGCGATCGTTGCTGTAATATAGCTTTCCACGGCAGAGATTGTCATACCGCCGCCAAGCATCAGCGTCGCCGGCAGAAGCGTGGGAGAAAACAGCTGGAAGACGGAAGTGGGCGAGCCTGAGGGTTCCAAGGCGGTCTCGGACATGATGAATCCTTGCGTTTTTCCCGACCTGTGATTATTTTCCAAGTTATGAATTGGAAAATTGCATGAGCATCGGATTAAGACAAGATATAACTTGGAAAATATGCGCCAGTCCCCTGTCAATCGTATCCTGATCCTGTTGAAGACAGAAGGGCCGCAGCTTGCTGCCGCGCTCGGCAATGCGCTCGGTATTTCCGGCGAAGCCGCTCGCCAGCAGCTTGCGAAGATGGCGGAGGAGGGGCTGGTGGAGGCCGTCAGCGTCGCCGCCAGGGGCAGGGGGCGTCCGAGCCAGCTCTGGCATCTGACAGCGGAAGGTAACAGTCATTTCCCTGACGGCCACGCCGAGCTGACTGCGACGTTGCTGACAACGGTTGTTCAGCAACTCGGCCCCGCAGCACTCGATGCCGTCATAACTGCCCGCGAAAACGAAACGCTGCAGCGCTATCGCGACGAACTCGCAGACAAGCCGGATCTTGCTGCGCGCGTGGAGGGGCTGGCCGCCATCCGCAGCCGCGAGGGCTATATGGCCGATAGCTGGCAGGAGGAGGATGGATCATTGATGCTGGTCGAGAACCATTGTCCGATCTGCGCGGCGGCAACCGCCTGCGCCGGTTTTTGCCGTTCCGAACTCGATACTTTCCGCAGCGTGCTTTCGGCCAGGGTCGAGCGCAGCGAACACATACTGCTTGGGGCACGACGCTGCGCCTATCGCATCACACCGCGATGACTTAGGCAGGCTGGCGCACGCCGCTGCCGCTTTCCAGATAGAGCAGGATCACGATGGTGGCGATGCCTGTCGCCGCCCCGACAAAGGCCGTGCCGGAATAATCCGTTACCGCTGTTCCGAGTGCGAAAAGGCCTGCGGCAACGCCAATGCCGATAAAGGTGTTGAGCGAGATGAGCGAACTGCCGAGACCCGGCCGGTCGGCGATGAGGTCCTGCAGATAGGTGATCGGCAGGCTGAGGATGGCAGCAGCCCCACAGGCATTGAGACCGAGCAACGCATAGAGCTGCCAGGGTGCGGTGGCAAAGCCGAGCAGCACCAGATAGAGGCAGTAGAGCGCCGAGCCGAATGCCAATACATGCACAGTGCGGAAACGTCGCTGTACAAGCCCCCACATCATCATGAAGGGCATTTCGAGAAAAGCCGTCAGGCCCGAGAGAAAGCCGACATCGACGACGCTGCCGCCGATCTTGTGCACGACGATGAGCGGCGAAACCATGCCGCTCAGCCGCTGCAGGCCGAGCAGCAGCGACATGACGAAAACACGGATGAAAACATCGGGCGCAAAGACCCGCTTCAGTGAAGCGAAGAAGCCCGGCTGGTTGGGGATCGTTTCGCGTACCGGGCCATTGCCGGGCGCAAAGAAGAAATAGAGACAGAAGCAGATGAGGCTTGCCACCGCCGCCACGCCATAAGCCGGCGTCATCGATGGCGAAGTGACCAGCGCGAGTCCGACCAGCCCGGGCGCCACCGCCCAGGACCCGGAATAAAGCGCACGCACTGTCGAGGTGATGGCGACCGCTTCACTGCGGACCAGCTGGTTGGTGCGCGCCCGCACGCTGGCAAAGAGCAGCGAATAGGTGGAATTGCTCATCGGCACGAGGAACAGCACCGAGAAGATGAAGACAGCGGGACTATGGATCAGCGCTATCGATCCGAAGCCGATCATACCGGCAATAGAAAGCGCAAGCACCAGCGGTCGCCTTTCCGTCAGCCTGTCCGACCATATGCCGAGCGTCAGGCTGATCGAGACATTGACGATGGCAGCAAAGAAGACCAGCGCCGAATAGGCGCCGTCACTCATGCCGAGTTCGCTGATGCCGATAATCGACTGGTAGGGAACGGTCGACGCATAGGTGAAGGCGAGCGCCACCAGCGTGACGGTTGGAATGCGGATGCGGCTGTCGCGGATGATGGAAGAGAATGAGGATGGCATGAAAACGAGTCCTGATACCCCACCTTTAGCCCCATAGCGTCCACACGGAAAACGATAGTTTGACGCACCGCCGGTCACTTCGTGTGATCGCTGTTTAGATGCTGTGATTGGCCGGCATCAGGCGCGAATTCCGTTGGCTTTCAGAGATGGAGGGGCTATGCCTCCTGCAGTCTCTTTACCCACATCCGGATCCTTGCCATGCCCAATCCCGTCCTCGTCGAAGTCACCAGGGGCCTCCTTGTCGAAAGCCGTCACAGCGGTTCTGTTGCGGTCGTGGATGGCGATGGCCGTGTCGCCTTTTCGCGTGGCGATATCGAAGCAAGTGTCTTCCCGCGCTCGGCCTGCAAGGCCATGCAGGCCCTGCCGCTGCTCGAAAGCGGCGCGGCGAATGCCTATGGCTTCGGCAACAGGGAGTTGGCGCTCGCCTGTTCCTCGCATAGCGGCGAGGATGAACATGTGGCGATTGCCGCCTCCATGCTCTCGCGCGCCGGCCGTGACGTGGGGGCGCTGGAATGCGGCGCGCATTGGTCCTCGGACCAGAAGACGCTGATCCATCAGGCGCGCACGCTGGAGAAGCCGACGGCGCTTCATAACAATTGCTCCGGCAAGCATTCCGGTTTCATCTGCGTCTGCTGCCATCAGGATATCGATAGCAAGGGTTATGTCAGCTACGATCATCCGCTGCAGCAGCAGATCCGAGACGCCATAGGGGACCTGACGGGCGCCACACTCGGTCATGATGTCTGCGGCACCGACGGCTGCTCCATTCCGACCTATGCCGTGCCGCTGAAAGCACTTGCTCATGGCTTTGCGAAGATGGCGACGGGTCATGGCCTCGGCCCCGAACGCGCGAAAGCTTCCCGCCGGCTCATCGAAGCCTGCATGGCCGAGCCCTTCTATGTGGCCGGCACCGGCCGTGCCTGCACCGAACTGATGCAGATCGCCCCCGGACGGATCTTTTGCAAGACGGGCGCGGAAGGCGTCTTCTGCGCGGCTATCCCGGAACAGGGAATTGCGATCGCATTGAAGTGTGATGACGGCACCACGCGCGCTGCCGAGGCCATGGTTGCCGCGACGCTTGCACGCTATTTCGAGAAGGGCGGCAAGGAACATGCCGCGCTGAGCGCTCTGGCAAATAAATCGATGCGCAACTGGAACGGCATCCATGTCGGTGATGTCAGGGTGACAGATGCCTTTGCCTGATCGCTGCCCCGATCGCTGCATTGTTAAATATATAAGTTATAAAAAAATAAGAATTGCCTAATATAAATGGAGGCACGTCCGGCGGTCAGCCGTGTCTTCGCCGCGACGGAGCGCATGAATACGGTTCCTCCTGATCTGCGGGGGCAGAACATGTTCGCAGGCCGCTATTTGTGGTGGATGCTGACTGGCATCACCCTCCTGATGTTCTTTACGCTCTGCTTCGATTACTTCACCTGGCTTGCGGTCCAGCTCTCCAATTGTGTGGAAATGGCCGGCTCCTGCATGCCGGTGGTGCAGTTCATGGCCGGTACGCTGAAAATTGCAGGCGTGTGGATTGCGATCGGGATTCTGTTTGGCGCTGCGCTGCTGCGGCTGAGCTACCTTTCGCTGCTGCGGCTTCGGGGGCTGCCGGTAACCCTGTGGTTTGTGGCCTCCATGCCCTTCCTGTTGTTCGTCGCGACCGGCGAACGCCTGCAATGGGCCGCGATATCCGAAGCGCTTCCGTTGGCTTTCCTGTTTCTCGCCTCCTTCCTTGCCTATCTTGCCATTCCCTTCGAGGACGATGACACCAGGCCCCTCGGCGCCTCGACTGTCCTACGCGGCATTGTCTACGCCGCGGCCTTCTATGGCGTTCTCGCCGCTGTTGCTGAAATGAACTGGCTTTCATCGATGGTGGCTAAGCTTCTAGGCATGCCGGCGCTCGCGGCCATCATTGCCAATGTCCAGCCACGCTTCCACGAGGTACTGACGCTTGGGTTCGGCAATGTCCTGCCTGGTATCTTCGTGCTTATGGTTTTCATCGCCGCGCTTGTCCTCAGCCTGCTGCCGCCGGGCCTTGTTCCTTCGCTGCGCCGGAAGCGGGTCAAGCTGAGGCAATTGCGACATTGAGTTCGGCGTAGGGCTGAAGCCTTTCCCTAGGCATTTCTGCGGGCACGATCAGCCCCGCCACTTCGCCTGCGGCAAGCACTGTGCAGGGTGAAACGAGATCGAATTTCTCCGCCGTCAGCAGCACATGCGTCTCAGCCGAACACCGGGCGATATGCCGCTTGATGGCCGCCTCCTCGAAATCCCCGGTCGAAAATCCGTGCACGGGATGGACGGCCGTCACGCCGAGGAAGAAGAGATCCGGCCGCAGAGCGGAGATTGCAGCCATTGCGACCGCGCCTGTCGCCACCATGGAATGCTTGTAGAGCCTGCCGCCGCAGAGGATCACCTCGGCCGTCGGATGATGCTCCAGCTCGGCGGCGATCGTCGGGCTGTGGGTGGCGATCGTGAAGGCGATGTCGCGCGGCAGGTGACGGGCAACTTCTGCCGTCGTCGTGCCGCCGTCGAGAAATACCATCTGTCCGGCCTTCACCATCTGCGCCGCCCTCGCGCCGAGCCGCGCCTTGACGTCGGAAGCGACGTCGCGGCGGGCGGTGAAGTCGGGCAGGTCGGGGGCAATAGGCAAGGCCCCGCCATGCACGCGCTTCAATAGCCCTTCCGCCGCCATTTCGCGGAGGTCGCGGCGGATCGTGTCTTCCGAAAGCTCGAAATCCTCCGCCACGCGCTTGGCGATCACCTGCCCGTCGCGGCGCAGGATGTCGAGAATGAGGGTCTTGCGTTGGCTGGTCAGCATGAATACTCCTGCACGAAAATTTACGGAATATCGTGAATATGCACGAATTGACTCGACATTCAAGAAATATCGTGCATTTTCGCGAAATCCCGTGCATGAAGCCGGGAGTTGATGGAGTAGATCATGTTGATTTTGATTGCCGGGCCTTACAGGTCTGGGACGGGCGATGACCCGACGAAGATGGCTGCCAATCTCAAGCGCCTCGAGCAGCCGTCGCACGCGCTCTTCAAGGCTGGCCATGTGCCCATGATCGGCGAATGGGTGGCATTGCCGGTGTGGAACGCTGCCGGCGGCAAGTCGGTGGGTGACGATCTCTACGAGGAAATCTTCCATCCGGTCGCAGGCAGGCTGCTGCAGCTTTGCGAGGGCGTTCTGCGCCTGCCGGGCGACTCCAAGGGTGCCGATAATGACGTCCGCATCGCCACCGAGCGCGGCATTCCCGTCTGGTATCGGCTGGAGGACGTGCCGGGTTGCGCTTGAGGCCCTGCCTCTTCTTCCCGAGACGCAGAAGAGAAAGCGCCCCGGCGTCTTTCGCCGGTCCTGAAACTCGCGCTATAAGGCTCCCCGAAAGGGGAGTCTCATTATGCACACACTCTATTTCGCACCGGGTACCTGCGCTCTCGCAAGCCTTATTGCCCTGGAGGAATCCGGCCTTTCCTTCGATACGAAGAAGGTCAATACGCGGGAGAACGAGCAGCGCTCGGAAGCATTTCTGAAGATCAATCCGAAGGGTCGCGTTCCAGCACTCGTCACCGACCGTGGCGTATTGACGGAGTCGACGGCGATCCTCGCCTACATCGCCCAGATGGCGCCGACCGCGAAACTCGCCCCGCTAGACGATCCGTTCGAGTTTGCCCGGCTGCAAGCTTTCAACGGATATATCTCTTCCACCGTGCATGTGAACCACGCCCACCGCCCGCGCGGTTCCCGCTGGGCTGATGACGAAGCTGCGCTGGAATCCATGAAGGCCAAGGTGCCGCAGACCATGGGTGAAAGCTTTGAGCTTATCGAGGCCGCTCTGTTCAGGGGGCCATGGGTGATGGGTGACAGTTATACGGTCGCCGACCCCTATCTTTTCGTTATGACCGGCTGGCTGCCGTCCGATGGCGTGGATCCCGCGCGTTTCCCGGGGATCAGCGCGCATTATGCCCGCATGCTGGAACGCCCTGCTGTTCAGCGCGCGCTGGCACGCGAAAAGGCCTGAGCACGGTACGCAGATATGAGCTTCTTCGGCGCCCGGTACGTCCAGGCGTCGATCAGCCGTTGCTTGAGTTCATCGTCGCCGATGGCGGCGATCCGCACGGGCAGGTGCGGCCAGCCGACATAATGGTTCGTCTGAAAGTAGATGTCTGGCGCCATCGTCAATAGATGTTCCTTGTGGTCGATCGGGATCGAGATCACCACCGTTTCGTCGTTCTTGACCGCGACGAAGCTTTTGCCCCCGACCTTCAGCGCCAGGTTGCCATAAGACGTGCTTTCCTCGATGCCGGAAAGGCCAGCCTCCTTTGTCAACCGCTTCAATCGCGCCAGAATGCTCGCTATGCTTTCCATCGTAATGTCCGCCCTGAATCGTCCCCGGGCAGATTCTATCATATGTTCAGGCGCATTTCTCTAGTTGTCGTTGCAGGGGGCGTCCGGGCGCGGGGACCGGCAGCGGCAGGTCGGCAAGCTCCCGCTGCGACATCGAGGCGATATCCGGGTGATCGAGAAGATCGTCACCCCTGTCATGTTCGCTTTGCGGAACCCTGGCGACAGGGTTGGATTCGTTCAAGAAAAACTTCAGCAACGACATCTTGCTCTCGCTTTCTGAGGGCGCAGCTCGGCTTTTGGCGCTACGGATTTCAGTTGGCCGGGCGTCCAATCTAGTCATGGAATGAAGATCGGCGTCCAATGATCACAATATCAGCCGCGAACGCTTGCTTTTCAATTGAGATTACCGGTTTCCTGCTATAGGAAAACTATATGAGAAATCTCAGCTCCGTGCATCTCAATGGCCTTCGCGCACTGGAAGCCGTCGGTCGGCTTGGCTCGCTTCAGGCGGCTGCAGATGAACTTGGCGTTTCCGTTGGCGCTGTCAGCCAGCAAGTCATCAAGGCCGAAGCCCAGCTTGGCCGACTGCTCTTCGAGCGCACGCCGAAGGGCATGCTGGTAACGGAAGCAGGCGCACCTGTCCTTGCCGCCCTGAACGAAGGCTTCCTCCGTCTTTCGGAAGCCGTCTCGATGGCGCAGCGAAAGGACGAATGCATCCTGACCATCTCGGTCGCGCCGGTTCTCGCCGCCCGTTGGCTGGTCTGCCGCCTCGATCGGTTCATGGAGCGCCACCCGGAAATCAACCTGCGCCTCGATGCGACGACGAGGCTCATCAATCCGGCCGCCTCCGATATCGATGTCGCGATCCGCGTCGGCAAGGGTCAATGGCCCGGCGTGAGGATCGAGCACCTTCTGGATCAGCAGGTCTTTCCCGTCTGTTCTCCGCAGATGGCCGCGAAACTGAAGAGGCCGGCCGATATCCTGAAGCTCCCGGCCGTCATCGATGCCCATGCCATGTTCACATGGGATGTCTGGATGCAGGCGGCCGGCCTATCCGGTGCCCCGCCCGCAGTACGCCACAGCTTCAACGATGCCTCGCTTTGCCTCGATGCGGCGATTGCCGGGCAGGGCGTGATGCTTGCCTGGCAGACGCTTGCGGGCTTTTCCCTGCAGGAGGGCCGGCTGGTCGCACCCTTCGGCATCCGCGCCAATACCGGCGACGGCTATTATTTCGTAACAGCCGAAGGCAGCCGCGAGCCGAAGAAGGTACGCGACTTCAAGGCCTGGATTCGCGAGCAAATGGCTGAAACTGCCGCGATCTTCGGCTGATCCTCAAATCTCGATCGGCTCCAGTGAGCGCTTGCGCTGCATCTCCAGATAGGCCGGACGCGACTGGCAGCGCTTGATCCAGGCGTTAATATTCGGATGTGCCTCGAAGAGCGCGGTTTCGCTCTGGGCATAGCGCAGCACTTCCGCGATGTTGAGATCGACAACCGTGAAGCGTCCGCCGACGATCCAGTCCTTGCCGTCGAGATGCTTTTCGAGAACCGAGAGCGGCCGCTTCATGGTACGGCACGCGACATCGATCACGGCGCGTCCTGCCTCGGTGTTTTCCCTGCCGTCATCATAGGTCGAGACGATCTTGCCCGTATTGCCATCGAGTTCGGAAACCGCCCAGACCGTCCACATCGTCATCAAACCGTCTTCTTCGACGGTTTTACCGCCGAGCTCGCCGCCATATTTGCGTGCGAGGTAAAGGTTGATTGCCAGCGACTCATTCAGCACGAGATCGCCGTCCTTGACGGCGGGGATCAATGCCATCGGGTTCAACGCAAGGAACTTCGGCGACAGAGTATTGATAGGCGCGTCCGGTGAAAGCGGATTGGCAAGCCGTTTGGCCTGCAACACCGGCACGGACTCGAATTCGATCCCGAGTTCCTCGGCCATCCAGTAAACGCGGGCCGAACGCGAGCGGTAAACCCCATAAATCGTCAGCATGGAAATGTCCCTCTTCTTTGGTGCGCCGACCCTAAAGCCAGCGCGACAGTGAAGAAAGCATCCGCGGATGATATGTCGATGAAAGCTTTTGATAGCACTCAGGAAATCCGGTTTCGATCGACGGTCAGCTGCTTATAGCGGGAGTTATTGTCGGCAAGCTCGTCAGAAACCTGCTTCTCCCACTCGAATCCCATAACAGCGCCCTTGCCCATTTCCTGGAAGATATTGTCGGTGATGACGGCGGAACCGGCGCCCTCGGCAACCGAGACCGCGCAGCCGACCGGCGACTTGCGCACGACATTGCCGTTGACCACGACATTGCGCAGATAAGGCCCCCAGCCGATCTGCAGCCCCCAGCGCGGCGCATCCTCGATGACATTGCCAGACACCAGCGTATCGGCCTCCGCCGCAATGCCAATGCCGAAGCCGACCTCGTGCTTGTAGGGCCCCTTGAGCGTCAGGTTGCGGATGACATTGCCCGTCACACTTGCCAGCCGGCCGCCCTGGTCGAAATTGGCAATCGATATGCCGTTTGCCGCCCCGTCGATCACATTGCCGGAGACGACCGCGCCGACGAATTCGAACTCCACGTAGATCGCCGTCTCGCCGGAGCGGCGGCACTGGTTGTTGCTGATCAGGATATTTGAGCCGGAATTGGCGCGAACAGCGGTGAAGGCGCAGTCGGAGATCTGATTGTTCGTCACCGTTACGCCATCGGCGCGGAAAATATTGATGCCGTTGCCGTTCTCGCCCGTGCCGCCATCATTGGCACGGATCTTGAAAACACGGTTGCCGGAAACGACGGTGCCATCCTCGGCCTTCTTCCAGCGGTGCACCAGAATGCCGCCATTGCCGCAATCCGAAACCGTATTGCCCGATATTTCAAGTCCCGCGGATTCCACCGCATAGATGCCCGACTGTCCTGCGCCGGAAATCGTGCTGCGCTCGATCCGCCCGCCGCAGCGCTCGAGCTGCAGCGCGTGCTTGCGGCTGCCGACGATCTGGCAATTGTCGATCAGGACCTCACCGACACCGGTGAACTGGACGAGCCCGCCGGCATAGTCCGCAAGCAAGCGGTTCGATCCGTCGATCACGAGGTTGGAAAGCTCGATGCGGCCGACATTTTCGGCTGCGAAGAGATGGCCTTCGCCGGTATAGACGATCCGCGTCGCACCGGGCACGCCACTGATGCGCGTATTGTCCGGCAAGGTCAGGTTGGAGATCCGGTAGGTGCCCGGCGGCAGGAAGACCGGTGCGTTCTCGCGCGCCGCCTGCTCGATCATCTGCTGCAGGTTACGGTTCTTCCTGTCGCCGCTCTCGGGAACGGCGCGATACCGGACCGTATCGATCGAGCCACGCAGGTCGGGTTGCTCCGCACCAACGGGAGCCGCCGTCATGGCTGCCGCGGAGGCGGCCAGCATGCCAAGCAGATCTCGTCGGGAGATTTTGCTGAAATCTTTCTTCATATCGGTGCCCACGCAGGAAACATGCCAGTAGAAATGTCCTCTTTTGATGCATATCCGCAAAAGAAGAATAACCGTCGGTCGAGTAAGAAACGCAACCTCTCGGATATTGTCGTCTTGTTCACCTTTCCATTTAAACAACCTGAAGGAAATGCTCGCTATTTTGGAAAGCGGTTTCAATTATGACTATTGTGGACAGCGCCTGAGGTTACCGGGAGAACAGCGTCATGAATGGAATTGGTGCCCGGCGTTGGGAATCTGGTGATAGCTTCAGTGCCGAGACACAACGTATCGTAGCTGCCACCGAGGCAATGATGGCGGCGACCGCGCACCATCTTTCCGAAGGCATAGAGAATCTCCGCCTCAAGGCG
Source organism: Rhizobium sp. BK379 (assembly GCF_014193955.1). NCBI lineage: Bacteria > Pseudomonadati > Pseudomonadota > Alphaproteobacteria > Hyphomicrobiales > Rhizobiaceae > Rhizobium > Rhizobium sp. BK379. The sequence goes on from NZ_JACIAD010000002.1 coordinate 928,468, forward strand.
ATCGTCCACGAGCTTCCCGATTTTCTGTACGTCAAGGATCGCGACGGCCGCTTCGTTTTCGCCAATGCTGTCACGGCGCGCAGCCACGGATTTGAGAACGCTGCCGAGATCGCCGGCAAGCGTGATTTCGACCTGTTTGATTTTGAGACGGCCCGCCGGTATTTCGATGTCGAGCAGGAGATCATGTCGGGCGGCGAGCCCCGCATCGACCTGGAGGAATTCGTGCCGCTGCCTGATGGCGGTACCATGTGCCGCCTGACCTCCAAGATACCGCTGCGCAATGATCGCGGCGAAGTCGTCGGGCTCATCGGCGTCTCCCGCGATATTACCGAGCGCAAGCGGCAGGAGGAGCTCTATCGCGGCCAGGCGAACCTCTTGGAAATGATCGCCCGCAACGAACCGCTGCCGATGATCCTCGAAGCGCTGGTGCTGATGATCGAGCGGCAGATGACCGGCATTTCCGGCTCCGTGCTGCTGCTGGACAGCGAGGGCACGCGGCTCTACCACGGCGCGGCTCCCAATCTTCCCGGCGCCTACAGCCGCATGATCGACGGCGTTGTCATCGGCCCGAAGGTGGGCTCCTGTGGCACGGCAGCCTGGCGTGGCGAAACCGTCATCGTCGAGGACGTCATGGCCGACCCGCTCTGGGAGGATTTTAGGGCGATGGTCAGCCAGTTCGGCTTCCGCTCCTGCTGGTCGACGCCGATCTGCACCTCGCAGAAGAATGTCCTCGGCACCTTCGCGCTTTATTCGAAAGAGCCGCGGCGCCCGACCGAACATGAAATGAAGCTGGTGGCGCTCGCCACCCACGTCGCCGGCATCGCCGTAGAGCGCAAGCGTGTCGATGACCGTATTCATTTCATGGCCCATCACGACGATCTTACGGGCCTGCCGAACCGTGCTTTCCTGAAGGAGCGCATGGCGAAGATCCTCGATCAGGCCCGGCGCAACAACCGCAAGGTCACCGTTGCCTACATCGATCTCGACAATTTCAAGGAGATCAACGACACGAGCGGCCACGCCGCCGGCGATGAGGTGCTGAAGGAAACCGCCACGCGCATGGCGAACTGCGTACGGGCTTCGGATATGGTCGTACGCCTCGGCGGTGACGAATTCCTCGTCGTGCTCGTCCACCAGTCCAGTCACGATGCCGGCATCATGCGGCGCCTGCGCGATCTGCAGAAGGCGATTTCCAAGCCGGTCCGCTCCGTTGTGGGTGAAATCGCTGTCACCTCGAGCATTGGCATCGCCGCCTTCCCATGGGACGGCGCCACACCGGACGAACTGCTCACCAATGCGGATCGCGCCATGTACCGCGCCAAGCAGCTCGGTCGGAATACGCTGCAATATCACGACGGCGTTGTAAGCGATTCCGTCGACCTGCCGCTCACCGAACAGGAGGAATTGCGCCAGGCGATCGTCGCCCACCAGCTTTTCCTGCTCTACCAGCCGCAGGTCGATGTCGCGACAGGCCGCGTTACCGGCCTCGAAGCACTGGTGCGCTGGAACCACCCGACGAAGGGTGTGATACCGCCTGTCAATTTCATTCCGCTTGCGGAGGAAACCGGTCTCATCGTGCCGCTCGGCCTGTGGGTGCTGAACGAGGCCTGTCGCCAGGCTCGCGCCTGGCAGGACATGGGCCTGACGCCACTGACCATTGCCGTCAATGTCTCGCCCAAGCAGTTTGCCGATCCGGACTTCGCCTCCCACGTCGCCGAGGCGATCGACAGCCATAGGCTCAATGCGCGATGGCTGGAGCTGGAGGTGACCGAAAGCGTCATCATGCAGGATGCGGCCAGAGCGCTCGCTATCATGCTCTCTCTGCGCGCGCTCGGTGTGCGCCTGTCGATCGATGATTTCGGCTCCGGCTATTCCTCGCTTGCGGCACTGAAGACCTTTCCCTTCGACCGGCTGAAGATGGACCGCTCGCTGGTCGAAGCTCTGCCTGCAGATACGACTGCCGTTGCCATCGCGTCGGCCGTCATTTCGCTTGCCCAGACACTGAAGCTCTCGGTGCTGGCCGAAGGCGTGGAAACCGATGCGCAGCTGGATTTCCTGCGCCACGCAGGGTGCGAGGAGGCGCAGGGCTATCGCTTCTCCAAGCCTGTTGCGCCGGAAGAAATCGTCGTCATGCTGCTCGCGCGGGGCGCTTGATCACTTCACCAGATCGGCGACCGTCTCGATCTCGTTCGTCCATATGCCGCCGGAGTAATTGGCTGGCAGTTGCGCAAAGCGTTCGGCACTGTCGATACCGGTCGAAAAGCCGCCGCCGTGATAGGGGCCGATCACGAAGACCAGCGTATTCGCATCCTGCATGCGGTTGAGGAACCTGTCGGGCCAGCCCCACAGCCAGGGCGCGTAATTGATCGGCACCAGCATCATCACATTCCTGCAATCGGCAGGCAGCGCACCCGTCCAACCATAGCCGATATAGCCGGTAAGGCAGCCCATGAGACTGGCGCGCGAAGCCGTGCGGATCTCGGGCGCCAATTGCCTGAAGCGATCGATCGGCTCATCACCGCCATAAACGATGATCCTGGCGCGCCGCTCAGCCGGCAGGCCATTCAGCACGGCAGCGAGCTTTTCGCCCTCCGAGGGGTCGCGACTTTTGACATTGATGAGCAGATGTTTGTCCGGGAAGGTAGAAAGCACCTCATCCAGGGTCGGCATCTGACCGACGCCTTTGCCACGAAAAGGAAATGTCTTGCCGTTATCGGCGGTGTAGCCATAGCCGATATCGAGCAACTTCATCTCGGTCATGGAATGCTCCCGCGTCACGCCATGCCCATCTGTCCGGCAATCGAGTGTCCAGTCATGGAAGATGGCAAACTGCCCGTCCGTCGTGGGGTGGATATCGACCTCCACCACGTCCGCACCCGCATTAAAACCCGCCTGCATGGAGCGGATCGTATTCTCCAGATAGTCGTGCTTTGGCGGCAGCATGCGTGTAGCCGTGCAGGTGTCGTTCTTGAGATCCGTCTCATCGAAGCGCTGGGCAATGCCGCGATGCGCCAGAAGCAACGGCTTGCCCTCGCGATGTTTGGCTAGAAAGCTGGTATTGTTGAGATAAACTGCGGCGGCAAATACGAGAATTGCCGCGCCTGCATATTTGAGCTTCCGTCCCATCATCCCCTCCGGCCGTGCCTCGGCAATGGCTAGAAAGCGATTCCGGTGGTTCTTTGGCTCATTTGGGGCTTTTGTGCGTTAAAGCTCGCCTTCACGTTGCAGAAACCCTATGTTTAGCCCAGAAAACAGGGAGATGGTGATGGCGGCGATTGCACTTTTTCACTCGGTCTACGGATTGCGGTCCCTTGAACGCGACGCCGCGGCGCGTCTGCGCGCGGCCGGCCATCAGGTCGTAACGCCGGATCTTTACGAGGGCAGGGTAGGGAGCACGCTCGAAGAAGGCTTTGCCCTCAGGAAAGAGATCGGCTGGGCCGAACTTTGCGGGCGCGCTGAAAAGGCGATCGCCGACTTGCCGGCATCGGCCGTCCTCGGCGGCTTCTCCATGGGCGCAGGCGTAGCCGCGAGCCTCTGGCCGGGACGACCGCAAGCGGCCGGCATCCTCTTGCTGCATGGTATCGCAGAAATTCCGGCAAACGCGCGCGAAGGCATTCCCCTTCAGGTCCATCTGGCGGACCCCGACCAGTTCGCGCCCGCGGATGAGGTGGCTCCATGGCGTGCGCATGCCGCAAGAGCTGCTATCAGCCTGGAGGTCTTCCTCTATCCCGGCGTCGGCCATCTCTATACCGATCCGTCGCTGCCAGACTACGATGCAAAGGCGGCGGAGGCCACCTGGAGCCGCGTCGACACTTTCCTCGCGGCGCTCTGAACCGCTCAGGGACCGTTCACCAGCTTCAGGATGAGCTGTTGGATATTGCCGCCCTCGCTCATTTCCACGCGGTCGAAATCCCGGCCGCGCTGACGCTGCCTGTTGGAGAGCTCTCCGAGCCGCACCGTCAGCTCCGGCCTGATCTTCTTGCAGCCGGGATCATCAGGCACGGAGAAGCCGTTGCTCAGCGTCTCGATCTCCTTGACCATTTCGATGATCGTCTCGCCGTGCCAGCGCTCATGCGTGCGCACACCCGATATGAAGCTCTCCCAACTTGCCTTGGTCGCCGCCGGCAGGTCGTTCGGCGCCTTCGGCAGCGTGTAGATGATGATGAGCTTCGGCTTTGCAAAAGTCAGCGTGCAGGCACTGCCTTGCTGTTCGTATTTGCGCGTCCAGGTCAGCTTGAAAGTCGTATGCGCGATGACCCGGCCCGGCCCGACCTGCGGGCCGCGCTCGCCGATGGACTGGTAGAGCTGCATGCCGGTGCGGCCGGCGATTGCATATGCCTTCACTTCCTCACTCGGTTGCCAGTCTGTTGCCGCGGCTGCGGCAGGCAGAGCCAGCCCGAACGCCACCAACGCATATCCGAAAACAGTCCTCATATGCCTCTCATCCGCTTCCTTGCCGTAGCGCGGGCGAAGCTAACGAGGCTTGGGGGCGGATGCAACGGACGGAGCCACATGGCTCGTCTTCACCGCTGAATTTGGTTCTGCGTATCCCTCTGGCGCAAAACGCATTTCCCACTATCTTTGCTGTCATGAGACCAGACGCGTTGCTCTATCCCGCCCCCGAAGGGCTCTATTGCCCGGAAGGCGGCTTCTATGTCGATCCGGTGCGGCCGGTGGAGCGGGCGTTGATCACCCATGGCCATTCCGATCACGCGCGTCCAGGCCACGTGAATGTGCTCGCCACCCGCCAGACACTGGACATCATGCGCATCCGCTACGGCGACGGCTTCTCTGCGAGCGAACAGCCGGTCGCTTTCGGCGAAGAACTCGTCGTCAACGGCGTGAAGGTAAGCTTCCATCCTGCCGGCCATGTGCTGGGCTCGGCCCAGATCGCCATCGAGAAGAATGGCACGCGCATCGTCGTATCGGGCGACTACAAGCGCCGGCCCGACCCGACCTGCGAAGCCTATGTGCCCGTGCCCTGTGATGTCTTCATCACCGAGGCGACCTTCGGCCTGCCGGTCTTCCACCATCCCGATCCGATCGACGAGACCGGCAAGCTGCTCGCCTCGTTGCGCCAGTTTCCCGAACGCACACACCTCGTCGGAGCCTATGCGCTCGGCAAGGCACAGCGTGTCATCCGCCTGCTGCGCGACGCCGGTTACGGTGAACCGATCTATATTCACGGCGCGATGGAACGTCTCTGCGATTATTATGTCAGCCAGGGCATCGATCTCGGCGAATTGTTGCCGGCCACGATCGAAAGCCGCGACAAGTCCATTTTCAAGGGCGCCGTCGTCGTCGGCCCGTCCTCTGCCTTTGCCGACCGCTGGGCCCGCCGCTTCAACGATCCGCTGCCGTCCTTCGCCTCCGGCTGGATGATGGTGCGCCAGCGCGCCAAACAGCTCGGTGTCGAACTGCCGCTCGTCATCTCCGACCATTGCGACTGGCCGGAACTGACCGAGACGATCACCGAGCTTGCCCCGCAGGAGGTCTGGGTCACCCATGGCCGCGAGGAGGCACTGGTGCGCTGGTGCGAGCTGCAGGGCATCAAGGCCAAGCCGCTGCATCTGGTGGGTTATGAGGACGAGGGGGATTGAAGCATGAAAGCCTTCGCCGACCTCCTCGACCGCCTGGTCTTGACCCCCAGCCGCAACGGCAAGCTCAAGCTGCTGACCGACTATTTCCGCGACACGCCCGACCCTGATCGCGGCTATGGCCTTGCTGCCATTGCCGGCACGCTGGAGGTGCGCAACGTCAAGCCCGCCATGCTGCGCGAACTGGTTCTGGAGCGCATGGACGATGTGCTCTTCCGCTACTCCTATGATTATGTCGGCGACCTCGCCGAAACCATCTCGCTGGTCTGGGACAATGAACGCGATGTCGACCGCTCTGCGCTCGCCCAGCCGCGTCTCGGCGAGGTGGTCGTCAGAATGAATTCGCTTGGCCGCACGGAAGTGCGCAGCTTCGTGCGCGACCTGCTCGACCGTCTCGATTCCTCTGGGCGCTTTGCCTTTATCAAGCTCGCGACCGGGGCATTGCGCATCGGCGTTTCCGCCCGCCTCGCCAAGCAGGCGCTTGCCGATCTCGGCGGCAAGGACGTGACCGAGATCGAAACTCTGTGGCACGGCCTGCAGCCGCCCTATGAATCGCTCTTCAAATGGCTGGAGGGTGGTGAGGAAAAGCCGGTACTTGCAACGCCTGCGATCTTCCATTCCGTGATGCTTGCCAATCCGGTGGAGGAGGGCGATCTCGATAGTCTCGACGCCGCCAATTATGCCGCCGAGTGGAAATGGGACGGTATTCGCGTCCAGCTCTCCCGCTCCGGCGAGACACGCAGGATCTATTCCCGCTCCGGCGATGATATCTCCGGTGCCTTTCCTGATGTTCTTGATTCAATCAGCTTTTCCGGCGTCATCGACGGAGAGCTTCTGGTTGGCGGCACGGCGCGTTCCAACAACCCGACCCGCACCTTCTCCGACCTGCAGCAGCGCCTGAACCGCAAGACGGTGACGGCACGGATGCTGGAAGAGTATCCGGCTTTCATCCGCGCTTATGACATGCTTTTCGACGGCGACCAGGACGTGCGCGGCAAGCCCTATATCGAGCGTCGCGACCGGCTCTCGGAAATTATCGACCGTGCCCCGCACGATCGCTTCGACCTCTCGCCTCTGGTGCCGTTCTCCACCTGGGAGCAGCTGGACGATCTCCGTGCTGCCCCGCCCGATCCCGTTATCGAAGGCGTGATGATCAAGCGCCGCGACAGCATCTATCAGGCTGGTCGCATGAAGGGGCCGTGGTTCAAGTGGAAACGCAATCCTTACAATGTCGATGCGGTGCTGATGTATGCCCAGCGCGGCCACGGCAAGCGCTCCAGCTATTATTCCGATTTCACCTTCGGCGTCTGGGCGGAGGATGAGGATGGCGAACAGCTCGTCCCTGTCGGCAAGGCCTATTTCGGCTTCACCGACGCCGAGCTCGAAGTGCTGGACAAGTTCGTGCGCAATAACACGACCGAGCGCTTCGGCCCGGTCCGCGCAGTGCGGGCGGACAAGGAGTTCGGCTTCGTGGTGGAAGTCGCCTTCGAGGGAATCAATCGCTCCACACGCCACAAGTCGGGCGTAGCCATGCGGTTCCCCCGCATCGCGAGATTGCGCCCCGACAAGCCCTCCTACGAGGCCGATCGCCTGCGCACGCTCATTGCTATGATCGACGCCAAGGCGGGTTGATATCACCTGCCTGCGCAAAAATGACGCAGTCCCCCGTTTTCAACAGCATGTGTATTGGCGGCAAGGTTCGTCCGGTGCAGATTTTTTGGGCCGGGGAAATGATGGGTGCCGCGTATGAGCTCGCAAGAACGAAATGCCTTTTTCCGTCAACGCCGCGGCGTGCTTGCAGGGATAGCCGGCTCTCTTATGCTGCCTCGCCTCGCGAATGCCTTCGATGTCCCCGATGTTCCAAGGCTCGCCAAGCATGACTATGCCAGTGTCCGCCATCACTTCCGCACCAAGCTGCTGCAGAAGGGGCCGGCGCCGGATAAATATGAGCCGCTGACGGCACCGGCCGATGCCGACCGGATATTCTACCGCTCCGGCTATGGCGGCGAGCTGGAGTTGACGGCCTGGGTGTCCAAATACAAGCGCGGGACCAAGTCGAAGCCCGGCATCCTCTTCCTTCACGGCGGCAATGCCATGGGCATCGGCCATTGGCAGCTCATGAAGCCCTACGTGGATGCCGGCTATGTGGTGATGATGCCTTCCATGCGCGGCGAAAACGGCCAGATGGGCAATTTTTCCGGTTTCTATGACGAGGTGGACGACGTGCTTGCCGCGACCGAGCGCCTGCGCCATCTGCCGGGCGTCGATCCCGCGCGCCTCTTCATTGCCGGCCACAGCATCGGCGGTACGCTGACCATGTTGACGGCGATGAGTACGCATCATTTTCGGGCGGCGGTGCCGATTTCGGGCAATGCGGATGCCTTCCGCTTCTTCAACCGCTATCCCGAAGACATCCGCTTCGACGATTCCAACGCGCATGAATTCGAGGTACGCACGGCGCTTTGTTATGCGCACAGCTTCAAGTGCCCTGTACGTGTGCTGCACGGCACGGAAGAGTCTCATTTCAACGATCGCGCCGATCTTCTCGTTTCGCGTGCCCGTGCGGCCGGTACGCATATCGAAGCAGATACGGTTGACGGCAACCACACTTCGGCACTGCCCGCCGAGATCGCGCAGAGCATCGCATTCTTCCACGGTGTGGCGGCCTGACAGCTGCCGGATGCATGTCCGGCAGGGACCTGCGTCATCCGTCTTTTTCGGCGGGTTCCAGCTTCTGGCACCAGCCTCGCGCCAGCCGCGAATGCCATCCTGTGAGCAGATAATGCTGTCTCCGTGATCGCTGATGAGGGTGGTTTCATGAATTTTCTGCGCCGGGCTTTCCCGTTTGTCGGGCTCGCGGCTGCTGCAACGATGCTCAGCGGCTGCAACATTCTTGTCCCCGATGTCGCAGCCGATTCGCCTGCGCGCTTCGTGCAGGAGATCTCACCGGTCTTCTACGAGCCGCCGGGCGTCGATCCGCGTCGCGTCAAGCCGCTTCCCGATCAACCGGTGCCGCATACACGCGAACTCTACAGGACGCAGTTCAATCAGACCTATGGCCTGCCGGTCAGCAACCCGCTGAACCTCGACATGGGCATGTACGGCCAGGTCAGGGACGGCGATTTCACGCTGCCGGCCATCCCGGCCACTCGCATCCGTCCGGAATATCTGCGCCAGGAGGTCGAGTACCAGACCAACGAACGCCCCGGCACGATCGTTGTCGATACCCAGGACCGCTTCCTCTATTTCGTTGAAGGCAATGGCAGGGCCATGCGTTACGGCGTCGGCCTCGGCCGCGAGGGATTTGCCTGGAAGGGCCGTGGCGTCATCCAGTGGAAGCAGAAGTGGCCGCGCTGGACGCCGCCGGTCGAAATGGTCTCCCGCCAGCCGGAGGTTCGCCCCTTCTCGGCGGAAAATGGCGGCATGAATCCGGGCCTTGCAAATCCGCTCGGCGCCCGCGCCATGTATATTTTCAAGGATGGCCAGGACACGCTCTATCGCATTCACGGCACGCCGGACTGGCAATCCGTCGGCAAGGCGGTTTCCTCCGGCTGCGTACGCATGCTCAACCAGGATGTGGTCGACCTCTACGACCGTGTGTCGGCCAAGTCAGAGATCGTGGTGATGTAGGGCTGCAACAGGGCAGGCGAGATCGTCTGCCCGAAGCCGGACACGTCTGCGTGATGCTATGGTTTATTTAGTATAAGCCGATAGATTTTTTCCTTGTCGATTTCGGCATTGGACGAATCAGGGGTGAGCTGCGTTTATGGCAAGCCCCGCATCACGAAGGAAATCAGTCCCGCGTCATGAGCCTCGATAAACCCCTATCCCGTCGTAGCTTCCTTTCCTTTTCGGCTTTGACAGCGGCTTCCGCGCTGGCAGGCTGTGCCTCCACTTCGAATACGGTCGAAAATGGCGGCATGTCGATCAGCTACCGTTCGCCCTTCCGCGCGTTCCAGACGACGAGCGTACCCAGCGAAGCAGAACTTGCCGTCATGTACGGCCCAATCGAAGACGGCGGTTTCCTCATCCCCGCCGTTCCCTACCAGCAGATCGACCCGCGCTACTATCGCCAGCAGGTCGTGGATCCGACCGGCCAGCCGCCGGGCACGATCGTTGTCGATACGCCCTCGCGCTTCCTTTATCTCGTCCAGCCCGGTGGCATGGCGATGCGCTACGGCGTCGGTATCGGCCGCGAAGGTTTCGCCTGGTCGGGCAATGGCGTCATCCAGTGGAAGCAGAAATGGCCGCGCTGGAAGCCGCCGAACGAGATGGTCGCCCGCCAGCCGGAGCTCGCGAAATACTCGATCGAGCGTGGCGGCATGGAGCCAGGCCTCTTGAATCCGCTCGGTGCGCGCGCGCTCTACATCTTCTCGAACAACGAAGATACGCTCTACCGCCTGCACGGCAACCCGGAATGGCGCTCCATCGGCAAGGCCGTCTCGTCGGGCTGCGTGCGCCTGCTCAACCAGGACATCATCGACCTCTACGATCGCGTTCCCAACAAAACCCCGATCGTTGTTTGGCAGTGAGCTGCGGTCGGGCGTAGCCCGAGCAATCGATCCAGTGAATCGATTGCAGCAGCGAACGCCCGAAGCGTAAGCGCAGGGCTGGAAGGGTGCCTAACCCCAAAACACAAAAACCGCCCAACACGGGCGGTTTTCTTTTGACTTGATAGTTACGCCGCCTCAGCGCAAATCCCAGCCTTGCACCCCGAAGCAAGCAGCGCCTTGTCCGCCACCTCGACAAACAACTGCCGAAACCACGACGCCCGCTCGTCCGCCCTGTCCACCCGCCGATACAGCATCGACACGGGATCGGCGGGCAGCTCGATCGGCGGCATCGAGACCTCTAGATTGTGAAGCTGCGCCATGCAGCGTCCGAGCGATTCCGGCACGATGGCAATCGACGGCATGGCTCTGAGCGCTGGCGGCACGGCAGAATAGCGGGGCACCGTCGCCACCACGTTGCGGCTCAAACCCACCTTGTCGAGTGCAGCATCGACCGCCGTCGTCGCACTACCGACGAAGGAGATGGCGATATGCGGTGCGGCGACGAAATCCTCGACGCTGATCGGCGGCTTCAGTTTCAATTGCTGCGGATCGTAAATGGCGATCGAACACTGCTCGAACAGCGGCATGCGGATGTGCCAGGAGGCGGGTTCGCCATGAACGGAAATGCTGAATTCGTAGGCGCCGTCATCAAGCATCTGCGCCGCATCGCGCTTGTCGGCTGCCACGCCCACGAGCCGCGCCCCCGGCGCAAGCTGACGTAGCCGCGCAACCAGCGGGCCGAAGAAAGCGGTTTCCAGATTGTCGCACATGCCGACGCGGAATTCACCCTGCCAGGTCGATGGGTCGAAACCCTTGGGCGGGCGGATCGCCCGTTCGATGCCGGAAAGAGCATCCTCAATCGCTGGGGCGATCGCCAGCGCCCGCGCCGTCGGCTGTAGGCCGCGGCCGACGCGCACGAACAACTCGTCGTCCAGCGCCTCGCGCAGTCGCTTGAGCGCGGCGGAAAGTCCGGGCTGGCCGAGCAACAGCCTTTCAGCTGCACGGCTGACATTGCGCTCCTGCATCAGCACTGAAAAGGCAAGCAGAAGGTTCAGATCAATTTTGCGAAGGACAGCATCATTCATCATTATGAGTAATACCTGACATGGCTACTATCAATTTGCAATAGGGTTTGAAGCTGTACATTTTCTCGTTCCCTGCCGCCCGCCAGCCTCCCGGCGAAGGCGGCAGCAAAGAAGGAACCGAGATCGATGACCAATTCCCCATCTCCACGCGGAGCCGGCCTGGCGTTGCTGCTGCTCTGCGCTGCGAATTTCCTTGATGCCATGGATGTTTCCACCATCGGGGTCGCCCTGCCTGCCATCCAGACCGAACTTGGTATGCCGCCAACCTCGCTTCAATGGGCCGTCAGCGCCTATGTGCTGGGTTACGGCGGGTTTCTGCTGCTCGGCGGCCGCGTCGCCGACCTCTTCGGCCACCGCCGCGTCTTCCTCTGGTCGCTCGGCATCTTTGCGGCCGCCAGCATTGCCGGCGGTTTCGTCGATAGTGGCCCGACGCTGATCGCTGCCCGCCTGGTGAAGGGCATCGCCGCAGCCTTCACCGCCCCGGCGGCCCTTGCCCTGCTGCTCTCCGTCTTCGGCGAGGGCGAGAAGCGGGCCAAGGCGCTCGGCGTCTTCGCCTCGACGGGTGCCACCGGCTTTGTGCTCGGTATGGTGCTCGGCGGTGCCGCCACCCTCGTGAGCTGGCGGGCAACGCTCGTCATGGGCGCTCCGGTCGCGATCCTCACGCTGGCGATCGCTCCCTTTGTCCTGCCTCCGGATGCGCCGCGCGGCGAGGGACGCAAGCATTTCGACTGGGCGGGCGCCTTGACGATCACCCCCGGCCTGCTGCTCTTCGTCTTTGGCATTACCAACGCTGCCGCAGCCGGCTGGAATGACTTCTTCACCTGGGGTTCGCTCGTTGCTTCCGTGGTGCTGATCGCACTCTTCCTGATCGTCGAATCGCGCCATGCCGATCCCATGGTGCCGCTGCATATCTTCCGCCGGGCAAAGCTCAGCCACGCCAATGCCATCGCCGCTTTGTTCCAGGGCGCCTATGTCGGCTTCCAGTTCATCGCCACGCTCTACTATCAGGATGTGATCGGCTGGTCGGCCTTTGCCACCGGCTTCTGCTTCGCCTTCGGCGGTGTCTGCGTGATGTTCCTTGCACCGCGTTTTGCCACTGTCGCGCAGAACCGCGGCACGACGGGCCTGATGGCGGTTGGCGTCGGGCTGCAGGCGACGAGCTATATCCTCTGGGTTGCTCTGGTCGGCCACATCGATCCGATCATCCTGGTTGCCTTGAACCAGATCCCGCTGGGCGTCGGTTATGCCATGACCTATCCGGCAATCCAGGTTGCAGCACTGTCTGACGTCGAGGAAGACAAGTCCGGCCTTGCCTCCGGCCTGCTCTTCGCTTCCTTCCAGATCGGCGGCGGCATCGTGCTTGCGGCCGCTTCCGCCATCTTCGCCGCAGCCCCGCACTTCGGCTGGGATCCCTATGTCGGCGGCATCGTCTTCGTGGCGCTGCTGGCGATCCTGATCACCTTGCTTGCCGCTGTCGGTCCGAAGAGCGCCACGCTTCGCCCGCAGGCCTATCAGGCAGCGGAATAATGCAAATTGCCCGCGCCGAGGTGGCGCGGGCATCGTCTTTCAGGCCGTGCTTGGCCTCGGCCTATATGCTTGCGTTGAGATTTCCGCGCAGCCGGGTCAGCATGTCGCGCATGACCGCCATTTCCTCCAGCGTGCAGCCGATCGCTTCGCCGATCGACGACATGATCGTATTGACCTCGCCCCTCATCGACTGACCTTTCGGCGTCAGCGACACGATGACCTGTCGCTCGTCGCGGGAATCGCGGGTGCGCTTGATGAGACCGTTCTGCTCCAGCCGCTTGAGGAGAGGGGAGAGCGTGCCGGAATCGAGATCGAGCTGCTCGCCGATCGTCTTGACCGGCAGTTCGGCTTTTTCCCATAGAACCAGCATGACGAGATATTGCGGATAGGTCAGGCCCACCTTGTCGAGTATGGGCTTGTAGGCGCGGGTAAAGGCATGCGCCGTCGCGTAAACCGCGAAACAGAGCTGCTTCTCCAGCCGCTTTTCCTCTTCCGGTATTTCCATCACTTTCGCCGTTCTCGCTTTCATCGCTGTCATCCTCAGAGGTCCCATTGTCCTCTTTTCAAATTCCGAATGCAATTTGCAAAATTCACTTGCGTACAATTTAATTGGGCGTTATTAAAAACTCAACCCGAACGAACGGGGCCAACCAAAGGAGATTGTCATGCCTATTCTCTACACGACCAAAGCTTCCGCCACCGGTGGCCGCGCAGGCCGCGCCGTTTCCGAAAACGGCGTTCTCGACGTCACGCTGACCGTGCCGAAGGAACTCGGCGGCGACGGCGCAACCGGCACCAATCCCGAACAGCTCTTTGCGGCCGGTTATTCCGCCTGCTTCCTCGGTGCTTTGAAATTTGTGGCCGGCAAGGAAAAGGTCAAGATTCCCGAGGAAACCACCGTCTCCGCAACCGTCGGCATCGGCCCGCGTGAAGATGGCGGCGGCTTCGGCATCGAAGTGGCCCTGACCGTCAACATCCCGGGTGTCGACCGCGAAACTGCCGAAAAGCTCGCAGCTGCGGCCCACATCGTCTGCCCCTACAGCCACGCCATGCGCACCTCGACCGAAGTTCCGGTCACGGTTGCCTGATTACTTGCTGCACCAGTGAACAAAGGCCGGGGCATTGCTCCGGCCTTTTCTTTTGGATCAATGCGCCGCCTGCTGTGCTGGCCCGGACAACTGATCGGCATCGGTCAGGGTGCCGAGGAAAGCGACGATATCGTCGATTTCCGATTCCGTCAGTGCCGGCGGATCGCCGGGCTTGCGGCCGAAGGGCAGGTCCTGATTGAGATTGCCCCAATAGGCCTCCGGTATATCGTCATATTTGCGGATCGTGCCGTCGGCGTTCTTCGGATACCAGCGGCCCGGATCGCTGTCGCGTGTGGCATAGAAGGAGACGACGTCGCGCAGCGAGTGGAAATAGCCATTGTGGAAGAAGCTTTTCTTCAGTGCCACATTGCGTAGCGTCGGCGTGCGGAACAGACCGCAATAATCCGGCCGATCCTTGAAATCGGTACGCTGAGGGCCGCAAAGGCCGAGATCATGGTAGTTGGGATCGGCATTGGCCGGGATTGCCATGTTACGCGGTACCGCGAGACCGAGGAAGCCGAAGTCGGAAAACTGCGGCGGCTCCCCGTCGTTGGCGGGCTCGCTCAGATGGCAGCTCGAACAGTTTCCCTTGGCCGGATCTTCGAAGAGTTCGCGCCCGTGAAGCTCTTGCGCCGTCAGGGTGCCCTTGCCGGCAAGAAAGGCGTCATAGCGGCTGGAATAGGGATAGAAGTCTGCGCCGCTCTGCTCGAAAGTGCTGAGCGCCTCGACTGCCCCTTGGAAGGCATCCCGGGCATTGCCGAAGACATCCTGGCCGAAAATCTCCCTGAAATCACTGGCATAGGCAGCCTTGCTGAGCGAGGCGACGACCTGGCTTTCGTCCTTGTTGCCCATTTCGAAAGGCGAAAGCAGCGGGATCTTCGCCTGGTCATAGCCGTGGTCCACGCGCCCGTCCCAGGTCAGGCCGCCCGTCGGCCCATTGTCGACGCTCTCGTCGCCTTCGTCCTCGGAATCGTAGAAATGCTCGGTGAAGGAGGGGACCGCCTGCAGGTAGCGCAAGGTCGGCACGGCGCGCAGGCCCGGCCGGTCCAGATGCGCCCCGCCCATTTCGACCGGTCTCGCGGTATCAGGAGCGAAACCATGATGCGGGTCGTGACAGGAGGCGCAGGCCTGCATGCCGGAGGCCGAAAGCGAGGAATCGAAGAACATCTTGCGGCCGAGTTCCGTCAGCGCCTCGGCGCGGGCATAGGCTTGTGCCCGCGACATCGGGCCGGGGTGCACGCCGCCAGTGACGGCCGCGCTGCTTTGCCGCAGGGGAATAAGGCTGAAACCAAGCGTGCTGGCCGCCAGACCAAGCGCCAATCCGGACCGCAGAAGCCAGATAATCTTTGTCGCCATGTCAGCGATTCCAACGAGTTAACATAATGCATGCTCATGATCGAACCTGACTGCAACAGATTGATGACGCGCGCGTACCGGCCGCAGCAACAACCCGCCTGATGTCACAAAGTTGATAGATGGCGGGAATAGCGTCTCGCCTGCGCTGGGTCTTTCCACGTCCGCCCGACGCCCCTCTAGCCACGCCCCCTTAGCCATGAGGTATCCCGCCATGACCAGACTGAAATTCCTCCGCAATCTCTCGCTGGCCGGCTCGGCCATGCTGCCGCTGGCGCTTGCCACGGCCGCCCATGCAGCACCCGCCGGCATGGACAAGATCCAGAATATCGTCGTCATCTACGCTGAAAACCGCAGTTTCGATAACCTCTATGGCAGCTTTCCGGGTGCCAACGGCCTCGCCAATGCAAGCGAAAGCCAGGCACGCCAGCTCGATCGCGATGGCGCGCCGCTTTCCGAACTGCCGCCTTCCTGGGGCGGTCTCACCGCCAAGGGTGTGACACCCGCCGTCACCGAGGCCCAGTCCGCTCACCTCGCCAATGCCGTCTTCTCGATCGACGATCCCAAGGGCTTTGCTCAATCGACCAATGTCATCACCCGCGACCTCTGGCACCGCTTCTACGAGGAGCAGATGCAGATCGATGGCGGCAAGAACGACAAGTTCGTCGCATGGGCTGATTCCGGCAGCCTCGTCATGGGCCACTATGACGGCTCGATCCTGCCGATGTGGCAGGTCGCCAAGAAATACGTCCTCGCCGACAACTTCTTCCAGGGCGGCTTCGGCGGCTCCTTCTTCAACCACTTCCAGCTGATCTGCGCCTGCGCACCCTATTATGCGGATGCCGACAAGAGCCCCGCCAAGCCCACGATCGCCAAGGTCGATGCCGACGGCATTTCGCTGACCGTTGCCGAGAATGCACCAAAATCCGCGCTCGACGGTGCCCCGAAATTCGTCTCCGACGGCAATCTCACGCCGGATTTCTATGCCGTCAACACTATGCAGCCGCCCTACCAGCCGAGCGCCAATGCTCCGGCCAAGGATGGCGATGCCGCCTATGCCGATCCCTCGCAGCCCAACACCTTGCCGCCGCAGCACGAGATCACCATCGGCGATCTCCTGTCGCTGAAAGGCGTCACCTGGGCATGGTATAGTGGCGCATGGCAGGCAGCCCTCGATGGCAAGAACGCCACGCCGGTGCCGAACTTCCAGTTCCATCACCAGCCCTTCAACTACTTTGCCAATTTCGCGCCGGGCACGCCCGCCCGCGCCGAGCATCTGAAGGACGGCGGCCTCGGCGGCGAAGGCTTCATCAAGGATATCGACGACGGCAAACTGCCGGCCGTTTCCTTCTACAAGCCGCAGGGCAACCTCAACGAACATGGTGGCTACGCCGATGTCTCGAGCGGCGACCAGCACCTCGCCGATCTCGTCTCCCATCTCGAAAAGAGCCCGCAATGGGGTCATATGCTCGTCATCGTCACCTATGACGAAAACGGTGGCTTCTGGGATCACGTCGCTCCGCCGAAGGCCGACCGCTGGGGCCCGGGCAATCGCATTCCGGCCTTCATCATCTCGCCCTATGCCAAGCGCGGCATGGTCGATCATACGCAATATGACACGACCTCGATCCTGCGCCTGATCACGGCCCGTTACGACCTGCCGGTGCTTCCGGGCCTGCTTGCCCGCGACAGGGCGCTGGCGCTGAACAACGAGCCGCCGATGGGCAACCTGACGGCATCGCTCGACCTGACGCGCTGATCGTCACGATAACGTTGTCTTCTCCCCAGACATTGGGGAGAAGACTTCTTGCTTTCGGATGTCCTATCCGTTGAGCGCGCGCATGCCGACCTCGCTGTAGCGATCTCCGACAGCGCGGGGCAGGGCGCCGGCGATTTCCTCGAGATCCTGCTGCGTCAGGTCAACGGCAGCCGCTCCAAGATTTTCGTCGAGCCGCGTGCGGCGGCGCGTGCCGGGAATAGGCACGATATCTTCGCCCTGAGCCATCACCCAGGCGAGCGCTAGCTGCGCGGGTGTTGCGCCCCTGCGGCGCGCAATCTCTTCGACCACCGCGACCAGTTCAAGGTTCCGCTGCAAGTTCTCACCCATGAACCGCGGCGAGCTGCGCCTGTAGTCGTCGGGCGCGAGTTCGTCGACAGACTTGATCGCTCCGGACAGGAAACCGCGTCCGAGCGGCGAATAGGCGACAAGCCCGATCCCGAGTTCCCGAAGCGTCTGCAGCACGCCGTCTTCCGGCTCGCGCGACCAGAGCGAATATTCGCTTTGAACGGCAGTAATGGGATGCACGGCATGCGCCCTGCGGATCGTCTCGGCGCTGGCTTCCGACAGGCCGATATGTCGGACCTTGCCGGCTTCGACGAGTTCCTTCATCGCGCCCACCGTCTCTTCGATCGGTGTATCGGGATCGACACGGTGGAGATAATAGAGATCGATATGGTCGACGCCGAGCCGGCGCAAAGACCCTTCGCAGGATGCCTTTGCATAGTCTGGCCGTCCGTTGGCCGACTGGGCGCTGACGCCGGGCATCGCTCCAGCTGCTCGTACGATGCCGAACTTGGTTGCCAGTACCACCTGGTCACGCCGGTCCTTGATCGCTTGCCCAACGAGTTCTTCGTTGGTGTGCGGACCATAGGTATCAGCCGTATCGAGCAGGGTGACGCCGCGCTCAAGCGCATGATGGATCGTGGCGATCGCCTCACCTCTATCGTCCGCCGTTGCGCCATAGGCCCAGTTCATGCCCATGCAGCCGAGGCCGATCGACCCGACCTCAAGTCCTTGCCCGAGCCGGCGTGTCTGCAATCTTCCGTTTGTCATCTCTCATCCTTTCTTCCGCCTCCTCATAGGAAGCGATTTTGCCGTCGAGGACGCGAAGGCAGGATTCGAGATCGGCCACATGGGCCCGCACATGCTCACGATGCTTTTTGAGCATCTCGCGACGCTCGCTGAAAGTGGCTTTCCCGCTACCGGCAAGCTTTGCATAAAGCAGCATGTCGCGGATCGGCATGCCGGTCGTCTTCAGACGGCCGAGAAACTCGATCCAGGAAAGGATTGAAGCGTCGTAGTCGCGTTGTCCGGATCGGTCGCGATCGGCATAGGGCAGCAGGCCGATACGCTCGTAATAACGCAGCGTATGAGCCGACAGACCGCACCGTTTCGCGAGGTCACTGATCTTCATGAAACACCTATTCTCGTCACGACGCCAAGGAAGCTACGGCTTCGAGCGCGCTCTAAGTCAAGAGGCTTTTTAAGGCTGATTTTGCAGTCGTCTTGTCCCCGGCTGAATGAAGATCACGCCAGGTATTGCAGGTCTCGCCTCAGCCCATCCGCATTGCCCCCGGGCATTTTCGCCTCGAGCGACGCATGCGTGCTTTCCCAGATTGGCAGAGCCTTCTGTAGCACGGCTCGCCCCTCATCCGTCAGCCGGAGTAGCCGGCCGCGCCGGTCTTTCGGGTTGGGCACGATGTCGACCAACCCCCTGCGCTGCAGTGGTTTCAGCGCTGCCGTCAGCGTCGTCTGGTCCATTGCAAGCAGGCTTGCGACCGGGCCCATCGGCGGCGGTTCCGGCCGGTTCAAAGACATCAGCAGCGAGAACTGGCCGTTGGTCAATCCGACGGGCCGCAGCGCATCGTCGAACAGGCGGCCAAGCGCGCGGGCGGCGCGCTGTACGTGCAGGCAGAGGCACGTGTCGCGCACCAGAAGCGTCGTAGAAAATGGAATCATTATCGCGTTTGACATGATCCATTTCTATTGATATCAATCTATTTAGTCAAGAAGAGGAGACTATTTGCCGGAACGTGCCGGCCGCGCCGGAGGAGGGCGTAGACCATGCTGAACAAGGTAACTCAAAATCCCGTCGTTTCCCGCGAGCAATGGCTTGAAGCCCGCCGCTCCCTGCTCTCGAAAGAGAAGGAGGCAACGCATCTGCGAGACAAGGTGAATGCCGAACGCATGGCGTTGCCTTGGGTGAAGGTGGAGAAGGACTACACGTTCGACACGCCTCAGGGGCCGAAATCGCTCGCCGACCTCTTCGATGGCCGCAGCCAGCTCATGGTCTATCACTTCATGTTCGGCCCCGAATGGGAAGCCGGCTGCCCGGGTTGCTCGTTCCTGGCCGATCATCTCGACGGCACGTTGGCTCACCTCAACCACCATGACGTTACCCTTGTTTCCGTCGCCCGCGCGCCGCTCGCCAAGATCGAGGCCTACAAGACGCGTATGGGCTGGAAATTTCCCTGGGTTTCGTCTTTCGGCAGCGACTTCAATTTCGACTATCACGTATCTTTCACGCCCGAGGACCTTGCCAAGGACAAGGTCTTTTACAATTTCACTTCCGTAGCGCCTGATGAGGCCAATGACGAACTGCCCGGACTTTCGGCCTTCTACAAGAATGAGAAGGGTGAAGTGTTCCATACCTATTCGAGCTACGCCCGCGGCGCGGAAGAAATTCTCGGCACGTTGATGATCCTGGATCATGCCCCCAAGGGTCGCAACGAGGATTCGACGATGGATTTCGTGAAGCGTCACGATGAATATGAGGAAGCCCCCCAGGCCTCATCCTGCTGCCACTAACGCAATTCCCGCAAAACTGTCGTGTGGTTCTGCGTTCGGAATTGCGTGAAGCGTCCAGCCAGCCATCCATCATCCGGAGGAGAAGGACGATGAAGACTGCAGAAGTGCTGAAGGAGCATGCTTTCCTGGAGAAAATGGTCGGCGACTGGACCGTCGCCGCCTCAGACATGACCGGCGACAAGCCTTGGCAGGAGACCGTTCGCTCCCTGCAGGGCATCTGGTTCGTTGCCGAAGGAGCCGGTCAAATGAGCGACGGCAAGCAGGCAACGACAATCCTGACCCTCGGCTACGACTCCAGCAAAGGCAAATATGTCGGCAGCTGGATCGGCTCGATGATGGATTACATGTGGGTCTATGAGGGCGAGGTCGATCCCTCGGGAAATGTTCTGTCGCTCTACACCAGAGGGCCGGCCTTCGAAGGCGACGGCCTTGCCGATTATCGCGAGCAGATCGCCTTTCTCGACGACAATGTCAGGACCTTCACATCGAGCGCCAGGGAAGCCGACGGCACCTGGAAGCAGTTCATGGAAGTCAAATATACCCGCAAGGGCTGAAATCGCCGGGGCATCTCAAGCGCAATTCCAGCAAAAGTGCGAGAGCGGTTTTGTGTCCGGAATTGCGTGCAAACAACGAGACAGAACTCAAGCGTGGACCGAGGAGAACACGATGTCCAATACGCATGGCAAGTTCATATGGTGCGAACTGATGACGCCGGATCCCGATGCGGCGGCAAAATTCTACGGATCGGTCGTCGGCTGGACATCGAGCAAAATGCCGGCGGCGGACCAGCCGGAATATGTCATCTTCGAAGCAAACGGCGTCAGGGTCGCCGGCATGATGCCCTTTCCCGCAGAGCTGGAAGGGCAGGGCATCCCGCCGAACTGGACTGGTTATGTCGCCGTCGATAATGTCGATCAGTCGGCACGCGACTTTTCCGCAAATGGCGGCACCATCCGCCGCCAGCCTGCGGATATTCCAGGCATAGGCCGTTTCGCGGTCGTCGCCGATCCGGACGGAGCGGTGCTCTGCATCATGACGCCGCTGCCGATGGAAAACCCGCCGCCGGAATTACCCTTCGACACGCCCGGCCATGTCGGCTGGCGCGAGCTCTATGCCAATGACGGGGCAAAGGCTTTCGACTTCTATTCCAGGCTCTTCGGCTGGACGAAGGATCATGACTTCGACATGGGGCCAATGGGCGTCTACCACATCTTCGCCGAACACGGAAAACAGACCGGCGGCATGATGACCCGCCCGCCTGAGGTCGGCATGGCCTTCTGGTCCTACTATTTCACCGTGCCCGCGCTCGATGCTGCGATCGAGCGCACCAATGCCGGCGGCGGCAAGGTCGTCAACGGTCCGATGGAAGTCCCCGGCGGCTGGGTCTGCCAGGCCGTGGATCCGCAGGGAGCATTTTTCTGCCTCTCGGCGGCTGTGCGGTAGTCATCGTCAACAAGGAGGGAGCACGCATCCGCGCGCTCCCTCATCTCTGCAGGCCTTACCCAGCCCCTCCCACACTTGCAAAGAAGCCTTCAGGACTCTCCACCTCCACCAGCTTCTTCCGCTCGATCAGCCAGAAGCGGTTGCCGACCGCGCGCACGAAGCTGCGGTCGTGAGAGACGAGCAGGCAGCTCGCCTCATGCGCCAGCAGTTCGTTTTCCAGCGCTTCCTGACCCTCGATGTCGAGATGGTTCGTCGGCTCGTCGAGCAGGTAGAAGTTCGGCTGCGTCAGCCTGAGCACCAGCATGCCGAGCCGTGCCTTCTGTCCGCCCGAGAGCAGTTTGACCGGCTTGCCCTGCATCTCGATCGTCATGCCGGCGCCGGCAAGCAGTGAGCGCGCTCGCTGGTCGCCGACATCGAAGCGGCGGATGATCGTCTGCAGTGGCGTGTCGGCATCGCTGAGATCGGCAAGCAGCTGATCGCCATAGCCGAGCACCAGCGAGGGCGTGGCCTTGATGCCTGCCTTTGCTGTTTCCGGCTCGGCGATCGCCGCGCGCAGCATGGAGATCAGCCGCGACTTGCCGGCGCCGTTGAGCCCGAGCAGTACGATGCGGTCGCCCTGGCAGATGAACTGCTTTCCCGTGCGGAAGAGCGGCGTGCCGTCAGGCGTGGTGACTTCCGCATCCTCAAGCGTGACCAACACCTTGGCATGCGTGCCGCGATTGGCCAGGCGGATTGCGCCTGCCGAACGCTCCAGATGCGCGGGCTTGGCCGTTTCCTCCAGCTTTTCGGCGCGCTGTTTCAACTGCTTTGTCTTGACCACCAGCAGGTCACTGCCGGAATTGATGCCGATATTGTTGAGCTTGGCCGCCTGTTTGCGCAACTGCTCGACCGTCTTCATATCCTTCTCGTAGCGCCGCGCATCGGATGCGTCCGCCTCGTCGAGTGCCGCTCTCGCCCGGCTGTAGGGCAGGGAGAAGACCGGCGACTGCTCCGGCCGCAGGAAGAGCGTCCGGTTGGTCGTCGCATCGAGAAAGGCACGGTCGTGGCTGGAGATGATCACGGGCGTATCGCGCGGCAGCGCGTTCAACCAGTTTTCCACCTGCGCGATCTTTTCGAGATCGAGATGGTTGGTCGGCTCGTCGAGCAGCAGCACGTCCGGTTCGTTCACTGAGGTGCGGGCGATCAGTGCCAGCCGCTGCCAACCGCCGCTGAGCTGTCGGAGAGGCCGCTCGCGCAATTCCTCGGGCACTTCGAGTGATTCCAGCACGACATCCGCACGCCAGCTTTCACCGTCGGCCTGATCGGGAGGAAGTGCGTGAAGCACGGCGTCACGGAAGCTGGCGTCGAGAAGTGCCGGCGGCACATTCTGCTCCACATGGCCGATAGTGAGCCCGCGCGCCCTGGTGAGCTCGCCTTCGGTCGGTTCCAGCTTGCCCGTCACAAGGTTGAGCAGGGTGGATTTGCCGCGCCCGTTCGCAGCCACGAGGCCGATCCGGTCGCCGGCATTGACGACGAGATTGAGCTTCGAAAACAGCGGCGCGGACAGAACGATGCCGAGATTGCGGATATTGATGAGGGTCATGATCGTATCCTGGTCTTGCCAAGCGATCACGCATGTCCGGGGCTTTCAGCCATCGACGGAAAAGCGCGTTATGCTTGGTGGATTATGAAATGCTTGCAGCTTGAACGGCGGGCATTCAGGTGCAGCAGTGCCACTAGGGGCAGACCAGGAAGAGATTTGCGAGAAACGGTCTCTGGTCAGCCCTGCAAACGCATCTGCAGGGCGTTGACTGGGCCACGCTGGCGATGATGCCGGAAATAGATATTCATGCGCAGCCCTCCTTTCTTTCTCGATTGCACGAGGGAAATACCATTGCTCGCGTCTGGAAACAAGGGATCACGATAGAGATAGCCGCATCGCACTCGCACCCTTTCACACCATGCCGGCAGAAATCAGCCACACCGAAGTCTTCATGTCGCAGCCGCTTTGATCCCGACACAATCGCCTCCTAGCGATGTCAGGCGTCACAGGGAGGCACCGCATGCTCATCGCTCATCTGCCGGCAGGCTATATTCTTGGAACTGCCGCGCGACGCAGGGCATCATCCTCTGCCGTCATGGCGGCAGCGCTGATCGGCAGCGTCGCGCCGGATTTCGACGTGATCTATTTCTACGCCTCCGGCGGCCGGGTTCATCACCATGCCTATGTCACGCATTGGCCGCTCTTCTGGCTGGTCGCGGCGGTCCTGGTCCTGCCGTTCCTCAAATGGCTCCGTCCGGACTGGCTCGCCACGGGTTTCGTCTTCTTCGCAGCCGCCATGCTGCACATGGTCATGGATACGATCGCGGCGCCGCTCCTTTGGTTGGCACCTTTCTCCTTTCATGAGTTCGAGCTGGTTCGGGTCCCCGCAACCCATGCCAGTTGGATCGTGAGCTTCCTGCTTCACTGGACGTTCCTCTTGGAAATCTCGATCTGCCTTTCGGCGCTCGCCCTCTTCCTGATGCGCCGCCGACGCGCCGAAGCCGGCCGAACTGCGGTCTGACCAACATGCGACGGCCTCGCGCCGGTGCCGGAAAAGCTGCATTGAGTTCTGCCAACGGAGGCTTACCGGAGCAGTTGCACAACACCCTGTGATCGTTATAAGCCGCCGTCCAGGGCTGAAGAGACATTCATGATCGGGGGCGAAATGATGGCAGTTGGTGACGACGACTATGTTTATGACGAGGCGACAGGCGAATGGCGCCCGGCCTCCGAGATGGCTGCAGCCGCGCAGGCTGCATCCGAGGTTCGCGACGCCTCCGGAAACGTGTTGAAGGACGGCGATTCCGTCACGCTCATCAAGGACCTGAAGGTAAAGGGCGCCAACCAGACCCTGAAACAGGGCACGGTTATCCGCTCGATCCGTCTGACAGATAATCCCGAAGAGATCGACTGCCGTCACGATACGATCAAGGGCCTTGTCCTGCGCACGGAATTTGTCCGCAAGCGCTGATCAAGGCTGGTTGCGCAAGAGCGCGCAGCCGTTCTGCGATGCCGGCCGCGCCGGACAGACTTAAAGCGTGGCAGCGGATCCGAGAGATCGCACCACGCTTCAGTCCTACCGCTTCAGGCTTCCCAGGATCCCCCGCACCAGCGCCCGGCCGACCTGCGTCGCCACCGTACGCGCGACGCTCTTCATCGCCGCTTCCATCACCGTTTCGCGCTGGTAGCCGGAACGGCCGCGCGGCTGTGCCTTGTCGTCGTTATCGCTGCCGCCGAAGCCGGGTAGGGTCCAGCCTGATGTCGTGCTGCCCTCCTGCGGCGCCGGCGCTTGTTCCTGCGCCCGCTTGGCCGCGTCGGAATCTGCGGCCTTCTGGGCGCGGGCGGCCAGCATCTCGAAGGCGGATTCACGGTCCACGTCCTCGTCATAGACGCCGAGTACGGGGCTGTGATCCATGACCAGTTGGCGCTCGGCATCCGTCAGCGGTCCGACGCGGGCGGACGGCGGGCGGACCAGCGTGCGCTCGACGATCGAGGGTGCGCCCTTGGCTTCAAGCGTCGAGACCAGCGCCTCGCCGGTACCGAGCGTCGTGATGACGGTGGTGCAATCGAAGGCCGGGTTGGGGCGGAAGGTGTCGGCCGCCGTCCTCACCGCCTTCTGTTCGCGCGGCGAATAGGCGCGCAGCGCATGCTGCAGACGGTTGCCGAGCTGGGCGAGTACCGTCTCCGGAACATCGAGCGGGTTCTGCGTCACGAAATAGACGCCGACCCCCTTGGAGCGAATGAGGCGCACGACCTGCTCCACGCGCTCGATCAGCACCTTCGGCGCATCGTTGAAGAGCAGATGCGCCTCGTCGAAGAAGAAGACGAGCTTCGGCTTGTCGGGATCGCCGACTTCCGGCAGTTCCTCGAAAAGCTCGGAAAGCAGCCACAGCAGGAAGGTGGCGTAAAGGCGCGGGTTCATCATCAGCTTGTCGGCGGCAAGCACGGAAATCTGCCCGTAGCCATTGCTCGACGTGCGCATGATGTCGGTGATCTTCAGGGCCGGCTCGCCGAAGAAATGTTCCGCACCCTGCTGTTCCAGCACCAGCAGCGCGCGCTGGATGGAGCCGACCGAAGCCTTGGAAATCAGACCGAACTGGCTGGAAAGCTCTGTGGCATTCTCGCCCATATAGTTGAGCAGCGCAGTAAAATCCTTGAGGTCGAGCAGCGGCAGTCCGGCCTTGTCGGCGATCTTGAAGGCGATGTTGATGACGCCTTCCTGCGGCTCGGAAGCATCCATCAGCCGGGCGAGCAGCAATGGCCCCATCTCGGCGATCGTGGTGCGCACACGATGGCCTTTCTCGCCGAACAGATCCCAGAAGATGACCGGGAACTGCTCGAGTTCGTAATCGTCGAAGCCGATCTGCTCGGCTCGCTTGGTGAGGAAGTCCTTCGCTTCGCCCTTGGCGGCGATGCCCGAGAGGTCG
Organism: Rhizobium sp. BK379; assembly: GCF_014193955.1. Lineage (NCBI taxonomy): Bacteria > Pseudomonadati > Pseudomonadota > Alphaproteobacteria > Hyphomicrobiales > Rhizobiaceae > Rhizobium > Rhizobium sp. BK379. The sequence continues at coordinate 954,151 of NZ_JACIAD010000002.1, forward strand.
CCCTTGATGTCGGCGGCGAAGACCGGCACGCCGGCGCGCGCAAAGCCCTCGGCCAGCACCTGCAGTGTCACCGTCTTGCCGGTGCCGGTGGCGCCGGTCACCAGTCCATGACGGTTGCCGAACTTGAGGTCGAGATATTCGCCCTTGTTGATGCTGTCATCAGGATTGCGGCTTGCGCCGATGAAAATCTTGCCGTCCTCGAGCATGTAGATTGTCTCCCTCGGTCGATGCCGCCGCTCAATTCCAGAATATGCGGAGTGCTCTTTCCGCACAGTCATGCAAATATCGTTTCTCTGTTATAAGCAGGCGACAGGAGACGGACAACTGCCTGTGTTAAAACGGAAAGCGGGACCGGACGCTGACAGGAAGAGCCGCTTGAGTTGCCCTCTCAATTCGATTACGTTGACGTTAACGTCAAAAACAGGAGGCTGACGATGAATGAGATTGTGACTGAAATCGCCAATCGTGTGGGCATTGCGCCTGATCTGGCCGAAAAGGCGCTCGGCATGATGCTCGGCTTCCTGCAGCGTGAAGCGGCCGATGGGCCGGTCACCGAAATGATCGAGAAGATCCCGGGCGCCACCGAACTCGTTGCCCAGTTCAACGGCGAAGGTTCCGGCGGTGGCGGCGGTCTGCTCGGCGGCCTGATGAGCGCGCTCGGCGGTGGCGGCATCATGGTCCTCGGCCAGCAGTTGATGAGCGAGGGTCTCGGCATGAGCGAAATCACCTCGCTCGCCAAGGAAACCATCGCCATCGCCAAGCAATATGCCGGCGAAGAGGTGGTTGATCAGGTGGTTGCTTCCGTTCCCGGCCTGAGCCAGTTCGTTTAACCCGATCCATCATTTCAGTGAGCCCTCGGCATCGTCCGAGGGCTTTGTTTTTCAGCACTTTCCTCGTTCTTCCCCGAGTGTTTCACGGCTGGGCGAGCCCGATCAACGCTGCTATTTGGGCCCGTCGGTCACCCGCCACCCCGCATATTTTTCTCAAACGCGCAATCGCCTTTTGATATGGGATCAAACCTTCGGGAACATCGCGCGCTGCATGGAAATTCGCGCTCACCCTCCCTAGATTAAATCAAGCCGGATCTTTTACCAACGGCCGGATCGGCTGGAACGATGCATGCTCAAATCTCGTTTCATATCGGCCACATAAGAAGGAATTTGGTCATGCGTACGGTGATTGCAGCAGCCTCGATCATCCTCCTCGGTTTCGCCGCCCCGGTCTTCGCCCAGACCCTCGGCGATATGGATTATTCCGGCCGCTTTGGCGGAATGCCGCCCGGCACCGTGCCGGATGCCAACGCAAACGGCGGCGGCATCTCGATTCCGCTGGATCCCGTTGAAAATGACAATGTCACAGTCGTTATTCCGTCGGAGCGGACAGTCTGCCCGAAACATGGCACGCGCGCTTATCGTAATGCCGAGCGTGACCGCACTCTGGCAGCGGCCTGCCGCTGACGGTCGAGGTGGACCGAGAGCAGGAACGGCTATTTGCCGTTCCTGTGAAGGATAACGCCCAGTTCATGCCACTCGCGGCCGTCGCGCTGGATCAGTTCGTCGGCGCAGGCGGGTCCCATGGTGCCGGGAGCGTAGGAATCCGGAATGCGATCGTCCTTCGCCCACTCGTCAAGGAAGGGCTGCACGGCCGCCCAGCCGGCCTCGATGCCGTCGGCGCGCTGGAATAGTGTCTGGTCGCCGATGAAGAGGTCGTAGAGCAGCGATTCGTAGCCGGTCGTCTTGCCGATATCGAATTTGTCGGCATAGCGGAAATCGAGCGAGACCGGCACTGTGTCGACGGATTGTCCGGGCGACTTGATGGAAATCTCCATGCTCATGCCCTCATCGGGCTGCACCTGGATGACGAGCCTGTTCGGCGGCAGGCGGCGGTTGACCTCCGTCTCGCGAAATTGCGCGAAGGGAACCGGCTGGAAGGTGATGACGATTTCCGTATCGCGCGCCGTCATCGCCTTGCCGGTGCGCAGATAGAAGGGAACGCCGGCCCAGCGCCACGTATCGGCATAGAGCTTCAGCGCCACATAGGTCTCGGTCTTGCTGGTGGGCGAAATGTCCTTCGTATCGCGATAGGCGGGCAAGTCGGTACCGTTAAGCGGACCGGCGGCGTAAGCCCCGCGCACGCCATTCGCCTTGGCTTCCTCTGGCGTATAGATGCGCAGCGCCTTCAGCACCTTGCTCTTCTCGTTGCGGATCGCCTCGGCGTCGAAACTGTTCGGCGGCTCCATGGCGATCATCGCCAGAAGCTGGAAGAGATGGTTGGGGATCATGTCGCGTAGCGCGCCGGTTGCGTCGTAGAATTTCCCGCGCGTGCCGACATCGACAATCTCCGAGGCGGTGATCTGTACGTGGTCGATATAGCGGTTGTTCCACAGCGACTCGATCATCATGTTGGCAAAACGCGCCGTCATCAGGTTCTGTACCGTTTCCTTGCCGAGGAAATGATCGAGCCGGTACACTTGGCTTTCTTCGACCTGAGCGAGGATGCGCTCATTCAGGGCACGCGCTGACGCGAGGTCGGTGCCGAACGGCTTTTCGATCGCCACACGGCGGAAGCAACCCTCGCTCTCGTCCATTAGCCCGAGACTGGCAAGTTTTTCGACAATCGGCCCGAAGAAGCTCGGCGGTACGGCGAGATAGAAGGCCGCATTGCAAGTCTTGCCAAGCCGCTTGCCGATTTCGAGGAAGATATCGTCCTTGGTGAAATCGCCCTGCAGATAAGAGATGCGCGATCGCAGGCTCTCCCAGGCTTCGTCCTTCGCGCTTGCCTCCTCGCCTTCGAGATGGGCGAGAAAAGCATCCAGCCGTTGGCGCAGGAATTCATCGTCGCCCGGTTCGATACCGACGCCGAGGATGTTGAGATCCGTGCCGACGAGGCGGCTGCGGGTGAGATTGATGATGGCCGGGACCAGCAGTCGCCGTGTCAGGTCGCCGGTGGCGCCGAAGATGACGAGAGTGACGGGCGGGGTGGGGTGAGCGTCCATGCGTGCCATCTCCTGCTGAATTGTCCGGCCGAATATAAAGCGCTCCGGCTTTGCCGCAAGCACCTTGCAGCTCAAGGATAACAAGTGTTTGACACAGTGCCATAAATATATAAAGACATAAAGATATCGTTATGTCATTGGGTGGTGCATGATCGGCCTTGTCAGCGCAGGCTTCTTCCTCACGGCTGCTCTTGCTCTTCTCGGTTCGCCCGGACCGGCAATTGCTGCTCTTCTGGCGATCGGCCGCCAGCATGGCATGACGACCGGCCTGCGCTTCTATCTCGGTCTGCAGATCGGTCTGGCGGTTGCGGCCGCAGCCGCTGCTGCCGGCCTGTTGTCATTGATCGCGGCGATCCCCATGGCAATGTTGGTAATGACGGTCGCCGCCGCTCTCTATCTGGTCTGGCTGTCGTGGAAGATTGCCTCGGCACCGGTCGGCGCTGATCTCTCGGCCGCGCGTCGGCGCGCCTTGCCGACCGTTGCTGGTGGTGTCGTGCTCGGTCTCACCAATCCCAAGGCCTATATCGCCTTCGCCTCGCTGTTTGCCGCCTATCGGCTCTCGCAGGACGGCGCGCTGGACATGCAGGCCAAATGGGTACTCTGCGTCCTCGTCATGATTGTCGTCGACATTTTCTGGCTGTGGCTGGGTGTCGTCTTGGGCAAGATGCGGCTTGAGCCGTCGAGCGAAAGGATCCTCAACATCTGCTTCGGCCTCGTCATCCTTGCGACGGCTGTCCTGTCGCTGGCCGAGCTTGCTGTCTCCTGAAAGAAAACGGCCATTGCGGAAGAACCTTTCGCAATGGCCGTCGTAGAACGTTGGTCGCTTATGCCTTGGAGTCGGACTTGTCGGTGGTCGTATCGGTGGCCGGCTTTGAACCGGCGCCGTCGGTTGCCGGCTTGTCCCCTGTGCCATTGGCGGGCTTGGTCTCGGACTTCGCCGGCCAAGTGATGTAGTAGTTCTGCGAGCCGACCTGGCCGAAATAGACTTCGTTGCCGGTGCCCTTCTCGATGAAGCTGCCGTTTTCGCTTCTGACAAGACGGCCATGCGAATCGCGCTGCAGATGGTCACGTAGGAAGTCGTTCCAGTCGTCGGTCTTGATGTCGGTGCCCTTCTTCTGGTCGACATCGGCCTCCTTGGGATCGGTCACGTCCCAGGCCTTGATCGAAACGCCCTGGGTCGGATCGGTGACCGTCAGCTGGCCCTTCTTGAAGGCGGCAAGCATGGCGGCTTCCTGGCTACCCGCGCCCTTGGCGTCGGCCGCGGCCGTCATGTTCTGGCGCAGCAGCGCCATGAAGGAGGCGGTGGTGATATCGGTGCTGGCGACCGTATTGCCGGCTGCGTCAGTCGATCCGGCCTTGCCGGCATTGATCTTGTCGAGCATGACCGAGAGCGCCGAGCGGGTCTGCGAGGGCAGGCTGGAATAATCGTGGTCGGTCGTGCTGCTGCTGGAGCTGCTCTCTGAAGAGCCGCCCTTGATCACCTGCAGCGCGATCTGCGCAGTCTGCAGCCTGATGTTGGAAACAGAAGAAACCATCTCAAAATCTCTTTGTCGGTCCTCGCGCAATGCGCAAAGGCGTTTAACGGATAGCGATCGGCGTCGATGACGCCGGCAAAAGCACGTCTGGATTGAGAAACCCCAAGACCGATCGCTACACTTCAAACTTTGCGTGTGGCTTGCGAAATGACGACAAAACGATGCCGGCAGCGATGGATGAATCGCTGCCGGCGCCAGAGAAATCAGGATTTGCCGGTCAGGCCTTCACGGCCACCATGAAGAGACGCGGGAATTTCAACAGCACCTTGCCGTCGGCCGCCTTTGGATAGACCCTGTCGACGCGTTGCAGATAGTCGGCCAGGAACGCCTCGCGATGCTCTTCGCCGGCATGGTCGAGATAGGGGCGAAGACCCGTTCCCTTGACCCATTCGACGATGGCAGCCGCGTTGTCCATCGGATGATTGTAGATCGTATGCCAGATGTCGACCCGCGACGACTTGGCGATCAGCCGGCTGTAATAGGTCGAAGGAGGTGGCAGCACGTTGCGACGTACGCTCTTCTTCTCGAAGGCACCCTTCCACGGGCCGGCATGGGCCGTCTCCTCCATCATCAGATGGCTCGGCTCGCCGAGATTGTCGGGCATCTGCACGGCAAGCACACCGCCCGGCGCCAGCCCGTCCATCAGTCTGTCGAAAATGTCGAGATGGCTGGGCAGCCACTGGAACACGGCATTGGCAAAGAGCAGGTCCGCCGGCTCCGAGGGCTGCCAGGTGGAAAGGTCGGCCTCCACGAAAGCCGTGCCCGGCAGACGCTTGCGGGCTGCCTCCAGCATGTTCAGGTCGCTGTCGAGACCAGACACATTTTGCGCGCCGTAGCGGTCGATGATCAGCTCGGTCGAATTCCCCGGCCCGCAGCCGAGATCGACGGCGTGGCGCAGCTCCGTCAGGGGTACCTGCGCCAGCAGGTCGCGCGCCGGGCGCGTGCGCTCATCCTCGAATTTCACATATTGGCTGGCTGACCATGCCATCGTTTTTCTCCTGATATCAGGCCACGTCCTCGACGCGGCGGATGCGAACTTTGTCGATACGAACCGACCGATTCAGGCGGCCAGAATCGCCGCACTAGCGCTTGCACATTTCCGATCTCGACGAATGTCAGCGGGTTCAGCGAAGGTTTTCTTTTATCGGCTTGTAGCAGGCATCGGTGTCGCCGATCTCGGTTTTGCTGATGGGCTTCCATGTATTCCGATCAAAGTCAAAGAACTCGATGAAACACTTGTTGACGTCGTAACTCAGCCACTGGACGGCAACAAGTCGGCTGTCCCGGCTATAATCCAGGTTCAGATACATGTTGTCTTCGCCACCACGGGGGAAAGATGCCGGACGACCGGTCTGGTTGTCGGCGACTATGGCGAAAGAACACCCTGCACCGCAACCAATCTGGATAAGCGTATAGTGTCCTGCAAAATTCGGTCCTTCGCGCATTCCCTCGCGGATGCGCGTTCTGAAGCTGTTGAACTCACGGTCTCGCCTTTTGAAATCCGGCAACACTGTCTTTCCGGTAAACCGACCTTGAATCGGGAAGTCGCTTGCGTTTGGCCGCTTGACCTTGATTGCGGGAGACGCTGCGGCGACTGCTCTGTCCTGTTGAGGTGACGCAGCATCGCAAGCGTGCCATTCCATCTGGTACCCGTACTCGCCTTCACGGCCATAACACCAGCCCACAGCCTGGAGCTTCGTTCCGACGGTCTCGCGCCGGTCGCAGGCCGCCATTGTCTCGGCAGAATCTCCGCTGCCGCCTCGGCACGCAGTATTCTGCTCCTTCCATTGCGATATCAGGCGAGTGGGTTGGGACGCGCCCTTGTCGGTCGCTATGACCTTCCCCGTCTCCGAGATAATGGTTCCGGCCCTCTGGTCCCAAACGAGCGAGAATTCCGCTGTCCCCGAAGACACCCGGTCATCAACGTCGCGCTTGGCGTACCAATCAAGGACGCCATCTATCCTGCAGGTCTCCGAACATGTCACCCGCGCCGACCCAGGTTTCACACTGTAGGCTCGGATCGGCCATCTTGATGCGAAGTCTCGTTTTTCACGAATTACGATCGCTTTGGGAGTAGCCTTGCCGTAGAAGTCGACCGTGTCGGCGTAAGCCTTCTCCACGAAATCAAGCGCTTCGGAATTCCCGCGGGACCATGCGTCGTGGTAAGTTGCCACAAAGGCGAGAGCCTTTTGCTCGGTCGTCAGTGGAGTGACTTCAGTATTTGTCGAGGGCGGGACGGTGGTCGGAGCCGCTTCGGTCGATGCAGCGCGCTCCGGCAGAGCGGGCAGACTGCCCCACGTGACCTTGTAGTTCTGCATTTCGTTCGCGGTGAGATATCGCATGTCATCGCTGGGAACCGATAAGCTAAGCTGGAGCAGCTTGGGATCGACATCCATCTCGATGAGGTATGTCATGATCTCTGCGGTCATCGCCTGAACCGCGGCGACAGCAGCATTGCCTTCGATATTGCTCTCCGGCGAGAAGGAAGACTGGTGGACGCCGATCGCGCCTGGCTCCGCTTGGCGGTTCACGCCGCCGACAAACGACAGCGCACAAGCAGAGGCACATTGCGAGGACCGAAGCTGCAGAGTTGATAATCCTAGCGACCGGATCATTCGCCCATAGGCCATTGCCGAGAGAACGTGACCACCATTGCTGTCAAAGGTGATTACCTTGGCTCCGCTTGCCGCAACTTCGCGGGCAAGCAGTTCGGGATTGTCGGATTGGCTAAACTCACCTTTGAGGAGCAGAACCGGGGAGGAATTATCAATCGGCACACGCTGAATTGTGATGTCTGCGCATGCAGTTCCGAACCAGATTGTCGACGCCAAGATCCCTAAAACGACAGTACGCAGAAACACGACCACAAATCCCCAGACACCGCGAAATATATGCTAGCGCATCAACCGCTGCGCGCAATACGAAAGCTATGCTTGGGTTTCTCAAATAGAGAATGTGTTTAACGCGCAGCCTACCGTCGGAGACGATCTCTTCGCTGGCCGTTGCGCGGCGTCAAGAGAAACTGACGGCGCTTACGCCGCCAGGATCGTGATCCCGTGGGCGTTTGCAGCGGCCCGCATACGCGCCACCGTTTCCGGCGACGGGCTGCCCTGCGGCTGCTCGGTAACGCCCTCGGTCTCTATGAATTCTGCCATTTCGCGATCGACGATGGCGGAAAAGACTGCGGGGACGGTTCCGTTGTTGGAATAGCCGTGCACCATGAAGGGGGCGATGGTGACGATGTCGCCCGCGCTCGCCTGGATCTCTTCCGGCCCGGTATCGGTCAGCCGCCAGATCGTCAGCGTGCCCTCGATGATCCGGAAGACTTCCGGGCTTGCATGGGCGTGACGCGGCGTCTTACCGCCGGGCGCAACCGTCATGTCGAAGATGTTCAGCCAGTTGCCGGTGAGGCGAGCCCGTCGCTCGACCTTGTCGCCCAGCACGAAGAAGCTTCTTGCCTCCGTCCGGGCATCTGTTTTCACAAATGAGTTGGACATGGTGTCTCTTTCTTTTTCTTGCGGGGCGGTCCGATAGACCTTCGCGGTCGTTTTGGCAACCGCCGCAAAATCGGGGGAGGGGCGAAGAACAAGCGACTTTGCGCGCTTTCAGGCTCCGAAGCCGACCGCGATCATATCGGTATGGCTTCCCCGCAGCGCAAGTGCGACAGGTTGGCCGTCGTCTTTTCTGTAATATCGGCGACACAGAAGAGGCGCATAGAACGCGCCGATCCTTCCCTGCCAATCCGGCATACCATCAGCGGAGCACCCCCATGTCTTCTCTTCCCATCGTCGGCGCCGCCATGACGATCAACGAACTCGAAAACCATCGTGACTGGCTCTTCGAAAAGTCTCGTGATCTCGAACTGCAGAGCTTCATCAATGCAGATGTTCTGAACGGCGATTGGACCCCGCGCGCCGATCACGTCAGGAAGCTGCTCGACGGCTACAAGGGCCGCGTCGGCATCCATGGCCCGTTCTGGGGATTCGTCATCGCCTCGCAGGATCCGGATATCCGCGCCGTCGTCTCCCGCCGTATGCTGCAGGGCCTCGATGTCTGCGCTGCGATCGGCGGCACGCATATGGTCGTCCACAGCCCCTATACGACGTGGGGCTACAACAATCTCGACAGCAATCCCGGCGAGCGCGAAAGCATTGTCGATTACTGCCATCAGACGATGCGCGATGCGGTGAAGCGCGCCGAGGAAATCGGCTGCACCCTCGTCATCGAGAACATCGAAGACAAGGACCCGCATATCCGCGTGGCTTTGGCCGAGAGCTTCAACTCGCCGGCCGTCGCCGTCTCGATCGACACCGGCCATGCCCACTATGCCCACGGCTCCACTGGCGCCCCGCCAGTGGATTATTACGTCCATGCCGCCGGCAACCGCCTCGGCCATGTGCACCTGCAGGATGCCGATGGTTATGCCGACCGCCACTGGGCGCTGGGCGAAGGCACGGTCAACTGGCGTGCGATCTTCGCTGCCCTTGCCAAGGTCGAAAGCAACCCGCGCCTGATCATCGAGATCAAGGACAAGTCGAAGATCATCGCTTCGGCTGAATACCTGGCTTCGATCGGCGTCGCCCAGTAACGGAGACAGGCGGCGGGCTGATCATCCCGCCGCCGTCCGCTTTCAGGCAGGCGCATCCTTCGACCGGCGCGTGAAGGCAACCGGCAGGCAGAGCACGTAGAAACCTGCGCCCAGGACCCAGACAAGCCCCGGGAAAACATCGCGCGAAGCGAAGTAGATGGTGCTGATCGCCAGCGGCCCGATGATCGAGGCAAGGCTGGTCATGCTCGCAAGCAGCCCCTGCGCACGTCCCTGATGATCGCTGTCGACGCGCCCTGTCACCAGAGACTGCAGGGCGGGCGCCCCGATGCCGCCGAGGCAGAAGAGCGGCATCAGCAGGAAGGCCATCCAGCCCTCTGTCACCAGCGCGATGATGATATAGGCGGCGCTGTCGGCGACGATGCCGATCAGGAGCGCACGGTGCTCCCCCCATCTTTCGCTGATCGGCCCGGCGATGAAGGCCTGCACGACGGCATGGAAGAAGCCGAAAGCGGCGAGCGAGAGGCCGACCATCATCGGCGACCAGGAAAACTTGTCCTGACCATAGAGCACCCAGATCGTGCCGCCGACCTCGCCGACAAGCGCAAGGATGAAATAGGCGCCGGCGAGGGGCAGCAGCAGCCGGTAGCCCAGCAGCCAGCGGAAATGCGCCAGCGGCGAAAACTCGTGGCTCTCGGCTTCTGTACCGGTTCTGCGCGTCTCCGGCAGAAGGAAGAGGGCCATCAGCAGGTTGGCTGCATTGAGCCCTGCAGCGGCGATGAAGGGCAGCCGCACGGAAAACTCACCCAGCACGCCGCCGATCGCCGGTCCGGCGATGAAGCCGATGCCGAAGCAGGCGCTGAGTTGGCCGAAGCGGCGCGTGCGCTCGGCATCTTCGGTAATGTCGGTCACGCAGGCGGCAGCGACCGCATTGCTGGCACCGGTAATGCCGGCGATCGCCCGGCCGATGAAGAGCAGCCAGAGCGATGGAGCAACGGCCATGAACACGTAGTCGAACGCCGCCCCGCCAAGCGACAGCATCAGCACCGGCTTGCGGCCGAACCGGTCCGACAGCGACCCGAGCACCGGAGAGAAGATGAACTGCATCAGCGCATAAAGCGCCAGAAAGGCACCGAATCGCCATCCGAGATTGTCGGTATGGCCGACATCCTCCAGGAGCCGCGGAAAGATCGGCAGGGTCAGCCCGATGCCGGCCGCATCGAGGATGACGGTGGCATAGATGACGGTGAGCGCCTTTTTCATGGGATTACCCGAAAATTTATCACTGATAAGTTCCTTATCGCTGATAAATTGAAATGGCAACAGGGAATGGAAACAGGATGAAGGTGGATCGGGCGCAGATCGTCGACGAAGCGCTGAAGCTCTTGAACGAGGTGGGCATCGATGCCCTCTCCACACGGCTGCTCGCCGATCGGCTGAATGTGCGCCAGCCCGCGCTTTACTGGCATTTCAAGAGCAAGCGGGCGCTGATTGAAGCCATGGCCGAGGAGATCATGGCGCGCGGCCACACCCACGACTGGCCGGTCGTGCCCGAGAACTGGCGGGACTTCATGCTCGAAAACACCCGTGATTTCCGTCGCACGCTCCTGAGCTATCGCGACGGTGGCCGCGTGCATGCCGGCACGGAAACCAGTCCGCAGGACCTTCCCAATGTCGAAGCCCATATCGCTGTCCTCGTCGGAGCGGGCATGGAAGCGGAATTCGCCATGGAACTGCTCGTCGCCCTTGCCCGCTACACGGTCGGCTGCGTCATCGAGGAACAGACAGAACCGCCGCCGGAGCAGGAAAAGCTCGACGCTGCGGCAGCCGATTTCCCGCTCACACACCGGGCAATTGTACATTACCGCACATCCGGCCACGAAGCTTTCTTCGAAGCCGGGCTGCAGATGATGATCTATGGCGCTGAACGGCGGCTCGCAGAACGCGCCTGATGCTCAGTCGCGCATTGCCCAGCGAATCCCGGCAGCGACAGACAGTCCCAGCATCGGCCAGATCGCCCAGAATGTCCCGTGCCATGTCAGCATGTTGATGGCGACGATTCCAACGCCGATGACGGCAAGCGCGGCGACGCGATGGTCGAAACGGTCCTGCATGCGCACCCAAATCATGGCCGCGACGAAGGCGAAGGCGAGCAGCGGCCATACAGCCCAGAACTCCCCCTCCCAGGTGGCAATATTGATGATCAAGATCATGGCGCCAATGACAGCCAGAATGCCGCCAAGCTTGCGCAGCCTGCCGCGCGGTGCCACCGATCGTGGTTTCGGCATCTCGACAGGCCGTTCGGGAGCGGCCGCCGGCTTCTGTGGCTCCGGACCGACAGCGCCGATGCGAACGGCATAGCTTGGCACCGCGTCGGCGATATTCTTCATCTCCAAGGCCCCCAGGAAATCAAATCCGACCGCCACCTTGTTGCGCACCTGGTCATAGACCGTGTTGGAGATCACGATCCCTCCGGCCGGCGCGGAGGCCTGCAGGCGGGCCGCGATATTGACGCCGTCGCCATAGATATCCTCACCTTCGACAATGACATCGCCGAGGTTGATGCCGATACGGAAGAGCATGCGTCCGTCCATCGGTCGTGCCGCATTCTTGCCGGCAAGCTCGTTCTGAACGTCGATTGCCGCCCGGACCGCCTCGACAACGCTCGGAAAATCGGCAAGCAACCCGTCGCCCCAGGTGTTGACCACTCGCCCGCCATGGGAGGCGATCAGGCGCGACATGGCATCGCGATAGTGCTTGAGCATGGCGAGCGTGCCTTCCTCGTCCTCGCCCATCATGCGCGTATAGTCCTGCACGTCGGCTGCAAAGATCGTTGTCAGCTTGCGTTGTGTCTCGCTCATGAAGTCCCCCATCGCCGCCGGCATATCGCTGGCTTCGTCACTCTATAGATGGGATCGCAACCTTTGGTTCGGTAGCCCGACGGCACGGGCCATCGTTTTGCGACCGCCTAGAACTGTGTAATCACACTGATGCCGGTGCCCTCGGCCCTGTCGAGCGTCATCAGCGCCGGTACTGCCTCTTCAAGGCTGATGCGTCTGCCGATCAGTTTCTGTGGCGCGATCTTGCCGGCAGCGAGCATGGACATCATCGCATCATAACGCCAGGCCTGCATGCCGTGGCTGCCGTAGATTTCCAGCTCATGGCCGATCACCTGCGCCATCGGGATTTGCGGCGTCGAATGCTCGCCGAGCATCAGCCCCACCTGCACATGCCGGCCGCGCCGGCGCAGGTTCTTGATCGAGTTGAAGCAAGTGACAGGGTGGCCGAGCGCATCGATGGAAACATGCGCGCCGCCCTTGGTGATCTCTCGCACCGCTTCCGCCACGTCGCCGACCGCGGCAGCATTGATCGTGGCGACAGCCCCGCATTCGCGCGCAAAGGCAAGCTTCTCCACGGAAATATCGACGGCGATCGCATTAGCCCCCAGTGCACTGGCGATCATGATCGCCGAAAGCCCGACGCCACCGCAACCGTGCACGGCGATCCATTCGCCGGGGCCGGTGCGCGCCTGGTCGGCGACGGCGCGGAAGGAGGTGGCGAAGCGGCAGCCAAGGCTCGCCGCGGTGGCATCGTCCACGCTTTCTGGCAAATGCACGAGATTGGTGTCGGCATAGTCGATCCCGACATATTCGGCGAAGGAACCCCAATGGGTAAAGCCCGGCTGAAACTGGTTGGGGCAGACCTGCTGGTTGCCGGAATGGCATTCGCTGCAATGACCGCAGCCGGAAACGAAGGGCACCGTCACCCGGTCGCCGACCTTGAAGCGTACGACGCCCTTGCCGGTCGCGACGATCTTGCCCGCAAGCTCGTGGCCCGGCACATGCGGCAGACGGATATCCGGGTCATGGCCCATCCAGCCGTGCCAGTCGCTGCGGCAGAGGCCGGTCGCGCCGACCTCGATGACCACGCCGTCTTCCGAAGGCGTCGGGTCCGGCACGGTGCGGATCTCAGGCGCCTGTTCGAAGGCTTCGTAATACATGGCTTTCATCTGTTCATCTCCTTGTCCGCCCGCGCCTTTCCGCCTGCCATGATGGCACGCGGCAGTGGCACCATCCAGTCGGCCTTTCATCATTTTCCTTTATGCACCCATCGTTTTAGCACCATCAAACGCGCATCAATATTTCAATCGTAACGCGGTCTCCGGCATTTTCTTGCGTCGATGTTTCAACCGTCAATTTGCGCTTGACCGTCCCCGGCAGTGAGGATTTTGCTTTGCCGACTTCAGGAGGAGAGCTGAAATGCGCGTCGATACGTCACCCCGCACGACCACATGGACCTATGTCGACGGAGAATGGATTGCCGGCAACCCGCCGCTGATCGGGCCGACTTCGCATGCCATGTGGCTCGGCTCCACGGTCTTCGACGGCGCTCGCTGGTTCGACGGCATTGCGCCCGATCTCGACCTGCATTGCCAGCGCGTCAACCGCTCTGCAGTCGCCATGGGCCTGAAGCCCCTCAAGACTGCCGAAGAGATCGAGGCGCTGACTTGGGAAGGGGTCAAGAAGTTCGATGGCAAGACGCCGATCTATATCAAGCCGATGTATTGGGGCGAGCATGGTTCGCCGGGCAGTGTCGTGACTGTTGATGGCGAATCGACGCGTTTCGCACTCTGTCTTTTCGAAGCGGCAATGGGCGGCCATGGCGGTTCATCGCTCACGGTATCTCCCTATCGCCGCCCGACACCGGAAACCGCGATGACCGACGCCAAGGCGGGCTCGCTCTATCCGAACAGCGGTCGGGCAATTGCCGAAGCGAAAAGCCGCGGCTTCGACAATGCGCTGATGCGCGACACGAACGGCAATGTCGTGGAAACCGCCTCGTCGAACATCTTCATGGTCAAGGACGGGGTGATCCTGACGCCTGTCGCCAACCGTACTTTCCTCGCCGGCATTACCCGGCAGCGCATTCTCGGCCTGCTGCACAAGGCCGGCTTCGACGTGCGCGAGGCGACGCTCTCGGTCGACGATTTCATGGGTGCCGACGAGATTTTCACAACCGGCAACTATTCCAAGGTGGTCGGCGTCAACAGGCTCGACGGCCGCAATTTCCAGGAAGGTCCGGTCACCCGCAAGGCGCTGGAACTCTATATGGATTGGGCCTACGGCCGCTCCGCGAGTGATGAGTAGCAAGCTGCGCTGCCGCGCGGTGCTGCAATAGATCCAGTGAATCAATGGCAGCAGCGAACGCCCTAAGGCATGCGAGGGGCCTGCGGTACGGCGCGGTTCACCTACCTCACCCTGTACAACTCAACCCCGTCAGGGAAGCCCTTCAACCGATGGCTTCCCGCCGAAACCGCATCCTCCGGCTTCGCCGCCTCGTAAAACGCCTCCGACATCAGCAATTGTTCCCCAAGTTCGCTGCATGCGCCCTGGATACGGCTGACAAGATTGACGTCCCCGCCGATCAGCGTGAAATCCAGTCGCCGGCCGGAGCCGATATTGCCGTAGCTGACCTCGCCATGATGCAACGCGATGCCGGCCTTGGCGCCGATGCCTTCATAATTGAACCCATCGAGCGCTTCGAGGATCGCCCGTGCCGCCGAAAGCGCTGCATTGCAGGTACGCGTCGCATCATATCCGGGGAAGAAGGCGAGCACCGCATCGCCCATGAACTTCAGCACTTCGCCGCCTTCGTGCGTAATCGCCGGAATGACCCGGTCGAAATAGGCGTTCAGCAACCCGAGCACCGTTTCGCCTGGCAGGCGGTTGGAGAGTTCGGTAAAACCTCTGAGGTCGCAGAGCAGGAGGGCCGCCTGCATGGATTCGATTTCGCCCTGGCGGATGCGCCCGGCCAGGATGCGGCTCGCCGTTAACGGGCCGATATAGGTGTCGAGCAGGCTGAGTTCGACCTGGCGCAGGATACGGAGTTCACTGGTATTGCGCAGCGCCGGGATTATGCGTTCGATCACCTGCATTTCCGATGATGTGAAACCGCCCGGCCGCTTGGTGCCGAAGATCGCGGCGCTGACCGGGCCATCGGCATTGCAGAGTGGCGCGATCATCAACTGCACCAGAGCGCGTCCGGCAAAGACATCGATATGCTGCCAGCGGCCATGTGGGCTCTGGCCCGGACCGACGACGAGCATTTCGCGGCTTTCGAAAACCCTCTGAAGCGGCGTGTTGGCAATGGCTAGCCGCGTTCCGTGCTCGCGGTCATGGATCTCCACCGGTTCGCTTGGCGCCCAGGCGATGGTGCGGCCGATATATTCCGGATGCAGCGTCATGAGATGCAATGTCAGCCGGTCGACCGGAACGCCGAGCGCACGCAGGCGGCGGCCAAGGCCGGAGACAAGGCCGACCTCGTCGAGGGCATGGCATTCGTCGCCGGTCAGCCATTCGATGAGGCCGAGCACCGCCGTCGTGTTGAGACTGCCGGCAGGCGCCCTGGTTTCAACGGCATAGTCGATGTCGAGCAGATTGTTCATGGGTGTTCTCCTCCTTGGGAGCGGGGGCGCTCAGTGAGCGCCGCCGCCGGAGACTTGGCCGGGTTTCTTGAGGAGCAGGGTGGCAAGCAGGGCCACCACAAGGGCGACGCCGAGCAGGAAGAAGGTGTCGCTGAAAGCCATGATATTGGCCTGCTTGCGCAGCTTCAGCGCGATGGCAACGACTGCCTTGTGAGTGGCAAGCGCCTGATCGGTGACGCCATGGTTCATGAAGTAAGCGGTCATCCTGGCGACACGGTCGCGGGTGGCTTCCTCGAAGACCGAGACCGAGTTGGTCAGGATATTCGAATGGAACTGCTCACGCTTCGACAGGAAGGTCTGCAGCGAGGCAATGCCGACGGCACCGCCGAGATTGCGCATCATGTTGAAGAGCGCGGAAGCCGAGCCGGCATTCTCCGGCTCTATGCCTGCCGTGGCGATCGCCGAGAGCGGCGTGAAGACCAGCGCCTGACCGACGGCACGCACGACATTCGGCCAGAAGAGCTGATCGCTCGCATAGTCGCCTGTCATATGCACGTTCATGAAGTTCGAGACGGCAAAGAGCGCAAAGCCGACGATGATCAGCAGGCGAATATCGAAGCGCTTCATCAGGCGCGGCACCAGCGGAATCAGCAGGAGCTGCGGGATGCCGGTCCAGGCAAGCACAAAGCCGATCTGCTCGGAGTTGTAGCCCTGGATACGGGCCAGGTAGATCGGCAACACGAAGACCGAGCCATAGAGCGCGATACCGAGCAGGAAATTCGCAAGGATGCCGAAGCCGAAATTACGGCGGGCAAACAGCCGCAGGTTCAGGAGCGGATGGGCGACCTTCAGTTCGATGATGAGAAAGAGCGTCAGCGAGACGGCTGCGATGATCGAGAGCCGGACGATGAACTCCGAGCCGAACCAGTCTTCCTTGTTGCCTTCTTCGAGCACGGTCTGAAGTGCGGCAAGACCGATCGCCATGGTGATGATGCCGGGCCAGTCACCCTTGGCGAGCAGGCTGAGGTTCATCGGCGCACGGTCGAGCGAAGACCAGAGCATGCCGACCATCAGAGCGCCGGGAACGAGGTTGATATAGAAGATATATTCCCAGCCCCAGTTTTCGGTGAAATAGCCGCCGATGGTCGGGCCGATCGCCGGCGCAAAGGTTGCCGAGAGCGCAAAGAGCGCGAGGCCGATCGGCTGCTTGGGCTTGGGCAGCAGCGTGATGATGATGGTGAAGGCCATCGGGATCAGGACGCCGCCGGTAAAGCC
Organism: Rhizobium sp. BK379; assembly: GCF_014193955.1. Taxonomy (NCBI): domain Bacteria; kingdom Pseudomonadati; phylum Pseudomonadota; class Alphaproteobacteria; order Hyphomicrobiales; family Rhizobiaceae; genus Rhizobium; species Rhizobium sp. BK379. Next base: position 970,926 of record NZ_JACIAD010000002.1, read on the forward strand.
CTGGATAGCCCGCAGGATGATCATCTGCTGCAGGTTGACAGCGAAGGCGCAGGCGACCGAGAAGGCCAGGAAGAGGATGGCGTTCACCAGCAGATAGTTGCGGACCGAAAAGACCCGGGCAAGCCATGCGCTGAGCGGAATGACGACGATCTCGGCAATCAGATAGGAGGTCGAGATCCAGCCGCCATCGTCGGTGCCGGCGCCGATAGCGCCCTGGATATCGGCCAGCGAAGCATTGACGATCTGGATGTTGAGGATCGCCATGAAGGCGCCGAGCGTGGAGCCGACGACCGCGGTCCACATGCGAAGCGGGCTCATGACGGGTTTGGCAGCAGGGACGATCGCAGCGGCAGGGCGCGCGACCGAATTGCTGTTTGCGGCGATCTGAAGCGTAGCCATGACTTATCTCCTTCCGGCTCTACGGAAAACTGTCTCATGACGCTGTTCGGGTGATAATTGAGAAAGGAATGGAAGGATCATCCAGCAGGGGTGGATAATCCTTCCGCCGCGGCCGCGGAGGTCTGGGCGGCCTTGGTATCGATGTCGGGGATCACGGACATGCCCGAGCGCAGCAGGCCGGCAAGGCGTTCGTCGTCGATGACGATCTTGACCGGGATGCGCTGGACGATCTTGGTGAAGTTGCCGGTGGCGTTGTCAGGTGGCAGCAGCGAGAATTCGAGGCCGCTGGCCGGCGAAACGCTGTCGACATGGCCCTTGATCGCTACATCGGGGAAGCTGTCGACCTTGATCTCGACCGTCTGGCCGGGGCGCACGAAGGTCAGCTGCGTTTCCTTGAAGTTAGCGATTACATAGACCGCATGCAGCGGCACGACCGCCATCAGCTGCGTGCCCGAGGTGACATACTGGCCGACGCGGATCGAGCGGGCACCGACCGTGCCGTCAACGGCGGCGACGATTTCCGTGTAGGAAAGATTGAGCTCCGCCTGGCTGGCGGCAGCAACGGCGCGGTCGCGCTGGGCAAGCAGCTGTTCACGCTGGGTCTGCAGCACCGGCACCTTGTTCTCGGCGGCGACGACAGCGGCCTGATCGCGCTCGACCGCAGCGGCGGCCTGATCCTTCAGCGACTGGCTCTGTTCGGCGCGGGATTGCGTTCCGGCACCATTGGTAATCAGCCGGCCGGCACGGGCGGCATCGGACTGGGCGAAGGCAAGCGAAGCCTGCGAGGCATCGAGTGTCGCATGGGCCTGTTCGATGATCGACTGCTGCAGCGAGATCTGCGCGTCGAGATTGGTAACGGCAGCCTCGGCTGCTTTCACATCGGCCTTGACCTGGGAGAGCGCTGCCTGAAAATCACGGTCGTCGATGCGGGCGAGAACCTGTCCGGCCTTGACCGTGTCATTGTCGTTGACGAGCACCTGCTTGATATAGCCGGCGACCTTCGGGGCGACCGTCGTATAATCGGCCTTCACATAGGCATCGTCGGTGGATTCGATGAAACGGCCGACGGTCCAGTAATGGTGACCGAAATCACCGGCGAAGGCGGCGCCGGCGAGCAGGGCTGCGGCGATCACGGCGCGCTTGAAGAACTTGCGGCCATTCTTCTTCGGGGTCTCCACGGCCGCTGCCGCTGCAGCCATCGCTTCGGCGGCGGGGGCGCTTTCGGCCGGCTGGACGGTCTTGAAAGCTTCGTTGCGGGGCAGTTCAACCATTGTCCTTCTCCATTCGTCTTTGCTTCGTTCGTGCGAAGCCCTGTTCGATGAGTGGAAGATGGACCCAGCAGTGCTTTCTGATAATCTGCTGTTTTCGGGAAGGATCATCAACTCTCAGCGGATAATCGAGGAGCGATATGGATCGGCTGACCAGCCTCACAGTCTTCGGTCGGGTGGTGGAATGTGGCGGCTTTTCCGCTGCCGCGCGGCGCCTCAACATGTCCGTCACCATGGTGGGCAACCATGTGCAATCATTGGAAGATCGCCTCGGCGTGCGGCTCCTGAACCGCACCACGCGCAAGGTAAGCCTGACCGAGACCGGCAAATATTATTACGAGCGCTCGTCGCAGATCCTGGCCGATCTCGAAGAGGCGGATCGCGCTGCGGGTGCCCTGAGTTCGACGCCGCGCGGCACTCTGAGATTCTACACCAGCAGCGCCATCGTCCGTTTCCTGCTGCCCGTCATCAACGAGTTCATGACGCTCTATCCTGCCGTCCAGATCGATTTCAACATCGGCGAGCGCGCGGTGGACATGATCGAGGACGGATATGATCTGGTAATCCGCACGACGCCATCGCCGGATTCGAGCCTCGTTGCGCGCAAGCTGACGCCCTGGCGGCATTTCCTCGTCTGCTCACCCGATTATCTGAAGACCCACGCCATGCCGACGACGCCGGCCGAAGTCGCCGAGCACAATTGCCTGCAATATGCATACTATCCCTTTGGTGAGGAATGGCGTTTCGAGGATGCCGAGGGGCGGCAGGAAAGCGTCAAGGTGGGCGGAAGCATCATTTCCAACAGCGCCGAGACGCTGCGCTATCTGGTGCTGAACGGGCAGGGCATCTTCCTCGCGCCGAGCTTCGTCGTCTTCGAGGATCTGGAGGCAGGTCGCCTCGTGCGGATGATGCCGGACTATCGCGGCGTCGAGATCCATATCAACGCCGTCTATCCGAACCGCAGCCATCTGCCGACCAAGGTGCGGCTGTTCCTGGATATGCTTGTGGAGCGGTTCGCCGAGCACCGCAAATGGATGGCGTGATAAAGCGTCCGTTGGGACTGTTTATCCCATCGAACGCTGTCTGGGATCATCTCAGGCGACTTGCAAGACGATCTTGCCCTTTGCATGCGGGCGTTTGCCCTCCAGCATCTCATGCGCCGTGATTGCCGCATCGAGTGGCAGCACATCGCCGACATTCGTTTCGAGTTCGCCGGCATCGACCATCGCAGCGATGTCACGGAGCTCCTTGGTCGTGACATTGACGAGGAAGAAGAGCGCTTCGACGCCTTTGGCCTTGGCAAGCTCCTGATCCGGCTGCGAGACGGCCGAAATCAACCTGCCACCCTGCTTCAACACCGCGAAGGAACGCGTCTGCGTCTCGCCGCCGACAAGATCGATGACGGCATCGACATCGCGAGCGAAATCCTCGAAGCGCTGGCTGCGGAAGTCGACGACCACATCGGCGCCGAGCCGCTTGACGGTGTCGATATCGCCGCCGCTGGCCGTCGCGATCACTTTCAGCCCGGCCTTGTGGGCGAATTGCACGGCATAGGCGCCGACATTGCCGGCCGCGCCATGGATGAGGACGGTTTGTCCGGCGGTAAGCTTGGCATGGTCGAACAGCGCCTGCCTCGCCGTAACAGCGATAACGGGGATCGAGGCAGCTTCGACATGGCCGATGCTTTTGGGCTTTGCAGCAATCATCCCGGCGACTGCAATGGCATATTGCGCATAGGCGCCGATGAAGCGGGGATTGGTAACGCCATAGACGGCATCGCCGCAGGCCACGTGCGTAACACCTTCGCCGACCGCTTCGATCGTGCCCGAGAGATCGGAACCGAGTGTCAGCGGCAAGGGCTGGGGCAGGGCGCTGTTACCGGATCGGATCCAGCCATCCCAGGGGCCGACACCGGCCGCGTGCACCTTGATCAGAACCTCTTCCTTGCCGGGCGCGGGGATATCGACCTGATCCTGAATGATAGCTTCCGGCGGTCCGAACGCGTGGACCCTGTAGGCTTTCATGGTTTTATCTGTCTTCGCGACATTCTCCGCTGAGGTGGTCATTATTCGCTCCTTTATGTGACCGGGCTTCCGGTTTCGATGGAGTGAAGATGCCGCCATCGAAGGCTTTCGATAATCCATGCTGTTCGGGAAGGATTATCAACCATCAAAGGATAATCCGGTCCGGCGGCGCTTCCTGCCGGACCGGCATTCTATCACGGCCGGACCGGAGAGCCGACATATCCGGCGGACTGGATATAGGCGATGGGCGCAAAGAAATTGCCGCCGGCATTGAAGGCCATAAGCCCTTCCTCGCTCAATGCCGCCTGCACGGCCGGGCGGGCAGCGACGCGCTTCATGAAGGCAGGAAGAGCTGGAAAAAGATCGAGATCGATCGCAATCCAGGGCGACCAGTTGAGGCAGACGAAGAGATAGGCATCCGCGACCGTGAAATTCTCTCCGGTGAGATAAGGGCCGGCAAGCCTTCCGTTGATCCAGCCGAGGCGCTTCTGAACGACCGCACGCATCGCCTCATGCACGGTAGCGTAATCAGCATTGAAGAGCATCACCATCGGCTTGTGCAGCTCCGATGTGATGAAGTTCAGCAGGGATTGCACCTGATTGCGGCCGAAGCTGCCGATCTCAGGCAGCATGCGTCTTCCATCAGGAGCGCTGTCTGCAAGAAACTGCACGATCGCCGGCCCCTCCGTCAGTACCTTGCCATCATCGAGCATAAGCGCCGGCACGTAGCCATTGCCATTGATCGCGAGATAGTCCTCGCCGTTGCTGGTGCGATGTGTCTTTCGATCGACCGTGATGAGCTCGATATCGATACCGAGCTCCCGGCAGACGATATGCGGCGAGAGCGAGCAGGCGGCCGCGTGCATGTAGAGCTTCATGTTTTTCTCCTCCTGCGACGGTGCGAGGCCGTCCGCATCAATCCGTTGGACATTTGTACTATTTCGCATAAAATTCTCTTGGTCAATTATTTTATGCGAAATGGTACAAAATGAGTGAGAAAAAGCGTGGGCGTCCAAGGGCCTTCGATGCGAAGGTGACCTTGCAGAAGGCAAGGGAAGTCTTCTGGGATCGGGGCTTTGCCGGTACGTCGCTGGATACGTTGAGCGCCGCTACTCAGCTCAATCGTCCGAGCCTCTATGGCGCCTTTGGAGACAAGGAAGACCTCTATCTCGATGCACTCGAGGGCTATCGCGCCGAGAGTATGGATGTGCTTGCCGATGCGCTCGATCCATTGCTGCCGCTGCGCGAAAACCTCGCACGTGTCTATCAACGTGCTCTGGAGATCTATCTTCACGGCGAAACAGCCGCGCGCGGCTGTTTTCTCATCGGCACTGCAACAGCCGAGGCGATCCAGCATGAACGCGTCCGGGAAGTATTGAGCCGCAGCCTGGATGATTTCGACGGCGAGATCGAAAAGCGCCTGAAGCTCGCGATAGAGCGGCGCGAGTTGCCGGATGGAGGCGACCCTCACACTCTTGCAAGGCTCGCCTCCGCCGTCATGCATTCGCTGGCCGTCCGCGCTCGCGCCGGCGACAGTCGCGAGACGCTGGAAGCCCTGGCACAGTCCGGCGTCGACATGATTTGCGGTAAAGCCTGAACCTCAGGCTTCCTCGCTCTTCGTGCGCACCAGCCATGTGAAGGCCGCACCCGCAAGAAGCAGGACGCAGGTGCCGAGAAAGACTGCCGGCATGCCGATATGCCCGCCGACAAAGCCGCCGAGAACAGGCCCGGCGACCTGTCCCACATATTGCGAAGAGATGGACAGGCCCAGAATACTGCCGGCGGCACTATCAGGCACACTATGCCGGATGACCGCGGTGATGCAGGGCAACAGCCCGCCAAGCGCCAGTCCCATCAGGAAGCGCAGGCCGATCAGTTGCCATGAGGCGTTCACGAAGGCCTGCGGAATGAGCAGCAGTCCCGCGATCGCGAGCGCACCGGCAATGACCGGCCAATGGCCGATCCGGTCGGCAAGCTTCCCGAGCCGCGAGGCGGAGAGAATGCTGCCGAGCGCTGCCGCCGACATGACGATGCCGGAAATCATCGTTACCCGGCCCTGGTCGGGCACGATCTGTGCCACATAGACGGTGATGATCGGCTCGATCGACATATTGGCGAGCATCAGCAGCAGTCCGGTTGCCAGCATTGCGACGACCGGCCGCTTGTCGGGAATGGATTTCCAGCCGCCGGATGCTTTGGCCGCCTGTTTGCGGGCCGCCGACTTCTCTTCCTTGATCAGGAAGGTCGTCGCCAGGAAGGCGAAGAAGATCATGCCGCCGGCCGCCAGAAACGTGCCTCGGATGCCGATGATAGGCGGCAGCGCCCCGCCGATCAGAGGACCGACGAGATTGCCGGCCATGATGCCTGACGAGAGCACGCCAAGCGCCCAGGCGGACCGGTCTTTCGGCGTCTGTGTCGCCACCAGCACCATCGAGCCGGATGCATAACCGCCGGCCAGGCCGACGAAAAGGCGCAGCGCCACGAGTTGCCAGACGCTGCCGGCCATGCCCATCAGCGATATGGCGATCGTCATGCCGAGGCTGGCGCGCACCAGCATGAGCTTGCGTCCGTAGATGTCGCCGAGCCGGCCCCAGATCGGCGCCACGCAGGCGGCAGCAAGGAAGGTCGCGCCATAGGCGATGCCCGACCACTGCACGATCGCCGCATGGTTACTCACGCCGAGCTCCTCCACATAAAGCGGAAGGAACGGAAGCAGCAGCGTCATCGCCACAATGGTCGTGAACGAGCCAAGCAGCGAGATGACGAGGTTGCGTTTCCAGTAGGCGGAGCCGGGCGCCACCTTCGCGGCGTCCCATTGCGTATCGGTCATTGCGGATCTTCTTCGGTACTGTCTGGCTAGCGCCAAGATGAAGCTATCCTCACTTTACGCACCGCCCGGCGGCCTGCCAAGGACGGATTCCGCCCGATCCGACCTGCCCTCGGCGCAAAAGGTGGCTTGAAAGTCATGATCGGGCCTCTAACTGATTGCAAATTGAAATCAGAACATCGAAGGAGGAAGCGATTATGACCAGCAGGAACGAGGCCCGCGCACGGATGCTGCGCGATCTCTACGCAGCCTATATCGATCAGCGGAAGGATATCGTCGATGCGATGCTGATGGAGGACTTTACCTTTTCCAGCCCGCAGGACGACCATATCGACCGTGCGACCTATTTCGAGCGCTGCTGGCCGAACGAGCCGGCACTGACAGGCTTCGACATCGAGTTCCTGGCGGTCGATGGCGAAGAGGCTGTCGTGCGCTACCGGGCCGAGACGACCAGCGGCAAAGCCTTCCGCAATATGGAAAGCTTCCGCTTCGACGGCGAGAAGATTTCAAGCGTCGATGTCTATTTCGGCCGAAACACTGGCTAGAAAAACCGTATCGCCGATGTCGCGATAATGATGATGGAAACTGCGACCATCAGCGGTTTCACCCGCAGCCGCTTGACGAGGATCGCCCCGAAGGGCGCCGCGATCACCCCGCCGATGATCAGACCCGCTGCAGAGCCGAGCTCCGACCAGCCGAGTGTCAGCAGGAAGGTGATCGAGATGGTCAGCGTCACCGCGAACTCGGTGAAATTGGTCGATCCGATCACCCGCTTCGGATCATGGCCGCGGCCGACGAGCGAGCTGGTGACGATCGGTCCCCATCCGCCGCCGCCGATCGCATCCAGCACGCCGCCGCAAACCCCAACCGGCGGCACCATCCAGTCGCGGACATCCCGCTTCGGAGCCGGGTGGAAAGCCTTCCAGAGAATGAGGAGGCCGATCACGATCAGATAGGCCGAGACGAAGGGCTCGATCACCTTGCCGTCGACACTGGCAAGCAGGAAGGCGCCGACGGCCCCGCCGATCATGCCGGCCGGCGCCAGCCGCGCCACGAGCTTCCAGTCGACGTTGCGGTGCCAGGCATGGGAAATGCCCGATGCTGCCGTCGTGAACAGCTCCGTCACGTGCGTCATGGCGCTGGCATTGGCGGCTGGCACGCCGAGTGTCAGCAGGCTGGTCGTGGACAGCACGCCGAAGGCCATGCCGAGCGCGCCATCGATGATCTGTGCGCAGAAGCCGATGACGATGAAGAGGAAGAAATCCGTGCTCATGAAAATCCTTGACGAGCAAAGGGCCGATCCGAAGGCATACTGCAAACACGCTGAGGGCGAAAAAAGTTCCGCCTCAAACGTTCGGCGAGTGCCGTTTGAGGCGGATGACCTTGAAGAAGCCGTTCGGGAAAACCGGCAAGATTTCAATGGCATCGAAGCCGCTCGCTCGCGCCCAGTCGGTGATCCGGCTGATCCGGAAAGACGAGCTCCATCCGATCCGCCGGGCAAGCGGCGCCACCGCGTCCTCGATTGCTCCCTGCAGTCCTGCGCCGTCGCCGAGCTTGCTGGCCAGGATGATCTCGCCGCCCGGCCGCAAAACACGCGCGCATTCGTCCAGTGCCCGTTCCGGCTCGGGAATGAGCGTGATGACAAAAGGCAGGCAGACGGCATCGAAAGACTTGTCCTCGAAGCTCAGCGCATGAGCGTCCATCACCTGTAGGTGCCGCACGTGGAAAAGCTTGTGGCGGGCAATTTTCTCCCGTGCCTTGGCGATCATATGTTCGGAAATGTCGATGCCCGTCACCCGGGAACGCCGGGGATAGTGCGATAGCACCAGGCCGGTGCCGACGCCGATCTCCAGAATGTCGGTGCCGGCGCCAGCGGCAAGCCGTGCTAGCGTACGATGCCCATCACGCAGGAGACTGCGATAGACCCGGTCATAGACCGGTGCCCAGCGCTGATAGATCTTCTGCTGGTCTTCCGCCTGATTTTGAATTTGACCCCGATTTTGAACTTGTCCCATGAGAGCGCCTCCTCCAGACCCTGCCTTCAAACTCGTGAAGGCAGGCTCCGGTTCCGGCGCATGGCAAAGGACCTGTCCAACCCGCTGCTTTTGCCTTCAGCGGAAAGGTCTTTTCGTGACCAAGGAAGCCTCGATCACTCTGCCGGCGGCGTGCGCAGATTGGTTTCGATGGCGGCAAGCTCGTCATTGACCGAGCCGGCGACGGCGCCGGTGCCGCGCAGCGACTTATTGGAAATGTCGATCATCGGCGCGAAGGTGGCGGCCGGCATGCGGACATCTTCCTTCACCGGCTCTTCGACGGGCAGGGCGTCTGCGAGGCTCGGACGATCGCCGCGGGCCACTTCGAGCTGGCCGCTGAGGATCGCGCGTTCGGCGCGGAGCTGGCGGATTTCCGACTTGGCGATTTCGAGGCTCGTCCGCAGCTGGCCGATTTCGTAGCGATCGGTGTCGAGGCGCGTATCGAGATCGTGCTTGAAGGCTTCGATTTCGCGGTCGCGCTTGCTGCGCTGGCTTTCAGCCTCACGCAGCTTCATGACGAGATCGTTGCTGTGGGCGGCGAGTTCGCGGCGGGCAGCTTCGCTTTCCGTGCCGTTGAGGCGAACGCGGTTGAGCTCGTCGGTCATCCGCTCCAGGCGCGCCAGCGCGGTGGCGAGTTCGCCCTTCGTGCGCTTCAGTTCCGCGCGGGTCGACTGCAACTCCTCGTCCGTCATCTTGTTGCGGCTGTTGGCCGTCGACAGCAGCTTCTCGACAAGTTCGGACTTCGAACCGATCGCTTCATGCTTGGTGCGCAGGTTGGCGATCTCGAGCGTCGAGGAGGTTTCCAGCGTCTCGAACTCGGCTTCCAGGCGTCGATGACGCTCCTCGGAAGCGGCCAGATCCTGCTTCAGGTTGGCGACGGAGGACTGCAGGCCGCGCGTCAGCGCCTCATGCTCAGAAAGGTTGGTCTTGAGGTGGGTGCGTTCCTCATTGAGGCGGGCGATTTCGCGTAGCTGGATGCTGTTTTCGCGGCGCGAGCTTTCGGTGAGCAGCTGATGCGCCGTGGTTTCCAGCTCCAGCTTCTCGCGGGTACTCGCCAGTTCGCGGCTGCGCGCATCGTGATCCTGCTGCGTACGACGAAGCTGCGAGGAAACGTCGTCGAACTGCAGCGCCCGGTCGCGGATCTCGCGTTCGGCGTCGATCAACCGCGCTTCGACGACGGTGAATTCTTCCCGTGTCAGCTCATGCACGCCCTGCAGCTTCACCAGCTCTTCGCGGTAGGTGCCGGCTTCGACGCGAAGCTGGCTGCCGTCGAGCTTCAGCTCCTTGTTGTCGGCGGTCAGGCGCTGGTTTTCCTGATCGGACTTGCGCCGCGCATTGCTCTCATAGTCGAGCAGCGAACTCAAACGCGAACATTCGGCCCTCAGCGCGCCCGTTTCGTTGAGCGAGTGGCTGTGCGCGCCGAGCAGCGAGGAAACCCGCTCCTGCAGCGACGTCAGGCTGACGAGCAGCTCTTCGGAGGATTGCTTGTTCTCCTCGATTGCCGTGCCGAAAGCCTGGAAATCATCAACTTCCGAAACGTTGTACTGCACTGGCGGCCTCTCCACGAGGCCCGTCTGTTCGGTGATGGAAAATGTCTGGCGATGGCTCGATACTCTCGAACCCGGCTTGACCGGTTCTTCATTACGACGAAAAAAGCTCATGACCATCATACGCCCCGAAGTTGATGTCAGAAGTCCCTGAAATGATTTATGCAATGCTAATTAAGCAGATCCTATCAAAGGTTGTGCTAACCCTCTTTAATAGCCCTGGATTGCATCTAAGACGTGCGGTTCACCGTCTGTCAAAAGCGCCCACGAGAAATTAACAGTTTTTTATTGAAATATCGGCGGCGTCCCCTAAGCGCGGCTACGGGACGCGAGCGTGCCTCATTTTTGGGCGCGACGTGAACGCCGGCGAGGGGAGAGATCTATTCCTGTGCGCGGTAGTCTTGGTCTTTTTCGTCGCGCTGCCTGTGCATCCTTGAAAGCGCGGCATCCACTGTGATTTATGCGTGTTGGGAGAGCCCGTCACGAGAGGCAATTTTTCCTCGAAGCTGTTGTTTTTTGATAATTCGCCGGTTGCCTCTCAATGCTTCCCCTCCTATGTTCCGCCTCACCTGCCGATGACGCAATCTATTGCCAAGAGGAGATCTGATATGGCTTTCGAATTGCCTGAACTTCCCTATGACTACGAAGCCCTTGCTCCCTTCATGTCGAAGGAGACGCTGGAGTTCCACCACGACAAGCACCACAAGGCTTACGTCGACAACGGCAACAAGCTTGCAGCGGAAGCCGGCATGGCCGATCTCTCCCTGGAAGACGTCGTCAAGAAGTCCTTCGGCACCAACGCTGGCCTCTTCAACAATGCTGCCCAGCACTACAACCACATCCATTTCTGGAAGTGGATGAAGAAGGGCGGCGGCGGCAACAAGCTGCCGGGCAAGCTCGAAGCTGCCTTCACTTCCGACCTCGGCGGCTATGACAAGTTCAAGGCGGATTTCGCCAATGCCGGCGCAACCCAGTTCGGCTCGGGCTGGGCCTGGGTTTCCGTCAAGAACGGCAAGCTCGAAATCTCCAAGACGCCGAACGGCGAAAACCCGCTCGTTCACGGCGCCACCCCGATCCTCGGCGTCGACGTCTGGGAACACTCCTATTACATCGACTACCGCAACGCTCGTCCGAAGTACCTCGAAGCCTTCGTCGACAGCCTGATCAACTGGGACTACGTCCTGGAACGCTACGAAGCGGCAACGAAGTAAGCGCTTCCGAGCATCCGCTTTTCAGCACCCGGCGCCGCAAGCGCCGGGTGTTTTCGTTTCTACTTCGGTTGGCCTGCAATTTGTCAAACAAAGATGGCTTGACTAACTCATACCCGGTTGGCTATGAATCGATCCATAGCCAATCGGGTATGAATTCAAATGTCGAATGTTCAAGATGCGCTGTTCAGGGCGCTTTCCGATCCGACCCGTCGGGGCATCTTCGAGCGTCTGTGCCGTGAAGGTGAGAAGACGGTTGGCGCTCTGACGGCCCACGCCGGTGTTTCTCAGCCGGTTGTTTCCAAACATCTCGCGGTACTCAAAACCGCCGGCCTGGTGCGCGACCGCCACGAGGGTCGTCAGACGCACTACAGCGCCGAAATCCGTGCACTTGCTCCGCTCGCCGACTGGACGACCGAGATGGCCGGCTTCTGGGAAAGCCGGTTCGACGCCCTGGAAGATTTACTCAAAAGGATGGACCAATGACCGACACCGCAACTGAACTCCGCTCCGTCGTCGTCGAACGGGAGATCGCGTTCCCGCCGGAAAAGATCTGGCGTGCGCTCACCCAGCCGCATCTGATCCAGGAATGGCTGATGAAGAACGACTTCAAGCCCGTTCCGGACCATCGTTTCAAGCTCACCGCTGAGTGGGGCTCCGTCGACTGCCGGGTACTGGAAATCGAGCCGAACAGGACGCTCGCCTATACCTGGGATGCCTATGGCCTCGAAAGTACCGTCACCTGGACCCTGACACCAATCGGCTCGGGCACGCACCTGCGCATGGAACAAGCCGGCTTCCGCCCGGATCAGGAGCAGGCCTACCAAGGCGCCAGGTTCGGCTGGCAGCGCTTCTTCGAAAATCTGGAACAGGTCCTGGCGCGCGCCGACTGATGCAGGACACGCGGCGTCTGATTTTTGAGGAGGAAGAACAATGAATTGGAATAAATCTGTCCGCCAGCTCCACCGTTGGCTGTCGATCATCTTCACGGTGACCGTCATAGCCAATTTCGCCACCATGGCACTCGGCACCCCGCCGGCATGGGTGGTCTACTCGCCGCTGCCGCCGCTTTTCCTGCTTTTATTCAGCGGCCTCTACATGTTCGCATTGCCCTATTTCACGGGCAGGCGTGAGCCGGCATCAGCCGCAAGCTGAGGCATCGCAAGAGCTACTCACTGAAATGCCGCGACTGGCAGCGCCGTCACATCGCTGTCATTCGCGGCCTCTACATCACGCCGCATGTCATCAGCCGATCTTCCCCTTTTCCGCTTCGGCATCATCGCCGATCCGCAATATGCCGCCATCGAACCGCAGGCCGAGATGGGGCGCTATTACGCCCACAGCCTGGCCAAGGTCGGTGCCGCCATCGAGACTTTCAACGGCGAGGAGCTGAGCTTCGTCATGACGCTCGGCGACATCATCGACCGCGATTTCAATAGCTTCGACGATATCCTGCCGGTCTATGAAAAGCTGCGCCACGAGGCGCACTTCCTGCTCGGCAATCACGATTTCGGCGTTGCGCCCGAATACCTGGAAAAGGTTGTTGAACGCGTCGGCATGCCGGCACCCTATTACAGCTTCAAGCGCCACGACTACCGTTTCATCGTATTGAACGGCAATGAGGTCAGCACTTTCGCGACGCCGGAAGGCCATCCCTTGAACAGGCTCGGTCACGAGCGCCTGGCAGCTCTATCGGCAGCAGGTGCCGGCAACGCGCATGCGTGGAACGCATCGCTGAGCGACGAACAATTCGCCTGGCTGTCGGGCGAGATCGAACAGGCGAAGGCCGCAGGCGAGAAGGTGATCGTCATGAATCACTTCCCCGTCTATCCACCCTGCGAACACGACATGTGGGACCGCGAGCGGATTGTCGAACTGCTGGCTTCGCAGGCAAATGTCGTCGCCTATCTCAACGGCCACAACCATGTCGGCAATTACGGCAAGGTGGCCGGCTGCCACTTCGTCAATTTCAAGGGCGTGGTCGATACCGAGAGCGAAAACACCTTCGCGATCGTCGATGTCTATCCGGACCGGATGGAAATCCGCGGATTCGGCCGCGAGGATAGCCGCACGCTACCCTACTAGGCGGCACCCGCCACATCGGGTACAGGCTGTGCCCGGTGCTCCAGCGCATCTTTCTTCGGCGGTGTGCCGAACATGCGCGCATATTCGCGGCTGAATTGCGAGGCGCTTTCATAGCCCACTCGATAGGCGGCATTGGCGGCATTGATGCCGTCGGCCACCATCAGCCGCCGCGCTTCGAGAAGCCGGAGCTGCTTCTGATATTGCAGCGGGCTCATCGAGGTCAGCATCTTGAAATGCTGGTGGAAGGAGGAGGCGCTCATCCGCGCTGCCGCCGCAAGCTGCTCCACGCGCAGGGGCACCGTGAAATTATCGCGCAAGATGTGGATGGCATCGGCCACGCGCCGCGTCTGGCTGCCGGGCAGCGCCAGCTTGCAGACCTCGCTGCCGTTTTCGCCCGAGAGCAGCCAGAAGCTGATTTCACGCAGGATCGACTGTCGCAGGATCGGGATAGATTTCGGCGTGCCGAGCATGCGCATCAGCCGCAGGATGCAGTCCTGCAGTTCCGCTCCGAAATTCTGGACGAAAACGCCCGGACCGCCATCTCCCGATGGCTTCGGCGGAGCTTCCATCGCCTCCAGAACCTCGCGCAGAATGGTGACGTCGAGCTCCAGCGTCAGCGCGATCATCGGCCGCTCCGGGCTTGCTTCGATCACTTGGCCGAAGGCCGGCATCTCGACACTGATGACAAGCGACTGCATGGCACTATAGGTGAAAAGCCGCTCTCCGAACATGATCTGCTTGGCGCCATCGACGATGATGCAAAGCGCCGGCTTGTAGATCGCCGGCTTCGGCATCGTGAGCGTGGAAGAGCGCATCAGGTAGAAGCCGGGCAGGGCGGTCGCATAAAGCCCGTCGCCGCCGCCATGGCTGTCCATGTACTGGTTGAGCGCAGTCTTGATTTCTGCGGACATCATTCTTCTCCGGTGGCGGATCCTGCCGCGCCTTGGCCCGCCATCTTACTCCACGAATGCGAGGCGACAACCTGTCTGGAGGAATAGGCAAGAAGTTCGACGCTTTCGGCATTCGGGAAAAGGGGTGCCGGACCTAGATTCTGGTCATCCGAACAAGGAGCAATTGAGATGACCGATCCGAATGCAAATGCCAAAATCGCAATCCTCACCGGCGGCAGCCGCGGTCTCGGCCGCAACACCGTCATCAGCCTCGCGCGCGATGGCGTCGACGTAATCTTTACCTATAATTCCAACCGCGAGGAGGCCGATAAGGTTGTCGCCGAAGTGGAGGCGCTTGGCCGCAGGGCCGCCGCCCTGCAGCTCGATACCGGCAATGTCGCCGCCTTTGATGCTTTCGTCGACAATGTCCGCTCGGTCCTGAAGGGCTGGGGTCGCGAGCGTTTCAATTTTCTCGTCAACAATGCCGGCACCAGCTACCACGCCTCGATAACGGAGACGACCGAGGAGGAAATGGACAAGCTCTACAACGTCCATTTCAAGGGCGTCTTCTTCCTGACGCAGAAGCTGCTGCCTGTCATTGCCGATGGCGGCCGCATCGTCAATCTCTCCAGTGGCCTTGCCCGCGTCGCCGTCCCAGGCTCCTCGGCCTACGGATCGCTGAAGGGCGCCGTCGAGGTGCTGACGCGCTACATGGCCAATGAGCTCGGTGCCCGCGGCATTGCCGTCAACACCGTCGCACCGGGCGCAATTGCCACCGATTTCAGTGGCGGCATGGTGCGCGACAATCCGGAGATCAACCGCAGGGTTGCTTCGATGACGGCGCTCGGCCGCGCCGGCGTCCCTGACGATATCGGTCCGATGATCGCTTCGCTGCTGACGGAGGCCAACCGCTGGGTCAACGCCCAGCGCATCGAGGTTTCCGGCGGCATGGCGCTCTAAGCATTGGCTGCCAGCGGCTTTTCCGTCCAGCTCTCGGTCCAGAGGGTGCGCAAGCCGTCGCCTTCCCCCTTGAAAAAGACGTCCGCCTCAGCGCAAGCCTCCACGCGGTCGCTGCGGAAATTGCGGATCGCCTGCCTGAGTTCGCACCAGGCGACGATATTGGCTGTCTGGGAATAATAGATCAGTGCGATCGGGCGGATCATCCGCTCGGTCGCACGTCCCATTTCATCGCGATAGGAGAGGGTGAGCTTGCGCTCGTCGCGGATCGCTCCGCGCACGATGGCGAGGTCCAAACCGGCAGGCGCCGGCGCGACCGTACCCCAGGCATAGAGCGCCTTGTTTTCCATCGCCTGTCGCAGCGGCGGCGGCACCGCGCCTGCGAGCTTCTGGTTGACCCGCCGTGCGGCGAGCTTCAGCCCTTCGTCGCCGGTGCGCTCCAGGAGCGCCAGCGACAGCACGATCGCTTCCGTCTCCTCGATCGAAAACATTAGTGGCGGCAGGTCGAAGCCCGGCCGCATGATGTAGCCGATGCCGCGCCCGCCTTCGATCGGCACCCGCATCGCCTGCAGTGCGGCGATATCGCGATAGATCGAGCGAACCGTCACTTCAAGCCTCTCGGCCATGACGGCCGCAGTCATCGGCTTCTTCGCCAGCCGCAATATCTGGATGATCTCGAAAAGCCTGGAGGCCTTGCGCATTTGCCGCCCTTTCTCCAACGCTCCTGACAATACACTGTCAGTTGGGCTGCCGTATAGAGCTGTCTATCAAGTTGAAATTCAAAGCTCTTCCTCAAAAGCGTGACTGAAAGCGGGACGGACAACTGACATGGATTATCACCAAAGCCTCTGGCTCTACTTCACCCTTCTCTTCGGCATCATCATCGTGCCCGGCATGGATATGCTCTTCGTGCTCGCCAATGCGCTGACCGGCGGCACCAGGCGCGGCCTTGCCGCCACCAGCGGCATCATGCTGGGTGGGGCGGTGCACTCGGCCTATGGTGCAGCGGGAGTGGGCATTCTCGTCGCCATGTTGCCCGGTATCTTCAACCTGCTGCTCTTCGCCGGCGTTGCCTACATGATCTGGATCGGCGTCTCGCTTATGAGAAGTTCCATCAAGGTCGAGGCAGTCGGCCCGGGCACGGCGCGCTCCACCTGGAAGGCGTTCCGACAGGGGGCGGTTACCTGCCTCGTCAATCCCAAGGCCTACATCTTCGTACTGGCCGTCTATCCGCAGTTCATAAAGCCGGAATTTGGGCCGATCTGGCTCCAGGGGCTGATCATGGGCATCATGACCGTGCTCACTCAGCTTGCCGTCTACGGCACCCTGGCCATGACGGCCGGCCGCAGCCGCGACCTCCTGTTGTCGAATCCGAATACGACTGCCGTCATCGGCCGTCTCGCGGGCCTGCTGCTGGTCGTCATCTCCGCGATCAGTCTATGGCAGGGGTGGAAGACAGCCTGATTCCGTCTATGTTTATCACGTTGTTTTTATGAGGATCCGGCCAAACGTGACTATGCGGCCAGATGGATTTTGTCATGATCGCGGTGCAGATTGCCCTCGGCCGGCTTCGCCGGCGGAACAATGGAGAGAGAATAATGAATTGGAAAACAGTAGCGGCGGCTGCGGCGCTCGCCGGCATTGCCCTCGGTTCGGTCATGGCGGCCGACGGCACGCATGACGCGCGCATTGGAATGATGAAGCAGATCGGTGGCGCAGCAGGCTCGCTGTCCGCCATCGCCAAGGGCACGAAGCCCTATGAGGCGGATGCCGTCAAGGCGGCGCTGACGACGATCGCCACCACGGCGAAGGCCTTCCCGGACCAGTTCAAGCCGGGCACCGAGACGGGCGACGAAGAAGCAAGCCCGAAGATCTGGGAAAACATGGATGACTTCAAGGCGCGCGCCGCGAAGTTGTCCACCGACGCCGAAACCGTGCTCGCCCAGCTTCCGGCTGATGCTGCCGGCGTCGGTGCGGCGCTGAACACGCTCGGCGGTAATTGCGGTGGCTGTCATCAGCTCTATCGCATCAAGAAGGACTAGGCGATAGAGCTATTCTCGCATGATCCCGTCATCCGCACCGGCTCTTGCCGCCGGTGCGGATCGCCTTATTCTCTTCCGGCAGCGGGGCCGGGGAACGCCCCTGAACATTGATAGTAAGGAGAGGCGGCGCATGGTCCGCAGGTTCATCCGCTTTGTGCTCTGTCTCATCGGCGTCGTCTTGATCGGCGGCGCAATTTTCTATTTCGTAACCGCGCCGGATCCGTTTCCGGAAAGCCACTGGGCCAATCTCGGCGCGCCTGACGTCGCGAATGGCGAGAAGGTATTCTGGGCTGGCGGCTGTGTCAGCTGTCATGCCACGCCCGGCGCGCAAGGCGATGCGAAACTCACGCTGGCCGGTGGCCTCGCCCTGACGAGCCCCTTCGGGACCTTCCATGTGCCAAACATTTCTCCGGATGAGCAGGCAGGAATCGGTCGCTGGACGCTGGCTCAGTTCGGCAATGCGATAAAGCGCGGCGTCGGCCCCAATGGACAGCATCTCTACCCGTCCTTCCCCTATGGCTCCTACACGCGCATGAGCGACAAGGATGTCAACGATCTCTTCGCTTATCTGAAGACCCTGCCAAAGAGCAGCAACGTTGCCCCGCCGCACGAATTGCCGTTCCCGTTCAACATCCGCCTGGCGCTCGGCGGCTGGAAGCTCCTCTATTTCAATGATCAGCCCCGCGTCGTGCTTGCCAATGCCGACGACAAGGTGAAACGCGGCCAATATCTGGTCGAGGGCCTCGGCCATTGCGGTGAATGCCACACGCCACGCGATTTCCTCGGCGGCTTCCTCCGCGATCAATGGCTTGCCGGCGCGCCGAACCCGGACGGCAAGGGCCGCATACCCGATATCACGCCGGGCTCGAAGAGCGTTGGCTCCTGGAGCGAGGCCGATATCACCAACTACCTGCAGACCGGCTTCACCCCCGATTTCGACTCCGCCGGTGGCCAGATGGTGGACGTTCAACAGAACATCGCCCATCTGCCGCAGTCCGATATCGAGGCGATCTCCGCCTATCTGAAGGCGGTTCCGAGCAAGTAGCGTCTGCCTGGGGCAAGCACCGCCGGCCACATTGTCAGCATGAAGCACCCGACCCTTGAGGAAACAGACGCCGCAATTGCCCGCATGCGTGAACGGCTCGCCGCGCGCAATGCAGTTCTTGCGCGCTGGTTTTCCGAAACGCTCGCGATGATGGAGGCAAAGATTGCCAGCCGCCTCGATGATCCCGGCGATCTGGCGCAGGCGAGGGCCGCAGCATTCCTGTTCGTCAAGAGAGCACTGCACCAATGGGCAACCCGCCCGGTGCATGAGGTGGCCGCCGAGGATGCTCCGATGAAAGAGACACCGCCGTCACCGCGACTCGGTATACGTTGAGACCTCAATCTCCAAACGGAGGAATGGTCTTGAAACGACATGCCTGGCAGATCGAGCCGCGTGAATACGCGCGGCAGGAAGAGCGCCGCGGACGGCGTTTCGCTTTCACCAGCCTCACGCCGGCAAGGACCGCCCTGGTCGTCGTCGACATGATCCACTTTTTCGTGGCGCCGGGCAGCTACGCGGAAGGCATCGTTCCGAATATTCAGGCGCTCGTTGCTGCGGTGCGCGCGTGCGGCGGGCTGATCGTCTGGGTGGTGCCGGCTCCTCGCCAGACCTATCCCGAGCTGGCACGTGAATTCTTTGGTGAAACCATCGCGGAACTTTACCGCACCTCGGGCGGCGAAGGGCCGGTCGAAGGCAGGCTTGCGCCGGATTTCGTTCCCGAACCGCAGGATCTATTGATCGAGAAGACTTCTTACAGCGCCTTCCACCCCGAAAGCGCTCCGCTTGCGGCCATGCTGAAATCGCGCGGCGTCGATACGGTTCTCATTACCGGCACCCTGACCAACATCTGCTGCGAATCCTCGGCTCGCGATGCCTGCAGCAGCGGTTTCCGCGTCATCATGCTGGCTGACGCAAATGCCGCTCGCCGAGACATAGACCACAACATGGCGCTCTATTCGGTCTATCGCAGCTTCGGCGATGTGCGTACGACGACTGAGGTGATCGGCCTGCTCGACATGTCTCAGGCAGCCTTCGGCTGATGTTCCGCGCCGAGGATCTGCACATAGGTGTCGAGTTCTTCGCTGCCGAAGCCGAGCGCCCGGTAGATCTCAGCCGTAAAAGTAATCGGCGCCGAACCGGGCGCAGTCACGATCATGCCCGATCTTACGGCCTGCGGACCGTCGCGATAATGCGTCTGGCCGCGATAGCCCTCAGCACCGGCAATGAAATCGGGCGCGTTGCTGGTATGCGGAATATTGTTCAATGCACCCGCGCGTGCCAGGGCCAGCGTCCCGCCGCAGATCGCAGCGGTGACCTTGCCACGCGTGATGAAGTCGTTGATGACGGATGAAAGGTCGGGCGCCCTTTCGGTTTCCCAGATCGTGCCCCCGCAGATAACAAGCGCGTCGAAAGCGTCGCCATGCAGGTTCTCGGCCACCGTATCGGCCGCCACCCGCATGCCGCCCATGGAGCGGATTTCCGCGCCGCCGGGACTTGCCGTCACCACATCGAAGCCGAAATGGGTGCGAGCGGAGGCAGCAAGCTGCCCCACTTCCCAGTCTGCGAAGCCTTCGGTCAGAACCACCGCCAGTCGGGTCATGCTTTCCTCCCTTGCAAGATGGCCGAGCGGCTGGAGCCACTCACGACAGAGCCTGCATATAGCGCATGCCGGTGACCGGGCGAGGGGTGAAGTCCATCTGTTCGTAGAAGCGGTGAGCCTTGAGATTGCCGGTTGCAGCGCTGACGGAGAGGTAATCGCAGCCCGCAATGCGGGCCGTTTCCCGGGCGCGGTCGACGAGAAGCTGGCCGGTGCCATGGCCGCGATGGCCGTCGCGCACGAAAAGGTGATGCAGGTCCATGCCGCGCTTGCCTTCCTGCGCCCTGTAGAGCGGAACGAGGATCGCGTAGCCGATCAGGCCGTCGCTGCCTTCGGCGACAATGGCAGAAATCCAGGGCGTCGGGCCGAAGAGGTCGCGCTCGAGCTGTTCCGGCGTCGAGGCGGAGATGTCGCCATGATGGGCGGCAAGCAGGCCGATCATTTCATGGAGTTCGCAGATGTCGCGGGGTTTGGCGGCGCGGATCGTCACCACCGGCGGGCGCATGAGCGATATTTCGCTGTCTTCGATTTCAAGCATGGTCTTCGCGTCCTTTTTACGTTTATGCCGCCAGGACGCTGCCGATACAACAAAGCCGCCTGACGGCGGCTTGTTGACATTGTGATCTGTCTCGGCCGCCCTTTACAGGTACAGCCAAAAATACGAGCGGTTATGGTGCGCGTTCTTGATCATGCGCCATTGATTGTCCGAAACCGCCCGTTTGTCAATGGCAGCTTGGGCCCGGATCGGAGCCGTTTCAGGCCGCATCTGCCGGTACGGCGCAGACACCGGCCGCGCAACCCTCAATCTCCTCAGCTGACGTCGCCATCGGGATGGGTGCTGCAAGCGCCATACCGATGCGGGCGCCGAGCGCGATATCGTCCTCGACGCCGAACGCATGATGCAGGATCACACCATCGCGGCCGATCAGGACGGAGGAGGGCGTTCCCCTGAAACCATAGCGGCGCATCGTCACCGGTATGTCGGAGTGCTGGTCGGCCTGATCGACCCCGATGGGCGAGGTCAGCCGGTATTCGTGAATGAAAGCCTTGAGCACGGTTGGCGTCATCGCCTCGTGATGTTCGAAGACCGTGTGCAGGCCGATGACCTGGAGATCCGTGTTGGCGAAGATGCGCTCGATGCGGCGCACCTGCGGCAGGCTTTCAGCAACACAGCCGGGGCACAGCAATTGGAAACTGTGCAGGAAGATCACCTTGCCGCGCAGTCCGGCGATGGAGAGCGGCCGCGATGTGTTGAACCATTCACTGACCGAAAGTTCCGGTGCGAGTGTCAGATCGGACATGTCGAAATCCTTTGTCGTTGGGCAGGAGGTCCCGCCACCGGTTGCATCCGGGCTGCAATGGGATAAATCTGCCTGGTGTTTTCTCTTCTCTATTTGCCTGGAGAGAGGAAAGAGCCGGTCCGGCGATGGCAGTCGGCGGACCGGCGCCCCTGTTACTTCGCAGGCATGACCTTGCCCGGCAGGCTGAGATTGCCGGAGGCGACCTTGAAGACATTATCGACGCAAAGCAGCGGGGCATGCAGGTTGCCGTTGACCTTCAGCCCTGCCGTCACGCCGTCGTAGGATGCGCCTGTGATGCCGCCGATGAGCGACAGCGGGATGGCGACATCGACACGGTCGCCCTTCAGCACCGTCTGATAATCCGGGCTGTCGATCAGCAGCGGAACGCCCGGCCATGTGGCGGGAAGCTTCGGCTTGGCGCCGTCAGGGATGTCGGTCACCTTCAATCCGCCGGCGCAGGCCTTGTCCTCGTTGAGCACGACCCAGTGCGGATGCCAGACATCGCGGTTTTTGCCCTTATTGGCGGCATCGTCGAAGTCAGGATGGAAGGTCACGGCCAGCGCCACAATGCCCTGATCCCTGTCGAAGCCGATATCGCCGCTGTTGAGCGAGGTCGGCCAGACATAGGCATAGACGCCGGAGCCTTCGAACTTGCCGGTTGCAGCGGGCTTTTCAGCGCCGGCCTCGCCGCGCACGCGCGTCGAAAAGATCGCCTTGTCGCCCTTGGTGACGATCTGCGTTTCGATAATGTCGAACGAGGCTTTCACGCCCTTGGATGGTTCGGCCGTGACGGGATGGGCCATGGCCGAGCCCAGCCAAAGCGATAGCGTTCCGGCGATGGCCGCGCCGGTGATAAACTGCCTTAACATTTTGAACATCCTTCTCTTTTTAGTTTGCCTGGAGAGTGCGCCTATCCTTTTTCAAAGGCGTCCCAGGTGGCAGCCCGGGTTGCCGGATCGGCGGTTTCATGGTCGCGGCAGTCGATGCGCAGTTCATTTCTGCCGAAGGCCGCGTTCACGAAATTGCAGTGGTGCGGTTTGGCCGCACCGGAATGCTGGTAGGGACGGAAGTAACGACAGCTCGTGCACATCCGCTGGATTGGTATGGCATCCGCCTCCTGCAGATGCTGGATCATCTTGACGAGCGACAGCAGCAGGCCTTCCTGCTCGCCGGGGGAAAGCGATCGGGCTGCTTCCATCGCTGCCGTTTCGATCGGCGAAACGGACCCGAACGCCGCCATTCCCTCCGTCGTGATGCGGATCGCGGTGGCACGTTTGTCGCCGGGAGCGCTCGCCTTGGCGACCAGCCCCTTGCGCTCCAGTGCCGCAATCGAATCCGTCGCTGTCGGCTGCGAGACGCCGAGATGCGCCGCAATCTCCTTCACCCGCGCACTATCGCGGCCGGCGAGAAATTCGAGGATCGCAAGCTGCGTCGGCTTCAGTCCGGCCTTTTCGGCCTTCGACCATTCGTCGCTGCGCATTGCGATCGCGATGCGGGTCAGGCCTTCGCTGATGCGGTTGTCGATCGATCTCGGGTCTTTTGGCGTTTCCATGGGTTCAAGATATAGGAGTCCTATGTAAATTCAAGAGCCGCTGCGATGGATTGCCGCTTTCGTTTTTCGTGAAGGTAATATAGGGTACCCCCCTATACTACTTCAGAGACTGCCATGTCCCATACGACCCATCAGAAGAAGAAACTCATCGCCCGCGTCAGCCGTATCCGCGGGCAGCTCGAGGCGGTCGAACGTGCGCTGGAGGGTGAGCGCCCCTGCGGCGAGATCCTCCAGCTTCTTGCCTCCGTGCGCGGCGCGCTGACGGGTCTCACGGGCGAGGTGCTGGACGACCATCTGCACGAACACGTGCTGCATGCCGCCGACGAGAAGGCGAGGGCGGAGGCAGTCGAGGAAATATCGGAAGTATTGCGAACCTATATCCGCTGAGCCGGATCGATATCGGTAAGGAGCTGGCAATGAGTGCCGGAACGAATAGCTACGGACATGAGCATGTCTTCCTGGGGCAGGACCATGCCCGCAACGAACGTCGCATCTGGCTGGTGATTGCGTTGACAGCGGTCATGATGGTCGTCGAAATCGGCGCCGGCACCATGTACGGCTCGATGGCGCTGGTGGCCGATGGCTGGCATATGTCCACCCATGCAAGCGCGTTGCTCATTTCCGCGCTCGCCTATCTCTTCGCCCGCAAGCAGGCCCGCAATCCGCGCTTCACGTTCGGCACCGGCAAACTCGGCGACCTCGCCGGTTTTGCGAGTGCCATCATTCTGGCGATGATCGCGCTGCTGATGGGCTGGGAAAGCTTCCTGCGCATCGCCTCGCCCGTGCCGATCAGCTTCAGCCAGGCGATCGCCGTTGCCGTCATCGGCCTTGCCGTCAACCTCGTCAGTGCCTGGATGCTGAGCGGTAGCGGCGGCCACCATCATGGACACGGGCATGATCACCATCACGATCATCACCACGGCCACGATCATGGCCACCATAGTCATGCGGATAACAATATTCGCTCCGCCTACATGCACGTCATCGCCGACGCTTTGACCTCTGTGCTCGCCATTGCCGCACTCACCTTCGGTAGCCTCTATGGCTGGCTCTGGCTTGATCCGCTGATGGGCATTGTCGGC
The DNA here is from genome assembly GCF_014193955.1 of Rhizobium sp. BK379. Classification (NCBI taxonomy): domain Bacteria; kingdom Pseudomonadati; phylum Pseudomonadota; class Alphaproteobacteria; order Hyphomicrobiales; family Rhizobiaceae; genus Rhizobium; species Rhizobium sp. BK379. The sequence goes on from NZ_JACIAD010000002.1 coordinate 994,783, forward strand.
GCTCTCATCATCGCGCAATGGTCCTGGGGACTGATGAATTCGTCGGGCGCCGTGCTGCTCGACGTGCTCTCGGAAGGAGAAACACTGCCGGACGAAATCCGCGGAGTGATCGAAGGCGATGGCGACCGCATCACCGATCTTCATGTCTGGCAGGTCGGTCCCGGCCACCATGCAGCGATTGTCGCGGTGCTGACGCCGCAGCCGCGCGATACCGCCTTCTACAAGGAGAGGCTCGCGAGCCTGGACGAGTTGTCGCATGTGACGGTGGAGGTCACGCACGCTGCCTGATCCTGCCAAAAAGCCGAGATGCCGCCGCAATCGGGCCTTACGCCTGTGATCCTGATTCCCCGGAGGTCTTCATGAATCACAGCCTCACTCGCCGCAGCTTCATGGGCTCCGCCTTGCTGCTGCCTGCGCTGGGTTTTGCGTCTCGCGTGCGCGCCGAGCAGCAGAATGACGATATCGACAAGCGGCTTGCAGCGCTTGAAGCCCGCATTGGCGGGCGCCTCGGGGTTTCCGTTCTCGACAGCGACACGAATGTCTCCTTCGGCTATCGCGGCAGCGAGCCCTTTGCCATGTGCAGCACCTTCAAGGTCCTGGCTGCAGGCCTCGTTCTTGCCCGTGTCGACAAGGGCGATGAGAGCCTCGACCGGCGTATCACCTACGGCAAGGACAAGCTCGTCACCTATTCCCCCGAGACCGAAAAGCACGCGGGCGGTGACGGCATGACGATGGCCGAGATCTGCAAGGCCGCCATTACGCTGAGCGACAACACCGCCGGCAATCTGATGCTGGAAAGTTTTGGCGGCCCGGCCGCACTCACCGACTGGCTGCGCTCCATCGGTGACGGCACGACAAGGCTCGACCGCATGGAAACCGCGCTGAACGAAGCCACGAAAGGCGATCCGCGCGACACCACCACGCCGGATGCAATGCTGGATTCTCTTGGCAATATCGCGCTCGGTTCGGTTCTGGCGGAAACCTCTGCAAATCAGCTGATCGACTGGATGATTGCGAACACGACCGGTGGTGCGCGCCTGCGCGCAGGCCTGCCCGGCGATTGGAAGATCGGTGACAAGACCGGTACGGGCGACAATGGTTCCGCCGGCGATATCGCCATCATCTGGCCGCCCAAGCGCGGCCCGATCGTCGCCGCCGTCTACATCGGAGAAGCGACCGTGAAGATGGATGAATTCAATCCCGTCTTCGCCGAAATCGGCAAGATGATTACCGAGATGGTCTGAAACGGAAAGATCCGCCGTTCGGCAGCAGCTTAGCAACCATGGTTTCGTCGCAGCAATGCAATTGAACCTGCCGGTTATCGCATTGACATCAAGTTCGTGATCAGACCTGCTTTGACTTCGAGCATCGGGCGATTGATTTCGGGTTGACCGATATCTCTCAGCTGATCGGGCGTCAGGTCTGCCAGCCCCCTCTGCCTCGCGGCAGCTCTGCGCCACTGCCTCACGGCAGCGGCCAATGCAGCAGTCAATATTGTGATGTTGTTCAGCCTGGACTCGGACACCTGTTGTATCGGCGCGCTGGCGGCGGCGTGAGTTTCCGTGTGAGCCATTTCCCAGTCTCCTATTTGTGAAATGTGCGAGTGGGAATGTGCCATGGGGGTGTTTTCGGCCTGTTGGGCTGGGCGTGAACGGCCAGGAAAACTTCGACAAGCCGTCGCTAAATCGGTGTTAAATCCGTCTTCCCAAATGCTATTCTGCAGCGGCCATCCAAATCGGGAGGCTTTCTGTGCGTATCAGGTTGCTAGGCGGCCTCGAAGCTAACTCGCTGGAAGGCCGGCAAGTACGCTTCGCCACGCGCAAGACGTCGCTTCTTTTTGCTGCTCTGGTTCTTGCAGGGCGCCGCGGCTGTCGCCGGGAATTGCTTTCCGAAGCCTTCTGGCCGGGACGAAGCAATGAACAGGCCCGCAATAGCTTGCGGCAGGCGCTGGTCGATATCAGGCGGGCGTTTCCGGCGAGCAGCGAAGCCACTGTCTACATCGACGGAGATCAGGAGACGGTCGTCCTGATTTTCGGCCTGGACGAAGCCGACATTTCGATCTTCGACCGGAAGCTGGAGGCGGGCGGAGCCGCTGATCTTGCCTTTGCAGCAGACCTCTACCGCGGTGAGATGCTTGCGGGCGAGTCCATTCCGGACGGGCTGGATGAGTGGTTCGGACCTTACCAGAGCACCTATCGGCGCAAGGCGCTGCAACTCGTGGAGCAGTTGAGCCTCATGCTCTCCGATCCGGGCTCCGCCGAAGAGCCAGCCTGCGAAGGTCTCGCCGAGAGATTGCTCGCCTCGGACCCGACGATGGAGCCAGCCCACCGGGCCCTGATGCGGATCCATATTCTTAGGGGACACGAGAATGCGGCCATGCGCCAGTTCGAGGCCTGCCGGTCCCTCGTGAAGAAGCATCTCGGCGCCGAACCCGAAGCGGAGACGTCCTCCCTGGCCGTTTCGCTGCAGTCGCGACAACAACCCTTACATCAGCGGGCCGAACCGGGGCCTGACGTCATGTCGCAGATGCAGGCCGTTTCAGCCTCGACGAAGCATCACGATCGGCCATCGGTTGCGGTATTGCCATTTCAGAATTTGAGCGGCGATGCGGAGCAGGAATATTTTGCCGATGGCATCGTGGAGGATATCACGATCGCCCTTGCCCAATTCCGCCATCTCTACGTCATCGCGCGGAATTCGAGTTTTACCTACAAAGGGCAGGCCGTCGACATCAAGCAGGTCGGGCGCGAGTTGGACGTGCGCTATGTGGTCGAGAGAAGTGTGCGTCGGACGGGAGACCGGCTCCGCATTGCCGGACAACTCATCGACACATCGACGGGTGCGCACCTTTGGGCAGACCGTTTTGATGGGACGCTTGCAAATATATTCGATCTTCAGGATCAGGTGGCCTCTAGTATCGTCGGTGCGATAACGCCGAAGGTAGAGGAGGCGGAGATAGAGCGCGCCAAACGCAAGCCGACAGAGAGCCTTGACGCTTACGACTATTATCTGCGCGGGCTGGCAGCGTTTGACCGGACGGTCACCAATAGATCGGTCACCGATGAGGCCCTGCGGCTGTTCATGAAGGCCATCGAGCGCGACCCGGAGTTCGCCATAGCGTATGCCCGGGCGGCGCGATGCTACGCGACCCGAAAGAGCAATGGCTGGATGGCCAATCCCGCCGAGGAGATTGCCGAAGCGACCCGACTGGCGAGAAGAGCGGTCGAACTCGGCTGGGACGACGCGGTTGCGCTCTCCTACGGTGGATATGTCCTCGGCTATGTCGGCGGCGACCTTGATGATAGTGCGGCCTGTATCGATCGCGCGCTCTTCCTCAATCCGAATCTCGCCGCTGCTCTGGGCACCAGCAGCTGGGTCAAGACCTGCCTTGGCGAGCCAGACAAGGCCGTCGAACATGCAGCCCTCGCCATGCGTCTGAGCCCTTTGGATCCTCGCCTGTTTGCCTGGCAGTTCAACACCGGCCTGGCTCATTTCTGCGCCGGACATTACGAAGATGCCGCCGTCTGGGCGGCGAGATCGTTACGCCACCAGCCGAATTATCCGAGCGCGATGCGTGTTATGGCGGCAAGTCAGGTCATGAGCGGGCGGAGTGCGGAAGCGCAGGGAACGATCGCTCGCCTGTGCCAGTTGGATCCCGCGCTCCGGCTTTCGAATCTTGCCGATATCCTGCCGCCGTTTCGGCGACCGGACGACCGTAACCGATATATCGAGGCTCTTCGAATGGCGGGGTTGCCGGAGTAGAAGAGCGGTGGAGTGTGCTTTCCGCCGCATGTCGGTTGGTGTTGTGGCCTCAGGCGGCTGGAACGTCGTCTGTTGTCGCGGTTCCGTTATCCTCAATGCCGGCGAGTTCACGCTTGATCTGCTCGGCAATTTCCTTCTCGATCGCCTCGCGCTGATCGGCAGGCATGGCCTTCAGGTCGTCCTCGGTCAGGCCGCGTGATTCCAGGTATCGGGCCCGGATGAATTCGGCCGGATCCATGTTGCTCCAGTCGGTGAACTCATCGACCAGGCTCCTGTGTGCGGCCTTGGCTTCCATTTCGGCGTCCGACGGGTTGATATAGGTCTCGTTGCCGGCTTGTACCGCCCACATCGTATTGGCGATCGACGGCGGGGTCGCGCTCGGCTGCAGGCCGGCGCCGGATTGATTGCGCGCACTGCCGCCAAATTCGTCGGCCTGCTTATTCTTGGATTTGCCCTGCTCGAAAAGCGCACCAAGGCCAGAGTAAATTGAAAGGCTGCTACCGATTTCCATGAAAAAATCCCCCTGAAAAAACGGTAGCAGTATGATGGGGCAAACCTGCCCGGAACTGGTGTCTCCTTCTGGCTGCGCTACGGCAGCGAGTAGGCGATCACGTAGTCGCCCGGCTTGGTGCCGACCGAACCGTGGCCGCCCGCAACCATGACGACATATTGCTTGTTGTCATCGGTCATATAGGTCATCGGCGTTGCCTGACCGCCGGCCGGCAGCCGGGCTTCCCACAATTGTCGGCCGTTCGTCACGTCATAGGCGCGCAGGTAGTTGTCGACGGCGGCGCCCAGGAAGGCGACGCCGCCCTTGGTCATCATTGGCCCGCCGATACCGGGCACGCCCACCTTGAAGGGCAGGGGCAGCGGCGTCATGTCGTGCACCGTGCCGTTCTTGTGCATGTAGGCGATGCGGCCGGTGCGGAGATCCACGCCGGCGACATAACCCCAAGGCGGCGCCTGGCAGGGAATCTGCAGCGGCCCGAGGAACGGACCCATGAATACGCCGTAGGGCGCACCGTCATTGCGATTGAGGCCCTGTTCGCTGCCCTTCTCATCCTGGCCACGCGGCGGAATATCGGCGGCCGGTACCAGGCGCGAGGTGAAGGCCAGATAGGTCGGCATGGCGAACATCACCTGGCGCTCCGGATCGACGGCGACCGAACCCCAGTTGAACGTGCCGAAATTGCCGGGATAGACGATCGTTCCCTGCAGCGAGGGCGGTGTATAGCGGCCCTCGTATTTGTAGCGGTGGAATTCGATGCGGCAGGCAAGCTGGTCGAACAGCGAGACCCCCCACATGTCCTTTTCCCGCAGCGGCTCAGGGGAGAAGGTGAGATCGGAGATCGGCTGGGTCGGCGCGCTATGATCTTCCGGGATCGTGCCACCGGGTGCCGGAATCTCCTTGAAGGGAATGATCGGCTGGCCGGTGCGCCGGTCGAGCACGTAGATGTCGCCCTGCTTGGTAGGCGCGACGAGCGCCGGTACCGCTGTTCCATCTTCTTTCGTCAGGTCCACCAGCACCGGCTGGGCCGGCACGTCCATGTCCCAGAGATCGTGGTGAACGAATTGCTGCACCCATCGCAGCTGGCCCGTATTGATGTCGAGCGCCACGACCGACGACGAGAACTTCTCGACATTGGCGCTGCGGTTCATGCCGAGCTGGTCCGGCACCTGGTTGCCGAGCGGAATATAAACCATGCCGAGCTGGTCATCGACGCTGAAGACCGACCAGCTGTTCGGCGAATTCGTCGTGTAATGCTGGCCCTCGGCCAACGGCGTCGTCTGGTCGGGATTCCCGGAATCCCAGTTCCAGATCAGTGCGCCGCTGTTGATGTCATAGGCGCGGATGACGCCGGACTGTTCTTTCGTCGAATAGTTGTCGTTGACCGCCCCGCCGATGATGATCTTGCCCGCGACGGCGACCGGCGGCGACGTGGAGTAGTAGTAGCCAGCCGGGTTGTATTGCATGCCAGTCTGTAGCTGCAGCACGCCATGGTCGGCAAAGCTCGCGCAGACCTGCCCGTTGGTCGCGTCGAGCGCGATGAGGCGTGCATCCGAAGTTGGCAGGTAGACACGCTCCTTGCAGGGCTGGCCGGCAGGTGTCGCTTCATCGCTGTAATAGGTCACGCCGCGGCAGGTCTGGTGCTGCCGGTCCGGGTTCATGCCGGAATTGGCGTCATATTTCCATTTCTGCTGGCCGGTCTTGGCATCGAGTGCAATCGCCCAATTGTGCGGCGTGCAGAGATAAAGCGTGTTGCCGACTTTCAGCGGGGTGACCTGATAGGTGGTCTCGCCGACATCGTCAGGCCTCTTCACGTCGCCGGTCTGGTAGCGCCACACCTCATCGAGGGTGGAAACATTTTGCACAGTGATCTGGTCAAGCGGCGAATAGCGCTGGCCGTAGGGCGTGCGGCCATATTGATGCCATTCGCCGTCAGGCACATTGCCGCCAAAAGCCGGCGTTGCAGCGGATGATTGCGTCGGCAGATCGCCGGCGAGGTCATGCGGATCCGTCGTCATGGAATATCCGGCGACGATGATGGCGAGAATGACAGGAATGGCCAGCGGCCAGGGATTGGCACCGTAATAGATGCCGGTCGGGCTGCGAAAACCGAGCGGCCTGCGGATCCATGGCGTCAGCAGCCAGAGCCCGAAGAGGATGATCAGGCCGCCGCGCGGGCCTAGCTGCCACCAGTCGAACCCCACCTCCCAGATTGCCCAGGCGAGAGCCACGACGACGAGTACCGCATAGACCCACAGCGCGACTGCCTTGCGCATGAGAAGCAGGCCTGCCGTCAGCAGGAACATCAGTCCCGCGAAGAGATAGAAGACGCTGCCGCCAAGCGTGACGAGCCACAGCCCCCCGCCGCCGAGCGCCAGTCCGAAAATGATGAAGAGTATGGAGGTAATGACGATTGCCATAAGGCAGTCTCCCGCTGGTTAGCCGGATCGGAGAATGGCGAAAAACATACGCCGATCAGGCAGATAGAGCGGGAGGCCTGCCTTTCAACCGCCGCATTTGGCCGCGGTTGAAACTGGCGCGCTAGCTGGCTTTTGCAAGCTCTCGGTCGATTGCGGAAACCAGGCGGCTATCGTCCGCCGTGACGTCAGGGGCGAAACGGGCAACGACCTTGCCATTGCGGCCGACGAGGAATTTCTCGAAGTTCCAGAGGATTTCCTTGTCGTCGCCGGCAAGGCCGGCGCCCTTCAGCCGCTCACGCATCGGCCCTTCGCCTGTCGTTTCCACATCGGAGCCGGTCAGGTTCTTGTAGAGCGGGTGCTTGTCCGGTCCCTTGATGGAAATCTTCGAGAACATCGGGAAATCGACGCCGAAGGTGCTGGTGCAGAAATCCAGGATTTCCGCATCCGTGCCCGGCTCCTGGCCCTTGAAGTCATTGGCCGGGAAGCCGGCGATGACGAAGCCCCGCTCGCGCTTGTCGGCATAGAGCTTTTCAAGCCCCTCATACTGCACCGTCAGGCCGCACTTGGAGGCGACATTGACGATGAGCAGCACCTGGCCGCGATATTCGTTGAGCGTCGTCTCACGTCCTTGCACTGTCTTGACCGGAATATCGAGAAGGTCAGTCATTGTTATCTCCAATGAATATGGGGCGAGTTGAATTGGAATTGTCTGGAATCAGGTTCCGCAGAAGGTCTGGAGCACCCGCTCTTCCAGCTTCGGCGGGTCCATATAGGCTGCAAACGCCGGCTGTTCCTCATAGGGGTGCGAAAGAACTGTGAGCAGCGCCTCGAACAGCGAAAAATCGCCGTCCTCAACGGCCGCCTCGATCGCCTGCTCGACCCGATGGTTGCGCGCAATGAAGGCCGGATTGACCTGCTTCATTGCTGCAGCCCGATCACTGGGCATCTGCGGATCGCGCGAAAGCCGCTCGCGCCAGCGCGCTAGCCATTCGGTGCCGGCAGCAGGCTCGCGGAAAGTCGATGTGAATACCGCCTCGGACGCCTCGTCGCCTGCAACAGCCGACAGCCGCCGGAAGGTCAACGTAAAATCCGCTCCCCCTGCCTGCATCAGCGCCAGCAATGACTGGATGAGTTCGAGATCGCCGTCTTCGATTGAAGTCAGGCCGATCTTGCTGCGCATACCCTGCAGCCAATAGGCGTGGAAACGCTCGCCATAGGCCTTGATGATGGCGTTGGCATGCTCGATCGCCTTGTCTTTGTCGGCATCAACAAGCGGCAGCAGCGCTTCACCGAGCCGCGCCAGGTTCCATTGCCCGATGCCCGGCTGATTGGCATAGGCGTAGCGCCCGTGCTGGTCGATCGACGAGAACACCGTCATCGGATCGTAGATATCCATGAAGGCGCAGGGACCGAAATCGATCGTCTCGCCCGAGATCGTCATGTTGTCGGTATTCATCACTCCATGGATGAAGCCCACCTGCAGCCAGCGGGCGATCAGCGCCGCCTGCCGGTCGCAGACAGCTTCATAGAGCGCGAGATAGGGATTTTCCGCCGCCGCCAGCTCGGGATAGTGCCGTTCGATGACATGATCGGCGAGCGCCTTGATGCCGTCCTCGTCGCCACCAGCGGCAAGATACTGGAAGGTACCGACGCGGATATGGCTTGCTGCGACGCGCGTGAACACGGCGCCTGGCAAGATATCCTCACGCCGAACGCCTTCGCCGGTCAGCACGGCGGCAAGCGCCCGCGTGGCGGGAATGCCGAGCGCAAACATCGCTTCGCTGATGATATATTCACGCAGTACCGGACCGAGAGCTGCCCGCCCGTCGCCCCGGCGCGAAAACGGCGTCTGGCCCGCGCCCTTGAGCTGGATATCGCGGCGCTTCCCGTTGCGGTCGATCACTTCTCCGAGAAGGATCGCCCGCCCGTCGCCGAGCAATGGCACGAAATGCCCGAACTGATGGCCGGAATAGGCCATCGCCAGCGGCTCCGCACCGCCAGGCACGAGATTTCCGGAAAAAATTGCTGCGCCATCGCGCTTCAGGACCTCGACATCAAGCCCCAGTTCTCTAGCCAGCGGTTCGTTGAGCTTGATCAGCCACGGCTCAGCCACCTGCGTCGGCGCCTGCAGGGCGAAGAAGTTCTGCGGTAGCCGCACATAGCTGTTGTCGAAGCCGAAGGCGTTGTCCGGCGGGTTTGTCTGCGGGGCGGAGGTCATGACTAATAGGTAGGGCCGCAGATGCGGTCACGCAAGCCGCCTAGGTCCAAACCATCCGCTTCACGAAGGGCAAAAAAGTGCAAGGAATGGTGATCGGCCTTTACCTCTCGGCAAAGCAGATGTGCCATAAAAGACATAGCGCCGCCATGATTGCAGGCGTATAGCAAAACCATCTCCTCTTGGCATTTTTGCCATGTCATCCCCGCGGCCCTGTCGCCCCGTGTGCTCCGCTGCGCCTTTGCGAGTGATCCCTGACGATGTCGGATCAGATTTATCATGCGCCGATGGTCCGGCGTGCAGCACCCAATTTCCGGGTGATCGCGATGATTGTCGCGAGTGCCATGCTCATGGAAAATGTCGACGCAACCGTGCTGGCGACCGCGCTGCCGACGATGGCGCGCGATTTCGGCGTCGACGCCCCGGCCATGTCGATTGCGCTGACCTCCTACCTGCTCAGCCTTGCGATCTTCATTCCCGCCAGCGGCCGCGTGGCAGACAGTTTCGGCTCGCGCACCGTCTTCCGCTCGGCGATCGCCGTCTTCGTAGTTGGCTCGATCCTCTGTGCCTTTGCGCCGACCTTGACGTTCCTCGTGCTTGCCCGCCTGCTGCAGGGCATCGGCGGTGCCATGATGATGCCCGTCGGCCGTCTGGTGCTGATGCGCAGCGTCGACCGCAAGGATATGGTCAGCGCCATGTCCTGGCTGCTGGTGCCGGCGCTGATCGGCCCGATCGTCGGCCCTCCGCTCGGCGGCTTCATCGTCACCTATCTCGACTGGCGTTGGATCTTCTACATCAACGTGCCGATCGGCATCATCGGCATGATCTTCGTGTCGATCTATATCGACGAGGTGAAGGGCAAGGCCGCCGGGCCCTTCGATACGATCGGCTTCATCCTCTCGGGCATTTCGCTCGGCTCGATGCTGTTCGGCTTCGAATTGTCGAGCCATGAAGGGCAGGGTTCCTTCTCGATCTTCCTCATTGCGATCGGCCTGCTCTTCGGCATTGCCTATCTGCGCCATGCGCGCAGGCATCCGGCCCCGATCATGGATTTCTCGCTGATGAAGGTGCCGAGCTTCGGCACCTCTGTCATCGCCGGTTCGCTGACGCGCATCACGCAGGGCGCGCAGCCCTTCCTGCTGCCGCTGCTCTTCCAGATCGGCTTCGGTCTTTCAGCCGCCGCCGCGGGCCAGATCGTCATTTCCACCGCACTCGGCGCGCTGTTCATGAAACCCCTGGCAAAGGCCGTCTTCCGCCGTTTCGGTTTCCGCCGAAGCCTGATTATCAACGGCATTCTCGGCACGATCGGTTACGGTCTCTGCGCCGCCTTCCGGCCGGATTGGCCGATGCCGCTGATCTTCATCGCGCTCGTGCTCAGCGCCTTCTTCATGTCGTTCCAGTTCACCGCCTATAATACCATCGCCTATGACGAGATCAGCCAGGAACGCATGAGCTCGGCCACGAGCTTCTACACCACCTTCCAGCAGCTGATGCTCTCGCTCGGCATCTGCATCGGCGCACTGGCGCTGCATGCTTCGATGGCGTTCAACGATGTCGAAACGCCGAAGCTTGGCGATTTCTCCGCCGCCTTCATCGTGGTTGCGATCATTTCGATCAGCGCCACCATCTGGAACCTGCGCTTCTCGCCGACGGCGGGCGAAGAGATCAGCGGCTACAGGGTCAAGCACAAGAAAGGCGCCGCAGCCCGAGGCTGAGGCGCCTTCCTCTTCGTCAGAGGCCGACAGGTTCCCGCAATCGCCTGCGCCGCAATGGACGCGCCTTGCGTTGGTCCGCCTGGAGCCCGTAGGCCATGCGGCGGTCGAGGTCCTCGAAGGCCGCAAGATCCATATCCTGCAATGCCACCTCCACAGCCGCCTCCGGTCTGGCTTGCTTCTGTTGCCCTTTAATCGCAAGCCACAGATCACGCCAGCTGCGCCGGCGTGTCATTGCCCCCACCATCGTCACGCCATGCCCTCCCGATCACTCCGTCACGCCGCCCGGGGCAGGCACGCTTCGCAGATCGCCGCAACATGGCGGTGGTCGGTGCCGCAGCAGCCGCCGAGCACGTGCACCTGCGGCATGCGGCGAAGGAGCTCGCGGTAGCGCTGGCCCAGATCGGCAGGGTCGCCGGCATCCAGCACCTCACTGTTGTCGAGCTGTTCATGGCTCATGGTCGAAGCGTTGGCGCGGATGCCGGAAATGCGCTTTACCCAGCCACTGCCATGATCGAGCGCCGCCTCGAAATGCGTCGGGTGGGCGCAGTTGATCATGTAGTAGGCTGGCGATCCGCCGGTGGCCGCATCCGTCGTCTCGATCGCATCCTGAAGGCTGCGGCCGGTCACCAGCCTGCCATCTGTCTCCAGCGTGAAGGAGATGGCACAGGGCATGCCGAGCGTGCTGGCTGCCCGCGCAATACCGATCGCCTCGTCGATATTAGTCAGGGTGAAAGCAGCGACCATATCGGCCTCGGTGCCGGCGAAGGTCTCGATCTGGAAGGCGTGATAGTCCTCCGCTTCGTCGGCGCTCATGACGCCCGCCTTGTAGCCGTCGCCGCGCGGGCCGATGGCGCCGCTGACGACAATTGGCTGCTCCGGTCGCTCATAGTCGTGGCGCAAGCCCACGAGCAGTTCGACGGCTTGCTCGTTTGCCGTTTGCAGCGCTTCGGTCGTATAGTTGAGCTTCTGACCCCAGTCGGGATTGGCACGCCATGTGGCGGTGTCGAGCACGAAGCCCGTGCCGTGTCGCCGGGCGATATCCAGGTAGCGGCGATAGTAGTTCTTCGTGCGCTCCCGCCCGTCTTCGGATGCCAGCAATACGAAGGAGGCGAAATGCGGAAGATCGATGCCTTCTTGAAAGATCATCGTGGTTTCCATGCCGCCATCGCTAATGAAGGCGCCGCCTTTAAGCTGCGGCAACCCATGCCTGTACTTTGCCATCGTGAAACCTCTCCAGTCGAGGCGCCTGAAATGACTGCCATCGATGGTCATGTTCTGCCGCTTATTCTGGTGTCAAACTAGGCGACTTGCGGTATACTATCACAGGTTTCGAATTTTGCGGATTGAAATCAATCCCTTGCATGGGCCGGTGCTGCCGGGGGCGCAGGCGGGCTCGATCTAGCTGTCCAGAAAACTGTACCGTGGGTACAGGAGGGGAACATGCGAAAGGGCGAAGAAACGCGGAATCGCATCCTTGATGTGGCGGAAGCAGCGGTCTTGCAGAAGGGGTTCGGCGGCACGTCCATCGAGGAATTGATCGTCGAAACCGGCATTACCAAGAGCGGCTTCTTTTACCACTTCAAGGACAAGAACGAGCTCGCGAAGGCGCTGCTCAACCGCTACATCGAAAACGACGAACGCATCTATGACGAGATCTTCAGCCGTGCGCGCGATCTGATGGATGATCCGCTTCAATCCTTTCTGCTGGGCTTGAAGCTGCTCTCCGAACTGGTCGCCGACCTGCCGAACGGCCATCCGGGCTGCCTCGTGGCGACGGTCTGCTATTACGAGCGGCTCTTCGATCGCGAGATCCAGGAGACCAATCGCAATGCTGTACTTGCCTGGCGCCGCCGCTTCGGCCGCATGTTCCGCGAGATCATGGAAGTCTATTCGCCACGCGAGCCCGTCGATGTCGACCAGCTCGCCGATATGGTTTCTTCGGTGCTGGAAGGCGGCATTGTTCTCTCAAAGACGCTGAAGGAGCCGAATACGCTCGCCGAACAGGTGCTGATGCTGCGCATCTTCGTGAGGATGCTCTTCCTGCCCGCCATCGAGTCGCCGCTCGTTGCCGTCAGACATGAACATATCTATGGCACGGTAAGGAGTGGCGAGCAGCTTTAGGCTTTGCCGTCTTCCAGCTCAGCCGCCAGGCCGGCAAGCTTGCGTACGGTGTTGAGGTTGCGGGACGTGCCTGCCTTCAGTGCCGGAAGCTTCAGCTTCGATCGGCCGGAGCCAATGGGATAGTGCACATAGATTTCGCGCCCGGCGAGCTTTGCTTCCTCGCCGTCGGGCGCCACCAACTGTTCCAGCGCATCCTTGGGTGCTGCCTCGGGTAGGAAATAGACCAGCAGAAAATTCGGCTTGGCCTCGGGGAAGGGCGCGTGGGCGATGATGCCGTCAAGCTCCCTGCGGCTGCGCACCATCACGCCCGGCCGCTTGCCCATCTTCTTTCCCAGTGCCTCGTCGAGCTTCTCCTCCACCACCTTTTCGGCCTCATCCGAGCGGAACAGGACGTTGCCGCTCTGGATGTAGGTCTTCACGTCGGTGAAGCCGAGCTGCTCGCAGATCGACTTCAGCTCGGCCATCGGCAGGGAGCCCGTGCCGCCGACATTCACGGCTCTCAGCAGCGCGATATAGACGGCCATTTCTCCCTCCCTTGGGCGAGTGGCGCACCAGGGCACGCCACATCCGCGCGCCTTACATCTTGCCCGCTACCTTGATCGCAAATGCGTATTCGAATGCGATCTCTTCAAGCCGCTGGAAGCGGCCGGAAGCACCGCCATGGCCGGCGTCCATGTTGGTCTTGAGCAGGATGGGTGCGGCACCCGTCGTCTTGTCGCGCAGCTTTGCGACCCATTTCGCCGGCTCCCAATAGGTGACGCGCGGGTCCGTCAGGCCGCCGAGCGCCAGGATCGGCGGATAGGGCTTGGCGCCGACATTGTCATAGGGCGAATAGGCGGCAATCTGCTCGTATTCGTCGCGGCTCTCGATCGGGTTGCCCCATTCCGGCCATTCCGGCGGAGTGAGCGGCAGCGTGTCGTCGAGCATGGTGTTGAGGACGTCGACGAAAGGAACGGCGGCGATGAGACCCGCGAATTTCTCCGGCGCCATGTTGGCGACCGCACCCATCAGCATGCCGCCGGCAGACCCGCCCTCGGCGATGATGCCAGCGTAGGACGTGAACTTCTCCTGATTCAGATAGTCAGCGGCAGCGATGAAGTCCTTGAAGGTATTGGTCTTCTTGTCCATCTTGCCGTCTTCGTACCAGGCAAAGCCCTTGTCCTTGCCGCCACGAATATGGGCGATGGCATAGACGAAGCCGCGATCGGCGAGCGACAGGCAATTGGTGTTGAAGCCGGCTGGAATGGTAATGCCATAGGCGCCGTAGCCATAGAGCAGGCAGGGAGCGGAGCCGTCGAGCGGCGTATCCTTGCGATAGAGCAGGGTCACCGGTACCTTTTCGCCATCCCATGCCGGAGCAAAGACGCGGCGGGTGACATAGTCGTCAGGGTTATGGCCCGATGGCACTTCCTGCGTCTTCAAGAGCGTGCGCTCGCGGGTGACCATGTTGTAATCGTAAAGCTGCGAGGGCGTCGTCATCGAGGAATAGGAGAAGCGGATGACATCTGTGTCATATTCGGCGGCACCCGAAAGGCCGAGCGAATAGGCTTCTTCATCGAAGGCGATTGCATGTTCTTCGCCGCTCAGGCGGTCGCGGATCATGATCTGCGGCAGGCCGTCCTTGCGCTCGAGCCACAGGAGATGGCGAGCATAGGCCATGTGGCTGATGATCAGAGTGCCCGGCTTGTGCGGCACGACCTCGCGCCAGTTCTCCTTGCCCGGCTTGTCAACGGGCGTTTCCATGATCTTGAAATCCTTGGCGCCGCCGTCATTGGTGAGAATGTAAAAGACGTCGCCGCCTTCGGTCAGCGAATATTCGATGCCTTCTTCGCGCACCGCCACCAGCTTCGGCTCGGCGTTCAGGTCCTTCGTCGACAAGAGGCGGTATTCGCTCGTCTCGTGGTCATGGATGTCGATGTAAATGAAGTCGTCGAGCAGCGAGCCGCCGACGCCCATGAAGAAGCCGGCATCCGCCTCCTCGTAAACCAGCCGGTCTTCGCTCTGCGGCGTGCCGAGGACATGGTGGAAAACCTTCGACGGACGGTGGTTCTCGTCGAGCGCCGAATAGAAGAAACTCTTCCCGTCGGGCGCCCAGACCCCGCCGCCACCGGTATTTTCGATCACGTCGGACAGGTCTTCGAGGCTTGAAAGATCGCGAACCCTGAGCGTGAAGAATTCCGAGCCCTTGTCGTCATAGCCCCAGATGCCGCGGCTGTGGTCCGTGCAATGATCGAGGCCGGCGAGTCGGAAATAGGCCTTGCCGGCGGCTTCCTTGTCGCCGTCGAGAAGGATTGTACGGATCGTCTCGTCTTTCACATTGCCATCGCGCGGGATGCGGAAATAGCGGGGCTGCTCGCCGCCGGTGACGAAGGACGTGCCGTAGGCATGAGGGCCGTCCTTCATCGGGACCGAGCTGTCGTCTTCCTTGATGCGGCCGCGCATTTCGGCGAACAACACCTTCTGCAAGGCCTTGGTGTCTTCCATGGCCGCGTTCATGTAGCCATTTTCGGCTTCCAGATGGGCGCGGATATCCGTGTCGAGGATGGAGGGATCCTTGAACATGGCCTGCCAGTTGTCGGCCCGCAGCCAGGCATAGTCGTCAGTGCGCGTGATGCCGTGCCGCGTATCGGAGACGGGTCTTTTTTCAGCGGCGGGCGGGGCGGGCAGGTTCTTGAAAGCGGTCAAGGAAAGCTCCGTAAAGGGCGGTATCGGTGGGCAAGAGATAGAGGTGCGGCGGGTCATGATCAAGCGTCGGCCGGTGAACCTTATTGAGACAAAATGGCCGGCGCGTTGCCTTGATGTCACCACATTGTTTAAGAATGTCCGCTAGCGCTGCGCGAAAATTGCACCCGCGTCAGGCCTCCGGCAAGCTTCCGGCGGCATTATGATGAATACATAACAGTAAAGGTTTCTCCGTAATGCCGAAACGTCTGGTCCTGTTTATGTCGCTTGCAGCCCTTGCAGCCTCGTCCGCCCTTGCTGTCGATCCCGCCATCAAGAAGCAGCTCGAAAAGCTGGATCCGGCCACCCGCCTCGAGCAGAGCTGCGATACCGAAGCCATGAGCCGCATCAACCAGGACGGCACCGGCTTCCGGCCGGACAAGGTCATCGCGTACACATTCAAGGACCCGATCCCAAGCGATGACCGCCTCGAGGCCCCCGGCGCCGTCTTCCGCAGCAAGGGCGATTGGTATCACCTTTCCTACACCTGCATTACCGGCCCGCAGCACATCAATGTGCGTAACCTGCAGTACAAGATCGGTGACAAGGTGCCGAAGGATAAGTGGACAAAATACTATCTTTACGATTGAGCCCTCGGCCTCTTCCCGGCACTCTCGCATTCCGGTGACGGGCACAGGAATGCGGGCAGATTGAGACATGAACCGCTCGCGCCGGGCGGCATCAGGCCACATGGCCCGCTTCGTTTCTTTGTTTTAATATTGCCTGAAACATCAATTGAATCTGATTCTTCATGAAACGCTTTCTTCTTGGTTCTGCGCTGCTCCTGGCTGCCCCGTCGGCATTTGCCGCCGAAATACTTGCTCCTGCCATGCCAGCCCATACGCCAGCGGCAGCCGGTCCGAAGCTCGTTGAGCCGCATCTGCACATCGCCCGCTCCAACGTATCAGGCCGTGCCCGTATCGCGCTCACCTTCGATGCCTGCATGGGCGAGGCTGATGAGCGCATCCTGTCGACGCTCGTCAGCGAGCGTATCCCAGCGACGATCTTCGTCACCGCCCGCTGGCTGAAACGCAATCCGAAGGCGGTTGCCGTCTTTCTGCAGAATCCCGACCTTTTCGAGCTGGAGAATCACGGCGAGAAGCATATCCCGGCAATCGACAAGCCGGTGCTGGTCTATGGCATTGCATCCGCCGGATCGCCCGATGCCGTCAGGCAGGAGGTGGA
This sequence comes from Rhizobium sp. BK379, assembly GCF_014193955.1. Classification (NCBI taxonomy): domain Bacteria; kingdom Pseudomonadati; phylum Pseudomonadota; class Alphaproteobacteria; order Hyphomicrobiales; family Rhizobiaceae; genus Rhizobium; species Rhizobium sp. BK379. The sequence continues at coordinate 1,011,430 of NZ_JACIAD010000002.1, forward strand.
GGGCGGTGCTGCCGCCATGGTCGCATCAGGCATTCCGGCACCTCACTGGTTCCGGGGCTCGACTGCCAAATACGATCTCTCGGCCATCGGCCAGATCCGCGCCATGGGATACCGCATCGCCGGTTATTCCGTGAATGGCGACGGCGGCTCGCTGCTGGGTGCGGCGGTCACCGAAAAGCGCATTTCCTCGGCCAAGGATGGCGATGTCGTCATCTCCCATATCAACCAGCCGACCCATGCGGCCGGTGAGGGCGTCGCCAAGGCGCTCGTCGATCTCAAGGCAAAAGGCACGGAGTTCGTCCGGCTGCAGGATGTTGCTGATACGGGCGACGACAAGACGACGGAATAGAGCAATTCCGGCAAAAGTGTGCAGCGGATTGCGTCCGGAATTGCGTAAAAGCAAAGAGATAGAGAACTTTCCTGATTCGAAATAAACGGAAATGCTCTGGGACGGGGCTTATCTCAGTTCCTCGCCGGTCCGCGTCCAATCCGCCGCGAAACTCCGCATGGTCGGCGCATCCCTGTCGAGGGCGAAATCCTCGAACCAGTCACGATGCATGCCGGCGAGCATTGCGCCGATCATCTGGCCGGCGAGGTAGGAGAAGGTGATGCCGTTGCCGCCGTAGCCGTAGGCGGCATAGACGCCGGCCATGCCGGGCACAGGGCCTATCAGCGGCAGGCCGTCTGCCGTTTCGCCGAAGGTGCCGCACCAGGCATGCTCCACCCGTGTATCCGCCTTCGGCCATAGCCGCTTCAGCTTTTCCCGGATCGCCATGACCTTTCCCGGCAGCTTGCGGTCGCGCTCTTCGGGGTCAGTCGTGTCGTCGTCCTCGCCGCCGGCGATGATACGATTGTCGTCAGTGGTGCGCACATAGAGATAGGGATGGCTGTCTTCCCAGAGCAGCATGCCGTCCCGCCAGAGATCGTCAGGCTTCTGCCGCACGGTGGCGAGCGCCCAGCTGGAACTGGTGCGATGCAGCTTCGGCATGTCCAGGCCGGGCATGGAATATCCGGTCGCCAGCACCACATGCCGCGCCTCGATCACATGGGCGCCGTTCGTCTCGGCCGTCACGCGCCCGCCTTCGCTGTGAAGCCCGGTCACCGAGGCGTTGACCAGCCGCGCACCGCGCGAAAAGGCAATCTGCAGCAAAGACCAGGTGAGCAGCAGCGGGTCGGCCTGCGCTGACCCCGGTGAGAGGATCGCTGCATCGCGGTCGAATTCGTATTGGGTGAGGAGATCGGGATGTTCGAGATAGTGGCCCGGCAGTCCCGCCCGGCGGCGAAGCTGCCGTTCGTCCATCAGTTCGCGCGCACCCTCGTGGTTGTTGGCGAGATAGAGCGTATTGCGGGGCTGGAAACCGCAGGTAATGCCATGGGCGGCAATCAGCTTGGCAAGCCCCGCGACACAGGCAGCGCTGCGGCGATAGATGCCGGCTGCCCGCTCGAAGCCATAAAAGGTCTCCAACTCACCGAGCGTGCGGTCGATCTCCCATTGCAGCATCGCCGTGCTTGCCGCGGTGCTGCCGAGCCCGGGCTGTTCGCGGTCGATGACGACCACCGAGAAGCCGCGCGCCGTCAGATGTTCGGCGGCAAGCGCGCCGGTGATGCCGCCGCCGATAATGGCGATATCGGTCTTGAAGCTCTGCTCCAGCGGCTGATAGACTGGTTGCACGCCATTCCTGCCCCAGAGCGAGCAGCCGCCCACGAGCTCGTCGTGGCTGGCTTCGTTGAGATGCAGGTCGGATGCCATAGGCTTGTCTCCGGGCGCTCTCGTTACTTCGGCAGTTGCGGCTGTGGTTTTTCCTCGATCAGCAGTTCGTCGATGATGGTCATGACGACGAGCGACAGCGGAAGGGCCAGCATGGCGCCGACCGCCCCCCACATCCACGTCCAGAAGATGATCGCCAGGAAGACGACGAAGGGGTTGATCTCCAGCCGCCGCCCCATGACCGCGGGGAAGATAAGGTTCTCCATGACGAGGTGCACGGTGAAGAATGCTGCCGCTGGAATGAGGCCGATGACGATGCCGTCATGGGACATGACGCCTGCGATAGCCACGGCAAAGGTCATCATCGTGATGCCGAGATAGGGGATGAAGCTGGAGATGAAGGCGAAGAAGCCCCAGAGAACGGGCGTCGGCAGACCGCCGGCATAGGCGATGATGGTCATGACGACACCAAGCGCGACATAGATCAGCGAGGCTGTCGCGAAATAAAAGCCGAGCGCCTGTTCCACCGCATTGATGACGCGGATTGCCGCGAGCCTCTGCGCACGCTCGCGGAAGGTCATGATGATCGTCTTGCGCAGGCTGACACGGCTGGCAAGAAAAAGCAGCAGGGCAGCAAAGAAGATCAGCCCCTGTACCAGCGCCGGCGTCAGGTTCGTCGTCACCACGTGCAGGACGTTGCCGGTATTCGCAAGCAGGGATTCGATGGACATAGGCCCGCTCTGGAAAGTCGCGGGCGTGATGTGCAGCCACTCGATCCGTTCCAGATAAGGCATGATGCGCTGTGTGGTGCGATCGATGAAATCAGGCGCGTCATTGGCAAGCATCGTCAGTGGTCCGGCAAGCGAATTGACGAGCAAAAAGATGACAAGCGCGACGCCGCTGGAAAGCAATACGGCATTGGCAAGCCGCGGCACGCCCATCTTCGAAAGTTTCTCGGCTGCCATCCCGAGGATCATGCCGACGACTACGGCGAGCGTGATCGGGATCAGGATCAGCGACATCTGATAGACGGCGGCAAGCCCGAGGATGCCGAAGATGCCGATGATGGCCCAGGCCATGCTGACATCGAGCCCATCCTTCTCGACGCGCCGCACCGGTGCCGGTGGCAGCCCCTCGGCTGCTTCCTGCAGCGTTCGCGCCCATGCGCTGGTATGGCGTTCGCCAAGACGGATCTTGCTTGCCTGTTTCCGGATGCCGTTGGCGATACCCATGTGCGATAAGTCCCCGAAGCCCGATTGCTTCGCCAATCAACGCACAGGGGTTGCCACAGGTTCCCCTCTGGTATCGAGCCATCTAGGCAGCCCGCTGTCGCGCGACGAAATCCACGAAGGCGCGTAGCGGCGGCGGCATCTGGCGCCGGCTCGGATAATAGAGGTGAAAGCCGGGGAAGGGCGGTGTCCACTCGTCGAGCATGCTGATGAGCCGCCCGGCGGCGAGATGTTCCGCCACGTGATAGTCGAAGAGATAACCGATGCCGACGCCATCGAGCACGGACCGAAGCATCAGATCGTTGTCTGTGGTGCTGAGGGGCCCCGAAACGGCAGCCTCAAGCTTCTCGTCGCCGCGCTCGAATTCCCAGTGATAGAGGCTGCCATCCGTCGGCCAGCGGGAGACGACGCAGGAATGGTCGCGCAGGTCGCGTGGCGTGTCCGGGATGCCGTGGCGCGCGATGTATTCGGGCGAGGCGACGACGACGAGCCGCATCTCGCCGCCGAGTTTCACGCTCACCATGTCCTTTTCCACCATCTCGCCCAGCCGGATGCCGGCATCGAAGCGGTCGGCGACGATATCGGAGAGTTTGTCATCCACGATGATGTCCATGACGATATCGGGAAAGGCGGCGTGGAAAGGCGCAATCAGCGGCGCCAGCCTGTGTACGATCGCAACCCGCGGCGCGTTGATGCGCAGCAGGCCGGCCGGTGTATCGCGCAACGCAGAAACATCCGCCACCGCCTGGTCGAGATCGGCAAGCGCCGGCAGCAGCCGGGCAAGCAGCCGCTGGCCCGCCTCGCTCGGCGCCACGCTGCGGGTCGTGCGGTTGAGCAGCCGGATGCCCATCCGCTCCTCGAGCGTGCGGATCGTCTGGCTGAGCGCGGAGGCGGATATGCCGAGCCGGGCGGCCGCCCGGGCAAAATTGCCGTGCTCGGCGACCGCGGCAAATGCCCTGAGTTCCGCATAGTCACTCCCGCGCATTATACTCTCTTTTCTAAGGAAGCCATGCCGATAGTGTAGCATTGTTGTCAGTATCGGCAAGGCGCATCTTCTGTCTGCAACACAGGAGATCATCCATGACTGATACATTGTCCCTTGACCGCTACCGTCTCCTCGGCCGTTCCGGCCTCCGCGTTTCGCCGCTGTCGCTCGGCGCCATGACCTTCGGAACAGACTGGGGCTGGGGCGCGGATGAGCAGGAGTCCCGCCGCATGTTCGACGCCTATGTCGATCGCGGCGGCAACTTCATCGATACCGCCAATCAATATACCGGTGGCACCTCGGAAAAACTCGTAGGCCGCTTTGCCGAAGGCCGCCGCGACGAGCTTGTCATCGCCACCAAATATACGATTACCTCGCGCCCGAAAGATCCGAATTCCGGCGGCAATCATCGCCGCAGCATGATCCGTTCGGTAGAAGACAGTCTGAAGCGACTGAATACCGACTACATCGATCTCTTCTACCTGCATGCCTGGGATTTCACGACCTCGGTCGAAGAGGTCATGCGCGGGCTCGACGATCTCGTTACTGCCGGCAAGATCGTTTATGCCGGCATCTCCGACACGCCCGCCTGGCAGGTTGCGCGCATGCAGACGCTGGCCGACCTACGTGGTTGGGCACCGCTGGTCGCCTTGCAGATCGAATACAGCCTGATCGAACGCACGGTGGAACGCGAACTGATCCCGATGGCCCATGAACTCGGCCTCGGCGTCATTCCCTGGTCGCCGCTCGGCATGGGCGTTCTGACAGGCAAATACAGCCGCTCCGATCTCGATATCGGGGCGGGAACGGCAAGTGCGGTCGGCACCCGTAAGAATGTCGCCGCCGGCAACGGTGCGCTGACGGAACGCAGTCTCGGCATCGCCGATGTCGTGAAGCAGGTCGCAGCCGAAATCGGCAAGACGCCTGCGCAAGTGGCGATCGCCTGGACGCTCACCAACCCGGCCGTGACCTCGCCGATCATGGGCGTCAAGACGATGGCCCAGCTCGAAGACAATCTTGGTGCGCTCGATGTCGTCCTGTCGGACGAACACCGCGCGCGCCTCGCCGAGGCAAGCGCGATTGTCCTTGGCTTCCCGCATGATTTCCTGGCCAAGCCGCTGACGCGCGGCGTCATGTTCGGCGAGGTGACCATCGAGCCCCGCCGTTGAAGTCTGCCACATCCAAAATGGAAATGGCGCCGGAAACGGCGCCATTTGTCGTTTGGACGCTTTGCTGCGAAGAGCCTAGCCGTGCCGTTCCAATTTCACCGCCCAAGTGCAATGGAAAGCGGGACGGCAATGTAGCCTGATGGCGGTGCCGTTTCCGCTCCGGCCGGCGCAAGCACCGGCGGCGGCAGATTTTCATCTATTTTTGCCGGGCCGATACGGTTCCAGTCGTAGAGGAAGATTTCCTCGTAGAACTTGGCGATCTCCACATCATAGAAGATCAGGCTCGCATCGCGGTTGAAGCCGGTGCCGGCTGTCGTCCAGTTGTGGCTGCCCATCAGGACGGCTTCGCTGTCGATGATAATTCCCTTGGTATGGCAGTTCTTCTGCTTGCGGATCTTGTTGGTATCGAAGCCGTAATCCTTGGCATTGCTGATGACGTCGCGGTCCTCGGAGCCGAAGCTGCGGAAGATGATGCGCACGTCGAGGCCACCCTTTTGCTTTTCAAGCAGCGCATCCAGGAGCCGGCGATAGTTGTCGCCCACTGTCTTGGTATTGAAGCTCTGGTTCTGGAAATAGATCCGGCTCTTGGCCGATTGGATGAACGGCAATACGACGTCGATATAGTTGTCGGGCGTCAGGATCGGCTGCACGTCGATCGTGCGCTCGCCGGTCAGCGGCTGGAAATAGCGCGGCTTCTGAGGCGCTTCGAGCGTATCCATGGCGAGATTGGCTGGGAGGAACACCAGCTGTTCCGGCACGATGCTCGCCTCCGTCACCGTCTTGGCCTCTGCAAGATCGCGCAGGATATGCGCCTCGTAGAGTTTGCTGAGCTCAGCGTTTTCAAGAATGGCATGCCATTCGCGATTGTAGAGCCGCAGCGCCGATGCCTCGTCATCCTTGTTCGTCAAAGGCGCCACGTTTGGCTGGTTGGAACTTTGCCAGTTGCCGCTCGAGAGCCACATGGCCTTGTGGTCACGCACGGCGACCTTGATATGATAGGCGGAATCGAAGATGCCATCCTTGCCGACGCTGGCCGGCGCGAAATCGAACTTGTTGCCCTTCGCATCGCGGATCTGCGCGACCGCCTCGGCATCCGTCAGGTCGCCATCATGCACCTTTCCGCCCATCTGCAGCACCATGGAGATGGTCTCGGCCTGACCCTTGACCGCATCCAGCACGCCGTTGGCGACATTCGTCGCTCCGAAATCGTACATGGCAACGACCAGCGAGGTGCGGGTCTTCGACAGGAACGGGCTAAGCTGCGGCCAGCTTGCGTCGGGTCCGGTATGGATGACGAATTTGCCGCTGACCGGGCGCCGGCTCAGTGGCAGATCGGGGCGCGGCTTGTAATTCGTGTGCCAGCTTGCTGTCGCGGCTTCGTCCAGATCGATGCCGAAGAGATCCTGTGCCGAGGCGACGGTGATATCGGTGCGAACGCCATCGATATAATCAGGCAGTTTCGTGCGGCCGCGTGCTTCCAGGGCACCCAACTCGAGCTTGCGATTGACCGCAATCACGACGGCGCGCTGATCGGTGATCTCGCCATTCTCGAAGCGATAGCCCGGTTTGATTGCGACGACATCCTCGCGATTGGCAAATTGCGATCGCGCGCTGCGCACCGCTGCAAACACCTGTTCCTTGGTCGGCATCGCGATCGGCGCAACCGCTGCCGCATCAATGCCGGAACCGGCCGTATTCACGACGAAGGTCGACCCCAAAGAAGAGAGTGTCGGTCCGCCGGAAAGCGATGATTGCAGCGCAGCTGTATCGAGTTCAACGGTGATCTTCAGTGGCACCGTGAACGTTACTTTCCCGCCGTTGCTGCCTGTTCCGTTTCCGCCGCCGCTGCTATTGCCGTCCTTGCTGCTCACGATGATCTCCCCGTTCGATGGCGCTTCGAGCAGTCCGCGGGCGCGTTGCAGGCAGCGCTGCAGCACGGCTGCCGGGACCGCGTCATTCTCGATAAATTCGGTGCCGCTGTAGTGAAGCCCGGTCACCCTGCCGGTGCCGATGTCGAGCAGCGGAGAGCCGGAATTGCCGCCGAGGGTGGAGCAGGAATGCGTGACACGGTTCTCATCGGCGGCCAGCAGGTTTCCGACCGCAAGCCGCTTCTTGGTGAAGACGCCGCCAAAGATCTTTTCGGCAAGCCTCTGGTCGGAAAAGCGGGAATCGCTGGCGGGATAACCGATGGCGGCAACCGGCAGATTGCGTACTGGCAGATCGACAGCAAGGTCGAGTTTCAAACGTCCGACCGGCGAGGACTTTTGCTCCAGTTTCAGGAAGGCGACATCGGGCCCGCTTTCCGGCGCCACCCAGACGACGCGTTCGATCTTCACCTCGTCGCTGGCGTCATTGCCGTATTCTTCCAGGAAGTCGATATTGACGCCGATCTCGCGGCGTGCGTCGAAACCGATCTTGAACCTGAAGCCGGTGCCGCTTGCTTCGGCGAAAAGATTGGCCACATGCCGGTTGGTTACAACGAGGCCATCATCGATCACCCAGGCCGTGCCGGCATAATCGCGATCGGCGTTGCTCACGTCGACACGGCCGATCGAGACCATCGCCCGGTTCACATTCGCGGCGTTTTCCGTGAGGATGCGACGCCACGCCCTGGCCTCCTCGCGGGCGCTGTCGATATCGACGGCATTGTTCTTGACGAGGAAAACCGGCGTGCCCACGGCAAAGACGATCGTCTCGTCGTTACCAACAGGTGGCGGCCCGATATCCACCCCTTCCTCGACAGGCTGGTCTTTGTTCATCAGGGCGCGCACGCCCCCATAGCGGACGTTCATGGCGCGGCCGGCTTCGCTAAGCCATTCCGGTTTATCGGCGCTGTGCATCAGCGCCCGGATATCTGCCTGCACATCAGGCGGACTGGCAGCCGCGACCTGCTGCGCCACCAGCTTGACGCGCTGGGAGTCCTCGACTGTCATTCTGCCTCCTCAGTCCGTAAGCGGACATTTCGTTGGGCTACGATCGGGAATGGCTGCGAAATCTATTGAGGGTTGCAAAGTAGATGGATACGCCCAGTTTATTACAGCGGCATGATGGCGTCGAGACCCGCTGCATCGCCAGCCTGTGGCGACTGGTAATTGCCTGAAAACAAAAGGGTCGTTTCGGAAAATGCCGAAACGACCCTTCTGATATTGTCTGAGGGTGGACGCCTTAGGCTGAAAGCGTCAGCCCTATGCCCCACGGATCCCTGAGGAAGACGCCGCCGTCGCGTTTCTCGCTCTTGATCTCCAGTTCGTCGAGCTTCAACACGGCCTTGTCGAGCGTTTCCTTGTCGTTGAAGCGAATCTTGTAGTCGGAAAGGCCGGTCATGTGGTCGGCGCGCATGCCGGCGCCGCGGCTGTTCCAGATATTGGCGGCGAGATGGTGGTGATAGCCGCCGCTTGCAAAGAAGCTCGCGCTCGGATAACGGGCCATCACCTTCAGGCCAAGCACGTCGCGATAGAAGGCATCCGCCTGCGGAATGTCGCCGACCTGCAGGTGGATGTGACCGATCGCAGTGCCGTCAGCCATTCCGGTCCAGGCGTCATCGGGGGCGCTATTGTAGAGCGTCTGCAGATCGAGCCGCAGGGTCGCCATCTCCACCATGCCGTCTGGGTGGAATTTCCAGCCTTCATGTGGCCGGTCGGCATAGATTTCGATGCCGTTACCCTCCGGATCGGAAAGATAGATCGCCTCGCTGACCACATGGTCGGACGCGCCTTCGAGCGTGACATTGTTCTGCGCAGCATGACGAAGCCAGCGCGCGAGCTCGGTACGATTGGGTACGAGGAAGGCGGTGTGAAACAGGCCGGCGGCGTTGCGGGGCGCTTCGCGTGCGTTGCTATCCGTCGTCAGCGTCAGGAGCGGCAGGCCGGCAACACCGAGAACCTCACCGCTTGCGGTCTTTTCGAGCACCGAGAGACCAAGCATCTTCTGATAGAAACCGGAGACCGCCGCCAGGTCTCTTACGACCAGGTGCGACTGGTCGATATAGGCAGGGCGCGTCAGCGCATAGGAAGTTTCTGATGATGTCATGAAATGATCTCCTGCCCTGGAATTGAAAGGCGTACCGGCGGTGGCGGCAAGTGTGCCGCCCGTAGCGAGCGCGAGGAATTTTCGCCGGTCCATTCGCCTGTAAGCTCCCCTCGGCTGCTGTACTTGATATCTATATGGCCTATTCGCATTGTTCACAGAAGGCCCATTTTTGACGATGAAGCGTTCTGAAAACGTTGACGATGCCTGGCTCTCCACTTGATATCAGTCAATGCGCTTTATCTATCCAGAGAGGATAGTTGACGACGAAGAGCAACACCTCAAGGAGGATCGCATGTACAGGAAGATCATCGTTCCGATTGAAATCGGCAGCATCGAAAAAGGCGAGAAGATTTTCCGCAAGGCGGAAAAGCTGCTCGACGATGGCGGCGAGATCATCCTCCTCAACGTCGTCGAGGATATTCCGACCTACGTCGCCATAGAGTTGCCGGCAAACGTCGTTGAAAACGCCATGAAGGAAGGCCGTGACAGGCTGGATAGCCTCGTTGCCAAGACCGGCATTCCGGCCACCGTCGAAGTCCGCAACGGTCCGCCCGCCAACGGCATTCTGGCCGCTGCCGAAAACCACGGTGCCGATCTCATCATGGTCGCCTCGCATCTTCCCGATATCTACAACTACTTCATCGGTGCCACCGCCGATCGCGTGGTGCGTCACGCCAAGTGCTCGGTGCTGGTGGACCGGTAGGACGTGAAACCCATGGACATGAAATTACAGGAAAAGATCCTGCGTGATCGCTGGCACGAACTGACAACGCGCCTGCGAAAGATCGACACGGATCTCGGCCGCACCAAGGCGATCGATGACGAAGACCGCGCCATCGAAAACGAGAACGACGAAGTGCTGGAAGGTCTCGGCCAGGCCGGAGAAGAGGAGTTGCGCGCCATTGATGCCGCCCTCGAACGCATCGCCAAAGGCACTTACGGCACCTGTGCCCGCTGCGGCGCCGGGATCTCCGCGGCCCGCCTTGCAGTGCTGCCGCAGACGCCGCTCTGCGAGGATTGCGCGGCGGGCAAGTAAGCGCGCCATCAAGAACACGCTTGGCTCGTCACAAAGATTTAACCTGACGCCACCAGGCGTCCGGTTGCGCCTTGCCCAATTCGGTGCGACCATCCCCTTACTCTGAGTAAGGGTGCGTGCATGGGCGAGTTCAACGGCATTCGCTGGGCCTACGACAGATATGAACTGATCGCGGACGGCATTGTTCATGGCGTCGGGCTGTTCTTTGCGCTGATCGGCGTGACCGTACTGATCTTCTACGCCACTCTTTGGAGCCCGGCCGGCGCGCTTGTTGCCGCCTGGGTTTACGGCGTGGGACTGGTGCTGACGCTCGGCATTTCCTTTTCCTACAATATCTGGCCGGTTTCGCGCACCAAATGGTATCTGCGCCGGTTCGATCATTCGGCGATCTTCATCCTGATAGCCGCCACCTACACGCCCTTTCTGGAGCGCGGCGCCGATGACCCGCTGCTCTTGGGTACGCTGATCGCCATCTGGGCGATCGCAGCCTTCGGCATCTTCGTCAAATGTGTTTTCCCGGGCAGGTATGACCGGCTGGCGATCCTGCTTTATCTCGCCATGGGCTGGAGCGGCGTACTGGTGGCAGAGCCCGTCGCTTCGCGCATTCCCTATGCCTCCATGCTGCTGATCATCATCGGCGGCATCATCTATTCGCTAGGCGTCATCTTCCATGTCTGGGAAAGGCTCCGCTTCCAGAATGCGATCTGGCACGCCTTCGTGGTGGCCGCCGCCGCCGTGCACTATTCGGCCGTGCTGACCTGCTTCAGCCTCTCGGTCCCCACCTTCTGACATCTTGCGTTTACATAAGCCCGCGCCCGGCGTATGCCCCGTGCAAACAAGCTTATTCGAACACGACCATTCCGAGCCGGGCCTGCCACATGACCAATACCGTTCTTATCAGGGACGCTGCCGAAGCTGATCTTCCTGCTGTCAGAGATATCTACAATCACGCCGTCGAACATACGACGGCGATCTGGAACGAAACGCTTGTCGATCTCGACAACCGGCTGGAATGGTTCAAGGCCCGCAAGGGCAGGGGCTTTCCGGTCATCGTCGCCGAAATGGATGGCAAGGTCGCCGGCTACGCCTCTTACGGTGATTGGCGTGCTTTCGATGGCTACCGCCACACGGTCGAGCATTCCGTCTATGTCGACAAGGATTGCCGCGGCGCCGGCATCGGCGAAAAGCTGATGCGTGCATTGATCGAGCGCGCCAGCGCCGCCAACATCCATGTCATGATTGCCGGCATCGAGGCCGAAAATGCCGCCTCCATCAAACTGCACGAGAAGCTCGGGTTCCGCATCGCCGGCACATTTTCCGAGGTCGGCATCAAATTCGGCCGCTGGCTGGATCTGACCTGCATGGAACTGCGCGTACCGAAGGCCTGATAGGGCCGGTTCCAGATTGATTGCTGGCGAGGACTAACCATATTTTTATCGTAGTCTGCGCCTTGTAGGAATCTCTGATGGCGCGACTCGCGGAGGAGAGGTTGATGTTTGGACGCTCGGTGCTCGGTCTTTCGGCCTTCTTGGTCATGACAGCTTATTCGCTGCCATCGATGGCGGCCAGTTGCGGCAGCACGGCTTCGCCGGAGCTCGACTGGCAGGAGTGCAACAAGAAGAACCTGATGCTTCAGGGCAGCGACCTGCAGGGCGCCAACCTTGCCGGCACGGATTTTTCGCTGACCGATCTCGGCGGTGCCAACCTCAAATCTGCCAATGCGGAAAAGGCAACCCTCGTGCGCGCCTCTCTGGCCGGAGCAAGTGCCCAGGGGGCCAATTTCGGCAAGATCGAGGCCTACCGCTCCACCTTTGCAGGTGCGGCCGCCGACGGCGCAAGCTTTGCCGGTGCAGAGCTGCAGCGGGCCGATTTCACCGGTGCGCAACTGACGAAGGCCAATTTCGAGAAAGCCGAGCTTGGCCGCGCCAATTTCGACAAGGCGGTGCTGACGGGCGTGAGCTTCGCGCTCGCCAATCTCTCGCGCGCCGATCTGACGGGTGCACGTTATGAAGGCCCGATCAGCTTCGACCGTGCCTTCATGTTCCTGACCCGCATCGAGGGGCTGGATCTGTCCGCCGCCACAGGCCTGCAGCAGGCGCAGATCGATCTTGCCTGTGGCGATTCCTCCACGAAGCTGCCTTCGGGGCTTACCGTCCCGTCAAACTGGCCTTGCCCGCAGGAGCAGGATTAACTCAGGCTAGGCGGCCGACCGGAATGATCTCCCGCGACTGTGCCTGGAAAGGGTTGCCTTCCCAGTCGCCATGCCATGCATCGACGGTTAGCCCGGCGTCGCTGATCATTGCGGCAAGCTTGTCGCGCGGGGTGTAGAGGATTTTCGAACGTCCGGCGAAACGCTCGCCGGTCGAGAGTACGCGATAGCCGTTCTCGTAGGAAAGAATGCCGCTCGTCTCATCGTAATGCGACTCGTCCGAGGCCTCGATCGCACCAAGCTCCGCATGTTCGAGCTGGCGCACCTTGCTATGACGCACGTCTTGCTGTCCAAGAAAACCGGGATTGCGCGTATCGAAGACAAACCGGCCGATGGGACTGAGATGTGCGGCAATTGTCGCAAGGGCGGCGCGCTGGTCTTCTTCCGTCAGAAAGACCTGGAAAGCGTGGCCCGTCAGCACGATGAGATCGTATTTCTGCTCGAGGCGAACGGTGCGCGCATCACCCTCGATCCATTCCACCTTGTCGCCGCCTGGCCGCGCCCTGCCGATATCCAGCATGGCGGCGGCCGGGTCGACGCCGGTGACGTCGCGTGTCGCTGCGAGCGCTGCCGTCAGTTCTCCGGTGCCACAGCCGAGGTCGAGCGCGGAATGGGCGCCTTCCGCAAGCTTCATGCAGAAGTTGAAATCCGGCCCCCAGCGATTGGCGGTATCATAGAATTGCGCAAGCGAAGGGTCGCGGTAGAGGGGATCGTCGGAAACTGCGCTCATACGTCTGATGCCCTTTCGCTGATGTAGAGATAACGTTCCACCGTCTCGCCGGCCGCGTTCTGCTTGCTGAAGATCTCTCGCCGCTGATGCACGCGTCCGGCGACCTTCTGCGAGGGAAGATTTTCCAGGCTGACGATACTGACGAGGCGCGACAGCCCCATGGTCGAAAAGGCATGATCGCGGCAGGCAAGCGCGGCCTCGGTGGCATAGCCCTTGCCCCAGTAATCCGGCCAGAGGTGGTAGCCAAGCTCGGGCTCCAATCCGCGCGACGTGTCCTGCAGTGTGATCCCGCAGTCGCCGAGCAGTTCGCCGCTCTCGCGATCGATCATCGCCCAGAGGCCGAAACCATTTTTCTCATAGCTTCCGAAGGCGAGCCTGTCGAAGAAATCGCGCGTTGCCGCGGCATCCTTCACGGAAGGGTAATATCGCATGCACAGCGGATCGGCGAAGATGCGCTCGAGCGCCGGCAGGTCCGCGACGGTGATTTCGCGCAACACCAGCCGATCGCTGCGCAGGATTTCGCGGACGATGGACATTGTTTCATCCCTCTGTCATCCAGCGCGCCTAAGCCCGCCAACTTCTTCAGTCCGCTTTATACGAGAGCTTCGGCCATGGCATCTGCAAAGATACGCGTCATTATCGTTGGTGCCGGCGTTGTCGGCGCTTCGCTTGCCTTCCATTTGGCCCGGCGTGGAGCCACTGTCCAAGTCGTGGATGAAAATGTGCGAGCCGGCAGCGGCGTGACGGCACGGGCCTTCGGCTGGGTGAATATCATCAATGTCGTACCGGGAGCCGTCAATTACGGCCTCGTGCAGCAGGCGCTCGCCGACTATGCCCGCCTGCAGTCCGATCTGCCGGATGCCTTTGTCGCCGCGCGTCCCGGTTCCCTGTTCTGGCTCAAAGGCACTGCGGAAACCGAAGACTTCGCCGCAGCCCATCGCGCCGAAGGGACGGATGTCGAACTGGTCGATGCCGCAAAGATCGCAGCATGGGAGCCCAATCTGCTTGAGCCTCCCGCCTGCGCGATCTTCTCGCCTCGCGATCTCGCGCTCGATCCTGCAAGGCTGACGCGGGACCTGATCGATGCCGCCGGCGTGCCCGTTACCTTCGGCCGGAAGGTCGAAAGCCTGATCCTTTCGGGCGATCGGGTGCGTGGCGTACGTCTGGCCGATGGCACGATCGAGGCCGATCTCGTGATCCTCGCAGGCGGAACAGCGGTCGACCGCCTGACGGAAAGCGTGGATTTCCAAACGGGCGTCGAAGCCTCACCCTCGATCATCCTGCGCTATAGGTGCGCAGAGCCTGTCGTGAACCGCATCCTCCGCGGCCCCGGCCTGGAAATTCGCCAATCAGCGGACAAGATGTTGCATGTCGCCAAGGGCTATATCGATGATTCCGCGGAGAACGCACCGGAAAAGGTTGGTGAGCGGATCTTGAAGATCATGCATGAGCGCCTGCGCCTGCCCGAAGGCGTCTCATTGGTCGAGGCTGCTGCCGGTTACCGGCCATTCTTCTCCGATGAAATGCCGCGGCTCGGTTTCCTGCCCGGCATCGAGGGCGCCTATGTCGCCGTCGGTCATCCCGGCGTCATTCTCGCACCGCTGCTCGGACGGCTTGCAGCAGAGCATGTGCTGGAAGACCGGCGCTCGCCGCTCATCCCATGCGCCGGCCTGATATGAAAAAAGCGGACCCGTGGGTCCGCTTTTCGTTTTGGTTTCAAGCTTTTACTTGCCGGGCTCGAAAACCATCGCATGCCCGTTAATGCAATAGCGAAGGCCGGTCGGCGGCGGTCCGTCCGGGAAGACGTGGCCGAGATGGGCCTCGCAGGTGCCGCAGCGGATTTCCGTGCGCACCATGCCGTAAGTCGTGTCGCTGTGTTCGGTGACGGACTCCGGAGAGACCGGCTCGAAATAGCTCGGCCAGCCGCATCCGGCATCGAACTTCGTGTCGGAGCGGAAGAGCGGCGAATTACAGCTGACGCAGCGGTAGAGACCGGTCTCGAAGGAATCCCAGTAGGGACCGGTAAAGGCGCGTTCGGTACCGTGCTGGCGGGTGATACGGTACTGCTCGGGAGTCAGCAGTTCCTTCCATTCGGCATCGGTCTTGTGGACTTTCGGTGTGGTGGTCGTTTCGGCCATGGAGTGCTCCTTTCGCCGATGGGGGCAATCTCTTTTCGTGCGCAAATGTGGTGCGTTGAGTGCAATTGATCAAGACTGGGATCGCGCCTCCGGGAGCTGAACCTGGGGGCATCGCACGTGATCGGAGATTATTCCTGCTCTCGATACGCCCCTAAGCAACGAGCAAAGCCTGTATCCTGGGGCAGGAAACCACGAGATCACACAGAACAGCAAATTCATTCGCGTCGTGAGGCGCAGACGCAAGCCCAAACCAGTTCTGCCCTTCTTCTCGTGGCGCCCATACGAGCCGTTGCTCCAGAAGATAGATGCCGTAAACGACATCGATCGAAGCGCTTCCGGTTAGCCCGAGGCACGTCCGAATGCTATAGGCGGTGAGAGCGGCGTTCAGCACGATCGCAACCTCGACCAGTGCGGCGCGATAGCCCGGTTGGCGAATGACCTCCACTCCATGAGCCCTTTCCAGCCAGGTCGCTGCGAGCTGGACGATGACCAGTGTGCGGTCCACGATGCACCGCAGATCCTTCAGCGGCACGATGTGCATGTATTTGGCGGGCTGCAAATAGACATCGACTGCCGCAGAAACGGCGCCGCACCGGCTGTGGCCAAGAACCACGATAGACTTGAGACTATCCCCGAGATGGCTGATCGCATAGCTCAGGCTCCCCACGACATCATCTCCGATGCCGTTGCCGGCGGTCCTGACGACGAACAAGTCGTTCGGGCCCTCGGAAAAGACTAGCTCGACAGGAACACGGGCGTCGGCACAGCCAACAATTGCCGCGAACGGCTGCTGAACTGGCGCGCCGCTGCCCCTTGGATAAAGGCCGAGATCCCGCGGGTCGATATCGATACTTAATGTTGTCGCCTTGGAAGATCCGAATCGGGTCAGGAGTTCGGCGAAAGCCCGATTGCCAGCCTCGAGCCGCAAACGGGCAGCATCTGCATCCTGCGGCAGGGGCCTGTGTGGCGCATCGAACGCGAACCGATAGATCACTTCGGCCAGCAACGCAGAGGTTTCACACGAATGGTCTTCTGTAGAGCCCTTTGCCATGTCGACACCCCCTGCACAGACAGATCCGGCGGCTGCGCGCAGTTTGTCGTTGAAAGGACGTGGTCGCTGCGCGCAGTTGCCTTGGCTAACAGTTATAGACACCTGCCGCGCATCGCCTTGCGCTCCTGCGGGCAACGCCGGCGACGCTGACGGGTGTCAGCGGGCGCCCAACCCTGGCCTCTGCGGAAGGCATCAGGTTGAATTCGACCGGGAGGGCGCCGCGAAATTCGATGCTTGACCCCCCGGCGACTACAGCAAGCAACGTGATAGCGATCCATTTAAGCATGCCGTCTCTCCTTTCAAGTTCGATCATTTCATGGAGAATATTTCCGGTAGTTCGTCAGCGTCTGGAAGCTTGCTCAAATCCCGCTTTTGAGCCCCGTCGGGCGCCTTGAAGCTGAAGTCGCCTGCCGCCACGTCCGCCCCTGCCTTCCATGACCGTATGTCAATCGTATATTGCGGAAAGCCTGCGACCTTGGTGCTGGTAACAACGTAGCGGCAAGGGTAGGGGTTCTGTCCCTGGGCAATCCAGATTTGCCAATCCACCCCTTCCTTGGTGCGAAATGCCAGGTGATCGCATTCCTCGCCGCGTATTACGCCACTCCCGAGATCCTTGACGTCGGTGACCTCGGACATGAGCGCGTCGTAAGGGTGCGACATCAAGATGTCGCCGGCCGGCAGCGGCCGATGGAATTTGTCCCGCAAGGCGTCGATCAGCTGGTCGGTCGTTCCGGGCACTTCCGTCTGAGCGTAAAGGTTGGCGTCCTTCCCGAGAACCGAGAGTGTCTTGCCGTCGAAAACGATTTCGACGTTAGCGAAGCCGCCCTGGCGTGTGACGTTCAGCTTGTCGGGCCGATTGAGCTTCACCGCGCCGGAGCTTGCAAGTGCCAGTTTCTGCTTCTGTTTGGTAACGACCTCCAGGCTCGTGTCATATTCGAAGGAGATTGCGTCCTGCGCTGCCATGTAGTCCGACATCGCCTTTAGCAGGCTCTTCGCCTGTGTGTCGTCGGCCTGGGCGGACGTTGCGCAAGTCAGCGCCGCCAGGGCAAGCCCAGCGGCAAGCAGGCGGGCATTCTGAAAGGGGTGTTCCGATCGAGATCGCATGGGTGTTTCCTCCGCTAAGATAGTGAGAAGACGACCCGCGTGGCTCAAACAAACGCGCGGGATGGACTGTCCTACAGCGCTCGTGTGGCCCTCGCTGAGACGGTCCACCAGCGACTTTCGGCTGAAGTAGCTTGCTCCCTCAAAAAGACTGCATTGCAAAGATTGAAGATGCCAAGGAGAGCGGCGCAGCGACGCACCACGGCAATGCTGCCGGCTCCAGTCCATACCTAGCTGCCGCTCTTTTGCTCCAAATGGCGTTGCAGAGCGGCATTCATGCTAAAAAAGAGGCGCTCACGGCCGAGCTTGTCGGCGAAACCGGAGGCGCGTAGATAGTCGAGTACATCGGAATTCAATCCTGCGAGCCACACGGTTATGCCCTGGGCAGTAACGCGGCGTTCGCTCTCAATCATCGTCTGGAGAGCGGAATACTCGATGTCAAAGACCCCGCTCATATCGAGTGCGAGCACTTTCGGTTTGTATTCGGCTACGAATGCCTGAATCTGATCCGCGACTTGCTGGACGTTGGCGAAAAACAACCGTCCCTCCGGGCGCAGTATCAGCAGACCATCAAATGTTTCGTCGTCAGGATGGTCCGGAGACAGCGGCCGGAGCACGTCAGTGCCCGGCTTGCGGCCGATCACGTAAACTTTCGGTTTCGCCGACTGACTGGCCAAACCGATCAGCGAAAGAACGATCGCGACGACGATGCCCTGAAGCGTACCGAACACGAGCACGCCGAGGAATGCCGCCAGTGCCCAGCGAAATTCCATTCGCCGCACCTTGCGGATGGCCGCAAATTCCGCCGGAGCGATGAGGCCGACCGAGTAGATGATCACAATCGCGGCGAGAACGGCCTGTGGTAGCAAGCCGAGCAGCGGCGCAAGGAACAGCATTGTGGCCGCAGAAGTCGCAGCAGTGACAAGCGAGGCCGTCTGGGACCGCCCGCCCACTGCGCGGACGACCGCCGTCTGCGAAGTGCCACCACCTGCGGGCATCGAGCCGAAGAATGCGCCGACCACGTTGGCCGTGCCTGTCGCGAGAAGTTCGCGGTTGGGCCTGATTGGGGGCTCGGACGGTGCGGCAAACGCCCGACCCGCGGCAATCGTTTCGGTAAAACTCATAAGTGCGATGCCGAGCGCTCCGGGCAAGAGTTGCTCGACCAAACTGGCGCTGGGGAGAGTGAGTGACGGCAGCGACCGCGGGATGAATCCGACTGTCGCGATACCCAAGGCATTGAGACCGGCGAGCCAGGATACCAGAATGCCCGCGCCGACGACCACGAGTGGGGCCGGAGAGTGGGGCCAGAGCCTTTCCATCATCCACAAGGCGATCAGCGCCACGGCTGCAATGGCCAGCGTAAGCAGCGACGTTTCGGGTATATGCTGGACCACGCTCATGATGTCGCGGAAAAAGCCCGCCTTTTCAATATGCACGCCCAGCAGTTTCGGTATCTGATCCAGTACGATCACCAGGCCGATGCCTGCTTTGAAACCGGTTAACACTGGCGATGAAATGAAGTTGGCCACAAACCCCAGGCGCAGCACGGAGGCTGCAATGAGGAGAGCCCCGGTCAACGCCACAAGTGTCGCAACGGCGGTGACCAGCTTGCCTGGATCGCCATCTGGAACGGCGGTTCCAAGCTCGGTCCCGGCCAATATGGCAAGGGTGGTGGTCGAACTGACACTCAGCACGCGTGATGTGCCGAGCAATGCATAGACAATCATCGGCACGAATGCCGTATAGAGACCGACGCTCACAGGCAGCCCGGCAACCGTGGCATAAGCCATCGCCTTGGGCAGTACGACCGCAGCGGCGACAAGGCCCGCCATTATATCGAACCGAACGCCAGCCGCGAACGAGGCACCGCCACCGTTTCTACTGACTGCCATGTGGGTTTCGTGGGACACGGCCACTGCTCCGATCGGAAATTCAGTCGCTTTCGTGACATTTCACCGGGCATTTTGACGATGTCACTATAGCCGCGTCCCGGCGTCAGCGGCTGTCTTGCTCCAGTTCAAAACCTTGTGCTCGCTTCGTAGAAACTCAATTGAATACACATGCCACGCACTCTGCCTCAGCAGAGTTGGATGTTTACTGGACGGGTGCGAACTAAAAGAGGTGTCATTATAACGCAAAATACGTGCGAAAAGAAGTGAGTATGGGGGTCGTTGCTTACATCTTTCTTGCGGTCATCGTAGGAGAACTGATGTTCTCTTGGGACGAAGGCCGTCGCCGCGGCTTTTTCGCCCGCCAATAGCCGTCTCGGCCTGTCCTGAGAGTGCCTGAGGATGGAAACCTCGGTGTGATCAAGTCCCCAAAGCAGACTGTGCCGCTTCAGCGCCCCAATTGTCATCTACCCAATTCGGGGGAAGACGACGAATCACCCGTGCTTTATCTTTAGTGTGCCAATAAGCTTAATGCTGCGTGTTTCGGGGACAAACGGTGTTTCATACTCTGATGATTGTTCTGTATGGCGCAGTCGCCGCGATTGCCATGGGTGTGACCCTGCTGGAGGGCTGGGTCAATCATGATCGCTGGACGGTGTTCCGTATCGCAGGGCTGGTCGCCTGTCTGGTCTGGCCGCTGCCGCTCGCTTTCTTCATCCTGCACGGTTCCGTTTTGCGTCTCGCCACGCGCCTTTCCTGAACGTCAAGCCTGTGAACACAGCCCGCATCCATTGCGGGTTGTCGAAATTGCTTGAGGCTATCAGCCGATTCACCTAAGCCTTGGAAAAGGCTGATTGCCGGCTTTCATCCGTGCTCACGGGGAGGGGACATGGCCGATGTCACGGCTCTGACATTTCTGGCCCTGTGTCTGCCGTTGATCGGCGCTCTTGCGGCTCCCTTTATCATTCGTGCCTTCGGCGCAGGCGGCGCCTGGCTGCTCGCCGTCGCCCCTTTGCTCGCCTTCCTGCATTTCCTGCGTCTCGTGCCGCAGATCGCTGATGGCGAAATCATAACCGGCGGTTATGACTGGGTGCCGGGCCTGGGCCTGCGTTTTTCCTGGTTCCTCGACGGATTGTCGCTCACCTTCGCCCTGCTCATCACCGGCATCGGCACGCTGATCGTGCTTTATGCCGGCGGGTATCTGAAGGGCCATCCGGATCAGGGCCGGTTCTTCTCCTTCATCTTCCTCTTCATGGGCGCAATGCTCGGCGTCGTGGTGTCGGACAGCTTTCTGATGTTCTTCATCTTTTGGGAGCTCACCTCGATCACCTCCTTTCTGCTGATCGGCTTCGACTATGAACGGCAGGCGGCACGGCGCGCCGCTTTGCAGGCACTCGTCGTCACAGGCGGGGGAGGGCTGCTGCTGCTTGCCGGCTTGCTCCTGCTCTGGGGGCAGACAGGCGTTGCGCAGCTGTCGGAACTGATGCAGTTCGGCGATGTCGTCAGAGGCAGCCCGCTCTATTTTGCCACCCTGTTGCTGGTGCTCGGCGGCGCCTTCACCAAATCGGCACAGTTTCCATTCCATTTCTGGCTGCCGAACGCCATGGAGGCGCCGACACCCGTTTCGGCCTACCTGCATTCCGCCACCATGGTGAAGGCCGGCGTCTATCTGCTGATGCGGCTGAACCCGGTCATGGGCGCAACACCCGCATGGGAGGTTCTGCTGCCGGTCTTTGGCGGCCTGACGCTCGTCACCGGCTCGGTGCTTGCGATCCGACAGACGGATCTGAAGCTGAAGCTCGCCTATACGACTGTCTCCTCCCTTGGCCTGCTGGTGCTGCTGACCGGCTTCGGATCGGATTATGCCATTGAGGGCGCAGTGCTCTATCTCGTGGCGCATTCGCTCTTCAAGGGCGCGCTTTTCATGGTCGCCGGCATCATCGACCACGAAACCGGCACGCGGAATATTACGCGGCTGCGGGGCCTGCGAGGGGCCATGCCGCTGACCTTTGCGATCGCTATCGTCGCCGCACTTTCCATGGCCGGGTTGCCGCCTTTCTTCGGTTTCCTCGCCAAGGAGGAAATTTATACGGCTATCGTCGGCAGTGATCTCTATCCCGTCCTTGCCACCACCATCGCCGTCCTCGGCAATGCGCTGATGTTTGCGATCGCCTTTGCGGTGGGGCTGAGACCTTTCGCCGGCAGACTGGTGGAGACGCCCAAACATCCGCATGAGGCGCCGGTCCTGCTTTGGCTCGGCCCTGCCGTCCTTGCTCTGGCAGGTCCGCTTGCGGCAGTCTTTTCCGGCGTCACCCACAGTGCGATCTCCTCGCCCATGGCCTCCGCTATTGCTGGCGCTCCCAAAGAGGTTTCCATTTCGCTGACCCCGCATATCGGCCTGCCGCTTGCCTTGTCGTTGCTGACGATCGTACTCGGCATCGCTGTTTACTGGCAGCTCGACCGTAGCAGGGCTTTCGTCGCCCACGTGCTGCACTCCGCACGTGGCCCGGATCGCGGTTTCGATCATTTCATCGCCGGACTTGTCCGTTTCGCCCACGGTTTCATCGGCATCGTCCAGCCAAGGCGGCTGGATATCTACGTCGCCTGCACATTCCTCTGCGTTGCCGCAATCCTGCTTGTACCGCTCGTCATCAATGACGGGCTGCCGTCAGGCTTTGCCTGGCCTGCAGACCTGCGCCTGCGCGAAGCGGGCATCATGGTCATCGCCGTACTCGGCCTTGTCGCCGTGCTGATCGCCCGCGACAGGCTGACGGCGATCGTATCGCTCGGCATTCAGGGTTTTGCCGTCGCGCTGATCTTCCTGCTCTTCGGCGCCCCGGATCTCGCCTTCACCCAGTTCATGGTCGAAACGCTCGCGGTCGTCATTCTTGCCCTCGTCATGACCCGTCTGCGCCTGTCGCCGACCGATCCGCGCCACGGCGTCCGCCGCTTCTTCGATATCGTACTTTCACTCGCCTGCGGTCTCGGCTTCGCGCTGCTTTTGATGCGCGCCACGCAGGCGCCGTTCAACACGGCCCTCAGCGATTTCTTCAATGCCCATTCGAAGCTGATCGCCCACGGCGCCAATGTCGTGAACGTCATCATCGTCGATTTCCGCGGCACTGACACGCTCGGCGAAATCGCCGTCGTGGCGGTGACAGGCCTCGCCATCCTTGCGCTGATCCGCATCCGCGGCAACACGGAGCGCCGGCTGGCGACAAACGATCCGGATGCGGAGGAGGCATGAGACAGGTCTCTTTGGAATCTGATTCTGTCCTCGCAGCGAATGCAGCGTTCGAGGTATCGCGAGACGTTACCGTTTCACCTCATTCATGTGCTTGCCACAGGAATCCAGCCTGCCCAAGTCCTTGGGCAGGAGAGACTCTTTGGTTTGCTGCAAGTGAGTCATTCACGACGCAGACGCGTCGTGGCTGGATTCCTGTGACAAGCACAGGAATGAGGGAGGTTTGTAGACGTCCCCGGCCGTCTCAGTCTCTTTGTGGAGGCACGCGATGAACACCCTCATCTTCCGTACGGTCGCCCCCTTCATCACCGCGCTGATGCTGCTTTTTTCCGTTTTTATCCTGCTGCGCGGCCACAACGAGCCGGGTGGCGGTTTCATCGGCGGCTTGATCGCCGCTTCGGCTCTGGCGATTTACGGCATTGCTTTCGGCGTGGACGCGGTGCGCCGGGCGATCCGCTTCCATCCATTGGCGATTGCCGGCTTCGGTCTCTTGCTCTCTTGCCTCGCCGGCCTGATCTCGATCTTCTTTGCCGTGCCATTCATGACCGGCCTTTGGGTCTATCCCGTCCTGGCAGGTGTGGAAGTGCCGCTCTCCAGCGTCATGCTCTTCGATCTCGGCGTCTATTTCGTGGTGCTCGGCGCCGTCGCTTCGATCGCGCTGGCGCTGGAAGAAAGGGAGCTGGACTGATGGAAGCGCTCTTTGCCATTCTCGTCGGCCTGTTCTTTTCGGCCGCTGTCTATCTGATCCTGTCGCGCTTCTCGATCCGCATGATGCTCGGCATCGCCATTCTCGGTAACTCCGTGAACCTGCTGATCTTCACGGCAGGAAGGCTGACCCGTGTCGTGCCGCCGATCATACCCGCCGGGGCCGACATGCTGCCATCAGGTGCGGCCAATCCGCTGCCGCAGGCGCTGATCCTGACGGCCATTGTCATCTCCTTCTCTTTCCTCGCTTTTCTGCTGGTGCTGACCTACCGCGCCTATCAGGAGCTCGGCACCGATGATACGACCCGCATGCACGATGCCGAACCTGAAGACCGGCCGCTGCCGCCTTTGGGGTATTGATCGTGAGTAAGATGCGGATGTTCAGTGCCCATGCGCCGACCCTCGCGGGAGGCACCCACTAATGGCCGCCCCCGTCACCGACCTCTCGGCCGCCATGGTCACCGCTCCCGTCCCGCCCGCCCACTGGCTGGCGATCCTGCCGGTCGTGCTCTGCATCAGCCTCGGTGCGCTGCTCCTGATGCTGCGCAGCCTTCCGCGCCTGCAGGCATGGATCGCAATTGCCGGCCTCGTAGTCCTGCTGCTCCTTGACGCTGCCCTCCTGCAGCAGGTCGTCGGACACGGCCCGCTCACCATGGTCATGGGCCGCTGGCTGCCGCCCTTCGGTATCGCCTTTACGGTCGATGTCTTCAGCGCGCTGATGGCGCTGGCCGCAGCGGTCGCTGCCCTGGCAGCCGGCATCTATGCCCTGTCAGATACCACCGAAAGCGGCCGCCGATACGGTTTCTTCCCGCTGCTGATGCTGCTGATGGCAGGCGTCACCGGCGCCTTCCTGACCGGCGATATTTTCAACCTCTACGTCTGGTTCGAGGTGCTGCTCATCTCCTCCTTCGGCCTGCTGATCCTCGGTTCCGAACGGGCGCAGATCGATGGGGCGCTGAAATATGCGGTGCTCAACCTCATCGCCACGACGCTGTTCCTCATTGCTGTCGGCATCCTCTATGCGAGCTTCGGCACGCTCAACATGGCCGACATTGCCGAGCGGGCAGCAGCCTTGAGCGGCACGGCGCCGCTGATGACGCTCGCCTGCCTCTTCCTGCTCGCCTTTGCCATGAAGGCTGCGGCCTTTCCGGTCAATTTCTGGCTGCCGGCCTCCTACCACACGCCGCGCATCGCGGTTTCCGCACTCTTTGCCGGCCTCCTGACCAAGGTCGGCATCTACGCGCTGCTGCGCGTCCTGGTCATGCTGCTGCCGGCCGAGCGCGACGAGCTCAGCCTGCTGATAGCTGTCGTCGGAGCCCTGACTGTCCTCGTCGGCGCACTCGGTGCCCTCGCCGAAACCGACCTGCGTCGTCTGCTCGGCTATGTGGTGATCTCGGGTATAGGCAATATGCTGGTCGGTGCAGCACTCGGCACCGCCGAAGGCCTCGGCGGCGCAGTCTTCTATGCACTGCATTCGGTAGTGCTGATGACGGCGCTCTATCTTCTGGCCGGCGAAGCAGGCAGGCGAGGCGGCTCCTTCTCGCTGGCTGCGCTCGGCGGCCTCTATCGTCAGAATGGCTGGTTCGCGGCGATTTCGCTGATGCTGCTGCTGGCCGCCTGCGGCCTGCCGCCCTTTTCCGGCTTCTGGCCCAAGGTGTTGCTGGTCAAGGCCTCGCTCGATGTCGGCGCGTGGTGGCTGGCGGGCACGATCCTGCTCGGCGGCTTCCTGTTGACGATTGCCTGCGGCCGCGTCTTCCTGTTTGCCTATTGGCGTCCCGCGTCCCCGGCGCTCCCTCCGGTGCGGACCGGCTGGACGGCCGGTCTTCCGCTTGCGGCATTGACGATCCTCGTCATCGGCATCGGTCTCCTGCCGGAACAGTTGCTGCAACTCGCGCGCTCCGCCGCCGACGGGCTTGCTGATCCCTCCGCCTATATCTTCTCCGTCTTTCCGGAAGGGACCATACGATGACAGTCCTGTTCCTCAGCCTGCCTCTTGCCGTCGCTTGGGTCGCCGTAACCGGCAGCGCCTCGCCGCTTAATTTCGTTCTCGGCCTCGCCCTGTCGCTGCTGTCGCTCGCAGTCGTGCGCGAGGCCTTCGCCGGCCGTTCGCCGCCGCGCCG
Source organism: Rhizobium sp. BK379 (assembly GCF_014193955.1). NCBI lineage: Bacteria > Pseudomonadati > Pseudomonadota > Alphaproteobacteria > Hyphomicrobiales > Rhizobiaceae > Rhizobium > Rhizobium sp. BK379. The sequence goes on from NZ_JACIAD010000002.1 coordinate 1,036,773, forward strand.
CATCCGCCCTTGGCACATCTTCCTGCTGGCGGGGCTTTTCCTTTGGGAACTGGCGCTTTCGGCCTGGCGGGTGGCATTGACGGTGCTTTCGCCGCGTATGCAGCTGGCGCCCGGTATCCTCGCATTCCCGCTGACGGTGAGAACCGATTTTGAGATCACGCTCCTTGCCAATCTCATCACACTGACGCCGGGTACTCTTTCGGTTGACGTTTCCGAGGACCGGCGCACGCTCTATGTGCATGCGCTGGACTGCGCCGATCCTGCCGCGGTCAGGCGCGATATTGCTGGCGGTTTCGAGCGCCGTATCATGGAGGCCTTTGGATGATAACGCCTGCCGCCATCGTTTCCGCCGCCGCCATTGCAGCCCTCGGTATTCTCTGTATTGCGCTTTTTGTGACCGTCTGGCGCGTCATTGCCGGCCCCACTCTTCCCGACCGCATCCTGGCGCTCGACATGATGACGGGCATCGCCATTGGTTTCATTGCCGTCGTTGCGGTGCGCACCGGGTTTTCGCTTTACATCGATATCGCCATCGCGCTCGGCCTCGTCGGTTTTCTGGCGACCGTCGCCTTCGCCCGTTTCGTGCTCTCGCGGAGAGCCGTGGCATCTGGGACGCAGGGGAGAGGCGAATGATAATGGACTATGCGCTTGCTATCGTCACTGCGGTCCTGCTGCTGGCAGGTGCCTTCTTCGCCCTGGTGGCCGCGATCGGTATCGCGCGCTTGCCGGATCTCTACACGCGCATGCACGCCGCTTCAAAAGCCGGCACGGTCGGTTCCGGTTTGTTGTTGCTTGCTGCCGGGCTTTATTCGGGCGAACTTGCTGTGCTTGCAAGAGCGTTGGCCGGTTTCCTCTTTTTTATCCTGACTGCACCGGTTTCTGCACACCTTCTTGCGAGAGCTTCGCATATATCAGGACATTTTCCGGCCGATATCTCAGTACGTGACGATATGCGAATGCGCTGAGGGCGAGGGCTACTCAGAATTTTAAGCAATTTTACGCAAACTTATGCACTGGAAGCACGAGTAAAGCTTGCTGAACCGCTGACCAATTCTTTGTGATGGATTTTTTTTCTAGGAAAATCACAATTAATAATTGGCCTTTTGCGAAAACGATGCTATTTGAAAATCCAAGTAGAGTTCTGATTGTGAATTAGAATCGTACTGCTTCCAGGTCTCCTAGCCTTGTTTGTCAATGTCTAACTGGGTGACGGCCTGGAAGAATACGTAGTAGCTCACCGTCAGGCAGTATTGGTGCAGAGTACGGTCTTCGGAATCTAGGGGTGGATTCCGGTTTTTCGAAACAAAGGCTGTAAGCTGCTCTTTTGGTGTTTGGCTCTACGACGAGGGTTCTTTGTCTTTTTGGGAGAAGGACCGTTTGAGCATGCTAACAGGAGAAAGAATATGACGGATATGGCGACCGGCAATGCGCCGGAGCTGCTTGTGGAACTGACGGCCGATATCGTCGCGGCCTATGTCAGCAACCACGTTGTCCCGGTCAGCGACCTGGCTAATCTGATTTCCGACGTACATTCGGCATTGAGCAACACATCCGTACCGCAGCCGGTGGCAGCGGTCGTCGAAAAGCAGAAGCCTGCGGTCTCTGTCCGCAAGTCCGTGCAGGACGAGCAGATTACGTGCCTCGAATGCGGCGGCAACTTCAAGTCCCTGAAGCGCCACCTGATGACGCATCACAATCTCGCGCCGGAAGAATATCGCGAGAAGTGGGACCTGCCTGCCGATTACCCGATGGTAGCCCCGGCCTATGCCGAAGCGCGTTCGCGCCTTGCGAAGGAAATGGGCCTGGGACAGCGCCGCAAGCGCGGCCGCGGCTGAGTATTGCACCGCTGCATGATAAAGAGCCGGGCCTGTTGCCCGGCTTTTTTTGTATTTACCGGTCGTCTCTTCCGGTGATTTCGGCTCTCGTCATCTATCTTCAAAAAAAGCGCGGCAAAAAATGTCGGTCCCGCGATTGCTCATCCGTCTCTAAAGCATGTCGCGCAAAAGTGCGCAGCGGTTTTGCGATAACGACGGAATGACATGAAAGATCGAGGACGGGCGGGCACTCATGCCGCCGCAAACAAGAGGAGAAGAGACATGCGCGTAATGGTCATCGTCAAGGCGACGGCAGACAGTGAAGCGGGCATCATGCCCACGACTGAGCTTCTGGGGGCTATGGGCAAGTATAACGAGGATCTGGTCAATGCCGGCATCATGATGGCGGGTGAAGGCCTGCATCCGTCTTCCAAGGGAAAGCGCATCGCCTTCGATGGCCCGAAGCGCGTGGTCATCGACGGCCCCTTCGCCGAGACCAAAGAACTGATCGCCGGTTTCTGGCTGTGGCAGGTCAAGGATATGGACGAAGCCGTCGAGTGGGTAAAGCGCTGCCCCAATCCAATGCTCGGTCCGAGCGAGATCGAAATCCGTCAGGTGTTCGAAGCGGCCGATTTCGGCGAGGCGCTGACGCCGGAGCTTGCCGAGCGGGCCGAACGTCTCGGTGAGAGGATGACAAACGGCAAATAACGGATCGTCAAGATCAGGTTCGGCGGCCGGCGTATTTCTCCGGGCGCCGAACCGTCTGGTCTCAAGGCTTGTTTTCTCGTGCGGATCGCACCTGTCAGGCGGTAGCCCGCACGCGCGCTTCCTCTCGGATGCGGTTGACCATCGAGCGCAAGCCGTTCGAGCGCTGCGAGGAGAGATTTTCAGTCAGACCGATCTTTGAGAAGATCTCGAAAGCATCGAGCGAGGCGATTTCGGCAGCAGTCTTTCCGGAATAGGTGGCAAGCACGATGGCGACGAGGCCGCGCACGATATGCGCATCGGAATCGCCTTCGAATGTCATGATTGGATTGTCGGGATTGCCTGCTGTATGCGTGACCAGCCATACCTGGCTGGCGCAGCCCATCACCTTGTTCTCGGAAGTCTTCTTCTCGTCTGCCAGATCAGGCAGCGCCTTGCCGAGTTCGATAACGTAGCGGTAGCGGTCTTCCCAATCGTCCAGGAAGGAAAAGTCGTCGATGATCTGGTCGAGGGTCGCCATGCTTGTTCAGGCCTTTCACTATTATCAGTTCATATAGGCGAAGCGACCGCAGATTTGAACCGTTAAAAAGAAACGCCGTGAGGGATGGGCATCCTCACGGCGCAGCAAAGTGCTGAAATAAACAGGGCAGGCACGTCAGGCATGGGGCATCTCCGCGTCATGCGGACCACCGATGCAAGCTGGGGTGCGGGCGAGGTGCCCGCGAAATTCGTCAGATCGCCGGTTTCGGCGTCGGCAGCGGGATCGACCCGGCCGGAATGGTTCCGGTTACCACACGTTCGGTCGAAGCGCCGTCGTCTACCGGTGGGCGGTAGGGCTGCGGCAGGTGCGGCATCGGCTGGTTCAGCGCGGCCTGAGCCTCGCGCATTGTATTAGTGATGGCCTCCGGCAGGGAAGGAGCGGCAAGCGCGACAGGCGCCGGCGGCACGGCCGTCTTTGCGGAGGCCATTTTGGAGTTGTCGTCCCTGAACTGGCTGTCGAGCAGCTCATAGGCGACACGGGCGCCTTCGCGGGCCCGGTAGCCGAGAGCCGTCAGGGTCTCCCCACCCTTGCTGCAGACCTCGGGCTTTTCGGAGCACATGCCGGTGATATAGACGTAAGCGCCGCTTGCCGCGGTGAAGGCGTCGGAAAGCTGCAATTGCGGGTGGCCGGCATTGTCGGAGCTCTCCGAAGAGAAAACGGAGAGAGCGACGAGCACAAGGCCAAACCAGAATGATCCTTTGATCAGAAACCACATTGTCTTGCCCATCCTGTTTTTCCCGTCCGGTCTTGTCGCCGAATCGGGCCGGTTGTCCGGTATGTCTGCACCTTACAGCCGAGTTGCGAATGCAGCTTTTCGAAACTCATCGGCATTTGCGGCAAATTTATCTCAAATTTTAATGATCGGTATTTTCGGGGCATTTCACTCAAATTCTAACAGATGTCGTTAAGCATGGTGGCAGCCGCCGCCTGCAATTGCTGGACTTTTGCCCCGCCGCTCTGCCACAAGAGTTAACGTGATGCTGAAATATGAGGAAAATCCGGCGCTTACCTGCTATTAACCACGAAATTCAAAGAGCCAGGCAGATGGCCCAAAACGGGACTTTTAGCATTTTTGGGCTGTGGAAGGCGACTTTGCCTTATCCTTTCCTTAAGCCGCGAGGGCCTATTGTCCGGGTCAATGAAAGGCCTTTTCGGGCAGGTATTGCGTGCGTGTATTGAGTGACATTGGCGGTTGGGCGACAGCCCTCGTGGACCGGGCAGCTGCAAGCTGGCTTTCCCGCACGAGCGGCGGCGAAGCTGTGCGTCAGAGCGAGCTCACCATTCTGCGCCGCCTGGTCTTCCTCTCCTCTGCCGCTCTTGTCGCCGCTCCGGTCGGCCTCTCCATCGTTACCAGCCCCGCAGTTGCACTGCCGGCCGGCGTCGCCACGGTCTGCGCCGCCTTTCTTTTTTCTGCCGTCGGCAGCATTGCGCTCGCCCGCCAGGCTATTCCACAGCACGTAGCCGCAGCCAGTGCCGACGATCTCTTCCTTGAGATGAGCCCGGGCCTCGTCCTCTTCCTCGATCCGCTTGGCAGCGTGACGATGGCCGGCGGCCGCGACAAGCGCGACTATCTCGTCTGGATGCGCGACCTGAAGGGCCGTGGCTTCTTCGAGCAAGTGCATGTTTCCGATCGCATCCTTTTCCTGCAGGCGCTGGATGCGCTGCGCCAGGGCGAGGAAAAGGCGACCGTCGATCTCAGGCTGGAGCGCCCCTCCGTCTCGCGCGATAACAGGCAGTTCGCTTATCTGCGCATGGATATGACCGCACGGCGTGATGTCGACGGCATACTTTCGGCCGTCATTGCCCAGTTGCATGATGTTTCGGTGGAGCAACGGCTTCGCGCCGAGGCGCAGACGCGCGCGGCAGATGCGGAATCGGCCAACGATGCCAAATCCCGTTTCCTGGCCGCCGTCAGCCACGAGTTGCGCACGCCGCTGAATGCCATCCTCGGCTTTTCGGATATCCTGATCGGCGAATATTTCGGCAAGTTCGAGAACGAGCGCCAGCGCGAATATGTCGGCCTGATCCGTGAATCCGGTGCGCATCTGCTTTCCGTCGTCAACACGATGCTGGACATGAGCAAGATCGAGGCCGGCCGTTACGAGCTGATGCTCGAGCCTTTCGATATCGGCGCATCGATCCGGTCCTGCGAATCCATGCTGGCGCTGCAGGCCAAGAGCAAGGGCGTGACGCTCACGAGCCGTGTCCAGCGCGGGATCGCAGAGGTCGTGGCCGATCAGCGCGCGCTGCAGCAGATCCTTATCAATCTTGTCGGCAATGCCGTGAAATTCACCGAAACGGGCGGCGTGGTCACCGTCGATGCGGCCATGCGCGACGGCATTCTGAAGCTCACTGTCAGCGATACCGGCATCGGCATTCCTGCCGACAGGCTCGCCACACTCGGCCAACCTTTCGTCCAGATCCAGAACGATTATACCCGTCGATTCGAGGGCACGGGTCTTGGCCTGTCGCTGGTCAAAGGCCTTGTCGCCCTGCATGGCGGCAATTTCGCCATTGCCAGCCAGCCTGGCGAGGGCACGATCATCACCATCGAGATTGCGGCGGATGGTTCCGGAGCCCCGGCGGCAGAAAATGCCGGCCAGGTGGAAACGGTCGAGTTTCCGCCGCGGCTGAAGGGCGCGGCGGGTGCCGCAGAACTGGAAAAGGGGCTATTCGATGGCCGCGCGCAAGCGAAAATCGCCTAAGGGCAGGAAGGGACGGCAGCAGCCGGGCCTTGTGATGACCGGTGCGGCAGCACTCGGCGGCATCGGCCTGCAGGGTGCGACTGCGCTGGGTGGCCTCGGTCTTCAGGGCGCCGGTGCGCTTGGAAGCGTCATCGGCCGTAATCCGTCCATTGCCGGCGGCACGATCGCCTTCGTCGTCATTTTCTCCTTCGTCGCTGCCAATGCACTCTGGTATCAGCCAGGCGCGCATCCGCATCCGATTTTCCGCACCCGCGATCCGGGCGCGCCGACCGCCATAGGCTTCCGCCCGCAGGTCGAGCCGCAGGGCGATGTCACCACGTTCCGCATCGAGCGGCCGGACGACGCCGCGGCGACGACCCAGACCACGCCGCCATCTGCAGCGGCCGGCCAGCAGCCGAGCCAGCTCGTGATGGACATCCAGAAGGAACTGATCCGCCGCGGCCTCTATAACGGCAATGCCGACGGCGTCATCGGCCCGCGCACCAGCGCAGCCATCCTTTTCTTCGAGGAAACGGTCGGTATGGCGCAAAGCGGCGATGCGACGCCCGAAGTGCTTGCTGCGCTCAGAACCGATGCAGTCGGTCCCTCGACCGTCCCGCCGGAGAAACCTCGGGAAGACGTGACGTCGAAGGCGACGGAGGAAGATCCGGTCGCAGCCGCTATCCGCAGCGCCGAAAAGACCGTCAAGACGGCGCCATCAGGGCCGAAACAGGTTCCGCTGTCAGGCATTTCCAGTGTCGATCTGGTGTTGAAGATCCAGAAGGGCCTGGTCAACATGGCCTACGCCAATGTCGGCGTCGACGGTGTCGCCGGCGAACAGACCCGCGCCGCCATCCGGCACTTCCAGAAACACTACAATCTCCCGGAAAATGGCGAACCCAGCGAAGCCGTGTTGAAGAAGCTCAAGGAAATCGGTGCGCTCTGAGCAATAACGGACTGAAATCAGCCCTGCTGCGACAGGGCTGACGGCTGGCTCGCCAGCCGCAGGAGCCGGTAGTCCACAGTTCGCACCCGACCTTCGACATCAACCACCTCTTCGATCGGCCCGACATTGATAGCGGCCGAAGTCCGGTAGCGCTTCGGCGCAATACCGGTCACGCGCTTGAATGCATTGCTGAAGGCGCTCTCCGAGGTATAGCCGAGTGAAAGCGCCAGCGAGGAGACCGGCATCGATCCCTCGCGCAGTGCCCGCTCGGCAAGGCGCATGCGCCAGGCGGTGAGATAGGTGAGTGGGGCAACGCCCGCGACCGTCTTGAAGCGCAGGGCGAAGCTGGTGCGCGACATGCCGGCGGATTTCGCGAGCTCTCCGAGCTGCCAGTCATGCGCTGGGTCTGAATGCATCAGTCGCAGCGCCGGCGCGATCTTCTCGTCGCCAAAGGCGCGCAGCCAGCCGACCGTCAGCGGCTCCGACGTCATGATATGGGCGCGCAGCACCTGCACGAAGATGAGCTGAGAAAGCTGGGCCGAGGCAAGCAGCGCGCCCGGTTTGCCGGCCGCCATTTCCCGCACCAGCTGGTCCAGCAGCCAGCGCAGCACGCCGGCCTCGGCAAGGGTCGCCCGCACATGGATGACCGGAGGCAATACGTCGAGCAGCAGCGCCGTGCCGGCCGGCCCAAGCGCGATATGCCCGCCGATATAGAGGAAATCCTCGCCCACGCCATGCCGCGCCATGCCATTGACCTTCTTCTCCTTGAAGGTTGTGACGGCATCGGCGGGCTCCATCGCAAGATCGGTTGCCAGCATGAAGGAATGCTTGCCGTTGAGCAGGACGACGTCACCGGCTTCGAGCAGGATAGGCTCGCTGCCATTGTCGAGCACCAGCCAGCAGCGGCCTTTGGCCACCGCGCTGATCTTGATGCGGTTCGGCTGCGGAAAGGCAAGCGCCCAGGGGCCGCCGGCAATCAGACCGCCCGCCATCAGGCAGCGGGCATCGAGCAGGCTGAGCATTTCGGAGAGGGGATCGCTTGTCATCTCTGTACGATGGCGCAAGAAATCGGGATTTACAAGCATTCAGAATCCCACCTGCCGGAGATAGATATTTCCCGACCAGAGCAATTCCGGCAGACGTGTGCAGCGGTTTTACGTCTCGAACTGCATAAAAACAAAGAGATAGAACATTTCCGTCACCCACGGGACGGAATCCTCTTGAAAGGAGACATTTCATGTCCACTCCCCAGGCTCCCATCGGTTCACGTTTCGGTGCAGCGTCCACGGCGCAAGAGGTGATTGCCGGCCATGACCTCACCGGCAAGGTGGCGATCGTCACCGGCGGTTATGCCGGTCTCGGCCTCGAAACCGCCCGCGTGATGGCGGCCGCCGGCGCCAAGGTGATCGTGCCCGCCCGCAATATCGAGAAGGCGAGGGCGGCGGGCGAAAACGTGCCCGGCCTGGTATTCGCCTATATGGACCTGATGGATCCCAATTCGATCGACGAGTTCGCCGATTGTTTCCTCGAAGACGACAAGCCACTGCATTTCCTCATCAACAATGCCGCCGTCATGGCCAACCCGCTGACGCGCGACAGCCGCGGTTATGAATCGCAATTCTCCACGAACCATCTCGGCCACTTCCAGCTCACCGCGCGGCTCTGGCCGGCGCTGGTGAAGGCGGAAGGCGCGCGTGTGGTTGCCGTCTCCTCGCGCGGCCATGTCCGCGCAGGCGTCGATTTCGACGATCCGATGTTCGAGAACCGCGAATACCTGCCCTATGTCGCCTATGGCCAGTCGAAGACAGCCAATGCGCTATTTGCCGTTGCGCTGGACGCTTTGGGCGCACGAGAGGGCGTGAGGGCCTTCTCTCTTCATCCGGGCGGTATCGTCACGACCGATCTCATTCGCCACCAGTCGCGCGAATATCTGCTGGCGAGCGGTTATGTAGATGCCGACGGCAACCCGGTCATCGACCCTGAAAACAACAAGAAGACCATTGCCCAGGGTGCGGCAACCACTGTCTGGTGCGCTGTCAGCGATGAGCTGGATGGCATGGGTGGCGTCTATTGCGAGAACTGCGATATCGCCAAGGCCGTGCCGGCCGACTCCGAGGAACTGCTCGGCGTGCGCCCCTGGGCGACCGATCCCGAGCTTGCCGAGCGCCTCTGGCAGATGAGTGAGAGACTGACGGGTCTGACGCAGAGCTGAAGGCTTAAGGGGGCGGGGGTCTAAGACCTAAGTATAAGCGCCGCTATTCTTAGCCAGTTGTTAACCATGTTGTTTGAAGCTTCCCTAATGTAGCTTGGGGGAGCTCGATCATGCAGGCGTTGCAGGCGGTGGAGGAGAATGCCGTAAGCCCGGCTTACGAGCCGGAAGGGCCGGATCGCGACGCGCTGCGCCATATCCTTTCGCGCCTCGCCGAAGAGGCTTCCACGCTCGGCGTCGACCTTGTCGATATTGCCGGCGCCATCCAGGACATGGCGGCAATGTCGGCCCGCCATGCCGCCGCCTTCGATGAGGTCACCCGCACAGCCCTTTCCATCGCCGAGACCAATCGCTCCGTTGCCGTTTCGCTGCGTGAGACGGACAGTACCGCCACGCAAGCGCGCCACATGCTGAAGGAATCGGCAGATCGCCTGTCCGGATCGGTCTCGGAAATCCGTCACATGGTACAGTCCTCGGAAGAGATCAGCGCGGAAATCTCCGGCTTCTCCCGCTCGCTGACCGACGTCGACAAGGTGGCCGCCGAAATCAGCACCATCGCCCGCCAGACCAATCTCCTGGCGCTCAATGCGGCAATCGAGGCCGCCCGTGCCGGCGAGGCTGGCAAGGGCTTTGCCGTCGTCGCCTCCGAGATCCGCGCCTTGTCGCTGCAGACCTCCAAGGCCACGGGCTCCATCCAGGAAACGCTGGAGCAGCTTCGGCTCAAGATCGATCGTCTCTCGACTGTCGGCGGCGGCGCCCGCAAGAGCGCTGCCGGCGTCAGCGAAAAGTCCGAAGCGATGCGCGGCGCCTTCGAAAGCATGGAACATGTCATTACCCGCATCCTCGATTCATCCGCCGTCATGGCCAACACGACCGAGGCCGTGGATCGCGATTGCGCCGGCTTCGTCGCCAAGCTCGGAGAAATGTCGGCCGAGGTGCTGGATTCCAACGGCCGGCTGCAGCAGGCAGCCAGACGCGTCGACAGCGTCGTCGGCCTGTCGGAAACGCTGATCCAACTGACCGCGAGCGCCGGCGTGGAAACCGCCGACCGCCACTGGATCGAACAGGCCCAATCCGTCGCCGGCCAGATATCGCATGCCCTGGAGCGTGCCGTTGCCGAAGGCGCAATCGGCATGGAGAGCCTGTTCAACCGCCACTACCAGCCGATATCGGGCACCGATCCGGTACAGATGATGGCGCCCTTCACTGAACTCGCCGACCGGCTGCTGCCGCCGATCCAGGAGCCGGTGGCGGGTTCCGACCAGCGCATCGCCTTCTGTGCCGCCATTGATGAAAACGGCTACCTGCCGACCCACAATCGCAAATTCTCCGAGCCGCAGCGGCCGGGCGATGTCGTCTGGAACACTGCCAATTGCCGCAATCGCCGCATCTTCAACGATCGCGTCGGACTTGCTGCCGGCAGAAGCACTGCGCCCTTCCTTGTCCAGACTTACCGGCGGGACATGGGCGGCGGCAACTTCGTCATGATGAAAGATATTTCCGCCCCGATCACAGTCCGCGGTAGGCATTGGGGTGGTTTGCGATTGGCGGTAAAAGTATAGCGTTGCCGCCATCTGCCATCCGGTCTATGTCCCGCCCATGAGATTGCGCGCCGATATCTACGTTTCCGCTCTTGTCCGCAGGGTTTTCTCCGCCGGCGATTTTGCTGCCGTGGAGAAGAAGGGCGCGGAAGAAGCTGGCGCGATCTTCATTCGCCAGCGCTTCCGCGACGGGCTTGAAACCCTCTATGCGCCGGCCCCGCAAAGCTTCTTCGACGAGGAGAGCAGCGGCGACCGGCTGTTCGAAATCAGGCTGGAACGCGCCGAGCCCGAAAAGGTGCAGGAAATGCTGGAGCGCGAGCGCAAGTTCGACCCGGATCTCTGGATCGTCGAGCTGGAGGCGGACGAGGTCTCGGAACTCATCCCGACGGCCAGCTGACCGCTGCCTTGAATTTACGCCAATTCCCGCCTAGTTTACCGCCATCCGCAATACCAACAGGATGTGTGCTCAATGGATATGAACCTGATCGCAACGCCAATTCGCCTTGCCATCGGGGATTTCCATGCCTGCATCCATTACAGTTTCCAATCTTTCGTGGTCCACGCCTGACGGCCGGCCGCTTTTCTCCAATATCGATCTGAGCTTCAACGCGGAGCGCGCCGGCCTTGTCGGTCGCAATGGCGTCGGCAAGACAACGCTCCTGAAGCTCGTCGCCGGCGAACTGCAGCCGCAGACGGGCTCCGTTGCCGTATCCGGCACTATCGGCATCCTGCGCCAGAGTGTGCAGGTTGGGCCGGATGAAACGGTCGCCGATCTTTTCGGCGCAACGCAGGCGCTTGCCATTCTCAGCCGTGCCGAAAGCGGCGAAGCCACTGCCGATGAGCTTGCTGTTGCCGACTGGACGCTCGAAGCCCGCATCGAAACCGCACTGGAACGTGCCGGTCTTGCCGCTGGGCCGCAGACTTTGCTGGCAACTCTCTCCGGCGGCCAGCGCACGCGCGCGGCATTCGCCGCCCTGATCTTCGAAGAGCCGGATTTCCTCATCCTCGACGAGCCGACCAACAATCTGGACCGGTATGGACGCGAAGCGGTGATCTCGCTTCTTGGAGGCTGGCGCCACGGCGCCCTGGTCGTCAGCCACGACCGCGAACTGCTGGAGACGATGGATGCGATCGTCGAGCTGACGACTTTGGGCGCCACCCGCTATGGCGGAAACTGGAGCGATTACCGCGCCCGCAAGGCGCTGGAATTGGCCGCCGCCGAGCACGATCTGGCGGACGCCAAAAAGCGCGTGGCGGAGGTCGCCCGCAGTGCCCAGGAAACGGCCGAGCGCAAGGCCCGCAGGGACAGTGCCGGCAAGAAGAAAGCGGCCAAGGGCGACATGCCGCGAATCGTTGCCGGTGGTCTCAAGCGGCAGGCGGAAAATACCAGCGGCGAGAATGCCCGCCTTGCCGAACGCCGCCATAGCCAGGCGCTTGAGGATGCCGAGGAGGCCCGCAAACGCATCGAGGTCCTGCAACCGCTCTCTGTCAAGCTGCCCTCGACCGGCCTGCCGCCGGGCAGATCGGTATTGAAGATCGACGCGGTGACCGCCGGCTACGAAATCGACGAGCCGATCATCCGTAAACTATCCGTCGACATGACCGGACCCGAACGCATCGCAGTCACCGGCCCGAACGGCTCGGGCAAGACAACCCTGCTGGCGTTGATCGCGGGCGATCTCCAGCCATGGGAGGGAGCGGTGCGTGTTTTGACCTCTTTCTCGATGCTCGACCAGCGCGTCAGCCTGCTCGACCCCGAAACCTCGATCCGCGACAATTTCCGTCGGCTGAACCCGCAATCGGATGAGAATGCCTGCCGCGCAGCCCTTGCCCGTTTCATGTTCCGGGCGGATGCTGCGCTGCAGATCGTCTCTACTCTGTCAGGTGGCCAGCTTCTGCGTGCCGGCCTTGCCTGCGTTCTCGGCGGTGCGACACCGCCGTCGCTGCTGATCCTCGACGAGCCGACCAATCACCTCGACATCGATTCCATCGCGGCCGTCGAAGCAGGCCTCAGAGCCTATGACGGCGCGCTGCTGATTGTCAGCCATGACGAGGTGTTCCTGGAGATGGTCGGCATCACGCGTCGGCTGGAATTGCCTGCGAGAAAGTTACTCGAATGAGATACCGAGCAGCTTTTCGCTCAGCGTCCAGAGCCTCGCGGCGGCCTCCTCGTCCATTGCCCAGGGCATGACGCCGCGCAGCTCCGTCGTATCGGCAGGCAGCGCCTCAGCAATATCGCAGTCCTCGCAATAGACGCCGCCCATGCCGTCGAGCTGGCGGCTCGTCGCACACCAGACGGTGGTTGCCGCACCCTGTTCGATCGTCTTGAAGAGGGCCGCGATATGCGAGGGTATATTGCCGTCGGTATCGCGGAAGCCGATCGCTTCCATATCCGCGTCCGAGACATAGCGGGTCAGCTCCGTCCGGATCGAGCCGGGGTGGACCGAGAAGGCGCGTACGCCATGTTCTACCCCGCGCCGGTCGAGCTCGAGTGCGAAGAGTGCGTTGGCGGTCTTCGACTGGCCGTAGGATTTCCAGGCATCATAGGGTCGGCGCTGATAATTCGGATCGTCGAAATCGATGGCGGAGAAGCGATGCGCGCCCGATGACAGTGCCACGACGCGGGCATTGCCGGAGCGCTTCAGCGCTGGCCAGAGCCATGCGGCAAGCTGGAAATGACCGAGATGGTTGGTCGCAAACTGCCGCTCGAACCCCCTGTCGTCATGGGCACGCGGCGTTGCCATGATACCAGCATTGCCGATGAAGAGATCGAGCGGCCGGTGGCTCGCGGCAAATTCCCGGCCGAAGGCATTGATCAAGGCCGGGTTGGAAAGATCGAATGAATGGATCTCGATACGCGGCAGGTCTTTGAGCGCCGCTTTGGCCTTCTCGGTATCACGCGCCGGCACGATGATCGAAGCTCCGGCCTTCGAAAGCACACGCACCGTCTCCAGGCCAAGGCCGGCATAGCCGCCTGTAACGACGGCAAGCTTGCCGGTGAGATCGGCATTGCCGAGCGCTTCTTCTGATGTCGTCGAGCGGCTGAATCCGGAGGGAAGGGGATATTGGGAAGTCGGCATGAAGTCCTCGCATTTGTCTTGTGGGCGGCTTGTCCGCTCCTACTGGACTAGACCTAGGCCATCCGATGTAGGATTATCCATGCGCTGAAATCCAATCTGCTTGCGTGATCGTCCTAAATGTTTCCTGTCGACCCTCTCTCCGATGTCCTGTCGCTGCTCTCGGCCAGGAGCCTGCTTTCCGCCAGTCTCAGAGCCAAGGGTGACTGGTCCATCCGCTTTGCCTCCGATGGCGTGAAGTTCAATGCCGTGCTCGAAGGCGGCTGTTACCTGGTCTCCGAAGGAAGTGAACCACGCTGGCTGGAGGCCGGCGATTGCTTCCTCCTCGTCAATTGCGGCACCCATATCCTGTGCAGTGACCCATCGCTGCCGCCGCTTTCGCCGTCCGAGGTATTCGGTCCCGACCATGTCGGTTCCATCCATGCTGACTTGCCGGGGGAATGCCTGTTTGCCGTCGGTGGGCGCGTGACTTTCGATGATGCCGATGCCGGCCTGTTGCTCGATGCGCTGCCTCCTATCCTCTTCGTCAGTGGCAAGTCGCGGGAGGCAGCCGCCATCCGCTGGCTGCTGTCGCGTCTGGGAGAGGAATGGGATGAGAAGCGCGCCGGCGGGTCGGTTGCGGCGGATCATTTGGCCCAGCTTCTCTTTGTGGAGCTCATCCGTGTCTGGCTAGCTCAGGCCGAGACGGCAGCGCCGGGCTGGATGCAGGCCTTGAACGACCGGCGTGTTGGCGCGGCGATCCGATTGCTGCACGGCGATCCCGCGCGAAACTGGCGGCTGCAGGATCTGGCGGATGCGGCCGGCATGTCGCGCTCCAATTTCGCCCTGCGGTTCCGGGAGCTAGCCGGTATCTCACCGCTCGATTATCTGCTGCGCTGGCGCATGCGGCTTGGCGCGAAGGCGCTACGGTCAGGCGCGGAGCCGATCTCGGCGATTTCCTATTCGCTGGGCTATCAATCGGAAAGCGCTTTCAGCAATGCGTTCAAGCGTATCACCGGCGTTGCGCCGCAGCAGTACAGGCGCGAACACCAGATGGCTACAGCATCGGCCCGAAAATCGGAATCGATTTTTGGAAAGCCTGATGTGTAGAATCAAAGAGTTAGAGCGACTTTTGTGCGTCCGAACGGACGCACAGCGCTCTAGCGCGCCCGGTTGACGCTCTTGAGGTCGCGCAGCGGCGCCTGCCGGATGAAGCGATAGGCGGGAGCCTGCGCCTGGGCTGCGGGCGCCGGCTTGGCTGCGGCCGGACTGTCCGGATTGTAGGTGTAGCTGTCGGCCCGCCGCCAGGCCTCGACACGAGCATGGCACTCTTCCGGGTCCAGCGCATCGAGGACGAGGAAGGCGCGGCTGACATTGTGCTGCACCTCGGCAAGATGCGGATAGAGCTTTTCCAGCACGAAGACGGAGTCAAGAAAGCCCATGCCAAGGCTTGTCAACGTCGTCGCGAGCTGCTGGCCGGAGAGGTCGAGCATGATACGTTCAGCAAGCCAGCGGCTGGCGGAAAGCGCATCGGCAAGTGCGGTGGCGAAATGCGTGGCTTCCCGAGAGCGGGCAAAGCGCACCAGCAGCGCCTCCTGAATATCGGATAGCGAACGAAGGCCAAGCCGGTCGTCGTCATCGCGGCCGAGATGGCCGGCAAGGCCGCGGATGCGCTCGCGCAGCGCCTCTTCATTGGCGAGACGCTGGGCTTCTTCCTGGTCCATTTCCGGCGGAGCAGGCATCGGCGAAAGAGGCATGGGCAGCTGTTCGGCAGGCGTGGCGGCGGAAGGACGCGGCTCGGCCTGTCGCAATGCCACCAGCGCATCGATGACCTTGGGCGAGAGAGAGTCCCGGCTGACGATCGCCTTCACATGCGAGGCACCGTGGGTGCGGGCAATCGTGATCAACGTATCGTCGCCGATTGCCTTGGAGGAGGTGAGGAAAGGAGCGGCGATTTCGATCGGCTGGTTGCCGATAAAGAGGGCGACTGCTGCCGGCATGTTCTCGCATTGGGAAAGTGCGGCGACGGCCTGGCGCCGTGCTTCCTCGGAGGATGCCTGGAAAAGTGGCATGAAGAGTTCGGCAAACTGGCGCAGTTCGGAGCGTGTCGGATGTGACAGGTTCTCGAAACTGCTGACAGTCGCCATTAACACCACGTCCTTCTTCCTGATGGCCAACGGGCCCTCTAGGTCTCGAAACCGGTCACGCACAAGCACACCCTGAAAACGCAGAACAAGCGGGACACCGTGGGCCGACAAGCGCTGGCGGGACGCGCGTCAGACCATACGGTTATGAACAAATCCTACACCGGCACGGTTAATGCATGCTGAAGATTCTATTAAAATGCAACAGAAATATACACGTTTCGCGTGTCGCATAATAGTAAGCCGGCAAAATAAAATCACCTGCCCCCGGAACACGGGCATTCGCAGTTTCCAGACATGCGGATAAATAGCCGGCAAATAATCTATAGGCCAGTGCGGCCGTTGAGTGCCGACAGAAGCTTGTCGTGTTCGTGGTGGCCCGACTGGTAGAGGTCGAGCGCGGTCGAAGCAGCGAACTGCGCCTCGACACTTCTGATGTCGATATGTCTTTCAGCGCACCACGCATTTAGCACGCCACTTAACACGTCCAAATCCTCTGACGTGAATGCGCAACCATATAAAAAGGGCATGGGCTGCTCTCCGTATGACAGCAAGAGCACGTGTGACTTCCAAGCGGCCATCGCCTTAAAAGCTTTGGGCCGATGGAGTTACGATACACCCATCCATCCTGGCCGCAATTCATATTTTAATGATGCATATTTGCAACAGTGGGGGCTTGGGCGCCGTTTCATTGGCGGGGAGCCATTAACTATATGAATTATCTCTAATTTTATCGGACGGCTTTCAGCCTGTCTTTTCTTTTCCGCGGCTGAAACCAAACAACCGTTCTGCGCGTTATCTGAGTGCCGAGCAGGCTGCCCAAAGCAGCGGCTGAATATTAGTAATCTGTTAACGGTCGTGTGTCTCAATTCGGACAGGAACGACGCGATTTGGGAATATGGATCGTGGAAGCTCCGCAACATCACGGTATTTCGGTAGGTGCCGTGAGAAAGGCGCGAATGCCCTCGGTCCGGTTCATCCGGCGCTTGAGGACGCGCTGGCCCGCAGCAAGGCGGGCAGGGTGAAATCCAACGCAAGTTCATCCGTCTCGGGCAGTGCATGGAGACGAGAATGGCAATTGTAGTCGCATTGGCGGACCGGCTGCCGCAGGCGCCGCGCCGCTCGGGCAAGGAGCCCGGTGAAGCAAAAATACTCTGGTTCACCGGCGTCCGTTACGAACGGATCGTCGAAACCCCGAAGAAAAATCCGGCGCATTCTGCGCCGCGCGTCAAGAATAAGTAATTCACGAAAACAACCCTAGCGGGCGTCGAGTTCCTCGCAGCCCGCTTCCGTCAGGAAGGCGCGCGCAGCCTCGTCGAAGCTTGCCTGCGGCGCCAGCGTGCGCAGCACCGCATAGCCCTCGGGATGCGCCATCTCGACCATGATCGTCTGCTCCAGCTCTTGCGGGAGGTTCTTTCGAAGGTCCGTCAACTGGATCGGGCCTGCTGCGAGAACATCGAGAGCGCCGCCGACAGAGGTGCGGTCGTTCATGCTGAAGACCTCGTTCGAAGCGCTGTCATAGATCGCGATCGACCAGAAGGGCACATTTCCCTTGGCGGTGAAGTGCACCGGATCCTCGCCCACATCGAAGGAGCAGACGGCCGTGCGCACGAAGGGATCGCCATTGGCGAGCCCTGCTTCATCATATCGGCCGGTCAGCAGATAGAAATTGTTCGGATCGCCCTCCGCTTCCACCCGCGTCGCCGCATCGCGGCCGGTGAAATGCGGCAGTGCCAGAATGATGACGAGATGCAGAAGCGCTGCGCCGAAAAGCCCGGCGAGAAGGGCAAAGAACACCCTAAGCATTGCCGCATCCGATCTTGGTCAGTTTCGGCATCGACAGGTCGATGACGCCGGAGCTGCCGGCCGTTGGCGTGTCGAACAGCGTCAGCACCAGCCGGAACGTACCGGCTTGCGGCAGTGCCAGCCAGTTGCCGGGCTCGGCCCGCGTCGCAATGTCGATGGTGAAGCTGCTGTCCGGCTGGCGAAGGACCGTCCATGAATTCAGCGCCGCCGGCAGGGCCTGCTGCAGGGAGGCGGGATTGCCGGCATTGTCTGCGGTAAACAGAGTCCACAGCCGTGCCGGCGGCGTCTGGCCGCTGATGCGGTAATGGCAGGCAGCGTTCAGTCGCTCGCCGCTGTCGTCCACGCTTGCTGTAAAGGTCAGGCCTTCGGCGCTGCCATAGAGCAGCTTGCCGGCGCGCGCGCGATGCGACTTCGCATAGGGGTCGGCGTCGACGGTCTGGAGTTCCGGAAAGGCCTCCCAGGCGCCGAGCTTGATCGCTCCGAATCCCTGCGTCGCATCCAGCGCGTAAAGCGAAATCATGATGCCGCCGCCGAAGGCGACGATCAGCGTGATCAGGATGAAAAGGGGAAACCGAAACACCTTGCGCCCTTGAAGATCAAACTTGAAGATCAAATCAGTTGAAAGGGTTACCACTGATTCTGGGAGGGTGGAATGCCATGGGGCGATGTGTCCCCCAACTCTTGGCAAGTCGAAGGGCGGTCCGACTAAAACAGCGGAAGCATCATTCCGCGCTCGCCACCTTCTGCACCTCGAGCGGCGCAGCATCCTTCAGCTTCTCGCCGATACCCTTGAGAATGTTTGTCGATTGCACCGACAGCATGCGCGGGCGGACAAGCGTTGGCACGCCGTCCTTCGGCTTGTTGGCCTGTGCCTTGGCGACATCCTTTTCGGATGGCAGCGGGTTTTCGATGCCGGGGATGGGGCGCAGCGTGACGCCCTGATGGGCATAATCCATGGCGCGCTTGAAGGTCATGGCCGGTAGCGAGCCGCCGGTCATGTTGTTGGTCGACGTGTAGTCATCGTTCCCGAACCAGACGGCGCAAGTATAGTTGCCGGTGAAGCCCACGAACCAGGCATCGCGATAGGCCTGCGTCGTGCCCGTCTTGCCGGCGGTGACGACACCGTTGTCGAGGGCTGCCTTGCGCGCCGTGCCCACATAGGGCACCCGCGACAGCATCTGGTTCATGTAGCTGTCGGCCTGTTCGGACAGCACCCGCCGGGCGGGCGGCTCGTCACGATCGAAGTCGTAGAGAACGTCGCCGTCATAATCGAGAACCTGCGTAATGCCATGGCGACGGGACTGATAGCCGCCGGTCGGGAACACGGCATAGGCGGTCGCCTGGTCCAGCACCGTCACCTCGGACGTGCCGATTGGGATCGTCACGTCGTCGCGGATCGGCGTTTCGACGCCCATGGCCTTGGCCATGGCGCGGATCGGCTGGATGCCGAGCTTTTCCTTGGCAAGGCGCACCGGGATGGTGTTGATCGACTGGGCGATCGCAGTCTCCAGCGTGATGCGGCCGGCATAACGGTTTTCGTAATTGTGCGGGCTCCAGTTGCCCCAGGAAATCGGCGCGTCGATGATCGTCGTTTTCGGCGTCATCCCGCTCTCCATGGCCACCGAATAGGTATAGACCTTGAAGGAGGAGCCCGGCTGGCGCAGCGCCTTTGTGGCGCGGTTGAACTGGCTCTCGCCATAGTCGCGTCCGCCGACCATGGCGCGCACGGCCCCGCCGTTTTCGATCATCACCATCGCGCCCTGCTTGGCGTGATAGGCCTCGCCATATTCGCGCAGCGACGTCTCGATGGAATCGTCGGCCGCCTGCTGGATGCCCATGTCGATCGTGGTGCGCACGATCAGCGAGCGCTGGTGGAAGCGCGGCGACAGGCGCTGTACCTCGTCGAAGGCCCAGTCGAGGAAGAAGTCGGGCGATTCCACCTCGTTGCGGTCGACGACATTGGCCGGATTGCGCCGTGCCGCGATCACCTGACCCTCGGTCATCAGCCCGCTCTGCACGAGATTGGTCAGCACCTCGTTGGCGCGGCCGCGGGCGGCCGGCAGGTTCACATGCGGCGCATATTTGGCAGGCGCCTTGAACAGGCCGGCGAGCATGGCGGATTCGGCCAGATTCACATCGGTGATGCTCTTGCCGAAATAGAATTGCGCCGCGGCCGCCGCACCGAATGTGCCGCCGCCCATATAGGCCCGGTCGAGATAGGTCGCGAGGATCTCTTTCTTGGAGAGATTGGCTTCCAGCCAGAACGCCAGGAAGGCTTCGGTGATCTTGCGGTCGATCGAGCGCTCGTTGGAAAGGAACAGGTTCTTGGCGAGCTGTTGCGTCAGCGTCGAGCCGCCCTGCACGACTTCGCCGGCCTGAGCGTTGGTCACCATGGCGCGGAAGAGGCCGATCACGTCGATGCCGAAATGGTCGAAGAAGCGCCGGTCTTCTGTGGCGATCACGGACTTGATCAGGGAATCCGGCAACTCGTCGATCGGCACGGAATTCTGGTGGATGACGCCGCGATGGCCGATAATGTTGCCGTAGCGGTCGAGGAAGGTGACGGCAAAATCGCCGCGGTTGCGCCAGTCTTCCTTGGTGGCCTCGAAAGCCGGCTGGGCGAGCGCCAGCATCAGCACCATGCCGACGGCGCCGAGCGTCAGCCCTTCGCCGGCGAGTTCGAACACCGCACGTTTCCAGCCGCGAACGCGGAAGCGGCGGAAGAAGATGGTCGTGTCTTCCCAGATCTCTGCTGCGCGAAAACCGGCATTCCAGACGGTCGAGTCGATCCACGAATCGATGCGCAGCAGCAGGTGACGGTTTTTCGACTGCTGCTTGCCTTGCCCGTTTTCGGGGCCCTCTGAACCAACATCTGACCCATTATTTGGGTTGTCCGGATCCTGCACGTCCTATATTCCCGCCTGAGCACGCTCGGCACCGTAAAATCCGGACGCCGGAGCGGGGCCTGAAAGGGGCCGCAACTCTCCGGATAGCCGGAGCAAGTTGAATAATTGGTTGATTTTGCGCACAAGAACAAGAGAGTTGAACGGTCGTCACGCGAATTTGCGGGCGGCTGTTGCAAGAAACGAACGATGAACGATCTGCCCTTCTGGAAGCGTAAGACACTTGCCGAAATGAATGCCGAGGAATGGGAAAGCCTCTGCGACGGCTGCGGCCTCTGTTGTCTGAACAAGATCGAGGAATGGGATAGCGGCGATGTCTATTTCACCTCCATCCGCTGCAAGCTGCTCGACAGCGAAAGCTGTCGCTGTTCCAGCTACCCGAACCGCTGGGATTTCGTGCCCGACTGCGTTCAGCTGACCAGGGAAAACGTTCCCGAAATCGCATGGCTGCCGCCGACCTGTGGCTATCGCCTCGTCAATGAGGGCCGCGATCTCTATTGGTGGCATCCGCTAGTCTCAGGCGATCCCGAGACTGTCCATGCCGCCGGGATTTCCGCCCGCGGCCGCACCATCAGCGAAAACGAGGTCGCTGTCGACGATTTCGAAGATTACGTCGTCGACTGGCCGCTGACGGTCGGAGATGATGCCAAGGAGCCCGAGGAAAAGGCCGGCTGACCGTCATGACCAGGTGCTGTGAGGTATCTGGAACAGATGCCTTATGCGCGTCGTCAGCGTCGTTGGATGGCTGGCTTCGCCCGACACGCCTGCACTGAAGTGATGCTTCTCGGATTCGATCCGGCGAGACAGCAGCAGACCAAGCTCTTCGGCAAGTGCCGGCCGCTCCTGCATGATCGCCGCGAGGTGATCCTTGGCGATTTCGTAGACCACGACGGATGTCAGCGCACGGATATTGGCCGGCTCAAGCGCACCCATCAGCACGCCGCGTTCGCCGAAGAGATCACCGGGCGCGATTCTGGCGAGTTCGATCGTCTCGTTGCCTTCCTTCCGCTCGACGACGGCAACACCGCGCCGCACGACCATCAATGATGTCAGCGACGTATCCTGCGTGGCGATCAACGCATCCTTCCGGAAGGTCAGCCGCTTCATGTCGGCCGCAAGCGATTCCTTTTCGTCTTCCGTCAGCGTCGAGAAGAGCGGAATGGCGTTGAGCAGGCGCCAGGCCGAGTTCGGATGTTTCCCGGCGTCCTCCGGCGGATCCGCAGCTGGGGGAAGCGACGACCCTGCAGGTGACGCAAGCTGCAGGCCTGACGCCTTGATGTGACGATAGACGAGATCGTAGACTTCGTTCCGGGCAGCGGTCGCCTCGCCCAGTCCGGAGACACGGAAGGAGAGCTCGAATTCGATGGCACTGCTGTCAAGCCCGGTGACGCTGACAGTCGGGACGGGGGACTTCAGGATGGCGTTGCTGCTCAAGAGTACCGTGCGCATCGTCTCCTCGATGGTCGCCGGCGGGCTTGAAGGCACGACCCGGATTTTCAGCGAGACGCCATGGGCTTCTTCAGGGCTGGTCAGGTTCGTCAGCCGCGCCTTGGCGAGTGCGCTGTTGGGTACGATGACAAGGTCGTTTGTGCCGTTCAGGAGATGGGTGGAGCGCCAGTTCGTCTCCACCACGCGGCCCTGCACGCCGTCTTCGAGAACGATCCAGTCGCCGACGCTGTAGTGCCTGCCGAGATTGAGCGCGACGCCCGAGAATACGTCATTCAGCGTACTCTGAAGCGCAAGGCCGAGCACGATGGCGAAGACACCCGATGTTGCAATCAGTGTGCCGATCGGTGCGCCGAAGACGTAAGCCACGACCGACAGCCCGGCGCCGAGATAGATGATGCCGACAACGAGATCCTGCAGCAGCCGTGCCTCGCGCGGCTTGCGCTCGAAGATCAGGAAGAGCCGCACCGAACTCGCCAGTACCATTGCGCCACCGATCCACCAGACGGCCTTGGCGACCCCGACGAAAATGCGCCGGAAAAGATCTTCGGCCTTGCCCATGTCGGACGTATAGGGGGCAATCTCGTGTTTCACGAGCAGCACGGTCAGCAGCGCGAAGAAGATGAAGTTGGCGATCAGCCGGAAGGCGGGTTCCCGTCCGAAAATGAACCGCGCCGCGGCACTGGCCAGAACGAGAACAATAAACTGGTATAGCGGATCTTCGAGCGTCTGCCATGACATGCAGGACATCCTGATTGGGGGTTGGACCCTATATCACGGAAGAAGAAGTCCTGTCCTCTGACACGAATGGATAGGGTGTCGTGACCGCGGACAACGCCGGCCGGGATTCTTGCCCGGCCGGCCATTTGACAGCTATTGCGCCGCGTAGGCTTCCAGCGCTTGGACGAGCTTCAGCCCCGCTTCGGCGCGGACCGTGTTCGGATAGTTCCGGTTCGCCAGCACCGTCAGGCCGATATGCAACTTCGGCACCAGCACGACATAGGCGCCGAAACCGTTCGTCGATCCCGTCTTGTTCATCAGCACCGCCGTCTGCGGCGCAAGCGGCTTTGTCCGTTTTTTCACGGGCTGGCTTTCCAGGCTCATCTTTGCGGAATTGCCGTCGAGAAGCTGCTTTAGCGCGACGGGCCAAGCATATTGCTCCCAGACCATGTCCTGCGTGTAATAGGCCGTATCGAAATATCCCGTATGCGTTTTCTCGATCGCAGCCCTGAATTCAGGTGCAAGAGCGTCCGGCTTCAAATTGGCGTCCAGCAGATGCATCATGTCGCGGGCCGTGGTCTTGATGCCGTAGGCCTCGTCGTCGAGGACGCCAGGTCCGACGCGGATCGGCTTGTTCGCCTTGCCATAACCGAAGGCGTAGCGATCCATGGCATCAGGCGGAACCGCGATGAAGGTGCTTTTCAGACCGAGGGCGGGAAACAGCTGCCCTTCGGCGGCTTGCCGGTAGGTGCCGCCGAGACGCTGTCCGGCAATACGCCCGAGCAGGCCGATGCTGACATTGGAATAGGAGCGCATGGTGCCAGCCTTGTAGGCCGGCTTCCAGCTCTTCAGGTAGGTCATCAGCTCGCTATCATCAGTCACGCTGTCTGGAACCTGCAGCGGCAGGCCGCCTGATGTATGGGTGGCGAGATTGACGAGGGAGATCTTGTCGAAGGCGCTGCCCTTGAGCTCCGGCAGGTAGGTCGAAACCGGCTGATACAGCGACAGCAGGCCGCGCTGTTCGGCAGCGGCGGCAAGCGTGACATTAAAAATCTTGCTGACAGAGCCGAGTTCGAAGATCGTGTCGCTGGTGACCGGCGCTTTCGTCTCGCGCGAGGCTTCCCCGCGGGTATAATAGAATTCCGAGCCATTGATCGTCACGCCGACGGCTAGTCCGGGAATGTCGTATTCCCTGATCACCGGCTGAAAAACGCGATCTGCTATCTCCTGGAATGCCTTGTCCGTCATGTCTGCCGCGTGAAGCGGGCTCGCCGACAAGGCGAGGGCGATAAGGCAATGTCTTGTGTTCATCGGACGGTTCCTCTTTGCGCAGCCGGCGATACGGCCGACACACCGTCGATAGCGTGGCCGTTTGCCCCTCCACAAACGATAAGAACTCGCAGGAGGCCCTAGTTTAATTTGGGCTTGAGAGCGGCAAGAAAGAGCCGCAGTTCCCGCTCCACGTAATCGGCAACCGCGCCATCGGACGAGAAGCCCCACCAGAGCAGCGATCCCTGCCATTGCGAGAGCATCAGCCTGGCAATGGTCTGTGCTTGACTGTGCCCCTCGAAACGCTCGGCAAGTGCCGAGATCAGTGCGGTCCCCCACGCCCCGCCGCGGGCGCGCAACACCGGGTCGCGGAAGTCTTCGCGCAGCAGAAGCAGGCCTTCCGCATAGGAGGCGGGATTATCTCCATAGTCCTGGGAAAGGGCGGCGAGAAGCGCGATCGCTCCGTCCGAGGTCTTCGGCAATGTATCGGCAAGTCGGGCGGTTTCAGCATCCAGCCGGTCCCAGGCGTGGAGCAGGGCGGCGCGCAACATGCCGGCCTTGGTGGCGAAGCGCTGCACCAGCGTCGAACCGGAAAGGCCGCTCGCCTTCGAGACCGCCGCAAAGGTCGCCGCATCCGGTCCCTCCGACTGGATCACATCGAGAACGATCGAAAGCAACTGTTCATCGGAAAGCGTGCGCGGACGCGGCATGAAATTCCCTCTTGCACTCGCCTTATTTATGAACGAACATTCGTTTATATACAAGTGAGCCGATCGATATGGCCAATTCTTTCTAGCGGGGAGGACAGCGAAGTGACAGTGAACTTGAATGGAAAGGTAGCACTCGTTGCCGGCGGAACGCGTGGTGCCGGCCGTGGCATTGCGGTGGAACTGGGCGCGGCAGGCGCGACCGTCTATGTGACCGGCCGGACGACACGCGCGCAGCAATCCGAATATGGCCGGCCCGAGACCATCGAGGAAACAGCCGAATTGGTGAGTGCGGAGGGTGGGCGCGGCATCCCGGTGCAGGTGGACCATTTGGTGCCCGAGCAGGTCGAAGCGCTGGTTGCCCGCATCCGAGCGGAGCAGGGCAGGCTCGATATTCTCGTCAACGACATCTGGGGTGGCGAACATCTGACGGAATGGAACAAACCGGTCTGGGAACATTCTCTCGACAAGGGCCTGCGCATGCTGCGGCTTGCAGTCGACACCCATTTCATCACCGCCCACTATGCGCTGGCGCTGATGATCGAGCAGCCGGGGGGCCTTCTGGTAGAGGTCACGGATGGCACGGCGGATTACAACGCCACCCATTATCGCCTCTGCCCCTATTACGACCTGGTGAAAACAGGCACGAACCGCATGGCCTGGGCGCATGCCAAGGATCTGGCAGCCCATGGCGCCACTGCCGTCTCGCTCTCGCCGGGCTGGATGCGTTCAGAAATGATGCTGGAAATTTATGGGATTAAGGAAGAAAATTGGCGTGACGGTACAAAAGTCCAGCCGCATTTCGTCATATCGGAAACGCCGCGGTTCACCGGCCGAGCCGTCGCCGCACTCGCTGCCGATCCCGATCGCAACAGATGGAACGGCCAGTCGCTCTCGAGCTTCCAGCTGGCCGATGCCTATGGTTTCACCGATCTCGATGGCACCCGGCCGGATTGCTGGCGGTATCTCGCCGAAGTGCAGGAGCCCGGCAAGCCGGCAGATGACGCTGGCTATCGCTGATCCGATGGACTGCGGCCCCGGGCATTGATCGGCCGGCGAATCTGCTAGTCTCCTCCCGGAAAGGGAGCTCGCACGACTTTGCGTATCATTTCACTGAATGCCTGGGGCGGCAGCGTCCACGCGCCGCTGATCGACTATCTCGCGCATGCGGAGGCCGACGTCTTTTGCCTGCAGGAGTTGATCCGGTCAGCGCCCGATACGCCGGAATGGCTGGAATATCGCGACGGCGGCACTCGGTTGGCCCAGCGCGCCCGTCTCTATGACGAAATCGCTGCCGTTCTTCCCGATCACGACGGTTATTTCAGCCCGTTTGCGCGCGGCGACCTCTTTCACGGCGAGATCCTTTTCCCGTCCGAATTCGGGATCGCCACCTTCGTCCGCAGATCCTATCCTGTCATCGGGCAGGCGGCGGATTTCATCCATGGCCGTTTCTCGCCGGATGGCTGGGGCGAGCATCCGCGCTCGCGCAATGCCCATTGCATCCGCCTGTTCGATTATGCCGGCGGCTTTTCCGTCACCATCGCCCAGCTTCACGGCCTGCGCGATCCCGCCGGCAAGGGCGACATCCCGGCACGTCATGCCCAGGCGGATGCACTCGTCGAGCTGATCGAACGCGTCTGGCCGGGTGACGAACGCCTCGTCGTTTGTGGCGATTTCAATGTGCTGCCTGACAGCGTAAGTTTCGAAAAGCTCGGCCGCCTCGGCCTCAACGATCTCGTCACCAGCAGGGGTTTTACCGATACCCGCACCTCGCTCTATCCGAAGGAAGGGCGCTTTGCCGATTATATGCTGGTGACGCCAGAGGTCGTGGTGGAGCGCTTCGAGGTCGTCGAACAGCCCGAAGTTTCCGATCACCGGGCGCTCCTGATTGAGCTTGCCTAAGCAATTCCAAAGGCGAGAAGCGGTTTTGCGTCCCGAATGGAGCAGGAATTAGCGCAGCTTGAAATGCCGGTTGAGGTCGGCGATCTGCTCCTCATTCAGCTGCCGCACCTTCATACCGCGCGTAATGATCGAAAGCTTCGCCGCCTCTTCCAGCTCTTCGATCGCGAAGACGGCGGAGTCGAGCGTGGCGGCCGAAACGATGGGCCCGTGATTTTCCAGGAGCACCGCGCTGTGTTCGGCCGCAATCTCGGCAATCAGCGGCTTCACGTCGGTTGAGCCCGGCCGCGTATAGGGCACGACCGGCACCTTGCCGACGCGCATGACCACATAGGGCGTCAGCGGCGGAATGGCGTCCTTTGGATCGGTATCCGCAAGGCAGGAAAGGGCAGTCGCATAGGTGGAGTGCAGGTGCACCACGGCTCCTGTTTGCGGCCGCTTTTCATAGAAGGAGAAATGCAGCGGCAGTTCCTTGGTCGGCGCATCGCCCGACACATGCCTGCCGTCGCTATCAAGCTTCGACAGCCGCTCGGCATCGAGGAAGCCGAGGCAGGAATTGGTCGGGGTCGCGAGATAGCCTTCTGCGGTGCGCACCGAAATATTTCCGGAAGAGCCGGCCGTAAGCCCCCGGTCGAAAAGCGATTTTCCCCAGCGTACGATGGCTTCACGCAGTAGGGTCTCACTCATGGCCTGCAATCCTGTCCAATGCCTTGGCGAAAAAGTCGGGCGAGCCGAAATTGCCGCTCTTCAGCGCGAGTCCGATCGGCTGCATCGGGTTGCCGCGTTCCGATACCAGCACCGGCACGCCGGGATCGATCTCGGCGCCGATGATCATATGCCTGAGGCCGAGCGCCTCGACCACCGCGCCTGAGGTTTCGCCGCCGCCGACGACGATCAGCTGGGTGCCGGAATCGGCAAGCCGTTTGGCAAGGCCGCCGAAGAAATCCTCAAGAATCTTCGCCGATTCCTCGCGGCCGAAGCGCTGCTGCACGAAGCTCACGACTTCAGGCGAGGAGGTGGAATAAACGATCGGATTGTCGGCCGCATTGGAAGCAACCCAGTGGGCGGCATGCTCCACCGACATGGTGCCGCGCATGATCGCCGCCGGGTCGATCGAAAGGCCTGGATGGTTCTGGAGATGGCAGGCGACCTGGTTCTGAGAGGCGAGCGAACAGGAGCCGCAGAGGATGACACCAGGCCCGCTGACGACAGGCACTTCGGCCGGGGCGCCGGAGAGCTTGCCGCGCCTGGCGAAATTGCGCGCCAGCCCCTGGGCCAGTGCCGACCCGCCGGTTACGAGTTCATGATCGGCGACGGCTTCGCCGATTGTCAGTAGATCGGCATCCTCGATCGCATCGACGACGATGAGACGATTGCCATCGGTCAGCTCATCGCGCAGCCGGCGGCGGATGGCTTCCGAACCCTGGCGCACCGTATCGAGCGTGATGCCGCCGACACCGCCGCGCGTCTGCAGCCGCAGCCAGCGGCGGATATCCGGATCGGTCATCGGCGTCAGCGGATGGTTCTCCATGCCGGATTCGCTGAGCAGCTTGTCCTTGACGAAGAGGTGACCCATGAAGACCCGTCGGCCGGTTGCCGGAAAGGCCGGGCAGACGACGGTGACATTGGCGCCGGTCAGTCGCTGCAACGCTTCGGCCACCGGGCCGATATTGCCTTCAGGCGTGGAATCGAAGGTCGAGCAATATTTGAAGAAAATCTGCTCACAGCCCTGATCCAGCAGCCAACGTGCCGCATCCATCGATTGCCACACCGCTTCCTCGGCCGGTATCGAGCGCGTCTTCAGCGCCACCACACCTGCTTCGCAATTGACCTTGCCGCGGCCGGGGCCGACGAACTGCATCGTCGACATGCCGCCGCGGGCAAGGGTGTTGGCTAGATCGCTGGCGCCGGTAAAATCGTCGGCAATGGCTCCAAGCAGCATGTCAGGTGCGCTCCGGTAGACTATTGTTCAATTGGTCCTCGATATGGACGCCGATGGTGTCATCAAGGGATGTCCCGGCTGTGAAACCGGGCGAAGGGGTGCGGCTGGCATCGAAACTCTGCGCCGATCACAAGGATTTTCATTTGAAACGGTCCTCCGACCGATGAAGTGAACGCAAACCAGAACGCGTTGTCGCCTGAGTCGGCAGACATAGTGCGTTTCCAGTTAAGACCAGCCGGGCACGGCTGTCACGCAATTTCGGGCAGAGGGCGTACCTTGCTTCGAGAGCGGTTTCGCGGCAACAAGCAGGGCATGAGCATTCCGACAGACTATCCGTTCGACTTCGATCCCACCTACGGGATGACGCTTGCCGATCTGCAGGCCATCCGCCCGCCGGAGGCGCCTGAGGGATTCGATGCTTTCTGGCAGAAGCGTTATGAGAAGGCGCTGGCGGTCAAGCCCGGGCCGCGCCTGGGCCCGAGCAAGGATACCCATCCGGATTGGCAAGTGCGCGATATCGCCTACACCTCCACTGATGATATCAGCATCGGCGGCTGGCTGCTCACGCCCCGCAAGGGCGAAGTCAGGCGCGGCCTCGTCGTCGGCCACGGCTATGGCGGGCGCGACCAGCCGGAATTCGATATTCCGGTCGAGGAAACCGCAATCCTCTTTCCCTGTTTTCGCGGCATGTCGCGCAGCGCTCATCCGCCGATTTCGCCCGACGCCCCCGGGCATGTGCTGCATGATATCGATGATCCCGAACACTACGTGATCGGCGGCTGCGTCGAGGATCTGTGGGTAGCAGTGTCGGCGCTGCTCTCCCTTTATCCTTCACTCGACGGTCATATCGGCTATAGCGGGATCAGCTTCGGCGGCGGTATCGGCGCGCTCGCCATTCCCTTCGACAGCAGGATCGATCGCGGCCATCTGACGGTGCCGACCTTCGGAAACCGCAAGCTCTGGCTGACATTGCCGACGGTAGGCAGCGCCCACTCGGTACAGGAATACGCAAAGACCCACTCGGGTGTTTTGGAAAAGCTGCGCCTTTTCGATGCCGCAACGGCTGCGACCCGCATCAGCATACCGATGCTGGCCGCCGTGGCCCTCTTCGATCCAGCCGTCGCGCCGCCATGTCAGTTCGCGGTTGCGAACGCTTTGCCGAAGTCAAAATTTAACGAAATCTTCATCCTGGATGCCGGGCATTTCGACTATGCTGATAGTGCAGTGCAGCAAACTGCGCTGCGCGAGCGAGTCGGGCGGTTTTTCAGGGGTCTATGAACCGAGAATATCTGCGCTGGTACAGCGATCGGCTCCATCGTGACATGGAGCTTCTGGTGTTCGGGCATGCCGGCGCCAAAGTTTTGATGTTCCCAACGCGGGAAGGGCGCTTTTGGGAATATGAACATCTCGGCATCGTCGCCAGCCTCGCTGACAAGCTCGAGGCCGGCCATTTGCAACTGTTCTGCATCGAAGGCCTGGCGGGCGAGACCTTCTACGATTTCGGTCGTCACCCGGCCGATCGTATCCGTCGCCATATCGCGTTCGAGGAATATGTACTGAACGAGGTCCTGCCGTTGATGGAGAGCCGCAACGGCCACGAATGCACCATCGTGCACGGCTGCAGCCTTGGCGCCTTCCAGGCCGCCAGTCTCGTCTTCCGCCACCCGCATCTCTTTCGCAAGCTGGTGGCCTTTTCCGGCCGCTACGACCTGACGATGAAGGTCGAGTCCTTTGGTGATCTTTTCGACGGCTATTACGACGAGACGGTCTATTTCCACACGCCGACGCATTTCCTGCCGGGTCTCACGTCCGACTGGCGGCTGGAAAAGCTGCGGCAGGTCGAGATCGTTCTGACGATCGGCAACGAGGATCCCTTCCTCGACAACAACCGCTATCTCAGCCGCCTGCTCGCCGAAAAGGCCGTCGGCCATCAGTTGCATTTCTGGGATGGCAGGGCGCATCGCGCAGGAGCCTGGCGCCGGATGGCGCCACTCTACATCTAGACGCTGCCGGATGGCGCCACTTTACATCTGAATGCCGCCGAATGGCGCCGCTCCATTTCCGATTACTGCATCAGCGGCTTCTTGAGGAAGCTGTTGCGGTCAGCGGATTTGATGCGCAGCCAGGCCTCGCGGCCGTTTCGCAGCACGCGCATGGGAATTTCCGCCCCTGCCGGGCCGCTCCCCCAGACCTTGCGGTAGAAATCGGCAAGCCCGTCCACTTCGCCGTCGCGGATTTCCGAGATGACGTCGCCCTGCTGCAGACCCGCCTGTGCCGCAGGACTACCCTTCGCAACGCTCATGACAACCACTTCACCATTGCTTTCGGCCGAAAAGGCACCGAGCCAGGGGCGCGGCGGGCGGTCGATCTGGCCGCGATTGAGCAGGTCGTCGAGGATCGGCGGCAGAAGGTTGATCGGTACGACCATGTTAATGTCGGCCACCTCGTCGCCCTGTACCATCTGCAGACGCAGCGAGCCGATGCCGAGCAGCTTGCCGTCGTCGCTGACGAGCGCGGCACCGCCCCAGGAGGGGTGGGCGGGTGCGATGAAGATCGCCTCGTCGAGCAGATATTCCCAATAGCCCGCAAATTCCTGCTTGGCGACTATATTGGCCTGCACGAATTCACCAAGGCCGTCGGCAAAGATCACGGCGTCGCCGACCGTCGTCTTGACCTTGTCGCCGATGTCGATGGCCGGCAGGTCGAGAGGCGCAAGCGACTGGATGAGGCCGAAGCCGGTTTCCTGGTCGTAGGCGAGCGCATGACCCGGCACCACCTTGCCGTCATGGCGGGTCAGCCAGATTTCGTCTGCCTCGGTGATCAGGTAGCCGATGGTGAGCACCAGCCCGTTTTCCCTGATGACAACGCCGCTACCTTCCCGGCGGGTGCCCAGCGTATTCGCGGTGAAGGCATCTTCGGGGATGGAGGCGCGAACGGCCACAACTGACCGCAGGATCCTGTCGATATTCATGGTTTCATCCTCGTAAGGCGCGGCACAAAGGCCCAGAATGCAGCGAGGGCCGGCAAAGGCCGGACGCATATCATTCTCTGTATAGGTATGAAACGACAGCCGTTTCTGCAAGACCCGCTGCCTGCGGTCTTTTACTCCGCCGCGTCCCGGCCGTATTGCCGTGGCGAGCGCGCCATCACCCGCTTGAAGGCGGTGCTGAATGCGCTTTCGGACTCGTAGCCGAGGGAAAGTGCAATCGTTCCGATCGGTTCGCGGCTGTTGGCCAGCCGCTCGCCCGCCAGCATCATGCGCCAGCGCGTCAGGTAATCCATCGGAGCAGCACCGACTTTCTGCTTGAAACGCTCCGCAAAGGAGGAACGCGACATGCCGGCCATGGCTGCAAGCTGCTGCAGCGTCCAGCGCCGCGCCGGCTCGGCATGCATGGCGCCTATCGCCATGCCGATCTGCCGGTCGGCGAGCGCGAAGAGCCAGCCCGTGCCCTCCGTATCGGGTGCCGCGAGATAGAGCCGCAGGATCTGCATCAGCATGATATGCGCCAGATGCTCGGTCATCAGGAAGCCGCCAGGGTGCCGACCGCGCAGCTCCCGCGCCATCTGGTCGATCGCAAAGCGCAAGACCGATGCTTGGTCCGAATGCTCGCGGACATGCACGACCGGCGGCAATATGCCGACGAGCAGGTCGGCGCCGGCGCCGGAAAAGCCGAAACGGCTGCCGACGAGGAAGAAGGCGCCGCCGCCATTGCAGACCGCGACACCATCCTTCGCATGCGCGTAGATGTCGTCAGCCGGGATTGGCTCAAGGCTGCGATCGCTCGTCATCCGGAAGGACCGGCTCTGCGTCAGCAGAAAACAATCGCCTTCTTCCAGTCGAACAGGCTCGGCGACACCATCCACCTCCAGCCAGCAGCCGCCTGAGAGGATGGCGTTGAACTTGATACCCTGCGGTGGCGGAAAATCGATCGCCCAGTCGCGGCCGGCATCGAGCCCGAGCGAGACGTAGCTTTTCGGCTTCAAGAGCGCCAGCACATCGGAAAGTGGATCCATGGAAACGGAGGTCATCGGGAAATCCGGACGATCGCAAACATATCGTGGACTCTAACGCATAGATCGTATGGCCGCCACCATATTAGTCTCCGGGCGAAAATAGAGAAGGAGACATCCATGGAAAACGCACAACACCCCATCGGTTCCGGTTTTGGCGCTCGCTCGACGGCCGAAGACGTGCTCGTCGGCATCGATCTCACAGGCAAACTGGCAATCGTCACCGGCGGACATTCCGGCCTCGGATTGGAGACGACGAAGGCGCTGTCGCGGGCCGGCGCACATGTGCTTGTCGGCGCACGTCAGTCGGAAGTGGCGGCCAAGGCGCTCTCGGGCACCACCAATATCGAGGTCGACAGACTCGATCTTTCCGATCTCGAAAGCGTGCGGCAGTTTGCCGAGCGCTTCGTGGCCTCCGGCCGCAAGGCCGATATCGTCATCAACAGCGCCGGCATCATGGCCTGCCCGGAAACGCGGGTAGGCCCGGGCTGGGAGGCGCAGTTCGCCACCAACCATCTCGGCCATTTCGCACTCGTCAATCGCCTCTGGCCGGCAATATCAAAAGGAGGCCGTATCGTCTCCGTCTCCTCAGCCGCTCACGGCATCACGCCGATCCGCTGGGACGATATCCAGTTCAATAGTGGCTACGACAGATGGCAGGCCTACGGGCAGGCGAAGACCGCAAATGCGCTCTTCGCCGTACATCTGGACAGGCTGGGCAAGGATGCCGGCGTGCGTGGATTCTCGCTGCATCCTGGCAAGATCCTGACGCCGCTGCAGCGGCATCTGAAGAAAGAGGATATGGTCGCCGCCGGCTGGATCGACGCTGACGGCAATGCCATCGACCCGACCTTCAAGACACCCGAGCAGGGTGCCGCAACACAGGTCTGGGCCGCGACCTCACCACAGCTTGCAGGCTTCGGCGGCCTCTACTGCGCCAACTGCGATATCGCATCCATCTCCGACAACGGGGCGGAGACCAGTGTGCGCGCCTACGCCGTCGATCCCGACGAGGCTGCCCGTCTCTGGGCGCTCTCGGCGGAATTGAACGGTGTAAACGCGTTCAGCCGTTAAGCGTGGATGCCGGGCGCTTCGTAACCGGTGCGCTCGACATACTCGGTATAGCCACCGCCATACTGGTGGATGCCATCAGGCGTCAGCTCCAGCACGCGGTTGGAAAGGGCTGCCAGGAAGTGGCGATCGTGCGAAACGAAGAGCATCGTGCCCTCGAAATCGGCGAGCGCCTTGATCAGCATTTCCTTGGTATCGAGGTCGAGGTGGTTGGTCGGCTCGTCGAGCACGAGGAAGTTCGGCGGGTCGAACAGCATATGGGCCATGACGAGGCGGGCTTTCTCGCCGCCGGACAGCACGCGGCAGCGCTTGTCGACGTCATCACCCGAAAAGCCGAAGCAGCCGGCAAGCGCGCGCAGCGGCGCCTGGCCGGCAAGCGGGAAGGAATCTTCAAGCCATTCCAGCACGGTGCGTTCGCCGTCCAGCAGGTCCATGGCGTGCTGCGCGAAATAGCCGAGCTTGACGCTGGCACCGAGCGCCACGCTGCCGGTATCCGGCTCGGCCGTGCCTGTCACCAGTTTCAGAAGCGTCGATTTGCCGGCGCCATTGACGCCCATGATGCACCAGCGCTCCTTGCGGCGGACCATGAAGTCCAGCCCTTCATAGATGGTGCGGCTGCCGTATTTCTTGTGCACGTTCTTGAGGTTGACGACGTCTTCGCCCGAGCGCGGCGCCGGCTGGAATTCAAAGGCCACCGTCTGGCGGCGCTTCGGCGGCTCGACGCGTTCGATCTTTTCCAGCTTCTTGACGCGGCTCTGCACCTGCGAAGCGTGGCTGGCGCGCGCCTTGAAGCGCTCGATGAACTTGATTTCCTTGGCAAGCATCGCCTGCTGACGCTCGAACTGCGCCTGCTGCTGCTTCTCGTTCTGTGCCCGCTGCTGCTCGTAGAAGCCGTAGTCGCCGGAATAGCTGTTGAGCGAGCCGGCATCGATCTCGATGATCTTGGTGACGATGCGGTTCATGAACTCGCGGTCGTGCGAGGTCATCAAGAGCGCGCCCTCATAGGTCTTCAGGAACTCTTCCAGCCAGATCAGGCTCTCGAGATCCAGATGGTTGCTCGGTTCGTCGAGCAGCATCACGTCGGGACGCATCAGCAGGATGCGGCCGAGCGCCACGCGCATCTTCCAGCCGCCCGAAAGCGCGCCAACATCGCCGTCCATCATCTCCTGGCTGAAGCTCAGGCCGTCCAGAACTTCGCGGGCGCGGCCTTCCAGCGCATAGCCATCCAGTTCCTCGTAGCGTGCCTGCACTTCGCCATAGCGCTCGATGATCTCTTCCATCTCGTCCATGCGATCAGGATCGGACATGGCCGCTTCCAGCTCGCGCAACTCGGCGGCAACGATGCTGACGGGGCCGGCGCCCTCCATGACTTCGGCAACCGCGCTGCGGCCGGACATTTCGCCGACATCCTGGTTGAAATAGCCGATCGAGACGTGTTTCTCGACCGAGACCTGGCCTTCGTCAGGCAGCTCTTCGCCGTTGATCATGCGGAAAAGCGTCGTCTTGCCGGCGCCGTTCGGGCCGACGAGACCGATCTTCTCGCCCTTGTTGAGGGCTGCGGTAGCTTCGATGAAGAGGATGCGGTGGCTGTTTTGCTTGCTGATATTTTCTATACGGATCATGTCTTACGCGGGAGCTTGGGAGAATTTTGGCGCCCTTATGCCACGGGTTTGCCGCCGTGTCGCAGGTTTTCCGCGTCATGAAGCTGTGATCTTTGCAGCCTGTGTCCATTCCGCACGACTGGAAATCGAGACATCCTTCCTTATTATCCCCACGGGGAGGAGCCCATGACCGACAAGATATCCGCCAAGCCGGCAAAACCAGCGGAACCGAAGCTGCTGTCCGGCGGCAATCCGCAGATCGCCAAAGGCGAGGGCGATGGCCCGGTGCAAGCCTATATCGCTGCCATGCCCGGCTGGAAAAGCGATGTCGGCCGTCGCCTCGATGCGTTGATCATGCAAACCGTTCCCGATGCCCACAAGGCCGTCAAATGGAACTCGCCGCTCTACGGCATGAAGGGTGACGGCTGGTTCCTCGGCGTTCACTGTTTCAACAGATACATCAAGCTGGCCTTCTTCCGCGGCGCCGCCCTGCAGCCCATGCCGCCCGAGGAATCCAGGACTGCGGAAACGCGCTACTTCCACATTCATGAGAACGACGTGATCGATGAGGCACAGATTGCCGATTGGGTGAGACAGGCAAGCCTGCTGCCCGGCGAGAAAATGTAAGGAGAGAGACCATGAAGAAAGCGGCGACCACAAAAAAGGAAACGGACCTGAAGGAAGTGTCTCCCTCCGAACGCATCGATGCCAAGATCGAGGAGTTGAGCGACTGGCGGGGCGAAACGCTCGCTCGCGTCCGGTCGATCATCCGCGCGGCCGATCCCGAGGTCGAGGAGACCTGGAAATGGCGCGGCGTTCCGGTCTGGGAACATGCCGGCATCATCTGCACCGGCGAAACCTACAAGACCGTCGTCAAGCTGACCTTTGCCAAGGGCGCTTCGGTGGAGGATCCGTCCAAGCTCTTTAATTCCAGCCTTGAAGGCAATACGCGCCGCGCGATCGATATTCACGAAGGGGAGGTGATCGATGAAGCGGCGCTGAAGGCGCTGGTGCAGGCCGCGGTTACGCTGAACACCGCGCGCAAACCGGCGTCGAAGAAAGCAGGCGCCTAGTTTTGCAGGCGAAAGGCGGTCTGGCCCGACTGGTCATTGCCGACATCGCGGAGTGGTCTATGTGGAACCTTGCGAGCTGGTTTCGTTAAAACCCGATAAGACGGAGGCTCTCTTGAAGGGTTACCTTCCCTATCTGCTGGGCGCACTGGCCGGAATGCTCATCGCGATTTTCCTGTCCAGCCTTTTGACGCTGACAGGAACGCCACAACTGGTTCTTTTCGCACTGCTGCCCGTCGCGGGCGGTGCGGTCGCCGATCGTGCCGTCCGTCGCCGCTCCGGCAATTCCTGAGAGACCCATGGGACGGCTGAAGGAAATCGTCATCGATTGCGATGTGCCCTCCCGCGTCGCCCGCTTCTGGGCCGAAGCGCTCGATGGTTACGCGGTGCTGCCTTACGACGACGATGAAATCGCGCGTCTGGCAGCACTCGGCCTGACACCCGAGACCGACCCGGTGGTGATGGTCGAAGGGCCTGGTACGCGCCTTTGCTTCCATCTTCGCAAGGGAGAGCGTCCGGCTCGCAACCGCGTTCATCTCGATATAGCTGTCGACGACCGGAAAAAGGAAGTCGCGCGCCTGTTATCCCTGGGCGCGACTTTCGTGCGCGAAACGGCCGATTACACCGTGCTGAACGATCCCGAAGGCAACAATTTCTGTGTCACCTCCGACTAGTTCACGTCAGACCGACTTCACCTCGCCGCCATCCATGCGCAGTGTCGTGCCGGTCATCCAGTGCGCAGCCGGCGAGACGAGGAAGGCCATGAGTTCGGCGATCTCTTCCGGCTCGCCGTAGCGGGCAATGCCGGCTTCCTTCGGAAACCTGGCCGTCGCCTCTTCCGCCGTCATGTTGTGCAACGGCGCCCAGTGCTCCAGATAGCTGCGGCGGCGCCCGGTCATGACCGGCCCGGGCAGCACGCTGTTGACTTGCACGCCATCCTCGATGCCGGGATCGGAGAAAGCCTTGGCGAGCGCAGATATCGCCGCATTGATCGTGCCGACGGCGGCATAGGCGGCCTTCGGAAAAACCGCCGAGTTACCGGACATCAGCACGACGGAACCTTTCGTTTCCTTCAGCGCCGGCCAGGCGGCGATGGTCAGCCGCCGTGCGCCATGCAGCTTCAGCGCCATGCCGTCATCCCATTGTCGGTCTGTCATCTCGAACACGTCGATCTGCGGCACGGCGCCTGCAATGTTGAGCAGCGCATCGATCCGCCCGAAAGCGGCAAGCGCCTTGTCGACGATAGCCTGTGCCGCCGCCGGTTCCGCAAGGTCGGCATCGATGACCAGCGTTTTTGCGCCCGCCGCCTCGACAGCCTTGGCGGTCTCGGCGAGATTGGCCTTGTTGCGGGCAACGAGCACCAGCGCGGAAAAATCCTTTGCGAGCCGGATGGCCGTTGCCTGGCCGATGCCCTGGCTGGCGCCGGTAATGATGGCTACTCTGTCGGACATGATATCCCTCCTTTTTGCAGGTCTATCAACCGAGGAAGTCGCGGATCGCAGCGGCAATCTCGTCCGCATGCGTTTCGAGCGCGAAGTGGCCAGTGTCGAAGAATTTGATCACGGCATCAGGAATATCGCGGGCGAAGGCTTCTGCGCCCGGCGGAAGGAAGAAGGGGTCGTTCTTGCCCCAGACCGCGAGAAAGCGCGGCTTGTGGGTACGGAAGTAGTTCTGGAAGGTCGGGTAGAGTGCCACGTTGCTCTTGTAGTCGCCCATGAGATCGAGTTGCACATCTTCACCACGCGGACGCGAGAGATAGAAATTGTCGAGCGAATAACCGTCGGGCGAGACCGTGGTCGGATCGGCCACGCCATGCGTATACTGCCAGATCGTCGTCTCCGGACCGAGAAACGCCTTCAGCACGGCCCGGTTTTCTGCACTCGCATCCTGCCAATAGGCCTGCACCGGGTTCCATGCATCGCTGAGGCCATCGACATAGGCGTTGCCATTCTGCGAAATGATGCCCGTGATCCGCTCCGGATGCTTCACTGCCAGGCGGAAACCGGTTGGCGCGCCATAGTCGAAGACATAGACGGCGTAGCGATCGAAGCCGACGATCTCGGTGAAGCGGTCGATCGTGTCCGCAATGCTGTCGAAGCTGTTGACCGCGGGATCGCCCGACTGGCCGAAGCCCGGAAGGTCGGGCGCGATGATGTGGTAACGATCGGCAAGCAGCGGGATCAGATCGCGGAACATGTGGCCGGAGGTCGGGAAGCCATGCAGCAGCAGGAGCTTCGGCGCACCTTTGGGACCGGCCTCACGATAGGCGATCTTGATGCCGTCGACAGTGGTGTTGCGATAGCTGATCTTGGTCATGGTCATGTTTCCTTCAGTGAGATGATTGGATGATATGTTCGGAGATATGTCGGCTGTTCAGGCTTCGGCCACTGTTGCCGCGGCCTCGCGGATGACCTGCAGTACCGGGTCCGGTGCCGTGACCATCGGCGTATGATCGACAGCGAAGGGCCGCTGCAGCGCCTGCATACGCTCGGCCATGAAGTGCTGGTTGGCGGCCGCGATCATCCGGTCGTCTTCGGCGACCAGGAACCAGGAAGGGCGATCCTTCCAGAGCGGTCGCCCGACCGGTACCGTGATGCAGGCAGGTGAAATCGGCCGCTGCACGGCCGAGAGCACTGCCAGTTCTTCATCCGTTGCGTTCGGCGCATAGGCTGCAGCAAAGGCTTCACGCGGGTAATAGATCAGTCCATTCTCGTCGGGCGCCAGTTGCGGCGCCCGCGGATCGAGCTCAGTGCGATAGAAGACATCGGCAACCGTCTCTCCCTCATCCGGGGCGAGGGCAGCAACATAGACCAGTGCCTTCACATTCTCGTTCTGCACGCCGGCGATAACCGCTCCGGCATAGGCATGGCCGGCGAGAACCACCGGCCTGTCCACACGGTCCAGCGCCTGCGCAAGGGCTTTGACGTCATCGGCATAGGAGGTCAGCGGCAGCGGTGCGGCCGTCACCGCAAAACCGTCGGCGGCAAGCGGCGCGATGATCTTGGCCCAGCCGGAGCCATCAGCCCAGGCGCCATGGACGAGCACGATATGCATAGTCTGCTGATCAGTCGATTGCGATGGCATCTGCTTTCTCCCTTTCCCGAAGTAACCGTTTAAAGCGATATAGAACGGTTACTCCTCGGAGGCGTAACTTGTCAACAGGCCTTTGACAGGTTACATAAGGGTCACGTTTTCAAGCGGGCTGTCGTACAGTTACGGTGTGCAGCCGAAATAGGACTTGTCATGGATAACCACTCTCCCGCTCTGTTTCTGGGTGACGCGCTGGCACTGGATTTCCTGAATTCGGTGGCGACGCCTGTCGACACGCCTGTTGATTGGATAGAGGACGGGGAGGGCCTGTTGCGCTGGCTGGAACAGGCAAACCTCGTCCCGCACGAGACGCTTGAAAGCCTGCGCGCCCAGGCATTGCCGGGGGAACTCGACAAGGTCGCCGATCAGGCGCGCAATCTGCGCGAATGGTTCCGAGCTTTTGTCCGCGAGCATAAGGGAAAGCAGCTGAAGCCCCGGGCTTTGGCCGAACTGGAACCGCTGAACCGCCTGCTCGAACGTGACGAGGGTTTCAGCCGTATCGTGGCGCGCCAGACGGACGAAGGCGAGGTTTTCGAGTTCCAGCCGATGCGCAAATGGCGTTCGCCGGAAGCATTGCTGTTACCGGTCGGCGAGGCGCTCGGGCGCTTTGTCTGCTCCGAGGATTTTTCCAATGTGAAAGCTTGCGAGGGGCCGGTCTGCACTCTCTTGTTTGCCGACCATACACGCGGTCACCGCAGGCGCTGGTGCAGCATGGCAATGTGCGGCAACCGCGCCAAGCAGGCCGCACACCGCGACCGGATCAGGCAGGCGTAACCTTCATTTCTTCGATAAGTCGGTCGAAGCCGATACCCGTGCCGCCCTCTCTGATATCGCCGTCTTTGGGGTCTCCGAAGACGGCCTGCTCGGTAAAGGTCATCAGCGTCGTGGCGCCGCGTCCGGTAAATTCCACCGTGACCAGCGACGAGGAGATGCTCCTGCCTGCCGTCAGCATCGTATAGGCATAGACGATGCGGTCGCGCGGGTGAATTTCGAGATAGTGGGCGCGCATCGCCTGCTCGGTCCCATCAGGCATG
Source organism: Rhizobium sp. BK379 (assembly GCF_014193955.1). NCBI lineage: Bacteria > Pseudomonadati > Pseudomonadota > Alphaproteobacteria > Hyphomicrobiales > Rhizobiaceae > Rhizobium > Rhizobium sp. BK379. The sequence continues at coordinate 1,076,982 of NZ_JACIAD010000002.1, forward strand.
CGCCATGTCATGCGCTCGGCTCCGCCGATCTCGAAGTCGAAATGATCCTCCATCACCTGCCAGTCGGGATGACACGCTGTCCAGCGCCGCTTCAGCTGGTAGTCTGACCAGAAGCGGAAGGCATGCCCGACACTACCAGGCAGGTCGCGCTCGATGACGAAAGTCCGATGATTGACGGTGACACCCATCAGTGATCCTTTTCCTCAGGGGTTTCCGCCATCAGCAGGGCAAGGCGGTCGAAGGCGGCATTCATTTCCGCCTGTCGCTGCTCGAGCCACCGGTTGATGGCGCCGAAGGCCTGCTGCTGCATGCGATAGGTGCGCACGCGGCCGATCTTTTGCGAAATGACGATGCCGCTTTCCTCGAGAATGCGCAGGTGTTTCAGCACGGCCGGCAGACCGACATCGGCGGGCTCTGCCAGTTCCGTGACGGAGGCCGGTCCCCTGGCAAGCTGCTCGATGAAGCTGCGCCGATAGGGATCGGCAAGCGCCTGAAACATCCGGTCGAATTCGGCTGGCGCCGGTTCTGCCATTACATTGCCTCAAGATACCGCGCGGGCATCGCCTCCCGATAGGGAAACATCGAAAAATAGGGTTGCGCTTCCGAGAGCACGCGTTTGACGGAAGGACGTTGTAACAGACGCTCCAGATAGGAGGAAAGCGCCTGCTGCTCCCCGGTGAACGGATGCACGATGGACGCGAAGAACAATCCGGGCAAGGCCGCGCAATCGGCCATGGTGAAATCATCTCCCGTTGCCCAGCGCTTTTCCTGCATGTGGGCATCAATCATCTTGTAGGCCTGATCAAGCATGGCCCTCGCTTCCACCACGCCATGCGGATCATGAGCATCTGCCGGCCGGATCCTGTCGGTGACGATCTTCTGCATCGGCACACTGACATAGAGATCGTAGAACCGGTCCCAGATGCGCACCTGCATCTGCGCCTCCGGATCATCGGGCAGAAGCCGCACCGGCCCCGGATAATGGGCCTGCAGATATTCTATGATGATGCTCGTTTCCGGTATCGTGCGCCCCGCTGCCCGATCATGCAGAATCGGAATCTTGCCGACCGGCCACTTGTCGAGCAACGCTGCGGCCGACTCCGGATTGCCGAAGTCGACGATCTCCGCGTCAAACGCAGTCCCATTTTCATAAAGGGCAATCAGCACCTTGTGGCAGAATGAGGCGAGGGGATGAAGATAAAGCGTCAGTGTCATTAATCCACCTATAGTTTCCAACTGAGGAAACTATAGCGTCGCCGTGATGGTACGGCAAGATACTTTCCAATAACGGAAAGTTTTTATGTGTAAGCCACCCATCCCCTGAAGCTGAAGGCGGTGTAGAAAAGCGTGACACCCGAAAAGCCCGCCTCGCGCAACATGGTCTCCTCCTCCTCGGGTGCGAGGATATGCAGCCTTTCACGCATTGCCTTCCGCGCATTCTCGACACGGGCGGGGTCTGTTCCATCGATGGCGCCGAAGGCGAGATGCCGATCGATCCATATCGATCGCTCCGGCTCGCTCTGCAGAAAGCTCAAATGCGCAATGACAAAGGGCGCGCCGGACTTCAGGCGACGGCGAATCTGCACAAGTGTTTCAAGCCGTTGCTCGATCGGGATATGGTGGAACGTCAGGAGACAAACGGCGGCATCGAACGGTCCCTCGGGCGCGACATCAATGTTGCCCCGATGAAAACCGATGCGGTTGCCGTGCTCTCCGGCGACCTGCTGCGCCAGTTGCAGCATATCGGCGGAGGGGTCGACGCCGTCGAAAGTCCAGCCCGCCTGTGCCTCGGCAAGGGCTTTAAGCTCCAGCCCGCCACCGGCGCCGAGGACAAGAACGCGACCGTTGTCAGGCATGCGCTCTGCCATCAGCATCGCCGCCATACGGTGCAGGCTTGAAAAGCCGGGGACTTGCCGCGGTGGACCTTCGAGATAGGATTTGGCGGCATCGCCGCTGAAGGCAGATGTCGCCGTGTGAGGCGTGGAGTGGCCAGGATGATCGCCGTTCTTCATGTAACTTTTATTATTACATGATTTCTGGCCTGTCAATTCGTGAGCCTATTTCGCAAACTTGCGCGCCCCGGCCACGCAGAGAATGACGGCGACCGTTACCGCAAGCATGGACCAGCTCACCGTTTCCCGCAGCAATGTTGCGGCAAGCGCCAGGCCGAAGAAGGGCTGCAGCAGCTGCAATTGGCCAACGGCGGCAATGCCGCCCTGCGCAAGGCCGCGGTACCAGAAGATGAAGCCGATCAGCATGCTGAAGAGCGAGACATAGGCGAGGCCCAGCATGGCCGGCGTCTGGATCTCGGCAAAGCTCGGCGGCCGGTAGGCGATGGCCGCGATGATCATGACAGGCAACGAAACCACCAGAGCCCAGGAAATCACCTGCCAGCCGCCAAGCCGGCGCGACAGCCGCGCACCCTCGGCATAACCGAGCCCGCAAACGATGATCGCGCCGAGCATCAGCGCATCGCCAACAGGCGAGGCGGTCAGCCCCTGCATCAGCGCAAAACCGGCCACAAGCGCGCTACCGAGCAGCGAGAAGAGCCAGAAAGCCGGCTTCGGCCGCTCGCCGCCCCTGATGACGCCGAAGATCGCGGTTGCGAGCGGCAATAGGCCGATGAAGACGATGGAATGCGCCGAGGTCACATGCTGCAGCGCCAGCGCCGTCAGCAGCGGGAAGCCGACGACGACGCCGAGCGCTATGACGACGAGCGAAATGAGATCCTGCCGCGAAGGACGCTTTTCCCTAAAGACGATCAGCAGGCAGAGCGCCAGGATGCCGGCAATCGCCGCTCGCGCTACCGTCAGAAAAACCGGATCGAGCTGCATGACGGCCACGCGTGTGGCGGGCAGCGATCCGCTGAAGATGAGCACGCCGATAAAACCATTGATCCATCCGGTCGCTGTGCGATCCATGTAGGCACTCCTTTGTTTGCCCCATGCTTATCCGCTTTCCGCACTGGCGCTGCCAGCCACAGTTCGATACAGTTTTCTGAAACTGTTATGGTGAAGGAAGCAGTACGGATGGACGAGCAGATACAGGCAGGCAGCCGGGTCGGCATGGTCATGGCGACCATCCGCCAGCGCATCGCCGGCCGCAGCCTCACACCCGGCGCCAAGCTGCCCTCGATCCGCAGCCTCTCGGGAACCTTGAAAGTCTCGGCTTCGACCGTGGTCGATGCCTATGAGCGGCTGGTCGCCGAAGGCGCGATCCTCTCGCGCCCCGGCTCCGGCTTCTATGTCGCGAGCCAGACGGCTCCGCTCTCGCTCGCCGATATTGGCCCGAAGCTCGACCGCGCCGTCGATCCCTTCTGGGTATCGCGGCAATCGCTGGAGGCGCAGGAAAGCGACCTCAAACCCGGCTGCGGCTGGCTGCCGCCTGCATGGCTTCCGGAAGAGGCGATCCGCCGAACCCTTCGATCCCTGTCGCGCGCCGATGCCGCAAGCCTTTCCGACTACGGCGCGCCCCTTGGCCTCAAGCCGCTGCGGCAGCTGATCGCACGCCGGGCGGCGGAACGCGGCATCGAGGCATCGCCGGACCAGGTCATGCTCACCGAATCCGGCACGCAGGCGATCGATTTCCTCTGCCGTTTCCTGATCGAGCCCGGCGATACCGTGCTGGTGGACGACCCCTGTTATTTCAATTTCCATGCCCTGCTCAGAGCCCACCGCGCCAAGGTCGTCAGCGTTCCCTATACGCCCTCCGGCCCCGATATCGAGCTCTTCGCCGCAGCGCTTACCGAGCATCGGCCGCGCCTCTACATCACCAATTCCGCAATCCACAATCCGACCGGGGCCACGCTCTCGCCGGTTACAGCGCATCGGCTCCTGAAGCTTTCCGAACAACACGGCCTCACCATCATCGAGGACGATATTTTCGCTGATTTCGAACTCATGCCGGCACCACGCCTTGCTGCCTTCGACGGCCTCGATCGCGTCATCCATATCGGCAGCTTCTCCAAGACGCTCTCGGCTGCCGCTCGTTGCGGCTTCATCGCCGCACGGCCGGAATGGATCGAAGGCCTGATCGACCTCAAGATCGCCACCTCCTTCGGCGGCGCCCGGCTGAATGCCGAACTGGTGCTTGGTGTGCTCAGCGACGGCAGCTATCGCAAACATGCCGAGGGCCTGCGCAGCCGCCTCTCGAAGGCGATGTTCGAGGTGACAACCCGGCTGAAATCACTGGGCATTCGCCCCTGGCTGGAGCCGCAGGCCGGCATGTTCCTCTGGTGCCATCTGCCGGATGGTCTGGATGCTGCGGCAGTCGCGCGCGCAGCACTTGCCCGGAATGTCGTGCTCGCGCCGGGCAACGCCTTCAGCCTGTCGCAATCCGCCACCGGCTTCATGCGGTTCAATGTCTCGCAGACGCTGGAAAGCAGGGTGTTTGATGTGCTTAGGGATGCGCTTAGGCAGGCGGAACGGTCCGCTGAGTGATACGCTGTCGCATGCCGATGTTTTAGGATGACAGGATCGCTGCCCAACAATATACAGTCAATTTCGGCCGGCCGTATCAGTCCGGATGCGCATTGTGGATTACGACATGAAAGACTGGCATCCAGACCTCAGCCTCTCTTCGAGCCCACGTTACATGGCAATCGCCGATCTGATCGAGATGGATTTGCGAAGCGGCGCACTGGCAGCGGGCGACAGGCTCCCTCCGCAGCGCGAACTCGCAAAGCGCCTCAACATCGATTTCACGACGGTGGCGCGCGGTTATGTGGAAGCGCAGAAGCGCGGGCTGGTGGACTCGCATGTCGGCCGCGGCACCTTCGTGACCGGCGGACCGGGCAGGGAACGGCGCGACCCTTTTGCCGATGCTGCGCCGGATCCGCGCCGGACATCCGTGGTCGATTTTTCGATGAACTTGCCGCCGGAGCCCGACGATCCGGAACTGCTGACCCATATGCGCGAAGGCATGTCGACGGTGGCTGCCAATCTCATTTCGCTGCTGCGCTATCAGGGATTTGGCGGTTCCAGCATGGACAAGGAGGCGGCTGCCATTTGGCTTGCCCGCCGCGGGCTGGTGCCGTCGCAGGAGCGCATCTTCGTCACGCCTGGCGCCCACCCGGCGCTGCTGGCGATCTTCGGTCTTCTGGCAAAGCCTGGCGAAACCGTGCTGTCGGAAAACATCACCTATCCCGGCATGCGCTCGATCGCCGCCCAGCTGCGCCTCAATCTCTCGGGTCTGCCGATGGATGAAGAGGGCATCCTGCCCGATGCCTTTGCAGAAGCCTGCGAGCGCTTGAAGCCGAAGGCGCTTTATCTCAATCCAACCTTGCAGAACCCTCTGACGCTGACCATTCCGGAAAAGCGCCGCGAGGAAATCGCTGCCGTCGCCCGCAAATATCACGTGCCCGTTGTCGAGGACGATGCCTATGGCTTCATCCCGCTGCACGGCCCGCCGCCGCTGGCCGCAATCGCGCCTGATCTCACCTGGCATATCGGCGGCCTCGCCAAATGTATCGGCGCCGGCCTGCGGCTGGCCTATGTGGTGGCGCCGGACACCAAGGCGATCTGGCCCTTCGTCAGCGCCATGCGCGCCAACAATGTCATGGCCTCGCCGATATCAGTTGCGCTCGCGACGCGCTGGATCGAGGATGGTACGGCAGACACGATCCTGCGCTTCATTCGCGCCGAGGCAGGTGCTCGCCAGCAGATGGTGGCGAATATCCTCCCCGAGGGCAGCTACAAAGCCGATCCGATTAGCTTTAACATCTGGCTGCCGCTCACCAATGGCTGGACCCGCTCCACTTTCGGCAGCCACATGCGCTCTTCAGGTATCGGTGTAGTCGCGAGCGACGCCTTCACGGTGGAAGGTGCAGCACCCGAAGCCGTCCGTGTTTGCCTGGGTGGTCCGATCGGCCGCGAGAGGCTTAAGGGCGCGCTGGACTTCATGGCCCATGCGCTGGAAGGCCCGCCGGAAATGTCGGCGTCTTTCTTCTGAGTCGTTGCTCCGCCTAACGCCTTCAATTCAATCAATAAAGACCCCGCCCCAAACCTCCCCGCAAGGGGAGGGACTCAATCTGCCGCGCTCGGCTGTCACTTATTCGGTGTTTCGGAAGGAGGGAAGGGGCGCCGCAAGTTAGCCCTCCCCCTTGTGGGGAGGGTTGGGGAGGGGCTTTTGGCAGGCGCGCAATCTCGTCCGGTTAAGATTGGATCTTCCCTCCCTCGCGCCTCATGAGCCTAACCCAAAAGATCTCTGCGTCATTCTGACTAATGGACTGGCAATTCCCTTTCAATGTAATTATATTGTATGCATTCATTATGGGGCATTGAATGGATTTCCTGATGCCTCGCAAAGTCGAAAAGCGAGATCGCCATGGACGCCGAATATCCTCCTCTCCCTCCGATGCAGACTGGCATCCGGGGCCGCTGCCCGCGCTGCGGACAGGGGCATATGTTCAAGGGGTTCCTCACGCTGCAGAAGGAATGCGAAGTCTGCGGGTTGGATTATTCCTTCGCCGATCCGGCTGACGGGCCTGCCTTCTTCGTCATCTGCTTTGCCTGCGTCCCAAGCGTGCTGCTTGGCGTGTGGCTGGAAGTCGCCTTCTCCGCACCGCTCTGGGTGCAGTTGCTGGTCACCGGCCCCTTCATGTTCGCCACCTGTATTCCGCCGCTGAGACCGCTGAAGGGATGGCTGGTCGCAAGCCAGTATTTCTATAAGGCCGAAGAGGGCAAGCTCGCCTGATCTCAGGCAGTCAAGGTCTGCTACTGTCAGGCATGCTGACCCTTCACAATGAAAGGCCGTTCGGAAAGCGAGCGGCCTTTTTTGCTGCCCGGGCCGTCACCGGATTTCTCCGAAGCCAAAATGCCGCAGGAGCCCGGCATCAAGTCCATTGCATTTTCTGTACCGATCAGTACAATAAGTAACAATAGGTACAGATTAATCAAGGAGACCAGATATGCCTGCACCGCTTCCTCCCTTCACCCGTGAAACTGCAATCCAGAAGGTTCGACTTGCCGAAGACGGCTGGAACAGCCGCGATCCGCAGCGCGTCTCGCTCGTCTACACGCCAGACAGCCAGTGGCGGAACCGCGCCGAATTCGTGACGGGCCGTGCCGAGATCGTCGCTTTCCTGACACGCAAGTGGGCAAAGGAGCTGGATTACCGGCTGATCAAGGAACTCTGGGCTTTCACCGATAATCGCATTGCCGTGCGTTTTGCCTATGAATGGCATGATGACAGCGGCAACTGGTTCCGCTCCTATGGCAATGAGAATTGGGAATTCGATGCGGAGGGCTTGATGCAGCGCCGTTTCGCCTGCATCAACGATCTGCCGATCAAGGAATCGGATCGCAAGTTCCACTGGCCGCTCGGCCGGCGGCCCGATGACCATCCGGGCCTTTCCGACCTCGGCCTTTGAGGCCTCTAGGTGAACTGTGAAGACCGTTTATGAACGTGCTGATGTCGTGCCGCTGCTCGCAGAGATCTTCCGCGAGCTCGGCTACGAGGGCGCGACGTTGAGCCGCATTACCGAGCGTACCGGCATCGGCAAGGGCAGCCTCTATCACTTCTTTCCTGGCGGGAAAGAAGAGATGGCGGCCGCCGTCCTTGCCGATGTCGACGGCTGGTTCGAACGCGCCATCTACGAGCCGTTGCGCCGTGACGATGCCGGGGCGGCGATCGATGCGATGTGGGCCAATGTAATGGACTATTTCCGCTCCGGCAGCCGCATTTGCCTTGTCGGTGCCTTTGCGCTGGACGAAACGCGGCAGCGCTTCTCGCCCGTCATCAGGGATTATTTCGTCCGTTGGATCGAGGCGCTGCGCCAGGCACTGATCCGCGCCGGCTACGCCGAGGATGTCGCGCTTGCCGCGTCCGAAGAAGCCGTTTCGGGCATCCAGGGCGCGCTGGTGCTCTCGCGGGCGCTGGATGACAAGGATATGTTCCGCAGGACCCTTGGTCGATTGGCCGTCAGGCTGGCTGCGACGAGACTTGGGGAATAGTCCGTGGCCGCCGCGGCTGGAGCGCAGATGACGCCAATGCAGAAGGCTGCGAGTGAGGGGTTCAGGACATCCTCACTCGTCAGGATTGTGTTTAAGAGTCGTTCTGGGAGGGCAGACGGACCGGGCGCGGATTCTCGCGCTGCGTGCGTACCTGGCGCCATTCGTTTTCCATCTGGTCGACGACGTGCTGGGGGATCTTGGTCGGAGTTTCTGCGGTGGTCGGCATCGTGTCCCTCTCTTCCTCAGCAAGAGTGTGCTTGCGGTTGGAGGCATCGCACAAGAAAAACAGCGTGTAAATCTACCCCGGTCACACTTGAAACGATTAAAAAAATTTCAATCGATTAAGCGGACGTTAACCACAGCAGGCCTCGGAGAAAAGCATCATGACCGTCACACTCGACCGGCAATCCTTCTTCGACACTGTGCAGCACAGCCTGTTCAAGGGCAGCCTCACGCCGGCCCAGATCGAAGGCATGAATGCGATACTCGACTACTGGAACGCGAATTTGGCTACCGCTGATCGGCGCTGGCTGGCCTATATATTAGCGACTGCGTTTCATGAGACTGCTTACACCATGCAGCCTGTACGCGAGACGCTGGCGACGAGCGATTCGCGCGCCGTGGAAATTCTCGAGACCGCCTTCGCTTCGGGTCGGCTCTCCTGGGTGAAATCGCCCTATTGGCGGGCGGATGAGGACGGCAAGTGCTGGCTCGGCCGCGGGCTGGTGCAGCTCACCCACAAGAGAAACTATGAGGCGATGAGCGAGGTAACCGGCATCGATCTCGTCGCTCATCCCGATCGCGCCATGGAAATGGCGCCGGCTGTGACGATCCTGATCGAGGGCATGCTGCGCGGCAGCTTCACCAGTCACCGGCTTTGCGATCACCTCAATGAGGAAAGGGAAGACTGGGTCAACGCGCGCCGCATCGTCAACGGCACCGACAGGGCCGAGAAGCTCGCCGACTATGCGCAAACCTTCCTCGCGGCGATCAGCATGGAGCAATGCGGTTCATCGACTTGATCTCAACGCCTCAGGTCGGCGAGCCTCACGATGTCGAAACTGCTGGTGGGCTGACGACTTGCACCTGCTAGCCAACACACTATCGCGACGATGCAACTGACATTGTCCTGCCGCCCGTTTTCAGCGATAAATTGAATTGTCGAGGGTAATGGTCGTGAGAGCTCTAAAGCAAGGTCGTGGGCCACTGTTTGAACCGCTTCAGCTGCCTTGCGGTTTGACCCTTGGTAATCGAATTGCAAAATCAGCGATGTCGGATTCACTGGGCGACGGAACTGGGCATCCGACCGCTGCGCAGATGAGGCTCTATCAACGCTGGGCCGAAGGTGGATTGGCCCTATCCATAATCGGAGAGGTCCAGCTTACCTCCGGCTATGCCGAGAACCCCGGTAACCTGGTGCTCAACGAAGCATCGGACCTCGAACCGTTCCGGAAACTTGCTCTGCACGGCAGCGAAAACGGCACCGGGCTTTGGCTGCAGCTCGGTCACGCTGGAGCCCTTGCCTATGCACCGACAAGCAGCCCGAGGGGTCCGAGTGCTTTCGACCTCCAGGGCCTGCGTTGCGCGGAAATCACATTGACGGAACTAGGCCGATTGCCCTCGCAATATGCAACGACAGCCCGGCTAGCGCAGCAGGTCGGGTTTGGCGGTGTGCAGATTCACGCGGCACATGGATTTCTGCTGAGCCAGTTTCTTTCACCGCTGTTCAACAGGCGGCGCGATGCATACGGAGGGGAGATCGCCCATCGTATGCGGATTCTGCTGGAAGTTATCGAAGCCACCCGGGTCGCTGTCGGGCCGGCTTTCCCGATCGCCGTGAAACTGAATTCCTCGGACGAACTGGAAGGAGGGTTCGACGAGGATGACGCGCTCGATGTGGTGGCGGCGCTGGACCGATCTTCGATCGACCTGATCGATATCAGCGGCGGGACTTACTTTCCTGGCGCAAAATCAGCCTCCGACAGGGCGGGCCGGGGGCCCTACTTCCTCGAATTCGCGAAACGCGCACGCGCTGTCACAGCCAAGCCTCTTATGCTGACAGGCGGTTTCAAGACTCGCGGGCAGGCTGAAGACGCCGTGACATGCGGTGCCATTGACATGGTCGGTCTTGCGCGCGCACTCGTCCTTGAGCCTTCTCTTCCCAATCTTTGGAAAGAAGACCAGAAATCGGAGCCGTCCTTTCCCAGGTTCCCGGACGCTCCGGAGGGTGGGATCACCGCATGGTACACGATGCGGCTCGCCGCGATCGGTGTTGACTACGATCCACCCGATTCCAGCGGCCTCGAACAGGCCGTCCGCGACTATGCGGAACGGGACAAGCATCGAACAAAAGTCTGGCTGACTCACTTTGCCAACGAGGCAGCCGGAAGCAGCTGAAGCCGACGACGCCAGCCCTATCTGGCGGATGGAGCGATTACTGGTTTCTGACTAATCGCGTTCCATCGTCGCGAGGATAGCCGCCGCCATCCGTTTCGCCTGGCGGCCGGGCTCCGCTGTGCGAACCACTTGGGCTACGGCCGTTGCTCCCTCATGAAGAATATTGATTTCGTCCGCCACACGTCTCGGATCACGGAACCGTGCAGCATGAGCAAGTTCTTCGAAATAAGCGAGCGTCAGGCGCTTGTGCATGCTGGCGGCACGAAACACGGGATCGACGATGTCCTTGTGTTCTCCGGTAGCGGCCATAAAGCTGCAGCCCCTGAAGTCTTTGTCCTTGAACCAGAGCTGCAGAAAGTCGAACGTCAATAAAATCCGCTCTGCCGGATCACTGGCACGCTTTTCCACAAACTCCCGCATCTCACGGCGATCCTCCTCGTCGCGCCGCTCGAGCGCGGCGACGATCAGATCCTCCTTCGTCTCGAAGTGCCGATACAACGTCGTTTTCGCGACGCCGCTTTCCGCAATGATCAAATCGACCCCCGTTGCCTGATAGCCCTTCTGGTTGAACAGGCGGAGAGCCGTTTCAAGAAGATGGTCCCTGATCTCTGATCGCCGCATTGTCACTCCTCAAACAGAACTGATCTGTAGCGACAATTAGGTATTCCAGCAACCAAAGGCAACGCGCAAGCGCAGGAAGATTCCTTTAGACGCCACTTCTGCCAAGCCAGCCCGCATGTCTTCACTATCGAAGGGCGTTGACGATCGCGCTTTCGTGATTTGGAAACGATACAGTTCTGTAGTATTTCGTTATTAACAATACAGATTTGTATCGTTTTCTATGGAGGCGAGGAGCCTCTGGAGATCAATTCAATGGGAGAAGGAAATGACCCAAGCTATCAATCGTCTCGGCAAGCAGCCGGCGTCCAGGAGCACCTTCGGCATCTTGCATCTGGCGGATACCTATGGCCGTTCGGCGACAACCGCCGGCCTCTATGTCTCGATCACCGTGATTTATGCCTGGTTCGGCGGCATGAAATTTACTGCCTACGAAGCGCAGGGACTGGTCGATCTGGTCAGTAACAGCGCCCTTGTAAGCTGGATGTATGCGATCTTCAGTGTTCAAGGTTTTTCGAGCTTTCTTGGCGTCCTGGAACTGAGTATCGGCGCACTGATCGCAGCAAGGTTCATTAGCCCGGTCTACTCGTTGCTGGGAGGCGTCCTGTCTTCGGGACTGTTCGTCACCACCATCAGCTTCATGGTGACGACCCCTGGCGTGATTGTTCCCGAGCTCGGGTTCCCGGCCATTTCCGTCGCTCCTGGACAATTCCTGCTCAAGGACGTCGGGCTACTAGCGCTATCCCTTTGGATTGCAATGGATTCCCTTCTCGCGATCCGGTCCGCCAGAGCCTAGATCCGAAAGCTCGCCAGTTAGCCTTTGGTGCGAACGCCCCGATCCAGCTCGGATCGGGGCGTTCGCCATTCACTGAAGGCGAAACTCGTGCCATTCTGCGAAGCGCGATCTTCTTTTCTGAACGGAGGATTGGTGCTGTGGACGGATTGCCCGGCGGTGCGGAGCCAGCAGGTTTCGAGACATGGGCGGGTTTCAGCGTTATCGGTACGCTGAGCTTCGTACTCGGCTTCGCGATGAACTACGGTTCTATCTGCACCTTCATCGCTACGACCGAGCTGGTTTCCGAGCGCCGACCTGCACGATTTCTTGCTTTGGCCGAATGCGCGGTATGGGCTGCCGTCGGATATATTGTCCTCGATACGTTGCCGACCATGCATGCTGGATGGTCTCCTTTGCTTCATATGGTCAGCGCAGCCATCCTCTTTGGCGTCGGCGTATACGTGAACGGTGCCTGCGTCTTTGGATCGGTCGGGCACTTTGGCAACGGGGACCTGGAGTTCGGCTTCACGTTCCTCGGTATTCTGGTCATCCTCTCCCTCGACTTTGCGCTCGAGTTCCGCCCGGCACCGATGCCGATCAGCGCCGCACCGCCGCTTGCGCTCGGAGCGTTGCTCGTGGTTCTGTCCGTATTTCTCTTTCTAAGACTGGGCGTCTCTTTCAAATCCGAGACGAACTTTCGGCGGCTGACGCTAGCAATGGGTACGATCGGCATAACTTCGGCCACCTTGTCAGAGTTTGCCCCCCGCTTCTCGATCACCACCTCGATTGGATCGATGCTTTCGATCCCAGTGACGAGTTCGCTCATTTTTGTCTGCATGTTCGGAGGCAGTCTCGTTTCGGCGAGAATTCGCGGACATAGTTTTTCGCTAACCTGGCCGACAAGGGGAAGTGTGTCGCGAAGGATAACGGGCGGGATGCTGATGGGCTTTGGGGCACTCCTTATCCCTGGTGGAAACGACACCCTGCTGCTCGTCGGCCTCCCGATGGGAGCGTGGCAGGCCCTTATCGCCTACCTTCTTATGGTTGCGGCGCTTGCCGCGCTGATCGTTAGGTTTGGTTCGGCAGCGCGATCTTGGTCGTAACATCAGGCTCGCCCGTGCGGCTCAAGCTTTGTTGGTCAGTGACGCGACATTGTAGCCCGGTTGAAGGCCCGGGCGGCGCGTGTTATCGCCCGGTTGCCGGCCCAGAGAGCCCAGGCTCAGAGAATTGCCCCAGGAGTGTTCCGCGTGATCCGCCATATCGTCTTCTTCACCGTGCCGGAGGAAAACCGCGAGGCAGTGCGCAGGGGGCTCTCGATATTGACGGGCATCCCGCACGCGCTGAAGCTGGAGATTGGCGAAAACGTCAAGACCGACCAGTGGGGCAATGCTGTCGATTTTGTCGTCTACGGCGAATTCGAGAGTGAGGAAGCGCTCGCCGCCTACAAGTCGCATCCCGATTATGATCTCTCGACACGCACGGTAAAGCCGCTCCGCGATACCAGGACTGCGGCCGATTTCGATAGTGGCAAGGCAGTCACTACGCCCCTGCAGCATTGACGATCGCGACCGCGCCGCTTCGGCGAAAGGCCTATCCCGTTGAAAATGAATAAGTATTTTTCAACTTCCGGCATATTTGCCGTGATTTATCGGCTAAGTCATTGATTCTGTTTAAGTGATGCATCCAAGGCCAAAACTTCTTTTTATATTCGATTTCAGCAAAGGCTGCCTCTGATTTTGAAATTCTTTACGCAAAGTTTTGAGGCAAAGTGGATCACTTATTCAGGATCAATGACTTAGCGCCCAAAACACCGCATTTAAGGCTCATTTTGAAAATTCTTATTCATATTCAAATGGATAGGGAGAAATTGGATGCTGCGCCGGTTGCCGATGAATCAATCTGTCAAGAGCCGGAATCAACCATTGAGGAAAAAGCTGCAAATGATTCAGAAGCTTAACGGATTTGCAGTCTTTGGTGCCGACTGACCGGGCTTCCTGCGCCGAGGGCAGGGCGCCGGTTCTCCGCTGGTTGTGGGGACATCATAATCAACAGATTTAAACGGCCGGCCTTGGAAGACGAGCCGGCCGCCGGCAAATGGGATGGGCTTCTCCTGTCGGTCAGGCTGGCTGGACGCTCGGTCTTGCGCCACGCACCAGTGCCATCAGCATCAGCACGAAAACCAGGGCGATGGCCGCAAGCACTGCGCATATGATCACCGTCGGACCGGCGCCGGCACGGTCGAGAACCGCGGTGAAGATGACGGGCGCGATCGCATTGGCGAGGTTCTGCGGCATCGACAGGCGGGCTGCCTGCAGCCCGTATTCCCTGGCCGAAAAAAGGGCGAGCGGAAGCAGCGCGCGGGCAACCGCCAGCACGCCGGAGCCGAAACCGTAGAGCAGCACGAAGGTGATGAGCAGAGGCGCCGACGGCGGCACGACGAAGAGCATCAGGAAGCTGAACAGCATCAGGCTGACGCCCATGACCGATGTCAGGATCGGATTGCCGCGCTTGCCGAGCAGCATGTCCAGCGCACGCGCCGAGATACCGATCACGCCGCGGGCCGAGCCAAGCTGCAGGGCAAGTGCCGGCGATGCGCCGGACTGGCGGAAGATTTCGAGCAGAGACGGCGAGACGCCGAAGGTGATGAAGGTGCAGAGCGTGGTGGAGATGGCAATCAGCAGGAAGGCCTTGCGCCGGTCGGCCGGCGAAAGCGCCACCGGTGGCATTTCGGCGGCGGCTCCCTGTGTATGGCTTGCGACCGGTTTCGGCAGGGCGAAGAGGTGCAGCGGCAGGCAGATGAAGAATTGCAGGCCGGCGCTGACGACGAAGGTGATGCGCCAGCCGAAGTTTTCGTTGAGCAATGTCAGGATCGGCCAGAAAATGGTGGCCGAAAGACCGGTGAACAGCATGAGGATGGCGATGACGCGCTTGCCGTTCACGCCCTCGCGCTCCACGACGGCGGTGTAGCAGGGAGCCGAGAGACCGAGCGCGCCGCCGAACCCGATTACCACCCAGGCAATGGCATAAAGGATGACATTCGTGGTGGCGGCCAGCAGCAGTAACCCGATCGCAAAGGTGATCGACGAGGCGGCCAGGACCTTTGCCGCGCCATAGCGGCCGAGCCAGCGCCCGGTGGCAGGACCGGCGAAGGCGCTGATGATCATCATGATCGTCAGGCCGGCGAAGATTGCCTCATTTGGAAGGCCCAGCGACGGCGCGATGACGCGTCCCATGACGCCGAGCATATCGAAGGTGGTTCCCCAACTGATAAGCTGGGTGACGGCGAGCACGCCAACCGTCTGCGCCGTACGGAGCGAAAGTGATTTTTGCATCGATTTTGAAATGAAATGAATGAAGACGCGTCAAGCGATAGCAGCTTCAACCTGCTGGTGAAAGGCTCGATCGAGCAGATCCACTACCGGTCCGACCGATGTCGGAATTTTCGTTGCAGAGGAGCACATTACGACAGTTTCCGGTCATCATTCGGAAATCAGGTATATTTCGCGCAATAGTCGAGAATTGTTCTAAAAAACCTGCATAGCCGTGCATTCATTTGCCATTCAGGTCGCTTGAGTACATAGTCTGGGCAAGTTGGCATTACATTGAAAGCACAGCACATGGCCTCTCCTCTGAGCGTCGCAGCATTGGCCGCCGGCCTGGCGGTTTCGGCGCCCTCACCGGACGATACGCACACGCTTGTCCTGCGTGTGGCGGGCGATTGCAGCGCCGCTGCCCAGCAGGTCGTGGACGAGACGGGCGGCCAGCTTCTCTCCGTGCAGCCGGTGGGCAATAGCTGCATCATAACTGTTCTCGTTCAGGGTAACGGCCAGCGTCCGCGCAAGGTGACGGTAAAGGTTCCGATGTAAGCGGAATCGGCTTATCAAGGTTCCAGTGATTTGCAGCGGAAGAAGGCGAAGCGATGCGCATTCTGGTAGTCGAAGACGACGTCAATCTGAACCGGCAGCTGAGCGACACGCTCAAAGAGGCGGGATATGTCGTCGATCAGGCGTTCGACGGCGAGGAGGGCCACTTTCTCGGCGACACCGAGCCTTATGACGCGATCATCCTCGATATCGGTTTGCCCGAGATGGATGGCGTGACTGTCCTTGAAAAATGGCGTGGCGCCGGCCGCACGACGCCGGTGCTGATTCTGACCGCCCGCGACCGCTGGAGCGACAAGGTGGCCGGCATCGATGCGGGCGCCGACGACTATGTGACCAAGCCCTTCCATGTCGAGGAAGTGCTGGCCCGCATCCGGGCACTGATCCGCCGCGCGGCCGGCCATGCCTCCTCCGAAATCGTCTGCGGCCCGGTGCGCCTCGACACCAAGACTTCCAAGGCGATCGTCAACGGCGTGACGCTGAAGCTTACCTCGCATGAGTATCGCCTGCTTGCCTATCTCATGCATCACATGGGCGAGGTGGTCTCCCGTACGGAGCTGGTCGAACATATGTACGATCAGGATTTCGACCGTGATTCCAACACGATCGAAGTCTTCGTCGGCCGCCTGCGCAAGAAGATGGGCGTCGATCTGATCGAAACGGTGCGCGGTCTCGGTTACCGCATCCAAGCGCCGACCAATGCGAATTAAGTCTCTCACCGCACGCGTGCTGCTTCTGACCACGGTCTGGTCGACAGTGGCGCTGGTGGTGATCGGCCTGTTGATCTCGACGCTCTACAGGCGCAGCGCGGAGCGCGGCTTTCAGGACCTGCTGCGCGCGCAGCTCTACAACGTCATCAACTCCGTCACGATCGGCGATCAGGGCGCGCTGTCAGGCAGTCCGCAGCTCGGCGACCTGCGTTTCGCCCAGCCGAAGACAGGCTGGTACTGGGTGGTCGAGCCGCTCGGCACCTATACGACCGCGCCACTCGTCTCGCCCTCGCTGGGGTCTGCGACGATCCCGGTACTCTCTGTCGTCGAAGCACCCTTCGACAAGAACTATGAACGCTACTACCAGGTGACGGACGCTTCCGGGAACAGGGTACAGGTGGCCGAAACCGAAGTGGTGCTCGACACCGATGGCCGCGCCGCACGCTTCCGCGTGACAGGCAATGTCGATGTCGTGGAAGACGATGTCCGCAATTTCTCCCATCGTCTCTATCTTGCGCTGGCAGGCTTCGGCGTCGGCAGTCTCATCGTCAACGCTCTCGCCATTCTCTACGGCCTCAAGCCGCTGGATAAGGCGCGCGCCGCTCTCGAGCGCATCCGCGCCGGTGAAAGCGAGCAGTTGAAGGGTGATTTCCCGCGCGAAATCCTGCCGCTTGCCAATGAGGTCAATGCGCTGATCGACAGCAACCGCCGCATTGTCGAGCGGGCCCGCATGCAGGTCGGCAATCTCGCCCATTCCCTGAAGACGCCGATTGCCGTGCTGCTCAATGAAGCGCGCGTGCTGGAGCGCTCGCATGGCGACCTCGTGCGCAATCAGGCCGAGGCCATGCAGGGACAGGTGCAAACCTATCTCAACCGCGCGCGCATCGCCGCCCAACGCGAATCCGTGCTTGCGCGCACCGATGCCGAACCGGCGCTCGAACGGCTGGTGCGTGTCATGCGTCGCCTGAATGTCGAGACCGAGTTCGAGCTGATCGTCCAGCCGCCGCATCTCGCCGTCGCCATGGAACAGCAGGACCTCGAGGAGACGGTTGGCAACCTCCTCGAAAACGCCGCCCGTTTCGCCAAGAGCAAGGTGCGCCTCTCGGCAGTCGAAGCCGGTGACGACGTGAAGGGAACGGAAGCCAGCGCCCGCAAACATTGGGTGGAGCTTGCCGTCGAGGATGACGGTCCGGGGTTGGAGCCTGACCAGATCCGCGAGGCACTGAAACGCGGCCGGCGCCTGGATGAGAGCAAGCCCGGAACAGGCCTTGGTCTCTCCATCGTCACGGAAATTTCCAATGAATACCAGGGTCGGCTGGAACTCTCCCGCGGAGAGTGGGGCGGGCTCAAGGCCAAGCTTATCCTGCCGGGTGTGACAAAGGATGTTGCATGAGCAACTGCTTGATGTCACAAAGATAGTGGCAAATGTATAGCATGCTTTGCCTTAATGCTGACACGGGGACTCTGCACTTCGATCGGCTGTTATTTCACCCCTGATCGTGGTTCGATTGCAATGACTCTACGTTCGCAAGGCATGATCGTTTCTTCCCTTCTCGTCGCCGTTGCGCTCTCTGGCTGCACGACGACGAAGGGCGCCACAACGCGCGGTCTCTTCGGCGGCAAGCCCCCGGCTTCCGCTGCTTTCATTTCCGCTTTGCAGGGTGGCATCGTCGGCCGCACCGGTGTGGAACTCAGCGACAGCGACAAGCAGCGGGCGCTGGAAGCCGAATATCGCGCCCTGGAAGGAGCCGCCGTCGGCCAGCCGGTCACCTGGACCGGCCGAGACGCCAATGGCAGCGTCGTGGCCGCAGCGCCCTATCAGGTCGGTTCGCAGAACTGCCGCCAGTACACCCATACGGTCACTGCCGACGGCAAGGATACGCTGGCGCGCGGTGTCGCCTGTCGCAACGAAAACGGCACCTGGTCGCCGCTCGGTTGATCTCTTTTTCCCGCTATCCTTGCGGCCAAAAGCCTCAAATCTTCGTCAACACGGCATTGGCAGTTGGAATGAGGGCGCGCTTCAAGTATTTGGGCCAATATGCTGTTCTGGATTCTCGTGGCCGTCCTGACGGCGGCCGTTGCCGCCATTCTGCTTTACCCTCTTTTGCGTGGAGCAAAGACGGTGGAGGATACGCACGCCGGTGAAGCGGCTGTCTATCGCGATCAGCTTCGCGAACTCGACAGGGATCTCTCGGGCGGACTGATCAGCGCCGATGAGGCCGAATATGCGCGCGCCGAAATTGGCCGGCGGCTGATCGCCGTTTCCGGTGCTGCTCCAGCCGAACTGCGCAAGCCCGCGCGGCATCACCGCTTGACCGAAGCCTTCATCGTGCTGCTCCTGCCCGTCATCGGGCTCTGTCTTTACATGAATACCGGCAGGCCCGACCTGCCGTCGCAGCCGCTGGAGGCACGGCTTGCCAATCCCGGCAATGACATGCCCGTCCTCGTCGCCAAGGCGGAACGGCATCTGGCGCAGAACCCTGACGACGGCAAGGGCTGGGATGTGCTGGCGCCGATCTATTTCAGCACCATGCGCGTTTCCGATGCCGAGACCGCCTATCGCAACGCTATCCGCCTGCTCGGCCCGAGCCCCGCGCGTCTCGACGGTCTTGCCGAAACGCTGATGGCGGTCTCAGAAGGTGTGGTGACGGAAGATGCGCGCAAGCTGCTCGAACAGTCGCTCTCCCTAGAGCCGAATAATCCGCGTGCACGTTTCTACATTGCCTTGAGCATGGAGCAGGCGGGTCAGCCGGAAGAGGCGCGGAGCGCTTTCGAGACGTTGGCGAAGCAATCGCCTGCCGATGCCCCCTGGCTGCCGCTGGTCAACGAGCACATCGCCAAGAATGGCGGTCAGGCTGCAGCGCCAGAGGCCCAGCCCGCGGCGCCGGGCGGCCCGACTTCCGAGGACGTGGCCGCGGCTGAGACGATGAGTAGCGGCGATCGGCAGCAGATGATCCGCGGCATGGTGGAAAGCCTCGATGCGAAGCTGTCAGCTGATCCCAACAATTTCGAGGGCTGGATGCGTCTCGTCCGCTCTTACGCCGTATTGAACGACAAGGATCGCGCTGCAGGCGCCCTGAAGCGCGGGCTTGCAGCCTTTCCGGCATCGGGCGATCAGGGCAGGCAGCTGCTGGCGCTCGGCAAGGAGCTCGGCATCGCGACGGAGGGATTGAGCGAATGACGCGCAAGCAGAAACGCCTGGCGGTGATTGCCGGCGGCATGGGCTTCATTGCCGCCGCCGTGCTGCTCGTGATGTTCGCCTTCAGCCAGTCGGTCGCCTATTTCTACATGCCCGGCGATCTCGCCAGCAACCCGGTGGCGCCCGGCACCCGCATCCGTCTCGGCGGCCTTGTGGGCGAGGGCAGCGTCATGCGCGGCGAGGGCTCGGTCGTGCGTTTTGCCGTGACGGATCCGAGCGGTCAGATCGTCAATGTCCGCTACCAGGGCATCCTTCCCGATCTCTTCCGCGAAGGGCAGGGGGTGGTGACCGAGGGCACGTTCGAGACAGGCAGCAATGTCTTCACCGCCGATACCGTGCTTGCCAAGCATGACGAGACCTATATGCCCAAGGAAGTCGCCGACAGGCTGAAGGCCCAGGGCCTGTGGGAAGAGGGCAAGGGGGCCGCACCGCAAGGCGAGGCAGCAAAGGGCCAGGAAGCCCAGGGGCAACAGACAAGGGCAACGCCATGATCATCGAGATCGGCCACTATGCGCTGGTTCTGGCGCTCGCAACGGCAATCATCCTGTCGGTCGTACCTGTGATCGGTGCAAGGCGCGGCGATCAGGCGATGATGGATGTGGCGCCGCTCGGCTCGGTCCTGCTCTTTGCCCTCGTTGCCTTCTCCTTCGGCGTGCTTACCTATGCCCATGTGGTTTCCGACTTCTCCGTCCAGAATGTCTGGGAGAATTCGCATTCGCTGGTGCCGCTGATCTACAAGTACTCCGGCGTCTGGGGCAATCACGAGGGATCGATGATGCTCTGGCTTCTGAT
>NZ_JACIAD010000003.1:0-574529 GCF_014193955.1 Rhizobium sp. BK379
TTCGGGCAAACGCAGATCGGCATGTTCGACGAAGCGATCCGCACCGTGATGATCTCGCTCAAGCAGGCCAATGGCGGAAAGCTGCCGAACAGCATTGCCGTGACCTCGGCCCATAGCGGCGAAGGCAAGTCGCTGGTGGCCGGATCGCTGGCAATCGAGCTTGCCGCCAACGGAACACCGGTGCTGCTTGTCGACAGCGATATCCGGCGCGGACATCTCGATACGCTGTTCCGGTCCGGCCTGAAGCAGGGGCTGAATGACTTCCTGAGTGGACAGGCTGGCCTCGAGGACGTCGTCCATCACCATCCGAGCGGGATCGACTTCATCCCGGCCGGCAATCCCCGCCTGCAGCGGCGCATGCGCATGACCGACGTCGCCGAGATCATCGAGATGGCCCGCAACAGAGGCCAGATCGTCATCTTCGACAGCGCCCCCGTACTGGCCTCGGCCGATACGATGCATCTGACGGCGCTGACGGAACGAACGCTGATGATCGTGCAATGGGCAAAAACCAGCCGCAGAGCCGCCGAATTCTGCCTGCAGCAGCTCAGGAGCGCTCGCAATGCCGACATCGTTGTCGCCATCAACAATGTCAAACCCAAACGTCACGCAAAATATAACTTCCGTGACTCCGAATTATACGCAAGATCCTTGATGACCTATCAGAATTTCGAGACGTCACCCATCGCAGCATGGTTCACCTTGCGTTGGCTGCACCCGTATCTGGGGATGCAAAAATGAGAGCCGAAGGTTGCGATATCCACATTGCAGGCAACGGCGGAACCGCCCGCTCAAACCGCGAAACACCACCTGTCGATGGCATTCGGCAGCTTCTCAGAAACAGCGTTAGTACTCGAGTTGGAGAACGATCATGGATACCGGAATGAGACACAACGGGAAAGTCGCACTGATTACCGGCGTAACCGGCCAGGATGGTGCTTACCTCGCCGAATTGCTCCTGGATAAGGGCTATATTGTTCACGGCATCAAGCGGCGTTCGTCGTCCTTCAATACCAATCGTATCGAACATCTGTACGAAGATCCTCATGTCGATAATCCGCGCTTCATCCTTCACTACGGGGATATGACCGACGCAACAAATCTCATCCGGATCGTCCAGGAAACGCAGCCCCACGAGATCTACAATCTCGCCGCACAAAGCCACGTCCAGGTGTCTTTCGAAACTCCGGAATATACCGCCAACGCGGACGGAACCGGCACCCTAAGGCTGCTTGAGGCCATTCGCCTCCTGGGCCTGACCAAGAAGACGCGCTTCTATCAGGCATCCACTTCAGAGCTCTACGGCAAGGTTCAGGCGGTCCCGCAGAACGAAACGACGCCGTTCTACCCTCGATCCCCCTATGCGGCCGCCAAGCTTTATGCCTACTGGATCGTCGTCAACTATCGCGAAGCCTATGGCATGCATGCCTCGAACGGCATCCTGTTCAACCATGAAAGCCCGATCCGTGGTGAAACCTTCGTAACGCGCAAGATTACCCGCGCGGCCGCGGCCATCCATCTCGGCCTGCAGGAGCGGCTTTATCTTGGCAATCTCGATGCCAAGCGCGACTGGGGACATGCGCGGGAATATGTCCGCGGCATGTGGCTGATGGTGCAGCAGGACGAGCCGGAAGATTATGTCCTAGCAACCGGCGAAACGCACACCGTTCGCTCTTTTGTCGAGAAGGCTTTTGCCAGGGTGGGCATGCCGATCGATTGGCGTGGGGAAGGTGTCGAGGAAAAGGGATACGACAAGTTATCCGGCCGCTGCGTGGTGGAGGTCGATCCGGCCTATTTCCGACCCACCGAAGTCGACCTTCTGCTTGGTGATCCGACGAAGGCGCATACGAAGCTTGGCTGGAAACACGAGGTGAGTCTTGACCAGCTGGTTTCGGAAATGGTCCGCGAGGATTTGAAAGTCATGGCCCGCAATGTTCCGACGATCGGCGCGAACAAGGGGCTGGTCCATGCCTGAGATCATCTACAGCCTCGCTGGGAAAAGAGTCTATGTCGCGGGTCACCGCGGGATGGTGGGCTCCGCGCTCGTGCGGCGTCTTGCGTCCGAGGGCTGCGAGATCCTCACGGTTGCGCACGCCGCAGTCGATCTGAGGCGGCAGGATCAGGTGGAGGCATGGATGGCAAACAACCGCCCCGATGCCGTCTTCCTGGCGGCTGCAAAGGTCGGCGGCATCCTCGCCAATGATACCTATCCGGCCGACTTCCTCTACGACAACCTGATCCTCGAGGCGAACGTCATCCACGCCGCTTATAAGGCTCGCGTCGAAAAACTGATGTTTCTGGGTTCGTCCTGCATCTACCCGAAGTTCGCCGAACAACCGATCGTCGAAGACGCGCTTCTCAGCGGATCGCTCGAACCGACGAACGAATGGTATGCGATCGCCAAAATTGCCGGATTGAAGCTTTGCGCTGCCTACCGGAAGCAGCATGGCAAGGACTTCATTTCGGCCATGCCCACCAATCTCTATGGACCGGGCGATAATTTCGACCTCCATTCAAGCCATGTCATGCCGGCCCTGATCCGCAAGGCGCATGAGGCCAAGATCAACGGCGACAAGGAAATCCGCATCTGGGGCACAGGAACGCCGCTGCGTGAATTCCTGCATGTCGATGATTGCGCCGATGCCTGCATCCATCTCATGAAGGCCTATTCCGCCGAAAGTCACGTGAATGTCGGCTCAGGCGAAGACATCAGCATCCTCGAATTGGCAAGGCTCGTTGCCGAGGTCGTCGAGTTCGAAGGTGAGATCACGCGCGATCTCAGCAAACCGGATGGTACGCCGCGCAAGCTGATGAGCGCCGACAAGCTGCGCGCGCTCGGCTGGTCACCGAGGATAGGCCTGAAGGCGGGCATAGCCGACGCCTATCGCTCCTTCCTGGAGGGGCACTATCTCGAACGCCATAACGAGGCTGCAGAGTGACAGCAGTCGCGCTATTGTCGCGATAGTCGCGATATCACGGGCCACCGGACTTTCGTTTCACCTTGTCTGCCGGAGGGCGAACCTCGGACCGCAGCGCTTCTGTTGCCTTGTCGCGATCGACCGGGCGACCGAACAGATATCCTTGCACATAGGGGCATCCGAGGCGCAGAAGGCGTTCTGCCTGATCTTCCGTCTCCACACCCTCGGCCACGATGCGGGTACCGAGACCGACCGACATGTCGAGAAGGGCCTTGACGATGACAGCGCCGGGTCCATCGGACATCCGGTCGATGAAGGTCTTGTCAATCTTGATGATGTCGACCGGGAAATTCAGCAGATGCGTGAGCGAGGCATAGCCGGTGCCGAAATCATCGAGCGCCACGAGCAGCCCTTCCCTGCGAAGCTCTTCGATCGCCTTTGCGACCTTTCCGTCCTTTTCGTCCATATAGACCGTTTCGGTCACTTCGAGCACGACATGCTTGAGCGGTGTGCGGTGGCGGGCAAAAACGCTTTTGATCCGTTCGCCGAGATTGCCCTGGTTGAAATCCGCCATCGATACATTGACGCTGACATATTGAAACGAGAGCTCGAGATCGAGCCAGTATCGGATATCGCGCGCGACCTGCTCCAGCATCCGGTCGGTCAGGAGATGCCCGATCGATGGATCCTGGAGTGCCTCGGCAAACGCGCCGGGGGAAAGGATCTGGCCACCATCCATACGAATGCGGCATAGAGCCTCGAGACCGACGATTTCCTGCGTTGGAAGGCTGACAATCGGTTGGTAATGCGCCTCTATCCGATCTTCGGCCAAGGCGCTGGTCACGGTCTGCAGCGCCCGAAACCGGTTTGCAATCGCCCCGGCAAGATCATCGCTGTAAAGCACGAAACCGCCTCTGGCGGTCTGCTTGGCATGGTGGAGTGCGAGATTTGCATGCTGCAGAAAGGTTGGCACGTCGGGTGGCCGGGACGGTTCGAAGATCGCGCCCCCGCAGGTAACCGAGACCGGCAGAAGATGTTCGTTGCGGTGTGGGGTCCGGTTCTCTATGGCGCGCAGAATTTCTGTCGAAACCGCCGATAATTCCTCGGCGGAACGATCTTCGATCAGAACCGCAAATTCATCGGCGTCAACCCTGAAGATAGCCGCAGGCGCTGCGATCCGTGCAACCGTTTGTCCGACCTCCAGGATCAATCTGTCGCCGGTCGCATGGCCGAAAGCGTCATTGACCCGGCCGAGATGATCGATATCGACGAGCAGAACCGAAAGAGGGGCATTGGCACCCTCGATGGCAGCCTCGAGCGTCTTGAGAAAGTTGGCGCGATTGCCGAAGCCCGTGAGGCTGTCGAAAAAGGCAAGCCTTTGATTATCCGCCTTCACCTCTTCACGCTCGAGTACAAGCGAGCAAAGGTCGAGGCACTCAGCAACGATCATGCGTTCTTCGGGCGTGGGGCCGCGATTATCCTTGTAATAAAATCCGAACGCTCCGAGCACGCGTCCGTCGCTGCGCAGGATCGGGCTCGACCAACACGCCTTGACGCCATGTTCTTTCGCAAGAATGTCGGCAAGCGGCCGGTAGGGTATCCAAAGCGGGTCTGCAAAGATATCGGTGACGGCGATCGGCCTGCGGAAATGGGCAGCCGTGCCGCACGAGCCGACATCGGGCCCGATCGGAATTCCGTCGAGCGCATCCGAATAGGTTTTGGAGATCGTTGGCCCAGCCAGCGGATGCAGGAGCCCTTCGCGGTCAACGGTCACGATTGAGCAAATGACCCCGGCTGCAAGCCGCTCAGCATGCTCGCAAATACGATCGCAGGCGTCTTCGAGAGAAGACCCCCGTGCCAGCATATCCAAGATTTCCTGCTGAAGCTGTCCTCGCATGCCGGTCCCGTTATACTGCGTTTCGCTCGAATGGCCTCGCAACCTGTTCGACCGGTTACGATCAAAACTAGCAGGTACTATGTTACGGGTTCGGAAATTTATCGACTACAATTCGAAGCCCCAAGCATATCGTATGTTCTCGTCTCACGGGCACTCGCAACTGCACACTGCAACAACGGCGACCTGAGAAGACCGGGATAGGTCAGGCATATTTAGCTTTGAAGAATATGCTGCCGCACCAATTCCTTCAAATGCTCGGCATCACCGGCTTCGATCGCTTTGATCATCAGATGGTGCTCCCGGCCCGACTGCTCCACGCGGGCGCGCGTGCGCCATTGTGAGACCGGCGCCGATGAGGTTCGCTGACGGATTTCCGTGATGAGGTCGACCAGTTCCTGATTACCGCCAAGAACCAGCAATTGCCGATGGAAGGCGAGATTCGCCTCGTAAAGTTCCAGCATCGTGCCATTCAGCACCATGAAGTCAAAATGCTCGGCAAGTCTGCGGAGATTGGCGATATCTGCCGGCAATGCATTCTGAATGATCGTGCCGGCGATGGCGGTTTCCAGGATAATGCGGATTTCACTCACTTCCCGTGCGCGCCGGCCATCCGGTTCATAGACATGGTAACCGCGGTTTGGCACATGTTCGACGAGCCGCTTTTGAGCAAGGCGATCAAGAGCACGTCGCACTTCAGGCCGCGTGCAATTGTAGCGTCGCTCGAGATCGATCTGCTTCAGCCAAGTACCGGGCAGGAGCACCCCGGCCAGAATATCCTGAAGCACGAGGTCCGTCACGTCGCGTCCAGCGGACGCGGCCTGCCCCGAATTCATTATGATATCTGCCATTCGAATTTCCCCTGCTCTTCTCCATCGATATCACGGGCTGAGGTATGTCCGTAAGGCAGCCCCAACGCATTGCCGTGATGAAAATTTATTCGTGCATGTGGATTGCGCATAAATTCTTTGTAACCTAAATTGGCGCCAATTTTGGATACTATGCAAAATAATGCTGTTGTGGAAGCCATGAAAAACTCGGACACGGTGTGGGACATTGTCGAAGCCAAGCGCGAAGCATTCTTTGCGCTCAGCGACCGGATCTGGGATATGCCGGAGACAAATTACGAGGAATACCGATCCGCTGAAGAGCACGCGCGGCAGCTGCAAGCCGAAGGGTTCCGTGTCGAACGCGGTATCGCGGGACTTCCGACAGCGGTTATGGGCGAAGCCGGTGAAGGTGGCCCGGTCATCGCAATCCTCGGAGAATTCGATGCGTTGCCCGGTCTCAGCCAGGAAGCAGGCGTTGCCGAGAAGCGCGAGGTGACGGCAAACGGCAATGGCCATGGATGCGGCCACAACTTGCTCGGCGCCGGTTCGATGCTGGCGGCGGCAGCGGTGAAGGATTTCCTTGCCGCAAACGGCCTCAAGGGCCGCGTGCGCTATTATGGCTGCCCGGCAGAAGAAGGCGGCTCCTCCAAGGGCTTCATGGTGCGCGCTGGCGTCTTCGATGACGTCGACATTGCCATTTGCTGGCACCCGGCGGCCTTTGCCGGCGTCAACAACCCCGTCTCGCTTGCCTGCAACGAGATCAATTTCCACTTCACCGGCCGCTCATCGCATGCTTCAGCAACACCGCATCTCGGCCGCAGCGCGCTCGATGCCGTTGAGTTGATGAACGTCGGCGTCAACTACATGCGCGAGCACATGCCCTCTACGGCGCGCATCCACTATGCCGTGACCGATACAGGTGGTTCGGCGCCAAATGTGGTGCAGGCGCGCGCGACGGTGCGTTACCTCGTCCGCGCCCGAAACCTCCCCGAACTCCTGTCGCTCGTCGCCCGCGTCAAGAAGGTGGCGGAGGGCGCTGCCCTCATGACCGAGACGTCGGTCCGCAGCGAGGTGATCAGCGGTGACGCCAATCTCGTCGGCAATGTTCCGCTCGAGGACCTGATGTTTGCCAATCTCGAACGCCTCGGCCCGCCCGTTTTCGATGACAACGACCGCGCCACCGCCCGGGCATTCCAGGCGACCATGAGCGCCGAGGACATAGCCTCTTCTTACGCACGATTCGGCCTGAAACCGAAGAAGGACCAGCCGCTTTGCGAGGAAATCTTCCCGCTCTACGCCGGCGACAGCATGATTGTCGGTTCAACCGATGTCGGCAGCGTCAGTTGGGTCGTGCCAACAGTGCAGATGCGCGGCGCGACTTATGCCATCGGCACGCCTGGTCATTCCTGGCAGTTGGTCGCTCAGGGCAAGCTTCCCGCAGCCCATAAAGGCACGGAGCACGCGGCAAAGGTCATGGCGAGCACCGCCATCGACCTGATCCGCAATCCTGCTCTCATCGAGGCGGCCAAGGCGGACCTGAAGGGCCGCCTCGATGGGATACAGTTCGTCAATCCGATCCCCGACGACGTTCAACCGCCGCTGCCGGAGAAAAAGGCATCATGAACCAGCCCGGCATCCTCGAGCTCATCAGCTTCGGCCCCGACGGCTGGGGCAAGGCGCTCATGGCCGGCGCGTGGATGACGATCCTGGTCGCGCTTTCGGGATATGCCATCGGCTCGGTGATCGGCACGTTCGGTGCCTGGGCGAAGATATCGGGCGGACGTGGCCTGAAGATCGCCGCCGACACCTACACGACGGTCCTTCGCGGCATACCTGATCTTCTGGTCATCTACCTCTTCTATTTCGGAGGCAGTGCCGCTGTGACCGCACTCGGCCGGCTTTTCGGCGCCGAAGGTTTCCTTGGCTTTCCGGGGTTCCTTGCGGGTTCACTCGCCGTCGGCGTCACCTCGGGCGCGCAATTTACGGAGGTTTTCCGGGGCGCCTTCAAGGCGGTGCATCGAGGTGAGATCGAAGCTGCAATCGCCTGCGGCATGGGCCGTGCATTGCGGTTTCGCCGGATCGTCGCACCGCTGACGCTACGTCACGCGCTGCCGGGCCTCGGCAATGTCTGGCAAGTCGTTCTGAAGGAATCCGCACTCGTCTCCATTACCGGCGTCGCCGAACTGCTTCGCCAGACGCAAGTGGCGGCAGGATCGACTGGTCTTCCCTTCGATTTTTATATCGTTGCAGGTGCGATCTATCTCATCATTTCAACCGGTTCCGGCCTTTTCTTGAGACAGGCTGAGAAGCACTTCTCTCGCGGTGTGAGGAGAGCCTGATGGATTGGCAATTTCTCGGCGAAACCTTCGTCAGTCTCGTTTCCGCTGTCCCGCTCACCCTTCAGCTTGCCGCGACGTCGATCGCACTCGGGGCCGCGCTGGCGCTGGCAATCGCACTGTGCCGGCTTTCCGGGATAATGGTGCTGGAATGGTTCGCACGCACCTATGTCTTCATTTTCCGCGGCACACCGCTGCTCGTGCAGATCTTCCTGATCTACTACGGACTCGGCCAGTTTCCCGAGGTCAGGCACAGCATCCTGTGGCCGTTCCTGCGCGAGCCCTATTGGTGCGCGGTGCTTGCGCTGACCATGAATACAGCTGCCTATGCCAGCGAGATCATTCGCGGCGGACTTCTGTCTGTACCTTTCGGCCAGGTCGAGGCGGCGCGCGCCTGCGGCATGCCTCGCTTCATGCAGTTCCGTCGCATCATCATGCCGCTCGCCATCCGCCAGGCGCTGCCGGCCTACTCCAATGAGATGATCTCCATGGTGAAGGCGACATCGCTCGCCTCGATCATTACCCTGATGGAAGTGACCGGTGTCGCCGCCAGGATCATTTCCGAGACCTATCGGGCAATCGAAGTCTTCATCGTCGCAGGCGCCATCTATCTGGCAATCAACTTCCTGCTGACGCGTCTCGTCTACCTTGTCGAATATTGGCTGAGCCCGCATCTGCGTCAGCCTGTTCCCCACTTTCCGGCGACAGCCACATCCGTACTCGAAGGAGACGCCCGATGACCGCGGCGAATGCCCCTCTTTCCACCATCGCGCTCAGCGTGAGGGATATGCACAAGAGTTTCGGTCCGGTGGAAGTCCTGAAAGGTATCTCGCTCGACGCTCATGAAGGCGATGTTGTTTCGATTCTTGGTTCCTCCGGCTCGGGCAAATCCACCTTCCTGCGCTGCATCAATCTTCTGGAGACACCCGATTCCGGTGAAGTGACGGTCGCGGGAGAAACGATCCGCATGGTGGCCGACGGAAAAGGCGGCAGCCGGCCCGCCGAGCGCAGGAAGGTCGATCGAATTCGTTCGCAGCTCGGCATGGTCTTCCAGAGCTTCAACCTCTGGTCCCATAAGACGGTGCTCGAGAACGTCATCGAAGCCCCGGTTCATGTGCACGGCCGGTCGAGGACGGAGTGCATCGAGGAAGCCGAGGCCTTGCTTGCCAAGGTCGGCATTGCAGAAAAACGCAATTTCTATCCGTCGCATCTTTCCGGTGGTCAGCAGCAACGCGCGGCCATCGCACGTGCGCTCGCCATGCGCCCGAAGGTAATGCTCTTCGATGAGCCGACCTCCGCACTCGATCCCGAACTCGTCGGCGAAGTGCTGCGCGTCATGCGCGCACTCGCCGAAGAAGGGCGCACGATGCTGGTCGTCACCCATGAAATGGGTTTCGCCCGCGATGTCTCCAGCCGGGTCGTTTTCCTGCATCAGGGCGTAATCGAAGAAGACGGCAAACCGCAGGATGTGTTCGTCAATTCCCGGTCGGACCGTTTCCGCCAGTTCATCAACAAGTAGTTTCTCAGCCCAAACAAAGAAAAGGGGAGCAAAAACATGAGGTTCTTTTCACGGGTTCTGATGGCGACATCAGCCGCTGCCGTCATCGCGACGGCCGGTGTTGCGCATGCCGAAGACAAGGAGTGGACGACGGTGACGATCGCCACCGAAGGCGCATTCAAGCCTTATAACTTCACTAAGCCGGATGGCTCGCTCGATGGCTATGAGATCGAACTGACCAAATATCTCTGCGATCACATGAAGGTGGAGTGCAAGATCGTGGTCCAGAACTTCGATGGCATGATCCCGGCACTGAACGCCGGCAAATTCGATGCCATCATCTCCGGCATGTCTGCGACGGCAAAGCGCGAAGAGGTGATCGCCTTCAGTGATTCCTACGGCTCCACCGGCCAGGCCTTCGCGACCTCGAAGACGGGCGATCTCGCAAAGCTGTCGGAAAAGGGCCAGGTCTTCTCGCTTGCCAGTGATGAAGCGGGCGCTGCTGCAGAGATCGAAAAGATCAAGCCGGCACTCCAGGGCAAGACGATCGGTGTGCAGACTGCCTCCACAGCGGCCGCCTTCGTCGACAAATATCTGAAGGGTGTCGTCGACGTCAGAGAATACAAGACGACGGAAGAGCATGATCTCGATCTCAAGGCCGGTCGTGTCGATATCGTTATGGCGTCCATGGCCTATCTGACGACGGCTTCCGAGAAGCCGGGCAACGAAGACATGACGACGACAGGTCCACGCTTCCAGGGCGGGTTCCTCGGCCGTGGCAGTTCCGTTGGCCTGCGTAAGAGCGACACGGAACTGAAGGCCATGTTCAACGACGCGATTGCCGCTGCAAAGGCGGATGGCACGATCAAGACGCTGTCGGAAAAGTGGTTCGGCTTCGACGTCACGCCGAAGTGAGCTGACTTCAAAATGATACCCGGCGAGTGACGCTCGCCGGGTATCGCGAGCAATCAGCATGTCACGAGACTTCAGAGACCGACGTCACACATATTGGTGCTCGCGCAGGCCAGCCCGACGGGCCAACAGGCCCACATATTCTGTGCTCGCAAAGTGTCGCCGAGATCGCTATTCGTGTGATTGCGGGGCGTCGCCATCGGCGAGCCCGGCATAGAACGAAACATGATACGATCGCAATGCGAAGGAGGGCAGCGATGGCCAATCTTCCCGACATGACGAAGCACCGCGGCTTTCCATCGGGAATGCCGGGCAGCGGCATTCAGTTCACCATCCGCCGCGCCAATCCCAAGGGCGTGACGCCGATCAAGGCACTGCCTCGTCGCGCACGCCCTGGCACGGCGGAACACCGGGTCGATGCAGCCTTCCTGCATGCGCTTTGGCATTATTTCGGGGTTGAGCCCTTCGAGCGCGGCAATCTGGACGCCGCGCGGCTCAACCTGCTATTCGGGCGGGAAGTGGTGGCCGTGGACAAGGATTTCGATCCGAAGTCCTATGAGGCGATGCTCGTCATCAACGAGAAGGTGGCGCGTCAAAGTTTCCCGGAATCGTTCGAGGACGTTATGGAAGTCTGACGGGAGCGTTCATCGCGCATTTCCGCCGCCGGACTAATTTCCCGTCTCGATGTTGACTTCATATTCGGCAAGCAAACGCTGCACCGTTTCGTTTTCGGCGTAAAGGCGTTTCAGTCTGGCGAGCTCGGCATCGGTCCCGGTGCAAAGCCGCTTCAGCTCCTCGTCAATCTGTGCGCGCCGCTCGGCATAGGGCGAATCCTCGCCCCGAAAGTGATCGCATCCGTCACGACGCTCCATAAAGGCGCGCACATCTTCAGGGAGTTTGAACGTATCGGATTGCCGATCGGCCGCCAGGGTCGGCCAGCAACATGAAAGGCTCAGAAGCAACAGGCCTCCGGTAATCTTAGGCCCGACGATCGTCATGCCAGCGCCTGTTCTACAGCGATCTGCGCCATCGCGAGTGCAGCCTCTCGGGTCTTGGCGGCAGCAACGAAAAGGCCTTTGTGGCAGAACGTTGCTCCTTCGACGCCGCAAACCAATTCCAGATCGTGGCCGGTCAACCCCGCCCAGGAGGCCGGCAAATCCGCGCGCAGTTCGAAGCCCTCGTCGGAACGCCGAATGCCGGTCAGGCACCAGTCGTTTTCCCGGGGGTGGACGACAAAGAGCAGCTGATCGGCCTTGGCCTTTACGATCGCGGCGCGGAAGGGCATGCCCGTCGGCAGTTCGAGAACCCTGCCCTCGCCTGTCTCGTCGATCGCTTTGAGAACAAGGCCTTCGGCACGAAGCTTGGCATCCTGCGCCGCGATCCCGGCTTCGACGAAACTGCGGGCGATCGAAAGAGCCGCGTGGAACGCCCCGTCATCGGCATCTGGATCCTTCGCATCGAAAACCGGCTTCAGGGTTTCGAGAAGCGCTGGCAGCGTCAAGCCTGCCAGCTCGCCTGCAACCGAAAGATCAAGCGCGCCATTGTCGGTCAGATCGACCGGCAGCACGAATTTGGCGTCGAATGACGTATGCACCGCTGCTACATGCGCCTCGGGCACCCCAAGCGCCGCAAGATAATCCGACCCGTAATGTTTCCAGACGAGGCCGAAGGAGCTGTAGGGCCGTCCGTCCTCTCGCACCGGCGCGCCACGCTGATGATGGTCGAAAATGCCCGCGGCAGGGTCATATTGCCCGCCGACGTCGTAGATGATGCGATCGGCGGCCGGTGTGGTCCATTCAACATTTCGGCTGCGAATGATCCGGGCCTCAGGAAACAGCCGGGTCAGTATGACGCTTGAAAGCAGCTCGTCGGCGTGGAAGCCGCCGGAATGGGTAACCAGGTATGAAAGGGTCATTGTCAGATGCGTCTCTCGGAACGGGACTTTGTTGCCCGTTCTGATAGCCTGCGTCGGTCGCCAGCTCAACAGCAGGCGGGGAAGCGACATAATTCTTTCGATCCGGATAGCTTGGAGACATCCCCGACGTGATGCAGCCACAATGCTGCAGTAATACCCCAAACATCCGAGGATATTGTATCCTCGATGATGCAGGCTCCGTTGCCCGATTGCCGACGCGCTTGCGACCTTCCCATCAGCGATTTGTAGCAGCCGCAGTGGAGTTTGCTTCTGCGCGTGGATCTCACACTGACCAGATCAGAACGACCGCATCTGCCGACGGAAACACCGTCTCGCCGATCGCTAACGCACCCTGCCGCAGTCTCCTAGGACAAGGCATCAGTTGCAAGCTGCGACAGCGGACCATCGCCGAGCAAAGCGCCCAAGCAATCATTTTCAGACAACAGGAGCGAGCCCTCGCGGTTCGGATCTATCATGAATAATCACCATTTCGCCCACCGTAATAGAAGTGCTACACCATCGAGGCAGCGCCTGCTGGATCGATACAAGCAGTACCTTCAGTTTGCCGAGCTGAAGTCTTTGGCCGGCGACCGGATCGGCGCAGAAAATGACTACCAGCATGCCGAACACTTCTTCCGCAGCGCTGCCCAACAGAAAGACGCCGACCGACTATGAACGCAACGATGACGGCTGGCCAAGACGCCGGTGCCGAAAAAGCCTGGCTCAAGATTCTCTCGAATTACCGAAAACCCAATACAGGCCGAAGCCTGTACGAACTGGCCGTGACGCTGATTCCCTTTATCCTTCTTTGGGCGGCAGCATCGGTTGCGATCCACTTCGGCTATTGGC
Source organism: Rhizobium sp. BK379 (assembly GCF_014193955.1). NCBI lineage: Bacteria > Pseudomonadati > Pseudomonadota > Alphaproteobacteria > Hyphomicrobiales > Rhizobiaceae > Rhizobium > Rhizobium sp. BK379. The sequence goes on from NZ_JACIAD010000003.1 coordinate 13,153, forward strand.
TCGGCTTAATCCTCGTCGTCCCTGCCGCCGGCTTCCTGTTGCGGCTCTTCATGCTGCAACATGATTGCGGGCACGGCTCGTTCTTCGGACGGCGTCAGTGGGATGACTGGACGGGGCGCGTGATCGGCATCCTCACACTCACACCCTACGATTATTGGCGCCGTGCACACGCAGAACACCATGCCTCAGCCGGCAATCTGGATGAGAGGGGTGTCGGTGATATCACCACGCTGACGGTCGAAGAATATCGCGCCCTGACCGGTCGAGGAAAACTTGCCTATCGCCTATACAGGCATCCGCTGGTCATGTTCGGTATTGGCCCGGCCTATCTTTTTATTTTCAAGCAGCGACTGCCGATCGGCATGATGCGTTCCGGCGCCCTGCCCTGGATTTCGACGATGGCGACGAATGCCGGCGTCGCTGCACTGGTCGCGCTTCTGATCTGGGCCGTTGGGATCGTTCCCTTTCTGCTGATCCATCTGCCAATCGTCCTGCTGGCGGGATCGGCCGGTGTTTGGCTGTTCTATGTTCAGCACCAATTCGAAGATACCCACTGGTCGAAGCCTCCGGAATGGACGTTCCCCTATTCCGCCATGCATGGCGCCTCGCATTATGACCTGCCGCGCCCGCTGCGATGGATCACCGCCAATATCGGCATGCACCATGTCCACCACCTGTCGAGCCGAGTGCCGTTTTACCGGTTGCCGGAAGTGCTGCGTGACTATCCGGAGCTGGCGAAGCTTGGACGCATCAACATTCGTGACAGCCTCAGCTGCGTGAAACTCATCCTCTGGGACGAGACGGCACGACGGCTGATTTCGCTGCGTGAGGCAGAGGCGCGCCCCTAACGACAGCCCCGGGCGTGCAGCCACCGGTCAGCTCAGATTCTTCAGGTAAAGCGAGAGCAGCTGCGTCTGCGAGGAGATGCCAAGCTTGCGATAGACATTGCGGCGGTGGACCTTCACCGTTCCCGTCGAGATGTTGAGCTTCAGGCCGATCGATTCCGACGAATGGCCCTGCAGCACCAGTTCAACGATCGCCGTTTCGCGGCCCGTGAGGTTGAGATCGTGCCAGACGGTGTCGGCGCGCGGGAGGATTTCGCTTTTGCGGCGGCTTTTGCCCCTTGCTGCGAGCTGGGCATCGAAGCGCGGCGCGAGCCCGGACCAATAATGTTTCACCATGCTGGCCACGAGCGGCTCAGCCCTTCTCAGCGTTGTGAACTCGGCCGGTGGAAAAGCACCGGTCTGTTCCCGCCGCATCAGCGAAAGGACAACGGTAATATCGCCATCGACAGGCACGAAGAAGCCGATTTCCTCGGCAAGTCCGGTCTGGACGTAATAGGTGCGGTAATATTCGCTGGAGAAGAACCTGTCCGGGGCGAGTTCGCGCATCCTGAAGACACCTTCACGCCGTTCGCGAGCGGTATGATAGAAGGGGTCTAGCAGATAAGGACCTGCCTGATAGAGTGTGACGAAGACGATGTGCTCGTCGCGATCGAAGGTGCTGTAGAGATCGATCGGCCGTTCTTTTGCCCGATAAGCGAAGACGACGACATAGTCGAAGCGCACGAGTGCTGTCATCATCTGCCAGAAAGTATCGCCAAAGGCGGCATCGGTCATGGCTGGCTTGCCGACCGTCGCATTGAAAGCCGTAAACAGCGTCTCCAGGTCGATACTCACTAGCCCTTCCTCCCCGCTGTTCCGCAAAATTCACGGAAGGCGGATATACACCTTCCACGAAACAATGTGCGCCTAAATACCTCTCTCGGGGTATATACCGTGGAGGAAGCTCAGGGTTACTCTTCCTTAACGACGGTGGCAATAAGGCAGCGATAGACTGCCATTCCAAACCAACCGCAGGGAACAGACGTGGCATCCGCTTCGACGAACGATATCGAATTCCGTTCGGTCACAAAGAACTATGGCGCCGTGACCGCTGTGACGGACATTAATCTTACTGTGCCGAAGGGTGCCTTTCTGGCGTTGCTCGGGCCGTCCGGCTGCGGCAAGACGACCTGCCTGCGCATGATCGGCGGCTTCGAACAGCCGAGCGAAGGCAAGGTGCTGATCGACGGGCGCGAGATGAACGGAGTTCCGGCCTATCGCCGCCCGGTCAACATGGTCTTCCAGCACTACGCGCTGTTCCCCCACTTCAACGTCGAGCAGAACGTCGCCTATGGGCTCAAGCAGATGCGCCCGAAAATCGCGGCGAAGGAGATCGACCGGCGCGTCGCCGAGGCGCTCGAAATGGTCCGGCTCGGCGGCTTTGCCAAGCGGCGCATCCATGAAATGTCGGGTGGGCAACAGCAGCGTGTGGCGCTTGCCCGAGCCATCGTCAACCGCCCTTCCGTATTGCTGCTCGACGAACCCCTGGCGGCACTCGACAAGAAGCTGCGCTCGGCCATGCAGATCGAGCTGCAGACCCTGCAGCGTGAACTCGGCATCACCTTCGTCCTCGTCACCCACGACCAGGAAGAGGCGCTTTCGATGGCCGATGTCGTCTGTGTCATGAGTGCCGGGCGCATCCGTCAACTCGGCAGCCCGCAGGAAGTCTATGACCGCCCGGCAGATCTTTTCGTCGCCGATTTCGTCGGCAAGACGAACCGCATCGCCGCGGCAATGGAAGCCGATGGTACGACGCTCAGGCTGGCGGATGGCTCAGCGATCGCCTCCGGCAAGCAGCTCGCGTCGGGCGAAGTCATCGCTGCTTTGCGCCCCGAGGCAATCCATCTGACGCGCAAGGCTGCGCCATCAGGCACGTCGTTCAAGGGAACCGTGACGCATCGCATCTTCCTCGGCTCATCTGCGGAATATGCCGTCAGCGTACCGGGGCTCGGCGATTTCCTGATCACAGCCGACCGCCGCAGCATGAACGAGAGCGATCTCGTGGAGCCGGGCGAGGAGGTTTTCCTCGGTTTCGACCCCGCCGCCATCCATGTCTTTCCAGCATCGAATGCATAAACCAAAACAAGGGAACAGCATCATGAGCAAGGATTATAAGGACAATCTGCCCATCTCCGCCGAAGGCTTCATGGACGAGTTCATGCGCCTGAAGCGCGGTTCCGTCAGCCGCCGCCACTTCCTCGGCATTACCGGCCTCGGTCTTGCGACCGCCGTGCTGTCGCGCTTCCCGGGCGCGCTGTCGACGCCGGCCTATGCGGCCGAAGATCTGGGAACGCAGATGTCGATTGCCACATGGCCGAACTATCACGACCCGGCAACATTCGAAAACTTCAAGGCGGCGACCGGTGTTGCCGTCGAAGTCAACGTCTTCGGCTCGAACGAGGAAATGCTCGCCAAGCTGCAGGCCGGCGCTTCCGGCTGGTCGCTCTTCGTGCCGACCAACTACACGATTTCGACCCATCACAAACTCGGCCTGATCGACGAGCTCGATCTCTCGAAGATCCCGAATTTCAGCCAGGCAACCGAAAGCCCGCGCTTCACCAAGGAAGGCCAGATCGACGGCAAGACCTATGCCGTGCCGAAGAACTGGGGCACGACCGGTTTCTCCGTCAATACGTCCAAGATCAAGACCAAGCTTTCCAGCTGGAAGGACTTCTTCGAGATCGCCCAGACCGAAGCGGATGGCCGCGCAATGGTGCATGACTATCAGCTGACGACGATCGGCAGCGCGCTTGTCTCGCTCGGCTACGACTTCAATTCGATCAAGGCCGACGAACTTGCCAAGGCAGAAGAGCTGCTGATCAAGGTGAAGCCGCATCTCTTCGCCATCAATTCCGACTATCAGCCATCGATGCGCTCGACCGATGCATGGCTCACCATGTGCTGGACCAATGACGGGGCGCAGCTCAACCGCGACATGCCGGAACTTGCCTATGTCCTCGGCACCGACGGCGGTGAAATCTGGACCGATTATTATGCGATCCCGAAGGATGCGCCCAACAAGGCCGCCGGTTACGCGTTGCTCAACTACCTGATGGACCCGCAGAATGCGGTGAAGGAGCACATCGCCAACGGCGCACCGACGACCGACAGCCGCGTCATCGCGCTGCTGCCCAAGGAGGTCACGTCGAACAAGATCGTCTATCCGGACGAAGCAGCCCTGACACCGCTGGAATTCGGCGCCGCCGTGACACTCACCGATCCGGGCCGCGCCGAACTGATGGCGCGCTTCAAGTCGGCGTAAGTCCATCCTGCATCCCGGCTTCCCCAGCCCGCAGCGGGGAAGTCGGTTCAGCTTCGTGATCCGGTGGATGAAGACCAAACCATGCCCCTGCCCCACGCCACCAAACGGCGCCTGATCACCGCGGCCCTCGTCGGCCCGGCCAGTGTCTGGCTGTTCGTCTTCCTGGTGCTGCCCTTCATCGCCATCATCGTCTTTGCCTTCGGCGAACGGGCGCCGGAAGGCGGCTATCAGGCGGCATTCACCTTCGAACAGTTCGCCAATCTCGGCGCGCGCTCGGCGGCCTTCATCAACACGCTGATCCTGGCGCCGATTGGGGCGGCTGCCTGCCTCATCGTTGCCTACCCGGTCGCCTATTATCTGGCTGTCAAGGCGAGCCCGCAGCGCCGGCTGCTGCTCGTCTCGCTTGTCGTCGTGCCCTTCTGGACCAGCCTGCTGGTGCGAACCTATGCCTGGATGTACCTGCTCGGCGCGCGCGGCATTCCGCACCTGCTCGAATTCGTCGGCATTGAAAATGTCAGGCTGATCAATACACCCGGCGCAGTGCTGCTCGGCATCGTCTACGGCTACCTGCCGTTAATGATCATGCCGATCTATGTCAGCCTGGAAAAACTGGATCGCCGGTTGCTCGAAGCCTCGGCCGATCTCGGTGCCAAGCCGATCTCGACGTTTTTCGGCATCACCCTGCCGCTATCGCTTCCGGGCGTGATGACCGGCGTTGCGCTGGTCACGATCCTGCTTCTCGGTGAATATCTGATCCCGCAGCTTCTCGGCGGCGGCAAGGTCTTCTTCATCGGCAATGCGCTTGTCGATCTCTTCCTGCAGTCGCGCAACTGGCCTTTCGGATCGGCGATTGCCGTGACACTGGTTGCCGTCGTTGTCATCGTGCTGCTTGTCGCCATGCGGATTGCGTGGCGCGTTGCCGGTACCCGACAGGTGGATCTCATCTGATGCGCGCGCTCGTCACTTCGGTCTATCTCTTCCTCTACACGCCGATTGCGCTCGTCGTCCTCTTCTCCTTCAATGCGGGCCGCAACGCCAGCGAGTTCACCGGCTTCTCGACGCAATGGTACGGCCGGGCGCTGTCGAATACGTTCCTGATGGAAGCGTTGCGCAACAGCCTGATCATCGCGGTCACCAGTGCCGCACTGGCAGCGATCTTCGGCACCATGGCTGCCATCGGCATGGAGCGGCTCGGCGCCCGGACGCGCGCCATCTTCGACGGGCTCTTTGCGGCGGCGATCGTCGTGCCGGGCGTCGTCATCGGCATCGCGACGCTTGTTGCACTCGTCGAGGTCTTCGGCTTCATCAACCCCGTCATCGCCGCCCTCTGGCCGGGCGATCAGCCGCCGAAGCTCGCGCTCGGTTACGGCTCGATCATCGCCGCGCACGGGCTCTTCACCATGGCGCTGGTGACAATGATCGTGAAAGCACGTATCGCCAGTCTCGGACGTGATATCGTCGAGGCCTCCAGCGATCTCTACGCGACGCCATTCACAACATTCCGGCAGATCGTGCTACCCCAGATCATGCCGTCGATCCTGGCGGGGTTTCTGCTCGCCTTCACCTTTTCCTTTGACGATTTCATCATCGCCTTCTTCGTGGCCGGCTCGAATACGACGCTGCCGATCTATGTCTTCGCCTCCATTCGCCGCGGCGTGACGCCTGAAATCAATGCGATCGCGACGATGGTGCTCGTCGCCTCGCTCGTCCTTATTTTCATCGCGCGTTTCCTGATGCGCGAAAAGACAACGACAAACTGACCGGGGAAATGCCATGATATTGAGAGATCGCGTTGCAATTGTTACGGGCGCAGGCTCGGGCATCGGTCGAGCCGGCGCGCAGATCATGGCGCGCGAGGGCGCCCATGTCGTCGTTGCCGATATCAACTTCGCGAATGCCGAAGAGACGGTCGAGCTGATTGCTGAGGCCGGCGGCAGTGCCGAAAGCATGGTGGTCGATGTGACCGACGACAGAGAGCTTGAAGCCGGCATAACCGCTACTGCCGCACGTCACGGCCGGATCGACATTCTGCACAATCACGCGGGCGCGCAGGTCGCCGGAGACCTGGAGCAAGTCGCCGTCGAAGGCTTCGACAAGTCCTGGAGCCTGAATGTGCGGGCGCATTTCATGGCGGCGCGTTTCGTCATGCCGATCATGAAGAAAGCCGGCAAGGGCGTGATCCTGAACACGTCCTCATCATCAGGTGTGCTCTATGACCGCGAAATGATCGCCTACACGACGACCAAACATGCGGTCATCGCCATGACCCGGCAGATGGCGGGCGACTATGCAAAATTCGGCATTCGCGTGAATGCGCTTTGTCCCGGATGGGTCGACACGCCATTCAACGACCCATTCATCGCCCAGATGGGCGGGCGGGGCGCCATCGAATCCTATATTGCCGATAAGGTGCCGCTCGGCCGCTGGGCGGACGTTTCGGAGATCGCCGAACCGATCCTGTTCCTGGTTTCGGATCGCTCGTCCTATATGACCGGGCAAATCCTCGTCGTCGATGGCGGCGAGACCGTCGTTTAGGCTGACGGAAACGTCAGTTGCACTTTGCAGGCCAGCGAACGATCGCCGGCAATTTCAAAGGCCGCTACGGCCTCATCAAGCGGCAGGTTGTGGCTGATGATCGGCTGCACATCGATCTTCCGCCTCGAGATCATGTCGACGGCAACAGCGAATTCCTCGTGGAAGCGCTGCGTCCCATGGATGTGCAACTCCTTACCGACAATGGCGTTGAGAGGTATCGGCACATCGCCGGAGACGCCGACCTGGATGATGGTGCCACGCGGCCGGACGGAGGCAATCGCGCTATGTATAGCGGGAGCAGCCGCGGAGCATTCAAACACGAGGTCGAAATAACCCTTTCCGGCCTGGAATTCGGTAAGTAACGCTGCATCCTTGGCCACATTGATCGCGCGACCGGCGCCCATTGCCTTCGCTCGCGCAAGCGCCGCATCGGCGAGGTCGGTGACAACGATTTCGCTTGCGTCGAAATGGCTGGCGACGGCGACCATCAGCGAGCCGATCGGTCCGGCGCCGGTCACCAGAACCTTCTTGCCGGCAATGCCAGGCGCACGCGATGCGGCGTGCAGACAGACGGACAGAGGCTCACTGCAGGCCGCTTCTGCGGGCGTGGTCCCAGCTCCGACTTCAACGCATTGCCTTTCCGGCACCACCAGCCATTCGCGGAACATGCCCTGCTCATGCGGCAGGCGCATCGCACTGCCCATGAAGCGCATCTCGAGGCAGTGTATCGGCATGCCGATGCTGCAATATTCGCAAGCTCCGCAGGGCTGGCTCGGATTGACCGCAACCAGCGTGCCTGTTTTCAGCGTGACACCTTCACCTGCCAGCTCCACCGTTCCTGATGCTTCGTGCCCTGGTATCATCGGCTCGCGGACCCGGACCGGACCGAAACCGCCATCCTGATAATAGTGCAGGTCGGAGCCGCAGATGCCTGCGGCTGCCATTTTCAAAAGCACCTCGCCCGGACCGGGGACGGCAACCGGAGCGGTCTCGATCCGCAGATCGCCCTTTGCATAAAGCCGTGCCAGACGTGTCTGCATCATACTCTCCTACTTCAGAAGGCCAAGCTGCTGCGGCAGCCAGAGCGATATGGAGGGAACGAAGGTGATCAGGATCAAGGCGATGAAAAGCGGCGCAAGCCAGGGCAGGATCGCCATCGTCGTACGCTCCACGGATAGTTTCGCCACCCGAGACAGCACGAACAGTACCATGCCGAGCGGCGGATGGAGCAGGCCAATCATCAGATTCAAGGTCATGATGAGACCGAACTGCACCGGATCGATGCCAAACTTCGCAACGATCGGCAGAAGGATCGGCACGAGAATGGTGATCGCGGCGATCGTATCCAGGAAACATCCGACGAAGAGCATCAGCAAGTTCACGAGGATCAGGAACACCCACTTATTGTCGGTGATTGACAGGATTGCATCGGACAGAAGCTGCGCCGCCTGGCTCACCGTCAGCAGCCATGCGAAGACCGAAGCGGCAGTGACGATGAAGAGAACGGAGGCCGTCGTCTCGATCGTGTCGAAGCTCGCCTTGGCAAGTGTCGAGAACGTCATCGTGCGATAGCGCACGAGGCCGAGGAACAGCGACCAGAGAACAGCCGCAACAGCTGCTTCCGTCGGCGTGAACCAACCCATTGTCATGCCGCCGATCAGGATAACAGGCGTCATGAGCGCCATGACCGCGGAAAAGCGGAAATACCAGTCGAGCGCCAGAAGCACGACAAGCGCAATGCCCGCTGCAGCATTCATCGATACCCCTGACCGCATCATCACGTAGATCGCGAGCGGTACCAGCAGGACGACGACGATCTCCAAACCTGCGGAAACAAGCTGTTTTACGTCGAAGGGCGCGTCGGAACCCCAGCGCTTCGTATACGCGAAGGCCGCAACGGTAATCATCATCAGTAGCGTCATGACGATGCCGGGCAGAATGCCGGCCATGAAAAGAGCGCCGATCGAGACATTCGCCATCATTCCATAGATCACGAAAGGCAAGGACGGCGGAAAGATAGGGCCAAGCGTGGCGGAAGCCGCCGTTACCCCGACCGCGGCCTCGACCGGATAGCCATGATCCTTCATGGCCTTGATCTCGATCGTGCCAATACCGGCCGCATCGGCAAGCGCGGTGCCCGACATGCCGGAAAAGATGACCGAACCGATGATGTTGACCTGCGCGAGACCGCCCTTCATCCAGCCGACAAGCGCAACGGCGAAGGAATAGATGCGGCCGGTGACACCAGCCGAATTCATCAGGTTGCCGGCAAGGATGAAGAAGGGAACGGCGAGAAGCGGAAAACTTTCTACACCCGCGATCATTCGCTGGGCGACGATGATGTCAGGCGCGACACCGTAAAGGACAATATAGAGAACGGACGCGACGGCCATCGAGATAGCGACGGGCACGCCGATCAGCATCAGCAGCAGAAACGAGCCAAGCAAGAGCAGCATCGGGTCATCCTTCGACGGCGTGGAATTCTTCGGGGCGTTCCAGAACGGAATAGCCGCGGCGCATATTGGCGATGAAGACGATCACCGCCCGGATCAGCATCAGGACGAAGGCTGCAAGCACGCTGTAGAAGACGATGTTGCGCGGCAAATCGACAGTCACCATCTGCTCGTCAGCGACGATCTGGACGTAGCGCCACATCAGGTAGCAGCCATAGGCGAAGAAACCGATGCGGACGATATCGACGAACGTTGCGAGCACCCGCGCGAGGCCTGCCGGCATGTAGTGGTAGAAGACATCCACCTGGATGTGGCGCGAGGTGCGCACGCACATGACGGCGCCCAAGAACACGACGCCGATCAGGCAATTGACGGCGATTTCCTCGGTCCAGGCATAGCTGTTGTTCAGCACGTAGCGAGTGAAGAACTGCAAGAAAACGCAGCCGGCCATCAGCCAGAAGACGATCAACGTGATCCAGTCTTCGATGGCGTAATCCGAGATGTTGGCAGTGGGCGCATGCCCTTCGAACTCTTGGCCGATCTCCTCGGCGGTAATTTGCGTGTGGACTTCTTGAGACATGATCGGCCTTATTCCGGTTTGGAGAAGAAGGACGCGCAGCGCTGCCGCGCGCCCTCGGGCTCTTACTGGATCGCGCGGATCGCCTCCCAATCGGCTTTATCGTAGCCGAAGTCCTCAAACTTGACCTTTTCCGCAACTGTCTTCTCGAAGTCGGCCTTGTCGACCTCGGTGACGCTCAGACCCTTTTCCTTGAAGGTAGTGATCAGGCCGTCTTCCTTGCCTTCGATGGTCTTGGTCGTGCGCTCGGCAGCTTCCTGCATGACGTCGCCGAAGATCTTCTTGTCTTCATCGGAAAGGCTCGACCACAGCGTCTTCGAGATCACCGTATTCAGGTGATCGACGATGTGACCGGTCAGGACGATGTTCTTCTGGACTTCGTAGAATTTCTTGGCCTCGATCGTCGTCAGCGGGTTTTCCTGAGCTTCGACCGTGCCGTTCTGGAGTGCCAGATAGACTTCCGCAAAGGCGATTGGCGTGGTGTTCGCGCCGCAGGCCCGCGGCATGGCGAGATAGGCGGGAACGTCAGGCACACGGATCTTCAGGCCCTGCATATCGGCGCATTTGGCAATCGGTTTGTTGGATGTCGTGTGGCGCGTGCCGTAGTAACTGACGGCGGCGATATGGTTGCCGGTCTTGTCCTCGTACCCCTTGGCGAGCCGCTTGAAGACGTCACTCTTGGTATAGGCAATCAGGTGTTCCGGGTTGCGAAAAATATAAGGAAAATAGGTCACGCCGATCGGCTTGTAGTCACGCGCGGCAAAGCTTGACCCGGAAATGATGATATCGACCGTGCCGAGCTTGAGGCCCTGGTTGATATCGGCTTCCTTGCCGAGCTGCGAAGCCGGATAGACCTCGATCTTGTAACGGCCATTGGTGCGTTTGTTGATCTCTTCCGCGGCCCAGACGGAATCCGTATGGAACGGTTCCGAGGTCTCATAGACATGCGCCCATTTCAGCACGGTCTGCGCATGTGCGATTGCCGTCGTCGCCATGATTGCGGCGGCGGTGCAGAGTATCGTCGTCAGTTTCAGCTTCATCGGTCTCTCCTCCTGAGATCTCGTCAAATGCCTGCGTTTCCCTTGTTTGGCCCAGCCCCATGGCCGCGCCCCTCCTCGCCCGAAAACTCCTCCCCGAAGCTCTCGGAAAACCTCTTCTGCGAATTCGTGAGATGCGTGCGCATGGCGGCCTTCGCTCCTGCAGCGTCGCGGGCGGCGATCGCGTCGCGGATAGCTCGGTGCTCTTCCAGCGCGGTGCGCCATGACACCGGCCCTTCGAAATGGCTGGCAAGCTTCTCGAAATACGGCGTCATGCGCATGTAGAACAATTCGCCGGTGACGCGGAGCAAGGTTGCGTTGCCGACGATTGCGGCAATGCCGGTATGAAAGGCGCGGTCGGCGACAAGCACGGCGCGCGCATCCTCCACCGCGCCGCTCATCGCTCTCAGCGCTTCGTCGAGAACGGCAATGTCTTGTGGACCAGCGTTCCTTGCCGCTTCCTCTGATATCGCGCACTCGATGATCGCGCGAGCCTGCAGCAATTCAAAGGGACCCTCGACCGATTCACGGTCGCGGCCAGACGCTTCGGCCACATGTTTCCGGGTGACATAGATGCCGGAGCCCATGCGGATATTGATGTAACCCTCGACTTCCAGCACGATGAGCGCCTCGCGAAGCGTGGGGCGCGAAACGGAAAGTTGCTCAGCAAGGTCGCGCTCAGCCGGCAGCCTCTGGCCGACTGCGAGTTCGCCCCGGATGATCATCAGACGAATCTGGTCTGCCACCTGCCTGTAGAGGCGGCGTGATTCAACTGCCGAAAACATTGTGGCCTCCCCGGCGCGCTTCTCCTCAAGCGCACAACTGGTCAACTGGCCTGACCAATTGACCTCAAGCTATCATCGAGGAAGTTGTGCGTCAATCCGACGCATGCACTCACACCGGGCTGACCAATTGATAGGTGGAGGCAAGTGTTCTGAAGGCCTCGACCGTAGCCGGATCCAGCGCAACGCCATGTTTTTCCCGCTCGGCAGCGACTGCCCATTCCCGATCGCCGGGCGCCAGTACCGTGAAGCCTTCGCGCGCAGGCGATGCCCTCAAGGTGTCGACATAGCGTTTCATGGCGGCATCGAAGATATCGATTTCAAGGAAAGCGGCAGGGTTCAGTGCGATGACGAAAGCACCGAGACCGCGTGGCTTCGAAAAATCCGGTCCGGGCATCGGCGCGATATCGAAGCTCAGCTTCATGCCAGTGAGCACGGCGCTCAGGATCTCGGGAATGCCGGCGAGCCCTGCGCCTTTGAAGCCGAATTCGCCGCCGAGCGGCGCCAGCATGTCGGCGACATCGGGATCGGTCGTGTCATAACCCCGTTTATCGGAGGCAACCCCTTCTGGCAGTTGGCGGCTGAGGCTGCGATAGAGCTGTACGCGGTTATAGGGCACGGCACTGGTCGCCATGTCGAAGAGCCACGGGTTACTGTTCCTGACCGGCACGGCGCAGGCGATCGGATTGGTGCCGTGGAAGCGCATGGCGCCATCATGCAGGCGCACGAAGCTGTCGGAATTGCAGAAAGCAAAACCGATAAAACCGCGATCGGCAGCATCGACCGCATAAGCACCCGCCGGACCAAAATGCGAAGAATTGCGGATGGCGACGGCGCCGATTCCGAACTCCCCAGCAAGACGCGTGGCATGCTCCATAGCCGTATAGGTGGCAAGCGCTCCATGGCCATTATCTGCATCGAGCGACGCCACGGCGCCAAAGGCGTTTGCCAACGCGAGATGCGGGCGTGGATTGAGACGTCCTTCGGTCAATCCCCTCAGGTAATGAGGAAGCAGGCGCACACCATGGCTGTCGATGCCATAGCGCGTACCATGCAGCATTCCCCGCGTGGCTGCATCCGCCGTCTCCTGGTCCGTGCCGGCGGCGAGGAAGACCTTTTGGCAGAAATCCTCGATCGCGGCCAGAGGTGCCAGGGAACCAGCGAGGTTTTTGCTGTCACTCGTCATAGACATGAACCGTTTGATGTGGATCGTCTGCAGACTCTAGCGCGCCGGCGACAAGATTCGATAGCCGGATCGCGCCTGAGACTGCACTTGGTCCTAACATCGATCGCCCCTCGCCAAACGTTACGGCTTGCCGAGCGACAGGCGGAACTGTCGCGGTGTCGTGCCGGTGCGCTGCTTGAAGATGTCGTAAAACCGGCTGCTGGAGCCGAAGCCGCAGTCGAGGGCGATCTCCAGGATCGAATCCTCCGTCTCGGCCAGTCGCTGCATCGCTCGCGCGAGGCGATAGCGTGTCAGGTATTCCATTACGGAAATGCCAAGCACATCGCGAAATGCCCGGTTGGCAGTGGTTGGGTGCACATTGGCGCGCCTTCCAAGATCCGCCAGGTTGAGCGGTTCGGAAAAATGCCGGTTGATCAGGTCGGTCAGCACCTCTGAATGGCGGATGGCGGGGCTTACCGGGGTCGCAGTGGCTGCAACGGACGAGCCTCGATCATCGGCGTGATCAAGGATGAGCCTGCGCACCCTAAGCTTGGCCTCATCGGCGATCAGCTGACGCCGGACGGGATCGCCCCTGCCCCATTCCTCGACCCAGGCAGAGACCGTGGCCGGCGTCGTCTCGCGGCGGCGGGGCTCGACGACGAAGGCACCCTGCATGATTGCCTGTCTCGCCCTCTTGTCGATGGAGAGCGCGAGAAAATCGGCAAGCGGGAGGTAGACGCAGATGAGCGGCGCTTCCGGCGTCACCAGGATTGTCTGATGGGGAATGGCCGCCCAGAAGAGGACAAGACGCCCGGCCTCCACCCTCTCAGCCCGGCCATTGAAGAGATAAGTCATGGCGCCATCGAGAAGCAGGTTGATCTCGACATGGTCGTGCCAATGAGCTGCACTCATGGCATCAGCCGTGTGGCGCTCGATCAGGAAACTCCGTGGCGATCCCGCCCACTCGCCGCTCCTGCTGAAATGATCGTCCGTCATGTCCTTCCTGCGCTTCGATCCGGGAATACTCCCTCCAATAACAGGAAGAAATTCTGATTTGGAAGAGGCACCAGTATGACGGTTTTAATTTGCGGGAGACCGAAATGCCGAAGATTTGCCTCGTGGGTGCGGGCAGCACCGTTTTTGCGCAGAACATTCTGGGGGATGTGCTCTCCACACCCTCGGGCAGTGATTATGTGATCAGCCTCTTTGATATCGACCCGGAGCGGCTGAAGACGTCGGAGATCGTCGCGCGACGCATCTGCGAGGCGCTCGACCTGACGAAAGTCAAAGTCGAGGCAACCCTCGATCGTCGAGAGGCACTGCGCGGATCGGATTTCGTCATCCTGATGATGCAGGTCGGCGGCTACAAGCCTGCGACTGCCACGGATTTCGACGTACCGAAGCGATACGGGCTGCGGCAGACCATTGCCGATACGCTCGGCATCGGCGGAATCTTCCGCGGACTTCGCACCATTCCGGTGCTGGAGGCGATCTGCCGCGACATGGAAGAGGTCTGCCCCGACGCGCTGCTGATGCAATATGTGAACCCGATGGCAATCAATTGCTGGGCGATCAAGGAGCTGGCACCCAGTATACGTACGGTCGGCCTTTGCCATAGCGTGCAACATACCGCCGCTCATCTCGCCGCCTGCCTTCGCGAAGACATTGCAGACATCAATTACATCTCGGCTGGCATCAACCACGTCGCCTTCTTCCTGAAATACGAGAAGCTGCATGCCGATGGCCGGCGCGAAGATCTCTATCCCCGCCTGAAGGCCCTCACCGGCGAGGGACGCGTGCCGGACGACGACCGGGTGCGTTTCGATGTGCTGAAGCGGCTCGGCCATTTCGTGACGGAATCCAGCGAGCATTTCTCCGAATATACGTCCTGGTACATCAAGGACCGCCGTCCCGAGCTCATCGACAAGCTCAACATCCCGCTCGACGAATATATAAGCCGCTGTGAGCGGCAGATTTCCGAATGGCATGCGCTGCGCCGCGATCTCGAAGGCGACAAGCCGATCGAGGTCTGCCGCAGCAATGAATATGCCGCAGGCATCATCAACGCTGCCGTCACAGGTAACCCCGCACTGATCTACGGCAACGTTCCCAACAATGGCCTGATCGCGAACCTGCCGCCCGAATGTATCGTGGAAGTGCCCTGCCATGTGGACCGGAACGGTATCCAGCCGACCCGCATCGGCAGAATTCCCTCGCAGCTTGCCGCGGTCATGAAGCTCAGTGTCTCGGTTCAGGAACTGACCGTGGAAGCGGCGCTGACAGGCAAGCGCGATCGCATCTATCAGGCCGCGCTGCTTGATCCGCATACATCGGCAGAACTGTCGCCGGATGAGATCTGGGGCCTGGTTGACGACCTGATCGAAGCACACGGCGATCTGCTGCCGAAATACCACTGAGGCCGTCAGAGCCGCGACCACCAGAATGCTAGTCGTCAAGAAGCACGCCATCCCTCGGGAGGGCGTGCTTTTGTTTGTCTTTTAAATCCCCGTCGCAGTCCGCAAAAAGATCACAAACGATCAGAATCTTGATTGACATTGATCGTATTGAGTGGGAACGTTGACGCAAATAAAGGATAAACAGCAGGGGCGATCCGTGAATCAGACTGGCGGCGTGAAAACTGACCGGCTCGATGCCATCCGCAGCCATCTCTATGCGAATGGCTTTTCGACCATTCAGGATCTGGCCGATGCGGTCGGCGCTTCGCTCGCGACAGTCCGGCGCGACCTGCAGGTTCTTGAGCAGGACGGCGCGATCGACAGGGTGCACGGCGGAGCCCGCATCGCCGAAGGGTCCTCGGTCGAACTGGCCTTCCAGGAGCGTGAAAAGCGCCATCTTTCGGCCAAGCGCGCGATCGCGAACGCGGCCTATGAAAAGCTTCTGCCGCGCACGGCGATCTTCCTCGATGCCGGAACGACGGTTCTTCAGCTTGCCCGGCTGATCCGTATCAATCCGATGCCGCTGCGCATCTTTACCAACGGCCTGATCGTCGCTCAGGAATTCCTGAACATTCCGCATCTCGAAGTCGTGCTTCTCGGCGGCCATCTGCGCAGTGAAAATGCCTCTCTCGTCGGCCCGCAGGCCGAGGCAATGCTGGAAACGATCTGGTTCGATCAGCTCTTTCTGGGTGCAAGCGCCATTAGCCCGGATGGGGCGATCTATAGTGTCGACAGCGCGGAAGCCAGTCTGAACCGGCGCATGCTCGCCCGCTCTGCCAATGGTTATGTTCTCGCCGATTCCTCGAAATTCGGGACGATGGCGACTTACAAGGTCGCGCCGCTGAATGCGGCAAAACTCATCACCGACAAGGGCCTGGCGCCCCAATGGCGCGCCGAACTCGCCAATTTCGGTGTCGATGCAACCTATGCCGAGCTCGGAGCAAAAGAATGAGCCACGAGCTGATCCTTGGCATCGACGGCGGCGGCAGCAAGGTGCTCGTTACTCTGGCCGACAAAGACGGCAGGATTCTGCGCACCGCGCTTGGCGGTGGCGTCAATCCCATGGACAATCCGGACTGGCGACAGGAACTGGAGCGGCATATCGAGCCCTTCCGCAGTGAGCCGGGATTGGCCGCTGTCGGCGCTGCCTTGCCTGCGTACGGTGAAGTTGCGCACCTCTCCTCTCTCCAGAAGCGATGTATCGACGAAGCCTTTCCGGATATTCGCAGAACGGTCCTCAACGATGTCGACGCCGCCCATCTCGGCGCCTTTGCCGGGCGCCCAGGCATACTTGTCCTGTCGGGGACCGGTTCCATGTCCTGGGCACGCAACGGCGCCGGAGCCTCCGCGCGCGTCGGCGGTTGGGGCGATGTGATCGGCGACGAAGGCAGCAGCTACTGGATCGGCCGCGAAGCATTGCACCTTGTCAGCCAGAGCCTTGATGGACGCGCCAAGCCTACCGCGCTGACAAAGGCTGTTTACGAGCACCTCGAGCTCGACATGTCAGATCCGGTCAACGCTCTCGGTGGCTGGATCAGCGGGCTCGCAAGGCCGCGCGCGGGTATTGCGGCGCTCTCCGTCCTTGTCGACCGGGTAGCGAGCAAAGGCGACGAAGCAGCAATCGATCTGATCGACAGATCAGCCCAAGAGCTTGCCAAGCACCATTGGGCAATATCGGGCCATTGTGAAACCGGCACCGACTGGACTTATGCGGGCGGGACCTTTTCCAGCCGCCTGCTGCTCGAGGCCGTCGAACGACGGATCGGCCGGCGGGCGGTCTCGCCCGTGCTTCCCCCCATTGGCGGCGCGCTTCTGGCCGCTGCCCAACTTCTCGACTGGCAGCTTGACGAGCGCTGGTTCGGGCAAATCGCGATTGCGGCAGAAGCCGTGATCGCGCGATCAAGACAATGACTGTCAAAGATAAAGAAGGATGGGAACATGCGTAAATTCATATTGCCTTTGCTTGCCTCAGCCGCACTTGCGATTGCCCTGCCTGCTTTGGCGGACGACGCCAAGCCGCTTGCCGGCCAATCGATCACGGTGCTCATGCCATCGCCGCAGGGCCCCACGGTTGCGGCCGATTTCGAAGCCGAGACCGGCATTCACGTCGATCTCCAGACACTCTCCTGGGATGACATTCGTCCCAAACTGGTAACGGCGCTGGTAGCGGGTACAGCGCCGGCCGATGTTACCGAATTCGACTGGTCGTGGACGGGACAGTTCAGTGCCGCCGGCTGGTACATGCCGCTCAACGACGTGATCGACAAGGATACGGTCGCTGACATCGGCGTCGCCAAGATCTTCACCGTCGACGGCCAGTTGCTCGGCGTGCCTTACACGAACGACTTCCGCGTCATGCTCGTCAACAAGAAGCATTTCACCGACGCCGGCGTTACCGAAATGCCGAAAACACTCGACGCTTTGGTCGCTGCGGCCAAGAAGATCAAGGAAAAGGGCATCTCCACCTATCCGATCGGCCTGCCGCTCTCGGCGACGGAAGGTGCCTCCACCAGCTGGTACCTGCTGACCAAGGCCTTTGGCGGCGAACTCTTCGACAAGGACTTCAAGCCGCTTTTCCTCACCCCCGATTCAGCCGGCTATAAGGCGCTCGCCTTCGAACTGAGCCTGCTGAAGGACGGTCTGGTCGATCCGGCCTCGACGGGCCTCAAAGACAGCCAGATCAACGAGAGCATGTTCGCCCAGGGGCTGACGAGCATCATGATCTCGGGCGAACCCGGTCGCCTGGGTCAGATGAACGACCCGAAGCAGTCCAAGGTCGCGGGGCAGGTGGAAGCCATCCTGGTGCCGACCGAAAGCGGCCAGACCCGTAGCTTCGGCCTTCCCGAAGCACTCGCCATTCCGAATGTCTCGCAGAACAAGGAAGCGGCAGTCGCCTTCGTCAAATGGTTCACCAGCAGGGAGTTCCAAAAGAAGAATGCGGCAAACGGTTTCCTGCCTACGCGCACTTCCGCCCTCTCCGAGCTCAACACGGAGGGCAAGCTGACGAGCGGCGACGCGCTCGTTGCGCAATCGAAGACCGTCGAGCCGCTGTTCCAGCAGGGAACGCCGCCTTGGTATCCGCAGTTCTCAAGCGCGGTCAACACGGCGATCAACAGCGCGGCGAAGGATCAGATGACGGTTGACCAGGCCATGCAGGCCATCGCCGACGCTGCCAAGCAGGCCATGGCGCAATGACGACAGCTACTGTCGAAGGTATCGCAGCCAAGCGGAGTGTCGGCTTCAACGCCGACACGATGCTCGGCCTGCTGCTGGTACTGCCGATCCTTGTGACGATGGCAGCTCTGGTCTTCTATCCGATGGGCCGGACGGTCTGGGACTCGCTGCATCGGGTCAATCCGATGCAGGCGGGAACCCCTTTCGTCGGGCTGGAAAACTACACGCGCATGCTGTCGGACGGGCAGCTTGGAACGACGTGGACGAATACGCTCATCTACGTCGTCCTTGCCGTCGTTGCGGAAACCGTCTTCGGCGTGCTTGCCGCAGCACTCATCAACCAGGTGAAGGTCGGGCGTCAGTGGGTACTGGCGGCCGTCATCCTGCCCTGGGCGCTCCCCGGCGTCGTCAATTCCGTTATCTGGTTGTGGATCTATCAGCCGGGTGCCGGCCTGTTGAACGGCATTCTCGTCGCACTCGGCCTGCCCTTCGAAAACCATGTCTGGTTCAATGACCGGACGAGCGCGATCATCGCCGTGACCGTCGTGCATGTCTGGCGCATGATGCCGCTGACGATCGTCATTGTGCTGGCCGCCATGCAGAGCATTCCGGCGCATCTCTACGAGGCTGCCCGTATCGACGGCGCGACCCGCGTGCAGATGTTCAGCCTGGTCACGCTTCCGCTCGTGCGCAGCGCCCTCGCCGTTGCCATGACGAATGCGACCGTCAACGCTTTCAACCTCTTCGACGAGGCCTGGGTGCTTGCCGGATCGAGCCTCGAAACACGGCCGATCCTCGTGCAGATCTATCTCGAGACGTTCCAGAACCTTCGCTTCTCCTACGGTATGGCACTGTCTGTCGTCATCACGCTGGTGTCGCTGCTGGTGTCGCTGGTCTACGTCCTCCGCGTCTATCGCAACACACGGTTCGACTGATGAAACCAACCATTCTCTATCGCCTGATGATATGGACGGGTCTTGCTTTGCTGCTGATCTGGTCGCTCGGCCCGATCTATTGGACGCTCGCAAGTTCCGTGACGCCGACGGAAGATTTCTCCACGCGGCCGATCCATTTCTTCCCGCAGCATTTCACGCTCGACCACTATTCGCGCCTGCTCGGCATCAACATTTCCCGGATCGGCGGGGTGGAGGTGTGGAAACAATTCCGTGCAGCGCTGCTCAACAGCGTAATCACATCTGCTGCCGCCACGGCTCTCTGTGTCGCAATCTCTGCACTTGGCGCCTATGCCTTCACCAGGATGCGCTTTCCGGGGCGTCACCTTCTATTCGGCGCTGTCGTTGCGACGCTCGCCATCCCTGCCTATGCAGTGCTGATCCCACTCTATCAGATCATGATCAAGATGCATCTGGTCGACACCTATACCGGCGTGTCGCTGATCTACGTCTCGGCCTATCTGCCGCTCTCCCTTTGGCTGCTGCGCAGCGTCTTCGAGCAGCTTCCGATCGCACTCGAAGAGGCTGCACAGCTCGATGGCGCAGGCCGCCTCTTCATCTTCTTCAACATCGTGCTGCCGCTCGCCGGACCCGGCCTGACGGCGGCCGCCATCCTGACCTTCCTGGGGGCCTGGGGCCAATACCTCGTTCCTCTCATCTTCTCGCCGCAGTCGACGAAACCTCTGACGGTTCTCATTCCCGAATTCGTCACCAAGAATTTCATCGACTACGGGCTGATCACGGCAAGCGGATCGATCGCCATCGTCATCCCTGCCCTGGTCGTCATCTTCCTCAACCGGTACCTCGTCAGCGGCCTGCTGGCTGGTTCGGTCAAATAATCGGAGACATCATGAACACGACCGAAAAGGTAATCTTCGAGCAGTTCCCCTATTGGGAAAAAGCCATCGGCTCGAATGCGCCAAGCGGCAGGGCCGACGATCTCCTCGTCTTCGTCGGCTGCGGCACCTCATTCAATCTCGCTTTGTCTCTGGCCGCCTATGCCAACAGCCTCAAGCGCAGGGCAATCGCGGTTCCTGGTGCAGAGTGGCTGAACCGCCCCTCCTATTTCTGGCCGGAATGGCAAAAGACCCATGTGGTTGCGCTCTCGCGCTCCGGCGAGACGACGGAAACGGTCGCTGCGGCCAAGGTTAGCCGTGCTGCCGGCGCGTTCGTTACGGCCGTCACGGTCGAACCCGAAAGCGCGCTTGCCAAGAATTGTGACCAGCTGATCTGCTCGCCAACCCATCCGGACGAAGGCATCGTCATGACAGTGTCGGCGAGCCTTATGGTCTTGCTCAGCCTGCAGATGATCGGTCAGACCGTGCCGGCTTCGATCGTCGCATCGGCACGGCAGCTTGCAAACACGCTCGACACCTCCCTGCCTGATATCATCAAGGACCGTTCACACTTCGTGTTTCTCGGCGGCGGACCGCTTTTCGGCATCGCGCTTGAAGGCGCATTGAAGTTGATGGAGATGAGCCAGCTCATGACGCAGGCCTTCCATCCGCTCGAATACCGCCATGGGCCAATCAGCCTCGTCGATGAGAAGACGGCGGTTATCGTGCTCTACAGCTCGGACCAGAGAGACGCCGAGGCCAAGCTGGTTGGCGAGCTGCGCGAAAAAGGCGCCGTCGTTATCGGCTTCGGCGGCCCCGGCGACCTCGAGCTTCCTGTTGATGTCGACCTGTCGCTCGCCGGCCTCGCCGTTCTGCCGGCGCTGCAGATACTCGGCGAACGTGCCGCTCAGGCACGCCACATCGATACGGTCTCACCACGCCATCTCACCAAAGTTGTCACACTCGCATGAGCGCCGCGGTCGATCGAAATCGCCAGATTGCCCTGGCAAAACTCTTCGGGGACAGGGGAGTGCCCCTGCCCCGCGGCATCACATCCGTTTGCTCCGCCCATCCCCTGGTCATCGAAGCAACATTGCGACGTGCCGCCCGGCAGAGCGACGTCGTCCTGATCGAGGCGACCTGTAATCAGGTCAATCAGGAGGGCGGCTATACCGGTATGACGCCGGCGGATTTCCGCGCCTTCATCGAACGAATTGCGGCAAGCGTCGGCTTTCCCGCCGCGCGCATCATTCTCGGCGGCGACCATCTGGGCCCGAACCCGTGGCGGAAACTCAGCGCTGACGATGCCATGGCACGCGCCGAAGCCATGGTAGCAGCATATGTGGAAGCAGGCTTCGAAAAGCTGCATCTCGACACATCAATGGGCTGCGCCGGCGAACCTGTGGCGCTTGCCGATGAATTGACCGCAGCAAGAGCCGCACGGTTGGCGCGGGCCGCCGAAGACGCCGCCCGCCGCAGCGGCCGCCGCCCGCCCGTCTATATCATCGGCACGGAAGTGCCGCCGCCGGGTGGCGCCACGCATGCCCTGGACGAGATCGAGGTCACGCGCCGGGAAGCCGCCGTGAAGACGCTTGGCGTTCATCGCGAGGCTTTTACCCAAGCTGGGGTCGGTTCCGCACTGGAGCGGGTCATCGCCATCGTCGTTCAGCCGGGTGTGGAATTCGGCAATGCCAATGTCGCGCTCTACATGCCCGAGCGGGCACAGGAGCTGATCTCCGCGCTCGACGAGATGAACGGTCTGCTCTTCGAAGCCCACTCCACTGACTACCAGCCGGCAGACTTGCTGGCTTCTCTGGTCGACGGCGGGTTTTCGATCCTTAAAGTCGGGCCGGGCCTGACCTTTGCATTGCGCGAGGCGCTCTACGGCCTCGATGCGATCGCCAACACGCTCTCAGGCGGCAAGGAAGCCCGCGGGCTGGCAGCGACGATGGAAGAGATCATGCTCGCCGAGCCTGGACATTGGGCCGGTCACTATGGCGGCACGGCTGATGAGCAGCACCTGCAACGACATTTCAGCTATAGCGACCGCATCCGTTATTATTGGCCGGACGCGCGCGCTGGTGAGGCGGTCGACAAACTGCTCGCGCAGCTGCCCGACGAGATCCCGGAAACGCTGATCAGCCAGCATCTTGCCCGTCTCTATCCCGATGTGGTCGAGAAGCGTTTGGCGCCAAAGGCTCGCGATCTTTGCCTTGCCGCTATCGATGCGGCCCTCGCACCCTACGCCACCGCGACAACGCCTCGGTAGCAGGTATGTCACACGTCGCTCTCATCGGGCGATTGCAGATCCGAAATCAGATTTTCAGCCGGAGACAATTATGGCGTCCGTAAACGTGGCGAATGTCCGCAAGAACTATGGTCACTTCGAGGTGTTGCACGGGGTCGACATCGACATCCGCGATGGAGAATTCGTCATCCTCGTCGGGCCCTCCGGCTGCGGCAAATCGACCTTGCTGCGCATGATCGCAGGGCTTGAGGAGATTTCTGGCGGTAATGTTTCGATCGGCAGCAAGGTCGTCAACAATATCGCTCCGAAGGAGCGCGACATTGCCATGGTCTTTCAGTCCTACGCGCTTTATCCGCATATGACGGTCGAAGCGAATATGGGATTTTCGCTGCGACTGGGGAAAGCACCGAAAGAGCAGATCAAGGCGCGCGTCCGTGATGCAGCGCAGATCCTCGGCCTCGAACATCTCCTCGACCGCTACCCCAGAAATCTCTCCGGCGGCCAGCGTCAGCGTGTCGCGATGGGCCGAGCGATCGTGCGCCAGCCGCAGGTCTTTCTTTTCGACGAGCCTCTCTCCAATCTCGATGCCAAGCTCCGCGTGCAGATGCGCTCGGAGATCAAGCAACTGCACCAGCGGCTGAAGACGACAACCATCTATGTAACGCACGATCAGATCGAAGCCATGACCATGGCAGACCGGATCGTCGTGATGCGCGATGGCTATGTCGAGCAGATCGGTTCACCGCTCGACCTCTACGACCGCCCGGCCAATCTCTTCGTCGCCGGCTTCATCGGTTCTCCGGGCATGAATGTTATCAAGGGCAAGATCAGCTCGTCCGGGCCGCTTGAATTCATCGCCGACGGAGGAGCGCACCTGCCGCTGCCAGAGGCTGCGGCGGTCGCGCGAGGTGCGGAGGTTGTCTATGGCATCCGTCCCGAGCATCTGATCGTCAGCCAGGATGGCGTGAGCGCCGAGGTGGCTGTCATCGAACCGACGGGGGCCGAAACCCAGATCAACGCCAAGCTCGGATCGGATCCGCTGGTCGCAACCGTACGTGACCGTCTTTCGCTGAAGGCGGGCGAGACCGTCAGGATGATGCCGGATCTCAACAAACTTCATCTCTTCGATGCCAAAACTGAAAAGCGCCTGTCGATCGGCTAGCGGCTGGTTGGGCTGTCGAGCCCACGAAGGCCTGGCGCTGAAAGTGGTGCGGCGAGGGTCGCCGCACCGTATCTTGCTCTGGTGGTTCGAGCTTCAGAACTCTTCCCAGTTGTCGCCCTTTGTATCGAGGGCGGCATTTCCCGAGAATGCAGAAGCGATCTTGCGGCCGAGGGCACGAACCGGTGACGGGGCCGGAGCATCGTTTCGTGCGGCGGCGCGGGGAGCAGCGGAACGCAGTGCATAACCCGCTTCGCTCAGCTTGAACTGGGCAAGAAGCTCGTTGAGCGACGCAACTTCCTTCGCAAGATTATGGCTTGCGGCAGTCGACTCTTCGACCATGGCCGCGTTCTTCTGCGTATCCTGGTCCATCTGGTTGACCGCCAAGTTGATCTGGTCGAGACCGGAGGACTGTTCCTGCGATGCTTCGACGATCGCCGCGATATGACGATTGATTTCCTGCACCTCGGCGACGATCGCTTCCAGCGCCTTGCCGGTTTCGCCGACGAGGCCGACGCCGGAATTGACCTGTTCGCTTGACGTGTTGATCAACGCCTTGATTTCCTTGGCGGCGTTTGCCGAACGCTGGGCCAATTCGCGAACTTCCTGGGCGACGACGGCAAAGCCCTTGCCGGCTTCGCCGGCGCGGGCCGCTTCGACGCCGGCGTTCAGAGCCAGAAGGTTGGTCTGGAAGGCGATGTCGTCAATGACGCCGATGATGTTGGAGATTTCGCCCGAGGACTTTTCGATCTGCTGCATGGCCGAAACAGCCTTGCGGACGACTTCGCCGGACTTCTCCGCGCCGGTCTTAGCACGCGAGACGAGCTCTCCGACTTCCTTCGCTCGCTTGCTCGAATCCTTCACGGTCGTGGTGATTTCTTCGAGAGCTGCAGCCGTTTCCTCCAGCGCCGCTGCCTGCTGTTCTGTGCGCTTGGCAAGATCGTCAGCGGCCGATTTGATCTCGTTTGCTCCCGAGTCGATGCCGCGGGCATTCTGCGATACCCGGTTCAACGCCGATTGCAGCTTGTCAGCGGAATTGTTGAAATCGCTGCGGACGCCATCGAGCCTCGTTACGAAGGGCTGGTCGATACGGTAGGACACATCGCCGTCGGCGAGTTTCGAAAGACCCGCGGCGAGGTTGTCGACGGCAAACTGCACATCGGCAGCGTCTTTCGCCTTTTCCTTCTCGCGTTCGATCTGCTCTCTCTCGCTCATGCCACGATTGGCTTCTGCCTCTTGTTCGAGGCGAACCCGCTCGATCGCATTCTGCTTGAAGACCTGAACGGCGCGCGCCATGGCGCCGATTTCATCCGGTCTGCCCTGACCCTGAACCTCGACATTCAGATCGCCGGCAGCCAGACGCGCCATGGTGTTGGTTGTCTTCTTGATGACCGCAGCGATCGATCGTGCAAAAACGAGGAAGCCGACAAGCGAAATCAGCGAGACGATCACCGTGCCGAGCGCCGCCGTCCAGAGCGCCTGCTGCGACGCTTCTACGATCTCCGTCACATCGGAGCCGATTTCGAAGACGCCAATCTTGCGACCGGAGAAGTCTTCAAAGGGAATAGCGGTGACTTCATAATCCTTGCCGCCGAGAACGGCGTGAACACGGATGCGGTCACCGTTGAAGGCTGCCTGCAGCTGCTCCTGGGTGAGGATTGTCTTGTCACCGAAGGTCGAGGCCTGCGGTACGAACTTGCCATCCTGAAGAATATGCACTGCGACGGCTGCATCAACCGACCGCGCCAGCGGCGCAAAATAGTCGTTCGTGAGCGAGGTGCCTACATCGACGACGCCGACGGTCTTGCCATCCTTGATAACAGGTGCTGATGCAAACATGCTGACGGCGGTCCGACCGGGTTCGATGCCGGCGTTCAGCTTGCCCTGCGTCAAGGCCGCGACGATCATCTTGCGACGTCCCTTAAGGTCGTCGCCGAAAGTATCCGGCGTATGGATACGTGCGACCGCCAAGCCATCGGAATTGCTGAACGTGATGAGCTGAAGGCCCTGCGCTTTGATCGCCGGCAGGCTGGCGGTATATTTTGCAAGAATGGATGCCCGATCATTCCTGGCAATCAGATCAGCGGTTTCAGGCTCACCGGCTAGGGCGATGGCAAGCCCGGCAGCCGCTCGCTTCTGGGCGTCCATGTCCGCCTGAATCACATGAAGATCGGACGAAAGCTCCTTCTGAAGCGATTGATCGCTCATCGTATTCTGACGATACCAGGCAAGACCACCGATAGCCGCGCTTGCAAACAAAACGGCCGCAAACCCATAGGCCGTGATGCGGATCCATATCGGCCGCTTGATCTTTTCCCCGTCCATAACGTCCCCTCAAATATCGATGAACCTAATTCTTGTGGGGAAAACTTGTTTTTTACTTAATTTTGAATGGTCAACATTATGCAGCGAAACCTAGGGGCCGCATCGCCGCGGCGTGGCGCAAGATGTGCAAAATTCGCGCCAAAGTTGCCGATCGCCATCCGGTGTAATCGGCCTCAAAACGACCGCCGATAAGATGGCGGTATCCTGCGCCGGCGCGAGAAGATTCGCAGCATGTCCCGACAAGAAGCGGATAACAAATACATACCATCCGGCTTATCTATTTATGAATCAAAGAGTTTTTCATCGTCACCCAATAGGGTGATGTTCAAGTATCTTTCACTTCTCTAAAAGATCAGTCTGGACTAATATTCGGCGTTGGCCGCTCATATGACTTTACGAATGGAAAGACAGTCAAATGGAGCATACGGATATTGTCGATAAGATCTATCGCGCCTCCGTAGACGTAGAGTTGTGGTCGAGCACGTTATGCGCGGTTGTCGATTACGTTGGAGCAACAGCCGGCAATATTGTCTATCAGGCTCCTGACGGAAAAAGCAGTTTTCTGATCCCAGGCCGGATGCGCGAAGATCTGAACGATCTCTATCTGCAGTATTACGCCGGCAATCCCTATGCAAAGGCCTTCGAGAAAGTCCATCCGGATCAGGTGGCGATCGGTAATGAGCTTATCGACGATGCCGCCGTCCGGCGCACTGCTTATTATGCTGACATCTGCGCCCCGCAGGATATCTACAATCAGCTCTTCGTCCCACATGCCAGCCTGCATGAACGCGGCGGCATCGGTGGGGTCGCGCTTTTTCTCTCCAAGGCCCAGGACACCGAAAGTGGCCTGGCAGCCCGGAAGCTTCTGCAGTTGACGCCTCATCTCTCCCGCTCGATAGAACTTTCCCTTAACGTCGGAGGCATCAGGCGAGAGGCCAATCTCCTGCAGCCGCTGCTCGAAGCCCTGCCAGACGCAGCCGTGCTGCTCGATAGCCAAGGCGAAATCGTCGCGCTGAATTCCGCCGCTGAAGACATTCTGAGACACGGCGACGGACTTTCGATCAACAAACATGAGCGCACGACGCTGCCAAGGATTTCTAGCAGTTCCAAGGCTCTGACCCGCGCGATACGGCAGGCCCTCGAAGTCGCAGGCGGAACGGCTGCGCAATTGCAGGGCGCGGTCCAGATTCTCCGGCCATCGGGTTTGCCGCCCTACTTCGCGCAGGTCACTCCCTTGCCGCCAAGTTCCTTCGTGGCCTGGGATTCGACGGACTCCGGCGCCCGCGCGCTTCTTCAGATCGTCGATATGGAAAGCCGGGCCACCGGGCAGGCAGAACAGCTTCGGAGCATTTTCAGCCTGACCGCCGCGGAGGCGAAGGTGGCCGTACTCGTCGGTTGTGGCTATTCGGTTCCAGAGACCGCCAGGATACTTGCCCTGTCTCCCAACACCGTCAAAACGCATACAGCAAGGCTTCTGTCCAAGACGGGTGTTCGATCTCAGGCGGCATTTGCGCGGTTGATGGCTTCAGTCCCTACGCGGCCCGATCGGCCCTAGACGTCCGAAACTATGGAAAGGTGATGCCGGGACATCCCCTCCCCACTCAGAAATCAGCTTCGCGATCAGGGGTCAGGCGTCGTCAGCTCTGTCTCCTTCGTGTCGACGACGAATACTGCCAGGATTTTTGCAGGCTTCGTCTTGCTGGCATTCGCGCTGACCAGGTGATGATCGCCAGGGACTTCGATCCAGTTCTCGCCAGTCTTGAAGACTTTTTCCGCGCCGTCGTTCACCTTGCTCTTGATTTCACCCTCGACGACCGTGGCGTAGATGAACGCGCTCTTTGCATGGGTATGCGCGGGGTTATAGCCGCCCGGCCCATATTCAACGAGAACGCCGCGCATGCTTTTGCCCGGGACGTTTGGCAATTCGTGATCGAACACGACGGTGATCTTGGCGTTATGGGCTCTCTGGGCGGCAAAAGCCGGGACTGCAGCAAAGGTCAGCGCCAGCGCGGCAATGGTCATGGATTTGAACATCGTATCTTTCTCCTCTGGGGCTCGCTAAGACCCGGGCAAGCTAAGTCCGCGCGCGGCGAAAGGTCAGATATACGATGGTTTAACCGGCGGCCTGAAAAGAAGCCAAGTCTATGCCCGGAACTAGTTAAGGTTGCTGTTGCGATTGCCGCCGACAAGATATATCTCCGAAATGCCACTCGAAATTGTCTTTTTTCGCCACCGTTGCGATTGAGGTCAAACTTCTGAACCGATCACATCCCGGAGCGATCGAATGCATATCCAGCCGCAACACCGGATCTATGTCTGCTTCTTTCTCTTCGCGATCTCGATGGGTGCGCTACTCTCGCGCCTGCCCGACCTTCAGGACGCACTGGCCGTCAATAAGTCCGAGCTCGGCCTTACGCTGATCGGCGCCGCAATCGGAGCGCTGATCTCCTTGACCTTCGCTTCGCCGCTGATTGCCCGCTTCGGTGCGCGCAAGACGGCGTTTCTGACTGTACTCGGCACGTCCGCTCTGCTGGCAACCATCCCCTGGGCCAACGCCGCCTGGCTGGTTTTCTTTATCCTTTTCTGTGAGGGCTTGCTGGCCGGCGCGCTGGAAATCAATCTCAATGTCGAGATCGATCGCATCGAGGCTCAACTCGGCCGCGGCGTGATGAACAGGGCGCATGGCTTCTGGAGCCTTGGATTCTTCCTGACCGCACTTGCCGGCTCCGCCGTTCGTCAAGCGGGCGTGCCGATGCATCTGCATCTTGCGCTGACATTCACTTTCGTTCTGATCGTCGGCATTGTCGTGATCTCAGGCATTGAGAATGCGCCGGCCCGTGCCGGGGCCGAGCATGTGGATGGCCCAAGCATAGCGCTGCCGACATGGGGGCTCATGCCACTTTGCGTGATCGGCATTGCCGCATTTCTGGTGGAAGGCGCCGGCATCGACTGGTCAGCAATCTATATGCGAGATGTTTTCGCAGTCGAACCCTTTCTCGGCGGTCTTGGACTGACGCTATTTACCTTCTTCATGGCGATCGCCCGACTGTTTGTCGATCCGCTCGTCGACCGGTTTGGTGCGCGTGCGGTTGCAACGTTCTTGCTCATTTTCTCGACCATAGGACTTTGTGCCGTCTGGCTGGCGCCGCACCCCTATGTCGCGCTGCTCGGTTTTGCATTGATGGGCGGCGGCTGCAGTGCGGTCTATCCTCTTGCCGTTTCCGCGGCAGCACAACGGACTGATCGCCCCGCCCATCTGAACGTTGCAGCCCTCGGGCAGATGTCCTTCGTCGTGTTCTTTCTGGCGCCACCCTTGCTCGGCTTCGTCGCCGAGCATGCGGGCATCAGGATCGCCTACCTCGTCTGCCTGCCGGTCATCATTGTCGCCCTGTGTTTGACGAAGGCGCTGAAGTCCCGCGAAGTTGAAAGCAGGACAAGGATCGAAGCCACGGCCGATCAGGCCGCACGCGGCTGAGGCTCGATCTACTCACCGCACCTTGGCCGCCCACAATCGTGCAGCCACTTCAAGGTTGATCGGCTTGCCCGGCGGAACGGCGAAAGACGAGCGTACATGGCAGTCTCTCGACGCCTGGCTCGATCGCCTCGCCTTTCGACAAGGCAAGGATCGCTAGCCCTGCCCGGTGACCAAGCTCCTTGAGTTCCATGTCGATGGTCGTCAGCGGCGGACGTGTCTGCCGTGAGACGACCTCCCAATTGTCGAAACCGACCACCGCGACGTCGCCCGGGATGGAAATGTTTCTGTCGCGCAGCGCATCGATGACGCCACGGGCGATCTCGTCGCTGCCGCAGAAGATCGCATCCGGTTTCGCCCCGGATCGCGAGAAGACGGTTTCGATCGCCGCATGTCCCCACTCCTCCGACCAGTCGCCGAACATGACCTCGGCCGCCGACCCGACGAGCTCCCGATAGGCCTCTGCGCGGATGCAGGCAGCGCGATAGTTCTGCTCGCCGGTGATGTGCAGAATGCGCGACCGGCCGAGAGCCTGAAGATGTTCGACTGCGAGGCGCGCGCCTTGAGCATCATCGGGATGAAAGCTGACGCTGTCCGATGGCCCCTGCGCGAAGACATAGACCACCGGAATGCCCAGCTGTGTCAGTTCCGGAGGTGGCTCCATGTCGATGCGTGTCGCGGTGAAGATGATGCCGTCGACCTGTCTGTCGCGCAGCGCTTCGAGATGCAGTCTCGCCAGTCGCGGATCATTGTTGGTGGCACAGAGGAAAAGCGAGACGCCGTGATCGACCAGCACTTCCGACACGCCCGACGCCATAGGCAAGGTTAGACGCCCATAGGTGTCGTTGGTCAGCATTCCAATCGCGTGGCTGCGCTTGGTCAGCAACCCACGCGCGAGCGCATTCGGGCGAAATCCGATTTCCTCGGCGATCCGCCTTACCTTTTCGCGGGTTTGGGCATTGGTTCGCCCGGTGCCGTTCAGCGCGTTTGAGGCCGTTGAAATACTTACCCCCGCAGCCTTCGCTACGTCACGGATCGTATGCCGGCCGCCACCCGATTCTTTCAAATTCGCACCCATTCAACTACTTTGTTAAAACCTTTTAGCAGAAAAAATTTAGCTGCTAAAAGGTTTTAACAAAAACATGGCCTTTTGATGCATACAGCCTGTCGACATGAAAAATTTTCTCATTTAACGTCGTCTTTGTCTCGAGGCAGAGGAGCCTCGCATAAGAGAAGGGGAACCCGCATGATACATTTGAAAACCACCATTGCCGCTGTTGCACTGCTGGCGAGCTCTTCTCTCGCCAGCGCCGAAGAAATCACGCTATGGGTGCGGACATCTTCGGGTGCCGTGCTTCAGGGACTCGCCGAAAAATACAATGCCTCGCATTCCGACAAGGTTAATGTGACCCAGATCACCGCCGAGCAGATGGTGCCGAAGCTGGGCGCCGCGATTGCCGGCGGCGCAGCACCTGACGGCGCGGTCCTCGACCTGATCTATCTGCCGACCTTCGCCGCCAATGACAGCCTTGAGGACATCAGCGAATTCGTCAAGGGATTGCCCTATTCGGCGGCGCTCAGCCCATCGCATATCCGCCTTGCCACCTATGACGGCAAGGTCTACGGCGTGCCGGCCCTACCCGATGCCTCGATCATCGCCTACAATACAGACCTCTTCAAGAAAGCCGGCCTCGACCCGGACAAGGCGCCTGCCTCCCTTGAGGAGATCGCTGCCGACGCGAAGAAGATCCATGCGCTCGACAAGGAAACCTATGGCTTCTATTTCGTCGCCAATTCCGGCAGCTGGTTAATCTACGATTTCCTGCCGCACCTCTGGGCCGCCAATGCCGATGTGCTCTCCGATGACGGCCGCACCGCCACCGTCGATACGCCGGCCATGCGCGACACGATTGCCGCCTATCGTGACATGTGGAAGGAAGGCGCGATCCATCCGACTTCACGTTCCGGCAACGGCAACAACGCCGTCGAAGCGTTTGCTTCCGGAAAGGTCGGCATCCTCATGACCGGTTCCTACATCGTCAACCTGCTCACCAGCAAATATCCGGACGTGAAGTTCGCGGTCGCCCCGATCCCCGGCCCGAAGGGCGGCGCATCGAGCTTTGCCGGCGGTGATACAGTGGCCCTCATCAAGGGCATCAGCGAGGGGAAGAAGAAGGTCGCGCTCGACTTCGTGAAATTCTACATGGAGCCCGAACAGCAGGTTTATATCACGCAGGAATCCGGCATGCCGTCGCGCACGGACCTTGCCAAGGAAGCCTACGCCAAATTCGACCCACGCAACCTGATCGCCTATGACATCCTCGCCAAAGCGCGCACGCCCTATACGTTCTCCTCGGATGAGTTGTTCGTCAGCCGCACCGGCCCGTTTCTGAACCTGATCCAGGGCACGATCTTCGGCGACGACGTCGATGGTTCGATCAAGAAGGCGCAGGACGACTTCACCAAGATCCTCGACCGCACAAACCCGTAACAACATCTGATGCGGGGCGGTCGTCCGCCCCGCACATTCCGGATTGCCGACGCGCGGTTTTGAAATCTTCGAGGAATGACAGTGGTCGACACGCCGACAATGCACATAAAACAGCCGGCCTCCGGGGAGCCGGAGCCGAAGGGGTGGCTGGGACTGGCCTTCATCCTGCCCGGCTTCCTCTTCATCCTGGTGCTGTTTCTCGTTCCGCTCGCCATGACCATATGGATGAGCTTCTACAACTGGCCGCTACTCGGCCGGAAGAAATTCATCGGTCTTGCCAATTACAGCGAACTTCTCGGCGACATGCAGCTCTGGCATTCGCTCGGTTTTACCATGCTCTATACGGTGTTGGTGACGGCCGCGATTTTCGCCGTTGCCTTTCCGCTGGCGCTGCTCGTCGACCGCCCGCTGCGCTCCGCCGGCTTCTTCCGCACGATCTTCTTCATGCCCGTCGTGATCGGTTTCGGCGCGGCCTCGACGCTCTGGATGTGGCTGCTCAATCCAGACAGCGGCGTTTTCGCACAAGTCCTGCGCGGCATCGGTCTCATCAGCTCGGCGCCTCGTCCGCTCGAGAGCTTCTGGCCGGCGATGGCCGTCATCATCCTGATGGTCGTGTGGAAGACTGCGGGCTTCACCATGGTCATCCTGCTGACCGGCCTGCAGGGCATTTCCAACGATGTCATCGAAGCCGCGAAGATCGACGGCGCCAGCGTCTTCAGCCGCTTCCGCCGTATCACCCTGCCCCTGATGCGCAATTCGCTGGTGCTGGCGCTGGTTCTCAACGTCACTTCGTCCATGCTCGCCTTCGACCAGTTCTTCATCATCACCCAGGGCGGGCCTGAAAACAGCACGATCTCGGCGGTATTTTCGATCTATCTGGCGTCATTCTCGTCTTATCGGCTCGGCTACGGCTCGGCACTCTCCTTTGCGCTGCTGATCGTGCTGGTCGCCATCAGCGCCATTCAATTCGTGCTGCTGCGCGAGCGGCCGGAGGAAGGCTAATGACTCAAGCGAAGACAAACATCAATTCGCGCGGCGGCCAGACGGGATATCTCCTCTTCCTGCTCGTATCGATCCTGTTTGCGATCTTCTTCATCATGCCGATCGTCTGGTCGCTTGCCAATTCCTTCAAGCCGGCCGCCGAAGCGCTTGCCAATCCGGCCGCGCTCTTTTCGAAGACCTTCTCGCTAGAGAATTACCGGCGGCTCGAGAATGTCGGGGCCGGCTGGTATGTCTATGCCGCCAATTCCGTGATGATCGCGATCGGTACGGTTCTTCTGACCGTCATCGTCTCCGTGCCGGCCGGTTACGGCTTCTCCAAGTTCAGGTTCCCGGGCCAATCGATCCTCTTCGTGCTGATCATGGCAACGATGATGATCCCGTTCCAGTCGATCCTGACGCCGCTGTTCCTGATCCTGAAACTGCTTGGATTGCAGAACAGCCTGGTCGGCTTGGTGCTGATCTACGTGACCTTCCAGTTGCCCTTCTCCGTCTTCATGATGCGCAATGCCTTTGACGCCGTGCCGAAGGCGCTGATCGAGGCGGCGCGTATCGATGGGGCCTCGCAGCCGACGATCCTGCGCCGTATCATGCTGCCGATTGCGTTGCCGGGCGTCGCGACAGTGGCGATGTTTGCCTTCCTCAACTCGTGGAACGAGTTCCTGGCTGCTCTCATCTTCCTGTCGGACCAGAACAAGTTCACGCTGCCGATCATGCTCGTGAATGTCTCCTCCGGCCTTTACGGCATCATCGACTGGGGCGCCCTGCAGGCGGGCATCGCCGTCACCATGATCCCCTGCATCATCCTCTTCCTTCTTCTGCAACGCTATTATGTGCGCGGCCTGACGGCCGGCGCCGTGAAATGAAAAGCGGCCCGTCCGCTCAAGGAGTTCCCATGCCTATCGCCCAGAAATCCCCTTCCCGATCGCCGATCGACCGTTACGTGCCCGCCGACCATACCCGCGTCGCTTTCAATGGCGGCTTCTGGAAGAGCTGGACGGAAACCGTCCGTAACGTGACCATCCCGACCCAGCATATGCGGCTCGACGAGGAAGGCTTCCTCGAAGTGCTCGATTTCGACAAGCCGGCCGGTCCGCTGGCGCGGCCGATCCAGCCGAGCGGGTTGTCGATGCAGCATTTCTTCGATTCCGATTTCGGCAAGTGGATCGAGGCGGCAAGCTACACGCTGAAGAACAACCCGACCCCTGAGATCGAGGCAAAGATCGACGCAATCGTCGAGAAGCTCGAACATGGCCAGATGGCCGACGGCTACCTCAACAGCTGGTTCATCCGGCGCGAGCCGGAAAAACGCTGGACCAATCTGCGCGACCTGCATGAAATGTATTCGATGGGCCATCTGCTGGAAGGCGCCGTCGCCTATTATGAGGCGACTGGCAAGCGCCGTTTTCTCGACGTGATGATCCGCGCAGTCGATCACATCATCGACACGTTCGGCCGCGAACCGGGCAAGCTGCGCGGCTACGATGCGCATGAGGAAATCGAGCTGGCGCTGGTCAAGCTTTACCGCGTCACCAGGGATCCTCGCCATCTTGATCTCGCGACCTATTTCGTCGACGAACGCGGCCAGATGCCCTCCTATTATGACGAGGAGGCGCGCAAGCGTGGCGAAGACCCGGCCAGTTATGTCTTCCAGACCTATGCCTACAGCCAGGCGCATATGCCGGTGCGCGAACAGACGCAGGTGGTCGGGCATGCCGTGCGCGCCATGTATCTGTTCTCGGCGATGGCCGATCTCGCGTTCGAGAATGACGACGAGAGCCTGAAGAGCGCCTGCGCCCGATTGTTCGACAATCTGGTCGGCCGCCAGCTCTATGTCACCGGCGGTCTCGGCCCCTCCGCTTCGAACGAGGGCTTCACCAGGGAATACGACCTGCCGAATGAAACCGCCTATGCCGAGACCTGTGCCGCCGTGGCACTCGGTTTCTTCAGCCACCGCATGGCGCAGATCGAGCTCGACAGCAAGTTCACCGACAAGCTCGAAACCGTGCTCTACAATGGCGCCCTGTCAGGCATATCCCGCGACGGTGAGCATTATTTCTACGAAAATGTGCTCGAAAGCCACGGCCAGAACCGTCGCTGGAAGTGGCATTACTGCCCGTGCTGCCCGACCAATATCGCCCGATTCATCACCTCGCTCGGCCAGTATTTCTACTCGACCAAGGCCGACGAGGTGGCAATCCATCTGTATGGCGAAAATGCCGCCGAACTCTCGGTCGGCAATGTTTTCCTGCGGCTGACACAGAAGACACAGTATCCGTGGAACGGCGATGTCAAAGTCTCGCTCGGCCTCGATCAGCCGAAGCGCTTCACGCTGCGTCTGCGCATTCCCGGCTGGTGCCGCGATGCAAAGGCCTTCGTCAATGGCGAAGGCACCAAGCTCGACGTTGTCAAGGGATATGCCGCAATCGACCGGGAATGGAAGGATGGCGATGAAGTTCGGCTCGCCTTCGACATGCCGGTAGACCGCCTCTATGCACATCCGGCGGCAACCGAAGACAACGGCCGCTTTGCGCTGCGACGCGGACCTGTCATTTTCTGTGTCGAGGAGGCCGATCTGGGTACGGAGCCACAGCGCCTGAGGTTGCCGTCACAGGGCGAGATCGCCGCAAGCTTCGACGAAACGCTTCTCGGTGGCGCCACGGTTCTCGAGGGCGATGCGCTGGAAGCCGATGCATCCGACTGGCAGGAGACGCTCTATCGTATCCAGCCGCCGGCGCTGAAGCCAAGGCGTTTCAGGGCAATCCCCTACCATCTCTGGGCCAACCGAGAGCCGGGCGCCATGGCCGTCTGGCTCCACGAAAAGTAGGAGATCACCATGGCTCGCCTTGAACTGCGCAACGTGGTCAAATCCTACGGCATTTACGAAGCCGTGCGCGGCATTAATCTCGATATCGAGGACAATGAATTCGTCGTCTTCGTCGGCCCATCCGGCTGCGGCAAGTCGACGACCCTGCGCATGATCGCCGGCCTGGAGCACATTACCGGCGGCGATATCGTCATCGGCGATCAGGTCGTCAACCGGCTTGGCCCAGGAAAGCGCGACATTGCCATGGTGTTCCAGAATTACGCGCTCTATCCGCACATGAGTGTCAGGGAAAACATCTCTTTCTGCCTCGAGCAACAAAAGCTTCCAAAGGCGGAGATCGACGAGCGCATCAACCGTGCTGCCGAAACGCTGCATATTACCGAGCTTCTGTCACGTCGTCCCGGCCAGCTTTCGGGTGGTCAGCGCCAGCGTGTCGCCATGGGCCGCGCCATCGTGCGCAATCCAAAAGTCTTCCTGTTCGACGAGCCGCTCTCCAATCTCGACGCCAAGCTGCGCGTGCAAATGCGCACCGAAATCAAGCGCTTGCACCAATTGCTGCCGACCACCACGGTCTATGTCACGCACGATCAGGTAGAGGCCATGACTATGGCCGATCGCGTTGTCGTCATGAATGGCGGCATCATCGAGCAGGCTGGACCGCCGCAGGAACTCTATCATCACCCGGTTAGCCAGTTCGTGGCCGGCTTCATCGGATCACCGTCGATGAACTTCCTCACGGCGATGCTTCAAACCGAGGGAGATGGGCTGGTCGTCATCCTGGACGACGGCAGCCGGCTTGCTGTTCCCGCGACACGGTTTCAAGAATATCAGGCGCATGCCGGCAAGCCGGTCATCTTCGGAATCCGGCCGGAATCGATATCAAGCCTTACACAGAAGCCCGGCTTTGAAACCATCGAGGCGAATGTGGATCTGGTGGAGCCACTTGGGCCGGAAACGATGATCTATTTCGACATCGGCTCGGTCAGCATGTGCGCCAATGTCGATCCGGAGAGCGATCCGCGCCCGCGCACGAAAATGCCGCTCTCCTTCAACATGAACCGCATGCATCTCTTCGACCCGGTCGGCGGCAGGTCGCTTTCGGCCTGACCGTCGGGAGTGATGACGGATACCCTCGGCCTAGCCGAGGGGACCCCCACGCTCGCGCACCATCTGCCGCAGGTGTGTGAACACGGCCGGTGACTGGCGCACGCCGTCGTGCTCGAATTCGTTGGTCACCCAGGCCCGGACATTGCCGACATCACCCGCAGTCGCAAGTGACAGCTCGGCATCGACATACATATCGTCAAAATAGACTGCTGCAGCCACCGGAATTTCGTTCGAAGCCAGCCGGGCCGGATCGTAGAGCGGTTCGAAGCCATCGTAGCGCGCCAGCGCTTCCACAGCATCGCGGAACGGCCGCAGCGAGCGGATTTCATCGAACATCCATGGATACATCATCTCGCCGGTCAGATAGAGCGGCCGGCTCTCTTCGCCGAACTCGGCAAATTCCGACCGGATGCGCTCCGCCGCCCAGGCGGTCGCGTCCCTGCCCTGCCCGTAAATGCTCTCCTGCAGCACCGCAAACATTGGGTTGCCGTCATAGGAGGTCAAAGACATGACGGAGGCGAGGAAAGCATCGGAGAACCGCGTTTCCTCCGGATCGGAGTAGGCTTCATCCACCAGCCAGTGCACGTTTTCATAGCCGGGCGCCATGCCGAAATCGATGCCGATGGTTTGCAGCCTGCGCACCGTGAGACGATCCCCGTCAGGCAGACGCACATCATCGGCGGCAATGCAGGCGGCGATCCGGGCGATGCGATCGCGATCGGCTGGATAGCGGTGGTAATATTCCCGGTTCTTGCCGGCGACACGCGGATAGGTGCGGCGGTAAACGTCATCAGCCGTCGCGGACAAGCCGGCCAGCCCGCCCGTGACATAGCAGGCAGCCAGCCCCTCCGGCGCCTGCGACAGATAGGTGAGCGTCAGGAAGCCGCCATAGCTCTGGCCAAGCGTCTCCCAGCGCACGCCGCCGAACACGGTCTTCCGCAGATGCTCGCAATCGGCAATGATGCTGTCGGCTCGGAAATGGCTGAGATAATCGGCTCCGGCCTTCCCATTCGCAAAGCCAGCCATGGTGGCGCTCTCGATGCGCGTGCTTCTGCCGGTGCCGCGCTGATCGAGTAGCACGACACGATAGTTCTTGAGCGCCTCGCCGAGCCAGGACGGCCCGCCACCCACCGGGCGCGGCGACTTGCCGCCCGGACCGCCCTGCAGGAACAGCAGGATGGGCAGCTTTTCATGCTTGCGCGCGGGATCGCAAACCTCTCGCGCAAAAACCTTGATCGAGGCGCCATCCGGCTTTTTCCAATCGAGCGGCACTTCGACGAAGTGGTCGCGGACAAGGACGCCGGGGATCGTATATTCGCTAACGAGCATGATCAAATCCTGTGGAATGTTTGTCGACACACTGCCTACAATTGCCCTATGCTGGAATCAACCATTCAGCTTTGACAAAGATAACGGATATATAGCGTGTCTCTCCCGGTCTGGTCCCATCCCGTCGCAGCCATCACTGACGAAGAGCGGCAAAGCCGCCTATCGCGCTTGCGCGAGCGGATGCAGGCACACGGCATCGCCGCCACGTTGCTCGGCCCAACCGAGAGCCTACGCTACTTCACCGGCCTCGTCTGGCACCTGAGCGAGCGGCTGCTCGGCGCGGTCGTGACTGACGATAAGCTCACTTATATCGTACCCGGTTTCGAGCGCAGCCGCGTCGAGTCGCTGCCGCATCTGCCGGGTGAGATTGCCGTCTGGGAAGAAGATGAGAGCCCCGCCGCATTGGTATCACGGCTCGTTAACCCGTCTGGAAAGCTCGCGCTCGACGATGCGCTGCCGCTCGCCTTCTATCACGCTTTTACCGGCGAGATGGGAGCGGGCCGACTTGTCGATGCCGGGCCTGTCATCCGCGCGCTGCGAACCATCAAGTCGCCGGCTGAAATCGCCCTTATCCGGTACGCCATGGGTATCACGCTCGATATTCATCGCAAGGTCCGCGACACACTCGCGCCCGGCATAGCCGCCTCGGATGTTGTGCGCTTCATCGACCAGCAACATCGCGCTGCCGGTGCCGATGGCGGCTCGACCTTCTGCATCGTCTCCTTTGGTGAAGCAACCGCACTGCCGCATGGGGCGGATGGCGAACAGATCCTGCAGGCGGGTGACGTCATTCTCGTCGATACGGGTTGCCGGATCGATGGCTATCATTCCGATCTGACACGTACCTATATGCTCGACGAGGGCAATCGCGAATTCGAGCGTGCATGGGCAATCGAGCGGGAGGGCCAGCAAGCCGTTTTCGATGCCGCAAAACTCGGCACGCCCTGCGAAAACCTCGACGCCGCCGCCCGCGACGTGTTTGCGCGGCACGGGCTCGGCCCCGACTATCGCCTGCCCGGCCTGCCACATCGCGCCGGCCATGGCCTCGGCCTCGAAATCCACGAGGCACCCTATATCGTCCGTGGCAACAAAACTCCGCTGGCGCCGGGCATGTGCTTCTCCAATGAACCGATGATCGTCTTCCCCGGCACATTCGGCGTTCGCCTCGAAGACCATATCTACATGGCCGAAGACGGCCCGCGCTGGTTCACGACGCCGGCGGCAAATCCCTACGCGGCCTAGTTTTCGTTTCGCGTCCGAGCGAAGTCATCCGGCACTGCGGCGGCCGAGAATTCAATTCGTCAGCCTGTTTGCCATGCAGGCTTCCGGATCGGGGCCGCGCGACCGTTTCACTTCGGCAGCGATCAATCAGCGCAGAAATCGTCAGTACGTACACAAAAGCGTCACCGACAACGGCTATCTTAAGTCATCCGAATGAATTTTGGATTCATCCGAATGACAAGCGAAGAACATTCGATCGAAGCAAGATCCCGGTCCGGTCAGTGGCAGATCCTCGAGAAACAGATCAGTCGGGATATCGCTTCGGGCGCACTCGCGCCTGGTAGCCGCCTGCCGACGGAAACCGAGATCATGGATCAGTTCAAGGTCGGTCGCCACAGCGTGAGGCGGGCGATTGCCGAACTGGCATCTGCCGGCAAGGTGCGGGTCGAGCAGGGACGCGGCACTTTCGTCGAAGAGCACTCCGTCATCACCTACAATATCGCCCGACGAACCCGCTTCCGCAAAAACCTGCTGGAACAGGGGCGCATCCCTTCAGGTCAACCGGTCTCCGAAGCTGAGATCGCAGCGCCACCTGGCGTCGCCGCGGCGTTGAAGCTTCCTGAGGGCGCAAAGGTCTACATGATCGCCCGTCGCGGCTTTGCCGACGACGTGCCGATCAGTCTCAGCCATTCCTACCATCCGGTGGAGCGTTTCCCGAATATGCATCTGCGCCGCCGCGCGGGTGAATCGGTCACGACCATCTACGCTGCCTTTGGAATTCCTGACTATGTCCGGCAGAGTACCGTGATCCTCACCCGCCGGGCGATCGTTGATGAAGCGCAGCTTCTCGCCCAATCGCCGCAGCAGCCGGTGCTCGTCGTCCAGAAGACCGACGTCGACATGGAAGGCCGGCCGATCGCCTATTCCGAGACGGTCTGGGCCGGAGAACGCGTTCAATTCAGCATTGACAACGAGCCGGAGGATCGCCTCACGACCACGGCGAAAGGACAGGACGATGAATGACATCATGGAAGCCGGCGCGCCCCCTGCCAGCTTCAGCCATGCAAGCATGCTCGACATACTTGCGAGGGCCGATGCCGAGGGAATCAAAGCCGTAGCAGAGGATTTGCTCGATGAACTCGGGCCAGTGGAGGTTCTCGTGAACCGCACCGGCCTTGCGATGCTGCCCTATACAGACACAGTGCAAAACACGGCCTTCCATCTCGGTGAGGTGCTCATGGCCGAAGCCCATATCCGCCTGCCGGACCGGGATGTGGAAGGCTATGGCGCGATCATCGGACGCGATCTCGAACATG
This sequence comes from Rhizobium sp. BK379, assembly GCF_014193955.1. Lineage (NCBI taxonomy): Bacteria > Pseudomonadati > Pseudomonadota > Alphaproteobacteria > Hyphomicrobiales > Rhizobiaceae > Rhizobium > Rhizobium sp. BK379. The sequence goes on from NZ_JACIAD010000003.1 coordinate 53,761, forward strand.
CCATGGCAATGGCCGTCATCGATGCGAGCTTCGCAAGTGACATCGGCAAGGCCGGCATCGTGAATTTCCTGACGAGCGAACAGGGGCGTCAGACGCAGGACGACGATATCAGACTGCGCAAGGTCGAGGCGACGCGCGTGCGGATGGAGACCTTCTGATGTACCAGACCTTGCTCCTTCCGACCGTTGAAGACATGCGCACCAATGCAACGTTCGATGCGTTGATGTGGGCGCTCGCTCGCCCCGGCCGTGTCCAGCCTCTGCCTTTTCCCGGCTTGCTCGCGCTGGCGGAAAGCCTGCTCGACCGTGAATGCGGCTTCTTCTGCTCCGATGAAAGGCTCAAGGCCGACATTGCCAGGACAGGCGCGAATGCCGTTGCCCTGCCGCAGGCAGAATATGTCTTCGCATCAATCGGCGCGCGCGCAGACGTTTCCGCCCTATCGGCGATGCTGAGCGGAAATCTGCTCTATCCCGACGCCTCGGCCACGATTTTTGCGGAAGCTGAGATCGGCTCGGGAACGAAGCTTCGCCTCGCCGGCCCGGGCGTCAATGGTACGATCGATATCGCCATCGGCGGCGTGCATCCGGATTTCTGGGCGCTGCGCGCCGAGGCCATCCGTTATCCACTTGGCTGGGACATTTACTTCGCAGACGGCGCAAGCCTGATCGGCATTCCCCGCTCCACGAAGATCGAGGTACTCTGATGGCCTATGTTGCAACACGTGGCGGCGAACACGCCATTGAACAATCAGAACGGCTTTACCGCGAGGAGCTTGGACGGATCGAGAAGGCCCGCGTCGACGCGATCGGCGAAAGCCTGCCCTATCTGGTCGACCGTGTCATGGGCGAGGCATCGCTCTACGCGCCTGAACTTGCCGCACTTGCGCTCGCCCAGTCCGGCGGCGACCTCTACGAGGCGGTGCTTTTGCTGCGTGCCTATCGCACGACGCAACCGCGCCTGACGATCGCCGAGCCGGTTCGCCAGCAGGATCTCTTTACTGTCAGGCGTATTTCGGCGGCTTTCAAGGATATTCCGGGCGGCCAGATCCTCGGACCGACGCTCGACTACTCGCACCGGCTGCTGAATGTCGACGTCTTGAATGGCGCGACTTTCATTCCCGAACCTGTGGAATCTGCAGACAAGCCGGCACCCGCCACGCAGCCTTCGCTGACTGATTGGCAGAAGGCACAGGGCTTGATCGCCGAAACGCCGACCAAGGATGTACCGCTTGACGAGATCCCCGATGTGACGCGCGAACCGCTGCTCTTTCCAGCAAGCCGGGCCCATAAGCTGCAGAGTCTGGCGCGTGCCGATACCGGCGGCACATTGGCGCTCGGCTATTCGACCATGCGCGGTTACGGCAGCGTGCATCCGACCGTCAACGAGCTCAGGCTCGGCGAGGCCGAGGTCCGTATCCGCCATCCGCGCGGCACGCTCTTCAGCGCCGGACGCGTGCGCGTCAGCCAGAGCGAGGTCATCTCCAAGAGCAAGGGGCTGGAGCTCGGTTTTTCCGCCACATTCGGCTGGAATGAGGTCAAAGTGATCGCCGCCGCCTCGCTCGATCTTGCCTCCAACCAGCCCAATCCGCATCCGGCCTCGAACGAGGAATTCATCCTCTACCATACGGAACCGGTCGAAAGCTCGGGCTTCTGCATTCACTTCAAGCTGCCGCATTACGTGACCTTCCAGTCGAGCCTCGACGCCATCCGGCGCGTGAAGGCGGATAAGGCAGCCAATGCAACAGGCGCGCCCGAGGGCGCGGCAAAGCAAGCCGAACTCGAAGAGGCAACGCTGTGAAACTCGATCAACTGACCAAACCCTGGGAGGCCTTCAGCTATGGCTTCCTGGATGAATCCGCCAAGCGCGAGATGCGCCGCCGCATCCTCAAGGCCATCGCCATTCCCGGCTATCAGGTTCCCTACGCCAGCCGCGAAGTCCCGATCGCCCGCGGCTGGGGAACCGGCGGCCTGCAGGTGACGCTGACGCTTCTGAAGCCAACCTCCGTCGTCAAGGTCATCGACCAGGGAGCCGACGATTCCGTCAATGCCAGCAGCATTCGCAAATTCCTGCGCCGTGTCAGCTCAGCCCGGGAGACGCTGGATACGCTGGAGGCCGACATCATCCAGTCGCGCCACCGGATTCCGGAGGAGAAGCTGCGCGAGGATCAGATCCTCGTGCTGCAGGTTCCCAATCCCGAGCCGCTGCGGCCTGTCCAGCCGGACATGTCGGAGGCCCGCATCATGCATGGCGACGCCGACTATGGCCAGCTTTGGCTTACGCTTTACGAGCAACTGGTACGGTCCGGCCGCATCATGCAGGGATCGAGCTATCCGAGCATGGTCAATGGCCGGCACGTGATGACGCCGTCTCCGATCCCGCGCTGGGATGTGCCGAAGATGAACCAGGCGGCAAACCTCACCATCCTTTCGGCCGGCCGCGAAAAGCGCATCCATGCCGTGCCGCCCTATACCCGCGTCGAACCGCTTGTCTTCGACGACGTGCCTTACCGGGTCGAGGACCATGCTGACAAGATTTGTCACCATAGCGGCGTAACAGGCTACTTCATGAACGAACTGCCGCAGGAGGATGGTTCCTCCACCTTCGAGGTCTCCGACAGCCAGTACGGCGTCAAGCATATCCGCAAGCGGGACGGTGAAGCCGTCGCCGTCGGCGAAACCTATTACAAGCAGGGCAGGATCGAGCAATGAGCGCCGTAAATCTCTCCGCCCCCAGTCCGTCCACCTCAGGGCGCCAGCCGCCGCGGCTGATGCTGTCCTCTCCCATCCTGACGATGAACGGCATCCGCAAGAGCTTCGGTGACGTGCAGGCGCTGCGCGGCGTCGATGTTACCGTCTATCCCGGCGAAGTGCTCGGCATCGTCGGCGAATCCGGTTCCGGCAAATCGACACTGCTCAGGATGATGAATCTCGAAGACAGGCCTGACGAAGGCGAATACCGGCTGGCGTTGCCCGGCCGCGAGGATCTCAATCTCTTCACGCTCGACCGGTTCGAGCGGCGCATGCTGCGGGCCCGCCATATCGGCATCGTCTATCAGAACCCGCATCTTGGCCTTCGGATGAACCATACGAGCAGCGGCAATGTCGCCGAGCGGTTGCTCATTGCCGGTGAGCGCAATTTCGCGACGCTTCGCGCCCGCGCCAAAGGTGCCCTCGACGCCTCGGAGTTTCCGGTCGCGCGCATGGATGCCCGTCCGGCCGAGCTTTCCGGCGGCATGCAGCAGCGCGTACAGTTGGCCAAGGCAATCGCACTCGAGCCTGCCCTGCTCCTGCTTGATGAGCCGACGACCGGGCTCGATGTCAGTGTCCAGGCTCTGGTGCTAGACACGCTGAAGCGGCTGCAGCGCGAACGCCGCATCACTATCGTCATCGTTTCGCATGATCTCGGTGTTATCCGCACCATGGCAGACCGGGTCATGGTGATGCGCAACGGCGAAGCCGTCGAAGAGGGTCTCGCCGACCAGATCTTCCAGGACCCGCAGCATGAATATACTCAGCAGCTCGTGCATGCGAAGCTTTGACGGGAGAGGCATCAGATGAACATGCACACACATCCATCCGCTTCCGGGCAGATGATCCTCTCTGTCCAGGGTCTCGCCAAGCATTTCGAAATGCATCACCTAAAGCGGACGCTTCACGCCTTCGACAAGGTCGATTTCGAACTGCGCGAGGGTGAATTCATCCTGCTGACGGGCGAAAACGGCGCCGGCAAATCGACTTTGCTGCGCACGCTTTACCGCTCCTACGTACCGCGCGCGGGCCATGCCTATTATCACACGCGCGAAGGCGTCATAGACCTGACCGTCGCAGCCGACGTTGATATAGCCCTGTTGCGCAAGCGCGAGATCGGCTTCGTGACGCAATTCCTGCAGGCCCGCCCGCGCGTGGCGGCCGAAGAACTGGTCGCCGAGCCGCTGCGCCTCGCCGGCCGGCCTTACGACGAGGCGATCGAAGAGGCCCGCCGGTGGCTCTCCGCGTTCGGCGTGAAGCGAGGGCTCTGGGCTGCCTATCCGTCAACCTTCTCCGGCGGCGAGCAGCAGAAGGTCAACCTGGCTCGCGCGCTCATCCTCCCGCAACGGCTTCTCTTTCTCGACGAGCCAACCGCCTCGCTCGACAAGAATGCGCGTCGCGCACTCGTTGCCCGCCTCGCCGAGCTGAAAGCCGCTGGCGTCGCAATGATCGGCGTCTTTCACCACCCCGACGATGTCGCGGATCTCATCGACCGCGAAATCAGCCTTCAAACACGACAGATCCAGGATGGAGCAGAAGATGTGGCTGAGTGATTTCGAAATCGTGCTGCGCGATAGGGTCATACCGCGCGGCGCAGTCAGGATCGAAGACGGTATCATCGCAGAGATCAGCGAAGAGCCAGTGGCCGCAGCCGATATTTCCGGCGATGGCAGGCTTCTGCTTCCCGGCTTCATCGATATGCATGGCGACATGATCGAGCGCGAAATCGAGCCGCGCCCGAATGTGCGCTTTCCGCTGGAACTCGGCATTTTCGAACTCGACAAGAAGCTCGCCGGCAATGGTATCACCACGGCCTATGCTGCGCTTTCCTTCCACGCCAACAGCAGCTACGGCCACATCCGCTCGGAAGAACATTCGCGCTCGATCATCCAGACCTTGGTCGAACTTAGGAAGAACGATCTCCTGATCGATCATCGGGTTCATGCGCGCTTCGAAATCACCTTCACCCATGCCCGTGCCGTCATTGAAGATCTGCTGCGCGCCGGTGCCCTCGATCTCGTCTCGCTGATGGATCACACGCCGGGCCAAGGCCAATACCGCGATGTCGAACGTCATATCGAAACGATTGCGCGCAACAACAAGATCACCCTCGAACAGGCTGCCCAGCGTGTCCAGCAACGCATGGAAAACCGCGCCCAGAACGGCGATGCGGTCGACAATCTGCAGGGGATCGCCGCCACGGCGCGCGACCATGGCGTCATCATCGCCTCCCACGATGACGACAGCATTGAAAAGGTGGCGATCGTCGAGGGACTGGGCGCGCGCATCAGCGAGTTTCCGGTGACGATGGCAGCCGCGCAGGAAGCGCGCAAGTTCGGGCTGGCAACCGCAATGGGTGCGCCGAATGCTCTTCGCGGCCTTTCCTACTCCGGCAATCTCTCGGCCCGCGAAGCCTATGAACGCGGCATTCTCGATATTCTTGCCAGCGATTATCACCCCTCGGCCATGCTGCCGGCGGTAATCGCACTGGCAGAAGCCGGAGCCGGCGGATTGCCCGCTTCCGTTGCCCTCGTCAGCGCCAATCCGGCCCGTGCACTCGGCCTTGAGGATCGCGGTGCGATCGAGACCGGGCTGCGTGCCGATCTGGTGATCGCCGAACGCGGTCGCCTGCCGCGTGTGCGTGCCACCTTCTGCAAAGGCAGGCAGGTCTATTCCGACGGAATAGTTTTGCGATTCCAACAGGCTGCCTAATAAGGCCGCCGCCTCGGACAGCGGATAGCTTCTTTTCCCTCAAAATACATCCGGAAATTCCGGATGTATTGCTTGATGAAATCGGCATAAATACTCGTGTTTATTGGATAATTACTTAATAAAACCGTCACACTGAAATGCTATATTTAGTTTCATAGGTTGAAATTAAATATAATTCAGTTTCGTCTTTGACGTTTCTGGCAAGCGGAGGCCATCCGGTGCTTGAACTTCATTCCCTCAAGAAGAAATTCGGTCAAACACAGGCGGTCGACGATATAAACCTGTCGATCGATGCCGGACAGATGGTCGGCATCATCGGGCGCAGCGGCGCCGGGAAATCGACATTGCTCCGGCTGATCAATCGTCTGCTCGAACCGACATCCGGTACGATCATGTTCGAGGGCAAGGATATCACCAAGCTGCGCGGCCGCGAGTTGCGTCTGTGGCGCGCTTCCTGCGCGATGGTGTTCCAGCAGTTCAATCTGGTCGAGCGCATGGATGTGCTGACCAACGTGCTGATTGGCCGCGTTGCCCAACACGGCTTCCTCTCATCGATGCTGCGCCGCTTCACGGATGAAGAAAAGGAAATGGCGATCAGCGCGCTAGACCGGCTCGATCTTGTGCCGCAGGCGCTGCAGAGAGCCGGCACCTTGTCCGGCGGACAACAGCAGCGTGTCGCCATCGCGAAGGCGTTGGTCCAGAAGCCGAAGATCATGCTTGCCGACGAGCCGATCGCGTCGCTCGATCCGGCCAATGCGACACGTGTGATGGAGGCGCTGCGCAAGATCAACCGAGAGGACGGCATTACCGTTCTCGTCAATCTTCATACGCTCGATACGGCCCGGAAATATTGCGAACGCATCATCGCCATGCGGGCAGGACGGGTGCGCTTCGACGGCGCACCAGCGGACCTGACCCAGGAACGGGTCCGCGAAATCTACGGCACCGACGATTTCGATGCGGAGATCGACGAGGCAGTGACGTCCACCTCATTCAACGCAGGTCGAACCGCGAAGGAAAAGGTCTACCAGGCGGTGTGAGTTTCGCCGTGGCCCCAAGGCCGCGGCTTTTTGCAACAGGAGAGTTGGAATGAAAAACGTCCTCATGCTTGCGGCCGTAACGGCTGCGCTCGCCCTTTCCAGCCAGGCCCATGCCGACGGTTGGAAAGACAAGTACAAGACGATCCGTCTCGGCGTTCTCTCGGGCGAGAACGAAAAGGACCGCATCGCACGCCTCGTCGGCTTCCAGCAGTATCTGGAAAAGGAACTCGGCGTGAAGGTCGAAATCTTCACCGCCGGCAATTATGACGGTGTCATCCAGGCGCTCGCTTCCGACCAGATCGAATTTGCCTTCCTCGGCTCCTCGGCCTATGCCGCCGCCTATACCGAAACGAACGGCGGCGTTGAACCGCTGCTCGCCGGTCAGGAACAGGACGGCTCGACGGGCTACTATTCGGTCATCACCGTTCGCTGCGATTCCGGATATAAATCCGTCGAGGACCTCAAGGGCAAGGTTCTCGCCTTCGCCGATCCGGATTCGACCTCAGGCTATGCCGTTCCCTATTACAACCTCGTCAAGCAGGGCTATGATCCGAAGACCTTCTTCTCGGCAATCCCCTTCTCCGGCGCCCACGAAACCGGCGTCATGGCCGTCGCCAATAAGCAGTTCGATGCGGCCGCGACCTATGTCAACAACGACATCAGCGGCATCCCGCAGCGTATGGAATCGAAGGGTATGATCCCGAAGGGCGAGATCTGCCGCATCTGGCAGTCGCCGGAGATTACCAACGGTCCCTTCACCACCCGCACCAACCTGCCGGCCGACATGATCGCTGACGTCAAGGCTGTGGTGAAGGCCACGCCGGAAAAGGCGCCTGAGGCTTTCAAGGAAATGAGTGGCGGCGATAACTCCACCTCGAAGGGTTACGTCAATGTCGACCACCAGCGCTACCAGTGGATCGTCGACATGCGCGACTGGCTGAAGAAGCAGCGTCGCAACGGCTGATATCCCGCATCCACGCCAAGCAACGGGAGCGCCGCGCCCTCCGGCGCTTCCACGACCGGGATCAGACATGACGATCGCATCCGCTTCCATCACCATCCGCCGGTTCGAGGCCGACTACCGTCGCATCCGCAGCCGCGCCAAGACCGTCCAGCTTGTTTCGGCGACGCTTTTTGCCGCCGCCGTCTTGCTGACGGCCTGGACGGGCGGCTTTTTCGACATGACCGAGGTCAACCTGCCCTCGGGCGAGCGCGTCACCACCTGGAAACTGTGGGCCTCCCTGCCCCGGCTCGGCGAATATCTCTACAAGACGCTGCCGCACCTTCGCATCGAGACGTTCGGCGCCGATCTTGCCGAATGGTTCTGGCGCTGGCCGGTCTGGCTGGAACTGCTTGGGGAAACGATCCTGATCGCCTATGTGGCGACGTTTTTCGGAGTCGTCGGAGCCTTTATCCTGAGTTTCCCGGCTGCCCGCAACCTCAGCCCCAATGGCTTTCTGCTGATTGCTTCACGTCGTTATCTGGAGGTCATCCGCACCGTTCCCGATATCGTCTGGGCACTGATCTACGTCTTCTGCTTCGGCGTCGGGCCGCTTGCAGGCGTACTGGCAATCGCCACGCATGCGACGGGCTCGCTCGGCAAGCTCTATTCCGAAGTGAACGAGAATATCGACATGCGGCCGCTGGAGAGCGTCAAGGCTTCCGGCGGCACCTGGTTCCAGCAGATGCGTTATGGCGTTGTGCCGCAGGTGATCCCGAATATCATAAGTTACACGCTGCTGCGTTTCGAGATCAATGTGCGCTCCTCCTCGATCATCGGCTATGTCGGTGCCGGCGGTCTTGGCCAGGAAATCCGCACCGCCATGTCGCTTCAAGAATATACCGATCTCTCGGCGCTATTCGTCATCATCCTTCTCACCGTCGTCGTCATCGATTTCCTGAGCGAGAAGCTGCGTCACCGCATCATCGGTATCGAAAGCCGGAGCATCTGACATGATCGACATTTCTTCTTCCGGAGTGCGACAGCGGGTGCCAGATGCATTTACGGTGCAGCCGCGCGTGCGGCTGATGCGTTATGCAGGCGCTGCCGCCTTGGTCCTGCCCTTGCTTGCCGGCCTCTATCTCTTCGACTTTTCGCCAGCCCGCATCCTGAATGGCCTGACGCGGCTCGGCACGATCTTCTCGTTCATGTTCCCGCCCTACGTCTGGACGACCTGGCAGGAATGGAGCGACGTTCTGATTGGCCTCGGCCAGACGATTTCGATGGCGTTCCTCGGAACGCTGCTCGGCGCGCTCGCCGCTTTTCCGCTCGCCTTTCTCGGCGCGAAGAACATCATGCCGCTCGGCTGGGTGCGGCTATCGACCCGCCGCGGTTTCGATGCATTGCGCGCCGTCGAACAGATCGTGCTCGCGCTGATCTTCATCCGCGCCTTCGGCCTCGGCCCGCTTCCCGGTGTCTTCGCGATCGCCGTTTCGGAAATCGGCACTTTCGCCAAGCTCTTTTCAGAAGCGATCGAAAATACCTCGCGCAAACCTGTCGACGGTGTTCTGGCATCGGGCGGCGGGCCGCTGCAGACCATCCGCCTTGCCATCATGCCTCAGGCGATGCCGGTCATCCTTTCGATCATGCTCTATAATTTCGAATCCAACACCCGCTCCGGCACCATTCTCGGCATTGTCGGCGCCGGGGGAATCGGCTTCCTGCTGGCGGACCGCATTGCCGCCTATCGCTGGCCGGAGGCCTGGACGATCATCTTCCTGATCGTCGCCGTCGTATATGCTATCGATCTCTCCTCCGCATGGCTGCGCGGCAAGATCATCGGCAAGAACGACAGCGCCCGGTAAGGCCGGAATATCGCGACGAGGGAGTTGGAATGGCAAGGATAATGGTGGTCGGCAATGCCAATGTCGACCGGATCTGGCGGCTCGACCGGCCGCTCGTGCCGGGTGGGAGGCTCTCCTGCCAGTCGATCGAGGAGCGTTACGGCGGCGGCGGCTTCCATACCGGCCTGGCCCTGCTCGATCTCGGCCATGAGGTGGTTCTGGTCACCAGCCTTAGCGATGACGATAGAGGACGCAGCTATCTGAAGGATCTCGGAAAGCGCGGTTTCAACACCGATTTCATCGATGTTGTACCCGGGGAGACAGCACCCGTCGATATCCTCGTCGATCCCAACGGCGAGCGCACCATCATCGCGCCGGCGGGCCGGCGGCGACCGGGCATAGAGAACTTGCCGCCGATCGATGCGTCGCTTGTCTATCTCAATGCACGGGTAATGAGCCCGGCTGCCCTCAGGCAATTGGAAGATTTCGACGTGGTGGTTTCGCAATATCCGCTCTCGGCCGAACGCCGGCCCGCGAATGTTTTGATCGCCTCGCGCTCGGACGTGAAAGGAACAGCGCAAACGGCCTGGCAGGCAGCTTCGGAAATCGCTGCGCCGCGACTTGGAACTCTCGTGCTGACGAGTGGCATGCAACCAATCGAGATCGTCAGTCAACGAGGTTCGATCATCATCGAGGTGCCGCCAGCGCCTCCTGCACGCGACACGACAGGAGCGGGCGATTATTTCGCCGGTGGCTACATCGATGCCATGGTCAGAGGCCTTGATGCCGGCGCGGCAGCGCTGGCCGCCTGCGAGATCGCTGCCTCTTACCTTGCCGCTTCCTGAAATCGCGGCTCTTGAAAGACGGGCACATCAATCTCACCTGATATCTCCATTGTTCACCTGTCGAACGACAGCCCTTTGCCATCAGCAGCCGCTGCCGGTCCTCAACATCGACGCCTCACGCGTCGGAGGAGATTTCATGGGATTCATTGATCGTGACATTCAGCCGTCGTCAGACGCCGGGCTGCTGGATGCCTATTCCGAAACGGTGTCGAATACCGTCGACATGGTCGGTCCGGCGGTCAGCCGTATCGAGCGCATTGGCGGACGAGCAGGGCATGGTTCCGGCTTTGCCATCTCGCCCGACGGTCTCATCGTTACCAACAATCACGTCGTCGGCGATGCGAAAGCCGTCACCATCAAGACACCTGACGGTACGGTCGTCGAGGGCCGGGTGCTTGGCCGGGATGAAGATACCGACCTTGCACTGATCCGGGCCAACGACTGGTCCGGCGCCTGGGCGCAGCTTGCCGACTCGAAAAAGCTGAAGCGCGGGCATATCGCTGTCGCCATCGGCAATCCGCTTGGCTTCGAATGGACCGTCACGGCCGGCGTCGTTTCTGCCCTCGGACGCTCGATGCGCGCCGCGAGCGGTCGCCTGATGGAAGATATCATCCAGACGGATGCGGCGCTTAACCCCGGCAATTCCGGCGGTCCGCTGGTCTCTTCGTCTGGTGAGGTCATCGGCGTCAATACCGCAGTGATACAAGGCGCACAGAGCATCGCTTTTGCAGTCGCCTCGAACACCGCCAAACATGTCGTGTCTGAAATCCTGCGTTTCGGCGAGGTCCGCCGCGGATATATCGGTATCGCCGCCGATACGGTTGATCTGCATCGGCGCATTGCGCTTGAAGCCGGCCTTCCGCAACGGACAACGGTCCGCCTGCGCCGCGTCGAAGATGGCGGCCCTGCCGCGAGAGCCGGCCTTCGTGAAGGCGACTACCTGCTTGCAATCGCCGGCCATCCGGTATCGGGGATAGATGACGTCGTCCGGCTGCTGGATGGGTCGACGATCGACGCCGATGTCGATGTGTTGATTTTCTCCATTGCGGGGCGGATCGAACAACGCACCGTTCGGCCGGCTAAAAGAGCACATTAGGCAACTGTTTAGCCGATATAGCTAAAGAAGAGAACGAAGCTGGAGATCGTGCTTCGTTCTCTAATCTCGGCAGGCTATGGCAGTCCTCAAGCGACGAGGCTTTCGGCCTCGATTTCGGCGATAAACTGGGCAACGGTCTCGCCGATGATTTCGGGGTGGTCCTCCTGCAGATAGTGCAGGCCAGACCCCAACTTCACCAGCCGGCAATTGTGCAGACGTCTCGCAAAATCCTCGGCAACCGCCAACGGAATGAGCGCACCCGGATCTCCAGCAAAGAGGAGCTTCGGATAGGTCGATGCCGCCAAAGCCTCATGTGCTTTTTTCATGCTTGCATAGACATCCGCCGGCTCACCGGCAATCGGCAGTTCATTCGGAAATCGCCAGGTTGGCCGACGCGAGGCCGGTGTGGGGAACGGCGCTCGATAGACGGCCATCTCCTCCTCGCTGAGTTGGCGGGAGGTTGCGCCGGGAAGCACGCCTTCAACGAAGATATTTTCCCTCAGGATGAGTTCTTCGCCCTCTCCCGGCGTGCGAAACTTGCGAAATATCTCACGCTCGGCACTGTTCTGCAGGAATTCGTCCCAGGTCGGTATCGGCCGGATGAACTCCATGAAGGCCAGGCCACGAACGAAGTCGGGACGGCGGGCGGCGAGATGGAGTGCCAGCCCGCTTCCCCAATCCTGGGCGACGAGATAGGCCGACTTAATGCCCATCGTCGCGATGAACGCATCGAGGTAACGCGCATGATCCTCGAAGCGATAGGCAATGTCCGGCTTGCCCGATTGTCCGAAGCCGATCAGGTCGGGGGCAATGCAATGAGCGGCCTCGGCGATAAGCGGAATGATATTGCGCCAGATATAGGACGACGTGGGATTGCCATGCAGAAGCAGGACGACAGGGCCGTCCGTCCTGCCGGCCTCGCGATATGCCATTTCGGAATCGAGCACCGGCACGCGCGGCAGACTGATATCATGTCTCATGGGTGTGATCCTTGAACACGGTGGCAAAAACGATCTTCTTGAACCGCTCCAGGGGCTGGGCATCCCGCGATACTTTCATGCGCAGGATCGCACCTTCCCATGAAGCAAGGAGGAATTCGGCCAGATCTTCCGAACCGATCGCATCATCGATCTCTCCGGAGGCCTGTCCTTCGGCAATGCAAGCCGTAAATGGCGCGCTCCATTCGCCAAAAATTTCCGCGAGCCGCGTGCGCAGCATCTCGCTCTGCGGCGCCGCCTCCAGGCTGAGATCGCCGATGAGGCAGCCACGACTGAAACCATCGGCAGCCAGACGGCCGGTGATGATATCGAGGTATTTCTCGATGCGCTGGCGTGGCCTCAGCCTCACATCCCCCAGCGCCGTCTCGATGGCACACTGAAGATCCTGAAAATAGAGATCGAGCACCTCCTTCGTGAATTCCTCTTTGGAACGGAAGTGGTTGGTAAACGAGCCCTGCGGCACGCCCGCCTCGGCAACGATGTCGCGAACGCCTGCGCCAATGTAACCCTTGCGGAACATGACCTTGCGGCCCGCTTCAAGAATGGTGTTTCGGTGTGAGTGCTTTGCCATGGCTGCTATAATACGTACGACCGTATTACAATCAAGAGTGAAATTGCCGGCGCGACGTAAAGGGCGTCAAACCGAAAAACATGCATAAAAATAAAGGCACCCGCCTACCGGCCGGTGCCTTGATCATTTCCACGATATCGAACTTAGCGGCCTACAGGGAACCAGACATTCCCGAGGTCGCAGCAAGTAGTCCGTATAGTGCCGACGGCTCATCAGAGAACACGTCATAAATACAGGGTGCTGCGAAAACCGCTGCTCCCAGAATGACAATGATGATCCTTTTCATCGAAGCCTCCATCGGCGCAGCCGGACTGCGCCTTCTGTTATCAGTAACCCTAGACGAGGTTCAGCTCGACATTGATGTTGCCGCGCGTCGCCTTCGAATAAGGGCAGGTCTGATGAGCCTCTTCGACCAGCGCTCGGGCGACCTCGGGCTCCAGACCCGGCAGGCTGATGTTGAGACGAGCCTGCAGGAAATAGGCGTCGCCCGTCATGCCGAGATCGACTTCCGCATCGACAGCGGTATCGGCCGGAAGCCTCAGCTTCCGCTTACCGGCAGCAAGGCCCATCGCGCCGATGAAGCAGGCGGACCAGCCGGCAGCAAAGAGCTGTTCGGGATTGGTGCCGGCATGGGCGCTGCCCGGAGGCGAAAGCTTCACGTCGAGCTGCGCGTCACTGCTGCGGGCGGAGCCGTCACGGCCGCCTGTCGTGTGGGTCTTGCCGGTATAAAGAACCTTTTCAATCGTCGTCATGAGAGCACTCCTCGATTTCGTGTCGCGAGTTGCGACATCTGGTGACGGAGTGGTTTTGACGGTTTGACGTATCCACTATGTTTCCGAAATCGGCCGAACTGTATCAAAGCGTAGCGCAGATCGATCTGGACATTTTCGCATACAAAACAGCGAAAAATTCAGTTGGCGCGGATGGTGACCTCGGCGGCCAATCCGCCGCCCTCGCGGTTATACAACCGCACTGAACCACCGATCGCGGCAGCCAGCTGCTGGGCGATGGCAAGACCGAGTCCGGTGCCGCCTGTCTCGCGATTGCGCGATTGCTCCAGCCGGAAGAAGGGCTGCATTGCAGCCTCGAGCATAGCCTCTGGAATGCCGGGGCCACGGTCCGTCACGGTGATAACGATCGCCTCTTCACCGTTTCGCTCGACGCCGATTTCGGCGGCCCCAGCAAATTTCAGGGCGTTGTCGATAAAATTCGTCAGAATACGACGCAACGCATGTGGCTTGGTCGATGCGACGCCCTGCACCAAACCGACCACACTGACGTCTTTGTCCATGTCCTGATAGTCGTAGGCGATGCTATCGATGAAGGACGAGAGATCAATGCGCGAAAACTTTTCACCACTGCCGTGGGCGCTGCGGGCATAGGCGATTCCGTCCTGCACCAGGCGTTCGATTTCGCCGAGATCGCGGACCAGCTTGTCCTTCTCGGGGGACTCATCTGCCATGTCGGCGCGCAGCCGCATGCGGGTGATCGGCGTTTGCAGGTCGTGGGAGATTGCGGCCAGTATCTGCACACGCTCCTCGAGATAGTGCGCAATTCGCTCCCGCATGGCGTTGAAGGCGCGAGCCGCATGGGCAACCTCGCTCGGCCCGCGCTCACTGAGCGGCGGCCCCTTCTTGTTCGGGTCAAGTTCATCTGCCGCCGCGGCAAGAGCGCCAAGCGGGCGGATCGCCTGGCGCACGGCAAACCATGTGCAGAGCACAAGCAGCGCCATCTGGATGGCAAGCACGTAGGGAAGCCATGCCGCAATGGGCATGGGCGGGCGCGGCGTGATGTCAATCGTCAGGGGACTTCCATCACTCAGCGTCAGATGCGCCTGCAGGCGGCTAATGTCGCCTGGGATGGATTCCATGCGGATCGGATAAGTACCCCCGATCGCCTCTTCGATCCTGCCGCCGATTTCCTTGCCCTTGCTGGAGTTATCGGGCACGCCCGGCAGACCCGGCCCAAGTTCGAAACGATAATTGCCGCGACTCAGGCGGTCGAGCAGGTCGCCCCGCTGATCCGCCGGCAAGCGATCGAGTACCGCAATCGAGGTCGCAACGTCACTCTCCAGCGTACCAAGCATGACGGCCTTGGCCGACATGGAACGCTCGACGAAGAGCACCGTGAATGACAGGCCGTAAGCAATCGCCAGGCCGAAGAGCAGGATAAGGAAAAGCCGGGCCCTCAGCGTGCTCGGCCAAAACCCGAAGCGAAGCCCCCCGCTCGCACTCATGACCTCGCCTCTTCAATCTCCACCGGAACGGAAAAGACATAACCCTCGCTACGCACCGTCTTGATATAGGTCGGCTCGCGTGCGTCATCGCCCAATCGCTGACGCACGCGGCTGACCAGAAGGTCGATCGAGCGGTCGAAGAGCTCCGCATCGCGGCCCTGGGTCAGGTTCAAGAGCTGATCGCGGTTGAGCACCCGCTGAGGATGATCGATGAAGACGCGCAGCAGACGATATTCGGCGCCGCTGAGCGCAATCTCCGTTCCCTGCCTGTCGAGAAGATGCCGGCCGACAGTATCGAGACGCCAGTCGCCGAAACGAAGCCATTGCCCCGCCTCCGAGATCTGCAGGTTCGGAGGCAGAGCGCGCGTGCGTCGCAGCACAGCCTTGATGCGCGCCAGCAATTCGCGCGCTGCGAAGGGTTTCGGCAGATAATCGTCGGCACCCATCTCCAGCCCGATGATGCGATCCATCTCGTCGCTCCTGGCCGTCAGCATCAGGATAGGCGTCGCCTTATGCTTACCTGCACGCAGCTCGCGGCAGAGCACGAGCCCGTCGTCACCCGGCATCATGACGTCGAGCACGATGAGATCGACCGTATTGCCTTCGAGAAAACTGCGCATCTGGCGGCCATCGGCCGCGACTGACGCCCGAAGGCCGTTCTTCTTCAGATAGCTCGAAACCAGCTCACGGATTTCACGATCGTCGTCGACGATCAGGATATGGTCGATATGCTCCATGTCAGGACTTTCGGATCCTCTATCTGTTGGCGCCAGCAGAATTTTTATCTTAACGCAGACTCACTGCTTCCTGTTTTGACTCTGAATTGGCTGCCGCGAAACAGGGAATTCCGTCCGCGGCAGCAAAGGCTGACTTTAGAAGCGATCGACATCCAGGATGGCCTGGGCAAAGGCCTGCGGTGCTTCTTGCGGCAGGTTGTGGCCGATGCCGCCGGTGATGGTGCGATGCTCATATCTGCCGGTGAACTTCTTGGCATAGGCAGAAGGGTCCGGATGCGGCGCGCCATTGGCGTCGCCCTCCATGGTGATGGTCGGCACTGTGATGACCGGGAAGGCGGCAAGTTTCTTTTCCAGCGCGTCATACTTCTTTTCGCCATTGGCAAGGCCAAGCCGCCAGCGGTAGTTGTGGATGGTGATCGCGACATGATCCGGGTTTTCGAATGCCTTGGCGGTTCGATCGAAAGTTGCGTCATCAAATTTCCACTGCGGCGAAGCGAGCTTCCAGATCAGCTTCGCGAAATCATGCCGGTTGGCTTCGTAGCCCTCGCGGCCACGTTCCGTAGCGAAATAGAACTGGTACCACCAGGACAACTCGGCCTGCGGCGGAAGCGGCTTCTTGTTGGCTTCCTGGCTGCCGATCAGATAGCCGCTGACAGAGACCAAACCCTTGCAGCGCTCCGGCCAGACGGCGGCCAGGATGTCCGCAGTGCGGCCGCCCCAGTCATAGCCGCCGATCACGGCACGCTCGATCTTCAAAGCATCCATGAAGGCGATGATATCGATGGCGATGGCAGCCTGCTGACCGTTGCGCGGTGTCTTCGCGGAGAGGAATTCGGTTGTGCCATAGCCGCGCAGATAGGGGATCAGTACCCGGTAGCCGGCATCGGCGAGCGCAGGCGCTACATCGACGTAGCTGTAGATGTCGTAGGGCCAGCCATGGAGCAGCAGGACAACCGGACCATTTGCGGGACCGGCTTCAGCGTAGCCGACATTCAATACGCCAGCCTTGATCTGCTTCAGCGGTGCAAAGGACGTATTCGAACCTGGCGTGACGGCGGGCGCGGTCACCTGTGACTGGGCGCCGGCGGCGCTGGTCAGGCCAAACTCGACGGCAGCCATGGTCATGGCCGCAACACCGAAAAAACGACGACGCTGAATATTGATTTCGCTGGACATTGGCTTTCTCCGTTTCAAGTTGATGGCAAGGAGAAAACAGCTCGCATGTATCCCCGATGTTTCGGTATCCGCTTCAATTGCATGCGGATGTAGCATCCGGGCTTCCGGATACGTTCTGATACAATGGCTGCCTTCCTAATCGAAAATCCGTTTGATGAGGAAATCACGAAGCACGACGGCATTGTTGTGCTCATCATCGCGGGCGGCATAAAGCAGGGTGACCGTGCCTTTTTCTGCGAAACCGAGCACCTGATCTACCTCTTCCTCCTTTTGCCGAAGCTCGACGATGTAGCGCTTGCAGAACTCCTCCCAGCGATCGGGCTCATGATTGAACCAGTGGCGCAGCTCGGTGCTGGGTGCGACCTCCTTCAGCCAGGCATCGAGAGCAGCGCGGTCTTTGCTGAGGCCGCGCGGCCAGATGCGATCGACAAGCAGGCGGGCGCCATCGGCAGCAGCTTTGGCCGCATAAACCCGCTTCAGCTTTATATTCTCCTGACTGATCGTCATGTGATCCTACCTGCTCCGCCACGCTCTCCCAAAAGAAGGTTCCATCGGCGAGACATGATGCGGGAAGATAGCGTAGCCCTCATCTGTGCGCTTCCTACACTTCGGTACACATTGCCATAAAACCAGACACATCCGAGATACATCGCCTCGACCAGATAGCCACGTTGCTGATCGGGCCGCATCGCCGTCCAGAGTCCGATCACCCGGTTTCAAAGGAAACGACGATGACACTTCTTATCATTGCTTATCTTGGAGGGGCGCTGACCATATTCAGCCCCTGCATTCTCCCCATTCTCCCCTTCGTCTTTGCCCGTGCCGGACAGCCATTCGTGCGCAGCACGCTGCCCATGCTGATCGGCATGGCCGCAACATTCGCGTTGGTAGCGACGCTTGCGGCAGTTGGCGGCAGCTGGGCGATCAACGCCAATGAATATGGCCGCCTTGCCGCGCTGACCCTGCTTGCCATCTTTGGCATCAGTCTTCTTTCGCCCCGTATCGCAAGCTTCATCACCCAGCCTGTCGTCGATTTCGGCAACCGCCTGCTGAACGCTTCCGGCAAGACCGGTGCTGCGCCGACTGTGGCGAGCGCGCTCGTTCTCGGCGTCGCGACCGGTCTGCTCTGGGCGCCCTGCGCCGGGCCAATCCTCGGTCTCGTACTGACCGGCGCCGCACTCCAGGGCGCGAACCTGCAGACGACGTTCCTGCTGCTTGCCTATGCCGCTGGCGCCGCCACTTCGCTGGCTGTTGCACTCTCAGTCGGCGGCAAGATCTTTGCCGGCATGAAGAAGTCGCTTGGCGTCAGCGAGCGCATTCGTCAGGGCCTCGGCGCTGCCGTACTCGCAGGCGTCGCTGTCATTGCACTCGGTCTCGACACTGGCCTGCTTTCGCAGCTTTCCTATGCCAGCACCGCATCCTTCGAGCAGGCCCTTCTCGACAGGGTGAATGTGAAGCCAACCGATGGAGGATCGTCCGAAGTCGCGAGCAACGACAAGGCGATCGGTCTTGCCGATGCGAAACCTTTCCATAGCGATCTGCCGGTCGAAGGTCGGGCGCCATCGCTGGACGGTGCCGTCGAATGGCTGAACTCGCCGCCGCTGACTATGGAACAACTCCGCGGCAAGGTCGTACTCGTCGATTTCTGGACCTATTCCTGCATCAACTGCATCCGCACTATCCCCTATGTCCGCGCCTGGGCTGAAAAATACAAAGAACAGGGCCTTGTTGTTATCGGCGTGCATGCCCCGGAATTTGCCTTCGAAAAGAAGATCGACAATGTCAAAAAGGCCATTGGCGACTTCAATATCGGCTATCCGGTCGCAATCGACAACGACTACAAGATCTGGCGCGCCTTCGATAACAGCTACTGGCCGGCTCATTACCTGATCGATGCCAAGGGCAAGATCCGCGAACATCACTTCGGCGAAGGCAACTACCGGCAGACCGAGCAGGCGATCCAGGATCTGTTGCGCGAAGCCGGCAGCGAGACGGCAACAAGCGCACCGGTCGTGCCGGATGCGAAAGGTGCCGAGATGAGCCCGGACCTGAAGGACATCGGCTCCGGCGAGACCTATATCGGCTATCAGCAGGCCACCGGCTTTGCCTCCAATGAGAGCATGCGCGCCGATGCCACCAGGGACTATTCAGTCAAGCAGCCTGGTCTCAACCAGTGGGGTCTTTCGGGCAAATGGACTGTCGGCGCTGAAGAGGCGACCCTCGATCAGTCAGGCGGCGGCATCGCCTACCGCTTCAGCGCCCGCGACCTGCATCTCGTTCTTGGCCCAGCGACTGACGGCAAACCGATCCGCTTTCAGGTGACGGTCGACGGCAAGGCGCCAGGTGCCGACCACGGCAGCGATATCGATGCCGATGGAAACGGCACGGTGACCTCGACCAAACTCTACCAGCTCGTGCGCCAGTCCGGTGCCGTGGAAGCACGCAACTTCGAGATCCGTTTCCTCGATCCCGGCGTCCAGGCCTACGCCTTTACCTTCGGCTGAACTTCCTACTCCCGTTTAACTTGAACAACAGGAATAAACACCATGAAATACAAGTATTTTTCCACACTCGCCATCGCCTTCGCCACCAGCGTCATCGCTTTCACCGCCCAGGCAGCAGAGGTGAAGAACATCGTCATCGTCCACGGCGCTCTTGCCGATGGTTCCGGCTGGCGCCAGGCGACTGAAATTCTCGAAAAACGCGGCTTCAACGTCACCATCGTCCAGGAGCCAATCACCTCGCTTGCCGATGACGTCGCCGCCACCAACCGAGTACTGGACCTGCAGGACGGCCCAACCCTGCTCGTCGGCCATAGCTATGGCGGCATGGTCATCACCGAAGCCGGCAACAGCCCCAATGTGGCGGGCCTGGTCTATGTCGCGGCCTTCCAGCCGGACAAAGGGGAAAGCCTCATCAGCCTGGCGAGTTCCAAGCCGGCTGGCGGCATGAATATTCGTGAGACGAAGGACGGAAAATATCTTTACCTAGACCCGGCCGCCTTCGCGAACGACTTCGCCGCCGACCTGCCGAAGGACGAGGCGGCATTCCTCGCGAAGTCACAGGTCTTCGCCTCCAAGGAGGCTTTCTCTGCCAAGGCTGGCGATCCTGCCTGGAAGGCCAAGAAAAGCTGGACGGTGGTGGCCACCGAAGACCGTTCGATCAATCCCGATCTCGAACGCGACATGGCAAAGCGGGCAGGCAGCACGGTGACGGAGATCAAGGCAAGCCATGCTGTCTTCGCATCTCAGCCGGAAAAGGTTGCCGATGTGATCGCAAAGGCAGCCGAGGCGGCCAGCAAGTAATCGGATCAAAAGTAGCAACCGGAGCCGGTGGATCACTCCGCCGGCTCGTTCTCAGTGAATGTCTCCTTCATCGCTCTGATAATGACGACGGCCGATGCCGCGCCGGGATCGATGTGGCCAAGGGATCGTTCGCCGAGGCGGGCCGCCCGCCCGCGGGTCGCAACCATCGAACGGGTCGAGCGTGCGCCGGCATCACCGGCTTCCAGAATGTCGTTCCACATGTCCGAGACGGTCGCCTGCCGGTCGCGGGCGGCAGCTGCCGCTTCGGTTGCCGGGATCCAGGCATCCAGCATGGTCTTATCGCCGCGCTGGCCTTTGCCGCGATCCCGGATACCTGATGTCATGGCCTCGACAATTGCGGCCTGAGAGTCGATCGAAAGCGTCTCGTCCCGCTTCAGGGCCTGCGCGGCCTTGCGGAAGGCGGTGGCATAGAGCGGGCCGGTCGATGCGCCAACGGCATCGAGAAAGGCGGATGCGGCAAGCGAAAAGACCTCTGATGGCAATATTGTATCGAGATCTTGCTTTGCCAGTTCGCCATTCACCGCCTGGAAGCCGAGCGACATGGTAATGCCGTGGTCGGCATCGCCGATCGCGCCATCCAGATCGGAGAGATGATCCTTCTCAGCCGAGATCGCCACCGATATCCGGTGAAACATCCTGCTGAGGCGGCGGGCCGCGTTTGCCGACATGCGTATCCTCCCAATTCATGCAGCCCAGTTCCCTGGGATGCTTTTACTTTTCAGTTTACGACCCTCAGAAACGCGGTATCGCAGGGGTGGTGCAGCAGATCCGTCAATTCCTGATCGAGATGCAGAATGGATATGGATGCGCCGACCATGTCGAGCGATGTGCAATAATGCCCCACCCAGTTCGCTTCGATCTTGATCCCCTTTGCGCTCAGGCGCTGTTCCACCCGTCGATAGAGAATATAGAGCTCCATCAACGGCGTGCCGCCGAACGAGTTGACGAGAACGGCAACGCGGTCCCCCGCCACCGGTTTCATTTCCGAGAATATGCGATCCATGACGACATCGACCACGGCATCGGCGCTCATCATCTTTTCACGCATCACGCCCGGTTCGCCGTGGATGCCCATGCCGATTTCCATATCGTCGGGACCGATCTCGAAATTGTGGCGACGCGTTTGCGGCAGCGAACAGGGCTCCAACGCAACACCCATCGTGAAGGTGCGGTCATTGGCTTTTCGCGTTGCTGCCTCGCAAGCATTCAGCGACAGACCACGATCGCAGGCCGCACCGGCGATCTTGAAGATAAAGAAATTGCCGGCGACTCCGCGGCGGCCATCCCGATCCTCTACTGGCGAGGAGGAAATATCGTCGGTGGTAACCACGGTACGGACCTCGATATTGTCCTCCGCGGCCATTTCGGCAGCCATCTCAAAATTCATGACGTCGCCGGCATAGTTGCCGTAGACGAACAGTACGCCCTCCCCGCCCGATGCAGCCCTGGCGCATTGCAGGATCGGCCCCGGAGGCGGGGAGGAAAAGATATTGCCGACCGCGACAGCATCGGCGAGCCCCTTGCCCACATACCCGAGGAAGGCCGGCTCGTGGCCGGTGCCGCCGCCGACGACCAGTCCAACCTTGCCCGCCCGGGGGCCTGCGCGGGCAACGAGCGCGCGGTTGGAGCCGTCGACCGGGCGGAGGTAGCCCGCATGCGCCTTGACGACGCCCTCGAGCATTTCCTCGACGACGTCGTCAGGGTTGTTCAGGAACTTCTTGATCTGGGTGCGCGCGCTGTTCAGCGGCGCTGAAATCTCACTTTCCACACGCGGACGCTGGAGGCTCTTCTGAGCGATTTCAGTAACCCCGTCGGCATTGAGGATGCCGCGGCCCGTAGCTGCATCGGTAATGAGGACATTGACATAGCCGCCGCGAAGCGTCGCGAGAATGGCCGGCACCTTGTCGAAGCCGCCGGCAACAGCAATGCGCATGTTGATCTTCTTCAGGAGATCAAGCGAGATGCCGACCGTCCGGTCGTCCAGGGGCCCGGCGACGGGCCGTCCATGGCCATCGATGAAGCGTCCCGCCACGACACCGGTCGCATCCTTCGCCAGGTAGTCCTGCAGCGATACGGACTCAAAAAAACCGCTGGTGTGGATGGTGGAATTCGGCCGCATAGAAGCGATGCCGAAAATCACCCTGTTCGCCCGTGAAAGCGCCTCGAACTGACGATCAATCAGCGGTTCACGCATCAGCAGATCACGCACTTCGGCGCTGGACACAATGGCAGGCGCCGCAATGTTGATGAGCCGGCCGTCGACCGCATCGGCAAAGGCTGCAGCACAGAGTTCCGGCGTATAGGCGAAAGTTGCGCTCGTGCCACCGGTGGCCTGCACGATGGTCATATCCTGCAGGCCCGAGATGGCGGCCTGCTCGCCAACCGCCATGATGGTGCGTCCCCAGACAACCGCCAGGGTGTCGCCCGACTTCAGGAGCTTCTGCAGTGCCTGCGCGCCTGCTGCACCAAGCCGCTCGATCAGCGGCCGCGCATTGTCGTCGCTCGGCACGACAAGACAGTCATGCAGGCCGAAATGCCGCTTCAGTTCCTGAGCGATGGTGAGCGAACTGAGGCGTGAGGGTTCGATGGAAATATTGACGATGCCGCGAGCGCGCGCATCGGCGAGGTAGCTGTTCACCGTAGCGCGCGAAATGCCCATGGTCTCGGCGATGTCGCCCTGAGTCATGCCGTCTTCATAATAGAGCCAGCATGCCCATACATAGGGATCGTCGCCGTAGCGCAGCGGGATGGGTTCGGCCGAAACGTCTGCCGCGTTGTTCTTTCGTGCCGATGATGTCTTAGCCGTCATCCTGCCTGGTTTCTCCTCGTCTGCAATCGACGGCGAAGATGAGCGTAAAAGCTGCAGTTTTCAACGTGCCTTCGCCCGATTGTTCCCGGCCGCCGAAGCGGCCGGGAAGGTGATGCAAGGGAGGATCGCGGGCTCTCACCAAAGCCCGATCTGTCAGGCCGACTGCAGCCTCGGTTCTACGCCTTCAGCCAGCGACGTCAGGATCAATGCACAGGATGTCGCGCCTGCATCAAGCACACCGAGCGAACGTTCGCCGAGCCGACTAGCGCGACCGATCTTTGCGACGAGATCGCGTGTGCTGTCGCGTCCTGCCTCGGCAGCTGCGACGAGCGCGTGAAGCGCCTCGGCAAAGGACTTTCCGCTGCCGATTGCCGTATCGAATGCGGTGATCGCCGGCACGAGTGTATCGAGCAATGTCTTGTCGCCGACCTTGGCCGAACCGATCGCCTGAATACCGTCGAGACCATTGTGGAGCATGGAGCTGAAGGCGGCGGCATCGATCGCATCGGACTTTTCGATGGTTTCAGCAAACTGCGTGAACATCACGCCGTAAAGCGGCCCCATGGAGCCGCCGATCTCCGTCATCAGAACCGTGCCGAGCGTGTCGAGCGCTTCAGCCAGCGACATGTCGGTTCCCTTGATGCGCTCGGCGGCCATGCCGAAACCCTTGGCCATGTTGACGCCGTGATCGCCGTCTCCGATCTTGCCGTCAATTTCGCTCAGATAGGCGCGATTTTCGATGATCCGGTCGGCCAGCGAGAGAACGATTTCACCCGATCTGGCATTCTGAAATTGCTGCATTGACCCGCCTCCCCTCAGAGCATCGCAGGGCACTGGACATCGACATCCAGCAGTCGCTTCAGTTCGTCGTCCAATGCCATCACGGTCAGTGTCGCGCCGACCATTTCCAGCGATGTGAAATAGTTGCCGATATAGACCTTGTGAATCTTCAGTCCGCGTCCGGTGATCTCGGATTCAATCGTATCGTGGAGAATATAGAGCTCGTTAAGCGGCGTGGCGCCAAGGCCGGACACGATAACGGCGACTTCGGTTCCAGCAGCAAGCTGATGATCTTCGAGAACGATCTTCGCCATCTCCTCCGCGACGTCCCTGGCCGATTTCAGCGGCTCGACACGCACGCCGGGTTCGCCATGGTGGCCGATGCCGACCTCCATCGTGCCAGGCTCGATGGTGAAATTGGGATGCCCGACGGAAGGCAGGGTACAGGGGCCGAGGCCGACTCCGATCGAACGGCAATTGTCGATCGCCTTCTGCGCGGTCGCCCTGACTTCCTCGAGGCTTGCGCCCTCGGCAGCTCTCGCGGCGCCGCACTTCCACATGAAGATCTCGCCGGCAACGCCACGACGCTTCTCGCGCTCCTCGGGGCTTGCGGAACAGACGTCATCATTGGCGACGACCGTGGCGATCTCGATGCCTTCCTTCGCCGCCAGCTTGATCGCCATCTTCACATTCATGTTGTCGCCGGCATAGTTGCCATAGAGGCAGACGACGCCCTTGCCGCCATTGGCTTCGCGGGCCGCATCGAGGAAGCTCTTTGCGGTTGGCGAGGAGAAAAGTTCGCCGACTGCCACGGCATCCAGCATGTTGCGGCCGGTATAGCCGATGAAGGCCGGTTCATGCCCCGAACCGCCGCCGGTGATGACGCCCACCTTGCCCGTGACCGGTGCGTGACGGGCGGCGATGACACGGGGATTTTGTGCTGATTGCCTTACGATGTCGGCATGAGCCTTGACGAAACCTTTGACGGTATCTTCGACGACCTCATCCGGATTGTTGATAAATCGCTGCATTATAACTCCTATCTACCGCGCGTCAGATAATGGTGTAACCGCCGTCGACCAGAAGGTCCGCGCCGTTGATCATATCGGCACCATTGGAAGCCAGGAACACCGCCGCGGCCGCAATCTCCTCCGGAAAAGCAAAACGACCGGAGGGAATGCGCTGTTTCAGCGCCTCGCCGCGCGGGCCATCCCATGCCTTCCTGCCGAGATCGGTCAGGACGACTGTCGGAGAGATGGTGTTGACGGTAATGCCGTGTTTGCCCCATTCGGCGGCAAGCGTCTTGGAGAGACCGATGACGCCGAATTTCGAAGCACAGTAGGCGACGTGCTGATCGATCGCGACGGTGCCTGCCTGCGACGCCATGTTGATGATCTTGCCACCCTTGCCCGCCTTGATCATGGCGCGGCCGGCAGCCTGGGAGACCAGGAACGTGCCCTTGAGATTGATGGCGATCGTCTTGTCCCAGGCGTCGAGACCCAGGTCCTCGGCCGGCGCAAGCATGACGACGCCAGCGCTGTTGACGGCGATATCGATGCGGCCGAAGGCAGCTTCGATATCAGCAATCACATTCTCGACCGACTGCGGATTTGACACGTCACAGACAAAGGATCTGGAACCGTTGCCGAGCTCTTCAGCCTTGCTTCGTGCCACCGATTCATTGATGTCGATGACGGCAATGACAGCGCCCTTGGCGGCCATGGCGGATGCAATGGCGCTGCCGATACCGGACGCGCCGCCCGTAACCAGAGCGACCTTGCCGCTCAGGGAAAAGTTCAGGTCAACCTCTTTGGAATCAGTCATGGCTCTCTCTCGAACTCAGGGTTTGGGGCGGGATATGATCCCGCCCCCAGCGAGGATCACTTGCGGGTAGACAGCAGCTGATCGACGTTTTCAGCCGTCACCGGGGTCCACGGAACATTGTAGGTCTTATCCTTACCGCCGTTCCAAGGCATGTCCTTGTAGGTGGTCCAGATATCGGACTCCGGCTTGTAGTCGCCCTCCTTGGCATTAAAGATCGCCAGATCCAGGGCGCCCTGAGCCTGAGCGCGCGCATCTTGCAGGATCGACGTCATTTCGCCCGCCTTGACCGCACGCAGGGCATCGGTGACGCCGTCGATGCCGGCGATCGCGAAGCTCTTGACGTCGAGACCGGCAGCCTTGACCGCTTCGATGGCGCCAAGCGCCATTTCATCGTTCTGGCCGATGATACCGTTGATCTGGTTCGGATGAGCCGTCAGCCAGTTTTCCATCAGCGTCTGGGCCTCCGCGCGCGACCAGTTTGCCGTCTGGTCTTCGAGAACCTTCACATCCGGGCACTCGGCAAGCGCCTTCTTGTTGCCTTCCAGGCGCTGGATCTGGGCGGACTGACCGACCGGGCCTTCGATGATAACGACATTACCCTTGCAGCCGATCTTGTCCAGAACGCTCTTGGCTTCGAGATAGCCGGACACAGTATCGTCGGAACCGACATAGGATGTCAGCTGATCGGAGTTGACGCGGGTGTTGGAACCGATGACCGGAATGCCGGCATCGACGGCCGACTGGACGGCGGCCGCACCTGCATCGACGTCGATCGGGGCGAAGATGATCGCGTTATACTTCTGCGTGATCATCGTCTTGAACTGGTCCTGCTGGACCAGCGCATCATAGCGGCCGTCGAATACCGTCAGTTCGACTTCGCCGCTCTTGACGGCCGGGTGGTCCTGGAGCGCTGCCGTCCAGATCTGCATGAATTCTGCGTTGAGGCCGTAAGGGGCTGCGCCGATCTTGATCTTTTCCTGGGCTGCGGCAGACGTTGCCAGCAGCGCCGTTGCCGAAGCAAGCGCAATCAGAAGATTTCTCATTTCCATTCTCCTCCACTTTGGGTTTAGGCTGCCGGCATGGCTTGCCTGTCGGACGGGGCGGCGAGCTGCCTGCCCCCGAATTTCTGCTGGTGAGCTCAAGCTCCGAAATTTCGTTTCTGGTCGAGCATGACGGCGCCGACGATCAGGGCACCCTTCAGGACCTGCTGGTAGTAGGACTGGATACCCATCAGATCGAGGCCATTGTTCATGACACCGATGATGAGGGCGCCAATCAGTGTTCCCGTCACACGGCCAACGCCGCCGGAAAGGCTTGTCCCGCCGATGACGACTGCCGCGATCGCGTCCAGCTCATAGGCGACACCTGCCTGCGGCAGACCCGAACCGGTACGGGCGCTGAGCAGAATACCCGCAAGCCCTGCCAGGCCGCCCGAGATGACATAGACGGTGAAACGGATACGATCGGTATTGATGCCCGAAGTCTTGGCTGCATGCGGATTGCCGCCGACGGCATAGATGTAGCGGCCGAAGCGCGTGCGGTTGAGGATCCACCAGGAGACCGCAAAGACGACGGCAAGCACGATGACCGGCGCGGGAACGCCGAACACGTCGCCGGTGCCGATCCAGCGGAAGGCAGGTGTCAGCGCGGGGACCGGACGGCCCCCGCCGTAGATCAGCGTCATGCCGCGGGCAGCCGAAAGCATGCCGAGTGTCGCGACAAAGGCCGGCACCGAGAAACGTGAGACGATCACACCCGAGATCGAACCGCAGATGATGCCGACGAACACGCCGACAAGCAGGCCGACGGCGACCGGATAAGGCGAGCCGATGACACCCGCCGTAGCAGACGTCGTTGCAAAACTTGCACTGACGATGCCGGCGAGCGCGACGACCGAGCCGACCGACAGGTCGATACCGCGCGTCAGGATGACGAAGGTCATGCCGATCGCCAGCACGCCGTTGATCGACGTCTGCAGCAGCACGTTGGAGATATTGCCGCCCGTCAGGAAGAATTCGTTCGAGAACGACAGGATAATGACCAGGATCAGGAAAGCGAGGAAGATCCCGTATTCCTGCATGATCAGGCGCCGCTGTTCCGTCTTGAACCAGCCACCCGTACTCTTGTTCTCACTCACTGACACTGCCTGCTCCTCTGGTGCCGGACGAACGCCCTGACTCTGGTCAGGTTGATAAGTGGACGAGTGATTGGGCATTCGTCTCCTCCCGGCTGTATATTCCGGCGCTCTTGCCGCCGCGCATCACCATGATGCGGTCCGACATGCCGAGAACTTCGTCGATTTCCGATGAGATCATCACCACAGTGCCGCCGCCTTCGGCGAAATCGCAGATGATGCGATAGATTTCACGCTTGGCCCCGACATCGACGCCGCGCGTTGGCTCATCCAGCAGCAGGACCTTGGGGTTGCGCAGGAACCACTTGCCGAGGACGACCTTCTGCTGATTGCCGCCGGAAAGGCCTGATACCGGCATGGTGTCGCGTGCTGCCTTGATTTGAAACTGCTCGCGCATCCGCCGGCTGGCGTCCAGTTCCTTCGCATGGTCCATGGCAAAGGCCGGGCTCAGTGCCGGCAGGCTCGCCATGCAGATATTGGCGCGAACCGAGTCCGACAGATTGAGGCCAGTCTGCTTGCGGTCTTCGGTGACCAGCGCCAATCCGTGAGCCATCGCATCCGAGGGCTTCGAGACGAGGATCGGCGCGCCATCAACCGAGATGCGCCCGGCGGACGGCTTGTCGAGACCGAAGAGACAGTTGAAGATTTCAGTACGGCCGGAACCCATGAGCCCGTAAATGCCGAAGATCTCGCCTTTGCGTGCGGCAAATGAAATATCCTCGATCTTGTTCGGGCAGGAAAGCGCGCTAACCTCCAGACCAACATCCGACGTCGGTCTATTGGTCTTGACATATTCCTCGGCGAGTTCCCGTCCGACGATCATGCGGATCAGGCTCGGCCGGTCGATCTCCGACAAGGCGCCGGCACCGATGAAGGAGCCGTCGCGGAAAACCGTATAGGAATCGGCAATCTGAAAGATTTCCGATAGGCGGTGCGAGACGTAGACGATGCCACGCCCCTGGGCCTGAAGGTGACGGATCGCCGCAAAGAGCTGCTGGGCTTCACGCTCGCCGATGGCCGAGGTCGGCTCATCCATGAAGATGACTTCGGCGTCATGGCTCAGTGCCTTAGCGATCTCTACCAGCTGCATCTGCGCGACCGATAGGTTCATCATGTATTGGGTGGCCCGGATGTCGAACTCCAGCTCGTCAAGCAGCTTCTGCGCCGCCCGGTTCATGCTGCGGAAATCAATGCCGCCGAAACGGGCAGACGGTTCACGGCCGAGATAGATGTTCTCGGCAACCGTCATGTGTGGAACCGGGCTCAGCTCCTGCTCGATAATGGCAATACCGGATGCGAGAGCATCCGCAGGACTGGAGAAATCCACTTCCTGGCCACGGCGGCGGATCGAGCCGGCATCGCGCTTGTAAATGCCCATCAGGATTTTCAGGAAAGTCGATTTGCCGGCGCCATTACCGCCGCAGAGCGCGTGAACCGAGCCGGCGCGAAGTTGGAAGCGGCCGTCGCGCAGTGCCGCGACACCGCCAAAGGACTTCCTGAGCCCCTCCACTTCCAACAAAAATTCCACGTCTGTCTCCTCCATGCGTGCGTCTGGCGACTACGCTCCAGCGCGCCCATCGGACACCTGGAAACCTCCGCCAAATGTCGACGCTGACAATATTCAAGTTATGATCGACAAATGTCAAGTGACGCGTGATCATATAAATGTCAGGTCGTCGGGAGACCAGGAACCACGCAGAAAAAGCCAGCATTTGCAGGCTTGAGAGCGTTGTCACGACGAGAAAGAGGACCTTGGGGAAGCTGGAAAGAATTTACGCGAATATATTGCCACCGGGGCACCAGAGCCAGCAAACTGCTGTTGCGTGCCATGGCCTTGCATCGGCTGGAGAGGCCGGCACAACGGTGGCATATCTAGGTGATTCAGGCTTCTATGAAGCTATCCGGCCGAGCGTGGCCAGGTGCACAATGCGCAGGCCATCGCCATCGATGCACCGGAAGTTGGCCCCTACTGTCGATAGCAGCATCGTCTCCAGCTTCGGCTCGAATGACCCATCCGCCGAAACATCGAGGCAAGCGACTGCCCGGATGGAATGAAATACTGAATTTCGTCACAAGACCTTCTGCCGCCCGTAAAGCAGCAGCATGCCGATGATGACGGCGCCATAGATCAGCTGACGGCCAGCCTCCTCGATCTGCATGACCGAGAGAATCGACTGCAGCAGAGTGATCAGGATGACGCCGGCGACAGTTCCGAGATAGGAACCCTTGCCGCCAAGCACGTGCGTACCGCCAAGCACCACGGCAGCAATCGACGGCAGAAGATAGGCATCACCCATGGACTGGGATGCTTTCGAAGCATAACCGGCGAGAAGCACGCCGCCGAGTGCGCTGAGACCGCCCGACATAATGAAGGCAAGAAGGGTGATCCTGCGCGTATTGATGCCGGACATGTAGGCGGCACGTTCGCGGTTGCCGATCGCATAGAGCGACCGGCCGAAGGTCGTGCGTGTCAACAGGAAGACGGCGAGCAAGCCGACGGCGAGCCAGACGAGAACGCCGTTCGGAAGCCCGGGAATGGCATAGCCGGTTGCCAGGAAGCGCATGGCGGCAGAGGCCGAATCCTGCGGCGAGAAACCGCCGGTGTAGACGACCATCAGCCCTTGCGCGACAGCGTTGGTCGCAAGCGTGATGATCATCGAGGGAATGCGCAGATAGGCGACCGCGATGCCGTTGACGAGGCCGATCGTAGCACCGCAGAGAATACCGAAGGGGATTGCGAGAACCGCGCCGGTCGTTCCGTAAGCAGTGGCAGCGCAAGCCATCATCGCTCCTGTCGTCACCACCCAGGGCACTGACAGGTCGATCTGGCCAAGCAGGATGACCGCCATCATGCCGGTTGCGATGACGCCGAGGAAGGAGGCGACTTTCAACTGCTGCAGCAGGTAGTCCAGCGACAGGAAATTAGAGGAGTAGAGCGAGCCGCCAAGGAGCAGCAGGATGATGCAGCCGAAGGCGATTGCCACAGCTGGATCGACGCCGCGCAGTCGGGCGGGCACAGGAATTTGCCGCATTGTGGAAGCATCCTCGCTCATTGGAACCACTCCAGACGATTGCGAACACGCGACAGGCCGATGCAGCCGATACTGACCGCCAACATCAGCACCACGCCTTGAAAGAGCGGCTGCCAGAGCGGATCGAGATCGAAGACGAACAACAGGTCGCCGATGGTGCGGAAGGCCAGCGCACCGAAGACGGCACCGACGGCGCTTCCCTTTCCGCCCGCAAGCGAGACACCACCGAGCACCACTGCTGCGATCGAATAGAGCGTATAGGCGTTACCGCTCGCAAAGGCCGCCTCGCCCGTATACGAGAAAAAGGTCAGATAGAGCCCGCCAATTGCCGAAAGCAGGCCTGCCAGCGCGTAAGCCGCAAGCTTTGCCCTCTTTACCGGCATCGCCGACATGTAGGCGGCGTTTTCCGCCGATCCGACCGCATAGGCGGTGCGGCCGAGGACCGAACGGCTGAAGGGCACCCAGATTATCAGTACGATGAGTGCAAGCACGACGAGGCTTGCCGGCACGACGCCAAAGAGCTTCGAGGTGAAGACATCGGCAAGATCTTCATTGACCGAGCCGCCCGGTGTGGGCCGCAACAGCAATGCCAGCCCGTAAAAGACCGCACTGGTCGCAATGGTGGTGACGATCGGCTGCAACCGACCGAAAATGATGACCAGCCCATTGAGCAGGCCGCAGGCGAGACCCGTCAGGAGCACAGCTGCGACACCCAGCCCGGTCTGCAGCGGCGTGCCGACCACGAGCCATGAGGCAAGGCAGTTGCACAGGATGAGGATCATGCCGACAGAAAGATCAATGCCAGCCGTGATGACCACGAAACATTGCGCCATGGCCACGAAAGCGAGCAGCGTTGCCTTGTTGGCGGCGGTCTGCACCACGTTCGGCGTGAAGCCGGCGGGATGGTTTGAAACATAGATGATGAACATCAGGATGAAGAGCAGCGCTGCGAAAAGCGTGCCCTTCTGCTGAACGTACCGATAGCGCCATTCGCCCGTCGACTGCCTGCTCATTGGGCCATCCTTTTCTGCGCCTCGCCGGCATCGATGTTGAGCGCGGCACTGACCAGTTCGCGTTCGGTGATCTCGTCTCCTTCGAGGACGCGGATGATGCTGCCATCATACATGACGAGCACGCGGTCACAGCAGCCCACCAGCTCGTCATAGTCAGTCGAATAGAAGATGATGGCCGCACCCGCATCGGCAAGCTTGCGCAGCAGGGCATAGATTTCCTGCTTGGTGCCAACATCGATGCCACGGGTCGGATCGTTGAGAAGGATGATGCGCGGCCTGTTCATCAGCCATTTGGCGATCACCACCTTCTGCTGGTTGCCACCAGACAGGGATGCGACCGGCATGTCGATCGTCGTTGCCTTGATTGACAGGAGCTTCAGGAGTTCGTCGATCTCGCGAAGCTCGGCAGCGCGGTCGATCACGCCGTTGCGCGAAACGCGGTCAAGCGCTGCGATCGACAGGTTCTCACGAACGGTCATCGGCAGCATGAGCCCTTCCGTCTTGCGATCTTCCGGGATCAGCGCCATGGAGATATCACCTGATTTCGCCGCGCCGGGGCTCTTCAACCTTATCGGTTTGCCATCGACCGCCACCTCGCCCCTGAGGTCGCGCAGCACGCCGAACAGCGCCAGCAGCAATTCACGCTGCCCCTGCCCGTCCAGTCCGCCGAAACCAATGATCTCACCGGGACGCACATCGAAGTTGATCCCGGAGAGCCGATCCCCCCAGGAGAGGCCGCGGCAGGACAGAACCGGCGCGTCTGCCTTCGGGTGCAGCGGCTTGGGCGGAAAGACGTTGGTATATTCGCGGCCGATCATCAGCTCCACCACCTGCTGGTCGGACTTGGTGCCGGCGGGATAGGATTCGATGCTGCGGCCGTTTCTAAAGACCGTGCAGTCATCGGCGAGTTCTGCAATCTCATGCATGCGATGTGAGATATAGATCAGCGCCATGCTCTCGGCCCGAAGCTGCTTCAGCACGCCGAAGACCTTCTCGACATCGGATTGGGTCAGGGCCGAAGTCGCCTCGTCGAGGATCATCAGCCGCGGCTTGCGGGCGAGCGCCTTGGCGATCTCAACCATCTGGCGGCGCGAAAGCGGCAGATCCTTCACGAGAGAGGCGGGATGAATATCGGCAGCACCGGCGCGGGCAAGTGCTTCTTCGGCAATCTGGCGCTGCTTGTTGCGGTCGATCATGCCGAAACGAAGCGGCGGATTGCTGATCACGATGTTGTCGGCCACCGAGAGATCCGGAATGAGCGACAGTTCCTGGAAAACACATACGATACCGGCAGCATTGGCGGCAGCCGGCGAGGCAAAGGAGATTTCGTTTCCGTCGAGCAGCATGCGCCCTTCGTCAGGCGCGACCACACCGGCCATGATCTTGATGAGGGTCGATTTGCCGGCACCGTTTTCGCCAAGCACGGCGTGGATCGCGCCGGGGCGCACGGCGATATTCGCTTCCTTCAGCGCAATCGCGCCGCCATAGCGTTTCGATACGCCTTCCAGGCGCAGAAGCGGTTCGGAAAGGATCATGCATCCAGCCTCCATTCGGTCGCGTCGAGATCGAGACTGCGGGCGCGAACGCCCGCAGTCAGGTCCGGATGGTGGCGCTTACTGGTTTTCCTTGGTCTGCCCCATGATTTCCTGTGCGGAGAAGTTGATGCCGCAGGTCGGGAAGGAATTGCCGACGAAAAAGTTGTCGGATTCCTTGGGGTAGAAATCCTCGCCTTCCTTGAAATCGGGATCGGAAACGAGTGCCGTCGGCAGCTTGACGGCCTGAGGAACGATCTGACCTTCGAGAGCCGCGATGGCAGTCTTGATGGCAACCGCAACCTGCGCCGGGCCGGTACCTGCTGATGAGCACTTCAGACCATCCCCCGCATGGGCGGCGCAGAACTTGCGGAAGCCGTTCTCCGTCTCACCGCCGAAGGGCACGAACGGATGCTTCGCGTCGATCATCGCCTGCACCACGCCGGTGTCACCGCCCTGTGCGGTGATGCCATCAAACGGACCATTGGTGGCAATCGCATCGGCCGCTGCCTTCTGCGCTACACCATCATCCCACTTGCCAACGACTTCGGTGACGGTGAATTTCTTGCCGGAAGCATCCAGAGCTTCATGAATCCCATTATGGCGATCGGTATCGACGGAAGTGCCGGCTACGCCGCGTACTTCCAGGATCTTGCCGCCCTGCGGCAGGTGTTTTGCCAGCCAGTTGGCCCAGATGACGCCAAGGCCCTTCTGATCGACGTTGACGTTGATTGCGTCCTTGGTGTCAAGGATGTTGTCGAAGGCGACGAGAACGACGCCGGCCTCCTTGGCGCGCTTGATGACCGGACCGAAGGCTGTCGGGTTCTGGGCGTTGACGACGACGGCATCGTAGCCGGCATCGATGAAGTTGTTGATCGCGGAAATCTGGGCCGGAACGTCCTCGCCGGTCGATACGACCTTGAATTCTTTCAGCTTGGCGGCGACATCCGGTTGGGCAGCGTATGCCTTTGCCGTCTGCACCATCTGGATGCGCCAAGTATTGGCGATATAGCCATTCGCAAGGGCGATGCGGTAAGGACCATCCTTCTTCGGATATTGCAGGAACTGGGTTTCGGCCGACCACGGAACCATGCAGTTCGGATCGGCGGCGGGGCCGGACACGACCTTTGGTTCCGCCATGGCCGTGCTGCAGAGCAGAGCAAACGCCGACGCGGAAAACGCGGCGATACGGGCCATCTTCGCTTTCTTCACCTTAAGCATTGAATGTCTCCTCCTCAGGCGGACCCAGGCCGCCCTCCACAAAATCTTATTTGCATGCTGATCCCGGAAGGTTCCATCCCATCCTTTTCCGGTACATTTCGAGCCTAACATAGTTGACAGCGCTGTCAAATCGTATTTGCTAGCGCTGTCAACTGGAATTTTCCGAGCTAAATATTTCGCAATTGCGAGATAAATTGCAGATCTGCATGAATTTTCTGTATGAATCGAGAGTACAATGCGAAGAGTAACTTTGGATGACGTGGCAACTCTGGCCGGCGTCAGCCCGATCACAGTCTCACGCGTGCTTCGCAAACCCGATGCAGTGTCAGAGGCCCTGCGGCAGCGCGTCACTGCCGCTGTCCAGGAGCTTGGCTATGTGCCGAATATTGCGGCCAGCCGGCTCGCCTCGTCGCGAACGCACGCAATCGGCGTCATCGTGCCGACCCTCTACAATGTCATCTTTGCCGAATATCTCTTCGCTCTGCACGACGTGCTTGTCGCGGCGGGCTTCCAGGTCATTGTCGTCAACAGCCGCTATTCCGAGCAGGAAGAGGAAAATGCCATCAAGGTGTTGCTCGGCCAAAGGGTCGAAGCGATCATCATCGCCGGTACCCATCACACGCCACTTGCCCGCCAGCTTCTCACGCGCGCGCATCTGCCCGTCGTTGAGACATTCGAGCTCTCGCCCGATCCGATCGACCTCAATATCGGCATGCTGCAGGATCGTGCCGGGCAAGCAGCAACGCAGCATCTCATCGACCAGGGCTTTGATCGTGTCGCCTTCCTCGCCGGCAATCTCGACCACCGCGCCCAATCCCGCTTTGATGGCTACCGTCTGGCGATGCAGGAGGCAGGACTGCAGAAACTCGAAATCATCACGCAATGGCAGCGGCACAGCTCGGTTGCGCTCGGGTCCGATCTCCTGGCTCTCATGCATGAACGTGGCGACCGGCCGGAAGCGATCTTCTGCATCGACGACAACCTGGCGCTCGGCGCCATGCAGGAGTGCCGCAAGCGCGGCATCCGCGTGCCTGACGACATCGCCATCATCGGTTTCCACGATCTCGAATTTTCCGCCTGTGCGTCACCATCCCTGTCATCGATCATGACGAGGCGGTTCGAGACGGGCAAGCTGGCCGCCGAAAAGGTGCTGTCGGCCCTCAATTCGACGAGCCGCCAGCCACCATACCAGATCGACCTTGGCTTCGAGGTCATCGCCCGCGAAAGCACGGGCGGGACAATTGCGGTCTCACGCTAAGCCGCAGCCTGAGCCTCACTCTTGGTGATCGCGACGGGAACACCCTTGTAGCTCGGCGTGCCCGATTTGCGGTCATAGTGATCAAGCGCGATCACCGCATTCATTTCCGGGTAATAGCCTGCGACCGAACCGACGGGGATATTATATTCGACAGCCGTGAAACCGATGACGGTTTTCCCGCCACCGTGGCCGGTGGCCGAGCGGATATCGATCCTGTCACCGTCACGCAGGCCCCGTTCAGCGAGATCCTGACCGCTCATGAAGATCACGTCACGGCGGCCGAAAATGCCCCGGTAGCGATCGTCGAGGCCATAGACGGTCGTGTTGTACTGGTCGTGGCTGCGCAGCGTCGTCAGCACCAGGGTCGCGGGGTTCTTCAGGCGGGGATCTTCGTCGAGACCGGGAGCGATGAGGAAGTTCGCCTTGCCGCTCGCAGTCTTCCAGACCCGATAGGAAGCCGGAACATCCAGCCGAAAACCACCGGGGGCCCGGACCCGGCTGTTGAATTCATGAAAATCCGGGAAGACCACCTCGATCTTGTCTCGGATGCGATCGTAATTGGCAATCAGACCCTTCCAGTCGATGCCGTATTTTGCACCGAGCGTGGCCATTGCAATGCCTGCGATGATGGCGGGCTCGGATTTCAACAATTCGCCCGGCGGCTTCAGGAAACCGCGCGAAGCATGCACCATGGACATGGAATCCTCGACCGTCACCGCTTGCGGCCCTGATGCCTGGGTGTCGAGATCGGTCCGCCCGAGGCAGGGAAGAATGATGGAGGTCTTTGCCGTCAGGAGATGCGAGCGATTGAGCTTGGTGGCAATATGGACGGCAAGATCGAGCTTGCGCATGGCCTGGAAGGTGACATCAGGATCGGACATGGCGACGGCCAGATTGCCGCCGAGGCAGATCAGCGCCTTGGATCGGCCGGCTGCAATCGCCTCGATAGATTCGATCGCATTGTGGCCTTTCTCTGCAGAAGGGCGGAAACCAAAGGCACGCTCCATGCCGTCGATCAGCGCCTTGTTCGGGATCTCGGTGATGCCGACGGTCCGGTCCCCCTGCACATTGGAATGGCCGCGCAGCGGGCAGAGGCCAGCGCCGGTGCGGCCGATATTGCCGCGCAGCATCAGGAAATTGGCAAGCTGCTGGACATTTGCCGTTCCGTTCGCGTGCTGCGTGATGCCCATGCCGTAGCAAAGGATGACATTGCGGGCATTGAGGTAGACATCAACGGCACTGTTCAGCGCCTCCATGGTCAGACCGGACACGCTGAGGATGTCTGCCCAGCTGGCCTTGTCGAGATCCTCCCTCAGGGCATCAATGCCAGCGGTGTGCTCGGCGATGAAATCTCGGTCGAGGACGCCCTTGCCGCCGCCGGAGAGATCGGCCACATCGCGTTCGAAGATCAGCTTCATCAGACCCTTGAGGGCGGCAAGGTCGCCACCGGTGCGGAGCTGGTGATAGGCTGATGCAATCGGCGTCGAGGATAAGGTCACCATCTCCACCGGATTTTGCGGCGCGGCGAAACGCTCGAGCGCCCGCTCCTTCAACGGGTTGAAGACGATAATCGGAACACCGCGACGGGATGCCTCGTGCAAAGTCGTCATCATGCGGGGGTGGTTGGTTCCGGGGTTATGGCCGAAGCTGAAAATGGCGTCGGCATGATCGAAATCCTCAAGCGTCACCGTACCCTTGCCGACACCGAGCGACAGCGGCAGGCCAACGCTCGTCGCCTCATGACACATGTTCGAACAATCGGGGAAATTGTTGGTGCCATAGGCCCGCACGAAGAGCTGATAGAGGAAGGCCGCCTCGTTGGAAGCGCGTCCCGACGTGTAGAATTCAGCTTCGTCGGGGCTTGCGAGCTTGTTGAGTTCCAAGCCTATCAGGCTGAAGGCATCTTCCCAATCGATCGTCTCGTATTTATCCGTGGCGCTATTGTATTTCAGCGGATGCGTCAGCCGGCCCTGGTCCTCGAGCTTGTGATCGATCCATTCCCAAAGCTCGGAGACCGTGTGTTCGGCAAAGAATTCCGGTGTGACGCGCCGGGCGGTGGACTCCCAGGTGATCGCCTTTGCGCCGTTCTCGCAGAACTCGAAGGAAGAGGTGTGCTTTGGATCGGGCCACGCGCAGCCGGGACAATCGAAACCTTCAGGCTGGTTTGCCTTGAGCAGTGTGGTACTGCCCTGTGCGACGATCTGCTGATGCTTCAGCGTTTTCGCCACCGCTTTCAGCGCATCCCACCCGCCAGCCGGATGACTGTACGCCTCAACACCTTCTGGCCGCTTGTCGCTCATCTTCGCTCTCCGTCTCCAAGATAGCCCGACGATAACAGCGAGCGCGCGGGCGGTGCATTATACTGAGGCATAGGTAGCGCAGTTGTCGACAAGTGAACGGATGCGGTAATCTTTTTCGAAAACCTAAATGAGACCAGACGTTGCTCATATATAAAGCAGTCAGCCTATTATTTAATCAAATTTATAAAATGCCTAATAAATTGCCTTTCCAGCTTGTCGGGCTTGCTGCATTGCGTCATAAATGTCGCATGAGCCGGCTCGATCTGACCATCCTTGTGATCGATGAAAATACCATTCGCGCCTCCATCATCGAGGAGGGGCTGCGAGAGGCCGGCCATGCGCGCGTGACGGTCATCCACGAAGTCCAAGGTGTGGCGCGTATTATCGATACGCTGAGGCCCGACGTCATCATCATCGATATCGAGAACCCCAATCGCGACATGATGGAGCATCTGTTCCAGTTGACCCGTACGGTCGGCAGGCCGATTGCCATGTTCGTCGACCGCTCCGACACGGCCTCCATCGAGGCAGCAGTGGATGCCGGCGTGTCGGCATACATCGTCGACGGGTTGAAGAAGGAGCGCGTCAAACCCATTCTCGATATGGCGGTCAGTCGCTTCAATGCATTCGACCGGCTGCAACGGGAACTTGCCGATGCCAAGTCGGCCCTCGAGGAGCGCAAGATCGTCGAACGCGCCAAAGGCATATTGATGAAGATGCGCGGCCTGTCGGAGGAGGAAGCGTTTGCACTGCTTCGTCAGACGGCAATGAACGAGAAAAAGAAGATGTCCGATATCGCCCAGAGCGTCGTGACCGCAGCAGGGCTTTTGATGTGATGACCGCTCTGGTCGCGACTGTCCGGAGGAGGCCGGAGTGAACATGATGACGAAAAGCCTCAATCCCGATGCAGCTCTGCCAGCGCCCGCTCATGCCAACGGCGAAGGCTCCAAAACGCTGAGGGCCGGCTTCATTCCGCTCGTCGACGCTTCCGTGCTTATCGCGGCAGCGGAATTCGGCTTTGCCAAGCGGGAAGGCTTGACGCTCGATCTCGTCAAGGACGTCTCCTGGGCAAACATTCGCGACCGCCTCGCTTTCCGGCAGTTCGATATCGCCCACATGCTCTCGCCGATGCCCGTTGCCTCCATGCTCGGCCTCGGCTCCAATCCATCACCGACGATTACACCCTTCTCTCTCGGGCGCGGCGGTAATGCGATCACGCTCTCAACCCGCCTGTTCGACAGGATGCGGGACGCCGACAGCCTATCGGAAAGCGCCAGCGCGCTGGAAAACGCCAAGGCACTGGCAAAGGTGCTAGCAGAGATGAAGGCGAGCAGCGAGCCGCTGCCGACTTTCGGCGTCACCTATCCCTTTTCCTCGCATAATTACGAATTCCGCTACTGGCTCGCCGCCGGTGGCATCGATCCGGACAAGGACGTCAAACTCGTCGTCGTGCCGCCTCCGCTGACCTCTGACGCACTGGCCGCCGGCGCGATCGATGGCTTCTGTGTGGGCGCACCCTGGAACATGGTTGCCTCAGAACGTGGCGTCGGTCGTATCGTCGCCGCCAAACAGGATATCTGGCCATCTGCACCGGAAAAGGTGATCGGCATGCGCCCGGAATGGGCAGACAGCCATCCGGAAACAGTCTCCCGACTGATCGTCGCTCTCGATGCGGCGGCACGCTGGTGCGACCAGCCGGACAACCACGATGCGCTGGCCGAGGCCCTGGCGGATACTCGCTACATCGCAGCACCGGTTCACATCATCCGCCATGTGCTGGCAGGCGAGTTCAGCCTCGACGCAAAAGGGAACCGGCGCATCATCGACAATTACTTCATGTTCCATTCTGGTTTTGCCAATTATCCTCGGACGAGCCAGGCACTCTGGATCTACAGTCAGATGATCCGATGGGGTCAGGCCGAACTCGGACTCAATCCAGCACGCGCAGCTGCTTCCGCCTACCGCCCCGACCTCTATCGTGGAGCCCTTGGCGAGGGCAGCGCACCGATCGATGCCGACGTGCGCATCGAAGGGGCCGACGAAGCCGACCGCTTCATGGACGGTCACGTTTTCGACCCATCGAAACTGCCGGATTATGTTGCGGGCTTTGCGGTAAAGAGCGTCTTGCCCTTCGCTTCCAGCAGCGAAGGAATTTAATCTCATGCTGGCCTGCACAAAACGCCATCAGAGATTTGCACCGACCTCACAATCGCGCACAAAAGATTTGCACAAACGACAGCGGCCCAAAAAACCAGCAGCCGATGGATTTCTAAAAAATCCTTTAGATTCAATTCACTGGGACAGCCTCCGCAAACTGGCACGCGGTTTGCTTCGATAGTTATGCACTGATCAAAGGCGATCAGAGCAGAATGAGCGCACGATAGGCGCTCATTGAGGATACAGGAGTACCCTTGTGCAATCTGTCATACGGATTGCTTGAGGCAGATGGGCCAGAAGGCCATGAATTCGACGTCCAACGACGGGCGTCACCAGCAAAGCCGCTGATCAGGATATTTCGCGCGCCTCGTGCATGCGCGTCCTGACCAGCGGCTTTTTGTTTTTAACCCCCAGCGATGGATCGGCACGACCTTGTCGGGCCACGGAGAAGCCATGACTGTCATCAAGAAAGCGCAGCCCATGTCCGCCGGCGAACCAGCCAAAGCACTGTGGATCTCCACGGTCGCCTTCACGCTCTGTTTTGCGGTCTGGACGATCTTTGCGATCATCGGCATTCGCATCAAGCAGGAACTCGGGCTGAACGAAGCCGAGTTCGGACTGCTCATCGGCACCCCTGTGCTGACCGGCTCGCTCGTGCGCATCGTGCTTGGCATCTGGACAGGACGTTACGGCGGCCGTCTCGTTTATACGCTGACCATGCTTGCCGCTGCAGTCGCAACCTTTCTGCTCTCCTACGCCCACACCTATACGCAGATGCTGATCGCCGGCTTGGGTGTCGGGCTCGCCGGCGGCTCGTTTGCGGTCGGCGTCGCCTATGTCTCGCCCTTCTTTCCAGCGGAGAAGCAAGGTACCGCACTTGGCATCTTCGGTGCAGGCAATGTGGGCGCGGCCGTCACAAAATTCGCGGCACCCTTCGTGCTTTTGGCTTGGGGCTGGCAGGCAGTCGCTGAAATATGGGCGGCCGGTCTGGCGCTGATGGCAATCATTTTCTGGTTTACCACAACAGATGATCCGGCCTTTCGTCTTCGCCGCGAACGCGGCGTCGCCTCCAAAAGCCTCGCCCAGGAATTCGCGCCATTGCAGAACCTTCAGGTCTGGCGCTTCTCACTCTATTACTTCTTCGCCTTCGGCGGCTTCGTTGCCCTCTCGCTGTGGCTGCCGCGCTATCTTGTCGGTGTCTACGGCTTCAATCTGGAAGCTGCCGGCATGATCGCCGCTGCCTATTCGATCCCGGGCAGCATCTTCCGTGCCTTCGGCGGCGTGCTGTCGGACAAGAAGGGCGCGCGCAGCGTGATGTACACGATGTTTGCCGTGTCAGCCGTGGCCACGCTCATCCTGTCGCTGCCTGCTACCACCATCACGCCCGTCATCTTCATCGTGGTCATCTTCGTGCTCGGCTTCTTCATGAGCCTCGGCAAGGCTGCCGTCTACAAGCACATTCCGGCCTATTACCCAGAGAGCGTCGGCGCCGTCGGCGGCATCGTCGGGATGATGGGCGGCCTTGGTGGCTTCATCCTTCCGATCGCCTTTGGCCTCCTCAAGGACATGACCGGCCTCTGGTCGAGCTGTTTCCTGC
Source organism: Rhizobium sp. BK379 (assembly GCF_014193955.1). Classification (NCBI taxonomy): domain Bacteria; kingdom Pseudomonadati; phylum Pseudomonadota; class Alphaproteobacteria; order Hyphomicrobiales; family Rhizobiaceae; genus Rhizobium; species Rhizobium sp. BK379. The sequence continues at coordinate 95,686 of NZ_JACIAD010000003.1, forward strand.
TGCTCTTCGCGATCGTCGCGATCTCGCTCATCTGGATGCACCTGTCCGTCAAGCAACTATCGCGCCAGAGCCACTCCGCGCCCGTGGCTGCAACCTGATCCAAGGACCTGTAAATATGACAGAAAAACTCGTTATCATCGGCAATGGCATGGCGCCTGGGCGCATGCTGGAGCACCTCTTCGAACAGGCGCCCGGACGCTACGAGGTTACGATCTTCAACGCCGAGCCACGCGTCAATTACGATCGCATCATGCTGTCGCCGGTCCTGTCGGGAGAAAAGGACTACGAGCAGATCATCATTCACGGTGATGGCTGGTATATCAAGCACGGCATAACGCTTTACAAGGGTCACAAGATCGTCAACATCGATCGCGTCGCCAAGACCGTCACCTCCGACCACGGCGTCACCGAGAGCTACGACAAGCTCGTCATCGCGACAGGCTCGGTACCCTTCATCATTCCGGTGCCCGGAAAGGATCTTCGCGGCGTCATCACCTACCGCGACCTCGACGACGTGCAGGCCATGCTGCTTGCAGCCCAATCGCGCGAAAAAGCCATCGTCATCGGCGGCGGCCTGCTCGGGCTCGAAGCGGCCGCCGGCCTCGCCCAGCGTGGCATGGATGTCACTGTGCTGCACGTCATGCCGACGCTGATGGAACGCCAGCTCGATCCCGCCGCCGGCTACCTCTTACAGAAGGCTGTCGAGGACCGCGGCATCAAGGTTATCTGCAAAGCCAACACCAAACAGATCATCGGCAACGGCAAGGTGGAAGGCGTCGAGCTCGACAACGGCACGATCATCCCTGCCACGCTTGTCGTCATGGCCGTCGGCATTCGCCCGAACGTCAATCTCGCCAAGGACGCCGGGCTCGCCGTCAATCGCGGCATCGTCGTCGATGCCGGCATGCAGACCTCGGACGGCGATATCTACGCGCTCGGCGAATGCGCCGAGGTGGGCGGCATGGTCTATGGCCTCGTCGCGCCGCTCTACGAAATGGCCCGTGTCGCCGCCGCCCATCTCTCAGACGATAGGAAGCCGGCCTTTGCGCACTCCGACACGCCGACGAAGCTCAAGGTTACCGGTATCGAACTCTACTCGATCGGCGATTTCGCCGACGGCGACGACCGCCAGGAAATCGTGCTGCGCGATGCGACTGCGGGGATCTACAAGCGCCTAGTGCTGAAAGACAACCGCATCATCGGTACGGTGCTTTATGGCGAGACCTCCGACGGCGCCTGGTTCAATGACCTCAAGAAAAAGGCCGTCGACATCTCCGAGATGCGCGACACATTGATCTTCGGCCAGGCCTATCAGGGAGGGTCCCCGCTGGACCCTATGGCGGCCGTTGCAGCCTTGCCGGATGATGCGGAAATCTGCGGCTGCAACGGCGTCTGCAAGGGCAAGATCACTTCAACGATCACGGCCAAGGGGCTGACATCGCTCGATGATGTGCGCGCCCATACGAAGGCCTCGGCCTCCTGCGGCTCCTGCACCGGCCTTGTCGAACAGCTCATGTCCTTGACGCTGGGCGATGGCTATAATCCGAAGGCGGTGCAGCCTATGTGCACCTGCACCGAGCTCGGCCATGACGATGTGCGCCGCCTCATCAAGGCAAAGAAGCTGAAGACCATTCCCGCCGTCATGCAGGAATTGGAATGGAAGACATCGGGCGGCTGCGCCAAATGTCGCCCGGCGCTCAATTACTACCTCGTCTGCGACTGGCCGGATGAATATGCCGACGACTACCAGTCGCGCTTCATCAATGAACGCGTCCACGCCAACATCCAGAAGGATGGTACCTATTCCGTCGTGCCGCGCATGTGGGGCGGCGTGACCAGCTCCGGCGAACTGCGCGCCATCGCCGATGTCGTCGACAAGTTCGCAATCCCGATGGTCAAGGTCACCGGTGGCCAGCGCATCGATCTGCTCGGCGTCGAAAAGGAAGACCTTCCGGCCGTCTGGGCCGATCTTGGCAAGGCCGGCTTCATCTCCGGCCAGGCCTATGCCAAGGGCCTACGCACGGTGAAGACCTGCGTCGGTTCCGACTGGTGCCGCTTCGGCACCCAGGATTCCACGGGTCTCGGCATCCGCATCGAGAAATTCATGTGGGGCTCCTGGACGCCGGCAAAGCTGAAGATGGCGGTGTCAGGATGTCCGCGAAACTGCGCCGAGGCCACCTGCAAGGATATCGGCGTGATCTGCGTGGATTCCGGCTTCGAGATCCATTTCGCCGGCGCTGCGGGCCTCGACATCAAGGGCACGGAGGTGCTCGGCCTGGTGAGGACCGAGGACGAGGCGCTCGAACATATCGTGGCGCTGACGCAGATGTACCGCGAACAGGGCCGCTATCTCGAGCGCATCTACAAATGGGCCAAGCGCATCGGCCTTGATGAGATCCGCCGGCAGATCATGGAGGATCACGACAAGCGCAAGGCCTATTACGAACGCTTCGTCTTTTCCCAGAAATTCGCTCAGGTCGACCCCTGGTCGGAACGCGTCTCCGGCAAGGACAAGCACGAATTCCGACCGATGGCGACCATCGGTTTCAGTCAGGCAGCCGAGTGAGGAGAACCATCATGAACTGGCACCCGATCGGCGACATTTCCGATATTCCGCTGCGCGGATCGCGCTGCGTGAAAACCCCGCAGATGAACATCGCCGTCTTCCGCACGGGCGAACACGAGGTCTATGCGATCGAAAATCGCTGCCCGCACAAGGGCGGCCCGCTCTCGGAAGGCATTGTGCACGGCAATGCCGTCACCTGCCCTCTGCACAACTGGGTGATCTCGCTGGAGACCGGTAAGGCGCTCGGTGCCGATGACGGTTCGGTGCGTACCATCCCGCTCAGGAACGAGGGCGGCACGCTCTATATCGCGCTCGAAAGCCTTGTCATGGCGGCGGAATGATGGGAGCAGAAGTCAAGACTACCTGTCCCTATTGCGGCGTCGGCTGCGGCGTGATCGCCAACGTGGATGATACCGGCATCGTAACAGTGAAGGGCGACCCTGAGCATCCGGCCAATTTCGGCCGGCTCTGTTCCAAGGGTTCGGCGCTTGCCGAAACGATCGATCTCGATGGTCGCCTGCTCCATCCTGAAATCAAGGGCAGACAGGCAGGCTGGGATGAGGCGCTCGATCTCGTCGCCAGCAGGTTTTCCGAGACCATTGCCGAACATGGCCCCGATTCCGTCGCCTTCTATGTCTCGGGTCAGCTTCTGACAGAAGACTATTACGTCGCCAACAAGCTGATGAAGGGCTTCATCGGCTCTGCCAATATCGACACCAATTCCCGCCTCTGCATGTCTTCCTCGGTCGCCGGTCATCGCCGCGCTTTCGGCTCGGATACGGTGCCCGGCCTCTATCAGGATCTGGAACTTGCCGATCTTGTCATACTCACGGGGTCCAACCTTGCCTGGTGCCATCCCGTCATCTACCAGCGGCTGGCCGCCGCCAAGGCGGCCCGACCGGGCCTGAAAATCGTCGTCATCGATCCGCGCCGGACGATGACATGCGACATCGCCGACCTGCACCTGGCCATCCGCCCCGACGGCGACGTCGCACTCTTCATGGGACTGCTCGCCCATCTCGCGGCAAGCCCTGCTATCGACCAGAACTATATAGGCGCCCACACCGAAGGTTTTGGAGCAGCCTTCGCCGCTGCCGCCGCACTAACGGTCGACGACCTGCTTGAACGCACGGGCTTACCGGCCATGCAGGTGAGAGAATTCTTCCGCCTGTTCGAGACGACCGAGAAAGTTGTCACCTGCTACAGCCAGGGCGTCAACCAGTCCGCTTCCGGCACCGACAAGGTCAACGCCATCATCAATTGCCATCTGGCGACGGGGCGCATCGGCCGACCCGGAATGGGGCCGTTTTCACTGACGGGGCAGCCGAATGCGATGGGCGGCCGTGAGGTCGGTGGCCTGGCCAATATGCTGGCTGCCCATATGGCGATCGAAAACACTGTTGATCGCGACCGTGTGCAGCGCTTCTGGAATGCACCCGCTATTGCCGCCAAGCCCGGCCTGAAGGCCGTCGATCTGTTTCGGGCCGTCGAGGAGGCCCGCGTCAAGGCGCTCTGGATCATGGCGACCAATCCTGTCGTATCCATGCCCGATGCCCGCCGTGTCGAGGCGGCCATTGCCGCCTGCCCCTTCGTGGTCGTTTCCGACATGTTGCGCGAGACCGATACGACGCGGCACGCGCATGTGCTGCTACCCTCCCTCGGCTGGGGCGAGAAGGACGGAACGGTCACCAATTCGGAACGCCGCATATCGAGGCAACGCCCGTTTCTTGCTCTGCCGGGAGAGGCACGCGCCGACTGGTGGCAGATGGCAGAAGTCGGCCGCCGGATGGGCTTTGCCGCGTTCGACTACAGGTCTCCGGCCGATATTTTCGCCGAGCACGCTGCACTCTCCGCCTTCGAGAATGAAGGCAGCCGCGACTTCGATATCGGCGCCTATGCCAAGACGGAGGCGGCAGACTACAATGCGCTGAAGCCGTTCCAGTGGCCGCAGCCTTTCGGGGCAGAGAAAAGGGAAACGCGGTTCTTCGCCAAGGGCGGTTTCTTCCATTCCGATCGCAAGGCGCGCTTTATTGCCGTCGAAGCGCCGGCAACCGATAGAACAGATTCGGCCTATCCCTTCACGTTGAATACCGGCCGCATCCGCGACCAGTGGCACACGATGACGCGGACGGGAAAGAGCGCGCGACTGTCATCCCATATCGCCGAACCTTTCGCGGAAATCCATCCGCGCGACGCGATGGAACTCGGCGTGGCCGATGCCGCCCTCGTGCAGATCGAAAGCAGCCATGGCAAGGCGATTATCCGCGCCCTGGTGACCGACCGGCAGGCGCGCGGCAGCGTCTTCTTGCCGATGCACTGGAGCGACCAGAATTCGGCTGAGGCGCGGATCGGTGCTGTCGTCAAACCCGCGACGGACCCCGTTTCGGGGCAGCCCGCCTCGAAGAATGTTGCGGTTGCCGTCAGCCGCTATCGCGCTGCCGCTTATGGCTTCGCCGTCAGCCTGGCAAAGCCTGATGTGGCGGACGCGGGCTATTGGGCACTCGCCAAGGCCGATGGCGGATGGCGGCTGGAGCTTGCGTTCCATGACGGTATTGAAGACTGGACGGCCTGGTGCCGAAAAAGCTTCGGCATTGCCAACCATATCGAGCCCTTGGGTTATGCCGACCAGCAGTCCGGCAACCGGCGGATCGCCTTCTTCGACGGGGAGAGGCTGGTTGCCGCGCTCTTCCTTGCAAGGGAGCCGGTCGCCGTCGCACGCAACTGGGCGGTGTCGCAGCTGACTGCTGATCACAGCGATCTACGTCGTCGCTTTGCCATTATCGCCGGCCGGCCTGGCGCCGACAGGCCTGATCCGGGGGCGACGGTCTGCTCCTGCTTCAGCGTCGGCGTCAACCAGATCGTCGCCGCCGTTCGCTCCGGCTGCCGCAGCGTCGAAGCGATCGGCAACGAGCTCAAAGCCGGCACCAATTGCGGCTCCTGCCGTGCCGAAATCAGGGGGATCATCAATGCCTGTGTTGCAGACGCTGCCGAATGATGTTGCCGACCGGGCGCCTGCCCGCATGGCGCCGCTCGCCAAGCTGCCCGTCTTCTGGTCGCTTGCCGGACAACGGGTGATCGTCGCCGGCGGCTCGGATGCCTGTGCCTGGAAGGCAGAATTGTTGGCTGCCTGCGGCGCCAGAGTCGAGATCTATTGCGAACATCTCGGCGAGGCGTGCGCGACTCTCGTCGCGCGAGGTTCACCGCATCCGGAAGGCGCGCTCATCCACTGCCCTATGGTATGGCGCGAGGACGTTTATGCTGGTGCGGCGCTTGCCATAGCGGATTGCGATGAGGAGACCGAGGCTCACGCTTTCTTCGATGCTGCACGGCGAGCCGGCGTTCCTGTCAACGTGATCGACAAGCCGGCTTTCTGCCAGTTCCAGTTCGGCTCCATCGTCAATCGCTCGCCCGTGGTGGTGTCGATCTCTACGGATGGCGCGGCCCCTATTCTCGCGCAGGCCATTCGCCGCCGCATCGAGACGCTGCTGCCGACATCCCTGAAATCGTGGGCGGGCCTTGCCCAATCTCTCCGCGAGGAAATTGCTATTCGCCTGAAGCCCGGCGCAGCCCGCCGCGCCTTCTGGGAACGTTTTGTGGATCGTGCTTTCGGCGATGAGCCGACAGAGACAAGCGTCCGCGATCTGCTGTCCGATATGCAAAAGCCGGCGCAGATGCGCCCCGTCGGGCGGGTGACGCTTGTCGGCGCCGGTCCGGGCGACGCGGAGTATCTGACGCTGAAGGCGGTGCGGGCATTGCAGGCCGCCGATGTCATCCTGTTTGACGATCTCGTCTCGGACGAGGTTCTGGAACTCGCCCGGCGCGAAGCAAAGCGCCTGCTGGTCGGCAAACGCGGCGGGCGCGAAAGCTGCCGGCAGGAAGACATCAACGAGATGATGCTGACTTTCGCCAAGGCCGGCAAGAATGTTGCACGCTTGAAATCCGGCGATCCGATGATCTTCGGCCGCGCCGGCGAGGAGATCGCCTATCTGAAAAAGCACAATATTTCGGCCGAGGTCATCCCCGGCATCACGGCGGCGAGCGCCATGGCATCACGGCTCGGCATTTCCCTGACCCATCGCGATCATGCGCAGAGCGTGCAATTCGTCACCGGACATTCGCGCCATGGCAGCCTGCCCGAGACGATCGACTGGCAGGCTATCGCAGACACAAGAAAAACGACGATCTTCTACATGGGTGGACGAACAGCCGGAGCAATCCAGAACAGGTTGATCGAGGCCGGGCTCGATGCAAGAACGCCTGTTGTCATCGTCAGCTCTGTTGCCAATGCCGACGAGCGGCGGTGGGCCGGCAGCCTAGACGGTCTTTCTTCGGCTATGGCAGAAATCGGCCTCGACCGGCCGGTACTGATCGGCGTCGGGGAAGTTTTTGCAGCTTGCGATCTGATGGCTGAAGCGGATCTGCCGTTCGTTGCCCAGGCTTAAGGAAGCGCCGGAACGCGGAGTAAAAACCTTGCTTGCCAAGCTCACGCCGCGGTTACGCCATTTTCCAGCAACGCCTTGAGATCACGAACGGGCGGTGCTCCAAACTGGCGGGCATATTCCCTCGTGAACTGCGTGACGCTCTCATAGCCGACGGAATATGCAGCCGAACTGGCCGGAACGCCTTCCGAGATCATCTGCCTTCGCGCCTCGATCAGGCGCAACTGCTTCTGGAACTGAAGTGGTGACAATGTGGTCACTGTGCGGAAATGCTGGTGAAATGACGAAAGGCTCATGCCCGCCGTCTCTGCAAGCTCATTCACTCGCAAGGGACGAGCGAAGCCTTCGCGGATGATGGCAACGGCACGACCAATTTTCTCCGCGTGGCCATCTGTCTGACCGAGCGCCCGGATCGAGGCTCCGTGTTTGCCGGTCATCAGCCAGAAATGCATCTCTCTTAGATGCTGTCTCGCCAGGATCGGCATGACTGAGGGCCGATCAACGAGGCTCATGAGCCTGGCGGCGATGTCCGCGACCTCAGTTTCCGTCGGGTCTACCTTAACGGGTTTCGAAGTCGAAGCTGTCACCGGACCAATCTCCGAACCCAGTTCACGGATCATCGCGAGGTCAAGTTCGAGAACGAGAGAATAATAGGGAGCAATGCGGCTTGCCGTTGTGATCTGGCTCACCGTGGGCACGTCAGCGGTGATCAGCAGGCTATCGCCTGCGCCGAAGTCGAACGTTTCCGGCCCGATGCTCACTCTCTTGCGACCCTGGAGAACCAGCGCGACCAGAGGCCTGTTGATCGCAAACTGGATTTCGCTTGGGTTCAGGGCGCGGATAGCCGTCAGACCGGCGATCGGAGTTGCCGCCGCTCCGAAGCGATCGACGTTGATGTCTGCATGACGGCGGACGATCTCCAGCAAACCCATCAGAACTCCCATGACAATGGAGAAAAAGGCAAGTCGAAATCGTCCGCCTGCCTTTAATGACGCCAGATTAGCAGGTCTTTGAGGCATGTCGCAAGCACGTGAGGCGATGTCACTCTTCGTTTTCGGATAAATAGGCAATTCGTTTGGAGAAATAGGCAGCAGTTCCAATAGGGCTGGGGGCATTGTGTTGATCAGCAATCAGCACAAAAGGAGTTGACCTATGACGACAATCTCAATCGTAACCGGCGGCAGCCGTGGCCTTGGACGTAACACCGCCGTCAGCATCGCCAAGCATGGTGGCGATGTTATTTTGACCTACCGAAATGGCGCGGAAGAAGCCAAGGCTGTCGTGGCCGAAATAGAAGCTCTCGGTCGCAAGGCAGTGGCGCTGCAGCTCGACGTCGGCACCATATCGGCATTCCCGGCCTTTGCGGACGCCGTTCGATCCGCCCTGACGGTTACCTGGTCGCGCACCAATTTCGATCATCTCATCAACAATGCCGGTCATGGCGAGATGGCGGGCTTCGCAGAGACTACCGAAGCGCAGTTCGACAATCTCTTCAATGTCCACGTCAAGGGCGCCTTCTTCCTGACCCAGACCTTGCTCCCGCTCATTATCGATGGCGGCCGTATCGTCAATTTCTCGTCCGGCCTCACCCGCGTTTCCTATCCGGGATTTTCCGCCTATTCCGCAGCCAAAGGAGCGGTCGAAATCCTCACGCTCTACCTGGCAAAAGAGCTCGGAAGTCGCGGTATTACGGCGAATACGGTCGCTCCCGGTGCGATAGCGACAGATTTCCTGGGCGGCGCGGTACGCGATACGCCCGCCTACAACGAGGCATTCGCAAAAATGATCGCCCTTGGCCGTGTCGGGCTGCCAAACGATATTGGCCCGATGATCGCCAGCCTGATTGGCCCTGACAACGGCTGGGTCACGGCACAGCGCATTGAAGTGTCTGGCGGTCAGAATATCTAGTCAACCAGGGCCGGTCCGGCGCTACGCCAGACCGGCCTCGAATGCCTTCAATACATCTGCCCTCCCCGAGAAAATCTTGTTCCGCGACGGTGGGAAGGCGATGCGCTTCAATACTCGCGTCGTCGAGGGGCCAAGGCGGACTTGGTTAGGCCGTCCTCCCTCTTAAGTCATCGTTTGCTTCACTCTGATTTGAGTTCATCATGGGCGCCATGATCTAACCAGTGACATTGGGTAATATTTCGCACAAACATTCTGCGTCATTGTCCGATTCCCTTTAGGCGACACGAGATCTCACATGCCCACGAGACTGAATCGCAAATTGCAGATGCCCCGCCGCGACGACCTCGGCCTTCTGACGATCGCCAACGGCACTGGCCTTTCCATCTCCGCCCTGCCGAACGGCACGCTGTTTTCCATCGACTATGGCGACAGCCTCGGATCGGTGCAGATCAACCAGATCCAGGGATCGCCGCTGTCCGGCGGCGTCGGACGGCTCTATCTGCGGATTGGTGGCAAAAAGCCTGCCACCGCCGAGATTGTCGGCCCCCGGGCGCAGGGCAAGTTCGGCTTTAGCGAAGCGGGCTTCTCCTGGAGCGGAAATGTCGCCGATATCCGCTACCAGGTTAGCCTCGTGCTTGCCCCTTCAGAGACGACGTGGTTCTGGCATGTGACGCTGACGCATTCCGGCACGGAAAAACTGCCGGCCGATCTCGTCCTGGTTCAGGATATCGGCCTCGGCGACCGCGGTTTCCTGATGAACAGCGAGGCCTATGCGTCGCAATATGTCGACCATCATATTGCCCAGCATCCGGTCTTCGGGCCTGTGGTGATGAATCGCCAGAACCTGAAGCAGGGCGGCGGGCGCAATCCCTGGCTCGCGCAGGGCTGCCTGGAAGGTGTCTCCGCTTACGCCACCGATGCAATCCAGTTGGCAATATCCGCTGCCGCGAACGATGATCGTCTCGTCGGTCCCTTCGGCACCGATCTGCCGAGCCAGCGCCGCCAGCATGAAATGGCCTGCCCGGCCCTTCAATCGAAGCCGCTCGCCGTTTCAGCCGAGGGCGTCACCGCAAGTTTCTTCGGCCTTTTCCTCAACGATCACCAGGCGGCGTCCGATAATGCCGACCTGTCCCGCCTCGACCATCTGAGCACCATAGGAAAGAATGTATCAGGCGCGGCCGAACAGACACCGCCGCGCAGCATCCTGCAGGATGCCGGGCTGTTGGCCGCCGAGGCACTGGACGAGAAAGCGCTCGCCCGTCTCTATCCGGCGCGCGTGCTTGAAGAGCGCGTCGAGGGAAAGCTCCTCTCCTTCTTCGTGTCCGAGGGCGCTCTCAACCGTCACGTGGTTCTGCAAGAGAAGGAGTCACACGTGGTGCGCCGTCATGGCGCGATCGTGCGCAGCGGTCAGAACATGCTGCTCGACGATGTGACGCTGGCCTCGACCTGCTGGATGCAAGGCATTTTTGCTGCACAGCTGACGATCGGCAACACATCCTTCCACAAGCTGTTTTCCGTCTCGCGCGAGCCCTACAACCTCACTCGGACGAGCGGTTTGCGCATTCTTGCCGATACCGGTCATGGCTGGCAGCTCCTCGGCGTGCCCTCTGCCTTCGACATGGGCCTCAGTGACTGCCGCTGGATCTACCACCTTGCCGACCGCACCATCATCGTGACGGCTGCGGCATCGGGTGAAGACCCCGCGATGCAATGGGCCGTCTCCGTCGAGGGCAAGCCGTGCCGGTTCCTCGTGTTCGGTCATCTCGTTCTCGGCGAGCGGGAATATGATGCGAGCGGCTATGTCGAATTCGACGGCGAAGCCAAGCGCATCCGCTTCCGCCCTGACCCGCATTGGCTCTGGGGCGAGCGTTTTCCCGATGCCAGCTACTGGCTGGTAAGCTCCACGCCTGACGCCATCGAGGCGGTCGGTGGCGACGAGCTTCTCTATGAAGACGGCGTTGCTCGTAACGGCGCTTTCATTGCCCTGCGCTCCATCGAGACACAGTCGCTCTCCTTCGCCGTCGTTGGCTCGATGACCGATATGGCGGAGGCCGAGCGACTGGCGGCTCGCTACGCAAGCGGCGTCACTCAGGAAATGATGCTGGCACCGGCCTCGCGTTTCTGGCAGCACGCCATTCGCGGCCTGGCGTTCGACAAGCCGAAGGGCGATGCCGTGGCCCATGCGACGATCCTTCCCTGGCTTGCGCATGATGCGATCGTGCATCTGAGCGTGCCGCACGGATTGGAACAATATACCGGTGCTGCCTGGGGCACACGCGATGCCTGTCAGGGACCGGTGGAATTCCTGCTCGCCTATGAGCATGATCGCGAAGCCAAGGAAGTGGTGAAGACCGTCTTCAGCGAACAGTACCTCGAAAAGGGCGACTGGCCGCAATGGTTCATGCTGGAGCCCTATTCCAACATCCGCTCCGGCGACAGCCACGGCGATATCGTCGTCTGGCCGTTGAAGGCGCTCTGCGACTATATCGAAGCGACCGGAGACCTTGCCATCCTCGATGAAAACGTGGGCTGGCGCGATGACAAGACCATGGGCAGGGCACCCGCCGATACGATCACTGTCCATGTCGACAAGCTTCTCGCGACGGTGCGTGAGCGCTTCATTTTCGGCACCCATCTGATCCGCTATGGCGAAGGCGACTGGAACGATTCCCTGCAGCCGGCCGATCCGCATCTGCGCGACTGGATGGTGAGCAGCTGGACCGTGTCCCTGCTCTATGAGCAGATCGTACGTTATTCCGCCATCCTGCGTCGTATCGGCAAAGGCGCCGACGCCACCGAACTGCGCAAGATCGCCACCGCCATGCGGCGCGATTTCAACAAGCATCTGATCCGCAATGGCGTAGTCGCCGGTTACGGCATCTTCGACCCCGCCCATAACGGCGTCGAGCTGCTGCTGCATCCCGATGACAAGCGCACGGGTCTGCACTATTCGCTGATCTCGATGACGCAGGCCATGCTCGGCAAGCTCTTCACGCCGGAGCAGCGGCGGGCGCATATGAAGCTGATCGAAAAACACCTGCTCTTCCCGGATGGCGTGCGCCTGATGGAGAAGCCGGCGACCTATGCCGGTGGCCCGGAAACGCTGTTCCGGCGCGCAGAATCCTCATCCTTCTTCGGCCGCGAGATCGGCCTCATGTATGTGCATGCGCATCTGCGTTACTGCGAGACGCTCGCCATTGCCGAGGATGCGAAGGCGCTCTGGAAGACGATCGGCCTCGTCAACCCGATCTTCGTCACCGACGCTCTGCCGCACGCGTCGCTGCGCCAGCGCAACACCTATTTCAGCAGCAGCGATGCCGCTTTCCTCGACCGTTATCAGGCGATGACCGACTGGGATCGGGTCAAGAAAGGTGAGATCGATATCGATGGTGGCTGGCGCATCTATTCCAGCGGTCCCGGCCTCTACGCCCGCAGCTTCATCGAGAACATCCTCGGCTTCAAGCGTCGCTTCGGACGGCGCAAGCGCGAACCGCTACTGCCGTCGTCCGCGTCGATCACGATCAAGACGGACCATGCGCCCTGGCGGCGGCTGAAGCGCTAGGGCTAGGCGACGACTTCCCGCACGCGCGGCGGGATTGGATTGGGAGCGGCGAAATGGCAGGCGGCCATCTGGCCGCTTGCAACCTCTTTCAGGGCGGGCCGCTCGACCTTGCAAATGTCCTTGGCAATCGGGCAGCGCGTATGGAAGCTGCAGCCGGACGGAATGCGCGATGGGCTCGGCACGTCGCCCTGCAGCACGATACGGTTTGCCTTGCGATCCGGATCGGGCTCTGGCGCGGCCGACAGTAGTGCCTGCGTATAAGGGTGCTGCGGGGCCGAATAGACCTTCCGCTTGTCGCCGATCTCTACGATCCTGCCGAGATACATCACCGCTACGCGGTCGGCGATATGGCGCACGACGGCGAGGTCGTGGGCGATAAAAAGGAAGGAGAAACCCTTCGTCTCCTGCAAATCCTGCATCAGGTTGATGATCTGCGCCTGCACGGAAACATCGAGCGCCGAGACCGGCTCGTCGGCGACGATAAAACCGGGATTGAGGGAGATCGCCCGGGCAATACCGATGCGTTGACGCTGACCGCCGGAAAACTGCCGGGGATAGCGGTCCATAGCGCTCGTTGGCAGACCGACCTGGGTCAGGAGATCGGCGACCCTTTCGCGCCGTTCGCGCTTCGAGCGGACAAGACCGAAGGCGTCCAGCGGTTCTCCGATGATTTCCGCGATGGAGCGGCGCGGGCTGAGTGAACCATAGGGGTCCTGAAAGATCATCTGCACATTGCGACGCATGCTGCGCATCTTCTCGTGCGACAACGCCGTCAATTCCGTACCCTCGAAGAAGACGCGACCATCCGTCGGCTCGATCAGCCTCAGCAGCAACCGTCCGAGCGTGGATTTGCCGCAGCCGGATTCGCCCACCAGCGCCAGCGTTTCCCCACGCAAGATCTCGAAACTCAAATCATCGACAGCGCGCACGCCACTGCTCTCCTGCTTGAAGGACAGCATGCCACCGTCGGAAAAGACCTTGCTCAACCCTTCGGCACGCAGGATCGCATTCATCACATATGCTCCTCGATCGATGGGAGGGATGCCTTGTTTTCGGCGGTGACCCAGCAGGCGGCCTTGTGTTTCGGGCCGAAGGCAAACATCGGCGGCATTTCACTGCGGCACTTGTCGATATGCAAAGGACAGCGGGCGTAAAAGGGACAGCCCTGCTTCACCGAGCCCGCGGTCGGCACCGAGCCCGGGATCTGGTAGAGACGCTTCTGATCGTCATCGAGCCGCGGGATCGATTTGAGCAGTCCCTGCGTATAGGGATGGCTCGGGTTCCTGAAGATCGAGCGGACATCCGCGTCCTCGACCACTCGTCCGGCATACATGACGATGACGCGATCGCAGACTTCGGCGATGACGCCGAGATCGTGCGAAATCAAGAGCACGGCGGTGTTCAGCGTCTTGCGAACCTTCGCCATCAGGTCGAGCACCTGGGCCTGGATGGTGACGTCGAGTGCCGTTGTCGGCTCGTCTGCGATCAAGAGTTTCGGATTGCAGGCAACGGCCATGGCAATCATCACGCGCTGGCGCATGCCGCCGGAGAACTGGTGCGGATAGGCATCGAGGCGGCCTTCCGGATTGGGGATGCCGACGAGTTTCAGAAGCTCGATGATGCGGGCGCGGCGCTGTTGACGGCTCATCCTCTCATGCAGCTTGATCGCCTCGCCGATCTGATCGCCGATCGTCATGACCGGGTTCAGAGAACTCATCGGCTCCTGAAAGATCATAGCGATATCGCGACCGCGGATATCCGGCATCGCACTTACCGGCAGTTTCAGCAGATCGTTGCCCTCGAAACTAATCTTGCCAGCGGAAATCCGACAGAGCTCCGGCACAAGCCGCATGATCGATAGCGACGTGATCGACTTGCCGGAACCAGACTCGCCGACGATTCCGACCGCTCCGCCGGCCTCGATCTCGAAGCTCACATCGTCGACGACGACAACAGGGTTCGTCGCCGTTCCGAATTCTACCCGCAGATGCTCGACGCTCAGCAAGGGTTGCTTCATTGCGCCGTCTCCGGATCGAGCACGTCGCGCACGGCGTCACCGATCAGGTTGAAGGAGAGGACGACGAGCGTGATCGCAATGCCGGCACCGATGATCGGCCAAGGCGAACCGAAGAGATTGTTGAGACCGTCGCGAATGATATTGCCCCAGCTCGGATTCGGCGGCTGAGTGCCGATGCCGAGGAAGCTGAGCGAGGCTTCGAGGCGGATGGCTGACGCGACCCAGAGCGTCATCAGCACGACGATCGGGGCTGCGATATTCGGGATGATGTGCCGGAAAATGATGACAGGCGTGCGCACGCCGACCGCGATTGCCGCTTCCACGTAAGGTTCTTGCTTGACGGCCAGTGTCGAGGCACGGGCGACGCGGGCAAAGCCGGGAATGAAGGCGACGGTGATGACTGCGATGATATTCCAGAAGCCACCGCCGAGAACAGCGGCGATGATGATGGCGAGCAGCAATTCCGGGAAAGCGAGCAGCAGATCGATCAGGCGCGAAATGATGCGATCGGTGATACCGCCGAAATAACCGGCTGTGACGCCGAGCAGCGTGCCGAAGATCGCTGCCAGAACCGGCGAGATGAAGCCGAAGATCAGCGAATTGCGCGAGCCATAAATCATGCGCGACAGCACATCGCGCCCGAACTGATCGGTTCCGAGCCAATGGGCTGCTGACGGCTTCTGGTTGATCGCCAGGATGCTCTGGGCGAGCGGGTCGTAAGGCGCGAGCCAAGGCGCAAAGGCGGCGACGAAGATGAAGATCAATACCACAAGCAACGCAAAGCTGGTCGATATGCGCCCATAGAGAATGTGGCGGAACGCATCTGCCAGCCGGTGGTCGTCCGTGATGATCTGGGGAGCCTGTTCTGATGTGGCCATCATTTCACCCGGATTCTTGGATCGACAACGATGTAGATGAGGTCCATCGCCAGGTTGATCAGCACGACGAACATCGCGAAGACGACGACGCCCCCCTGGATGACACCGTAGTCGCGCTCGGCGATGGCGCTGATCAAAAGCTTGCCGATGCCGGGACGATTGAAGACGAGTTCTATCGCCACCGAGCCGGAGAGGGTTGCCAGCATGCTGAGGCCAAGTCCGGTCGTCAGCGGCAGAAGCGCGTTGCGCAATCCATGGCGATAGATGACGCGCGTTTCGCGCGCGCCCTTGGCACGAGCAGTTCGCACATAATCGCGGCCCATGACTTCCAGCAGCGATGTGCGCGTCAGGCGGCCAATAAAGGCAGCCTTCACAAGGGCCAGCGTCAGCGCCGGCAGGAACACGTGGTGCATGCGGTCGATGAAGCCTGTGCCGCCCCCATTGATCGGGAACCAGCCGAGATTGAGCGCGAAGGTGATGAGAAGCAGCGCGCCGAGATAAAAATCGGGAATGGCGTAGCCGAACAGCGAAAAACCGCGCATCGCCGAATCCGGCAATCCGTTGCGGTGCGTTGCCGCCCAAACGCCGAAGGGTACGCCAACGACAATACCCATGATCATCGCGACGACCGTCAGCTCGATCGTATAGGGAAGATTATAGGCGATCAGGCCGAGCACCGGCTGGTCGGTCATGACCGAACGGCCGAAATCCAGGCTGAGCGTTCCGATGACAAAGTTGATATATTGCTGCCACAGGGGAGCATTCAGCCCCATACGCTCTCGAAAGAGCTGGAGTTGTTCGGCCGTGGCATTGTCGCCAAGCGCCGCAATCGCCGGATCGCCAGGCAGGATCCGCATGGCGATGAAGACGAGCGTCAAAACCAGCAGGATGGTCGGAATAGCGTCCGCCAGCCTGAACAAGAGATACCGGGTCACAGATCCGCCTCCTCCCTGTTACCGCCGGAGCGGTCTCCTCCTTTGGCGCCGCCGGCGTTCCCGTCAACGGACGTCCATGATGGTATGCAAACTTCAGTTCTGCAGCGCCGTGTAATAGGGCTCGTTGGACAGATTGTCCTCAAGACCCGGTGACAGCACGCTTCGCCCGCCCCTCCTCGAGCTGACGAAAAACTGCAGGTGAAACTTGGAGTCGGTGTAATCGCCGGGAATGGTGGCGTCGAAGCCATTGCCATTCCGTGTCATCTTCGCCGAACTCCAGCGCTCGGCCTGATTGACGTGACGATAGTGCAGCACCGGTTCCTCGTCCATGGTTTCATCGACACGCACCGTCAGGGCTTCGCCCGCCTTGAACGTCGCGGGGGCTATGATGCCTGCCGCGCTGGCGATCACAGGTCGGCGAGCCTTGAGTGCTTTCACGGCTGCGAGCACCTGTTCGCCCGCTTGCACCGATTCAAACTTGCCGCCGCCGCGCAGTGACTCCAGGTCGAGAACCTCGGCCGCCATCTCCGGCAGGCGGGACTGCCAGGAACCTCGCAGCCAGGATTGTGGTCCGTAAGTCAGGTCGTCGTGGTAGACATCGCGCGAAATATCAGCGGCCGCCTGCCAGGCCATGACCGAGCGCTTGGCGTGATCGATTGCCGGCTCGATCAGTGTCGTCACCTTGGTGGCAATGAACAGCTCGGCCCAACAAGCCGCGCGGAACCGCTCGGCAAAGAAACGGGCGATGCCGGCTGAGATCTGCACATCGATCATGATGCGCTGGACAGTGGCGGAGCCGAAGCTTTCGGTCGCCTTCACACCCGTTAGCGCCGTCTCACAGCCTTCCGCCATCTCGTCCAGCCAGTCGGCCACATCAAGCGGCGTGTAGCGATGCGAGGGCTTTCCCGCGAGCAGCAGTTCCGCATATTCGCGCGCATTGGCAAAGAGCGCTGAATCGAAGGTCGGCGCATTTCCGAAACGGACCGGCCCTTCCATGTCGAAAGCGTAGGCGCGACGGCCCGAGCCCTCGACAAGCGGGAGGTTGGTATAGACCTCCGGCCAGTAGTGATTGTTGGAGGCCGAAGGGCCATGCGCCAGGGTGATCAGCGGCAGCACGCGGCTTGCCCAGGAGAGCCCCTTCTCGCAATCGGCGGCGGCATCGCCGCATTCATGTTCGAGATAACGCATCCAGCTTTCGCGCGGCGCTTCAGGATAGTAGAGCAGTCGCCCCCAGATACGGTATTGATACTCATATTTCTGCCAGTCGTAGCGCGTCGGCAGACCGTGCTTCTGGTAATTGAAGCGGCCACCGGGAATGCCGGTGCCCATACGGCCCTTGAAGCTCTGCGGCTCGCACCATTCAACGCCATCGGAGCCTGCGAACATGGAGCTGCGGCCATAACCGGCGGCAAATTCCGGATCGCCCCAGAGAAGCACGCGCTGCGTTCCCGCCCAGATGCGATAGATGACCTTGTAGTCCTTGTCCTTCGTCAGAAGGTCACCATAGCTGTAACGCAGGAATTTTCGGGACCCTTCGCTGAGCTGCTCGCGCTCGCTGCGCGCCACTTCCGGTGGGTATTCCTTGTTGCGGATAGCTGACTGGTGATAGGGCGGCCCCATATGCTCGGCGAGATATTTTGGCGAAGCGGCAAAGGGCATTCCGGACTCCCGGGCGATCTGCAGCATGGTGTGATCGAGCCCCTTGCCATGCATGTCGATCTCGACTGGACGACCGGCTGCGGCAACACCAGCAAACGCCTCCTTCCAGAAGCCGTATTCGCCTTCGGCGATGCCGCCCTCGACATGGACGCGGAATGTCAGACCAGTAATCTCAGGCACCTGCCGCAGCAATTCGGTGATCGCGTCGCGGCAATAAGGGGCGAGATTATCATCCGTCACGCCTGTAACCGTGTAGTTGGCTCGCGGGACATCGTCGAAATCATAGCGCTGCGTCCAGAGCGCCAGCTGGAATTCCAATCCGCGCCTGGCCGCCTCACGACCAATGAATTTCAGCATCTCAAGATTGGATTCGCGCTCCTCATCGGAGAGCTCGGTGACCTCGACGCCGTAACCCGGCAGCTTCAGCAGGAACGGATAGGGGAAATAGAAGTAGACGTCTGTAATCCACGGATTGTGGTAGGGATAGTTGTAGCCCATGCCAAGCGTCAGGGCGAAACGGTTGAAGCGGTTCGATGCCAGCATGGTCAGATAGTCGCGCCATTGCTGCTTGTCGTAGAACCAGGCCTTGTCTTCCTCCTCGCTGCAGAAAAGCCGGGCGATGCTGCGGATACGGGCTGACGGCTGTTCGGTGAGCGGAAACTTGCCTGCGAACAGGTCTTCGTCACCATTATAGCGCACCCGGTCGGCGAGTTCGGTCAAAGCATAGACCATGCCCCTGTCGTCATGCGCCCAGACGGCAATCACGTTGCCGTCCCGGGTGAGAGCAAAAGCCTCCTCACTACGCGCCATCGCTGCCGGCGCCTGCGGCGATCCCACCTCGCCCACGATGATCGAGATGTCCTGCCCCGATGCGTTGTCCGAGAATTTCGCACCCCGCCGCTTCAGGCGGCTGCGCAGTTCGTCGATTGCCCATGTGACGCCGTCCGAAAGCGGCTTGGATGGCAGGCTGATGGATATGGTGTTGGCTTGCGCCATGTCTGACCTCACAGGAGAAGGACCAATATCTGCGCGCAGGGCGCAACACCCCGGTTCAACAGCGGGGAGAGATGACGATGTCGGAGCGTGTTCGCGACTGGAGCACCGGACTGAAACTTATGAAGCGGTTTTCAGGGTAATCCGATGCTCCAACAAAGCTTAGAGCGGCGGAGGCATTTCTCTTCTTCCACCGCCGCCCTCAAAGGTTCAGGCCTTGATCTTGGCCTTGGTCAGCGGCCAGTTCACATAGCCGGAAACCACGTCGTAGCCGAGATCGACTTTTTCGGAGCGAACGACCATGAAGCCGTTGTTGGAAACGGGCAGGATGACCGCGTCCGTGAGGGCTTTGATCTCGATTTCCTTGACGATTTCCAGACGCTTGTTGAGGTCCGGTTCGGCAAGCGCCTTGCCCAGGAGGTCGTCGATCCCTGGAATGGCAACGCCGTAATGGCTCATATTTGCCCCGCCATTGCCATCCGAGCGAACTTCGGCGCCTTTCGACAGGTAGGTGACGATCACCTGTGTCGGCACCGGCGGCAATGCAGATGACTGCTGTGACAGTGTGTTGGTGCCGATGTTCTGATCGGCATGGAAGGCGGTATGGTCCTTGATGTTGAGTTCCATGTTGATGCCGACCTTGCGCAACTGCGCCTGGATCATCAGCATGATCGCCGAAAAGTCCTCGCGCTGCGACGTATCGTTCTTGAAGCTGAAACCATCAGGGAATCCGGCTTCTGCAAGCAGGGATTTGGCCTTTTCGGGATCATACTTGTAGGCAACGTCCGCCGGAATGTTCTCCGCGGAGAAGCCACCGGGATAGGAGGGCGGATTGAGCCCATAGGTACGCTTGCTGATCGGCGCGATTGCTGTGGTGATTTCGTCGCGGTCGATCGCGTAGAAGAGCGCCTGGCGCACACGCACATCGTCGAACGGCTTCTTCGTCAGATTGACCTGCATGGTGAAGAAACTGCCAGGGCTGGCGACGTCGAAGATCAGGTTCGGATCGCGCTGCGACATGGACGCCGTCCAGCCGGGGGCGCGAACGCCCTCGATCAGATGCACGTCGCCTGACAGCAGCGCCAGCGTGCGCGCCGTCGTATCGGCGATATAGAGGCATTGCAGCTTCGGTGTCGCCGGCTGGACGTCCCAGTGCTCCGCATTGGCGACCAGCATGACGCCCTGCGACGGATCCGGATAGACTGTCTCCAGCACGTAAGGACCGGTTCCGATCGGATCACGGCCGATCGGTTCTTCGCCCTTTTCCTCAACTGCCTTCTTGCTCATGACCGAGGCGTCGTAGTCGCTGAGAGCACCGAGCAGGAAGAGCGGATCCGGCTGCGCCAACTTGAAGGTGACCGTGTAAGGATCGTCAGCCACGACCTCGCTGATATTGGTGAATTTCGGACGTACCCCGCCCACGCGAACGGCATCGCGAATGCGATCGAACGTGAACTTGACGTCCTCGGACGTCATCTCACCATAACCCTTGTGAAATTTGACGCCTTGGCGGAGTTTCAGGGTCCAGGACTTTGAATCCGGTGTCGAGCTCCAGCTCGTCGCAAGGCGCGGTACAAGTTCGTCTATCGTTGCCGGAAACTTCCAGAGCGGCAGGTCAACAAGCTTGTCGTAAATGTGAATAATCGCCCAGTTATCGACACCCTGGATCGACTTTGCAGGATCGATCGTCTTGAGGCCGCGGGCAGCAAAAGCAATTTTCAATGTATCGGTGGCTTGCGCAAAAGCGGCCGGCCCCAGGCTTGCCGCAATACCGGCGCCGACAACAGCAGCCGCAGAGTTTTCCATGAATCGACGTCGAGTAATCGCCATGCTCAGATCCTCCCTTATCGAGGCGCTGCATCCCGTCTGACGCTTGATTTCCTGTGTTTTTCTTGTGGAGCGTCTTCTGGGTCGACGAGCAGCGCAAGGGGACGGTAGCGCTACCAGACATAAGCGTCAAGTTTGTTCGGCCGCAGATTTATGGGCGTTTCGGAAAAGCTCTTATTCAAATAGCGACATATGCCGAAGGCGAAACGCGGTACTCCAGGCGTCAGTGGCCAGTCAGCCCACGCCGCAGTTCACCGCTGCGGTCGGTGCTGACGCGTCTCTGGATTTTGAAGCCCAGGTCGATAATCCGGTCTCCACCGTCGTCTCCGTTCAAGCGGCGACGGAGCGCCATGACGGCGTTATAGCCGGATTCCCAGCGGGGGCTGCGCACGCTGGTGATCGAAGGATAGGCTGCGGCCATGATGTCGAAATCGTTGAAGCCGGCGATACCGAAATCCTCGGGCACGCGGATACCGCGCTCCATACATTCGAACAGCGCGCCAAGCGCCATGACGTCATTGTTGCAGAAGACGGCGTCCATATCTGGATTGGCGTCCAGAAGATTGGCCATCAGCTTGCGGCCTGTCGAAGGGGTTGCAAAACGCGGCGTTTCCCAGCCCACGCCTTCAGGGATATGGTCGCTCCTGTCGATCGGCGAAATATAGCTCGGGTTATAGATGCCGGCTTCCGTCAGCGTGTCCTTCAGACCGGAATAACGGCCGAAGGAACGGCCATTCAGCCAGCCGCTCAGAAAACCGATATGCCGATAGCCCGCCTCGATCAGGTGACGGGTGATCGCCCGCCCCGCCTCATAATGGGAAAAGCCGATGATCGTATCGATCGGCTTGTCCGTCAGGTCCATGATCTGGATGACCGGGCACCGCGCATTTTCCAGCATCTCGCGGGAACGATCGTTCTGTTCGGTACCCGAGACGATCATGCCCGCCGGCTTCTGCCGCAACATCTGGGCGATCAGCCGCTCTTCCTCTTCCGGCTGGTAGCGGGTGTTGCCCATCTGGATCTGCAGTTCCGTGCCTTCCACGCCGTCGTACACACCGCGTAAAACGTCGGAGAAGATGTTCTGGGTGAGCGAGGGGACCAGCACACCGATGACATCGGCCCTGACGGATGCAAGCGCCCGGGCGCTGAGATTGGGAACATAGTTCAGTTCCTTCACCGCCTTGTCGATATTGGCGCGAAGGGCGGCGGAAACCTGGCTCGGATCGCGCAGCGCCCGCGACACCGTGATCGCGCCAACCCCGGCCAGGCGCGCAACATCCGCAATCGTGGGGCGACCATCGGTCCGTCGGCTTCGCAATCTTCTTCCCTCGCGGCATTTCGGAACAGCGCTGCACGTCTTTGCCTGGAAGGCTTCTCAGGCATTACCCAAAACGAATATGTCAATTCCAAAAAGCAGCGCCGAAGTCAACGCAGGCGCAAGACCGGCCGGCGAGGCAGCGCGCATTGAGAACTGCAGGGCGCGATACCCCTGTGGCGGTCGCGACCATGGAAACGAAATGGGGCTCACTTATCTCGGTCTATTTGCCGCGACTAGAAGCCCCATCAGGTCAATTGCCGTCGCAAACCTTGAGGAAACAGGTCGCCACGGCACCTATCACGACTGCAGGGTTTCGGCGATCCGGCTCCCTGCATCTCGTTGAGGTCTAGAGATCGTGATGCACGTCAGATGAGGGCTTCGGAAAGGTCAACCGCCGAGCACAAATCGAGAAAATGCAAGAGCGCTCCGCGCATCCTCGTCCATTTTTGCTTCGTCCGCGCCATCGCTCAGATCGCGCCAAACCCTGATGTCTGACCCGATCGTTCCGCCGGTCTTTACGAACGGCTCCATGACAACGACGCCCGCGTAATTGATATCGCGAAGTGCAAGACCGATCTCGTGCCAAGGCATTCTGCCTTTACCGGGGACGCGGCGATTGCTTTCGCCGGTATGGAAATGTCCGAGCAGCGGGCCAGCGGTACGGATCGCTTCTCCGAAACTGTCTTCCTCGATGTTCATATGGAAAGTATCGAGCATCACTTTGACATTCGGCTTCCCGACATCCTTGACGAATGCCACGCCCTCCGCAGCAGTGTTGAGAACGTGGTTCTCGAAGCGGTTGAGCACTTCGATGCAGAGATTGATACCGAGGTTTCCGGCGAAGTCCGCAATGCCATGAATGCCCTCGACCCCACGCGCCCGATCGCCCTCCTTGTCGACTGGCTTGGAGTAGTCCACCGGCCAATAGGAATGGAGCGCGCCACCAATTGTCTTGATATCGAGCTTTGCGACATTTGTGAGCGTCTGCTCGAAGAATGCCTTTCCCGCCTGGCGCACCGCAATGTCCGGTGACGACAGATTCTTGGCCTTCGACGGGCCAATCCCGGCCGTCAGGATGATGTTGTTATCCCTGGCAGTCTGTCTGATTTCCGCAAGTTCGGCATCACTGTAGTCATTGATGTGATGTGCGGCGACCTCGATGACGTCGAAGCCAAGTTTCGCGACCTTTTCGACATAGGGGCCGAACTTGGCGCTCCACTCATGTTCCCAGTAAGAATAATAAATCCCGTGTTTCATAGGAGTCTCCAAGTTTCAGTTGCAGATCCCGCCGATCGTCCTTGGCGGGGTTGACAGTGGACTGTCGCGGCGACCTCCGGTCGGCCTGGACGGATCAGTTGTTCTCGATGTGGAGATCGGGCTCGGCGCTTCCGGCCACGATTGCAAGGCCGTTAGGAAGATCGTTCTCTTCGACCTTCCGGCGAATTTCCGCAGCGTCCAGGCCGTAGTTGCGCCAGCGGTTTTGAAGTCTCTGCCGCAGATGATCCTCGTCCACGTCGACAAACACCGTGAAGTCGAAAATCTCTTTCAGCTTGTCCCAGGGAGCCTGTCGCGCAAGCAGGTAGTTACCCTCGCAGACGATGATCTTTGTAGACTGAGGAATGAGACTGCCGCCGGCGCGAGCAATCTCGATCGAGCGGTCGAATACCGGAACGGCAACAACGTCATCCTCGTTGGCCTTCAGGCGCTTGAGCATGTGGCGCAAACCATGCGCATCGAACGTATCGATTGCTCCCTTGTAGGGGCGGCGGCCCATCTGCTCCAAGACGGCATCGTCGTAGTGATATCCGTCCATCGGGAACAGAGCAGCTTCCAGACGGTGGTCGTTGTTGATCGCTTCGACGGCGCGCTCTGCGAGCGTCGATTTGCCTGAACCCGGCGCACCTGCAATCGCTATCAGAACTCTCCGACCGCCGTTTTCCGCAAAGCGCTGAACCGCGATCTTCGCTATCTTCCGCGCGTTTTCGTCAATTTTGCTCAATGAGTTCCTCCCATTGCCTCTCCGCATTTTCGGCGGCTAACACCATCCGGAAACGCCAACCATTCGAAGTCATGCCAGTTGATATTGGGCGGCCTTGTTGCGTAGGAACGAGAGGCCGTTGCCCATGACTTCGTCCTCGTCACGCGCGACCGGGCGCCACGTCGATATGTCGCCGGCCATCTCCGGCGGCATACTGACGAAGCTCTCCAAGGTCAGCGCCCCCTTGAAGCCGATCGCAGACAGAGCTGCGAAAATCGAATCCCAAGGGACGTTTCCTGCTCCGGGCGTTCCGCGGTCGCTCTCGGACAAATGCATGTACTTGAGATGCTCGCGCGCAACGAGAATGCCGTTGGCTGCCCCCTTTTCCTCGATGTTCATGTGGAATGTGTCGAGGTGGACAAAGACGTTGTCCATCCCGATGCGTTCGACCAAGGCCACGGCCTGTTCTGCCGAGTTGATCAAATGGCTCTCGTATCGGTTCACCGCTTCCACACCGAATTGGATACCTTGGGCCTTGGCCTGCTTGGCTGCAGCACCGAGCGCATGGGCAACATTGTCATATTCTGCCTGTGTCGGCGGAACGCCGGTGCGTTCGTTGGTGCCGCCGTAAGTGACGCCCGTAAGCGCCTCGGCTCCCATCAGGGCCGCCTTGTCGATCGCCACCTTCAGATGCTCAACTGCGGCCTCGGGCCGGACGGATGCCCAGGCGGCCTGCGGTAGCACGAGCGAACATGCCGCACGCAGGCCATGCTTTTCCAGGAGCTCGCGTGTATGCCCAGCATCTACCGATGCGGCGTCTGCGAGCGGAATTTCAATGAATTCCATATTGTACCTGGCTGCGCCGGCGATGGCTCGCTCTGCGCCTGCGCGGTCCCACTTCATTGTCCACATGCTTGCGTGAATACCGAACCCTTGCACGGTCACCCCTTCTTTCTGCGCGATGCGATGTAGGTTGAAACGATGGTTCTTGCCGCCATAACGACGATCATCAGCACGCCCCAGAGCGCTGTCGCGAGATGCTGGTTTGCGCCCATGAGATTGAGGCCGGAAGACAGAAGCTGGAGCACGATAAGCGCCACGAACACCGGCAACACACGGCCAAACCCGCCGAACGGATTGATGCCGCCGAGAAACGCCGCAAGCACCGTGATCAACAGATAGGATTCACCGTGGCCGACGCGGACCGAGTTGAAACGGGCGAGCATGATAACGCCGGCGACCGCGCACATGAGGCCCGAAAGCGTGTAGACCAGAACCAGGATGCGGCGCGTATTCAGGCCGGAGTAGCGTGCCGCCTCGATATTTGAACCGACCATCAACAGCCCGAAGCCGAGTTTGAAGCGCGTCAGCAGGAGCTGCCACAGGCCAACGCAGGCGATGAAGATCAAAAGCGGGATCGGCAATCCCAGGATCGAACCATGCCCGATCGGAGCGATGAAGGAAGGGAATCCGGACACATCGCCGCCGCGGGTCAGAAACTCGCCGAGGCCACGCAGGAAGATCATCATGGATAGCGTGACGAGAATTGGATGCGCCCGTGTGTAGGCGATCGCAGCACCGGTCATCAGCCCGGCAGCGCCACCGGTGGCGAGTGCAGCAAGGACACCGAGCAGGAACGCGCCTGGAGACGCGTCGGCCCCGCCGTACATCTGCATCACCGAGGCTGCTGCCAATCCGGAAAGATTTGCCGTGAAGGTGATGGAGAGGTTGATCCCGCCGGTCAGGAGGGGAAGCAGCATGGCGAGCGTGAGAAGCCCGAGTTCAGGAAGCTGGAAGGCAACCGAACCGAATGTTGCCGCGGAGATGAAATTGTTTGCGGCCAGACCGAAGATGACGATCACCGCCACGAATGCGATAGCCGGTCCGGTCATATCGGCGCCGAAGGTGGCGTTGAACTTTTGAGCCATGGCCCTCATTGGTGTGTGCCCTTCCTCTTGGTGCTATCCGTGGCGAGAAACGGGAAAAGCTTGTCGATCCGTGCGGACGAGAGCGTGATGGCGATGAGGATGATCGCGCCGACGATCATCTTGAATGCAAAGGGCGACACGCCCATGAGGTTGAGACCGTTTTGGGTGATCGAGACCATCAAGACGCCGAGGACGCAGCCGATGACCGAGCCCTTGCCACCTCCGAGCCTCGCACCGCCGAGAACCGTAGCCGCCAGGACATCCAGTTCCCGGCCATAGAGGGCGTTCGGAACCACTTCCTCGGCATAGTGGGCCTGCATCAATCCGGCGATCCCGGCCATGAGACCCATCCAGCCAAACGAAATGTAGTGCATCGCCGCGATATTGATCCCGAAGCGGCGTGCCCCTTCCGGATTGTCACCAAATGCGTAGAGCTGCCGGCCGATGGTGGTGCGGGAAATCATGAACCAGGTCGCGAGGCAGCAAAGGACCATGACGACGACAGGCAGTGTCAACTCGATCCAGGAGCCGTCAGCCATCTCGCGTTCGAAAAATACCACACGCGTCGTCAGCCATTCCGGCAGGTCATAGATCGACACGCCCTTGGTGAAGAACATCAGCAGCCCGAAGAAGATGTTGAAGGTCGAGATGGTTGCGACGATCGAGATGATATGCAGCCGGTAAACCAGGGCCGCGTTGATCAGGCCCAGGCCAATGCCGATGGCGCCGGCGATGATGAAGCCTTCCGCCCAGTTGCCGCCGCCCAATGCGCCAAGGGCCAGCGCGGTAATGTATTGGACCACCGAGGCGGCCACAGCGAAGGAAATGTCGATCCCGCCCGAAATTAGGACGACGAGAAGGCCAACCGCAAAGATGATGTTGACGGCCGAGACGTTCAGCACATCGAACGCGTTCGAGATCGTAAAAAACCGATCGGTGGCCAAAGACAGCCCGACGCAAAGCACGACCATGACCGCCAGAAGCGTGAATTCCGTTGTGTGTCCAAGGATCAGCCTACGCATAGACGGCAGACTCCAGTTCGGTGAGCGATAAATGTCGCGGGTCGTAGGTTGCGCGGATCCTGCCTTCGACCATGTGAATGATGCGATCCGCATTGAAGTAGACTTCCGGCGGCTCGTCGGAGATCAGAATGATCGCAAGGCCCTGAGCAGCAAGCTTGCGCACGATCTCGAAGATGCCTGCGCGCGCACCGACGTCTACGCCCACGGTCGGGGCGTCGAGAATCAGGATTTTCGGACCGATCGCGAGCCATTTGGCAATCGAGACGCGTTGCTGGTTGCCGCCCGATAACGTCCGGATGGGGTCCTCAGGCGTACCGATCTTGACACCGAGCGCCGAAATCCAGTGGCTGACCACACTCGCCTTCTTCGCGGGCGAGATCATCCCCCCGGACAGAAGCTTATCGAGCGATGCCATGACCAGGTTGTCGGCTATCGACTGCGGCTGGTTGAGGCCGAGAGACAAACGGTCTTCGGAGAGGTAGCCAACGCCGGCGCGAATTGCGTCGCGATTGGAGCCGAACTTGACGGTCTTGCCCTCGATGGCGATTTCCCCCGCCTGCGGACGGTGCATCCCGAAGAGTGTAAGCGCCAGTTCGGTGCGGCCGGCGCCGAGGAGGCCGGTAATACCGAGCGTCTCACCTCGGCGAAGGTCGAACGATATATCTTCGAACTCCGTTGCGCGCGTCAGCCCGCGGACGGAAAGCACGACCTGTGCGTCGTCGTGATCGGCGGCGACGACGGAACTGTCGAAGTTTCTGCCAGTCATCAGCTCGGTCACCCGTGATTGAGTCATGCCCTCGACAGGGAAGACGCCAACGAGCGCTCCGTCACGAAGCACGGTCATGCGGTCCGAGATTTCGAGCACCTCCGCGAGACGGTGCGAGACGAAGACCACGGCCACTCCGGACGCCGACAGGTTGCGCACGATATCAATCAGGTAATCGGTCTCGGATTGCGTCAGCGAAGCGGTCGGCTCGTCCATGAAGACAAGACGCGCCTCGCCGACCAGAGCGCGTGCGATCGCAACGATCTGGCGTTGGGCGATCGGCAGCTCCTTCAATGGAAGATGGATATCGATGCTGACGCCGAGACGGCTGAGCGCTTTCCTGGCTGCTTCCTCGATGGCGCGTTTGTCGACGAGACCATATTTGCCGTTGACGGCATACTGAAACCCGATGTTCTCGGCGACGGTCATTTCCCCGAACAGTGCCAGGTCCTGCCAGATCACCTGGATGCCGAGCGATTGCGCCAACGTGGGTGTCATGGCCGAGATCGCCTTGCCGTCGAAGAAGAACTCGGCCCCCTCCTGTGGCTTGTAGACCCCCGTGATAACCTTGATCAGCGTGCTCTTGCCGCAGCCGTTCTCCCCCGCCAGGCAATGCACCTCCCCCGGGTTGACTTCAAACGACACGCCCTTCAGCGCGCGCACGCCGCCGAAGGTCACCTTGATGTTCTTGAGTGAAAGCAGCGGTTCGTCGCTCATGGAGTATCCTCCTGTTCAGCCGCTGGATGGCGGCTGGTTCAGGTTTCCCGATATTCGTAAACTGGGGGGTCGCGGGAATTGTCCGCGACCCCGGGCTTGGGTCCAGGGAGGATTAGAGGCCCATGCCGACAAGCTTGTCGATGCTGTCCTTGTTGATCGCCAGCAGCTGGTCGACAACGATGGTGTTGCCCTCGGGGTTGATCTTTCCAAGGCCTTCGATGTCGTCGCCGGCCTTCGGCGTCTCACCCTTGGAGATACGATCGGCAAGCGTCACGAAGACTTCACCGGCCTGCTTGGGGTTCCACATGAAGCCACCAGTCAGCGCGCCGGACTTGATGAGCTTTGCCCCCTGCCCGGGAGAAAATGGACCGATCACGAACACCTTGCCGTCCTTGCGGCGCTCTTCGACAGCACGACCCGCACCGATTGGCCCCTGCGAACCGAAGGCGAGGAACCCCGTCAGATCAGCGTTGGCCGCCATCAGGTCGAGCGCGGTCGAGCGGCTCTTGTCGACGTCTTCAGCCACCCCGTAGCGGTCACCGACAAGCTTCATGTCCGGGTAGTTCGCTTTGATATAGGCGATTGCTGCATCGGCCCAGGCATTGTGCAGGGGCACGGTGAGCGAGCCGACAAATACGGCATACGATCCCTTGCCGCCCATCTTCTCAGCGAGCAGCTTGCCATGCGCCTCGCCGAAACCCTTTGCGGAAGCCAGTTCGAAATCCCAATCGGCGCCGACCTGCTTGGGCGATTCATGGGTAATGACCTTGATACCGGCCTCCTGGGCCTTCTTGAGAACAGGTTCGAGAACCTTAGCATCATTCGGCACGACGCCGATGTAATCGACCTTCTGAGCAATCAGGTCTTCGATGGCGCGGACCTGCAGCGCAGGGTCGGCACTGGTCGGACCAACCATGAAGCCTTCAACGCCGAGCTTGGCACTCTGCTCCTTGATGCCCGCCTCCATGGCATTAAACCACGGGATGCCGCCGATCTTCACCACGACACCAATCTTCGGACCAGCAAAGGCCGTTGACGCGAGCAAGGACAAGCCGAGCGTGATCGCAAATAGCTTTTTCATTGGGTATTCCCTCCTCCACTGAGCCGGCAAGGAAGCACCGTTCGCGAAAGCCCCATGCTCTCGCGCTCAACGTTAGCCCCGCATTGCGGAACTCCTCCCTGTCGCTTTCCTCAAAGCCCCATCTCCATGCACAATCGGTCTTGCATTTATGCACCATCGATGGTGCAATTACCCTACCACGGAAAAGACTTTCGTCAAGAGGACTGCTGATCTAGAGAGAAAGAGCCACTGGAAGGTTTGCGGATGTCGGAAAAAGAACGAAAAAAAGCAACTATTTATGATTTGTCCGTCGTGTCAGGAGCATCCCCGTCGACAGTGGCCTCGGTGCTAAACGGCACATGGCGCAAGCGGCGCATCTCCGAGGAGACCGCCGCAAAGATACTGTCACTGGCCAGAGAGCATGACTACAAGGCGAACCTTCAGGCCCGCGCGCTGCGCAGTTCCCGTTCGGGCCTGGTCGGGTTGCTTTTGCCCGTCTACGACAACAGGTTCTTCTCGTCCATGGCGCAGACGTTCGAGAGCGAAGCGCGAAAGCGGGGCCTTGTGCCTATGGTTGTCTCAGGCCGCCGCGACCCCCAGGAAGAGCGCCGTACGGTGGAGTCCCTCATCGCCTATGCGATCGACTCGCTGTTTATCGCCGGAGCAACAGATCCGGATGGCGTCCACGAGATCTGCATGCGTGCAGGGCTGCCTCACGTCAACATCGATCTGCCAGGCAAGTTTGCGTCATCCGTGATCGCGGATAACCGTCAGGGCGCTGAAGCGCTGACGTCGGCGATCATTCGCCATGCCGAAACATTGGGACCACTGCACGCCGGCGATGTCTACCTGTTCGGCGGCCGCAACGACCACGCCAGTCGCGAACGTATCGCGGGCTTTCATGCCGTCAAGCAATCCGTATTTGGAGCGGTCACAAAAGGGGATATCGAGATTACAGGCTACTCGCCTGGCGCGACGGCACTTGCGTTCGACCGTTTTTTTGACAAGCACGGGAGGCTGCCCAGATGCTTCTTCATCAACTCGTCCATCAATTTTGAAGGGCTACTGCGGTTCATGGGGCGCCACGACGGAGAGGCGTTCGGAGACATCGTCGTCGGATGCTTCGACTACGATCCGTTCGCTTCATTCCTGCCCTTTCCCGTTTACATGATCAGGCCGAATAT
This sequence comes from Rhizobium sp. BK379, assembly GCF_014193955.1. Lineage (NCBI taxonomy): Bacteria > Pseudomonadati > Pseudomonadota > Alphaproteobacteria > Hyphomicrobiales > Rhizobiaceae > Rhizobium > Rhizobium sp. BK379. The sequence continues at coordinate 126,443 of NZ_JACIAD010000003.1, forward strand.
CTCGAAAATGCTGGAGCGGGGTTTTGACCTTCTCGAAGAGCCGAAGCCTTTGACGATCATGATCGAGCCGGAGCTGGTTCCTCCCCGCACCGCCTTGGAAGGCCCGCTTGATGCACTCAATGATCCTTCCCCACCATTTGTATTTGCCGAATGAAGCATCGCAACGACAATGACGAGACCCTGCAGGATTTCCATCAGCGGGTCGAACAGGATACCGGGGAAATGGCGATCCATCCGGCAAAGCCGGTCACCAGGAGAGCATACCAGATGCCGCTTTCCAATGGGGCCGGTGTTCGTTCATGGCCGTGCTCCGTCAGCTATCGGCAAGAATGACGTCAGCCGCCTTCTCGGCGATCATGTAGACCGCCGTGGCGAGGAAGTATCCGGGAATTCGAGGGAAGACCGAAGCATCGACGACGCGCAGGCCTTCGATACCGTGCACCCGGAAACGGCTGTCGAGCACGCCGCCATCTTCTCGAGGACCGATGGCGCAGGTGCCGCAGGCATGGTGGCCCCAGGCATTTTCGGCGACGTAATTCCGAAGCGCCTCGTCGCTCTCGTTTTGCCGGCCGGGCTCCTCTTCGCAAGCGATGAGATCATCCATGGCATCGTTGACCTTCCTCACGAAGCGAATGGCATGGACAACGGCGTCGAGGTCGAGGTCGTAATTGCCGGTCCCCTCGGAGAAGGAATGGAAGACGACGGCAGGCAGGACAGCGGGATCGGCGCTTCTCAGCCGGACCGTTCCGCCCTGATTTTCGGTATAGGCCTTGAGGATCGCCCAGGTCATGTAATCCGGCTTGCGGATGCGCGCGGAATAATCGGGATAATAACCGCGGAAATCGGCCAGCAGCGAGAAACAATGCAGGTCGGGTTCCGTCAGCGTGTCGCGCGATTTGAGCGTCAGGGAAAACATGACGCCGTTGCTCGTATAATTGCCGATGCGGAACCTGCGCCATCGCCTGTAATGAGCGTCGCGCGTCGTATAGGTCACGCCCTTGAGCGCCGACCAGGGTTCGTTCATCCGGCTGACGACTCCGACCTCATAGCGGTCCTGCAGGTTCCGCCCGACGCCTGGAAGCGCTTCGACGACACGGATCTTGTGCTTGCGCAGATGCGCGGGATCGCCGATGCCGGAGAGCATCAGAAGCTGCGGCGAGGCGAAGGCGCCGCCTGAGAGGATGATCTCTCGGCCGGCCCGGATGACCTGCTCACGTCCCTCACCGTCGACGCAGCGGACCGCCACCGCCCGCTTGCCGTCAAATTCAATGCGCGTGACCGTGGTATTCAAACGAAGCGCCAGGCGGTCCGGGTGCCGCTTCAGCACGTCGAGTAGCCGCTCGCGGGGCCCGTGCCTGGTGTGGCGGCGCGTCGAAAGTGGCGTGACGCGCACGCCGCAGGCGCCGACATTCCAGTTGCGGCTGTCGTTCGGGTCGATCTCGGTCGTCTCCCAGTCGGAGCCCCTCTTGCCGAAAGCATCGGCGGCTGCGCCGACGCTGCGCAGCAGTGCCCGCCACAGCGGCCAGTCTCGCAGGACCCTGAGCGGCAGCGCCCGCTCCGTCGTCATCCACCCCCACCATCCGTGGCCGGTCGGATTGAGGCCCGTTGCGGCGGCGAGCCATCGCCACAGGAAGAAGCGGTAGCGGCAGCGTTCGATGCGCTCGAAATAACCCTGCATGTGCGAGGCCTTCCAGCTCTCGTCGCCGGTGATCGCAAAGATGTGGTTCCAGTCGCAATGATTGGGCCTCACGATGATCATCGCATGATGGGCAGTGCAGCCGCCGAGCCCGCGCACACGCGGATAGAGCACGCCGTCCTTTTCTTTGCAGTAACGCCAGTCGCGCTCCTGCATCTCCTGGTTTTCGTAATGGCGCACCCAATGGTTCTCGGCCATGCCGGGATGTTCCGAGGCAAAGGCGTGAAAGGCCGGCACGCGGGAGGCATCGGCAAGGGGCATGTCGGAACTGTCGTCCACTTTGGCGAGCGGATCGCCACCGGCCTCGATGACGAGTACGGTCCGCCCCTCTTCGGCGAGCCGCGCGGCGACGACGGCGCCGCCCGCTCCGCTGCCGATGACGATATAGTCATAGGTCGGCCCGCCGGACATGGTCAGAACTGCTTCAGATAGGAGATCAGGGCGTTCTTGTCCGATTGCGGAAGATCGGCGCCGAATGTGTGCCCGCCATTGACGACATAGTCAGGACATTTGCTCAAGCCTACAAGGCGATCGACGAGCCTGGTGTCTCGCACCACTTTCTCGGCCTTGGCGAGCACGGCGGGATCGGCAAGCTCTTCCGGCGTGCATTGACCGCCGAGCTCGGAGAAGGCCCCGATCAGCGCCGGGCCGTTGGCGATCAGCCTCTTGTAATTGGCGAACTTGTCCTCCTCGTCATTGTCGGGCAGGAGCTCGGTATTGGTCAGCGCGTTGACTGGGAAGCCGGCCGGGAACGGGCCGATAGTGATCGAGCCGTCCTTCTTGAAGGCCCAACCGGCTACTCGGCTCAACAGGCCGGTGAAGGGCCTCACCTTGTCGGGCACGAAGCCCGGCGGCACGATCAGGCAGGAGGGAGCGCTCGTCCGGTAGATATAGCCGGGCACCGGCGCCTCGGTCATCTTGTCCATGCGGCGCGTCTGCGGCGAGAGCATCTGGCGGATCGACCGATCGAAGACCGCAAGCCTGTTTTCGATGCAGGGCATATAGGGATCGCGGGCGTCCGCCGCTGGACAAGAGGTGCCTCGCCCGGCGCCGTAACCGCTGGCATAGTCCTGATTGTAGTAGTCGGTCCCGTAATAGCTGTCTTCGTGGCCAACCGAATTGTTGAGCAGGAAGGGCGCTGTTGACCAGAGGCTGACGAGTGAGGGCGGCCTCAGATAGCCGCGCCCATTGCCTGCCGCCTGCAGCGGCGTCGCCGCCCCTGAAACCGGATGATTGACGGTCACCTCATGCGGTGGTGGCAGCGATTTGTAGGTAGAAGAGGTGAAGTTGTCCCAGATATCGCCCGAAAGCCCATTGGTGGCGATCGCGCTGCAGGCATTGGTGCGCACGACATCCATCGGCACGCGCCGTTCCGTGGAAAGGTAATTGCCGTCGAGGAAGTCCTTTCCATCAGCATCCTTCTCGGTGACGAGCTTGACCATGCCTGCCTTGAAGACATCTGACTGCGCCCAGGCCCAGTAGCGATCCCAGCATTCGCGATAATGCGGGCCGGACCCGCCGCCGGCGCATATGCCCTGATCGACGCCGAGATCCGGCGCAGGCACCGGCTGCTTGCTCGAATGGCAGGCCGCGCAGTTTTCGGCAAAGACGATCTTGCCGCGCTCGACCTCGACCGGATTGCGCGCTTCGAGCACCTTTTCCCCGACCGGCGTATCCTTCAAATGATCGGCGCGGGCGGCAACCAGGAAGAATATCGCCATGTCTGGTGTCATCGCCTCAGTCGCCTGCCAGTAGACCGAATTCTTCTGGGCATCGGCAATGCGGATCGGCGAGATCTTTTGCCCGCCGAGGAAGGGGCGGAAATGCAGCAGCCATTCTTCGCTGAAAAGGCCGATATTGAGATAGACTCGATTGAGCGCGCCGAGCGTGCCGACGGAATCGGCGCCGTCCTTCAGGACGCGCATTGAGGCAACGGTGCCGGTCGCCTTGTCGTAGAGTGAACCGAAGGCTGCGGTTTGCGGATAGTCCTGCGCCTGCTTGTTGTCCTTCTCGTCCCCCTTGATGATTTCCTTGCCTGTCTTCGCCCCGATGCGCAGCCGCTCCAGGACGTCGTAGACGGCGTTCATGGTGCGGGGATTGTTCATGTAATCGCTCGAGACCAGCGACGTATCGAGCGAACCCGGCGGGTTCGTGTGGAAGAGCTGGAAGAGGAAGTTGCCTTCGTTCTGGGCCGGCTCCCCCGGCTTTGCGCGCGGCTTGGTGTTCCAGAAGAAGATGCGGTCGACCCAGAAATACTGGGCGCCGGGATTGGAGGAGATTTCAGAAAATTCGGGGCTCTCGACATTCTTCGGCGGATTGATCGGATTGGGACCGACATGGCAGAAGGCGCAGGACATCCCGACGCGATAAGGTCGCACGAGATCCTTGTCGTTGTAATAGGACGGATCGGTGTAGTAGCGCAGCGCATCCCAATGTTCGGCGGCCTTGCTGTCGAAATCGGGGTTAGGGAAGAGACGCAGGCCCATGACGCCTGTCGGCTCGCCATAGTAGGAGCCGACCGGGATTTTCTTCTCTTCGCCCTTCACCTTGACCGTGGTACCGCGCGAGCCGATCTGCACGCCGGGATAACGGGCATCGGCCTCGGCATTTCCGCCGAAACTGTCGGCTGCGCAGTCCTTGTCGCGCTGATCGAGCCACAGGCCCCAATGATCGGGATCGGCGCTCTTCGCGGCCGTGAAGCAGGGCTCATTGACGAGCCCGAGATAGCGGAAGCGATTGTCGCGGCCATAGGCCATCGTCGGATGGGACGAAATGGTTTTCAGAAGATCGAAGGAGCCAATCGTGGCACGGGCGGCGAAATCCCAGAACTTGTCGTTGCCGCCTGTCCAGACGATCCAGGCATTCTGCCCGCGGATCGCCGCCTTGCGAACGGCCTCCGGATCGAGGCCGGTGGCGGTTGCGACCTCCTTGATCTCGGCGGGATAATCGACGCCGGCTGCCGGCGGCAAGAGCAGGCCCTTGTCCATCGCCGCAAAGTAAGACTCGCTCGCCCCTGGAAATTCCTCGACCTTACGGTGGACTTTCTTCGCTTCATCCTCGACACGGCCGAATTGGCCGGAATCCGGCTCAATCAGCCACCAGACGATGAGCGCAACCCCGACAATGGCGACGACGGCAAGAGTGACGACCGCCACCACGATCCAGGCGAGAAACCGTACGATGCGCTGTCTGACGTTTGCCATCGACCCCTCCTGATGGTCAAAGTGTCTTGAGATAGGAAAGCAGTTGCTCCTTCGCCTCCTGAGGCAGATCCGTGCCCCAGAGGTGGCCGCCATTGCCGTTGCCAGGCTGGCTCGTATCGTAAAGCGTGCCGTACTGTTGCCCCGCTGTGTCACGCGCGCTCACGAACCCGCCGTTCTCAGCATCCACCAGATCGTAGCCGCGGTAGAACTGTGTCGGCCGCTCGGCCGGTGGAAGCAGCAGGGCGCGCAATGTCGGGACGCTGCCATTATGCAGGTAGGGACCGCGCAGCCAGAGACCTCTGAGACCCGTCGCGACATAACCGTCAGTCTTCTGGAAGTTGGTAAAACCCCAGGCATAACCAGGCTCGTAAGCCGCGTACCGATCGCGGGCCGCGGGGGTCCACATGTCGAGGCGATGGCGGTCCGTGCCGAGTTCGACGATCGAGACCGGGGTCCGGTAGCGCGCACCCTTGGCATCGTGGCAGACGGAGCATCGCGCCAGATAGATCGCTCGACCGGCGTCTACCGCCGCCGCATCGACATGATAGGAATCGCCTTCTGGCTTGAGCGGAGAAAAGGGCGACGGCGGCGGTCCCTGCAGGCGAATGAAATCGGTAATGCGGCGAAGCCCCTCTTCCGTCCCCCCGTAGGATTTGTAGGTCATGCCGTCACCGATCGCACCGGAAACTACGGTCTCGTAGAGGTCGGTCTGCAAGCCGTCCCAATGGAGCGAGAAACGGCGCGTGTTGGTGGCGGCGAGATCGGCAAGCGACCACAGCGGCATCATGTCTGAATTGCCAATCGTGTGATCGTCGGCCAGTTCAAGATTCTGGAACTTGACCGGATTGAAGGGATCGATCCGGCCAGGACCCCAGTCCGGCCGATCCTTCATCCAGGCGAAGCGTCGCCCCTGTTCCTGCAAGGCCGACCGGGTCGCTGGGATCAGGACGAAACGATAGAGCGCCCGTTCCCAGAGCGGCATGTCGTAGATCCTGCCGATCTCCGCCATCACCCGGTCGGCGGTGAACCGCGGATCGGCGCCGACGGCGATCAGGAAGCGGATATAGGCCTGCGGATTGACCCTCGTTCCCGGCCCCGCCTCGACCAGCCGCGCCGGCTCGTCGGCGCGAAGCCGGTAGCTGCCCTGGTGGCAGAAGGCGCAGTTCGGCGCGACGCGCTCGATGACGCCGAGCGTCCTGACCGAAAGGCCGACCGGAACCTCGTCGCCGGCCCGCCAATAGAGGCCGAAGGCGCCGTAGCCATCGGCGTTGGCGGGCAGATGCTCGGGAAAGAGCTGCGGCAGGACGCGCCAGATCCAGTAGGGAATGCCCTGCGCTTCTTCATTGCCAATCGAACCGTGATTGAAAACCTCCGCGAGATCGTTTGTCCGCGGCTGGGCCACCGGCCGGAAGAGCAGGAAGAACAGCGCGAAGGCGCCGACGACGAGCAGGACCAGAACGCCGAAAAGCCATTTCCAGAAGACGCGCCTCATGCCGGTCTCCCTTCGGCGATATTCTGTTCGAGCCGCAGGATGCGCAGGAGACAGAAAAGCGTCGCGATGCCGACCGATCCGTCGAGGAAGACGCCGGCGAGATAGCCGAGCGGCTGGTCGAAGACGAAGACGGCAAAAAAGAAGAAAACCGTGCCGAGCGTACGGGAGGGGAAGACCGCGAGCCAGGCGAACACGCGGTAGCGGTCGATATCGAGCGTCGCCGGAATGTAGAAGATCGACAGGATTCCGAGCAGCAGACCGGCAAATCGCGGCCAGATCAGCTGGTTGACGGTAATTCCGAAGAGGCCGAGGATCCATTCCGGACAAAAGATGAGCGGCAGGACGAAGGCGAAGTTCAGAAGGATGCCGATCCAGACGAGGACCGCATGCCGTGCCTTCCATTTGCTGAGCGAGCGCGACTGGGTCATAGCGTTTTCATATATTCGACGAGGGCGTCTTTTGCCGCGTCCGGCAGCTCGGTGCCGTAGCGATATCCTTCGTGGCCGGCATTGCCATTGCCGGGTCGCGTCGTGTCGTAGCGGAAGAGATCCCCTCCGGCCGACTGATCCGAGCGGTAGCCCACCCTGGCGAGATCGAATTCGTCGCTGCCACGAAACCAGACGGGCGGCCGCCTGGTGCTCGGCTCGAGCAGATCGCGTAGCGTCGGCACCGAGCCGTTGTGCAGATAGGGCGAGCGCGCCCAGATGCCGTCGAGCGGGTGGTTGGCATAGCCGTCCGTCTTGTGGAAGCGGCTGAAGCGCCAGGGATAGCCGGCGTAAAGCAGGTTCTGCTCAGCGGCAAAATTTGCCGTATAGGAGGTCCAGCGTCCGGCATCGGTGCCGATATCAGCGAGCGGAACCGTCTTGCCGAGGCGTGTGAAACGCCGCCTGTCGTAGCTGTAGTCGTTCGCATCCTTGAAGCCGTGGCAATCGGCACAGTAATGCAGGAACAGCGTCTTGCCCTCCGCCACTTTCGCTTGATCGATCTTGGCTGCGGAAGGGAATGGGGGCGAAGGCAGATCCCACATCCAGTCCTCGATGCGCGCGATCGATGCCCGGTCGACCGTCACAGGCGTCACGCCGGCGCCGAGTGCGGCGCTCAGGTTTCGTTCGGCGACGGAATCATTGTTGCCGTCCCAATGGAGGTTCATGCCCTCTCGGGGGCGCTGGCGCCAGATGGCGGGATAGTCGGAAGAGCCGTTCAGCGCCGCGCCTGATATATGAGCCTCGTCCATGGGAAAGTTGAACTGCAGCGCCTTGTAAGGATTGAACGTATCCACGCGGCCGGGACCCCAATCCTCCTGACGCTTGACGAAATCGAGCTGTGTGCCGAGATCGAGGAAGGCGCTCTTGATCCTTGGAAAGACCACGTAGCGATAGATCAGCCGCTCGAAGACATTGAGGTCGCCGCCAACCTTGGGGCTATCGATCGTCGCAATCAGCGTATCGGCGGTAAAGCCGGGATCGCGGCCGACGTCGATGAAGAAACGGATGAATTCCTGCAGACGCAGATTGTTGGACGGCGCGCCGGCAATGAGGTGGCGAACCGGATCGCCGGGCAGACGATAGGTGCCGACATGGCAGACGGAACAGTTGAGCCAGACCCGCTCGACGCCTGAGACCACGCGGCGCGACACCCCGATCGGAAGATCGTCGCCCGGCTTTTCGTAGAGGAAACCGAAGCGGCTCCAGCCTTCCGGCCCGAGCCTGTCGGCATACATGACCGGCAAGGCCTTGAAGACCCAATAGGGCGGCCCCGTCGCCGTCTCGCTGCCGATCGAGCCATGCATGAAATGCTCGCTCTGACTTTTGAACGCGACGACATACTGGTTGACGAAAACCAGATAGTAGACGAGCGCGAGCAACAGCAGCACCACGACCGCCAGCCACCAGCGGCGGTGGCGGGCGACGGCGATCTCGACGGGTGTCTTGCGGTCGTTGTCGCTGCTCATGGATCCCCTCCGGATGCGCGTGCGATGCGGGCCTCAATGGAAGGTCGGCGGCTCGAAAACCGACATGACCTGCTTGATCATCTCGCTGTAGCGATCCTCGAAAGTCGCGCCGTCGAACCGGCTGAGGTCATAACAGCCGAGCGGGTTTTCGAGATCGTTGAGCAGACACTTGTTGCAGTAGGTGCATTCCTTCTCCGGGCCGTTGGCCTCGGCGAGGATCTTCGGCAGATCGTTGTTGGCGACCAGCGGGCGGGCCATGCTGACGCCATCGCAGGCTTTCGAGCGGATGGCCTCGGCGATCCTGTCGGCATGCTGGAACCCGCCGGTACAGAGCACCTTGATCGCAGGGTCGATCTTGCCGATCGCTTCGGAAACGGCGCGCGCATAATCGAGATTGATGCCCTCGATGACCTTGCCCCGACGCCAGCGCCAGAGCGCCTGGAAGGCGCGCCCCAGCAGGGGATTGGAAAAGATCGCATAATTCATCGGCGCTCGCGTGCCCTGCGAGAGCATGCCGTCGTACCACCGATGCAGGTCGTTCAGCGGCAGGTCGCCGGCCGGATTGCGCGGATGCGGAAAGGTCGAACCGCTGGAAACATGAAAGGAGTCGACGCCCTTGCCCCCGTCGAGCAGCATCGTGCAGATCTTGACGGTCTCGTCGAGCGTGTTGCCCTTTTTTATCCAGGGATAGAGCCAGTCATTGTGGTCAACGCCGTTGATCTTCATCTGCAAATGAAAGTCCTGGCCAACCTCGCGGCGGATCGCCCTGACGATCTCGAGCACGAAACGCGCCCTCCCCTCCCAGCCGCCGCCATATTCATCCGTCCGGTCGTTGATGCCGGAGCTCAGGAACTGCGTCAGCAGATAGCCGTTGGCGCCGTGAAGCTCGACACCGTCGAGCCCTGCCTCGCGTGCGCGCCGCGCCCCTTGCGCGAACTGCTCAACAACCTCGGCGATCTCGGGTTTCGTCATCGCCTGGGCGAGCAGTCCATGGAAGTAATCGCTCTTGTTCGTCGAGCTCAGGCCCCTGTTGAACAGGTTTTCGACGCCGCCCATGTCCTGCTGGCGGCCGGAATGGCTGAGCTGCATGATGAACCGACAGTCATGGCTGTGGACGCGGTGGCCGACCTCCCGCCAGAACGGGATCTTGTCGTCGTCGTCGATCATCGCGTAACGCACGAGGATACGGCCGCGCACGGAGACCGGGGTAAAGGATGAAATGATGCAGCCGATCCCGCCCCGCGCGAACTTCTCCTCCCAGTTCAGCCGGGCATTGCCGCCGTGGCCGTTATAGTCGTCGAACTGGCCTGATATGTTGGATCGGAAGAGCCGGTTCTTGACCGTCAGCGAGCGAAATTTCAGCTCGTTGAAGATGAGGGTCGTGTTATCGGCGTGTGTGAACTGGCTATCTGGGTGCATGCAGGGCCTTCCGAATGACGAGCAACAGGAAAACAAAAAGCCGAAATGCAATGCGAGGTTTATAACCCCCAAGTGTTATGGACGGTAATGCAATCTAATGTAGTTTGCAAATGGATTTCGGTACCGCCCATCGCAGCAATCGGCGCCCCTTGGGTATTAGAGGACGAAGCCGCAGGCACTTACATTCACAACGTTGGTCGTGTCCGGCATGACCGTAAGCTGCGCATTTCATGTCGAAGTATTTGCGTTCGCTTCAGAAGCGGTAGCACGTTCTGCAAGAGAAGCCGCAGCCGGTTCGGAGGTATTGAGCGCCTATATCGCCAACCATTTCGCCTCGACGCCTGCATCGTCGCGCATTCACGCGGCCTCGATCTGAGGCGGATATCGCTTGACAAAATCCGACGACTGACTTTACTTAAACTTGCAATTTTTCTTCATGACATGGATTAGATGAACGCGTGCCGGCCGTGCACGCATGTCGATTCAGGTCGTCTGGCGGGGGCTGGAATGCGGAAGTTGCTTGTGATTTTCTTCCTGTTCTTCGCGATGTGTGGAGGCGCTGGCGCTCAACAGACGTGCCAGGGCCAAGGCAGCGCGTCGTGGCGTGGTCTGAATATAAACCAGACAAGCTGCGACAACTGGAATGGCGGCTTTATCCCTCAAGCCGGCGAATACTACGCCGCTTTGACGTTCCGTTTCGAACTTAAGTCGAGACCGCCGGGATCGCGAAGCACCGCGTCGATCGGCGCGATGTTCAAGCGGATTTTCACGTCGGCTGACACCGATGAAATCACGATTTCGGTGGCACCGCGGTTGGGTAGCTACGTATCGACCGAGCGTCCAATCTATTCTTACATGGCCAACAACACCGAGCGCACGTTCGGCACCAATAGCGATTTTGAGTTCAGCACGCCGTATATACGCTACGACAACGACCCTCTGAGCTTCGTCCTGAAGGCCCGCGCGACGACCAAGGCGAACTTCGATGTGAAAGCCCTGCTGGATCGCGTTAAGCCACTCATAGACGTCGCCGGAGGAGGAGTTGTTTCGGAGGCGGCAAAACCCGCGCTGGACGCTGCGACCGAAATTACCGACAGCATTCTCACCTCTTACTATAGCTTCGAAGAGTCATCGAACGCGACCTTCGGTTTCGCCGAGAGATCGCGTGACGGTGTGATCAAACGCGTTCTCGTCCTCACCACTCCGCAAGGCGATGATGAGGTGGGCACTCTGACCGCAACTGTAAAGTTCCGGAGATCGATGGTCGCCGGCAACGACATAGGTTGGAGCGAGCTAACCCGGGATCTGCCCGCACCGGACTATTCGAACGTCAATACGAATATGCTGTCGATCCAAATGCCGGCAATCGGGGATCAGAAGAATACCCTGTTCTCCAGCCTTGCCGCGGATGACGATAAACGCGCGATGCTTTCGAAAGTCGCATATGGAACAGGCCCGATCGTCGAAAACGACTGCCGGCAGCTTCGGCAGACAATTTTCAGCAATTTCGGCTTTAATGACATCGACACGCTCCGGACAATCTACGAATTGCTGGAAATGGGCGGCAGGCAGGACCTCTATACCCGCGGCTCCAGGACGTGCTTCCAGGGACGTGATTGGAACAAGTTATCGGACTTCAAGATAATTCCCGACGATCTTGAGGTACTTCCGGATAAAAGGCTGATCGATTATTTCGCGACGGGCTTGCGTCTCGGCTTCAAGCCAAATTCGATCTACCTGGAACAGATTGCCGATAATCTCGAGCAGGTCGAGGACAATACCGGGGAAGCCGTGCTTTCCTGCACGGGCGTCAACAAGTCGAGAACGGAAGTCGCCGCCTGCCTGGACGGGTTCAGGCTCAATCGATACTCCGTCACCTCAGCAGAACAGAGCCCGATCACAATTGTAGCCACACGTCGGAGCCAGATACTGGACGCTTTGGCAAACGTCGCCACCGAACCTCCGATCGTGCCCGCGTCAGGTTCGGCCACAGGCTCGCAAAGCAACACGTCGACGACAACATCGATGACGGACGCAAAGGCAGCGGCGAAAATCCCCGATCACATTTACCGCTTTCTACTCTTCTACGACGGAAACAAGAGAATACGGCAGATCACACTGGAGAAAGCCAAGCGGGAGAACGTCGGATCTGACCTGGTCGAACAGCTATCCTTTCCCTGTTGGATTGCTGCTGCCGGCCAAAGTCAGTCCTGTGCCGATATTCCTGCCGACCAGCGTTAATCTCGTCGCGGAACGACTGATAATCGACGCGAAGAGCCCTGCGATCGGTCGATGCTGACGATCCCGACGGATCTGCTTTTCCTCTCATAATCACTCGTCTCAGCACCGGAGGTCCAGCATGCCAACGTCCAAGAAAGACCCAGCACGCACATTCGATGCTTTACCGGACACAATAGACTTTCGAGATACGATCTTCATACCAACGCTGGTCCGTGTTCCGGCGAAATCGGACCTGCAGGCATATCGTAACTTCAAGATCCCGATCCTGGATCAAGGAAGCGAGGGAGCGTGTACGGGGTTCGGTCTCGCGACCGTGGCGAATTACCTGCTGAGAGCAAGAGGCCAGAATCCAACCGCGGACGAAGTCAGCGCGTGGATGCTGTATGCGATGGCAAAGCGCTACGACGAATGGCCCGGCGAGAATTACAACGGCTCGAGCGCGCGCGGCGCGATGAAGGGCTGGTTCAAACATGGCCTCTGTGCTTACGCGCTCTGGAAGGAGCGAGACCCTGACCCGACCCTCGAAGAAAAACGGTCGGCAGATGCTTTGGCCCGGCCGCTTGGAGCATATTTCCGGGTCAATCATAAAGACCTGGTGTCGATGCACGCCGCAATTTCCGAGACAGGGATATTATATGCCACCGCGCGCGTACACGACGGCTGGCAAGCGGTGAAGTCTGGCGACGAGAACATCGAGTACCGTCCCGGCGTGATCGGTGGACACGCCTTCGCCATCGTCGGTTTCGACAGGCGTGGTTTCTGGATCCAGAACAGCTGGGGCGGCAAATGGGGCACGGGCGGGCTCGCGAATCTCTCCTATGCCGACTGGCTTGCAAACGGCTCGGATGTCTGGGTCGCCGCTCTCGGTGCGCCCGTCGATCTTACCTCCTCCCTGGCGACCGCCAATATGCGTGCCAACGCGCCGCGAAGCTACGAGAGCCAGATCTACGCCGATCTGAGGCCGTACATCATAACCTCAAAGAACGACGGAGTTCTGGACGACAAAGGCACCTATGGTCTGACGTCGGAGGGGTTGAAGACGCTCGTTACGGAGCGGATGCCCGCGGCGATGAAATCCTGGAAGCGGAAAAGGGTACTCTTGTACGCCCACGGTGGCCTCGTTGGTCAGGACGGCGCAATTCAAACGGTGTCGAGCAATCTCGCGCCGTTGCTGCAGTCGCAGGTTTATCCTTTATCTTTCATCTGGCGCTCGGACGCGTGGACGACGATCGAGAACATCCTGCGCGATGCCGTCGGACGCCGCCGTGACGAGGACGTTCTCGACCGGGCCAAGGACTTCATGCTCGATCGGCTTGACGACACACTCGAAGTGCTTGCGAGGAATCTGGGCGGGAAAGCTCTTTGGGACGAGATGAAGGAGAACGCACTCCTGGCTACCAGCAACAAGAACGGCTCGGCAAGGCTCGTCGGTGATCACCTTATCGACCTGTATAAAGCTGGAAAAATCGATGAGATTCACCTGGTTGGTCATAGTGCTGGATCGATATTCCACGCCCCGTTGGTCGAGAAATTCGCCTCGGCGAAAGTCCCGATCAAAAGCTTGAACCTCTGGGCTCCGGCCTGCACGATCGAACTTTTCAAAAAGGCGTATCTTCCTGCAATAAAGAGCAAGGCGATCGAAGAATTCGATCTCTATACGCTGGACGACGCAACGGAACAGGATGACGACTGCGCCCAGATCTATCATAAGTCGCTGCTCTATCTCGTCAGCAACGCATTCGAAAAATCTCCGCACATCCCCGCCATACGGCCTGGAATTCCGTTGTTGGGCCTGGCGAAGGATGTGGACGCCTCCCAGGCATCCATATTCGACGGAGACCGCCTCCGATGGCTCCTCGCGCCAGGCAGCGCAAGCGACGCCAGACATCACGGCGATTTCGACAACGACAAGGCAACTTTGATGTCAACGTTACAGCGCATTCTCGGCACATCCGTATCTCGGGTGGCGGAGGATTCGCTCAGGAAGACCCGGTTCGCGTCAAACGTTCAGAAGAAGGAGTTCAGAAGGCAACTGGAGCGCAAGCTCGCCAGCGATGCCGCCGTCACAAAGTACTGAAGGATGTTGTGGACCCAAGGTCGGCAATCGCGCTCGGCCTGTGGGTCTGATTTGCTGGCATCGCGTGGGCGATGTCAGCTCACCACGCATAGCCTTCGGGTACATAGGGCATATCAGCTCTTCTTCAGCTGGAATGGTAGCGGCCGAGTTCGTTCATGGCGTGCGTCACCATTTCCATCAGTTCCTCCGACGTGGCCCCGTCACGCGCCTGGACGGACATGCCCTGCACGATTGCGCCGAGAAAACGCGCCAATGATCTTGCATTCGTGTCGGGGCGAAGCTCCCCATCCGCTATTCCGCTCTCGATACGCGCTGTGAAGGCATCGAGCGTCTGCTGGCGAAGCGAGGACACATGATAGGCAATATCTTCGTTTTCGGAGGCACAGTTCAGCACGGCCGTGGAAATCATGCAGCCTTTCGGGTGATCGGGGGCCGTAAAGATCATCGCCGAATTTATCAGGAAACGTTCGAAGGCGGAAACCGTATCAATCTGCTCCCTCAACGGATTGCCCGGATAGGGCCGGGGCATACGGCGATATTGGTCAAGAGCCTCCCGGTAGAGGTCTGCCTTGGACTGAAACGCCGCATAGAGGCTTTGCGGCGTGATGCCCATGGATGCCGTGAGATCGGCGATCGACGAGCCGTCGTAACCATGCTCCCAGAAAACGTCGCGCGCAGCCGCAAGCACCGTCTCGCGATCGAAAGCCGGCGGGCGGCCACGCTTGCGTGCCGTAGATTCTTTATCGCTATCCTTATTTTTCACAACGATCACTCTAGAAATCAAAATCGGTTCAGGTTATTCAGGAACGATCATTGTGATATAGGAGGTTTGGTCGCATGAGTCTCCCTCTCGAAACTGCTGTTGCAGACAATTCCCTGGCTAGAAGCCTCGACGCCGTCATCGATCACACGCTCTTCGAAAGTCGGCTCGTGGGTGCGGTCGTTCTCGTTGCTCGGCATGGGGAACTCGTCTACCACCGCGCTGCCGGCCTGGCCGACCGCGAGGCGAACCGCGCCATGACGGAGGATACGATCTTCCGCCTGGCATCGGCAACGAAGCCGATCGTTGCGATTGCGGCCATGCGCCTTGTCGAACAGGGGCTGATCGAACTGGACGATCCTGTGACGAGATGGCTGCCGGATTTCCGGCCGCATCTCGCGGATGGCAACGAACCTGTGATCCGTATCCGCGATCTCCTGACGCATACAGCCGGTCTCACCTACGGGTTCACGGAGGAAAATGGCCCCTATGTTCGCGCTGGCGTTTCCGATGGGCTGGCGGAGCCTGGCCTGTCGCTGGCCGAAAACCTCCGGCGTATCGCAAGCGCGCCCCTGCTCTTCACGCCGGGCACAAACTGGCAATATTCGCTGTCGATGGATGTCATCGGCGGTGTCATCGAAAAGCAAACCGGCACCAGGCTTGGCGAGGCGATCGAAAGGCTTGTGACCGGCCCGCTTGGACTACGCGACACCGCGTTCCACATTACTGACCGCGAGAGACTGGCGGCGGCCTATAAGAACGCCTCGCCCGAGCCCGAGCGCATGGGAGCGGAAGCATCCGTCGTGGCATTGACCGGAACGGTGAAGTTCGCGCCAGACCGCATCTTCGATCTCGAGTCCTATCATTCCGGCGGCGCCGGCATGGCAGGGACGGCGCATGAGGTGCTCAAGATACTGGAGACAATCCGTAAAGGCGGTGCACCGCTTCTTTCCGAGGAGACGGTGGACCTCATGACCCGCGACCAGGCGCACGGCGTGCGCCAGCCGCTGGACCCCGGGATCGGCTTCGGTTTCGGATGGGCCGTGGTCACCGATCCCGTCGCCGCGCAGGCACCGTGGTCAAAGGGCACCTATCGCTGGGGCGGGGTTTATGGTCACAGCTGGTTTGTGGATCCACAGAAGGAACTGACGGTCGTGGCGCTAACCAATACTGCGCTGGAGGGTATGTGGGGGCAGTTCACCGTCGACCTGCGCAATACCATTTACGGCGCCCTCTGATCTCGTCTCCGCTCTAGCGAACACGAGAAGCCCTTGCGCTGGTCTGGTTGACTGGCGCAATTCGGGGATTGCAGCAAAACAGCAATTCGGACACGGACCTGCCTCGGCGGCGTTGCACCGGGCGCCGGCGGCGCGCTGCCGGCGGACTGGCCGTTGGTTGCGGGGATATCGAGTGATGGCGAGTTCCCCTGAAAAAGGAACAAGCGGTCGTGGGGCAGCGGGTACAACTTCTCCATCGAACTGCTATGCCGAAGCTCCTGCGACTCCCACTAATATTACTATTTACTAATTGAGATTCTGGTATACCGTCGGAGGGCGATCGGCACCCATGCCAGACGTCGCCTTGCGACAGGCCCTTGGAGGGGGCGCGCGCATTCGGCCGACCGTAAGTCGCGAACGGGCCCTCGCAATTGCGGCCTTCGGGAGGAGTATTATGAAACAAATGAAACGCAAGAATGCTGCCTTGTTTTTCGCCGGGTTGATGCTGAGCGTGGTGCCTCTGGCTGCATCCCACGCTGCCGACAAGCCGACGCTCGCATTCGTCGTCAACGGAGCGTCCGACTTCTGGAAAGCCGCCGAGGCGGGGGTGAAGAAGGCGCAGAGCGAAATGCCTGATTACACCATGGAGCTCAAATATCCTGAGCAGGCGGCCGTCGCCATTCAGCAGCGCCTGATGGAAGATCTTGTCAGTGCTGGCGTCAAGGGGATCATGGTTTCCGCCGTCGATCCCAAGACCCAGACGGACGGCCTCAACAAAATCGGCTCGCAGACGGCTCTCTTCACCACCGACAGCGACGCACCGAAGACCAATCGCGTCGCCTATATCGGCTCCTCGAATGTTGATGCCGGCAAGCAAGCCGCCGAAATCGCCAAGAAGGCGATGCCGGACGGCGGCAAATGCATGGGCTTCGTCGGCTTGCTGGGTGCCGATAATGCACGCGAACGCATCGAAGGCATGAAGGAGGGGCTCAAGGGCACCAAGATCGAGCTGGTGGACGTTCGCGGGGACGACATCGACCAGACCCGTGCCAAGAAGAACGTTGAGGATGCGCTGGTCGCCAGCCCCGATCTCACCTGCATGGTAGGCTTCTATTCCTACAACACGCCACGCATCTATGAGGCGCTTCGTGACGCAGGCAAGCTTGGCCAGATCACCGTCGTCGGCTTTGATGACGATCCGATTACACTCGGGGGCGTCAAGGAAGGCACGATCGCCGCGACCGTCGTCCAGCAGCCGTTCGAATGGGCCTATCAGGGCATGAAACTGATGGCCGCCTACCTCAAGGGCGACAAGTCCGGCGTTCCCGCCGACGGCTTGATTATTATCCCCACGGTCATCATCGGCAAGGATGACGTGGACAAATATGCCGCCAACCTGAAGGCCATGGCCGGAAAATAAACCGGCTTCACGGCAGCGGCCCTCGCCGCTGCCGCTGAACACGTTGACATTACCAGCAGTCATGGGCAGGCGATGAATCATAGCAGCGACATCCCGTCACCGGGCGTGCCCTCAACGCCGTTCCTTTCGCTTTCCGGAGTTGGCAAGACCTATCCAGGCGTCGTTGCACTAGACGGTCTTTCACTGGACATCGCGCCAGGCGAGGTCATCGGCCTCGTCGGCGAAAACGGGGCCGGAAAATCGACGTTGATGAAGATCCTCGGCGGCGTGATTGCCCCCGACCGGGGAAGGATTCTGCTCGACGGGACAGAGCTTCGTCATCTCACTGTGGAATCGAGCATCTCGTCCGGCATCGCCTTCGTGCATCAGGAACTCAATCTCTTTGAGAATCTCGATGTCGCTGCCAATATCTTTCTTGGGCGCGAACCGCTGAAGGCGGGACCTTTCAAGCTCGTCGATCGCGATCGCCTAAGGGACATGGTAAAGCCGCTTCTGAAGCGCGTGGGCGCGCATTTCTCCGCCGACACGCCAGTCGCATCGCTCTCGCTCGCCGAGCAGCAGATGGTGGAAATTGCCAAGGCGCTATCCATCAACGCAAGGCTGGTCATCTTCGACGAACCAACATCCAGCCTTCCGTTGGCGGAAACCGAGCGGCTGCTCAATATCATCAAGTTGCTGAAGGCGGATGGCATCAGTGTGATTTTCATCTCGCATCGCCTCCACGAGGTTGAGCGCGTCGCCGACCGGGTTGTAGTCCTGCGCGATGGTGCCCTTGTCGGCACGCTCGCAAAAAAGGACATTGGTCACGATCAGATGGTCAAGCTGATGATCGGCCGGGCGCTTGCGGCCCGTACGGCAAAGCCGCAGCGCTCACCTGGATCAGTTGCGCTGAAAGCAAGCGGCGTGCGCACCGCGGCCTATCCCAGTCGCCCCGTCGATCTTGAAATGAGGTATGGAGAAATCCTCGGGCTTGCCGGCCTCGTCGGGTCAGGCCGCACCGAGCTCGCAAGGGTGCTCTTCGGCATAGACCGCAGTTACGGCGGAGCTATTGTGCAGGACCGAGAGGAAATCGTACTTCGTTCCGCGCGGGATGCCGTTGCTCGCGGGATTTTCCTGGTACCGGAGGATCGCAAGCGTAACGGCATACTTCTTGATTTCCCGATCGCCCAGAACATAACCCTTGCCGACCTTCCCGCGCTCGCCAGCCGCTTCATGCTTTCCGCCGAGCGGGAGATTGCGGCGGCCGAAAAGCAGCGCGTTCGCCTCGGCATCAAGGCGCCCTCCGTTTCGACACGAACCGGCACTTTGTCGGGCGGCAATCAGCAAAAGGTAGTGCTTGCCAAATGGCTGTCGATGAGCCCGAAGGTGATGATCTTCGACGAGCCGACACGCGGCATCGATATCGGCGCGAAGAACGAGATTTACGGACTTATGCGGGCGCTTGCCGATGCCGGAGTTGCGATCCTGATGATCTCCAGCGACATGGAAGAGGTGATCGGCGTTTCCGACCGCATTGCCGTCATGCATGAAGGCCAGATCGCCGGCATCCTCGATGAGGATGAGTTCAGTCAGGAAAGCGTCCTTTTGCTTGCTGTCGGTAAAGGCGTAAAATAGCAGCTGCGGCAATATAACTGGGTATCGGGAATGGATCTCGCATGGTCAAAAAAGATCTTGGACTGCTGCTTCTCATCGTCGTCGTCGGGATCGTCGTCGCCGTCATCAATCCGCGCTTCCTGCTGCCGATCAACCTGGCGAATACCGCCAACCTGATCGGCCTGTTTGGCATCCTGTCGATCGGCCAGGCCTACGTCATCATTACAGGAGGCATCGAACTTTCCGTCGGCTCGCTCGTAGCCCTTCTCGGGGTGCTGTTTGTCGATTTCGTCGCTGTCCAGGACATGCCATGGATGCTGGCGCTACCACTCATTCTCGTGCTCGGCGCGGGTATAGGTGCCATCCACGGCTTGTTGATAACCCGGCTGAACCTGCAGCCCTTCGTCGTCACCCTCTGCGGCCTACTTATCTATCGCGGTGCGGCACGCTTCTATACGGCCGACGGAACGGCTGGCTTTGCGTTCGGTCAGAACTTCCCGGACCTCGAATTTCTGACGGCCGGACGGTTCTATGGCGTTCCCAACACCTTCATTGCGCTTGTCATCATTTCCGTGGTCATGTGGGTGGTACTGCATCGCTCAATCTTTGGGCGCTATCTCTACGCGATCGGCAAGAACGAGGAAGCGGCCCGCTATTCCGGTATCCGTACCGGCCGGATGGTAATGTCGGCCTACGTCATCTGCGGGCTGCTGACGGCGCTTTCGGCGATCTATTTCGCCATGTATACGCGCTCGATCTCGCCGGCGAGCCATGGCCAGTTCTATGAACTCTACGCGATTGCCGCTGCCGTACTCGGCGGCTTTTCGCTCCGCGGCGGCGAGGGATCGATCGTCGGCGTCGTACTCGGAACAGTCCTGCTCCAGGAGTTGCAGAACCTCGTTAATCTGCTCGGCATCCCCTCGTCGCTAAATTTCGCCGTCATGGGTGGTGTTATCCTTATTGGCGTCCTCATCGACCAACAATGGCACGCAATCCGCGCACAGCGGCGCCTCGTATCAGCCGCCAGGCAGACCGAGGCCCGTGTTCCGGACGAAGGCACAGTGCCGGTAGTTGCCAGTCAGGACTAGGCCTCCTTGCCGGCAAGAACCGGCTTGCAAGGGTTGAGCTGATCTATGACGGCGGCGATATCGTCCGCCCAAAGCTGCAGCTCAGTGGAATACCCACGTCAAGGGGAGCACCGATCCGCCATGGCCGCGCAGGCCGAGGCAACGAGGCGGAAATTCTCTGCACGCGTGCTCTCATACTGGCTTCCAGCAAAGATGCTCTGTGGCCATCCGTGAATGAACAGTATCGACGGCGCGTCCTCTTCCCCACATACCCTGCGCCGCCAATTACACTGTGAACGTCCATCATCGTGCCCTCCCGTCAGCATCACACCGGCGAGAAATTCTTGGCGTGAACGGCCGACGTCCCCTTCCCTCCACTCAAATTTCTCAAGCCGGGAAAATCGCCTTCAGGCTGTTGTCAGTCTGATCGGCTATCGAACTTCGCTGGTCACCCCTCTTGCCGAGATTACCCACGGAAGTTCGATTACAGTGAGCGTACAAGCCACCGACGTCCCCGCGATATCCAAAAGGTCTGCCTTGCTCTTCGTCGCTCTCGTTGCGGCGACAGACCGAATTCTGGGACGCGCACGAAAGCGCTTGCGGGCAGGTTACCGGAGATTTTTTGCCAGCCAGGTCCAGGTCGTGCCATCGCGCAGAGCGCTCCTGGAGAGACCCACCTTCATACTTCTCGTCTTTTTCCTGGCGTCGCTCGTGACCATGAACGAGGCCGATCTCGCCCTCGGTGTCTGGATGCAATCCGTCCCGAAACAATTGCACGGCATTATCAACTGGCTGAGCGATCTCGGGACGGGTCAGCTCATCCTGACCGTCACGGGCGTCATATTGCTTTCTCGCATCGTGATGCCTCTCGGCGGTTTGTGCCGCTCGACAGTCCGCAAAGTAAATGCCGCAACCGCGATTACCGCCTTCCTGTTCCTGTCTGTGGCGGGCGCAGGTATTGCAAGCGCCTTGGCCAAGAACATCGTGGGGCGGGCGCGGCCAGAACTGCTTGCGGTCGACGGACCATTCTATTTCAAACCGTTCGCTTTCAATTCGGAATTCGCCGCTTTCCCGTCCGGCCATTCCGCGACTGCGGGCGCGATGGCAATGTCGGTCGCATTGACGTTTCCGGCGCTCCGGCCCTTCGTCGTCGCAATTGGCGTTGCGATCTGCCTCTCCCGTCAGATGATCGGCGCACACTGGGCTAGCGATACGATCATGGGCTGGGCGGTCGGCGCCGCATTCACGCTTTGGCTCGCCCACCAGTTTGCCCGCAGACAACTCGTCTTCAGCTACGCGAACGATGGGCGGCTCCAGCCCCTGTCCTGGCGTCTCGACGCTATTCGGGCCTGACGATCATTCAGGCAAAAAGATACGAGCTTCGAACCCTTCCGAGCGGCCGCTCGCCGGCGATCGAAGTTCCAATACACCTCCCATATGTCGGACGATCGTATCGGCGATGGAGAGCCCCAGACCAGCGCCCCTGGCGGACGTCGCCCCTCTTCGAAACCGGACTTTCAACCCATCCAGATCGGCCGCAGATAATAGCGCGCAGTCATTAGAGATGCTGACGCTGCCGTCGCGGTTTACCGACACGTCGATTATGCCGGTGGGGCGTCCGTGGAGGATGGCATTCTCTATGAGATTGCTGACCACAATGCCGAAAGCATCGACATCGACGGCTCGCATAAGGGGATCTGCCGATGGGCTGTAGGCGAGACGGTGCTCTGTGGCAGGACTGCGGCGATAGTCGCGGACGATCAGGTCAAGCACCTGACGAAGATCGCTCGTTGCAGCCGTCTGCCCAAGACCGGCGTCAGCTCGGGCAAGCTGGAGAAGCTTTTCCGACGTGCGTCCGAGCTTTAAGAGCGCCGCCTCGATATTGCGGGCACGCGCTTTCATGACCTCATCCGGCAACTCGGCGAGAAGTCTTTGCGTCTGCGCAAGCGCGCCGGCCACGGGCGTGCGAAGCTCGTGAGCACTGTTGGTGGCGAACTCCCGTTCCGCGGCTATCGCCGCCCGAACGCGCTGCAAAAGCAGGTTCACCGACTGAGCGATGGGTTTCAGTTCCCGGGGTACGGTCTCGGTCTCGACAGGCGACAGGTTGCCACTGCCCTTTTTTGAGATCGCCTCACGCAGCTTGTTGATCGGATCGACGGCTCTTCTGGCAATCCACGTCATCAGGAGAAAACTGAGCGGAAGCAGAATGGCAAGCGGGATGAGCATCGTCACCGCGCTCTCCCGCACCGCCTCACGCCGGTGGCCGAAGCGGTCCGCCGTCTGCAGGAACAGTGAGCCATCCGCGCTCATTGCCGTATAAAATCGATACTTTTCCGTGTCGTGGAACCCGACGGTCAGGGGGACATCGAATGGCTCGAGCGGTGCGTCTTTCGAATGAAAGACAACCGCTCCGTCCCTGCCGCGAACCTGGTAGACAAGATATTCCTTTTTGGACGGGGTCGATGGCGCGCGATGCGCTTGCTCTCCCTCCTGAACATTCGGCAGTTGTCCCTCTTCCACGATCGCCAGCAATCGTTCGGTCGTCTCCTCGAGCGCATTGTCGAAGATCTCGTCGAATTCCGACCGCATCACCGAGATCCCAAGCCCGATGGCACCAAGCCAGAACAGCACCAGCACGCCTGTGAGCGCGGCTATAAGAGGTCGGACGATGCTTCGATCTCTTCTCATTCGACCGCCAGCATGTAGCCGAGCCCTCGGGCGGTCCTGATCTTCTCCATTCCGATCTTCTTGCGCAATCTGCTGATATACACCTGCACTGTGTTGCTTTCGACCTCCTCGCCGAAAGCATAAAGGGCGTCCTCGATCCGTTTCAGGGTAACGAGTTTTCCCGGACGCTCGACAAGCAGATCGAGTAACGCCCACTCGCGCGGAGTCAACTGAACGTCCTGTCCGCCGACGCTGATAGAGTGCGACGATCTCTCGATCACGATATCCGCAACCTCGATGGTATTTCGCCGACGTCCCTCGTAGCGGCGACGAACGGCAAGGATTCGCGCTTCGAGTTCGTCGAGGTTGAAGGGCTTGATCAGATAATCGTCCGCGCCCGCGTTAAGTCCGGCGATGCGGTCTGATATTTGATCTTTGGCGGTGAGGACAATCACTGGAGCCTCCCCGCCCCGCGCCCGAAAATATTCCAGGAAGACCAGACCATTGCCGTCCGGAAGATGCAGATCAAGGAGAACGAGCCCGTATTCGAATGACCTGCTTGCGGCTTCTGCATCGACGACCGTGCGGACCCAGTCCGTCGCGTAACCGGCCGTATTCGTGTGATCGCGAACCGCCTCACCGATAATCTCGTCGTCTTCGACCAGGAGAATACGCACAATCCGTCCCTTGCGACCTAGTGGCTGGTTACACCATTGTTAGCTTGGCCCAGCAGCCGTCCCGAGGATAAAGCCAACAGGACCATATCGTGCCGATGCACCATACGGCCAGATGCTTTTCCGATCTCGGATCGGCTATCGCGAAACCGCCGACCCGATGATTGCTACTGATGGGATGGGCAGCAACCTGCGTCGGGTATCAGCGCTTATCGCTTGCGACGATCACCAGTGATAGGAAATACCGACATTGACCGCGTTGGTGACGATGTTCGTCTTCAGGCGGTCGCCGCTATCGATCGGAACATCGACGCGCGAATAGGTACCCTTGTATTCCACGAAGGTCGACCAGTTGTCGGTGACGCGGAAGTCGACGCCGGCCTGCGCCTGGAAGGTTACACCGCCGAATTCGTAGTCGAAGGTCGTGCCCTGGGGACGGGTGACTTCGACATGCGGAATGTTCACGCCGACGCCGGCGCCAAGATAGGGGGTCCAGCGGCGAGCCTGGTCCTTGAAGCGATAGAGGCCGTTGACCGTCAAAAGATTCAGGCCGTCGGTGAATTCGAAATGCGTCCAGCCCGGCGAACGCGCCATGGTCTCGTCGTCGGCATAGACCTTGTCATGGGTATAGTCGAGAGACACCCCCCAGTTCGGCAGGTTGAAATCGCCCAGCCACCAGGTGACGCGGCCGCCGTAGTAGGGAGGGCTGCCGAACGATTTGCCTTCCCAGCCGGCGCTGAAGGAGGTGCCATCGGAAACATCGATATGGCTATGCGGTGCCGTCTGGTAACCGCCATAGATGGAAAATTCCAGATCTTCAGCCGAAGCCGTGCCGGCCATCGCGAGAGCGCAAAAGGCGATACCTGCCAGAAGCGAGGCCGAGCGTTTGAATTCAAGTCTCATAGAATACCTTCTGCTTTGATCCCTCAACCGCTGAGCCTTCTAAACGCTGGCCGAACCAGAAATTTGCAGACGAGCCCACCCGGCGATCGAACTCATTTCCATGAGCCCGATACCGCATCAACGGCGAGACTGTTAGGTCACTTCCGTTCCGAGTCGATGAATGGAGATTGGGCGCGCCTTCCCCAGCCCACTACGCGTCGAAAAAGCTTTAGCGATGATTCCTGACAATAAGCTGAAAGCGCAGCGGCAGGATCGCACCGTGCCCCTCAAAACCAAGGACGCAGCAGTTTCCAGGCGATAGCTTTCCATGCCGATCCCAAGATTGCTCCGGCATTGGTATGCGCCGACTTGACGTGTAGGAAATTACCTAAGATTCAGGGCTTAGGAGACATTCAACGTATCGGTGAGATCAATCGCATCTTCGGCGGCGGGGGTGGGCGGAGCCGCAAGAGGTCGCCGCCGTTGTACCCAATAGTGACAAGTGACCCTGAGATCGAAGCCCTCATCCCCGTTTACAGTTCGACACCACTTATTTCGACAGGCGCCAGCGCCTGGCGCCTGACAATATCGCATGGCATGTGGAGGGAGGTTCAGTCGAAAAAGCCCGCATCCTCTTCGCTGAGATATTTCCTAGCTCCTTCGGCGTCGATATCGAGGCCCAGCCCGGGCGCTTCCAGCAGGTCCACCATGCTGTCCTTCACAATCTGAGCCGGCAAGCCGATGACCAGATCCTCCCACCAAGGGTCGGAGGCGCTTGGATATTCAAATGCGACATAATTCGCGGGCAACGTGGCGCAGACATTGATCAACGCGCCGAGGCCTAGCAGACCGTTAGCTGTGCCGTGCGGTGCCATAAGGATTGAATGCATGTAAGCGTGCTCGGCGACCCATTTGAGCTCGGCGATACCGCCAATATCGGCGGGATCGGGGCCGATGACGCGTACCGCCTGCGTCTCAATCAACTCCTTGAAATTGTGCCGCAGGTAGATCTGCTCACCGGTGTGGATTGGTGTCGAGGTAGAGGTCGTCAGCTCACGATAGGCCTGCGGATTGACCCATGGCACATAGTCACCAGTCAGCATGTCCTCCAACCACATGAGATTGTACTTCTCCACTGCGCGAGCGAACTTGATCGCATCGGGCAGCATCCAGCCCGGACCGCAGTCGAGCGCCAGGCTGACCTTATCGCCAAGCACTTCCTTCATCGCGATCACGCAGTCGAGCATGTGATTGAAACCGCGCTCGCTGATCACGCCCTGATCCATGGCACCGTGGTAGCCGGCCTTCTTCTGCGTCACGCCATAGTGGAAGCCCTCGATCGTGTCCTTCATATTGGAGTGGAACGAGATTCCTTGCTTCACCATGAAGAAATTCTGCGGCTGCTCCATCATCCATTTCACGTCAGCAGCGTAATCCTCGGGCCGGTCGCCCATGCGTTTCTGGCGGATCGAGCCGTTGTACACACGCACCTTGTCGCGCACCTTGCCGCCGAGCAGCTTATAGACCGGCACCCCCGCAGCCTTGCCGGCAATATCCCACAGTGCATGCTCGATAGCACTGACTGCCGCACCATACGGCTTGAAAGAGCCGCGTTGGCGGATCTTCAGCATCACTCTCTCGACGTCAGTCGGATCTTCGCCGATCAGCGCCTCGCGGAAATGCAGCACGAAGGGCTTGAGGTAGGACTTGGTAAATTCGACTTCGCCCAGGCCATAGAGGCCCTTGTCGGTTACGATGCGGACGATCGGGTGTTTGCCGATGACGGCGCAACGGAGATCGGTGATCTTCATCTTCGGTCCTTTTCGCTTCAGCTCCAGGTGCGATCCCAGGAATATTCATCGTCCCAGCGATCCGTAGGTTGCCAAATGCCGGTGACACCCGGCTGCAGATGCTGCGAGATGACTTCATCGACGACGTCGTCGATCCCCAGGCCAGGCTTGTCCGTAACAGTGATGAAGCCGTCCTTCACCAGCGGCTTGGGAAGTCCCGTGACGATATCGTCCCACCAATCGACATCGGCGGAGTGGTATTCGAGCGCCATGAAATTTTCGGTCGCGGTGGCGACATGTGCGGCGGCCATGGCGGCGATTGGACTTTCTGCCATGTGAATGGCCATGGCGACACCGTGATCCTGCGCCAAATCGCCAATCTTCTTGGTCTCGAGGATGCCCCCACTGGTGAGCAGGTCCGGGTGAATAACCGAGACCCCGCCGCTATTGAGCAGAGGCTCGAAGCCTTCCTTGAGGTATATGTCCTCGCCAGTGCAGATCGGCACCGTGGTCGCGTCCTGCAGCTGTCGGTATTGCTCGCTATACTGCCATGGGATCACATCCTCGAGCCAGGCCGGGACGTATTTTTCAATTCGCCTGGCAAGGCGAATGCCGTTCTGCATCGAGATATGGCCAATATGGTCAATCGCAAGCGGTATATCCATGCCGATGACCTCACGAACCTCGGCGATATATTGCTCGAGCAGGTCGAGGCCCTTGTCGGAAAAGTGCAGCCCGGTAAACGGGTGCTGGACGTTATGCAGATCGTAGGCAGCGTTGCGAAGACGCCGTTCTTCAATGGTCTTCAACGGCCCGCGACTGGGAGAGTTGCGGTATCCTTCCAGTGAGCCAGCAGGAAACACGACCGCACCGGGCACGTCGGCGATCTGCATCAATCCCAGATCCATCTTTAAGAAGGTGAATCCGAGCTCCATGCGCTCTTTGAGGCGCTTACCGGTCTCGGTACCGCTCGGCACGGTGGCGTCGGTATCGCAGTAGACGCGCACTTTCTCCCGGAACCGACCGCCGAGCATTTGGTAGATCGGCACGCCGTAGGCCTTGCCGGCAAGATCCCACAACGCGATCTCGACCGCCGAAACACCGCCGCCTTGCCGGCCGTGCCCGCCGAACTGCTTGATGCGGCGAAACAGGCGGTCGATGTCACATGGGTTCTCGCCAAGCAACCGGCTCTTCAGCATCAGCGCGTAGGTGGCGCTGGCACCGTCGCGCACCTCGCCAAGCCCGACGATGCCCTGATTGGTGTAGATCTTGAGCAGCGCTGAGGTGAACGGCGCGCCGACAATTTCGGCAACCCGCATGTCGGTGATGCGAAGTTCTGACGGCTTGGAATGCGTGTTTACACGATTGAGCGCCTCGTCGGCTCCATCTGCCTCTAGCATGGTCTATCCTCGTTTGGTCGGCAGGGTACGTCACCGCGCGTACGGTGGGACGGCGTAGAGCGACTGGCTAATCCAGCTCGATCTCGTGGCTTTGCAGGTAGTCGCGGTTCATTTCGACGCCGAGACCAGGCTTTAATGTCAGCTTGAGGCTGCCATTCGAAACGTCGAGCGGCCTATCGATAAGGTGATCATACTTGCCCAGGTTCCACTCCGACGTTTCGAGCTTGTAGAAGTTGGGAACGGTCATCATCACTTGCGCTCCCGCAACCACGTTGATCGGACCTGCGGCATCATGCGGCGAGACCGGGATGTAGTAGGCTTCGCATAGGGCGGAAATCTTCTTGAGTTCGGTAATGCCGCCGGTCCAAGTGACGTCAGGCATGATGTAGTCGGCAAGCTTGTTTTCGAGCACCGGCACGAAATCCCACTTCGTGTGGCCGCGCTCGCCCCATGAGATAGCGGCGCTGACCTTCTCACGGACCTGCTTGAGGGCGTTGAGGCTCTCCGGTGGACAGGGCTCTTCGAACCAGTCGATCTGACCGGCTTCCTCGAGGCTCCGGCAAAGGCGGATGGCGGTCGGAACGTCAAAGCGGCCATGCGCATCGATGAGGATGTCGATGTCGGGACCTGCCGTTTCGCGGATCAGGGCGGTAAGCTCGGCAGCTTCGCGCTCGTCCTTGCGGGTCATGCTGCCATCGAGATAGCCATCCCGCTGCTCGCGAGCCTGTCCGCCGGCGGTGCGGCCCTGGTGGGGAAAAGGATCGAACTTGAGCGCGGTGTGGCCGGACTCGACGATGTCTCGAATTTCCCGGACCACAGCCTCCTTGCTTGTAAACTTACGCTGGTCGGGATGGGTGTAGAGCGAAATTTCATCGCGTACCGGTCCGCCCAGGAGCTCATAAATCGGCTTGCCAAGAACTTTGCCGCGGATATCCCAGAGGGCGATGTCGATGGCGCTTATACATTCGACCGCGGCGCCGCGACTGCCCATGTAGGTGAAGCTGCGGAATATCTTGTGCCACAGATACTCGATCCGGGACGGGTCTTCGCCGGCAATAGCGGCACCGATCTGCCGCAGGATCGTGCAGAGGGCGCGATTGGCGAGCCTTGTCGTGGTGGTGATCTCACCCCAGCCGCTCACGCCCTCATCGGTCGTCACTTCGACGAACAGGAACTCTCCCCAATAAGAAGCATCGGATTTGATAAGCCACGGCCGAACGCTGGTGATTTTCATCTCAACTGCCTTTAACTGAAGTGGTCGGGATAACGATATCAAGGGTTATGGATTTTATCCTGCTCGAGCGGCATTGCGCGCACGCATGTGTTCGAGGATGTGCCGGCCGGAGCCCTCGACGTGGCGTGCAATGAGGTCGGCTGCCTCGTTGGCATGTCCCGCTTTTACATGCGCGATGAGCTCGCGATGCTCGCTGAGGATCGCGGCACGCCGGGCGAGCGTGAAGTCGAAACGCCGACTTACGGCTCGCAGGACTTCGCGATGCTTCCACCAGAGCTCGGCGGCATGGCGGTTGTAGTGCTTCTGGTACATGACGGTGTGAAAGGCGGTGTCCAGCTCGCTGTGCCTGAAAGGGTCGGCGAAATTGTTCTCTTCGATCAGGCCTTGGATGCGTTCGAGTTCAGCAATGTCCTCTACGGTGGCCATGTTCACGAACCATTTCGTCAATGCCGGCTCGATCAAGACGCCGATCTCGTAGATGTCCCGAACGAAATCCTGATCTATGGGCCTCACGCGCGCTCCGCGGTTGGGAACGAAGGTGACGAAGCCCTCCCCGCGCAAGAGTTGCAAAGCCTCGCGCACAGGGTTGGTCGAGGTGCCGTGGCGCCGGGCGAGATCGGTGACAACAAGCCGCTCGTTAGCAGCGAGCCGCCCTTCGATGATGTCATCCCTGATCAGTTGATAAAGCGAAGCGCCTTCGCTGGAGGCCCCGATAGCGTCGATGCCTTCGGGTGGCTGCGCTTTAAAATCGCTCGTTTCGGCCAAGATTGTCCCCAATGAATACACAGATTTCCCAGATATCACGCAATACTTCTCAAAACAATGTACGATTTCTCTCATTGACAGGCAATCGCCGATCTGAAAACGTATGATCAGGCCGAAGGGATACATTAGGGAAAATCTCGCGGCCGGGGAGCAAAGACCGCTCGCCTTGACGCAGAGCGGCATGGGAGAAAACCTGGGAGGTTACCTATGACGAGGATTTCACTCGGCCGTGCTGTCCTGCACGGCACTGTATCGACTGCTTTAATGATATCGTTGACATCCGTGTCTGCGCTGGGTGCGCCGGTCGACCTGAGCAAGTGGTCGCCGGAATACGTGCGCTCCATCGCCGGCACACAGGATTTTGACACGGCCGGCGATTGCTCCAAGGTCACTCCGCTCGACTACAAGGGGCGGCTGACTTTCTGGTATCAGGGCGTGTTCGAGGGCGACCCCGACCTCCTGCGCCAGTATTACAAGGACTTCTTCGAGACCTTCCGCAAAACCTACCCAAACATTGAGCTTGAGGAGCAGGCCCTCACCTATAATGACCTTCTGGACAAGTTCCGGACGGCGCTCCTTGGCAATGCAGCGCCCATGGCGGTCCGCCTGCAAATCCTTGGTGGCACCGAATTTGCAGCGAAGGGTTATTTGCAGCCGCTCAAACCTGAGGATGTCGGCTATTCGACTGACGATTTCTGGCCCGGAGCGATGAAGGCTGTAACCTGGGATGGCGTGACCTACGGCATTCCAACCAACAATGAGACGATGGCGTTCATCTGGAACGCCGATGTCTTCAAGCGTGCAGGTCTCGATCCGGACAAGGCTCCGGCAACCTGGGACGACGTTGTCAAATATTCCAAGCAGATTCACGACAAACTCGGCATTTCGGGTTACGGCCTCGTGGCACGCAAGAATGCGGGCAATACACCGTACCGTTTCATGCCGCAGTTGTGGGCCTATGGCGGCGGCGTCTTTGACGAGGCCACCGCGAGCCCGGCCTATAAGGAGGTCGAGCTCAATAGTTCGCAGAGCAAGGCTGCACTGCAAGCCTCGTACGATATGTATGTTCGCGACAAGTCGGTTCCGGTTTCGGCGCTGACCAATCAGCAGGCCGATAACCAGCCCCTTTTCCTGGCTGGCCAGCTCGGCATGATGATCTCGCACCCGTCCGACTATAACGTCATGCTCGACCTGCAGAAGAAGACGACGGGCAGCGACAAGGAAAAAGCGCAGACCGTTATCGACAACATGCGCTACGGCCTGATTCCGACAGGCCCTGACGGCAAGCGTGCCGTCGTGTTTGGCGGCTCCAATATTCACATCCTGAAGCCCGAATATGTCGAGGGCGGCAAGGTAGATGAGCCGGCAGCAAAGGCTATCATCTGCATGTGGACGAGCCCCGAATGGTCACTGAAGATGGCCTATGCCGGCTCGAACCCCGGAAACCTGAACGGCTTCAAGACCAAGTGGATGAAGGAACGCCTCGACAGTATCAAGTTCCTTGATGTCACGACCTCGATGCTGCCATACGGCATCCCCTTCCCGGCGCTGCCGCAGTCGCCCGAGATCATGAACATCATCGTCCCCGACATGCTGCAGAATGCCCTCACCGGGGCCATGACGGTCGACCAGGCAGCGGACGACGCGGCCAAGAAGGTCAAGGGCCTGATGGACGGCGGACTTTAGTCCAAGCCTGACGATCTGACCGGCTGCGCCTTGATCGAGGCCGGTCTGTTCCGAAGAATAAGGGCAGCGCACAGTGACGATCTTGACTTCGAAGGCCGAGACTCGCCGAAGACTGCAATCCGACAGGTCGGGCTTGCTGCGAAAGATTTGGGAACACCGCGCCGATTACGCGTACGTGCTTCCCGCGATCGCCGTGATGCTCATCGTCATTGCCTATCCGATCTACTACACGATCGAGTTGTCGTTCTTTAACACACCGCCTGGCCTGCAGCTCCGGGACAAGATTTTCGTCGGCCTCGACAATTACACCGCTATCCTCACAAGTCCGGTGTTCTGGACGGTCACCTCGAACACGCTTATCTGGACGCTCGGATCCACGTTCATCTCATTCGTCCTCGGGTTTGCCTGCGCGCTCGCGCTTCATCGCGACTTTCTCGGCCGGGGCATCCTGCGTGCCATCCTGATCATTCCCTGGGTCATCAGCGCGGTCGCTGCGTCCTATATCTGGAAGTGGATCTACCATTCGGACTTCGGGATCATCGGTGCGGTGCTGGTCGGCCTCGGCTTGGCGGACCGGCCGCCGAATTTCATCGACAGCGTCACGACGGTGCTGCCCTCGCTGATCGTCGTCAATATCTGGCGAGAGTTTCCGTTTGCCATGATCATGATGATGGCCGGCCTGCAGACGGTGCCCGACCAGTTGCTGCGCGCCGCAAAAGTCGACGGCGCCAATGCATGGCAGCGGTTCTGGCACGTCACCTTTCCGCACTTGAGAAACGTTTCGACCGTGACGATCCTTCTCCTGGCCGTGGCCAACTTCAATTCTTTCATCATCCCCTGGATCATGACCGGCGGTGGGCCGTCGAATGCATCGCATATCTGGATCACCCACATTTATGAGCTCGCCTTCGGCCGCCAGCGCTGGGGCGTGGCATCGGCCTATTCGGTGCTGCTGTTCCTGATCCTGATGTCGCTCGGCTACTTCTACGTCCGTGCGCTGAGCGGTAACGAACGGAAGGACGCGGGCGAATGAGCGCGATTGCCGGGACTGCTCATCGAGGCCAGGCGCGCCGCCGTACCCGCATCGATGGATGGCGGTGGGGCGGACGCATCTTTCTCGTGTTCATGCTGCTTTACACCGCATTGCCGATGATCTGGATGTTGAGCACCTCGATCAAGTCCGGCTTCGCGGCCATGCAGTTTCCGCCGCAATTATGGCCGGACCAACCCACTCTCGCCTCCTACCAGAAGCTGCTCGATCCGCAAAACAGCGTCGGCCAGGACTTCCTGCGCTTCTTCTGGAACAGCCTTCTCGTCTCCACCGCCACGACCATCCTTTCGGTGATCGTGGCAGTTCCTGCGGCCTACGCGTTTTCGCGCTTCACCTTTCCTGGCCGAAACTTTCTGTTCTTCGCCGTCCTGCTGCGCAACATGTTCCCGGCAGTGATCTTTCTCGTGCCGCTCTTCATCCTGATGCGCGCGATCGGGCTGATTAACACCCATGGGTCGCTCGTCCTCACCTACCTCACATTCGGCCTGCCGCTGGCAATCTGGCTCCTCAAGGGTTTCTACGACAACATCCCGGTGCAGCTCGAGCAGGCCGCACGCATCGATGGAGCAACGCGATTCCAGGCCTTTCTCCTGATCGTGATGCCGCTCTCGGCGCCGGGCATCATCGCCACGGCGATCTATTCCTTCATCGGTGCGTGGAACGAGTACATCTACGCCTACACCTTCCTCTCCAAGAACGAGCAATTGACGCTGCCAGTCGGCATCCAGCGCTTCTTCTCGGAAAACACGACGGACTTTCCGGGCCTGATGGCGGCAAGCTTCATGATGAGCGTGCCCGTCGTGGTCCTGTTCCTCGTTCTTCAACGCTACTTCGTACGCGCCCTCACAGAAGGCGCAGTCAAGCACTAAGGAGTTGCCGGTGGCCCACGTGGTCCTCAAAGATCTGGTCAAGACCTATGGCGCCTTCAAAGCTGTCAACGATGTTTCGCTGACGGTCAATGACGGCGAATTCGTTGCGCTCGTCGGCCCTTCAGGCTGTGGCAAGACAACCACGCTCAATCTTGTGGCGGGGCTCATTCCGGTCACATCCGGTGACATCGTCATCGGCGACCAGGTGGTCAACGACCTCGATCCCAAGGATCGAGACATCGCAATGGTGTTCCAGAACTACGCGCTCTATCCGCAGAAATCGGTCTACAAAAATCTGGCGTTCCCGCTGCAGATGCGCAAACTGCCAAGGGACGAGATCGACAGGAAGGTCAGGGAAGCAGCGCGCGTGCTCGACATGACGCAGCTGCTGGAGCGCAAGCCACGCGAACTTTCGGGCGGGCAGCAGCAGCGCGTGGCGCTGGGCCGCGCCCTTGTTCGCGATCCGGCGGTATTCCTGATGGATGAACCACTTTCCAACCTCGACGCAAAGCTGCGCGTGCAGATGCGCTCGGAGATCAAGCGTTTTCACCAGGACCTCAAGGCGACGATCATCTATGTGACGCACGACCAGCTCGAAGCCGTGACCATGGCCGACAGGATGGCGGTGATGAACGGCGGCTACCTGCAGCAATACGACACTCCGGCGCAGGTTTTTGCCCATCCGGTGAACATGTTCGTCGCCAGCTTCGTCGGCAGCCCGGCGATGAGCCTTGTCCCACTGGAGGCGTCAACGGCAAGCGGCGAGACCGTGTTGACCAGCGCAGAAGGCTGGCGCCTCGAGCTTTCGCCAAAAAACGCCCAGAAGGTCGCAAGGGCAACCAGCAGGAAAATCGTGCTCGGCGCACGCCACTCGACGATCAAGCTGCACAAGAGTGCGATGCCTGGGACCGTCCCTGCCAAGGCCTACACAGTGGAGCCGACCGGAGACGTGACTTTCGTACAAGCGTTTCTCTCCGGCGCCATCGTCAATGTCAGCGTCCCGCCGACCATTGCCGTCGCGCCCGACGAACAGATCTGGCTCGAGTTCGATCAGGAGCGGATGCATCTGTTCGACGGCGAAACGGAAATGGCTCTCAAGGCCAACTGAGACCACGCGGATACGCGTGAACGAGGGCGTTTATGACTGCGAAACTTAAAATCACGGCGATCAAGCCCTATCCAGTATGGGTAGGAACGCGCAACCAGATGCTGGTCAAGGTGGAGACCGACAACGGCATCTTCGGCTGGGGCGAGAGTGGCTTGAGCGGCCGCGAGAAGGCCGTGACCGGCGCGATCGAGCACTATCGCGAGTTCCTTATCGGCCGCGACCCGATGCAGATCGGACGGATCTGGCAGGAAGCCTATCGCAGCCAATATTTCGAAGGCGGCCGCGTTCTGCAGGCAGCGATTTCCGCCATCGATATTGCCCTCCACGACATCAAGGGCAAGGCGCTGGGCGTGCCTGCCTATGAACTGCTTGGCGGCAAGCAGCGCGACCGCATTCCGACCTTTGCCTCCACCGGCGACGAGGCCGAGGGCGATGTTGCCATCGAACGAGCCCGTGAACTCCATGCCCAGGGGTGGCAGGCGATCCGCTTTTTCCCCATCGGGCAAAGCAGCAAGGACATCTTTGAGCCGCGCGAGTCGATCGGGCCTACCGCACGGATGCTGAACAAGGCGCGCGAGGCGCTCGGCGACGACGTCGTTCTTGGCATCGACTATCATCATCGGCTGTCGGTGGCAGAGGCGGCGAGCTTCTGCAACAAGCTCGACCGTGGCGTCCTTGACTTCCTCGAGGAGCCGATACGAGACGAAACACCCGAAGCCTACGAATCCCTGCGCAGGATGACCGATATCCCCTTCGCCATCGGAGAAGAGTTTGCCAGCAAGTGGCAGTTCCTGCCCTATATCGAGCGTGGCATCCATCAGTTCAACCGGCTCGACGTCTGCAACGTTGGCGGGCTCACCGAAGCGATGAAGGTCGCCGGCTGGAGCGAGGCGCACTATGTGGACCTGATGCCGCACAACCCCCTCGGCCCAATCTGCACGGCAGCGACGATCCATCTCGCCGCCGCGGTGCCGAATTTCGCCTGGCTTGAAACCAGAGCGCCCGAAGCAAAGCTCGGCTTCGACAATTCCGACTTCTTCCCCGTGCAACCACGGCTCGACGGCCCCGATTATCCGGTGAACGACCTGCCGGGGCTCGGCGTCGAGGTCAACGAAGAGGCAATCAAGGCGGAGAGCTTCCGTTTCTGGGAAGCACCTCACCTCAAGCGCCGCGACGGTTCTGTCACCAACTGGTAGTTTCACCCACCGGAGCCTAAAATGACCCATACGCCCGATATTACGCGACCGCCCAAAGAGCTGATCGACGCGCTGAAGGAGATCGGCGCCGCGACCATTGCCGGTACGCTCGGCCACATGGGCTTCCGCAATCCGCACATGGTTGGTCCCGTATCGCAGAGCCGCGGGAAGTCGATCGTCGGCCCGGCCCTCACTCTTCAGTTCCTGCCGCAGCGGCCGGACCTTTTCAACGAGGGAGAATATGCCGATCCCGAGACGCAGTTGCACCGGCACGTTCTCTATCACGCGCAGGAGGGCGATGTGGTCGTGGTCGACGCGCGCGGCGACATGAGCTCTGGCGTCTTCGGCGATATGATGTCGACCTATTTCAAAGGCAGAGGCGGCGCCGGCATTGTCATCGACGGCTGCATGCGCGATCGGCCCAATGTCGAAAAGCTTGATCTCGCCCTCTGGCTGCGCGGGTGGACGCCCAACTACCACGTGCAGACCAGCATCTATCCGAATGCCGTCAACGTTCCGATTGCCTGCGGCGGTGTCACGGTCATCCCAGGCGACATCATCGTCGCCGACGATGATGGGGTGGTGGTTCTTCCAGTTGCCATGGCCTCGAAAGTAATCGAAGAGTCGCAAAAGCATCACGACTGGGAGGAGTTCTCTCGGCTGAAGCTCATGGAGGGCGGGTCGTTGCAGCGTTACTATCCGCTGCATGACGATGCCCGCGGGGAATACGAAGAGTGGCGCAAAACAAATCGCCTCAGAACAACTTAGCCAACGGATTGCCGCGGCGGGCCGCGAGCTTTCCGAGGTGTCCCCGACGTCTGCACAAAAGCCGGCGTCGCTTTTCGATCTGGCAGCCGAATCCGGCCGGCGAGGTTTGCTGAACGCCATGGGCAGGACGTTCCTTACCGCGTCGGTTCGTCGTTGACACTGCGGCGACTGCCGAAAAGTAAAAACCCCTGATGGCATTGACAAAACTCGCTTGTCCACGATGTTTCACCGTCTGCGCGGTTGAGTGCGGTAGGATTTTCCTGAATCTTCATTTAGTAACGAGCTCATTCAGGATTCTGTCGTCGCTCAATATTGCATTTCCCAGGGGGCGGGATGTCGGTTGGCATACATAGCAAGGCCATATACGTGTTCACGGATGCGCGGATGCTTCCGGCCGCATGCTGCACACTCTTGTCAGTCGTACGCAACAGTCAAAAGAACGATATCAAACTGGTGATCGTCGGCATCGATTTGCCCGAGGACCAGAAGGCCGGCGTTGCGACCTTCAACATGGCCAACGGAATCAATATCGACGTCGTCGACTTCACTTTTCCCACCGATACGCCCGAGACGGCAGGCCGCTGGCACAAGTCGACGCTTGCGCGCCTCTATCTCGACAAGCTGATGGACGAGAACCTGGAGCGGGTTCTTTACCTCGATGCGGATATATTGGCCGTCGGCAATGTCGATCCACTCTTCGATGTCGATCTCAACGGCAAGGCCATCGGTGCCGTTGATGACTACGTCGTTGCCTTTCCCGACAAGATCGGACAGCGGGAGCGCGAGCTCGGCCTCGACCGGGGAGCGGGATACTTCAATGCCGGGGTCTTTCTCATGGATTGCGCCGCCGTCCGGGCCGGCGGTTTTTTCGAGACGGCGCGTTCGCTGCTGAGATCGGGACGATCCTTCGCCTCCAACGACCAGGATATTCTCAATATTGCCTTTCATGGGACGTGGCAGCGGCTCGACAACCGATGGAATGTCCAGACCGGGACCATGCGCTATATCCGCAATCCTGCGCTGCTGCATTTCACCGGGCGTCGCAAGCCGTGGCACCCTTCGGTGCAGACGGGGCAGTCGGCCTATGCCGAGATCTATTCGAACATGCTTTCGAAAACACCGTGGTCGGGATTTGTCAGCCGTCGCAGTCCTTCCCGAAAGGCGGCCGATTATCTTCTTGCGTTCGGCAAACGCGCCGGCGCGATGAACCGCTCCCAACAACTGAAGACATACTTTGGCGCGAGTGAGGGCGTCCCAATGGTCGACAGGAATCCCGGACCCGAAAATTCAGGAAGCCACGTTTTTCAAACGCAGAGCGCCGATGCCTGGCGCGCATTCTTCAATCGCTATTCGCACATCGTTCTGGTCGCCAATAGCGAGGCGCTCGATCCGCAGTCGATGAGGACGGAGTTTCCCGGCGATACCTTGTTCGTCTTCTTCAACAAGGTCTACAAGGTCCTCGACAGCAGCTTCCCCGGACATGCCATTCTTGTGGCGCGCAGCGGCATGATGGGTGCCAATATCGTCCATCGGCGGGAGGTGGATGATGTCCTGAAATTCTTCACCTCGGAAAAATTCCTCGGCATTCTGAATATCCGCACCGCACCCGAAGAGCGCTTCAGTCCCGTCGCCGCATTCAAGGGTGCGACGGTCATGTACGGTGATCTCGAGACGCTGATGTCGGGCCACTATCCGCAGGATAAAATCCCGACGAGCGGCTTTGCGCTGGTTGCGTGGATGCGGGAACTTCAGCTGACGCCGAAGATCGTGCTCGCGGGATTTTCCGGGAAAAGGAGTGCGCGCTGGAAAGTCTTCGACGTTCATGACTGGACATTCGAACGGATCTATTTCAGGCTTCTGGCGCAAAGGGGCCTGATCACCAGCGCTGAACACGCTAGGCCGTCCCGCTTCGATCTTCTGACCCGGCATTTTCCTGATGCGAAATTCGAGGAGATCCAGGGCGCGGTCAACGATGCATTCTCCACGCGGCTTGATCATGCGCTGACCCTCATCGACGGCCTGATGTCACTCACCAAATGGCAGCGGGCTCTCGATCAGGCGTTCCGCAAGGCGCGGCCAAAGACCCGCAAGCAGCGCGCGCTTGACCGCCAGAAGAAGCAAGCTTCCTGAATGCAATCACTGATTTGTGCCAAGGAGAAATTGATATGACCGATATCGTCAACATCTATGTTGGTTTCGATTCAAAGGAAGTCGTTGCCCATCACGTGCTGTCGCAAAGCATTCTGGAAAAATCGAGCGTACCCGTGAGGATCACGCCGATCTACCTGCACAATGTCGCAAACATATTCACGCGTGAGCGCAACGCACTGCAGTCGACCGAGTTCTCCTTCTCGCGCTTCCTGACGCCCTATCTCAGCCAGTATGAGGGATGGAGCCTGTTCATGGATTGCGACATGCTTGCGCGCACGGATATTGCCGAGCTCTGGGCGCTGCGCGATGAACGCTATTCCGTCATGTGCGTGAAGCACGATTACCAGCCGAAGGTCGAAACGAAGTTTCTCGGCCAGGTGCAGACGAAATACGAAAAGAAGAACTGGTCGAGCCTCATCCTCTTCAACAACGCGAAATGCAAGGCGCTGACACCTGATTATGTCAACACCGCAACCGGGCTGCAGTTGCACCAGTTCAAGTGGCTCGACGGCGACGATCTGATCGGCGAGCTGCCCGTCACCTGGAACTATCTCGTCAACGAATATGACAAGCGCGATGACGCGAAGATCGTGCATTTCACAGATGGCGGCCCCTATTTCGACGAGTACAGGAACGACGATTACGCCGAGGAATGGTTCGCAACGCGCGAGCGCATGCTGCACGTCCAGCAGCGCGGCTGACCGGCGTATCAGGCGGGTGGGTTGCGGTCCGAAGGCCCAGCCTCCAAACCCGAGTCACGTCGGGGGTGAGCAGGCTTTACCGGTGGGGACGGCGGCCGCCGGATGGAATGTCCTCCGATTGTCGGTTTGATGTATCGACAAGGTAACATCGATCGGTGGAACCACAGCAGCACGACACGGCGGGAAACGTCGGGCCGCCCCGAGGGGTGCGGTGGCCATAAAAAAGCGACAGACGATTGCAGGGCGGCCGATCAAGGCGCCCTTCTCGTTTAGAAGCTTATGTCTATGGGCTGCATGGCAACGCGACCCAAAACCCCGTCAGTGTTTGGTGACACCACCGGCGGGCTTGGCAGCTTTCGGCGGCGGTGTTGTCGTCGGAACGCTCTGGGCCCCGCCTTTGGATTTGCTTGCTACCTTCGGCTTTGCCGTCTTGTCGGCGGCCGTGGCCTTCTTCGCGCGTGGCTTCCTGGCCGGCTGGCTGTCTGCGTCCACGCTCGCGCTGATCTCCTGAAACGCCTGAAGCCAGTGTCTCATATCCTCGCCCTGCGGACGGCCTTCCCGTTCCCAGATTTCATAGGCGCGCTGCCTGATACGGTCTTCCCTGTCTGTCATCGTCGTCCCTCCGGTGTTGATGCTATCCGGATGAGCCAGATGGTGCGCCAACGCGCGTCGACAACGGCGACGCATGCTCTTATTGCCAGGGCCGCGATCACGAAATCGCGATGATCGGCATCTGCCTTGAATTTTACCGCAAGCTTTTGGGCGCCAGCCGGTCGTCAGCGAAGTTCAGATCGCCATAGCTTGAGCGGATCCATTGTCTTCAATCAGCTCCGGCATCGCTGCCGTCACACGAATTTCGCAAAGATGTCGGCCCCTACGGCGTGGTCGCGGCGCGGGGATCATGCGGAACCTCTTCGCCGCCTCCGCATTATGATGCGGCTTCAACAAGGACAGTGTCATGGACCATCAGACCCTTCTCGCAACCACCTTTGCCTTTGCATCGTTTGCACTCGTCTGGTGGCAAACGAAAGCCTGATCGCTCACGCTCGACGGAATCTAGCAAGGACACATAGGGCACAGCCCGTCCCTACCCTTGGCATTACCGCTCTAGCCTTTGCCGACACGGTAGATCGTACTTCCGCTATTAGGATAAAGCGCCAACATTCCGGATGACCATCGAGCGCTTTGCCGGGATTTTCCACATCGTGGAATTTCCGGGAATAGTCGGCGACTAAACAATGCTTTCAGTTAGTTTTGCGGGGCAAACAACTGAAACAAGGGTGGAAATAGTCATGGGATCGGAACCTTGGTACCGCACGGCGCTGCGATGGGGACAGACCAATCTGGTTGAAATCGACCCCGAGCGCTACGACGACACCTGGTGGCGGGAGCACTGGCGCAAGACGCGCGTTCAAGGCGTTATCATCAATGCCGGCGGCATTGTCAGCTATTACCCGACGAAATTTCCCCTGCATCACAAGGCGCTGACGCTCGGAGAGCGAGACCTCTACGGCGAGATCGTCAAGGCCGCACGCGAGGAGGGTCTGAAGGTGATCGCGCGCATGGATTCAAACCGCGTCGCGGAAGACTTCTATCGTGCCCATCCGGACTGGATCTGCCTCGATATCGACGGCAAGCCCTATCGTCAGGCTGACAAATACGTCACCTGCATCAACTCGCCCTACTACAGCGAATATCTGCCTGACATCATGCGCGAGATCATCGAACGCACAATGCCAGACGGTTTCGCCGACAATAGCTGGGCTGGCATACCGCGCAAGAACATCTGCTATTGCCGGCATTGCACCGAGCAGTTCTTCGCATGGTCGGCCGTGGACCTGCCCGGCCGCCATGACTGGGCTGACGAAAACTATCGCCGCTGGATCCAGTGGAACTACAAGCGACGCACTGACCTCTGGGAATTCAACAACAAGGTCACCACCGCAGTCGGCGGCAAGGACTGCTGCTGGATGGGCATGATCAGCGGCGATATCCTCAACAACGGCAATCGCTTCATCGATCTCAAGGAAATCCTTGCCCGCAGCCCGATCGTTATGCTCGACCATCAGCGCAGAAACCTCGTCGACGGTTTCGAGGACAATACCGAAACTGGCAAGCGGTTGCATGAAGTTGGTGGTTGGGACAAGCTCATCCCCGAGAGTACGCCGCAATACCAGCTCGGTTCGCCGGCTTTCCGCCTCGCCAGCATGCCGCCCGCCGAAGTGCGTCTGTGGTCCTCCTCCGGCTTTGCCGGCGGCATCCAGCCCTGGTGGCATCATATCGGCTCGTCTCATGAAGATCGCCGCCAATACAGGACGGCAGAGCCGATATTCAAATGGCATGAGGCGAACCAGGATATTCTGATCAATCGCCAGCCACAGGCCGATGTCGGCGTCGTCTGGTCGCAGCACAACCACGACTATCACGGCCGCGACAAGGCAAACGACCGCACCATGAACCCCTATCGGGGCACGACAAGGGCGCTCGATCGGGCTGGGATTACCTATCTGCCCGTCAATGCCGACGATATAGGCAAGGCTGCAGGGCGCTTCGGCGTACTTGTCCTTCCGAACCTCGCCGCCATGTCGGACAAGCAGGTTGCTGCCGTTGAAGCTTTCGCCGCCCAAGGCGGTTCTGTGATAGCTTCGTCAGAAGCGAGCCTCTACAGCGAGCATGGCGACCGCCGAAAGGACTTTGCTCTTGCTAAGCTTTTCGGCGTCCATCGCGAGAACGGCGCGCATGGTGACTTCGAGGCCGCCAATCCCGACATCGAGACCAGCGCACGCCACACTTATCTGCGCCTCTTGCCTGAACTGCGCGCCGGTGTCCACGGACCATCGGACAAGACCGCGCCGAAAGCTGACGGAAGCCGGCATCCGGTGCTTGCTGGTCTTGACGAAACCGACACCCTTCCCTTCGGCGGCTACCTGCCCATCGTCAGTGTCGATGATGACGTCAAGGTGCTGGCAACTTTCATCCCGGACTTTCCGATCTATCCGCCGGAAACCTCCTGGATGCGGCAGCCTTATTCGGATGTGCCTGCCATCACCGTCCGCGAACACGGCAAGGGCAAATTCGTCTGGTTCGTTGCCGATCTCGACCGCTGTTATGCACGTGACGACCAGTTTGAGCACGCGCGGCTGATTACCAATGCCGCGCGCTGGATGCTTGCCGACCGATCGCTGCTGAGGCTGGAAGGCACGCATGGTCTTGCTACGGCCGCGCTCTATCAGCAGGATAGACGGCAGATCGTTCACCTCAACAACCGCGTTCTGGTCTCCCGCGTGCCCGGTCGCCAGAACGAGCTCGTACCGATTGGTCCGGTGACCCTGCGTCTGCGCAAACCGAGCGGCAAGACTGCCTCCGACGCAAATCTCAGGGTTGCGGGAAAGACTGTGAAGATCGCTGACGAGGGCAGCGAAATCGCCATCGATGTCGGCACGATCCTCGACCACGAGGTGATCGTCGTCGACTGGTCCTGAGCCACAAAGAAAGCCGCCGGCTCGAAACAGCCGGCGGTTCATTTCGAGCAGAGTGTTTCGCGTCAGCTCGCAATGGCGTTGACAGGCGGCATCTCCCCGCTGAGAGCCGCCGTCAACTGCGCCGAAGTCTCAGCGAGCAGGCGCCCGAGCACTGGAATCCGCTGTGGCGTTATCCGCGACGCGAGGCTCGACAGCG
Source organism: Rhizobium sp. BK379 (assembly GCF_014193955.1). Taxonomy (NCBI): domain Bacteria; kingdom Pseudomonadati; phylum Pseudomonadota; class Alphaproteobacteria; order Hyphomicrobiales; family Rhizobiaceae; genus Rhizobium; species Rhizobium sp. BK379. The sequence goes on from NZ_JACIAD010000003.1 coordinate 169,199, forward strand.
ATATGGCGCAGATCGCTTCGCCGCGATGGTCATAGACGGCAGCTGCCACACAACGCAGGCCGGAAACCAGCTCCTCGTCATCGACCGCATAACCGTCCGCCCGGATTCTTTCGAGATCGGCGCAAAGAGCCGATTGTCGCGTGAGCGTATTGGCCGTGAAGCGTCGGCTTCCCTCGCGCGACAGGATCGCCTCCAGATCCTCCCGCGAATATGTCGCCAGGATCGCCTTGCCCATGGCTGAGGCCGTCATCGGCACCCTGCTGCCGACCCGGCTGACGCTGCGGGTGATATCGCGGCTCTCGACCCGATCGACGCAAACCATCTCGCCGTCCTGAACGAAGCCGAGATTGCTGGTTTCGCGGGTCTGATCGCGCAAGCGCCTGAGATAGGGGAGCGCGGTCGCAACAAGATTGCTCTGACGGGTGAACACGGAACCGATGGCAAAGGCCTGCCGGCCAATATGCCACATGCGATCGTTAGGATTGTACTGAATGAATTGCCACTGCTCCAGTGTTGTCAGAATGCGATGGACCGTCGACGGCGCCAGACCCGTGCGGCTGGCGAGATCGACCAGACGGTTGCCATGCTCGTCCATTCCCATCGCTTCGAGCAGCATCATGGCGCGGTCGATCGATTGTACGCGCCCGTGAAGATTTTTCTCCTCCACCTGCTCGCCCATAGGTCTCCTCCATTGCAATAAAGCTTTTCTTGGCGCTGTCTATTCAGATGGTAACGCTACCATCCGCTAGCGTCAACGGCGGAAAGCGGAATGTACCGACCGCGAACATGGTTGTTCACGAGATCGTGCGCCATGCTGACGCCAGTTCGAGCAACGCCATCGCAAGTTAGAAAGGCGGCTTCCATTGCCATGTCCCTTTTGCGCTCGCGCAGCGTGGGAAACCCGGCTCTAAATCATCATACAAGATCAATTTTATCGGTTTTTGACAACGACTTAAGTAAATTGTCGTTTGTTTATCGATAAAAACACTTGTTGGATACAAAATAGATGATAACGTTTCAACTAAATTGAATGCCGGATGGCAGCAGTCAACGTTTGGGAGGACGTGACATGACCAGCAGCAATAGATTTATGCCCGAAATCCGTCGCCGCACGTTGCTCGCAGGAGCGGGCAGCACCGCCCTGCTGGCCATGGCAGGCGCAACGAGAGCTCAGGATGCAGTTAGCGGCGAACTCGTCGTTCTGAACTGGCTCGGCGGCTCAGAACTCGACATGATGCACTCGATCCAGAAGGCCTTTCTGGCGAAATATCCCAATGTCACGATCCGCGAAGTCGCCATCACTGGCCAGGGTGACATGCGCGGCGGCATCCGCACCGCGCTGATGGGCGGCGAGGTCGTCGATGTGCTCTTCAACACGTGGCCGGCCTTTCGCAAGGAACTTGCCGATGCCGGCATGCTCCGGCCGATCGACGATCAGTGGAAATCCTTCGGTTGGGACAAGCTCGTCAGCCAGTCGTGGAAGGATCTCGGATCCATCGGCGACAAGACCTACGGCCTGACCTACACCTTCGGTGACCGCTCCGGCATCTGGTACAAGAAGGAGCATCTCGCCAAGGCCGGTATTGCCGAACCGCCGAAGACCTGGGACGAATTTGTCGCCTCCTTCGCGAAGCTTACAAAGGCGGGCTATGCGGCCCCGATCGCGATCCCCGGCAAATACTGGGCGCATGCCGAATGGTTTGAAACCCTGTTGCTCAGAACCGCAGGTGCCGAGACGGCGGCGAAGCTTGGCGCCCATGAAATCCCGTGGACCGATCCAGCTGTGAAGACCGCGCTGACAAAATACGCCGAGATGCTGACGTCCGGCTGCTGCGGGGCGCCGAACACCATGCTTGCCAACGACTGGGACGGTGAGGCCGACCAGGTCTTCCAGGCCAACGCCAAGAACTATCTGCTGATCGGCATGTGGATGAATAATCGCGCCAAGAACGACTACAAGCTGGTCGAGGGCAAGGATTACGGTCTGTTCCAGTTCCCGTCTCTCGGCATGGGCCATGACGATACATCGAGCGTCGACGCCAAGGAGCTGCTGGTGACGACGAATGGCCCTAATCCGAAGGCGGCAGATGCCTTCCTCGATTTCTGGACGAGTGCCGAGGCCGCCAACATTCTCGCCAAGGCCGGTTATGCCTCGCCAAGCAGCAATGTCGATGCTTCGCTCTATGGTGAAGCACAGAAAGTGGCGACACAGGCCGTCGCAAGCTCGAAGCTGCAATTCGTGCTCGGCGACCTGCTGCCCGGCGATCTCGTCGACGAGTATCGCGTGCAGCTGCAAAAGTTCCTGCAGGATCCGTCGAGCGCCAATATCGATACGGTTCTTGCGGCCATCGAAACCAAGGCCCAAGGTTCCTACTGATGGCTGACACCTCCGCTTCCCCGGTGCGGGAAGCGGCGGGCGTGATGCAGGGTTCTCCGCTGGCGGCTGGCATCAAAGGCCGTCGGCGTCTGCTTAGGGACACGCCCGCCGCACTGATCCTGATTGCGCCGGTTATCGTGTTGTTTGCGATCGCCGTGATCTATCCGCTGGTCGAGACGATCCGGCTGAGCTTCTGGGATATCCAGGGGCTCAGAAAGCCGGCCTTTATCGGCTTCGGCAATTATGCGCGGCTCTTCGCCGACGCGGCTTTTCGCAACACGCTGTTGACGACCTTGATCTTCACCATCGGCACGACCGTGATCTCGGTGGCGATCGGCTGGGTTCTGGCGATGCTGTGTGCCTTCGCGCCGCAGCAAACCCTGCCCTTCCGCGTGATGATCTTTGCGGCCTTCGGCATTTCGGAAGCGGTATCAGGCTATATGTGGATCGGCATCTACAGGCCGGATGCCGGCGGTCTGCTCAATTCATTGATCCAGCTTCTGGGCTTTCCCGGTTTTGCCCATGCCTGGCTGGGCGACGCCAACACCGCACTCTGGGCGCTGATCGTTGCAGCCTCCTGGAGCGGCGTCGGTCTGCCGCTGATGCTGATCTTCGCCGCCATACAGGCGATCCCCAAATCTGTGCTCGAAGCTGCCTACATGGATGGTGCCAGGCCGCTCTCGACCATGCGGCACATCATGATGCCGCTGTCGATGCCAGGCGTGCGCGTCGCCGTCTTCATCAACCTTCTGACGGCTCTGCGCGCCTTCGACATCATCTATATCCTGACCGGTGGGGGGCCGGTGCGTTCGACCGAAACCGTCGGCTATTTCATGTATCGGGAATCCATGACCCAGTTCAAACTGGGCTATGGTGCGGCCGCTACCGTCATCCTGCTGCTTGCAGTCCTGATCGTCTCGATCCCCGCCATCATCCAGCGAACGGCAGGTGCGAAATGATCGGCAAAGCTCCTCGCTGGATTATCATCGTCGTCGGCATCGTCGCCTTCATCTGGGTGATCCCGATCATCGGCATCGTCGTCACCTCGTTGCGTCCGCCGGAGGGCGTATCGCTCGGCTGGTGGCGCTTCGATCATTTCGATCTTACGCTCGATGCCTGGCACCGCGTCTGGGACAAATACCCGCTCGCCGACTCCATGTGGGTGACGATGAAGACGGCGGGTATTGCGACGGCACTCACCATGCTGCTCACACCGGCCGCCGCCTATGCCTTCCACTTTCTGACATTCCCCTTCCGCCGGGTGCTCCTGATCATCATCATCAACGCATTCGTGTTGCCGCAACAGGTCGTCATCATTCCGCTCTTCACGCTCTGGCGCGACATGGGGCTGATCGACAACATTCTCTCTGTGCTCATTCCCTATGTCGGGCTGTCCTTCGCCTGGTCTATCTTCCTCGTCAAAAACTTCTTCGAGGATTTTCCGCGCGAACTCGTGGAGGCCGCCAAGATCGACGGCTGCGGACCGCTCGCGACCTTCCGCCATGTGGTGCTGCCGAACAGTCTGTCGCCAATCTTTGCCGTCGGCATCCTGCAGTTCCTCTGGACATGGAATGCGCTCCTGCTGCCTATGCTCTTCCTGCGCAGCGATGTGCCCCTTCCCGTGCTGCTTGCCCGCATTTCCGGCAGCTACGAGATCAACTGGGACCTGAGATCGGTGGCGGCCATCCTCACCACCATCGTCCCCCTGCTCGTCTTCCTCGTTTTCCAACGTCAGTTCGCCGCCGGCTCGCAAACCCGCACCGGCGCAAAGGAATAGGACCCATGCCCAAGACAACGAACAAGCCGCTGCGTTACCGCCAGATCCATCTCGACTTCCATACATCGGAACATATTCCGGGCATCGGCGCCGATTTCGATCCGGATGCCTTCGTCTCGACGCTGAAGGCAGCCCACGTCGATTCCATCACCATTTTCGCCAAGTGCCATCACGGCTGGTCCTATTATCCGACTAAGGTCGGCAAGCCGCATCCGCAGCTTGCCCGCCCGGACCTTCTCGGCGACATGGTGAAGGCACTTGCCGCAGCCGATATCGAAAGCCCGATCTATATTTCGGTACAATGGGATGAGCTGACGGCGCGCGAACATCCCGAATGGCGGGCGATGAGCGCCTCGAACCACTATCATCACGACCGGCCGACCGACCCTTCCGCCGGCAAGCAGCTCAGCCCCGCCTGGCACACGCTCTGCCTCAATCATGCGGGCCTCAGGCACTATATCCTCGAACAGGCACGCGAGGTCGCGCAGAACTATCCGACGCAGGGCCTCTTCTTCGATATCATCCTGACGCCGGACTGCGTCTGCCCAGCCTGCGTCGAACGCATGCTGTGCGAAGGTCTCGACCCTGAAAACCCGGCCGACCGCCTGAAGAACGACGAAGCCGTCAATGAGCAGTTCCGCCGCGAGACGAGTGAAGCGCTGTTTGCCGAATTTCCGGGCCTGCGTGTCTTCTACAATTGCGGTCACATCCACAAGCAGGGACCGGAGCGCTTTTCGACCTACTCCCATCTCGAGCTTGAAAGCCTGCCGACCGGCGGCTGGGGCTACGACCATTTCCCGTCGAGCGCCCGTTATGCCGCCACGCTCGGCATGGATTTCCTCGCTCATACCGGCAAGTTCCATACATCCTGGGGAGAGTTCGGCGGCTTCAAGCACCCGGACGCGCTGGAATATGAGTGCGCACAAATGATCGCGCTCGGCTCCAAATGCCTGGTCGGCGACCAGCTTCATCCGAACGGAGCGATCAACCCCGATACCTATGCTTCGATTGCGCCGGCCTATCATCGTGTCGAAAAACTCGAACCCTTCCTGGAGGGCGCAAAGCAGATTTCCGAAATCGCGATCCTTTCGGCGGAACACATGAACCCCAAAGGCGCGCGCAACCATCCAAGCGATGACGGCGCCGCCCAGGTACTGCAGGAGCTGAAACGGCCTTTTGACGTACTCGACAGGTCCGGCCGTTTCGAGCAGTACCGCCTGCTGATCCTGCCGGACGAAATCCCTGTCGATGCCGCGCTCGCTGCCCGGCTGAAATCCTATCTCGCCGGCGGCGGCAAGATCATCGCTTCCTGGCATTCAGGCCTTGATGAAAACGGACAATTTGCTGTCGACTTCGGTATCGAAAGAGGAGCCGCGCCCATCGCTTTCAAGCCTAGCTATGTGAAAGCCGGAAAGGATCTCGACCCCTCCATGCCGGAAACGGCCTTCGTTTTCTATGATGATGCCGAAGCCGTCAGTTCGGTGGGCGCAACGGTGCTGGCCGGCGTCTATCCGTCCTACTTCAACCGCTCCTACAAGCATTTCTGCTCACATCAGCACGCGCCCGATGACCCGGATGCCGATATGCTGGGCGCGGCAGTGACCGAACACAAGGGCGCAGCCTACATCGCCTATCCGATCTTCCGGCTTTACCGGGCGATGGGCCAGCCGCTCTACAAATACCTGGTTCGCGGCCTTCTCGACCGGCTTGTTCCCGATCCGGCCATGGTCACCGATCTGCCCTCGTCCGGACGGGCGACGCTGACGCATCAGATCGAGCACGACCGCCATATCCTGCATCTCCTCTACGGTCCGCCGCAGATCCGCGGCAAGGACGTACGTGGCGATGACGGTTCGACCCGGGTCATGGAAATGATCGAGGACATTCCGGCGATCGGCCCCGTCAACGCCACGGTGCGCCTGCCGGCAAAACCGAAGCGCGTTTTCGATGCGATGACAGGAGAGGATCTTGCCTGGAATGCGGGTGACGATGGCGCCATCAATATCACGGTTCCGCGCCTGCGCATCCACAGCGCCGTGGTCTTCGAAGGCGCATAATGCAGGTTGAAGTAAGGGAGCCGTCGGACTTTGCTCTTGCCGCCCGCAATACTGGTGGGCGGCGGAGCGCTGGGCTATACGACGGAAAGGCGCCTGGCCAGGTGTCATTTCCCATGGATGAACGCAGGAGCCCGCTCGAAATGCAACAGACGGACCAGACGGCCGGAAAGAGGCGCGGAGCCACGATCATCGACGTTGCCAGGGTGGCAAACGTCGCAGTCGGCACCGTGTCCCGCTATCTCAACGGCCAGACGATCCGCCGCTCCAACCGCGAACAGATCGAGCAGGCGATCCAGGACCTCGGCTACCGGCGCAATGCTGCTGCCGCATCGATCCGCACCGACCTCACCCATATGATCGGCTTCCTGGTGCCGACCTTCGACGAATTCCATTCCCGCATGCTCGAGCATCTCGCCCATTCGGTTCGTCCAACCGGACGGGCACTGCTGACTTACTGCCATGGCGGTGATCCGCGCGTGGTCGCCGAGGCACTCGATTTCTTCGCCGCGCAGCGTGTCGATGCGCTGGTCATGGACGGCACCGCGGAAGTTTATGACCGTGTCGACGACCTGATCCATCACGACATTCCGATCATCTTCTATAACAACGACGTTCGCGGGCTGGCAGCAGACCGGGTCATGGTTGAGAACCATCGGGCGAGCTATCGCATCGTCAGCCACCTCATCGATCTCGGCCATAGCCGCATCGGCATTTTGACAGGCGATCCGCGCAATTCTTCGGGTATTGAACGGCTGGCGGGCTATGAACAGGCGTTGCGCGACCGGGGTATCACAATCGATCCTACCCTCGCGGCGCGTGGAAACTGGCGCATGGACGGCGGTTATGAGGCCACCAAGCGATTGATGTCGCTTGAAAATCCGCCCACCGCGATCTTTTCCGCCAATTATGGCATGGCAGTCGGAGGGCTGAGCTGGCTGAAGGAGAACGGCCGGCACGTGCCCGAGGATGTTTCGCTTGCCAGCTTCGACGATGTGGCAATCTTCCGGCTCTACGAAGCCGGCATTACTGCCGTCGCCCAGCCGGTGGCAAGCATTGCTGAAACCATCACGGACATTCTCGTGGAACGCCTGACGGAGCCGTCAGGCGGGGCGACGCGCAGTGTCGTCCTCGAATGCGACATCATCCTGCGAGGCTCGACGCGACGGATCACCTGACGCGTTCCGCCCGCCAAGCGGTTAAAGGGAGGAAGCTTTGGCCAGTGTAGAGTTGCACGATATCGACAAATCCTATGGCAGCTTTCAGGCGATAGAGGGGCTCAATCTGAGCGTCGACGACGGTTCGTTCACGGTCTTCGTCGGTCCCTCCGGCTGCGGAAAGTCGACGCTTCTGCGCATGATCGCCGGCCTGGAGAAGATCACCGCCGGCGACCTGACGATCGGCGGACGGCGCATGAACGAGGCCGATCCCATCGAACGCGGAGTCGCCATGGTTTTCCAGAATTATGCGCTTTATCCGCATATGACGGTGGAGCAGAATATCGGCTTCTCGCTGCGCATGGCCGGCATGGGCAAGGCCGATATCGACCGGAGCGTTGCGGCTGCCGCCTCGACCTTGCAGATCGAGCCGCTCCTGAAACGCAAGCCCGCTCAACTCTCTGGCGGACAGCGCCAGCGCGTTGCGATCGGCCGTGCGATCGTTCGCAACCCCGCCGTCTTCCTGTTCGACGAACCCTTGTCGAACCTCGATGCGGAACTCCGAGTCTCCATGCGCGTAGAAATCGCTAAACTGCACCGGCGCATCGGCGCGACGATGATCTATGTCACGCATGACCAGACCGAAGCGATGACACTCGCCGATAAGATCGTCGTCATGCGCGCCGGCAAGATCGAGCAGGCAGGCACGCCGGATACGCTTTATGCCGATCCCGACAATTTCTTCGTCGCCGGCTTCATCGGCTCGCCGCGGATGAATTTCCTCGATGGCACGCTCGGCGCGGACGGGGTGATCAAGCTCGATTGCGGCAGTGCTTTCAGAGCAGCCATCGTCGGCGCGGGCAAGGACATGCCGGTCAAGGTCGGCATCCGCCCGGAACATTTCACCGGACAGGACGAAAGCGGCGGCGCGATCGACGTCAAGGTCGATGTCGTGGAAAATCTTGGAGGAACCCGCTTCATCTACGGAACTCTCACCTCGGGCCAATCCGTGATCATCGAGGAACGCTCGGAAAGGACGCTGCGCCCGGGCGAGACGGTCAGCGCCGGCTTTTCCGCGAGAAAGGCGCTGCTCTTCAGCGTCGACGGCCTGCGGATCCGCGACATCAGACCGGCAAACAGCATCCCGGCAGAATGATCATGACGGACAACCTTCTCTGGTACGATGCCCCTGCGCGGCTCTGGACGGATGCGCTGCCGCTCGGCAATGGTCGGCTTGGTGCTATGGTCTTCGGCGACCCTGTTTCCGAACGACTGCAATTCAACGAAGCCACCTTCTGGGCCGGCGGGCCTTACCAGCCCGTCAATGCCGATGCCTATGGCCACTTGGAGGATGTGCGGGAGCTGATCTTCGCAGGCCGTTACGCCGAAGCGGAAGCGATGGCCGAAGAACATCTGATGGCGCGGCCGATCAAGCAGATGTCGTACCAGCCGGTCGGCGATCTCCATATCGATTTTCTCCATTCGCAGACCGTCGGCAGCTATCGTCGCACGCTCGATCTCGATACGGCGATCGCCATGACTTCGTACATTTCCGAAGGCATCACTTTCTTTCGCGAGGCCTTTGTTTCCCCAGTTGATGGCGTGCTTGTCCTGCGCCTTTCGGCAGATCGGCCCGGAGCCATCAGATGCCGGATATCAATCGACAGTCCGCAACGGGGACAATTCGTCGAGCAAGCCGACCCAGGACTCACTTTCTCCGGCACCGGCAAGGCGGAATGGGGCATCCCCGCCGCCCTGCGCTTCGCCTTCGGCATCAGGGTGGTCAACATAGGAGGGAGTGTCAGCTCTTCGAGCGGCATACTATCCGCCGAGGGCGCCGACGAGCTGCTGATCCTGCTCGATGCAGCCACGAGTTTCCGCCGTTATGACGACGTCTCCGGCGATGCGGATGGCATAATTGCCGGACGCCTTTCGAAAGCCGCGCGCCGTAGCATCGAGAGCATGCGCCGTGACCATATCACCGAACATCAAAGGCTGTTTCGGAGCTTCACTGTCGATCTCGGCACGACACCGGCAGCTTCTCAGCCAACAGATCGTCGTATTGGTGGCTTTGCCGAAGGCAATGATCCGGCACTGGCTGCCCTTTATGTGCAGTTCGGCCGCTACTTGATGATCGCCTCATCGCGCCCTGGCACCCAGCCGGCAAACCTGCAGGGCATCTGGAACGAGGAGACCGACCCGCCCTGGGGCAGCAAATATACTGCCAACATCAATCTGCAGATGAACTACTGGCTGCCGGCGCCGGCCAATCTGCCGGAATGTATCGAGCCTCTTGTCGAGATGGCGGAAGAGCTTGCCGAAACCGGCAGCGAGATGGCTGAGGTGCACTACCGCGCCCGCGGCTGGGTCATGCACCACAATACCGATCTCTGGCGTGCGACCGGTCCGATCGATGGTGCCAAATGGGGACTCTGGCCGACTGGTGGCGCCTGGCTCATGGCGCAACTGCTCGACCTCAGCGATTATCTTGATGACGCCGAAGGCTTACGCCGGCGGCTTTTCCCTGTTGCCAAGGCCGCTGCCGAGTTTATCTTCGATGTGCTGGTTCCTCTTCCGGGCACCGATTATCTGGTGACCAATCCTTCGCTCTCCCCGGAGAACGTCCATCCGCATGGCGCCTCCCTATGTGCCGGGCCGGCCATGGATAGCCAGATCATCCGGGATTTCCTCAATCTGCTGCGCCCGCTCGCAGTCTCCATCGGCGGCGAAGACGCACTGGTCTCCACGATCGACCGCGTGTTGCCGCGCCTACCGCCCGACCGGATTGGTGCTGCCGGTCAGTTGCAGGAATGGCTTGAAGACTGGGATATGCAGGTACCGGAGATCCATCACCGCCATGTCTCGCATCTCTACGGCCTCTATCCGAGTTGGCAGATCGACATGGACAGGACGCCCGCTCTTGCAGCGGCGGCCCGCCGCTCACTGGAAACCCGCGGTGACGACGCGACGGGCTGGGGCATTGGCTGGCGCATCAATCTCTGGGCACGGCTTCGTGACGGCGATCATGCGCTCGATGTGGTCAAAATGCTGATCAGCCCCGAGCGGACCTATACCAATCTGTTCGACGCCCATCCGCCCTTCCAGATCGACGGCAATTTCGGTGGGGCCACCGGCATCCTAGAAATGCTGGTGCAGTCTCGCCCCGGCGAAATTCACCTGCTCCCGGCCTTGCCCAAAGCCTGGCCACGCGGCTCAGTGCGCGGTTTGCGCGTGCGGGGCGGCATGCTTCTCGACCTCGACTGGGAGAATGGCAGGCCGGTGAAGATTGCGATTTCGGCAGCACGGGATATTCAGACCGTCATCCGTTTTGCGGACGGCAGATTCACCGTCACCCTTGCCGCTGGCCAGACTTTCATGGCGAGCAAGGACGAACTCTTCGTATAGAGGTCGAGCCTCTGCGTGAACTTAGCTCTTGGTGGCACGCGTTGATTATCAGACCAGCGGGCTGCGGACTGGCGATATCGACGTCGATCTTGTTCGCCCTGCTTCGAAGGCAGATATTTCCGTCGCTACGCTCTTGCCTTCCTAGGATTGGCATTCCTCAGAATATTGCGCTGGTGTCGGCCATATGAGTGCGAATAGCGGATCAAAGACATCGATCCGGCCGGTTTCTTGCCAGGCGCCGACACAATAGTTGGATGGCGCAAACAAACGGCGCGATTTATCCGGCAACTCGATCGGGAAAGCTACTGCCGGCGGAGCCTTGGTCATCCTCAATCCGGATGGCAGACCAATGGTCCGATTATGGAATTGAACGTCCGCATACCTGGCATTTTCGCCGATATCATAGTGCGCCTCCCGCAATCGGCCGGGAAAATCCCGGTGCGAGATCACGTCGCCATCAAAGACGATGCCAAGAGACTTCCAGGAACGGGTAAAGCAATTCTCTTCAAAGCGGAGCAGATCTTCCTGTTCGGTCAAGGGACAAAAGTCCAAGCTCCAGCCTGATCCGAATGGAGAACAACCCTCCCATTTGAATTTATCGGCGTCAGTCGCATAGCCAATGAGGTTGTTGCGATGCTCCAGCTTCGCAAATCTCTTCTTCTTGGCAATCGGCGCTCGAAGGAGCCAGGTATTGTTGAAGACGTAATGCGGTCCATCCGCAATGTGCGTCTCGGGAAACTTGAAAAGCACGCCCTTGGCATGCTTGTCGCCTTCGGGTCCGGGAATGTGAATGTTCCAGCCAAGATTGCCATAGATATAAAAGTAGCCGGAGCGCTGCATTTCGAAGGAAAACGGCATGTAGCAATCGACGAACTGGTTTCGACGGATCGTCCAGTTCCATGCAAAATTCTCAGGCTCGACGGCATTGTCCTTTATCCGCACGAACCAATTATCTTCGATGAGAATATTCCGGGCGAAGGCCTCCTTGGTGGACTCCGATGCCTGATTGAAGAAATGAACGCCATTGAATGCGTCTGTGATTACGTTGTCGCGGATGATGACATATCCGGCAATGGTCCAGGCTCGGAAGAAATCGCCGTCATAGGCACGTGCATCGCCGTTCGGATCAACCGGACCATCCTCGTCGCCAGATCCATGCACCTGCTTCCAGAGGATATCGCTCCAAAGCCTGCAGTCTGTCGGGGACAAGTCGGCACGAACGTGACCATTGCCCCTGATCGACAGAACGTCGTCTTCGCCGTGGCTTTTCGTATCCTGCACCCAGCTGCATTTTTCGATGAGCAGGTGACGCGTGTAGGGGCCGGCCGCACCGATCGCAATGCATCCTCCCCTGAAATCGACGCGGCGTATGAAAATGTGCTGGCAATTGTCGAGGTATATTGCTGTCGGCCAGCAGTTCCTGAAAACCAGTTCGTCGATGATAACCCATTGGCAATCGCGCAATGTCAAAGCCGCATTGTCGGCCATGAAATAGATACCGGGAAACGAACCGCCCCTCTGGTGAGCGGCAGCCAGTTTGTTCGCAGTTTCCTGGTAGGCGTCGAAGTCCATATCAGAGCCCAGGGTTGCTCCCGGACCGGTGATGCATATAGGACGTTCCTCGGAACCTCGTTTACCTGCTATCGTTATCGGATCGGAGTAACGGCCTTTTTTCAGGTAAAGCTCATCACCCGGTCCGAGCCGGTTGAGCTTCCTATTGATATCTTCGGCATTGACCTTTATTTGCGCTTTCATTCAATGCCGCCCCAATAAAAAACGTCATCGACACTATCGTCTGAGTTGATGTTTTTGCAAGCACTCCCACTGGTGTCTCGCACGGCGCAAAAGCTTCATCGTCAGGCCTTCGGCCTGCAGTTGTGATCTCACGGTATCGCCCCTCGTATTTCGCCCGACGCGCGCTTGACAAAGTTGAATTGCCTGTATTTTATTCAAGCCTGCGGATTAGGCAAAACGCTCCGCATTCTCACATGACTTCGATAGTCGCTGGGCAGTTTCGCCCCATGATGGCCCCGTCGCGGATGGGACGCTTTCATGGGGTTTTTTGGTTTTTGGCTTGCAGATGAATGATGCGTTGAAAATTGGCATTCTTTACTCCACCACCGGCCCCTACGGCTCGATGGGGCGCGACGCACGCGATGGCGGAGAATTCGCGATTGCCGAATTCGCCGCGACGAGCGGTCGGCCGGTCGAACCGGTCTTCTTTGATCCGCAAGCTGATCTTGCCGCCTATCTCGAAGGTGCCCGTCGTCTGCTGCGTGCCGGCTGCCGTCATATCGTTGGTACCATTACCTCGGCCGCCCGCAAGGAGGTCATCCCGCTTATCGAAAAACATGACGGGCTGCTTTGGTACATGTGCCCCTACGAGGGTTTCGAGGCGAATGAGAATGTCATCTATGTCGGTGGTTGCCCCAACCAGCATCTCCTGCCGCTTTTCGAGCACCTGATCCCACGCTACGGCAACCGGCCCTATCTCGTCGGCGCCAATTATGTCTGGGGCTGGGAGATGAATCGGCTTGCCCGTGAACTCACTACCAATGCCGGTGGCGAGGTCCTCGGAGAGCGCTATCTGCCGCTTGAGGAAACCGCAGTCGAGCGCATTGTCGCCGATATCGAGCAGCGCCGTCCGAGCTTCATCCTCAACAATCTGATCGGGCCGTCGAGCTATGCCTTCCACGAAGCGATCCGGCGGCTTGCCGATCGCGACCCGGGCTTCCGGCCGGAGAACTGCCCTGTTGTCAGCTGCGACCTGATGGAATGCGAGCTCGATGATATCGCACCGGGCGCCGCGACCGGCCAGCTCTGTGCCGCCTCCTATTTCGACAGTGTCGCGACATCCGAAAACGCCGAATTCAAGCAGCGGATCGTGGCCCACTTTGGTGCCGAGCGCCGTATCTCCAGCGTCTTTGCCAGTGCCTATACAGCCGTGCGGCTCTGTGTCGATGCGATTGTAACGGCGGGGGTTGACGAACCTTCCGCGGTGCGCCGGGAATTGTACGGCAAGAGCTGGGCGACACCTTTCGGCGCGCTCAACATCGACCGCGAGACGAACCATGCGGCCCTGCCCTTCCATCTCGGTTGCATCAACGCTCAGAACGGCTTCGATGTGATCGCCTCGCGCCCGCCGCTCGCCGCCGATCCCTATCTGACCGGCCGCAGCAAGGCGTCTTCGCCGAGATTGCGGGTGGTATCATGAAGCAAACACCCAATTTCACCGGCTGGCATGCCGTCGTCCTGCACCGCGAGGACGGCAATACCGAAAGGCTGATCCGTCAACTGCGTCTGCTGGGCTTGTCGGCCACGCTGCAGTGGGCGCCACTTTCAGCCGCAGCCGTACCCGACCTTGTCATCGTCGATGCCGACCAGGGTTTTGATGGTCTCCTGCCCTGGAGTGGTGCGACTCCGACATGCCCCGTCGTTGCGTTGCTCGGCTCGGAAGCGCCGGGCCGTATCGCCTGGGCGCTCAGCCAGGGTGCCGGCGCCGTTATCGCCAAGCCGATTGCAGCCTCCGCGGTCTATCCGGCCCTTGTCATGGCCGTCTCCATTCATCAGGAGCGCAAGAGTGTCGCCGAGCGCCTTCAATATCTGGAGGAACGGATACGCCTGCGCCCGCTCGTACATGCCGCCGTCGAAAAACTGATGAAGGCGCACGCCGTCGATGAGGAGCGCGCCTATTCGATCCTGCGTAACTGCGCCATGCGTCGCCGGCTGCCGATGGAACAGATCGCTGCCTTCATCATCGGCGGCATAGAACCGCTGCCGGAGGCGGGTTGAATGCGAGTATTGAAAGCCATTTTAAGGCAGCCGACCGCCCTTTTTGGCCTTGTCGTCGTGCTTATCGTCATAGGCCTTGCGGTGGCGGCCCCCTGGATTGCGCCCTTCAATCCCGATGAGCAGATGTTCGACGGGTTGTCGCTGGAAGGCGCGCCGCTACCGCCCGGCGGCCCCTATCTGCTCGGCACCGATACGCTGGGGCGCGACCTCTTCTCGCGCATGCTCTTCGGTGCGCGCACTTCGCTCGTCATCGGGCTCGTCGCCAACGGCATCGCGGTTGCGATCGGCCTCTTGATCGGCATCCTCGCCGGCTACATGCGCGGCATCATCGGCAATATCCTGATGCGCTTCACCGATCTGATGATGGCATTTCCGGCGTTGCTGCTGGCGATCGTGCTCGCCGCGCTGCTGCGGCCGAGCCTCTGGATCGTCGCCATGGTGATCGCGCTCGTCAACTGGGTACAGGTCGCCCGTATCGTCTATACCGAGACGCGCGGATTGGTTGAGCGTGATTTCATCATGGCCGAGCGCTCGCTCGGCGCCGGGCACATGCGCGTGCTCTTCCTGCATATTCTGCCACATCTGGTGCCGACGGCGATTGTCTGGGGCACGCTCGGCATCGCCACGACAGTGCTGCTGGAAGCTACCCTCTCGTTTCTCGGGATCGGTGTGCAGCCGCCGCAGCCATCCTGGGGCAACATCATCTTCGAGAGCCAGAGCTATTTCCAGGCCGCCCCGTGGCTCGTCTTCTTCCCTGGTGCGATCATCCTGCTGACGGCACTCTCCTTCAATCTCGTCGGAGATGCGCTGCGCGACATTCTCGATCCGACCCAGCGCGGGAGAGGCTGATGATCTTCCTCATCCTTCGCCGGCTCGTTCAGGCCGCTCTGATCCTTCTCGGCGTCGCCGCCATCACCTTCGTGCTGCTCTATGCATTGCCGGCCGATCCAGCGCGCATGATCGCCGGCCGCAGCGCCACGGCGCAGACGGTTGCCAATATCCGCCATGAACTCGGCCTCGACCAGCCGCTGCTCGTGCAGTTCAGCACCTATCTCTCCAACCTGTTGCACGGCAATCTCGGCCGCTCCTATGCACAGAAGACCGAGGTCTGGACGCTGATCGCCGCCCGCCTGCCGGCAACGCTCGTGCTCATGCTGGCCGGCATTCTCGTGGAAGTGGCCCTCGGCCTGACGCTCGGGACGCTCGCCGCGGTCCGTCGCGGCGGTTTCATCGACCGGCTTGTCATGACCGCCTCCTTCGTCGGCGTCTCGGCACCGCAATTCGTTGTCGCCCTGCTGCTTCTTTATGTTTTTGCCGTAACGCTCGGATGGCTACCCATGAGCGGCTACGGCACGTTCGCCCATGTCGTGCTGCCAGCCTCCACCCTCGGCGTCCTTGGCGCCGGCTGGTATGCACGCATGGTGAGATCGGCGATGATCGATGTGCTAAATCAGGATTACGTGCGCACGGCGCGCGCCAAGGGTCTGTCTTCGCGCCGCATCATCTTCCGCCACGCCCTGCCGAACGCCATCCTGCCGATCATCGCCATGATCGGCATCGATATCGGACAGTTCATGGGCGGCGTGGTCGTGGTCGAAGCCGTCTACGGCTGGCCCGGTATCGGCCAGCTCGCATGGCAGGCCATCCAGCAGGTCGATATTCCGATCATCATGGGCGTCACGCTGACATCAGCACTTGCCATCGTCATCGGCAATCTGCTCGCCGATCTGGTGGCGCCGCTCATCGACCCACGCATCCGTACACGTTGACAGCAACCAAAGAAGGGGAACCCGAATGTTCAAACGCTGGCTTCGACACACAACCATGGCAACGATGGTGGCGCTTGCCCCTATCGCCGCCAAGGCACAGGAAGCGCCCAAGCAGGGCGGCGATATCGTCGTTACCTACAAGGATGACATCACCACACTCGACCCGCAGATCGGCTATGACTGGGTCAACTGGTCGATGATCAAAAGCCTCTATTCGCGACTGATGGATTACGAGCCCGGCACGCCGAACCTCGTCCCGTCGCTCGCCGAGAGCTTTACCGTTTCGCCCGATGGCCTGACCTATACGTTCAAGCTGCGCAAGGGCGTGAAGTTCACCAACGGCCGCGAAATCGTTGCTTCAGACGTAAAGTACTCGATCGAGCGTGCCGTCAATCCCAAGACGCAAGGCCCTGGTGCCGGCTTCTTCGGTGCGATCCAGGGCTTTGACGATGAAACCGGCGGCAAGACCGAAACGCTTTCCGGCATCGAGACGCCGGATGACGGCACGGTCGTCTTCCATCTTTCGCGCCCGGACGCCACTTTCCTGCACGTTCTCGCCATCAACTTCGCCTCGGTCGTACCGAAGGAGGCCGTCGAAGCGGCCGGTGGCGATTTCGGCAAGAAGCCCGTCGGCTCCGGCACCTTCGTGCTGAAGGATTGGACAATCGGCCAGAAGCTCGTCTTTGAACGCAACAAGGATTATTTCGTCAAGAACATGCCGTATCTCGACAGCTTCACGGTCGAAGTCGGCCAGGAGCCTCTTGTTGCGCTGCTGCGCCTGCAGAAGGGCGAAGTCGATATTGCCGGCGACGGCATCCCCCCGGCCAAGTTCCTGGAAATCAAGAACTCCGCCGATGGCGCACAGATGATCGTCGATGGCGAACAGCTTCACACCGGCTACATCACGCTCAACACCAAGGTGAAGCCGTTCGACAACGTCAAGGTGCGACAGGCTGTCAACATGGCGATCAACAAGGAGCGCGTCACGCGCATCCTGAACGGCCGCGCAACGCCCGCCAATCAGCCGCTACCACCGCTGATGCCGGGCTACGACAAGTCCTTCACCGGCTATGCCTATGACGTTGCCAAGGCAAAGGCGTTGCTTGCCGAAGCAGGCTTCCCGGATGGCTTTGAGACTGTGCTCTACTCTACCAACACAGATCCGCAGCCGCGTATCGCCCAGGCGATCCAGCAGGATCTCGCAGCGATCGGCGTGAAGGCTGAGGTTCGTGCGCTTGCGCAGGCCAATGTCATCGCGGCCGGCGGTACGGAAGGCGAAGCGCCGATGATCTGGTCGGGTGGCATGGCCTGGATCGCCGACTTCCCGGATCCGTCCAACTTCTACGGCCCGATTCTCGGTTGCGCCGGTGCGGTTCAGGGTGGCTGGAACTGGTCCTGGTACTGCAACGCCGATCTCGACAAGCGTGCGGTTGCGGCCGACTCCATGTCCGATCCGGCCAAGTCCGCAGAGCGCATCGCTGCCTGGGGCAAGGTCTTCACCGACATCATGGCCGATGCGCCGTGGGTTCCCGTCATCAACGAACGCCGCGTCGTCGCCAAGTCGCTGCGCATGGGCGGTGCGGACAACATCTACATCGACCCAACCCGCGTCATCAATTACGACGCGATCTACGTGAAGCAGTAAGCCCTAAGGAAGCAATGCCTTCCCGGCTCGGCCGGGAAGGCTTCATAAAATCGAGGGAGACACCTTATGTGCATTGCCTGCACCCACACGATTCACCGCGCCCAGCATAATTTCGGCTGGAACAAGGATTTCGCACCGGCCGTTGTCGTCAAGCCCGGCGAAACCATCCATTTCGAATGCATGGATTCTTCCGGCGGTCAGCTCGGCAGCGACGCGACGCTGGAAACACTGAACAATCTGGATTTCGGCAAGATCAACCCGGTTTCCGGCCCGATCTACGTGGAAGGCGCCAAGCCAGGCGACGCGCTGAAGGTGACGCTCCGCAAGTTCATTCCCTCGGGCATCGGCTGGACGGCCAATATTCCGGGCTTCGGCCTGCTTGCCGACCAGTTCAAGGAACCGGCGCTGCACGTATGGTCCTATGATGCAAACAGCATGACGCCGGCCCTTTACGGCCCTGGCGGCCGTGTGCCGCTGAAGCCCTTTGCCGGCACGATCGGCGTTGCTCCGGCCGAACCGGGCACCCATTCCGTCGTGCCGCCACGCCGCGTCGGCGGCAACATGGATATTCGTGACCTGACGGCCGGTGTCACCCTCTATCTACCGATCGAGGTCGAAGGCGCGCTCTTCTCTATCGGCGACACGCATGCCGCGCAGGGCGACGGTGAAGTCTGCGGAACGGCGATCGAAAGCCAGATGAATGTCGAGGCAACGATCGAGCTCGTCAAGGATGCACGCCTGCAGACGCCGCGTTTCACCACGACCGAGCCGGTTACCCGCCATCTCGACGGTGCCGGCTATGAAGTGACCACCGGCATCGGCCCCGACCTGATGACGGGTGCTCGCGAAAGCGTCATGCGCATGATCGATCTTTTGACCGCCGAACACGGCATGAGCGCGGTTGATGCCTATCTGCTCTGCTCCGTCTGTGGCGATCTGCGCATCAGCGAAATCGTCGATATGCCGAACTGGGTCGTCTCCTTCTACTTCCCTAGGATCGTATTCGCGTGATTGAAGCCATACCCTCGGCACCTATCCTCAGCGTTCGCAATCTCAATGTCGATGCGCGAACGCCGGAAGGTCGCAAACCGGTTCTGAAAAATATCAGCTTTGATTTGGCGAGCGGCGAAACGCTTTGCCTGGCCGGAGAATCCGGTTCGGGCAAATCGGTGACGTCGCTGTCGATCATGGGCTTGCTGCCGAAGGCCTCGCTTCAGGTCGCCTCCGGCAGCATCATGCTCGGCGAACGCGATCTGCTGAAACTTTCCGACAGGGCCATGCGCGGCGTGCGCGGCGGCGATATTGCCATGGTCTTCCAGGAGCCGATGACGTCACTCAACCCGGTCATGTCGATCGGCGCACAGCTGACGGAGGCGATCCGCGAGCATCAGGGCAGCGAGAACGCCGAAGCGACTGCATTACAGATGCTCGATGCGGTGCAGATCACCGATCCGGCAAAACGCCTGAAACAATATCCGCATGAACTTTCCGGCGGGATGCGGCAACGCGTGATGATCGCGATGGCGCTCTCCTGCCGTCCCAAGGTGCTGATCGCCGACGAGCCCACCACCGCGCTCGACGTCACCGTACAGGCGCAGATCCTGAAGCTGATGCGCGAGCTGAAATCAGAATTCGGCACCTCGATCATCCTGATCACCCATGACATGGGCGTCGTCGCCGAAATGGCCGACCGCGTCATCATCATGCAGAATGGTGGCATCGTCGAGGAGGGCCCGGCCGTCGGCATTTTCCGTACCCCGCGGCAAACCTATACGCAGCAGTTGCTCTCCGCCGTGCCACGCCTGGGCGCGTTTGCCGGCACGGACGGCCCCCCGCGTATCACCTCACGCAGCGTCGAGACCTTGCGTCCCGACCGCACACCAGTACTGAATGTGCGTGGTCTCAATGTCACCTATGGGGGCGCGGCAAGCTTCCTCTTCAAGGGCAAGGCGCCGGCCGCGGCAGTCAGCGACGTCTCCTTCGATATTTTGCCCGGCGAAACCCTCGGCCTCGTCGGCGAAAGCGGTTCGGGAAAATCGACGACCGGCAAGGCCGTGCTCGGCCTCATTCCATTCACGGGCGATGTGGTCATCGACGGCCGCAACATCGCAGGGCTCAGCCATCGAGACATGCAGCCCATACGCCGCACGGCGCAGATGATCTTTCAGGATCCCTATGCCTCGCTCGACCCTCGCATGGCGGTGGGCGCTGCGATCGCCGAACCGCTAGTCATCCACGGTATCGCCAGTAAGTCCGAGCGGCAGGACAGGGTTGTGGAACTTCTGCGCCGCGTCGGCCTGACGACGGACGCCGCCACACGCTATCCGCATGAATTCTCTGGCGGCCAGCGCCAGCGCATCTGCATTGCGCGCGCACTTGCACTTGAACCGAAGCTGATCGTTGCCGACGAAAGCGTTGCGGCACTCGACGTCTCCGTGCGCGCCCGCGTGCTCGACCTGATGCTGGAACTGCAGGAGAGCATGGGGCTCTCCTATCTCTTCATCTCGCATGACATGGCGGTTGTCGAACGCATGTCCCATAAGGTCGCCGTCATGCGTAGTGGCAGTATTGTCGAAACCGGTACCCGCCGTCAAATCTTCCAACAACCAGCAGAGGATTACACGAAGGCCCTGATGGCTGCCGTTCCGATCCCTGATCCTGAAGCACGGCGAGTGCAGGTCTGAGTTTCCCGGACGCGGAGCAGAGCGCCTCCTTTGGAGCCTTGTAGCGTTGCCTCGGCCGCCGCGAATCGTCACAAGAAATCGAATTGCGGCACCGTCGAATTGGCGGTCCCGCCTGCCACATAAAACCTATATTTCAGCCGCATTTTCTCTCGGCAGCCCTTCAAGATGGGCAAATACAGGCTCGCGGCAGCAGGATATTTGATTGATTCAGGCTTCAGCGACAGACCGCCGTGCCCCATTTGCGCTCGGCCAATCCGGCTAAGTCGTACTAATATAGCCATATTTCGCCATTCTGTTTTACGTCTTGTTAATACCCGCCCAAGGAGTGTTGTACTTCTGTCACACACATGGCGGTTTAGTTAGAATTCTCTGTAAAATGAGACCATTCCTTGTTGAGCCCTCCTGCCTTTCGGTTATTTTAGGCCTTACCGAATTAATCGGGCTTTATCAGAGGGGACGTTCTTTCGTGGAACGCACTCGAACTTAGGAGATTGGCTTTCCATGAACATTCGTATGATGTTGCTTGGTTCCGCAGCTGCCCTCATCGCTGCACCGGCATTCGCAGCAGACGCAATCGTCGCTGCCGAGCCGGAACCGGTTGAATACGTTCGCGTCTGCGACGCCTACGGCACCGGCTACTTCTATATCCCGGGCACGGAAACCTGCCTTAAGATCGAAGGTTACATCCGTTTCCAGGTCAACGTCGGCTCGAACGTCGGCGGTGACAACGACTCTGACTGGGATGCTGTAACCCGTGGTCAGGTTCAGTTCACGGCCAAGAGCGACACCGAGTACGGTCCGCTCACCGGCGTTATCGTTCTCCAGGCCAATGCCGACAACGCAACGGACCAGGACACGATCCTCGACTCCGCTTACCTCGACGTTGCTGGCTTCCGCGCTGGTCTCTTCTACTCCTGGTGGGACGATGGTCTCTCCGGCGAAACCGACGATATCGGTTCTGTCGTAACGCTGCATAACTCCATCCGTTATCAGTACGAAACCGGTTCCTTCTACGCTGGCCTCAGCGTCGACGAACTGGAAGACGGCGTATACCAGGGTGACTTCGATCCGGCCCTCGGCGAACTCGTCCCCAACGATGGCCCGAACAATGTCGGCGTTGCCTTCGGCATCGGCGGCACGGCTGGCGCCTTCAGCTACCAGATCACCGGCGGCTGGGACTTCGACAACGAAGACGGCGCAATCCGCGCTATGGGTACGGCTGAACTCGGCCCGGGCACGCTCGGCCTCGCTGCTGTCTACTCCAGCGGCCCGAACTCCTACTACTCGACGGCTGAATGGGCAGTTGCTGCCGAATACGCCATCAAGGCAACGGACAAGCTGAAGATCACTCCTGGTGTTCAGTATTACGGCAACTACATCGGCGGTCACAGCGCGTTCGACACCGTTCCGGATGACTTCGACGGTACCGGCGACGCCTGGAAGGTCGGTCTGACGGTTGATTACCAGATCGTCGACAACTTCTACGCCAAGGCTTCCGTCCAGTACCTGGATCCGGAAGATAGCGACGACTTCACGACGGGTTACTTCCGCCTGCAGCGTTCGTTCTAATCTGAACATTGAAGACCCCGGGATCGCATCCTGGGGTTTTTCATCACAGGCTTCTGCTTTGGTGACCTCCAATTCAGAAGAAGGAGGTCGGTTCGGTTCCCTGCCGGATCGGCCTCACCCATCGATACAGAATTCCACTCCTGTAGATGGTTCTCGCTCGCCCTCAGCCGAGGGCGAGCCTTTTCCTGACGGGAACGTCCATCGGACGAGGTCTTTGTCGGCGGCTGAGGACCTGAAGTCTCAGTCGCCGATTTCCTTTGAGAAAAAAACGCAGCCGGTAGGCGCAACAGTGTCTGGTCGCCGGCCAGAATTCCGCCAGCCTTGTAGAAGGGCGAGGAGAGTACCGGCCGCTTCCATACTCCGCGGCGAGATCGCCGCAGGCTCAGACTATATTCAGTGGTATCAACTGGCGCAGTCTCTGGTCCCGCAGATAAAGGCCGCCCCAGGTGGCAGCCCCGAGAAGCAAGCTTACGATCTGGGGTGGCGTAAAAAACTCGCCCAGACGGAAGTGCGTGCAAATGGCGCCGCCGAGAAAAGCGGTCACCAGTATAGCACCAAGGAAAGCTGTTTTCGGAACAGCATAAAGGATCGCGCAGATCGCGATAATCATGCCGAGCACCGGGGCGAGGTTGACGGGGAAACCGGTTGCTTCCATTTCCGTCCGTATGAAATCAGGTGCAAAAAGGTTGGTGGCCGCATCAGCAAGAAGCAGAATAACAACCAGTGCTGACAGAATTCGCCCGATCCAGATCGACATTGTCGCTCCCTCTTTAATTGCCGGTCGCAAGCTGGCTTATGGAGCGATCTGGATGTTGTCAATTCGTCGGCAATTTCGCAATCAGCAATTTTGCGTGTCCGCGTTTGGTCACGCCTGAACTCCGAACCTTGCGGCTTCCGACGGCTGCGCTAGCTATTTTTCTCTCGCCGAGGCGAAGACCACACTGGCATCGCTGACGATTTCCACATGCGAATAGGCAGCCTTTGCAGCGGCGGCACCATCTGCCCGCATGATCGCGGTGACGATGATGTCGTGCTCGTCATAAGACTTCGCGAGCCGACCCGGCAGCCGGAACTGCGCGCGCCGGAAGGGCGCGAGCCGGGCCCGGCTTTGGGTTACCAGCTCATAGATATGCTCGTTGTGTGCGCCGCGATAGAGCCGGGTGTGGAATTCGGTATTGTGAACGGCATAGTCCTCTTCCGCACCCTGATGCACGAGCCGTGCGGACGCACGATGTTCGATTTCCAGCATACGCCGCTCGTCAACCGTCATCCTCTCGGCGGCTAGACGTGCGCAAACGCCTTCGAGCTCGGCCATCGCCTCGAACATCGAATGCAGGTAGGTCTCGGTTACATTGGTGACGACAGCGCTGCGGTTCGGCTCGCGATCGACGAGCCCCATTGCTCCGAGTTCGCGAAGCGCCTCGCGCACAGGCGTCCGCGACACTTCAAAACGAGCCGCCAGTGAAATCTCGTCAAGCTTGTCGCCCGGCAGTATCTGCCCGGTCACGATCATATCAGCAATTGCCCGCACCATCTGCTCGACGGTCGTTCCTGTCCGGATGATCTCTCTGCGCCTGACCTGCTTCAAGGAATGATTCTGCCAATTGAGCGATGCATACACATCGCATTGCTAGCACGGCAAAGTCAAATAGCACAGCAAGTTCTTGTTTAAAACAAGGAAATTGCCCTTAGCATGTCCCCTTCACTTTCATTCTGAAGCATCTGACGCCAAAATTAGCTGATTTTATAGACTCTGCATAGTTTTTGATCTTACGTGACGAAAAATTGCATACACTTTTTACAGCACTTTGCAGGCGTTCGAATATTTTCAATGAATTCAATAGAATGAAATCTGGCACGGTCATTGCATACACTTTTCCGTAACCAATGAACCGGCGAAACGCCGCAAGGGGAGCATTCTGATGACCAAACTCCTTTCCATGAACCGTCGCCATTTCCTTCAGGCTTCCGCTGCCACCGCCCTGGTCGGCGCAGCCCCCGGCATCCTCTCCTCGCGCGCCCTTGCGCAGACCGCGCTGACCGTCGGCTTCATCTATGTCGGCCCAAAGGATGACTATGGCTACAACCAGTCGCACGCCGAGGGCGCGGCTGCCGTCAAGGCGCTGCCTGGCATCACCGTCGTCGAAGAAGAGAACGTGCCCGAGACCGTCGACGTTCAGAAGACCATGGAATCGATGATCAATCTGGACGGTGCGACGCTCATCTTCCCGACTTCCTTCGGCTACTTCGATCCCCACATGCTGGCCATGGCCACCAAATATCCCGATATCCAGTTCCGCCACTGCGGCGGCCTCTGGCAGGAAGGCAAGAACCCGACCAATACCGGCTCCTATTTTGGCTATATCTTCCAGGGCCAGTATCTGAACGGCATCGCCGCCGGCCACGCGACGAAAAGCAAGAAGCTTGGCTTCGTCGCGGCAAAGCCGATCCCGCAGGTTCTGCAGAATATCAACGCCTTCCTGCTCGGCGCTCGCACGGTCGATCCTGCTATCACCTGCCAGGTGATCTTCACTGGCGAGTGGTCGCTCGCCGTCAAGGAAGCCGAAGCCACCAACGCCTTGGTCGATCAGGGTGCCGATGTCATCACATGCCACGTAGACAGCCCGAAGGTCGTCGTCGAGACGGCCGCCGGCCGCGGAGCCTTCATCTGCGGCTACCACGCCAATCAGAGCCCGCTTGCTCCCGAGAAATATCTCACCGGTGCCGAATGGGCCTGGGGCAATGTCTACAGCGATTTCGTCAAGAAGGCGCAGGCCGGCGAAAAGCTCGGCAATTTCGTTCGCGGCGGCCTGAAGGACGGGTTTGTCAAGATGAGCGCGCTCGGCCCCGGCGTTTCCGAGGCAGGCCGCAAGGCCTTCGAAGCAACCCATGCGGAAATGATGAAGGGCGGTTTCTCGGTCTTCAAGGGACCGCTGAAGGATAACAAGGGCAGTTCAGTTGTGACTGCCGACAAGAGCTATGCCGAAGACGCGATCGAGCTCGAGAGCATGAATTATCTGGTCGAGGGCGTCGTCGGATCGACGGCGTAGACCGTAGAGGGAGAAGCGCCATGACCGTCCAGGCCAATGATCCCGCAATCCCAGTTGTTTCCGGAAAGCCGGCATCGTTGCGCCCCGTCCTCGAATGGATTGCGCGCCGTGCCGAACCGGTCGTCATCGGTCTTGCGGCCATCCTGATCGGTCTTGCGCTCTTCTCCTTGTTCATCCTGGCGATCGGAAAATCGCCGGCGATGCTTTTCCAGCTTATGTATACCGGCGGCTTCGGCAGCTGGTTTTCGGTGCAAAACAGCTTGAGCCGTGCCGCACCCCTTCTCCTGACGGCACTCTGCGTCGCCCTGCCCGCTCGCCTCGGCCTCGTCATCATCGGCGGGGAAGGAGCGGTCGTGCTGGGCGGCGTTGCTGCCGCGGCCATGGCCATGCCGCTTGCCGGTACTGCCCCTGTCTTCCTGACCCTTATTCTCATGGGCATTGCCGCCATGGTGGTCGGCGGCATCTGGATCGGCCTTGCCGGTTTCCTGCGCCACTACCGCGGTGTCAACGAGACGATTTCATCGCTGCTGCTCTCGTACATTGCCATCGCCCTGATGAACCAGTTTGTGGAAGGGCCCCTGCGTGATCCCGCCAGTCTCAACAAGCCTTCCACCAAGCCGCTACCGCCAGAGTACATGCTCGGCAATATTCCCGGCATGGACGTGCATTGGGGCCTCGTCATCGGAATCGTCGCCTGCATTCTCTCCTGGATCCTGATCGAGGTAACGAGCTTCGGTTTTGCCGCCCGCATCGCCGGCGGCAATGTCCGCGCCGCGCAGATCCAAGGCCTTCCGGTTGGCAAGCTTATTGCCGGATTCACGGCAATCGCCGGCAGTTTCGCGGGGCTCGCCGGCATGGTCGAGGTCGCCGCAGTTCAAGGCAGCGCCAATGCCTCGCTCGCCGCCGGCTATGGCTATACCGGCATCCTCGTCGCCTTCCTCGCGCGCCACAATCCGTTGGCGATTATTCCGGTCGCAATCCTGCTCGGCGGTATCGATGCTTCGGGCGGCCTCATCCAGCGCCGCATGGGCCTGCCGGATGCCACCGTTCTGGTGCTGCAGGGCACGCTCTTCATCGTCATCCTGTTCTGCGAGACCTTTTACGGCCGCTTCAAGATCTTCAATCCCGACCTCTGGAAAAGGAGCCTCTGATGGAAGGTACAGGCATCGGCATATGGGGCGTGCCCCTTGCGATCCTCGCAGGCGCCATCCGCGTTTCCACGCCCTTCATCTTCGTCAGCCTCGGCGAGACGATCACCGAGCGCTCCGGCCGCATCAATCTCGGGCTTGAAGGCACGCTGGTCTTCGGTGCGATGACAGCTTATGCCGTCGCGGTCATGAGCAATTCACCGTGGCTCGGGGTACTCGCGGCAATGGCGACGGGCGCCGTCTTCGGTCTCGTCCATGGCTGGATCTGCAAATGGCCGAAGGTCAACGATATCGCCATCGGTATCGCCATGATGCAGTTCGGGCTCGGCCTTGCCTTCTTCCTCGGCAAGCCTTTCATCCAGCCGGCCGCGCCGCACCTGCCGGCAATACAGCTTGGTTTCTGGTCCAGCATGCCCCAGATCCAGGCCGCCCTGAATATCAACGTGCTCTTCCTGCTTGGCGCTGCCCTCGCCTTCATCCTCTGGTGGGCTTTCAAGAATACCCGGATCGGCTTGATCCTGCGCGTCGTCGGCGACAGCACCGATGCTGCCCGCGCCATGGGCATTAATCCCGATCGCGTCCGACTGTTCGCCACCGCCGTCGGCGGTTCGCTGGCGGCCATCGGCGGCGCCTATCTGTCACTCTATTATCCCGGCTCCTGGAACGAGGGCATTTCGTCCGGCCAGGGCTTGATGGCCGTGGCGCTCGTCATCTTCGCCCGTTGGAATCCGATTGGCTGCTTCCTCGCCGCTCTTCTGTTCGGCGGTGCCGGCGCACTCGGCCCGGCACTGCAATCGGTCGGCGTCACGCAGGGCTACTACCTCTTCTATGCGGCTCCCTACGTGCTGACGCTGGTCATCATGATCGCGACCTCCTCACCCACACGTTCACTCGCCGGCGCGCCCGGCGCGCTTTCCCTGACGAAATAGCATGAAAGGAGCCAAGCCATGAATGGCCTCGGCGGATTGAACAAGTCGGAACATGGCGTCGGGATCGGCCTCGTTCAGCTTCAGCTTCCTGTCACCGTGACACGGGAAGACCTTGCGCGCCAGACGCAGGTCATCGTCGATCTTGTTGCCAAGGCGCGACGCAATCAGCCGGGCATGGATCTGGTTGTCTTTCCGGAATATGCCCTGCACGGCCTCTCGATGGATATCAATCCCGAGATCATGTGCACGCTCGACGGACCAGAGGTCGCAGCCTTCAAGAAGGCCTGTCGAGAGAATACGATCTGGGGCTGTTTCTCGATCATGGAGCTGAACCCTGAGGGCATGCCCTACAATTCCGGCATCATCATCGACGACAGGGGCGAGCTGAAGCTCTATTACCGCAAGATGCATCCCTGGGTGCCGGTCGAGCCGTGGGAGCCCGGCAATTTCGGCATCCCCGTCATCGACGGGCCGAAAGGCGCCAAACTTGCGCTCATCATCTGCCATGACGGTATGTTCCCGGAAATGTCGCGTGAATGCGCCTATAAGGGTGCGGAAATCATGATCCGCACGGCTGGCTACACGGCGCCGATCCGAGAGAGCTGGAAATTCACCAACCAGTCGAACGCCTTCTGCAATCTCATGATCACTGCGAGCGTCTGCATGTGCGGCTCCGACGGCACGTTCGACAGCATGGGCGAAGGCATGATCTGCAATTTCGACGGCTCGATCATCGCTCACGGCACATCGGGCCGCGTCAACGAGATCATCACCGCCGAGGTGCGTCCGGATCTCGTGCGCGAAGCCCGCCTTGGCTGGGGCGTCGAAAACAACATCTACCAGTTCGGCCATCGTGGCTACGTCGCGGTAGCCGGCGGCGCCGGTGATGCGCCCTACACCTACATGCACGACCTCATCGCCGGCAAATACCGCCTCCCTTGGGAGGATCAGGTGAAGGTCACGGACGGTACGTCCTGCGGCTTCGACAAGCCGGAGCGTCGCTACGGCGAAACATTCAAACTCGCGGGTGAGTAGGAGAGAAGACGATGGACGCCTTAGTCGAAGCCAAAGGACATTATATCGACGCCGCCCCCTATGCCTGGCCCTATAATGGCGCCCTGCGACCAGACAATACCGCCCTCATCATCATCGATATGCAGACGGATTTCTGTGGCAAGGGCGGCTATGTCGATCACATGGGTTACGACCTGTCGCTGGTGCAAGCACCGATCGAGCCGATCAAGAAGGTCTTGGCCGCCATGCGGGCCAAGGGCTATCACATCATCCACACGCGCGAGGGCCACCGGCCCGACCTCGCCGACCTGCCGGCCAACAAGCGTTGGCGTTCGCAGCGCATCGGCGCTGGCATCGGCGATCCCGGGCCATGCGGGCGCATCCTCACACGTGGCGAGCCCGGCTGGGACATCATTCCCGAACTCTACCCGATTGAAGGCGAAACGATCATCGACAAGCCCGGCAAAGGTTCGTTCTGCGCTACCGATCTCGAGCTGATCCTCAACCAGAAGCGTATCGAAAATATCATCCTGACCGGCATCACCACCGACGTCTGCGTTTCCACCACCATGCGCGAGGCGAACGACCGCGGCTATGAATGCCTACTCTTGGAAGACTGCTGCGGCGCGACCGACTACGGCAACCACCTTGCCGCGATCAAGATGGTCAAGATGCAGGGCGGCGTCTTCGGCTCCGTCTCCAACTCTCAAACGCTTGTGAGCCAGCTGCCATGAGCACAGTCCGCGACACTCCCCTTCCGCAAGCGGGCAAGGCCGTCGGCATCGACACGATCGACATGACGATGCGCTTCGGCAGCTTTACCGCACTCGACCACGTCTCGATTAAGATACCCGCCGGCAGCTTTCACGCGCTGCTCGGCGAAAACGGCGCCGGCAAGTCGACGCTCGTCAAATGCATCATGGGTTTCTACCACGCGACATCGGGCGCGCTTTCCGTCGATGGTCGCGAAGTGGCAATCGCGTCACCGAAGGACGCGGCGACCTATGGGCTCGGCATGGTCTATCAACACTTCACGCTCGTTCCTTCGCTCACCGGCGCTGAAAACCTCGTCATCAGCCGCGCCGAAGTACCTGCCATCATCAATTGGGCGAAGGAACGCAAGGATCTCGCCGCCTTCATGGAGCGCATGCCCTTCAAGATCCCGCTCGATCGTCCGGTGAGCGAACTTGCCGCCGGCGAGAAGCAGAAGCTTGAAATCGTCAAGCAACTCTATCTCGGCCGCTCCTTCCTGGTGCTCGATGAGCCGACCTCGGTGCTGACGCCTGCCGAAGCCGACGAAATGCTTGGTCTCGTGCGCGGTATGACACAGCGTGGCGAGCTGACCGTATTGATGATCTCCCACAAATTCCACGAGGTCACGAAATTCGCCGATGCCGTCTCCATCCTGCGGCGCGGCAAGCTCGTCGGCAGCGGCAAGGTGGGTGAGCTTTCCACGGCCGACATGGCGGCGATGATGATCGGCGACGTCAAGCTCGCCGAGCTTGATACCCGCGTTCCGATTTCCGAAGGCGCCAAGCCGGTCCTCACAGTCGAGCAGGTCAAGGCACCGGATCGCTCCGGTCTCAAGACCATAGAGATCGACAATCTCACCGTCCGCTCGGGCGAGATCGTCGGCATTGCCGGCATATCGGGCAACGGCCAGAAGGAACTGACTGAGATCCTTGCCGGCC
This sequence comes from Rhizobium sp. BK379, assembly GCF_014193955.1. Lineage (NCBI taxonomy): Bacteria > Pseudomonadati > Pseudomonadota > Alphaproteobacteria > Hyphomicrobiales > Rhizobiaceae > Rhizobium > Rhizobium sp. BK379. The sequence goes on from NZ_JACIAD010000003.1 coordinate 199,260, forward strand.
AAAGGCCGACCGATACTGGCCGCGTCAGCGTCAAGGGCGAGATTTACGGCGCGACACGTCCGGAAACCCGCAAGAACAATGTTCGCTTCATCCCGGAAGAACCTCTGCAGAATGCCTGCGCGCCACGCATGACGGTCAGTGAAAACCTCGCCTTCCGCACCTTCGATCTGAAGGCAGACGGCAAGGATGCGATCTGGCTGAACAAGGGTAAGATGAAGGAGCGCGCAACCGACCTGATCTCCGATTTCAAGGTCAAGACGGCATCCTCTTCGTCCCCGATCGCAGCGCTTTCGGGCGGCAATGTGCAACGCGCCGTGCTCGCCCGCGAACTGACTGGCGATGTGGACCTGCTGATCGTCTCGAACCCCTGCTTCGGTCTCGATTTCTCGGCCGTTGCGGAGATCCGCGCCCGCATCATGAAAGCGCGCAATTCCGGTACGGCCGTTTTGCTGTTTTCCGAAGACCTCGACGAGTTGCTCGAGATGTCCGACCGCATCATGGTGATTTCCGAAGGCAAGCTGGTCTACGAGACACCGGCGCGATCAGCCGATATCGGCGTCATCGGCGCGCATATGGCGGGGCATCACTGATGGCGGAGATCAAAGCAGAGCCTTTCGCCTTTCCGGTGAACCACGACCAGCTCGCCCTCGTCGTCATCGACATGCAGCGCGATTTCGCCGAACCAGGCGGTTTCGGCGCCAGCCTCGGCAACGATGTCAGCCGCATCACCAGGATCGTGCCAGATGTCAAACGTCTCATTCAGGGCTTCCGCAATGCCGGTCTGCCGGTCATCCATACGATGGAATGTCACAGGCCCGACCTTTCGGATCTGCCGCCAGCAAAAAGGGACCGTGGCAATCCGACACTCAGGATCGGCGATGAGGGCCCCATGGGCCGGATTCTGATTTCCGGCGAGCCCGGCACGGCGATCCTACCAGAACTTGCGCCGGTGAAGGGCGAAGTGGTGATAGAAAAACCCGGCAAAGGCGCCTTTTATGCCACCGAACTCGGCGAAGTTCTGCAAGACAAGGGTATCAAGCAGCTCGTATTCGCAGGCGTGACGACAGAAGTCTGCGTCCAAACAACCATGCGCGAGGCGAACGACCGCGGTTACGAATGCCTGCTCGCCGAGGAGGCAACGGAAAGCTACTTCCCCGAATTCAAGGCGGCCGCCATCGCCATGATCCGCGCCCAGGGCGCGATCGTCGGCTGGACGGCCAGTGTCGACGATATCCTGGAGAGCATCGCCCATGCCTGAAACCACCCGCGAACTGCTCACCTCGGGCGGTTGGAAGGATCTAAAATTCGGCCCCTTCCGCGATGAGGTGACCATCCACTGGATCAGGCCTTTTGAAGGCGATCAGCCGGGCGTGGCGCTTCTGAAATACGAGGCCGGCGCCTCCGTTCCCCGCCACCGGCACGAAGGGCTTGAAACCATTCTCGTCCTCGACGGCGTGCAATCCGACGAGGCGGGCGACTACGGCCGTGGCAGTTACATCGTCAATGCACCCGGTACCGAACATTCGGTCTGGAGCGATACCGGATGTGTCGTGCTGATCCAGTGGGACCGACCGGTGAAAATATTGGACGACGAAGCAGCGTGAATTCGAAGGCCCGTACTTCATCGCCCCGAAAATTCGGCAAGACTGGCAGATAGACCAGCCCTGCGCTCAGGAGTTCCTCAGGCCGACTGGATAGCCTTGATGCGGTCGAGGCCGCCTACGATCGGGGCAAAATCGTCCCAGACGCCCTGCGCGCCCTTCTGCCATTCTTCCGGAGCTTCCGGCTTCAGCAGCTTGCCACCGTTCTTCAGCGAGATTTCCACCGAGGCCGCCTCGTCATCGACAATCAGTTGGTTGAAGTAGGCGGCACCTTCTGTGGAGGCTTGCTGGAAGACAGCCCTCTGCTCGTCATTCAGGCCACCCCAGAAGGTCGAGGAATAATAGACGATGCCTGAAGCCCAGATATGGCCGGTCTCGGTCATGTAAGGCACGACCTCATAGAGCTTGAAGCCTGCATAAGCCGATTTCGTGAGGTCCATGGCATCTGCAACGCCTGTTGCCAGTGCATTATAGGTCTCGGTGATCGGAATCCCGATCGGCGTCGTGCCAAAAGCGCTCCAGAGCCTGGTATGCAACGGGCTCTGAATGACGCGGATGCGCTTGCCCTTTAGTTGTTCCGGACGCGTCACCGGCTCCTTGGTCAGGAGATGGCGGGCACCGTAATTGATGAAATCGCCGACGACGAAATTCTGTGCCTGTAACTTGCCCTTCAGATCGGCACCGACATTGCCACTGACGGTGCGGCGGACATGATCGGCATCGTGAAACAGGAAGGGAAGGTCGAGGATCTGAAGTTCCGGTGCCCAGCCGGAGAGCGAGGAAACCGTGGAAAGACTGGCGTGGATGGAACCGAGGCGAACGCCTTCGGCCACTTCCTTTTCACCGCCGAGCGCACCGTTCTTGACGATGTTGAACTTGAACTGGCCGGGCAGCTTGGCCTCGACTAGCTCGTTGATCTTTATCCAGATCTTCGTCTCCGGCTTGTCGTCTCCAAGCAGCGAAGCGACGGTGATCGTCGTCGTGCGGGCGGCCGCGGTGCGAACGAAAGCCGGTGCGGCAAGAGCGGTACCGGCAATCGCCGTGGTCTTCAGAAAATTGCGGCGATTGAGACTGTGCATGAATGAAATCCTGTCCGTTAGAAGATGATCGCCCAGACGCAAAGGATTGCGAGCGAAACGAGAAGGGCAAGCAGATAGGGAACGACCGCCTTGAAAAGGGCGGATGCCGGAATGCGGGTCACCCCGCTGACGACGAAGATCAGCATGCCCAGCGGCGGTGTCAGCCCGTGTATCATCAGGTTCACCACGATGATGACGCCGAAATGGATGGGATCGATGCCTGCGGCGACGGCGGCCGGCAGAAGGATCGGGCCGAAGAGCAGGATCGCAGCGCCGATATCGAGAACCAGTCCGACGAGCAGCAGGATGGTGTTCGACAGCAAGATCACGGCAAGCGCACTGCCGCCGAGCGCCGTCGTCAGATGAGAGATCAGGCCCGAGACATCGTCAACAGCCAGCAGGAAGGCAAAGGGACCGGCAGTGCCGATCAGCAGGCCAATAGCTGCCGCTTCGACCGCCGCCTGGCGAAAGGCGGCATAAAGCGAGAGCACACCAAGCCGAGCGCCGATGCCGAGCAGGAAGGTATAGAAGGCAGCAAGGGCTGCGGCTTCCGTCGTCGTGACGATGCCGATGCGGATGCCGACCACGACAATGACGCCAAGACCGAAGGCCGGGATCGCCTGGACGGCCGATTGCCGGCGTTGCGCCCCTGTGGCCCGCGGGATGGGCGTCTGATCGCGAACCGTCAGATGAATGGCAATGGCCAGACAGATGGCCATCAGCCCACCGGCAAAGAAGCCCCCAACCAGCAGCGAACCGACCGAAAGATTGGTGGCGGTTGCCAGGATCAGGAAGGCGATCGATGGCGGGATGACATTGTCCAGCACCGAAGTCGCCGCGATGATCGCCGCGGCTTTGGCCGGTGGATAGCCGTGACGGACGAGTTCCGGCTGGAAGGTCGATGCGCCAAAAGCGGCATTGGCGACGGATGAGCCGGAAGCGCCCGAAAAGAGCACACTGGTCAGCAGCGTCGTCTGGGCAAGACCAGCGCGGCGATGGCCGACCATGGCGGCGGCGAAGCGTACGAGCTGGTTGGCAACGCCCGATGCCGTCAGCAGACCGCCGGCGAGCAGGAAGAAGGGGATGGCAAGCAGCAGGAATTTCGAAATGCCCGTGACGGTCGACGAGACGATCGCCGGCTCCGGCAGGCTGCTGCCGAACGCGATAACCACATAGGCCGCGGCCAGGAAGGCATGTGGCAGGGGTGCCGCGAGTACCAGGCCGATGGCAGCAAACAGCCCGAGGAAGATGCTGGGCGGCCAATCGAGTTCGATGGAGATAAAAGGGATACCGGCATAGAGCGCCGCGCCGACGGCAAAGGAGAGCATGACCGGCCACGCCTTTCCTTCGGCGATGCGCTGCAGCATAAGCACGACGAGGATCAGCGCGCCGCCGGCGCCGAGGAAGCCGAAGCGAATCCATTCCGGCACACCCAGTGTCGGGGAAGTACCTCCGAGCATAGTCATGATCTCGGAGCCGCCGAAGCTCAGGATAAGGCCGGAGAGCACAGTGTAGACATCGGCGGCTACCTGCGTTGCCGGATGCAAACGCTTCGGCATCATCTTGGCGAAGACGTCGAGACGCATGGCAAGCGCGCTGTTGAGGCTTAGCGGCGCGCCGAGTGCAATCAGCAGCACATGCAGCCAGATGCCGAGATCCTCGGCGCCGATGAAACCGGCGGCGAAGAAATAGCGCATGCAGACCGTGACCAGCACCATGAAGAGCAGCACTGCAAGCACCGACGCGGCGGCGACGCCAAGAACGGTTTCGATCGCCTTTAGAATGCGACCGGCAAGCCCACCACCTGTCATCTCCCGTTCGGCTGGGTGAAATTCGCTTGCTGCCACAGAATTTACTCTCTTGCCGAAGGATCAGGCACTCTTAACGGCAGAAGGTCGCAAATCAAAGAGCTTTGACCCGATGTCGCCGCCGCCGCAAGTGCGCGCCCTTCCGCCTAAGGACCCGGATCCCCGGACTTCGAGATAGCCGGCAAAGTGACCGGTCGCCAGTCGGCTCGTGCCCTCCCTCAAGGCAAGGGCGCGACGCAAGACAGTGAAGGGATTTCACCTACCCGGATGGCCGAAAGCAACGAGTTTGAACGCGAGGCAGCATCCAGCCGTTCGCGCTACTTCTTCTCACGCGTCCGATTCGTGAAATGGGCGTTTCCGAGGCCGGTGCCGATCGTGAGGACCGCCCAATTCGCAACGTCCTTCATCTGCGGCATCTGAGAAAGCCCCTGCACGACCGCGTCATTGTGCATCATGATGAACGTGTCATCGCCGCCGATCTGCGGAATAGCCTTTTTAAGTTCGAGCGGAAGATTGAAGTGATCGCTTTCCCAGTTTCCACCGGGCAGATTTTGCCCACCGCGCGTGATCGAACCATCGGCTTCAATCACTCCGGGACATCCTATACCGATCAGCGGGGCAAGCCTCAGCTGAGACGCTGTCGCCTCTCCTATGAGCTCCTCGATCATGGAGGCGAGCTTGGAAATGGTGGCGGTACGACTGGGCTCGTCATCGGCATGGCGCCAAAGGATCGATTTCCGCACATGGGTTTCATCAAGATCCCGGCTTTTCCCCTTGCCGAACTCGACGATGCCGGCGCGCACGTTGGTGCCACCGATATCGACAGCCAGGATCGCTTCGTGGCCGTTCAGCATCCAGTCCGGCATAAGATAGACTGCGCCGATCAGGCCGGCTTCGTCCGCGTGATGGACGATTGGGACAAGCTCGACGCCGAGACCCGACGCGTTGAGCAGGATCTGCGTCCTGGCGATCGCCAATTCGCCGACACGCCCCTGCCGGAATCCACCGCCGACAACGATCCGTTCGGTTTTCGACCAAGCGCTGTCTTTGAGAAATTTTTCGATCACAGCAGCAAAATCCTGCGCAAAGCCCTCGATTGCCGCCATGACGATGGCGACCGCCCCGACATCGTCACCGCACAGGAAAGCATCGATCTTCTTCTTGGAGAGCTCTTTCGTCGGTGTCCGCCCCAGCGGATCCTTCCCGTCCATGCGCATCAGTTTACGGAGCTCTTCGAGCTTCAACTGGAAGGTTTTCTTGTTGGCGTCGTCGCCCAGAAACCCATTTTTGCCGCGCAGTTTAGAGCTGTGGCCGTCGACGATGACCGACGACAGTTCGGCGGCGCCGTGAACCAGCGGCGCCGTCCGGGTCTGCTTTTCAGATTTTGCTTTTGGCATCGATGAACCTCGACGTCGGCAGAAACCGCAAAGGATGGGACAGTGTAACGCGGGGTCAATGAGAGAGGTTCCACGAACGCCCGAACCGCTGGGGATAATCGACCGCGATTGAACGAAACCGGCTCTATCCGGAACTCTATGGTCATCCAGGGATTTTGCATGATGCAGGTCAGGCCAAGGAGTGGAAAACGATGACGCAAAGCGAAGCCGACAAAAGCCCATACCGGTCCCTGACTTTGACATCGCTCTTTGATGATCGAGGCGTCGCCGCACAGGCGGTTGAGAGTCTGAGGGCGGCCGGTATTCCGCAGGCAAGCATCAGCCTGATCGCAGAGGTGGAAAATGCAACGGAAAACGCTGACGAGAAACACGGCCCGTCACACAAGCTCGAAGATTTTCTGTTCCCAGAAGCCGACCATGCGATCTACAGCGAGGGGATCCGACGAGGCGGCCATGTGCTGACCGTGCGCGGGCTGGCACCTGACCGGCACGAACTCGCGCTCGGCATTCTTGAGGACGCAGGCGCTGTCGATCTCGACGAGCGCATCGAGACGTGGCGATCTGAAGGCTGGAGCGACACACAAGCCTACCTTGACGAACTGCAGGAGCCGCCCACGGTGATCGATGGCGATGTCGCCGCCTCGCTTATCGGCAAAGGTCGAGGCAATGAGGTTGTACCTGTCATCACCGAGAAGCTCAAATTCGGGGAGGCCGGTGATAGGAGCCGCCCTCGGGTACGAATCTACACCGTTGAATATGCCTTGAAGAGCCCGGACGACAGGAAAGGGTCCAGTTCCCGATAAAACGCCACTCCGAATGAACTTTCTCGACCTGAGCAAGTGGGCGCCGCCTTCTCGGTTGCTCTCCAGATGGTTAGCACCTCCAGCGCAATGCAGCGGTGGCAACGGGCGAATCCCATAGAGAAAACTCCTCATCCGTGAGGAAGGCAAGCGTGATGGAAAGGCCCTGCATGTCGAGCGAGGTCGCATAGGTACCAACAAGCGAGCGTTCGACCTGCAGACCGTACTCCGACATGGTGCGAAGCGCAGAATTATAGGCGAGATAGAGTTCAGCAGGCGGTGTGCCGCCAAGTCCATTCACGAGAAGTAATGCTTTGTTTGTGCTTCGATTGATATCGCTGAGAATCGTCTCGCTCAGATACCTGACGATCGTGTTAGCGTTGGAGAACCGCTCTCTTGAATGGCCAGGCTCGCCATGAATGCCAACGCCCATTTCCACCTCGTTCGGCCCGAGAGCGAATGTTGTGCGCTGGGTGTCAGGTACCGCGACGCCGCTCAGGGCAATGCCCATCGACCGGATGCGTGAGGAGAGGCTGTCGCCAAAGGCTTTCAGTTCCGAAAGGGACCGGCCCTGCTCGGCGGCCGCTCCGAGCAGCCTTTCCGTGATAAGCGTACCGGCAACCCCGCGTCGCCCACGACCGTCGCCGCCCCTCGTCGTTTCGATGTCGTCGCAGGCAAGGACTATTTCTATTCTATGGCGGCCCGACGCCATCTCTGTCGCCATTTCGAAATTCATGACGTCGCCATCGTAGTTCTTGACGACTAGCAGGCAGCCAGCACCGGTGTCTGCTTCCTCTATCGCACTGACGATCTGGCTCGGTGTGGGCGATGTGAAAATATATCCGACACAGGCAGCATCGAGCATGCCGCGACCAATGAAGCCGATATGCATCGGCTCATGGCCCGCCCCGCCGCCAGAAATGATGGCGACCTTGCCAGGAACCAAGTCACGGCGGCGTATACATTTGCGATCGGCGCCGAACACAACGAACTCCTGATGGGCGCGCACAAAGCCTTCGACGCTTTCGGCGACCATAGTCTCCGCTGTGTTCATGAATTTCTTCATCAAACCCCTCCCAAGGCGATGATCATGCCAATCCTTTTGCATGTGCCACAAGGGCTTGCTTAATCCGGCAGCCCGGAAATTGCTGCGATCTTCTGCACCAGATCCGCAATCGCCTCCTCAAGCAGCCGGTTGCGTCTCTCGTCGCCGAAATCGGGCACCATCAGCGAAAGGTGCCGCAGTTTTTCCGAGGCGCCAAGTTCCGGCAGCTTGCCCGGATGTGCCGCTTGATAGGCATCCAGAAAGCGCTCCTGTTCAGCGACACTGAAATGGCACACCCGGAAGATCGTGGCGAGGTGTCGGGCAGGAAGCGGCGTCGCATAGGTCGGGCTTGTTATCTGCGTTACGAAACTGCGATGCTTGCCGAGTTCCGTCGCAAGGCGCTGGCGTGTTCCGGAAGGCCTGTTGTCAATGATTTGCGCCAGAATGGACTTATAGGCGATAATGGCGTCTTCCGTGTCTTCGCGCGCCATCCTATTCTCCGGCTGCCTTTGTCCCATCTGCCCTCAGGCCGACGATTGCCGATCTTATCGCGGGAAGCTGAGCAGGCGCCACGGAAAAATGCCGTATGCCTGCGGCAAGCAGGTTCGCGGTGAGGGACGGATCCCCCGCCATGTCGCCGCAGATGCTGACCGGTTTGCTCCCGGCGAGTTTTATAGCCTGAGTCAGCAGACGCAGTACGGCCGGCACCGCCTTGACCTGATAACGTGCGAAGTCGGCATCCTCGCGTGGCGATGCAACGAGATATTGTGCAAGGTCGTTCGTCCCGAACGAAAAGAAGTCAGCGCTTTCGAACTCATCTAGCATGAGCGCGGCCGCCGGGACCTCTACCATCATCCCGATTGGGGGTATGCGATGCGGGACGGCTCGCCGAGCAAGCTCGCCAGACTCTTCACGATAAATCTGCCTGATATCGTCGACGTCGGATGGAAACATCACCATCGGCAGCATGATATGAAGATTGCCGAAAACTGCCGCGCGCAGCAGCGCGCGGGCTTGAACACGTGCGATCTCCGGCCGGGCGAGCAGAAGACGGATACCGCGCAGCGATGGTGCTTCGGCAAGTCCGGCGAGCGGCTTGTCGCCGCCTATGTCCAGCATGCGAATTGTCGTTGACCGGCCGTCTGCCCAATCCAGCAGGCGGCGGTAGATCTCGAACTGCTTTTCTTCGTTTGCGGCGTCGCCAAGCGATGTCAGGGCAAATTCGGAGCGCATCAACCCGATGCCGGCGGTTGTCGCAGCATCGACAGCATCGACTTCGTTGGGAGCGTTGACGTTGATAGCCAAGAGGACCGGAGAACCGTCGGCCGTGCACAAGGTGCCGTTGTCGGCTATCGATACCATGCCCACCGAGCGATGATCGGGCGGAGCCAACTGCTCCCTCCGCTCGGTTATCTGAAGCGTGATGATACCTGACTCGCCATCAATCCCGATATGCTGCCCCTTCTCCGTCGCAAATTGACCGGCACCAATGACCATTGGCACCGAGCGAGACCTGGCAAGCAGGGCGACATGGCCGACGGCACTGCCGGCATAAAGAGCGATACCCCCGCCTGCCGACCAGTCATGTGCCAGGAACCGACTGGGCTCCATGTCTTTTCCTACATAGATGGAGCCCGCGGGAAAGTCGTCGATCGGCGCCCCGGCAAGGATCGAAAGGACGCGATTTTTGACGTCGAGAATGTCGACCGCACGCGCCTGCAAACGCTCTTCCTCCGCGCATTCCAGCTCGCGGATATAGTCATCGAGTGTCCCGACCCAGGCAAATTCCATATTTTCGCCGGCATCGATCAGGGCACCGACCATCTCTATCAACGTCGGGTCCTGCAGCACTTCGATCTGAAACTCGATGATCTCGCGACTTTCGGGATCTGTCCCGCCCGCAAGGTCGCGTAATTCGCGGATGGCCTTGTCGATGGCATCGCCTAGGGCTGCGTGGCCGGAAAGGCTTGATGCCGGCGACGCGACGGCGGGCATCGGCTGAGCGACATAGACGGGTCCGGTTGCAATGCCTGGCGACGCACTTGTCGCTTTCAATTTAGGCTGAGCGACCATGCTTCTTTTCCTCATCGAAGTTACGCTCGACGAGACCCTTCAATGCGCGAACCGCTTCCTCGGCGAGGATCCCCTCTGCGCGAATCCTGAGCAACGATCCCTTGCGGATCCTGGCACCCATGATCTTGATGATGCTCTTTCCATTCAGCCAGACATCACTCCCGTTGATCGCGACTTCGATCGAGCAGGGAAACGATTTTGCAAGCCGGGTGAATGTGACCGACGGCCGGGCATGCAACCCTACACCATGCTTGACCTCGACTTCCGTCTGGCAGCTGGCGTGCATCTGCTCACCCTCGCGGCTTTCTACGCGCAATCCACCGTTCATGAGGGTGATAGCTCCTCTGCCGTCGCAACGACCTTTGTCAACGATGCGCCGCCGGAAGCCTCGGCTGCTGCGATAACAGCCCCCTCCACGACGGGCGCATTGCAGATCGTTACCTGCTTCGACCGCGGCAAGCCAAGCATCTCAACCGCCATTTCACTGTTGGTCTCGGCTCCCCCAAGATCCACGAAGACAGCGACGCCTGCGTCAGACCAGGCCTCCTCGATGGCTTTGAGAATACCGCGGGCATCGGTTCCGAGCTCGCCGTGACTGTTGCCGCCCGACCAGGCAAGCGGCACGCTGTCGCCCACCATCTGCTTCACCATATCGGCAGTACCACGCGCAACAAGCGGCGAGTGGGAAACAATCACAATCCCAACATTGGGGCCTTTCCCACTCATACCGGTCGGTACTCCTCGAGGTAGCGGCAGATCGCAGTTGTCAGCAGCGCACAACTTGAGGCGCCCGGATCGACATGGCCGATCGACCGGTCTCCGAGATAGGAGGCACGCCCGCGCATGGCCCTCATCGCTGCGGTCAGCTCGGCAGAACGTTCGGCCTGGCGTGCAATGTCCGTCCAAGGCAATCGATGAGCGAGCGCGTCCTGGACAGGATAGAGAACGTCAAGAAGCGTCTTGTCTCCGGGATGCGAGCGGCCACGACGAGCGACAGCGTTGATCGCCTGTTTCAGTGCGGAAGAAAAGTCTTTCTCTTCCTCTGCGGCACGGAGCTCACGGCCCATTTCCATGAGCAGCGTTCCGTAAAGCGGGCCTGCCGCTCCGCCGATGCTCATCACGAGCGTAAGGCCAATTTTCTCGAGCGCATCAGGCAAGGGAAGGGTTGAGACCGAGGCGTCCTCAGCACTCACCGCTTCGCAGCCCCGCCGCATGTTCGTTCCGTGATCGCCATCACCAATGGCGCGGTCAAGAGCGCACAAGTGCTCGCTGTTTGCAGCGATCGTCGCACGGCAAGCTTCGATCAATCCCATGAGAAGAACCGGTTCTGCCAGCACCTAAGCCTCCCGCCTCCAGAACTCATACGAGCGTTGCGACGACCTCGAATACACCCGCCACGGCCACGGCACCCGGATCGGGGACGCCTTCGAGATCCCTTTCGCCAACGTAGGAGGCACGACCGGCCTTTGCCTGTCGCATCGCTTTTGTCGACTCGGCACCTGCCGTTGCCGCCCTTGCCGCGGCTGCGACACCCCCTGAAGAAAGGGCCGCCAGCGCAGGAGAAAGGGCGTCGACCATCGTGCGGTCACCCACAGCAGCGCCTCCATAGAACGTCATCCGATCAAGCCCGGCAAGCAGGGCAGCGGCGATATCGTCCGTTTCGGCCATGGACTTCGATGCGGCCGTGAAGAAGATCGAGAGAAGGACGCCGCTGGAGCCTCCCATGCTTGTGCTCAGGATCTCGCCGATGGAGGCCATCGTCGCGGCAGGATCTTTCAGTGGAAGCATGTCGATGCGGGTAAGAATGCTGCGGGCTCCGGTCGCGACGGTGGAACCGGTATCGCCATCGCCAACCCGGGCATCCAGGTGGTTAAGCTGGTCTTCCAGCGAAATCAGATGCTCGCAAAGTGCGGTCAGCAGACGACGATTATTCCTATCATCGCTGGCGGGTACCGCTTCGCTTTGTGTGGACGCCCGTTGAGGCGCGGCAAGGATAGCGATCTCGTGTCGCTCCGTCGCGGGCGGCCAGGCATGGGGTTCGACGGCGGCCCTAAGAGCGGCTTCACGCTCGGCGTCCAGTCGAATGAGCGACAGGGAAAAGCCGTTCATATTGAGAGCGGTCATCATCGGCGCCGGTCCAACGATCAACCGAACACGGCTGGCGATCGGTGACGACAGCACAGAATTGGCGATGACACCCATTTCAAGCGGAGGCACGGCGCCAAGGTTGTTGATCAGCAGCGCATGACCGTCCGCAGCATCGAGCTTTGCCGCCAGTCGCTCCGTCATGGTCGCGACCAGATCGGCAATCGGCTGCAGGGAAATGCGCTCGACCCCCGGCTCGCCGTGGATACCGAGACCGAGTTCGCCTTCATTGGGACCCAGTCTGTCCTCATGCGTTTGGCCCGGCACGCTGCAGGTTGAAAGCGACATGCCGAGCGAAACAATGCTGCCCGCTGCGGCGGTCGCAAGGCTCGCCACCGTCTTGAGATCGGCGCCTGCTTCGGCGTGATAGCCGGCGATCTTGTGCACGAAGAGCGTACCGGCGACGCCGCGCGGCTGGATGATACCGGGGATCGCGATATCGTCGGCAACGATGACCATCTCGACATCGAAACCTTCGGCGCGCGCCTTTTCGGCAGCGAGACCAAAATTGAGGCGATCGCCCGTATAGTTCTTGACGACCAGCAGAACGCCCTTGGGCCCGGTGACGGCGCGGATCGCGGTCAGCACCGCATCGACGCTCGGCGAGGCAAAGATCTCGCCAGATACAGCTGCAGTCAGCATGCCCTTGCCGACGAAGCCCGCATGCGAAGGCTCATGCCCTGCGCCCCCGCCGGAGATAATGGCGACCTTCGACTTGTCCCAGTCGGCACGCAGGATGACCTTGATCTCCGGGAACGCGTCGAGACGGGCAAGACGACCGGCGCCGCTTGTCTGGATCAGGCCATCCAGGGCTTCGATGACGATGGTTTCCCGGCGATTGAAGAAATGTTTCATGGAGAGGACCCGTCTTTCATGCCAGTGAGTTCGTTTCTTTCGGTTGCTTATCCAAGGCGCTGACCGCTGGCATCGAAATAGAGCGGATCGCGCAGCGTCAAGCTTATTCGATCACCCGGCCGGATCGCCAGATATGGATCGGCAAGCGTAACCAGCTTGTGGTCTCGCACCTTTATATGGAGGTGGTTCTGGTCCCCCAGATGTTCGATCCAATCGATCTTCGCTTCAGCATTCTGATCGACAAGGATGTCGAGATGCTCTGTTCGCGCGCCGATCGTCTTCGTTCCCGGCGGCGGATTGGCGCCGGGAAGAAGATCGGTCGGCAGAAGGTTGATGTGGGGATGCCCCAGACGCGCGGCGACGTGAAGGCTGGCCGGATTGCCATAGATTTCACGGGGCGTTCCGATTTGCAGCAGCCTTCCCTCCGAGACAATGCCGATCCTGTCCGCCATCGTCATGGCTTCGACCTGGTCGTGGGTTACGTAGAGCAGTGTCGAGCCGAGTTCCTTCTGGATGCGTTTCAGTTCCAGACGCAGTTCCGCACGCAGTTTCGCATCAAGCGATGACAGCGGTTCGTCCATCAGGTAGATGGCGGGCCGGCGCACCAGCGCCCTGCCAATTGCAACGCGCTGCATTTCGCCGCCCGACAGACGCGTCGAACGGTTTTCCAGCTTGTGGTCGATCCTGACCATGCGCGCAATTTCGCGGACGCGACGGTCGATCTCTTCGTTTGTCAGCCTGCGCACCGGCGCCCGCAACGGAAACGCAAGGTTGTCGTAGACTGTCATGTGCGGATAGAGCGAATATTGCTGGAAGACGAAGGCAACATCCCTCTCGGCCGGTGCTTCGCTTGCGACGCTTCGACCGCCTATGTCAATCCGACCGCTGTCGGGGCGCTCCAGGCCGGCAATAAGGCGCAGCGTCGTCGTCTTGCCGGCGCCGGTCGGTCCAAGCAGAACGACAAATTCGCTGTCGCGGATGGAAAGGTTGAAATCAGAAAGAGCCTGCGTGTCGCCGAAGCGCTTATTGAGGCCCTTGAGAGCGATGTCAGCCATGACGCTCCTCCGAATAAAGTGCCGAGGCGATGGCGCGGCCCGATTGGCAATCGAACAGCGCAAGCTTGGCCGGATTGAACTCAAGGCCAACTGTCTCTCCGATGCGGAAGTTGCGGTTCGCCGGAACGCGTGCCTTGATGACGCCGCTCGAAGTCTCGATCGCCACCACCTGATTGGTTCCGAGATATTCGCTGCCGTAAACGGCGCCGCGCAAGGGGGAAGTATCACTGAAGCGGATGTGTTCCGGCCTGACGCCAAGCGCCAATTCAGTCTCCGTCAGATCCTGGCGCACCTCCGGTATGCTGACATCGACGCCATGCAGCGAGACGGATTGGTCGCCGCTGCGGAGGCCTGAGGTGAAGCGCATGAAATTCATCGGCGGTGAGCCGATGAAATCGGCAACATACATGGTGGCCGGCTTGCTGTAGATTTCCTGCGGCGTCCCGAATTGCTCGATGACGCCATGGTTCATCACGGCGATCTTGTCGGCCATGGCCATCGCCTCATGCTGATCATGCGTCACATAGACCGTCGTCGCGTGGATGCGGTTATGCAGTTCGCGCAGCTCGTGGACCATCACCTCGCGGAATTCGGCGTCCAGCGTCCCAAGCGGTTCATCCATCAGGAAACACTTCGGGCGGCGTACGATCGCGCGGCCGAGGGCCACGCGCTGGCGGTCGCCGCCCGCGAGTCCGGAAACGGATCGGTTCAGAATATGATCGATCTGCAGCAGCCGTGCGGTCTCTTCCACGCGTTGGCGGATCTCAGCCTTAGGCATGCCTTGCGACAGCAGCGGAAAGCCGATGTTCTTGCGAACGTTCATATGGGGATAGAGCGCAAAAAGCTGAAAGACGAAGGCAATATCGCGGGCGCTGGCACGGTTGAAGGTGACGTCCTCCCCGTCGAGATAGATCTTGCCGCTGGTCGGCAATTCCAGGCCGGCGATCATACGCAATGTCGTCGTCTTGCCGCAGCCCGAGGGGCCGAGCAGAGCCAGGAACTCGCCGTCATGGATGACGAAGCTCGAATCCTGCACAGCCACGAAGCTGCCGAACTGCTTGCGGAGATGTTCTATCCTGATGTCCGCCATGGCTCACTCCGGAAACTTCGAGACGATGATGAACATGGCAGTGCCTGCGAGCAGCGTTACCAGCGAATAGGTATAGAGCATGAGAAAAAACGGCTGGAAGAGCATGAGGAAACCAATGGCAATCAGGGCGGTTGCAATGTTCTCCATAGGCCCCCTGCGTAAAAAGAAGGGTCGTTTCGGGCGGGAGGATGGGCGCGGGGTCTCGATGAGATTGGTCATTTGCGAACCGCTCCGAAAGTGATGCCGCGCAGGAGCTGCTTGCGTAGCAGGATGGTAAAGACGAGGATCGGGATCAGGAAGATCGTCGTTCCCGCAGCAACGGCGGGCCAATCCTGGCCGCCTTCGCCGATGATAGTCGGGATGAATGGCGGTGCCGTCTGGGCTTCACCCGAAGTCAGCAATGCGACAAAGGCATACTCGTTCCAAGCAAAGATCAGGCAGAAGATCGCAGTGGCGGCGATGCCTGTGGTTGCTTGCGGCAGGACGACCTTCCAGAACGCCTGCAGCCGGGTGTATCCGTCTATCATCGCAGCCTCTTCATATTCGCGCGGGATCTCGTCGATGAAGCCTTTCAGCAGCCAGACAGCAAGCGAGACGTTGACCGCCGTATAGAGCAGGATCATGCCCAGCGCCGTGTCGGAGAGGCCAAGCTCGCGATACATCAGATAGATCGGTATGGCGACCGCGATTGGCGGCATCATGCGCGTCGACAGGATGAAGAACAGAAGGTCGTCGGCGAGCGGCACCTTGAAGCGCGAAAATCCATAGGCGGCAAGGGTTCCCAACGATACGGCCAGGAAGGTCGAGCCGAAAGCAATCACCAGAGAATTGACAAAGCGCGGCAGGAAATTCGAGGGTCCCGCAATGACCATGTTTCGCTTGCGGGTCACCTCATCACAGGTGCCGGTCGGTGCAGGCAGGGATGCAATATATTCGGGCGTCTGGCGCGTTCTCGTCGTCAGCAGATTGCAATAGCCTTCCAACGTCGGCTGGAAGATGATCTTCGGAGGGTAGCTGATGGAATCCGGCGGAGATTTGATGCTGGTCAGGAAGATCCAGACGAGCGGGATCATCGTGATCAGGGCGTAGAGGATCACGATAGCGCCGGCAATCCTCTTGCTGGCCGGGCTCGGCTCGACGACCGAATGGGCTGAGGTAACCGAGCTCATCGCTGCTTCACCTTGTTGAGTGCCTTGACATAGATGTTGGCGAGACCGAACACGGCAACGAAGAGGACGATGGCAAATGCCGACGCCCGTCCGGTTGCCCAGCTCTCGAAGGCGGCCCGCTTCAAGGTGATGGAGGCAACCTCGGTGGTCGAACCCGGGCCACCACCTGTCAGCAGTGTCACCATGTCGAACATCTTGAAATTCTCGATACCGCGGAACAGCACCGCAAGCATGATGAACGGCAGTGCCATTGGCACGGTGATCGACCAGAATTGCCGCCAGGCGGAGGCGCGGTCCACTTCGGCTGCCTCGTAGATATAATCGGGGATGGAGCGTAGACCTGCCAGGCAGATCAGCATGACATACGGCGTCCACATCCAGGTATCGACGATGATGATCGCCCAAGGGGCCAGCGATACGCTGCCGAGCATCTGGATGTCGGCTGTGGGAATGCCGGTGACCAGGGAAACGGCATAGGCGAAAAGACCGATCTGTGGCTCGTAGAGGAAGCGCCAGAAATTGCCGACGACAGCTGGAGACAGCATCATCGGGATCAGGATCAGCGTCGTCCAGAAGGCGTGGCCGCGAAACTTGCGGTCGATCAGATAGGCGAGCGTAAAGCCGATGACGGTCTGCAGCAGGATCGTCCAGAAGACGAAATGCGCCGTCGTCTGCATCGCCTGCCAGATGTCGGGATCGGTCAGCACCCGCTCGTAATTGCCCAATCCAACGTTCTGGACCGGGGCATTCGGGCGGTTGGCGCGATAATTGGTGAACGACAGGTAGATCGCCCAGATCAGCGGAAAGATGTTGATGGCGAGAAGCAGGATGATGGTGGGCGCGATGAACACCCAGGCAATCGCTCGATCGGACAGTCCGCGGACGCGGCGGGCAACCGGTGTCGGTGTCGCCCTGGCAGTCGCATCTGCAGCTTTCTCGACCATGGAGGAAGAGGAAATGTTCAAGGTATCACCTGGTCCTTGCGTATGTGACACATGTGGCGGCCCGGCAGTCTTGGCGATCCGGGCCGCCACTCTGGCAAGAAATTTGCGCATCCAGCCGGACACTAGATCTTGCCGTCGTCCTTGAAGACTTCGGTCCAGTCCTTCACCAGTCCATCAAGCGCCTCTTGCGCGGTGCCGTTGCCGGCCACCACATAGTTATGAACGCGCTTCTGCATGTCCTGTAGAAGGGTCGCGTAGCTCGGCTCGGCCCAGAAATCCTTCACGATCGCCATCGAGTCCAGGAATGCCTGGGCATAGGGCTGACTGGAAGCAAAGTCAGGAGCGTTCACCACCGATTTCAGGCAGGAATAACCGCCGAGCTGCCACCATTTTGCCTGCACATCCGGCTGGGCGAACCATTTGATATATTGCAGGGCGGCGTCCTTCTTGTCGGAATAGGAAACAACCGAAATGCCCTGTCCGCCGAGCTGAGCGAAGTGTTTCTTTTCAGCCGGATTGGGGAAGAAGCCAATCTTGTCGCCACCCACCTTCTCGTCCTTGTAGAGGCCAGGCCAGGTGAAGGCGAAATTCATCTGCATGGCGACCTGGCCGGATTTGAAAGCATCGGCAGATTCGACCATGTAGACATTGGAGCTGCCGGGCGGAGTGCAGCAATCATACAGCGCCTTATAGAATTCCAGCCCCTTCACCGCATCGGGAGAATTGACGAAACCTTCCATCTCATATGGCTTGTCCGGGTTGTCGTACTGGAAGCCCCAGTCATACAGCACGTTGGTCACGCCCATCGTGATGCCTTCGGAGCCGCGCTCGGTATAGATCGAAGCACCGTAGACGGTCTTCCCGTCGATTTCGCGCTTCTGGAAGAACTCGGCGATCTGTTTCAGTTCGTCGTAGGTCTTGGGCGCTGCGAGCTCCCGTCCGTATTTTTCCTTGAATTCTTTCTGCAATTCAGGCCGCTCGAACCAGTCCTTGCGATAGGTCCAGCCTACGACATCGCCCATGGCGGGCAGCGCCCAGTAGTTCGGCGTATTCTTCGGCCATTCCGAATAGCCAACCACCGTCGCCGGCACGAAGTCATCCATCTTGATGCCTTCCTTGTCGAAGAAGTCGTTAAGCTTGACGTAGTGGCCGTTTTCCGCCGAGCCGCCGATCCACTGGCTGTCGCCAATGATCAGGTCGCAGAGCTTTCCGTGAGAGTTCAGTTCGTTGAGAAAACGGTCGGCATAACTCGTCCACGGCACGAACTCGAACTTCATTTCGGTGCCAGTTTTGGCGGTGAAATCTTTCGAGAGCTCAACAAGCGCGTTGGCCGGGTCCCAAGCCGCCCAGCAAAGTGTCAGTTGATCGGCTTTTGCGAGATTGGGCAGCGCCGACGACATGACAAATGCCGAGGCCAGCCCGAGAAGGGCTTTCGATTTCTTTTGCATACGTTCCTCCCAGAACCAAGGCCGGCTCCCCGCCGACATGCAAGTCCACCAATGTCAGAGACTGCCTACATGAACTCCTCAACTCTCATGTTTAGCAATATGTTTAGTAATAGACAATTTTATAAACATTGCAAGCGACAATCTCCGCAGCCGATGATCCATCCCGTGACGATGCAGCCCGGCGGTGGCTTGATGACTTGAGGTCAGGACGAAGCTATGGGCAGGAGGAAACACGCCGGGTATGCTCAATCAATTGAAAGGAAATCAGCTGGTGTCTGCGCAGATGGATCACAGCGGGGATATGCAACAGGCGGCGGCCGGTCTTTCGGACGTACTCGGCCCTGGTCTGTCGGTTGTCTTTTGTGGCTTGAACCCCGCGCTCACAGCAGTCCGGGACGGCCACAATTTCTCCTCTCCCAGCAACCGCTTCTGGAGGGTGCTGCACCTTTCCGGCTTTACGTCGCGCCTCCTGCGCGCCGATGAAGAGCGAGAGTTGCTCAAGTATGGATGCGGCATCACGGCCGCTGTCTCGCGGGCCACGAAGAGCGCCAGCGAATTGAGGCTGGACGATTATAAAAGGGCAACTCCTCTGCTCGAAGCGAAGATAACCAAGTTCGCGCCGGCCAATCTGGCCTTTCTCGGCAAGGCTGCCTTTGCGGCGATCAGCGCGCGGGCGGACTGCGACTGGGGAAGACAGAGCGAGGTGTTCGCCGGCGCCAACACCTGGGTTCTACCGAACCCCAGCGGACTCAACAGAGCTTTCGGTCTCGATCGGCTGACTGCCTATTACCGCGATCTGAAAGCCGAAATCCAGCCACGCATCGGTTGACTTCCATCTGCGAGCGTGCCGACGCCTACTAGCTTACTCCATTGAATACCACCATCTTGTCATCGGCCATCTCCTGCATTGTCCAAGGGATACCGCCGATGCCGTAACCGGACTGACGGCGACCTGCAAACGGCATCCAGTCCGTCCTGAACGCAGTATGGTCGTTGACGAGAACGGCCGCGGCATCCAGACGTTTCGCCGCACGGAGCGCGACGGCGATATCGGAGGAAAATACGCTCGCCTGAAACGCATATGGCAGCGAATTGGCACTCTCAATCGCATTGTCGAGGTTCCGGTAACCGTAGACGCAGGTCAGCGGGCCGAAGACTTCGAGTTGCGAAACTTTTGCGTCCGTCGGCGGATTGAGCAGGACCGAGGGCAAAAGCGTCGTTTCCGACAGACGTCCGCCTCCGAGCTGTTTTGCTCCTGCATCGACGGCTTCCCGGATCCAGTTCGAAACCCGCTCCGTTTCGCGGGGCAGGATCAGCGGCCCCACCTCGGTTTGTTTGAGGGTTGGATCGCCAACCCGAAGGGCTGCGACCGCGGCAGCAAGTTTCTCGGTGAACGGCTCCAGAATATCGTCGTGCACGAATATCCGCTGGACCGAGACACAGACCTGGCCAGCATGATAGTAGCCGCCTTTGACGATGGGATTGACGACTGCGCCCGCATCCGCACTTCGATCAACGATAACCGGTGCGGCACCGCCATGTTCAAGCGCGCATCGCGTGCCGGGCGGCAGCTTGCTCTTGAGATACCAGCCGACTTTCGCAGATCCGATGAAGCTTAAAAACGCGACGCGGGGATCGGTCGCGAAGGATTCAGCAAGCACATTGTCATCGGTGACGAAGCTCTGGCACCAGCGTTCGTCCAGACCGGCTTCCCAAAGCAGCTTCACTATTTCGATACACGAGATGGGTGTCGTTGCCGCAGGCTTTACGATGACCGGGCATCCGACGGCAATGGCCGGCGCAATTTGATGAACGATGAGATTGAGGGGATGATTGAACGCCGAGATCGCCGCGACAACACCGATAGGCTCTTTCGTCGTGAAGGCCAAACGGTTCAGGCTCGCTGCAGTCAACCCCATCGGGATTTCCTTGCCGCCGAAGTTGCGGATCTCATCGGCGGCATTGATCAGCCCGTCGATCGCTCGCGTGACTTCGATGATGGCGTCCGTCAGCGGCTTGCCGCCTTCCCGCGCAATCATCATGGAGAAACGGTCCTTGTTGTCGCGCAGCAGTTCCGACGCCCTTCTCAGCACAGCCATGCGCTGATGCGCAGGCATCCACCCGTCGCGATCGGCAAAGGCTTTCGCCGCAATATCCAGCTTGCGATCAAGTGCAGCGGCGTCATCGACCGGCACCTCGGCGATGATCGCTCGATCAAACGCCTGATAAACCTTCAGGGTAGCCGACATCTCATGCCTCCAGAATTGTCGGGAGCCGTTCGCGCAGCTCCTTCACCAGCACACGTTCATTCTCGGAATAGTCGACGGGGACATTGACCAGATGCACGCCCCCACCCCTAAACGCATCCTCGAGCACCTGTTTGAACTGACCGATATCGTCGACCCTAGATCCTTTGGCGCCATAGGATTCTGCATATTTGACGAAGTCGGGATTGCCAAACGTCATTCCGAAGTCCGGAAATTCGTCCACGGCCTGCTTCCAACGGATCATCCCGTAGGCATCGTCCTCGATGACGAGAACGACAAGGTTCAGTTTGAGCCGCACGGCAGTCTCCAGCTCTTGCGAATTCATCATGAAGCCGCCGTCGCCGCAGATCGCCATGACCCGTCGTTCCGGGTAGAGCATCGAAGCGACCATTGCCGACGGAAGGCCAGCTCCCATCGTCGCGAGCGCGTTGTCGAGAAGCAGCGTGTTCGCCATCCTGGTGCGATAGTTGCGAGCGAACCATATCTTGTACATGCCATTGTCGAGAGCGAGAATGCCATCATGGGGCATGACCTCCCGGATGTCGTGGACAAGCCTCTGGGGTGTAAATCGTCCTTCGGTCGCCCGGTCTGCAATGCGGTCCAGAATTCGCTCCCGCAGGTGAAGAAGCGCCTGCGCGTTCGGCAGCTTGCCGTCCAGGCGATCGGCGAGCGCCTTCAGTGATGGCCCCATGTCCCCGATGACCTCGGCTTGAGGAAAATAGACCTGCTCGACCGTCGCGGGCTGATATCCGACATGGACGACTTTCGGTCCGCCCTTACCCATGATGAACGGCGGTTTTTCGATCGTGTCATGACCGATTGTTACGATCAGGTCTGCCTGCTCGATGGCCTCGTGGACGTAGTCTCGCTCCGAGAGGGCCGCTGTGCCCATATAGAGCTCGGTTCCGCCTGGAACCGTACCCTTCCCCATCTGGGTCGTGAAATAGGGGATGCGCGTTCGAATAACGAACTGGGCAATGTCCGACGTGGAGCGAGGGCGCGAGGCTGCTGCTCCAAACATGAGCAATGGACGCTTGGCTGATGCAATCAGCTCAGCGGCGCGATCGAGCGCAGCGTCACTTGCAGTCGGCAGTTCAAGCTGATGCGGCGCCACCAGCGCGATGTCTTCGCACTCTTCTGCCGCGATGTCTTCAGGCAGTTCGAGATGAACTGGACCAGGCCGTTCCTCCTGCGCGATCCTGAACGCCTCCCTCACCAGAGTCGGGATCATCTGCGGCGAGACGATCTGACGCGTGAGCTTGGTCAGCGGCTTCATCGATGCGATGACGTCGACGATCTGGAAGCGAGCTTGCCGCGATGAAAGAATACCCTTCTGGCCGGTGATCATCACCATCGGCATCGCGCCAAGAAGAGCATAGGCCGCTCCTGTCGACAGGTTCAGCGCTCCCGGACCAAGCGTCGTAAGGCATACGCCAGGCTTGCCCGTCAGCCGTCCGTACGTCGCTGCCATGAACGCAGCTGCCTGCTCGTGTCGAGTGAGCACGAGCTGGATTGAGGATTTGCGGATGGATTCGACGACGTCGAGGTTTTCCTCGCCGGGAATCCCGAAGATACGCTCCACGCCTTCATTCTCAAGAGCCGCAATAAGGAGATCCGAGCCTTTGGTCATGGAAGGTGCCCTGTGCTTTGACGCCGCGGTCAGCGACGCGATGAGAACTTGAGGCACCGAACATAGGCCGATTTACCGTCCGAACCAACCGCACCCTCAATGCGGATTTTGCATGCGAGATATGCTCGCAAACCCTCCCTCGGATTTTGGAGTTTCACTGCGTCAAGCCATTAACGGCGTACATCGCGTGCGTGGCGCCTCGACGTCGTGCATTTTTTATTCAGGCTGCCGGAAAGAGGTTTGGATTTGTCCGCCCGGTGGTGCGTTCAGCTTGTAGCCCGCCCGCGATGAAGCGCGGCACCCAGGCGCCGCACCCCATCTCCCGGTCGGCTGCCGCCAGGTCTCTGATCGTTGGTTGCCGATAGGCAGTCCCTATCGCGTAAACATCAGCCGCATGCGCGCCAGAATGCCCTTCACGCCCGGTATGGAGGCGGCTCTGAGATGGCGGGCGACGATACCAGCGTCGACCCGTGCTCCAAAATGGCAGGAGCAGACGAGCCCATGCAATTGGCGATCGTTAAGATCAAAGAAGCTCTGAGCATCCCCATAGGTATCGCCCTCTAGACCGGCGGCACGCAGAACCGGATCGGCATAGGCTACGGATATGGGAGACCCGGTGATCCGCATCATTATCCGCTGGTCATGGGGGAGATATTCGGTTTCCCGAAGGGTAACGAGCGAACGCGCAGGATCGTCTTCCAGGAGCTCCGCCCACCGGCCCAACCGCTCTGCCCGAGACAATTGTGGCGTGGTACGGCTGACCCTGGCTATAGCCTTCAGCTGATCGACTGCGTATTGTTCCATGGCGGCCTCCTATTTGGAAAATAGACTGCACGCCCCCATCTAGAACGTTGATCCCAACTACGCTGCCTGTCCAATCACGTTTGAAGAATCCGATCTCTTGAGAAGTCTACCCCCGCGCATTCACGCGAATTCGCTTTGTCTCGAAAAGGTCCGAGGATGGGCGATGTGCTTCCGGACGATACTCTCCTTGCTGTCGAGTTCTTCCAGCAGAACGTCATAGCTCCAGAGATCGGCAAGGTGCTGCAGGACGAGCTTCAGATCTTCCTCTTCCAGGAACTCGTCATTGGTTGCTCGGTGCTGCAACAGCAATCTGCGGTCGCCGGCAAGATCGACGTCGACGATCTCAATCGCCGGGTCGGTATGACCGATATCGTAGTCGCGGGAGAGTTGCCGGCGAATACGCCGATAACCGCGCTCATCATGGATCGCGGAAACCAGGATGCCTTCCTGAATCTCCGGATCGTCGTGGAGGTGGAACATGCGCCACCGCCGCATGAGGCTTGGGCTCAGGAACTGGCTGACGAAGCTCTCGTCGCGATAATTGGCCCAGATATCGCGCAGGACCGCCATCGGGTCGCCCCGCCCGGCAATATCCGGGAACCAGTCGCGGTCTTCGCCGGTCGGCTCCGTCACGATACGCTCGATATCCTGCATCATCGCAAAACCGAGCGCGTAAGGATTGAAGCCCGAGAACCGCCGATCATCATACAACGGCTGGAACACGACATTGGTGTGCGATTTCAGAAACTCGAAATAGTTGCCATCGCTGATCTGACCGCGCTCGTGCAGGCGCTGCATGATATTGTAGTGGACGTAGGTTGCCGTACCCTCGTTCATCACCTTGGTCTGGCGCTGAGGGTGGAAATACTGGGCGACGTGGCGAACGATACGCAATATCTCGCGCTGCCAGGAATGGAGCCGAGGCGCAGATTTTTCGAGAAAATAGAGGATATTGTCCTGCGGCAAGCCGAGCGCGGCACGCCGGCGCTCGAGATCGCGGTCTGACTTGTTGCGTTTGTTACCGGTCGGCACGGTGCGCCAGAGATCGTTGAAGATCTTTTCCTCGTGAGCGCGGCGCTCCTGCAGCCGCTTTTCCTCCTGCCTGAGGTCCACCTGGGTCTTGCCGGCGTAGCGGTGCACCCCATGCGACATCAGCGCATGTGCGGCATCAAGCGTGCGTTCGACCGCCGCTTCTCCGTATCGTTCTTCGCAACGGGAGATGTAGCTCTTGGCGAAATCGAGATAGTCGAGAATGCCCTCGGCATCGGTCCAGAGCTTGAACAGATAATTGTTCTTGAAGAAGTGGTTATGGCCGAAGGCAGCGTGCGCTATGACCAATGTCTGCATGGTCGCCGTATTCTCTTCCATGAGATAGGAGATGCAGGGCGAACTGTTGATAACGATCTCATAGGCGAGGTCGCGCATGCCGCGGCGGTAGAAGGCCTCATGATGGGCAAAATGCTTGCCGAAGGACCAGTGGCGATAGAAGAGTGGCATGCCCGTCGAGGAATAGGCATCGAGCATCTGCTCGGATGTGATGACCTCGATCTGGTTCGGGTAGACATCGAGCCCCAGTTCCCCAAGCGCGATATCCTCACAGGCATCATGAATGCGCTGTAGGGTCGGAAAATCCCAGTCAGCGCCTTCGAAAAGGAGCTTTTCCTTGTGCCGCGTGCTGGTCTTCATGGCGTGGCCCCTGCCGTGGCAGCCTTCTTCTGAAACAGGTCGTGGAAAACAGGGAATATCTCGTTCTTGCGGCAGACCTTGCGCATGGCAAGAGGCAATGCAGCAGAGCGGATTTCCTGATAGAGCGCCCAGAGCGGTGACCTCGACGTCGAGGAATCTCCATCTTCCTCACCGACTTCGATATAGGCGAAGTACTGGCAGACCGGCAGAATTTCCTGCTGCAGCAGTTGGCCCGTCAGAGCGCCGTCGGAATAGGAGTTGTCGCCATCGGAGGCCTGCGCCGCATAGATGTTCCACTCCGTCGGATCGAAGCGCGCGGCAACGATCGAGCGCATCACCGCCAGCGCACTGGAAACCAGCGTGCCGCCTGTCGCCGGGCTATAAAAGAAAGTTTCCTCATCGACTTCCTCGGCCTTTTCCGTATGACGGATGAAGACGATCTCCACCTTCTCGTAACGCTGCGACAGGAAGAGGTAGAGGAGCAGGTAAAAGCGCTTGGCGAGATCCTTCATATGCTCGCTCATGGAACCGGAAACGTCCATGAGGCAGAACATCACCGCTTTGACGACAGGCTTGGGCGTATTCTCAAAACGCCGGTAGCGGACGTCGAGCGGGTCGATGTAGGGGATACGCTTGCTCTTGAGCGTCAAGGCCTTCAGCCTCTCTTCAAGAACCACGCGTTCTTCCGCATCATCGCATTCGTCGATCTGCTTCTGAAGTGCCTCTATTTCGTCCGCCTTCGGGCGATGAAGCGCCAGGCGACGCATCATGGCAAGACGTGTTGTGCGCCCGACGGCAATGTTGGAGGGAGAGCCGGAAACAGAAAAACCAGCCCTTTGCGGTGTCACCTCTTCGGTTTCGCTCAGCCGGCGCTTGGCAAGGTCGGGCAGTTCCAGGTCTTCGAGGAAGATGTTGAGGAATTCCTCTCGGGTCAATACGAAGCGGAAACCGTCTTCGCCGTCGCCCTCCCCCGCCTCGGACGAACGTCCGCCGCCTGAGGCCGGTGGACGCTTTATGAAGTCGCCCTCGACGAATTTCTGATTGCCGGGAAGGATGCGATCCTGGACTCCCCCACCGCCCCGGTGAAGACCCGGTTCGGTCATGCCGCCGATTGGAAGAGTGACTTCACCGCCATCAAGCACATCGCGGATGGAGCGGTTTTGCAAAGACCGTTTAACCGCTTGTTCTACGGCGTCCTTGGCACGCCGTAGAAACCTTTGTCGATTTTCCAGACTTTTACCGCGCGGGTTAAGCCGCCGGTCTATGATGTGCATGTTTGCTCCTACCTGGGTACTCGCTCCGACGGCCTACCTAACTCGCCTGCTTGACGCGCATGTACCATTCCACCAGCCGGCGAACCTGCCGTTCCGTGTAGCCCCGCGCCACCATGCGCGAGACGAATTCGCTATGCTTCTTTTCGGTCTCACTATCCTTCTTCGATCCGAAAGAGATGACCGGCAGCAAATCCTCGACTTGCGAGAACATACGCTTCTCGATGACTTCCCGGATCTTCTCATAGCTCGTCCAGGAAGGGTTCTTGCCGCCATTGGCGGCGCGCGACCTCAAGGAGAACTTGACGATCTCGTTGCGGAAATCCTTGGGGTTGGCGATGCCCGCCGGTTTTTCGATCTTTGTCAGCTCCTGGTTCAGAAGTTCGCGATCGAGCAGCTGACCAGTATCCGGGTCCTTGAAATCGGTATCCTCGATCCAGGCGTCCGCGTAATCGACATAACGGTCGAACAGGTTCTGACCGTAATCGGAATAGGATTCCAGATAGGCCTTCTGGATCTCGTTGCCGATGAACTCCGCGTAACGCGGTGCCAATTCGGCCTTGATGAATTCCATGTAGCGCTTTTCCGTCTCCTCGCCATACTGCTCGCGGCGGATAGCCTGTTCCAGAACATACATCAGATGCACAGGGTCGGCACCGATATCCGTCGTGTCGTGGTTGAAGGTCGACGCAAGAACCTTGAACGCGAAACGTGTCGATATTCCGTCCATGCCCTCATCGACACCGGCAGCATCCCGATATTCCTGCACGCTTCTGGCACGCGGATCGGTTTCCTTGAGGCTTTCGCCGTCATAGGAGCGCATTTTCGAGAAAAGATTGGAATTCTCATGCTTGCGAAGCCGTGACAGCACGGAGAAACGAGCCAGCATCTCCAATGTCGCCGGTGCACATGCCGCATCGGCTAGCTCCGATCCTTCGATCAGTTTTTCGTAGATCTTCTGCTCCTCAATCACCCTGAGGCAATACGGAACCTTGATGACGCAGATGCGGTCGATGAAGGCCTCGTTGTTCTTGTTGGCCTTGAAGGTTTGCCACTCCGCTTCGTTCGAATGGGCAAGGATGATGCCAGAGAAGGGAATCGCACCGATGTTTTCGGTGCCCATGTAGTTGCCTTCCTGCGTCGCCGTCAGCAGCGGATGCAGCATCTTGATCGGCGCCTTGAACATTTCCACGAATTCCAGCACGCCCTGATTGGCGCGGTTGAGACCGCCGGAATAGCTGTAGGCATCAGGATCGTTTTGCGAATAGTGCTCGAGCTTGCGAATATCGACCTTGCCGACCAGCGACGAGACATCCTGATTGTTTTCGTCACCCGGCTCGGTCTTTGCAATCGCGATCTGTCGAAGCCTTGAGGGCTGGATCCTGACGACCCGGAAGCGGGAGATATCACCATCGAATTCGTCGAGCCGTTTAAGGCACCACGGGCTCATCAAACCGCTGAGGCGACGAGTCGGGATGTCGTATTCTTCAAGCAGCATCGGCCCCATGGCGAGGGGATCAAAAAGGTTGAGGGGGCTTTCAAAGACCGGGCTCAGTTCGTCACCGGCTTTTAGAACATAGATGGGGTTGACTTCCATCAGTTGCTTCAGACGCTCTGCAAGCGAAGACTTACCGCCGCCGACCGGGCCGAGCAGGTAAAGGATCTGCTTGCGCTCCTCCAGACCTTGGGCCGCGTGCCTGAAAAAGGAAACGATCCGCTCGATCGTCTCCTCCATGCCGAAAAACCCTTCGAAGGCGGGATAGGTTCGGATGGTCCTGTTCATGAAAACCCGGCCGAGCCGCGAATCCTTGGCGGTATCGATGATTTCGGGTTCGCCAATTGCCGAAAGCAGCCGCTCGGTCGCGTTGGCGTAGGCCATCGGATCTTTTTTACACAAGGCAAGATAGTCTGCTATAGACATATCCGTCTCTCGCCGAGACTCGTAGTTACGGGTGAACGCATCAAATAGGGAGTTGTTCAGCATAGGCCCTCCTATAAAGGTCTGCCTCAGCGATTTTCGCCTTCGCTAAGTAAGATGGTGCGCCAATGTTTCGAAAGATCAAGGTCCTCCTCGGCGGAAATAAGACATGGCCGACATTCCGGCATCGCTACACAAAAAAGTGCGCGTAACTTGCCAATTTGATCCTCGAAATCTGACAGCCTCTATAGCTTTGCGACCGTGCCGGGAGTATTATTCGCGCGCGGTTTAAAAGAGGACGCCGCGCACCTTCACGCCGATGACACGAATATGTGTCGGTGCCGCTCAAAAGGCCACCTGATTCGCTGGAGCGAGAATTTCTCGCCTTCCAAGAAAGACAGTTGTCTTCAAGAATTCCGCAAGAAGGCCAGCACTGGTTGAGAATTGACATCAACCCAGTCTTTACAGTTGCGGCTCGTTGTCACATAGCAATCTGTGCAGAGACCTGTTCTGCGGTAACCGACGCGTCAGCTTTCGGGCTTTGACGAGCTGAACGCAGCCCGTTCGATGCCGTGCCGCTGCAGTTTGTCGTAAAAGGTCTTGCGTGGAATGCCGAGGGTTTCGATCGTCCGGCGTACGTCGCCATCGTTCCGGGTTAGCGTCTCGCGGATGATATCGGCCTCATAGCGGTCCATCCTCGCCGGCAGAGGCAAGGGGGCATCTTTGTTTTCAACCCCGTTTTGCCTCGGCTCCACCGGCGCCGCTTCAAGACCGAGGACGAAGCGTTCGGCGAAATGAGAGAGTTCGCGCACATTGCCCGGCCAGTCATGGCTCTTCAGGTGGCGGTGCAGTTCGGGCGAAGCGACGGGTACCGGACGCTTGAAGCGGGTGGCGGCCCGTTCGGTGAAGTGGGCGAAGAGGAGCGGGATGTCGTCGCGCCGGTCGCGCAGCGGCGGGATGCTGATCGTCACGACATTGAGCCGATAATAGAGATCCTCGCGGAAATCGCCGCGCTCGCGCGGATCGCCGAGATCAACCTTGGCCGCAGCCACGACACGCAGGTCGACCGGCCGCACCTCGTTGGTGCCGAGCGGCATGACTTCGCGCATTTCCAGGACGCGCAGCATCTGCACCTGGGCGGGGGCCGGCATGCTTTCGATTTCATCGAGAAACAGCGTCCCACCGCTCGAATGTTCGATGCGGCCGATGCGTTTCTTCTGGGCACCCGTGAACGCCCCGGCTTCGTGACCGAAGAGTTCGCTCTCGATCACCGTTTCAGGCAAGGCGCCGCAATTCAGCGCTACGAAGTTTCCCTTCGAACGACGGCTCCAGCGATGCAGCAGGCTTGCCACCACTTCCTTGCCGCTGCCGGTTTCGCCAGTCACCAGGACGTCGACATCGGTGTCGGCGATCTGCCGGAGCGTTCGTCGCAGGCGCTCCATGGCAGGCGTCTGGCCAATCAGCGGCAGATCGCCCTGCGCCTGTTCAGCCGCGTCGCGCAGCGACCGGTTGTCGAGCACGAGCCGGCGTTTTTCGGCGGCGCGGTGCACGCTTTGCACCAGCCTGTCGGCTGCAAAAGGCTTGGTGATGAAGTCATAGGCCCCGTCCTGGATTGCCTTGACGGCCATCGGGATATCGCCATGCCCTGTGATCAGGATCACGGGAAGGTCTTCATCGAGGCGACGGATTCGATCGAAGAGCTGCAATCCGTCGACATGCGGCATGCGGATGTCGGAAACGACGACACCCGAGAACTCCGCGCTCAGATCCTTCAGAGCTTCCGTGGCGGCGGAAAAGGTCGAAACCGAAAAGCCGGCAAGCTCCAGCGTCTGCTTCGTCGCCTTCAGGAGATCCTTGTCGTCATCGATAAGGAAGACCGGGATAGTTTCACTCATGCCTGTGCCTTCTGCAGATAGACGGTAAAGCGGGTGCCGCTCTCGTTGCTGTCGACCTCGATACGGCCGCCATAATCGGCAACGATATCCTTCGAGATGACGAGGCCAAGACCAAGGCCCTTTTCCTTGGAGGTATTGAAAGGCGAAAAGAGCGAGCCGAGGATGTCCGCAGATATGCCTGGGCCGTTATCGATGACGCTCACCGCTACCTGGTTGCCCATCTCCTCGCAAAAGACCTCCACCTTTGCGCCCTCGCGGCCCTCCAGCGCCTCCAGCGCGTTCTGAAAGAGATTGATCAGCACCTGCTCCAACCGGATGCGATTGCCGTTTACTTTCAGATCGGCAGAGGGCAGCTTGATATCGAGCGCATCCAATCGGCCAGCAAAACGGCTCCGCAGCAGAACGACTGCGCCTTCGATGGCCGCGCGCAGTTCTGTCGGCTCCGCCGCGGTGCGACCCTTGCGGGCAAAAGCCTTCAACTCCTCGGTGATGGCACCGATGCGTTCCGTCAGGCTGGCAATCGCACCGAGATTGTCGTCGGCTGAATCCGGCTGCCGCCGTTTGAGGAAGGTGCGGGCATTGTCGGCATAGGCACGGATAGTCGCGACCGGCTGATTGATCTCATGTGCCACGCCGGCGGCAACCTGCCCCAGGATCGCCAGACGGTTCGCCTGCACCAGCTCCTGTTGAACCACCTGCAGCCTTGCTTCGGTGGCGCGATGGTCCGTTATCTCCTCCTGCAGGCGGTCACGGGCGCGGCTCAGATCCTGAGTGCGCTCCAGCACCCGACGCTCCAGCTCCTCGCGCGCGGCGCGCTCGGTCGCAATACGCATGACAGCGATCTGGCGGCGGCGCAGCAGAAACGTCATGATCGCGAGCACGGGAATGAGGGCTGCCAATGTCAGCAGCCGCCATTCGCGCATGGAAGAGGCTATCGGCGCCTCGGTCGGCACCAGATATTCGAGTTGCCAGGTTGTTGACGGCACCTCCGTGCGCAATCGCAGGAACTCGCCCTCCCCGGCACCCGGCATGACGGCGTGGACGATTGCGGCTCCAGGCCTCAGTTCCTGCCGTTCGTCGATCGGCAGTGGCAGCAGCGGCGTCTCGCCGAATTGTAAGCTCGTCCTGATCGCCGCAAGGCTTTCCTGCGGCAGAGGCTTGGCCGTCATAAAACGCCAGGACGGCAAGCTGGTGATAAGCACGACGCCGTGCTCATCGATGACATAGGCCGGCCGGGCTGCATCGCGCCAGTCCGATTCCAGCTGATCGAACTCCATTTTGACGACGACGACGCCAAGCGGAGCCGCAGCATCCCTGACCCGCCGGGAAATATAAAGCCCCGGCCGGTTGCTGACATTGCCAAGAGCAAAATGCTCTGCCGTACCATTTTCCATCGCACGGCGAAAATAATCACGGAAGGAATAGTCGTTGCCTACAAAGCTCAGAGGCTCCTGCCAGTTGCTGGAAGCGATTGCGATACCGTTCCTGCCGGTTACATAGAGAACCGAGGCGCGGGTGCCGGCGACAAGGCTCTGGAGCTTGCGATCAAGCCCCATGACGGCCTCCCCCTGTCCTGATGCCAGAGCGTCTCGCACCTGCTGGTCATCTGCAAGGAGCAGCGGCAGAGCCCGGGGCCCCTCTAGCACGGCACGCAACAGCGCCACCTTGAGATTGGCGTCGGTCTGCCCCTGATCCTCCAGTGCCGCAATTGCCTGCAGTCGACCATAGACGCCGGCGCCGTAAAGGGCCGTGCCGATCAGAATGGCCGCGAGCGCCGCAAAGACCAGCCAGACCGACCGGGAGCGCCGGCCAAGCTGTTCAGGCGTCAGGAAACGTTCGTTTGCGGTCCTCTGGAGCATGGCCGCATTGTGCATGTTTTCGCACGACCGACAAATCACTTTGTGCGAAAAATCGCACTATCTCATCTGCATCAACCAGTCACATTAAACAATATCAATGAATTAGGAAATCAGAGGAAACTGGCACGCGAGTTGCAAAACAAGTCCTCATCAGTCGGGAGGCTGTTTGACCATCATGACTTGGCCGTCGCCCTGTTGGCGTCCGGCATAGTGGAGGACACCATGGATATTGCAATGCACGCCGCTCCAGATCGCGGCAAAACTCCCTTTTACCGGCACCTCTACGTGCAGGTTCTCGCCGCCATCGCGGCCGGCATTCTGCTCGGCCACTTCTACCCATCTCTCGGCGCTTCGCTGCAGCCGCTCGGAGACGCGTTCATCAAGCTTGTGCGCATGGTGATCGCGCCCGTCATCTTCCTGACCGTCACGACCGGCATTGCCGGCATGGCCGATCTCAAGAAGTTCGGTCGCGTGGTCGGCAAGGCGCTTGGCTACTTTCTGGTCTTCTCGACGCTGGCGCTCGTCGTCGGCCTCGTCGTTTCCAACGTGCTGCAGCCAGGCGCCGGCATGCATATCGATCCGGCGACGCTCGATACGAAGGCCGTCAACAACTACGCCGCTCAGGCCCATGACGCGACAATCGTCGGCTTCCTGATGAACATCATCCCGGACACGATCGTCGGCGCTTTCGCCAAAGGCGACATCCTGCAGGTGCTGTTCTTCTCCGTCGTCTTCGGCATTGCGCTTGGCTCTGTCGGCGAACGCGGGAAGCCGGTTCTCGACTTCTTCCAGGTTCTGACAGCTCCGGTCTTCCGCCTCGTCGCGATCCTGATGAAGTTCGCCCCGATCGGCGCCTTTGGCGCCATGGCCTTCACGATCGGCAAATATGGCATCGGCGCGATCGCCAACCTCGCCTTCCTGATCGGTACCTTCTATCTGACCTCGCTGCTCTTCGTGCTGGTCGTACTCGGCGCGGTCGCCCGTTATAACGGCTTCTCCATCCTGGCGCTGCTCCGCTATATCAAGGAAGAGCTGCTCTTGGTGCTCGGCACCTCGTCGTCTGAAGCCGCCCTGCCCGGTCTGATGAACAAGATGGAACGCGCCGGCTGCAAGCGCTCGGTTGTCGGTCTCGTCATTCCGACCGGCTATTCCTTCAATCTCGACGGCACCAACATCTATATGACGCTGGCGGCACTCTTCATCGCCCAGGCGACGGATACGCATCTGAGCTTCGGCGACCAGATCCTGCTGCTGCTCGTGGCGATGCTCAGCTCCAAGGGTGCCGCCGGCATTACCGGTGCCGGCTTCATCACGCTTGCCGCCACGCTCTCGGTCGTTCCCTCGGTTCCGATCGCCGGCATGGCGCTCATCCTCGGCATCGACCGCTTCATGTCGGAATGCCGCGCGCTGACCAACCTCGTCGGCAATGCGGTTGCCACCATCGTCGTCGCCCGCTGGGAAAACGAACTCGACCAGACCCGTTTTGCCGCGGCGATGGCCGGCAATCTGCGCGATGAGAGCGACCTACTTGCCCCGGTGGCAGTGCCCGCCGAGTAAACAGCGAGACAAGAAAAATCCGCCGCCAGTCAGACGATTGGCGGCGGATTTCATTTGAGATCGATTGGGCGGGCCAACGAAAGCCTGCCCGCTATCTCTTAAACTTAGAGCGCCAGACCCGTACCCCGGTCGAAAATATGGACCTGCTCGCTGGAAATATTGGCTTCGAAACGCGCACCGTAGCGGGCAGCATAATCCCCATCCACCACAGCGGTGACCGGCTGACCGGCGAGATCGAAGACGACATGCGTCTGGGCGCCTGTCGGCTCGACCAGCAAGGTCTGGCCGGCAAGCGCATTTCCATCCCTGCCGCCGGGTGTCAAATGTTCAGGACGAAGGCCGACGGTCACTGCCTGGCCGGGGCGAACCTTGCGGTCAGGCGCGATCCGGATCGCAGTCCCGTCCGAAAGACGTGCGGCCGGCCCGCCACCCTCACCTTCGACGACGCCTTCGATGAGGTTCATCGCCGGAGAGCCGATAAAGGCGGCGACGAAGAGATTGGCCGGCTTCTTGTAGAGTTCGAGGGGCGTGCCCTCCTGCTCGATCTTGCCCTGGTTCAGGACGACGATGCGGTCGGCAAGCGTCATCGCTTCGATCTGGTCGTGCGTGACGTAGATCGAGGTCGTGTTGACCTTCTGGTGCAGCGTCTTGATTTCCGAGCGCATCTGCACGCGCAGCTTCGCATCGAGGTTGGAGAGCGGCTCATCGAACAGGAAGACGGCCGGATTGCGCACGATGGCGCGGCCCATGGCGACTCGCTGGCGCTGGCCACCGGAAAGCTGTGCAGGCTTGCGATCCATCAGTTTCGTCAGATCGAGCATACGGGCGGCCTCGGCCACACGCTGCTCAATCTGCGGCTTGGGAAGACCTGATAGTTTCAAATTGAAGCCCATGTTTTCGGCGACCGTCATATGCGGATAGAGCGCATAGGACTGGAATACCATGGCGATGTTGCGCTCGCGCGGCGTCAACTCATTGACGACGGCGTCATCGATCATGATCTCGCCGTCGGTGATTTCCTCAAGGCCGGCGATCATGCGCAGCAACGTGGACTTGCCGCAGCCGGACGGGCCGACCAGGGCGACGAACTGTCCATCCTCGATCGACAGCGAGATATTGTGGATCACATCGAGCGATCCATAGGCCTTGCGGATATTCTTCAGTTCGACGGACGCCATGTGCGTGTCTCCTATGCGGGCTCAGGACTTCACCGCACCAGCTGTCAGGCCGGCGATGATGTGCTTCTGGGCGAGGAAAAAGACGATGATGGTCGGCAGGATGGTCAGCGTGATGAACGCCAGGATGAGATGCCAATCGGTGGCGAACTCCCCTCTATAGACCATGATGCCGAGCGGCCAGGGATAGAGGCTCTCGGAATTGAGCATGATCAGCGGCACGATATAGCTGTTCCAGCTGCCAACGAAGGAGATGATGCCGACGGTGGCGACGATCGGGCGCGAGAGCGGCAGCGATATGTGCCAGAAGAAGCGCATATAGCCGCAACCATCGACAAAAGCCGCATCGAAGAGCTCTGACGGCAGGTTCCGGAAATAATTGCGGAAGAGCATGATACTCATGCCGAGACCGAAGGCCACCTGCGGCAGCACCACGCCCCAATAGGTATTGAGAAGCCCGAGATCGCGGATGCGGATGTAAAGCGGCAGGATCGCGGTGGCCGCCGGGAACATCAGCCCGATCAGGAAGTAGTTGACCAGATAGGTCGAGCCGAAGAAGCGGATATGGGCAAAGCAGAAAGCAGCCATGGCGCCCAGCGTCAGCGTCAGGAAGACTGTGAGCAGGGCGATCAGCAGCGAATTGCCCATCTGCAGCCAGTAGCGCTGGCTGACGATGATGTCGATGTAGTTGCTCCACTGCCATACCGTCGGCAGACCGAAGGGATTGCCGCGAAGGTCGGACAGCGTCTTGAAGCCGCCGAGCGCGGTGCTGATCAACGGGATGACGACGAGGCCGGCAACGATCAGCAGCGAGGCATACATGTAGATCTGCGTACCGGTACGGACCTTGCGGCCAGCGCTGTTTGCCGAAGCGGCATCGATGGGTGGTGCGGTCGAGATATCAGTCATTGCGCATGAATATCCGCTTGTAGCTGAAGGCGAGCGTGACGCAGATCACGAACAGCACGACACCAACGGCGCTGCCGAAACCGACCTGCATGCGGGTCACCCCGAAATTGTAAAGGAAGGTCACCATGGTCTGCGTCGAGTTCGACGGACCACCGCCGGTAAGCGGCATGATCATGTCGAAGAGCTGCAGCGAGCCGACGACGCCGAAAAAGACGGAAAGGCGGACGGTGGAGCCGAGTAGCGGCAGGGTTACGTGCCGGAATTTCTGCCAGCCGGTCGCACCATCGATATCGGCAGCTTCCAACACGCTTTTATCGATCGCCTGAAGGCCGGCAATGAAGAGCATCATGTGAAAGCCGAAATACTTCCAGACGATAACGCCGAGAATGGCATACATGGCAACGTTGCGATCGGCCAGCCAGAAGGGCGGCTCGACACCGATCATGTGCGAAATGCCCGCAACGAGGCCGAAATCGCCATCATAGACGAAGCGCCAGATCATGCCGGCCGCGACGTCGGCGAGAACATAGGGCAGGAAGAAGATCAGCCGGAAGAACAGCGCGCCCTTGATCTTGCTGGAAACCATTGTCGCAAGCCATAGCGCCAGCGGAATCTGCACACAGAGCGAGATGAGGACGATCAGGCCATTATTAACGAGCGCCTGGGTGAAGGCACCGTTGCGAAAGATGAGCTGGTAGTTACGGAAACCGATCCACTGCGTCGGGTTGCCGTAGCCGTTCCAGTTGTAGAAGGAATACCAGGCAGCTTCGCCCATCGGCACGATGACGAGCAGGGTGAAAAGCATCAATGCGGGCGGCAGAAAAAGGATCAGTACCGGCCATTTGCTGTGAGCCAGCGAACGCTTGTGCCGGCGCGGCGCCGCTTTGGCGCTCCTCCCTGCCACATCTGCTGACATGAAAGTATCACTCATTGGTCTCTAGGACTCCTCGGGCGAATTCGCGACTGCGCCGCGAGTGAGAAGAAGCCGGCGCTCTGCTTGAGCGCCGGCGGATTTTTACTTCGCTTCGAGCGAGTAGGCGTCCTGAATCTGCTGGGCGGCGTCGGCCGGCGAAGTCGAACCGGAGACGATATCCATCGTCATGTCGTTAACGACACCGCCGACATTCGGGCCGAGATCCTGATCGAGGAAGTTCTGGTGCCAGGTTTCCTGGTCGAGAGCCACCGCACTGTCCTTCAGAAGCACATTCTGAACGCCATCGGCCGAGCCCTTGGCGACAGGAATAATGCCGGTCTTCTGGGCCAGCAGTTTCTGATTTTCCGGGTTGCCGAGGAATTTCAGGAATTCTTCGGTTTCCGGGGGCGCATTCTTGGTGACAACCCAACCGTTCAGACGGCCGAGGTAGTCGGTTGCCACACCGGGAGCACCTTCAACGACCGGGAACGGGAAGCGGCCGATATTGTCGTCCGGCTGGCCCTTGCCGCTGGTCGAGCTGGCGCGCGAGGTGTCGTTGGTGTTTTCAAAGCCGAGCAGCATCGCCGCGCGGCCATCGCCGAAGGCAGCAAGCGCGTCGTTCCAGGTGGCACCGAGATAACCGTTCTGGAAGGGTTCGAGCTTGCCGAGTTCGGCAAGATGTTCGCCGGCCTTCACGAAGGCCTCACCGGCGAAACCATCACCCTCGCCGGCCTTGGCCTTTTCGAAACCGTCGTGGCCGGCTTCGCGCATGGCGAGATAACCCCAGTAGAAATGGATCGGCCACTTGTCGCCACCGCCGCCGGCGATCGGCACGATGCCTGCGTCCTTGAGCGTCTTCACAGCGTTAAGGAAGTCACCCCAGGTCTTGATTTGGGTGGCGTCGACATTGGCCTTCTTGAACAGTTCCTTGTTGTAGAAGAAGGAGACGAGGCCGGTCTTGTAGGGCGCTGCCCAGACCTTGCCGTCGAAAGTCATGCCATCGATCGTCGCGGCGCTGGTGCCGTTGCGCCATGCGCCTCCATCGGCATCAAGCGCGGCATCGATCGGCCGCAGCATTCCGGTCTCGGCCTGCGCCTTCAGCACGCCGCCGCCCCAGGTGTAAAAAAAGCTCGGCGCCTCGTTTGACTGCAGCAGCGTCGGCAGCTTGGCCTTGAAGGCCTGATTTTCAAGGAACTGCAGTTCGATTTTGACGCCAGGATGGCTCGCTTCGAAGTCTTTGGCGAGCTTGTTCCACACTTCGATGGTGCCTGGAACCTGCTCCAGGTGGAGCCAGCGGATGGTCGTATCGGCGGCAGCCGTAGCCGTCGATGCACAATAGCCGGCAACAGCAATTGCGATCGCCGACAGCATGTTGATGCGATGAGTTTTGGTGGTCAGCACGTGGCACTACTCCCGAGGCGCTTTATTTCTGTATCCGGATTAAATAATCGCAGCCTTTGCCTCTCTGTCAATACCTTGCCTGAAAAAGCGGCAAAGGATGCGCAAAATGATGCAATTACGGAAATTTCTATTGCGCGATTGCGAAAATCAGATCTACAACAAGGCGAATTTAATTTGCCTCTCGAAAAAAATCGCGGGGCCCTATGACAGTTTAGGTGCGCACGAGACGATGAAGACTGCCGATCCTGAATTGATGCGTGCCATCAACCGCTTGAGCGTGCTGGATACAATCCGGCGCCACGGCCCGATCTCCCGCATCCAGATCAGCGAACGCACTGAATTGTCCACGACGACAGTTTCGGCCATTACCGCCTCGCTTCTCGACGACGGGCTCATTTTGCCGATTCACGAGGGCGATATCCGCAACGAGGCTGTGCGTGGCAGACCGCGCGTCATGCTTGAGGTCAATCCGGATGCCGCCCGCGTCGTCGGCGCCAAGATCGCCGCCAGCCGCATGATCTTCGTCGTGACCAATTTCCGCGGCGACGTGCTCTCCAAGCTCGCCCTGCCGATCCGCATTGATCGACAGCCGATTGCCGTGATTGCCGACCTCATCGAGGATGGTGTGCGACGCTGCGTCGTCGATATCGGCCTCTCGCTCGATGATATAGACAGCATCTGCCTGGCCCTTCCCGGCGTCATCGAACACCGTACCGGCCACATCCGTTCGAGCCCCATATTCCGTGAAACCAACATTGATTTTGCTGCGGAAATGTCCGCCCGCCTGTCGACACCGACCATCATAGAGAGCGACGCACATGCCATAACGCTTGGCCATCATTGGTTCGGCAAGGCCCGCGATCTCGAAGACATGGTGCTGATCTCGCTGGAGCAGACGCTCGGTCTCGGCGTGCTGCACGACAATCAGCTTTTTCGCGGTGCCGGCGGTCTCAGCCACAATCTGGGCGACCTGGTTCTCGGCATGGGCCAGCAAGGCGTTGTCAGACTTTCCAGTCAGGCCGGCGAAAGTGCCATTCTCGGCGAACAGCAGGCCGATGGACGCTTTGCCGAAGCGGTACGCCTCGGCCGCGGCATGACGCATGTGCAGGCGCTGATCCAGGCCGACGACGACCGGCTCATTGCCGCGGCCGTGCGCGCCGGCGAGGCGGTGGGGCTGACAATCGCCAATATCGTCACGCTGTTTGCGCCGCCACGAGTCATTCTCGTCGGCTCCTCGCTTGCGTTGGGTGAGCCCTTCCTCAACAGCTTGCGGGATGCCTATGCGCTGGCAATTCCGCCGTCTCTCAAAGGCGTCAGCGAACTCGTCTTCGACGATTCGACCGACGATTTCTGGGCGCAGGGTGCTGCCGCTGTCGCCCTTTACGAACTCTACGAATCGCCCTGGAGCACAACAGGGCCCGCGCTTTAACGCGCAAAAACCAGTATTTATGGAGGACATGATGGAAAAAGTCGGTATCGGCATCATTGGATGCGGCAATATTTCGGGCGCCTATCTGAAGGCGATGACATCGGCATTTCCGATCCTCGAGATCCGCGGACTGGCCGACCTCAATCGCGAACTTGCAGAGGCTAAGGCCTCGGAATTCAACCTTCAAGCCCGCACGGTCGATGAGCTTCTCGCTGATCCCAAGGTCGAGATCATCGTCAACTTGACCATTCCGAAGGCCCATGTCGCCGTCGGGCTGCAGGCACTGGATGCTGGCAAGCACACCTATTCGGAAAAGCCGCTGGGGATTAATTTCGCGGAAGGGAAAAAATTGGCGGATGCCGCAAAGGCCAAGGGCCTGCGCATCGGTGCGGCCCCCGACACGTTCCTTGGCGGCGGC
This sequence comes from Rhizobium sp. BK379, assembly GCF_014193955.1. Taxonomy (NCBI): domain Bacteria; kingdom Pseudomonadati; phylum Pseudomonadota; class Alphaproteobacteria; order Hyphomicrobiales; family Rhizobiaceae; genus Rhizobium; species Rhizobium sp. BK379. The sequence continues at coordinate 238,901 of NZ_JACIAD010000003.1, forward strand.
CATCAGACTGCCCGCGCATTGATCGACGAGGGCGTGATCGGCATCCCGGTCGGCGGGACCGCGACCTTCATGTGCCCCGGCCATGAGCGCTGGCACCCCAACCCGGCCTTCTACTATGAAGTTGGCGGCGGCCCGATGCTCGACATGGGTCCCTATTACATCACCGATCTCGTCAACCTGCTCGGACCGGTCGCCAAAGTCGCCGGCTTTGCGGTGACCCCGCGCAAAGAGCGCATCATTACCAGTGAGCCGCGCAACGGCGAGCGCATTCCGGTTCATATTCCGACGCATGTCGCCGGCGTCATGGCTTTCGCCAACGGTGCTGTCGTACAGATCGGCATGAGCTTCGATGTGGCCGGCCACAAGCACGTGCCGCTTGAAGTTTACGGCACCGAAGGCACGCTGATCGTGCCGGACCCCAACCGCTTCGCCGGCCCGGTCGAATATCTGAAGAAGGGCGGCGAGTTTGAGGACCAGCCGGTGACCCTGCCATATGCCGACGGCAACTATCGCTCTCTCGGTGTGGCCGATCTCGCCCATGCCATCCGGTCGAACCGGCCGCATCGCGCAAACGGTGATCTGGCGCTGCATGTGCTGGAAGTCATGGAAGCCTTCCAGAAGGCATCCGACACGGGCAGCACCGTAAGCCTTACCACGACAACGGAGCGCCCTGCTCCGCTTTCTCAATCCCTCGTCGACGGACTGCTCGGCAAGTAATTTTCAGGAGGAATACACGATGCGTGAAGCACTGATCGTCTGGGGCGGCTGGGCCGGCCACGAACCGGAACAATGCGCCGCAATCATCAAGGACATTCTCGAGGAAGACGGCTTCAAGGTCTATGTCGAGCACAGCACGGAGGCCTTCGCCGATCCGTCGATCCATGATCTCAGCCTGATCGTCCCCGTTATCACGATGTCGAAGATCGAGAAGGAAGAGGTGAAGAACCTCGCTGCCGCGATCGAAAGCGGCGTCGGCATCGCGGGTTATCACGGCGGCGCCGGCGACAGCTTCCGTGAGTCGACCGACTACCAGTTCATCATCGGCGGCCAGTGGGTTGCCCATCCTGGCAACATCATCAACTACACCGTCAACATCACCCGGCCGGACGATCCGCTGATGGAGGGGATTACTGATTTCCCCTATAATTCCGAGCAGTATTACATGCATGTCGATCCCTCGAACGAGGTGCTGGCGACGACGACCTTCACTGGCGAACATGCCTATTGGATCGACGGCGTGACGATGCCGGTCGTCTGGAAGCGCAAATACGGCAAGGGCCGCGTCTTCTATTCCTCGCTCGGCCATGTCGCCAAGGAATTCGACGTGCCGCAGATGAGGACGATCTTCCGTCGCGGCGCCAATTGGGCAGCTCGTTGATCGCCTGATATCAGGGCTGCCGGCGTTTCGCCGGCGGCCCACATGAAAAGCGCATATTTGGGCATGACACGGGTGCCAAACCCGTCGATATGCGTTACTGCTGTAGGAAGAACGAACCAGACAGCAAGACCATGAGCGACAACGTTATCAAGTTTCGCAAGCCGAAGCCCCCGCCGAAAGCTCCCAATCCCCTGCTCCGCAAGCTCATGATCATCGCTGCGGTCATCGTCGTGTTTGCATTGGCATGGATCTATGTCCAGGTCACCGGCGTGCCGACGCAATAATCCAGCGAGGACAGTCCGATGAGCGTTCGCCCGCCGCAATCCTTCAGGCAGTCCTTTTCGGCCGAAGGCGGGGTGAATGTACTCGAGTACGAACTCATGTCGGAGCGCGCCAGTTCACTCGGGCGCAACGGCCTCAAAGTCGAATCGGCTCTCTCTGCCCTGAAGGCTTGGAATGCCGATCGCCACACCGCCGAGCAACGCGAAACGCTGGTCAACGACGCCTCGGACGCCGTTTGGGCGTTCTTTGTCCAACGCGAGATTTGCGGGCTGCGGAACAACAAGGACATTGTCCAGCGATACGGCATCCCCGGTGAGGTACTGGCACGAGTTGGCGTCGTCAGGAAATAGCGGCGGTCTGGCTCTGTGTCGCTGGCGCCGGATGCGAGAGCGGGAATGCGCGCGCCTCCTTTTCCAACCATTCGCAAAAGAGCGTGGATTTGCGGTTTCGCCTCGCCCGGCGCAGCGCCACATATTCATGGCCGCTTTCGAGAAATCCATGCGGCGCTGCCAGCCGGCCGAAGCGGATATCATCCGTCACATAGGGCCAGGGAACAACGCAGACGCCAAGCCCGGCATTAGCCGCCTCCAGCATGAAATAGAAATGCTCGTATTCGACGCGGCCACCTGCTTCCAAGACAACACCGGAGCGCGCAAGCCAGTCGCCCCAGGCACGCAGCCGGCTACGCGTGTGAAGCCGCGCAGCACCAGTGAAGCGCTTACCGACGGTCTCGGCCAGCGACGGTGATAGTACGGGGCCGGTCTGCTCCGGAAAGAGCGGGATGACATCTGCGCCGGCGGGCCAGGGTGCGGTTCCGACGCGGATCGCGACATCGAAACTGTCGCGAGCAAAATCCACGGGGCGGGAGGAAGCGGTCAAGCGCACGTCGATATCGGGATATTCCGCCTGAAACCGGTAAAGCCTCGGGATGAGCCAGCGCATGGTGAAGGTGCCGGGGCAGGACACATCGAGCGCGCCATCCTCGGTATCGGCGACCGCGCGAACGGAGTTATCAATCTGGTCGAAGGCAACGTTCAGCCCCGACAGCAGCGTCTTACCGGCTTCAGTCAGACGCAGCCTGTTCTTCGGACCCTCGAAGAGGGGAACGCCGAGCACATTTTCGAGATGCTGGATCTGACGGCTGACGGCGCTATGGGTGACATTAAGCTCATCGGCAGCAAGCGTCATGCGGCCGAGACGGCCGGCGGCTTCGAAAGCGCGAAGCGCATTGAGCGATGGAATGCGGCGAGCCATGTGCGTTTTCCGAACAATATCTGTTCAATCATATCGGTTTTCACACGGAATTCCATGGTGTTTATTATGGCTCGCGAACTATCGAATGCCTTTTCAGGAACAAAGGATGCTGGACTGCAACGCGTGCCGGCAATGGCGAAGCTTTGCTTTCGAAGCAATTTATGGAGAGTGATCGTGAACAGCAGACACAGTGACGGAAGTGCGGGCGACGCCAATTACGGCGTGATCGGCACCAACTACTCAAGGTATCGCCAACCCGACCCGTATATCGCAGAGTTCATTCGTACAGCACTCGGCAATGCCGAGACCGTTCTGAATGTCGGCGCGGGCGCCGGCTCCTACGAGCCGGTCGACCGGAAGGTTACGCCGGTCGAACCGTCTGCCTCCATGCGTGCGCAGCGCCCGGCACATCTGCCTGACGCAATCGATGCGACAGCAGAGAAACTGCCTTTCGCCGATCAGTCCTTCGATGCGAGCATGGCGACGTTCACCGTGCATCAATGGTCCGACCTCAAGGCCGGTCTTTCGGAAATGCGGCGCGTTTCGCGCGGTCCGGTGCTGGTCCTGAGCTGCGATCCCAATGAGCTGGAACGCTCATGGCTGTTCGACTATGCGCCGGAGATGATCTCCGTCGAGGCGAGCCGCTATCCGGCCATGCAGACTGTTGCCGACTATCTCGGCGGTACTGTCGAGATATTGCCCGTACCGATCCCGCTTGCCTGCATCGATGGTTTCGGTGAGGCCTATTATGGGCGGCCGGAGCGTATGCTCGATCCCGGCTCCCGGCTCGCAAATTCGGCCTGGAGCTTTGTCGATCCATCGGTCGGCAAGCGTTTCGTAGCCGAGCTCGGTCGCGATCTCCAGGACGGCAAGTGGGATGCGCGCTATGGATATCTGCGCACGCAACCCTTCTTCGAAGGGTCGCTGCGCCTGATCGTCGCCCGCCCCTGACGGCCTCAGCTAAAGAACCGGTTCTCCGGTCGCGGCAGGCCGAGATGCTCGCGCAACGTCGTGCCCTCGTATTCCCTGCGGAACAGGCCACGGCGCTGCAACTCAGGCACCAGGCGCATTGTGACGTCGTCGAGCCCCTGCGGCAGATAAGGGAAGACGACGTTGAAACCGTCGGACCCCTCTTCATCCAGCCAGCGCTCCATCTCATCGGCAATGCTCCCCGGCGTGCCGACAAAGGCAAGGCCGGAATAGCCGCCGTAACGCTGGGCGAGCTGACGGACGGTGAGGTTTTCCTCCTGGGCCAGCTTGATGACCTGAGCGCGGCCCGTCTTGCTGGCGTTTGTGTCCGGAATATCACTGGGCAGCGGCGCATCCGGATCAAAGCCGGAGGCATCATGGCCAAGCGCGATCGAAAGCGAGGCGATGGCGCTGTCATAGTGAACGAGGCTGTCGAGGGAAAGACGTTTGGCGCGCGCCTCCTCGATACTGTCGCCGATGACGACGAAGGCGGCGGGCAACAATTTCAGGTGATCGCGATTGCGGCCAATAGCCTGCATCCGGCCCTTGATATCAGCGTAGAGTGCCTTGCCGCCGTCGAGGTCGCGCGGCGAACAGAAGACCACCTCGGCAGTTTCGGCAGCGAGCTGGCGGCCGGGATCAGACTGGCCGGCCTGCACAATGACGGGCCAGCCCTGAACCGGGCGGGCAATGTTCAGTGGCCCGCGCACGCTCAGTTCGTCGCCCTTGTGGTTGAGCACGTGCATTTTTTCGGGATCAAAATAAATCCCGCTCTCGCGGTCACGGATAAAAGCGTCGTCTGCAAAGCTGTCCCAGAGGCCGGTGACGACATCGTAGAATTCACGCGCCCGTTTGTAGCGCTCGCCATGTTCCACATGCTCGTCGAGACCGAAGTTGAGCGCCGCATCAGGATTGGACGTGGTGACGATATTCCAGGCGGCGCGACCATTGCTCAGATGATCGAGCGAAGCAAAACGGCGGGCGACATGATAGGGTTCGTCAAAAGTGGTGGATGCCGTTGCCGCAAGCCCGATTCTTTCGGTAACGGCGGCGAGCGCCGAAAGCAGCGTGAAGGGCTCGAAAGAAGTGACGGTGTGGCTGCGCTTCAGCGCCTCAACCGGCATGTTGAGCACAGCCAGATGATCCGCCATGAAGAAGGCGTCGAATTTCGCGGCTTCGAGCTTCTGCGCGAAGGATTTGATATGAGCGAAATTGAAATTGGCGTCTGGATAGGAACCCGGATAGCGCCATGCGCCGGTATGCAGACTGACGGGACGCATGAAGGCGCCGAGGCGCAACTGCCGTGAACGGGTCATGTTTTTCCTCGTGGATCGGAGCGCAGCGACCGCCTGCCCTCTGCTGAACGCGGATACCGGAATGACGTATGCCTGCGTTTACCTAGGGGTTCGCGCGCCGTTATTCGAGATTGGTTCGCGTTTTTCCGGCAGTGATTTCATCGGCAAAGCGGTCAACTCGCGGTGATATGGACGGAGGCATAGGCTAGCCGCCGACCCGAGCCCAGGATAAGCAAGCACTTTTCATTTTCTAGCACATCTATAGAATTTATAATCTTACCTCTCGTGTCGATTTCTTTCACCCATACGACGGTCAGAACTGGAGAAATCGATGACGACCGTGCTCAGGCAACAAGACCAGATCCGGCCCGTGGCCGCCCGCATTGCCAGCGACGAGGAGGCACTTGAGACGGCCCGCGCGCTTGCCACCCAATTCGCCGCCACCGCCGTCGGGCGCGATGCTGAACGCCGGTTACCTTTCGCCGAACTCGACGCGCTTGCACAATCCGGCCTGCTGGCGATTGCGGTTCCCGCGCAGTATGGCGGGCTTGATGTCTCGAATGCCGTTCTGGCCGAAGTGACCGCGATCCTGGCGGAAGCAGATGGCTCGATCGGCCAGATCCCGCAGAACCATTTCTACATCCTGGAAGCCTTGCGGGTGGATGGCAGCGAGGAGCAGAAGCGGTATTTCTTCGGCAGGGCGCTTGCCGGTGACCGTTTCGGCAATGCGCTTTCTGAGCGCGGCACGAAAACCGTCGGCCACTACAATACCCGCATCGTCAGGGACGGACCCGGCTACCGCATCAACGGCCAGAAATACTACTCGACGGGCGTGTTGTTCGCTGACTGGGTAACCGTGTTCGCGCTCGATGAGGAAGACCGGCTTGTCATGGCTTTCGTGCCGAAGGGAACCGAGGGCGTCGAGATCATCGACGACTGGGACGGTTTCGGCCAGCGCACAACGGGCAGCGGCACGACCATCCTCAACAATGTCTATGTCCACGCCGATTCCGTCGTTCGTCACCACAAGGGTTTCGAGCGGCCGACGACCATCGGCTCGGTCGGCCAGATCGTCCATGCCGGCATCGATCTCGGCATCGCGCGGGCCGCTTTTGCGGAGACACTCGAATTCGTGCGGACCAAGTCCCGCCCCTGGATGGACAGCGGCCTCGAACGCGCCGCAGAGGATCCGCTGACGATCTCGAAGGTCGGACAGATCGCCATCCGGCTGGAAGCTGCTGCAGCACTCCTCGAACGTGCCGGTCAGAAAGTCGATGCGGCCCAGATCGAGACGACGGAAGCAACCGTCGTTGAAGCCACGCTTGCTGTCGCCGCTGCCAAGGTACTGACGACCGAGATCGCCATCGAAGCGACCAATACGCTCTTCGAGCTTGCGGGCACCTCCGCCGTCAAGGCCGAACTCAATCTCGACCGGCACTGGCGCAATGCACGCACCCACACGCTGCACGATCCCGTGCGCTGGAAGTACCACGTCGTCGGCAATTATCACCTGAACGGCGTGATCCCACCGAAGAACGGCGCACTTTGAACCCTCTCCTCAACTAAAAACCCCATTTCCGTCACCGGAAATGGGGTTCTTTTCGCTATGGCTCGCCTTCTCAGCTATAGAGGCTGACTTCGGGGATCTTGTCGTTCAGCACGAATTCGCCGACTTCCTTGGCCTTGTAGAAGACCGGATCGTGCAGCGTGTGGGTGCGCACATTGCGCCAGAAACGGTCGAAGCGATATTTCTCCGCCGTGGAGCGCGCGCCGGTCAGTTCGAAGACGCGAGACGTGATATCGAGCGAGACATGGGTGGCGTGCACCTTGGCGGCATAGGCTTCCGCCGCCGCCTCGCCGCGCTCACGGGCGGTGACAGCATGGCCCTTTGCAAGTCCTGCCTGGACAGTCGCCGCTGCCGCATCGGCCAGGGCGGCGGAGGCTTTCAGCGCGGCGGTGAACTCACCAACCCGCTCCAGGATATAGGGATCGTCCGCAGCCCGCTCGACGCCCGAAGTGACCCAGGGACGCGTCGTCGTGCGCACATAGTCGATGGCAGTCTGGAGCGCGCCTTCGGCGCTGCCGAGATAGAAGTTGACGAAGACGAGCTGGATGAGCGGCGTGTTGAAGGTGGAAAGTACCTGCGGGGCGGCATCGGGAGCAACCGGGACGCCAACGAAATCCTCCTCATAAACAGGGAAATCGTGGAACTCGACGCTGCCGCTGTCAGAGAGCCGCTGACCGAAATTGTCCCAGTCGTCATTGGCCTGATAGCCGGGCCGATTGGTCGGCACCGCGAAGCCGACGATCTTGTCGCCGAGCGTGGCGTTGGCATTGATGTAGTCGGAGACATGAGCGGCGGTAGAGAAGGACTTACGCCCGTTCAGCACATAACCGTTACCGCGACGGGTTAGAACAAGACCTGGATCGCGCGGATTGACAGCAGCACCCCAATAGAGGTTTTTCGCCACGGTTTCGGCACCTAGCGCATGAGCGCGGGCTTCCTCAAGCGCCCAATAGACATACTGGCTATTGACGAAGTGATAGCCGAGAAGCTGGCCGATGGAGCTTTCGCCGCGCGCCAGGATGCGCACGAGCCGCAAGCCATCCACCCAATCAAGGCCACCGCCACCGATCTTTTGATCATGTAGGGCATTCAGCAGACCGGCATTCTTCAGCTTGACGATCTCGGCAAGCGGTGGACGACCTTCACGGTCGAGTTCGGCGGCGCGCCTGGAAAGATCGGCCGAGATGTCCTCAGCGCGGGCAAAGAGGTCCGCTCGCGTCGCGCTACGGTTGGTCGCGAAGACGACATTGGACTGGCTCATGGAATGAAACTCCGGTTTCTAGAAATGGGGCCGGCGGGGGCCGCACAACCCCCGCCGGAAGATCGAGGCAGGCAGCTTAGAAAAGCTTGTCCGGGATCCAGCTCGCGGTTGCCGCGTCGCTTGTGCTGAAGGCCGGGATTTTCTGCGCCAGGTCCTCGATCGTCTTGACGCCGGCGGCACGCAGGCTTTCCTGCGTCAGGAGCGTCGGCTTGACTGTGATCTGATGCGGGATTTCCTGCCCGGCGATCTGAAGAGCGGCGGCACGAACGGAGACGGCACCGACAACAGCCGGATTGGTGGCGACGGTTGCAACCCAGGGGCTGCCCTCTTCGGTGATCTCCTGAATGTCGGCAGTGGAGACATCTGCCGAATAGATCTTCACCTTGCTCGCGATGCCAAGGTCATTGGCGGCGAGCTTCACGCCACGAGCAAACTCGTCATAGGGGGCGAAGACGACACTGATATCGGGGTTGGCGGTCAGCGCGGCCTTCGCCTGATCGGCCGTCGAGGTCGCGGTCGTATCGCTCACATTGCCGAAACGGGCCTTCTCGACGACGGCGGAATTCTCCGACTTGAACTTCTCCCAGACCTCGTTGCGGCGGTCGAGCGGCGCGAAGCCTGCGACATAGACATAACCGGCCTTGAAGCTCTTGCCATTGTCCTTGACGACCTGGTCGAGGCCGAGCCGAGCGAGCTCATGGTCGCTCTGCTCCACCTGCGGCACCTTGGGATTGTTGAGGTTGACATCGAAAGCGACAACCTTGATGCCCTTGTCCAGCGCCTGCTGGACGACATCGCCGAGCGATTCTGGCAGGCCGTGATCGACGACGATACCGGCTACGCCGAGATTGATCGCCTGCAGGATCTGCTCACGCTGCTCGGCGGCATCCTGCCGGCCGGGAAACACACGCAGATCGATATCGAGCGCCTTGGCCTGGGCTTCCGCACCGGCCTGATAGGCCTGAAAGAAGTCACCCGCCGAGATGTAGCTGATCAGCGCCACCTTGACGCCGCCCTTGTCGAAGGGGGCCGGCGCGCCGTTCAGACCGGCGGCAAAGGAGGTCTGATAGAGAGTGAAAGAAATTGCGGCTGCAGAGAGCGCCAGCCGTGCGAGGGATTTCATCGTCGCGATCCTCTAGTCAATCGAGAGCGTCGTCTGACAGGTTGGCAGCTCCCTGCGACGCATGAAATTATTAGATATAAACTCTATGTTTTTAGTAGATTTAATGATCCGATTTTTTGCGGTTCAGGAGAATCTTTGTTCCCCTCGCCGCATGACCGCGGCAAAGGCTTGCCTCGCAGTTCAGGCATTCGTCGGGCCAATATTGCGGCTCGAAAGCAGACCCGGATATGCCCGATGCCGCTCCTTCACGTTGACAATATCACCCGCAGTTTCGGGTCCACCCGCGCGCTTTCCGGCGCCCATTTCTCTATCGAGCGGGGCGAAATCGTCGCGCTGATGGGCGCCAATGGCGCTGGCAAATCGACTCTGGTGAAAATTGTTTCGGGCGTGCTTGCGGCTGACGGCGGCACGATCAGTCTGAATGGCCGGCCCTTTTCACCCAAAACGCCATCCGAGGCGGCAAAAGCCGGCGTCGTCACCGTGCACCAGTCGACTGATCTTGTCGGAGCAGCAGGGCTGACGGTTGCCGACGCTCTGCTGCTGCATCGCTTTGCGGAGGGCGGCTCGACCTTCTTCCTTTCCCGGGCAAGCGTGCGCAGCGAAGCGCGCGCCATGGTTGATGCCGCCGGCTTCTCGCTGCCGCTCGACCGGGATTTCGGCGATCTGTCTGCCGCAGACCGTCAGCTCGTCGCGATCGCCCGCGCGCTTGCCGACAAGGCCGAGGTGCTGATCCTCGACGAACCGACCGCAAGCCTTTCGGCGGACGAGAGCAGGCGACTGTTCGACATCCTGCTCACCTTGCGGGCGCAAGGCCTTGCCATCCTCTATATCTCGCACCGGACCGCCGATCTCGAAGCGATCGCCGACCGGGCGCTCGTCATGCGTGGCGGCCGCATCGTCGGCAGCTTCAACCGGCCGATCGACTTTTCCAGCGCCATCGAAACGATGATCGGTCGCAGGCTTGAAGCAGCGCGGCCAGACGCCCGCCCGGCGACGGGCTCAGCCATTTTCGAAATGCATGGCATTCGCCTTCTGCCGTCAAGCAAGCCCTTCGACCTGATCCTGCATGAAGGCGAGGTCGTTGCCATCACAGGCGTGCTGGGGGCCGGCAAAAGCCGCCTGTTGTCGTCGATCTTCGGCATTCGAGACATGGCTGACGGCGCGATGCAACTCGACGGCAAGCCTTATCGGCCGAAATCGCCGGCCGAGGCGATTGCTGCAGGCGTCGCTATGGCAGCCGAGGATCGCCATCGCTCCTCGCTGATGCCGGCGGCGTGGCCCGGCAATTCGCTCGCAGCCACCATCAGCCTTCCGCATCTTGCCAAATGGTATCCGAGCGGCCTGCTTTTCGGCGGCCGCGAGCGGCGCGAGGCGGAACAGGCCATTTCCCGGCTGGGCATCAAGGCCGCCGGTCCGCGCGCCTCGATCTGGTCACTGTCGGGCGGCAATCAGCAGAAGACTGTCATCGCCCGCTGGGAGGCGGAGCCAAGTCGGCTGCTGCTGCTCGACGAGCCGTTCCAGGGCGTCGATGTCGGCGCCCGCCACGACATCATCCAGGCAATCCGGGCGCGCACCGACCGCGCGACGCTGATCGCCACATCCGATCCCGAAGAGGCCTACGAGGTCGCCGACCGCATCCTGACAATCGAGCACCACACCTTGCTGCCCGATTTTATCGACGATGCCTCTTCTTCATCCCGACAGGAACGTTCCGCATGACAACCATCGATGAGGAGGCCTTGCCAACGGCAGGCTCCACCGCACAGAACCACGGCCAGGGTGCCCGCGTCCCAGCGCTCGGCAGCTTTCTGCGCGCCGGCGCGGTGTTCATCCTGCTCGGACTGATGATGATCGGCTTCACGATCGCGCAACCGGCCTTCGTCAATATCGGCAACCTGATGAGCATCCTCCAGGCCGTATCTGTCGTTGCGATCCTCGGTGCCGGCGTGACGGTAACACTTGCTGTCGGCGGTTTTGACCTCTCGATCGGTGCGGTCGCCGCCTCCAGCGTCATGGCCGCGAGCTATGCGATGATCGTCTGGCATCTCGATGTTTTCGCCACAGTGCCGTTGGTGCTTGCCTTCGGCGCCGCGGTTGGGTTCGTCAACTCCTTGCTTATCGTGCGGCTTCGCGTCCCCGACCTTCTGGCCACCCTTGCCATGATGTTCCTGCTCTCGGGCCTGCAGCTTATTCCGACGGCCGGCCGGTCGATCTCGGCGGGCCTGGTCCTGCCAGACGGTTCCAAGGCGACCGGCGCCTACGATCCGGCTTTCCTGCTGATCGGCCGCTACAGCCTCTTTGCCACCCTGCCCGTCTCCGTGGTGCTGATGGCCATCGTTGCAGTCGTCCTGTTCGTGTTGACCGAGCGCACTCGCATTGGCCGGCTGCTCTTTGCCACCGGCGGCAACGAGGTGGCGACGCGGCTTGCCGGCGCCTCCACCACACGGTTGAAGACGCTCGCCTATGTCATCTCTGGGACCCTGGCATCCCTCGGCGGTATCGTGATCGCGGCCCGTGTGGGGCGCGGCGATGTCTCCTCCGGCGGATCGCTGCTAATGGACTCGGTCGCTGCCGCCCTCATCGGCTTTGCCGTCCTCAACCTGCGCCGACCCAACGTGCTTGGCACCATTGCCGGCGCCGTCTTCGTCGGCGTGCTGCTGAACGGCCTGACGATGCTGAACGCTCCCTACTACACGCAGGATTTCGTCAAGGGCGCCGTGCTCGTCGGAGCCCTTGCCCTGACCTATGGGTTCGGTCGCAACAGTGATCGCTGAAGCCAGCTTTAACCTCAGAAAATTTCCTGTGACCGCATGCTTTTGGAATAACGTACCTCTTATGCGCCTTAAATCTATATAATTTATAGTCTATCAAATCGAGAGGGTATCGTTATGAATGAAGGACTTGGAGGCGGCTTCGGACGCCGTGAAATCTTGAAACTTGCTGCCGTCGCAAGCGCCACCTTTGCAGGCGCCAGCATGCTGACCGCACCGGCTGTAAGGGCCGACGACGAAGGGCTTTCCCTGAAAGGCAAGCGCATCGCCATCAGCGCTACCGGCACGGACCACTATTTCGATCTGCAGGTCTATAATGCCCAGATCGAAGAGGTGAAGCGGCTCGGCGGCGAACCGATCGCAGTCGATGCCGGCCGCAACGACGGCAAGTTGATCGCCCAGTTGCAGACACTCGTCGCCCAGAAGCCGGATGCGCTGGTACAGATCCTCGGCACGCTCAGCGTGATCGATCCCTGGCTGAAGAAGGCCCGTGACACCGGCATTCCGGTACTGACCGTCGATGTCGGCTCGACCAATTCAATCAACAACACGACGTCGGACAATTGGGGCATCGGCAAGGACCTGGCCCTGCAGCTCGTTTCCGATATCGGCGGAGAAGGCAATATCGTCGTCTTCAACGGCTTCTACGGTGTCACGCCCTGCGCCATCCGCTACGACCAGCTCGTCAACGTCGTCAAGTATTTCCCGAAGGTGAAGATCCTGCAGCCGGAATTGCGCGACGTCATCCCGAATACGGTCCAGGATGCCTTCACGCAGATCACTGCGATCCTCAACAAATATCCGGACAAGGGCTCGATCAAGGCCGTCTGGTCGGCTTGGGATATTCCGCAGCTCGGCGCAACGCAGGCGATCGCCGCCGCCGGCCGCAACGAAATCCGCACCTATGGCGTCGATGGCAGCCCGGAGGTTCTTCAGCTCGTTGCCGACAAGAATTCACCGGCTGGCGCCGATGCTGCCCAGCAGCCGGCGGAGATCGGCCGTGTCGCGGTCCGCAACGTCGCCAGGCTGCTCGCCGGCCAGACGCTGCCGCGCGAAACCTACGTCCCGGCGCTGCTCGCGAACAAGGAAAACGTCTCCGAGATCATCAAGAAGCTCGGTATCGGCTGATATCAAGGCGGACCTTGCGGCTGATGCCGCAGGGTCCGCATGTCCCTGGAAAGCGGCATCATGACTGTACCCGTCCCGACGCAAGCGACAGCCGACGATAATGTCATCATTCGCTTCGATCATATCGTCAAGCGCTTCGGCGGCGCCCAGGCACTGGCCGGCGCATCACTCGCCATACGTCGCGGCACCGTCCACGGCCTCGTCGGACAAAACGGCGCCGGCAAGTCGACGCTGATCAAGCTGCTTGCCGGGCTGCATGTCGCGGACGAAGGCACGATCGAAATCGAAGGCAAAGCCTATGATCGGCTGACACCGTATCTGAACGAAGAGCTCGGCATTCATTTCATCCATCAGGACAGACTGCTGGTTCCGACATTCACGGTCGGCGAGGCACTGTTTCTCGGCCGCGAGACGCGGCGTGCGGGAACACCCTTCCTTGATCGCCGGGCAATGCAGAAACGCGCCGGCGAGATCCTTGCCAATTATTTTGGGATCACTCTGCCGAAGAACGCCCTTATCGGCGAGCTCTCGACCGCCGAAAAGCAGATCGTCCAGATCACGCGGGCATTGCTCCATCAGCCGAAAGTTCTCGTCTTCGATGAGCCGACCGCTGCATTGGTACGGCGCGAGGCTGAAATCCTCTTCCGCCTGATCCGCCGGCTGCGCGACGAAGGTGTCACGATTATCTACATCTCGCATTATCTCAACGAGATCGAAGAACTCTGCGATCACGTCACCGTACTGCGCAACGGCCGGGATGTGGCCTCGCTGCCGATTGGCGGGACCTCGGCCAAGGCGATCGCCGGTCTGATGATCGAGCGTGACCTCACCGAAATGTTCCCCAAGCGCCGGGTCGATCTCGGCGAAGCGATCCTGAATATCCGGGGGCTTTCGGCACCCAACCGGTTTGACGACGTCAGTTTCAGCCTGCGCCGCGGCGAGGTGCTCGGCATCACCGGCCTCCTCGGCTCCGGCGCCAAAGACCTGATCCGCACGCTTTTCGGTCTGGAACAGGCCGCAAGCGGTCAGATTGCAATCGAGGGACGAGCAGTACGGCCCGGCAGCCCCGCAAAAGCGGTGGACCGCCGGCTTGCGCTTGTTCCCGAGGACCGGCGCGGACACGGCGTCGGCCTCGATCTCAGTGTGACCGAAAATATCACCCTCCCGAGCCTTGCCCGTTACAGCCGTTTCGGTTTCCTCAATCGCAAGCGTGAGCGCTCCGACACGGAAGACCTGATCAAGCGGCTGCAGATCAAAACGGCCGGGCGCGACGCGTTGGTCCGCACACTCTCGGGCGGCAATCAGCAGAAGGTGGCGATCGCCAAATGGCTGAGCCGCCAGTCGGAAATCTACCTGCTGGATGAACCGACCGTCGGCGTCGATATCGGCTCAAAGGTCGAAATCTATACGCTGATCGGCGAACTGGCCGCACGTGGGGCCGGCGTTATCGTTCTCTCCTCCGACCTGCCGGAACTCGTCGGGATTACGGACAGGATCCTGGTATTTTTCCGCGGCCGGCTGATCCGCGAGCTCGATTCCTCGAAAACCACAACGGATGAAGTCCTGTCGATCTCGACCGGCGCTTCGGAAGGATTGCGCCATGTCGGCTGACGTTCATTTCGGGCCTCTTCCCACCGCTTCCACGGACCCCGTGTCGCAAGCCAGGGGCGCAGCGGCGGTCGCGGTGCTCCGCTTCGGCTCGCTGCTTGCCTTCGCGGCCATCCTTGTCGTGTTCTCTTTGACAGCGCCTTATTTTCTGTCTGTCGGCAATATCGGCAATGTTCTCGGCCAGTCCGCCATTTCCGGTATATTGGCGATCGGCCTGACAGTCGTGCTGATCGCCGGAGGCTCGAATGTCGTCACCGGCGGCATCGACCTGTCGCTGGCGGCCAATATGGGCCTGAGCGCTGCAGTCTATGCGACTCTGATCCAGCTTGGCTATGGTGACGCAACAGCGGCGGCGGCGGCTTTGCTGACCGGTGTTGCGATCGGCGCGGTAAACGCTGTCGCCATCGTACTCGCGGGAACCGTCCCGCTGCTAGCTACGCTCGCAGTGATGAATGTTGTCGCCGGCCTCGAACTCGTGCTGACGCAGAACACCGTCGTACCTGCGTCAACCGATTTTCTGACGGCTGTTTCGGCCTCCGATAGTTTCGGCATCCCCATTCTCGCCTACGTACTGCTCGGCTTCACGGCAATTGCCACGGCGATCGTGCAATATACGCCGATCGGGCTCAGGCTTTATGCCGTCGGCGAGTTTCCGGACGCGGCACGCGCCGCCGGCCTGCCGCTGAAGCGGCTGCTTGCCGGCGCTTTCATTGCCAGCGGGCTCTGCGGCGGTTTTGCCGGCATTCTCTCGGTCTCCTACCTCAGCGGCAGCACGACCGGTTCGGGCGAGGCGCTGCTGCCTGTCGTCGTCATTGCGCTGCTCGGCTCGGTCTTTTCGCGGCGGCTGGTGCCGACCATTCTGGGAACGCTGATATCGGCGCTGTTCATCGGGTTCCTGACCAACGGCTTCCAGCTCCTGAACCTGCCGAGCACGCTTGTCAGCGGTGTGCAGGGCCTTCTCATCCTGATCGTCGTGTCGGCCACGACATTACTGCGCACGCGGGAGATCTGATATGTCCGCCTCCACTTCAGCCGGACGATCGCTCGCCGGCCTCGCACGCTTTGGGCTGATCATAGCGCTGATCGTGGTTTTCTCTGTCTTCTCCGTCCTCGCGCCCACCTTCTTCACTCCCGGCAACCTGCAAAGCATTCTCGTCAACAATTTCACGCTGCTTGCCATCGTCTCGATCGCCATGACCTTCGCGGTCTCCGCAGGCGGCATCGATCTCTCGGTCGGCACGGCCGTCGATTTTGCAAGCTTTGCCTTCGTCTCCTTCGTTCTGGCGGGCCAGCCGGTGCCGCTCGCGCTCATCGCCGGGCTTGCAGCCGGCGCGCTGGTCGGCGCGTTCAACGCTGTCCTCGTATCCGTGATCGGCGTCGCGCCGTTCCTTGCGACTCTCGGCACCCTCTTTATCGGCCGCAGCGTCCAGCAATTGCTGACCAATGGCGGCAACCCGGTTTATCTTCCGCCCTCGGGAATGCCGGAAGCCTTTCGCTTTCTCGGCCATGGGACGATTGCCAACGTTCCGGTGCCATTGGTGATCGCTGCCATCGTCATCGCGGGCGCAGCCGCAGTCTTCGCTCGGACCCGTTTCGGGCGCGTAGTCGTCTCGATCGGCATCCAGCCGAGCGTCGTGCGCTATTCCGGCATCGGTCTCGGCGCGCCTGTTGCCGCCACCTTCATTCTCGCTGGGCTGATTGCCGCCGTTGCCGGTCTCATCCTGACGGCGACGGTGACCGTCTACATCCCCTCCTCCGGCAATGCGTTCCTGCTGAACGCCATCGGCGCCACCTTCATCGGCACGACGCTGTCGCCGCTCGGCCGGCCCAATGTGCTTGGCACCGTTCTCGGCGTCCTGCTCCTCAGCATCGTCGCCAACGGCCTGCTGCTGACCGGCCTGAACTTCTACTGGCAGCAGGTCGGCACCGGCACGCTCATCTTTGCCGTGCTCGCCCTCAGCTTCATCAACAGAAAAACCGTCGGCGCCTGAACCGCACCTCGCCGACAACGCAGGAAGAATGACATGACCCGTGAAATCAGGCTCAATGCCTTCGACATGAATTGCGTCGGACACCAGTCGCCGGGGCTCTGGCGACATCCGCGCGACAAATCCTGGACCTACAAGGATCTCGATTATTGGGTGCATCTGGCAAAGACGCTGGAGCGCGGCAAGTTCGACGGTCTCTTCATCGCCGACGTGCTCGGCGTCTATGACGTCTTGGACGGCAATGTCGATGCAGCGCTCCGCCATTCGGCGCAAGTGCCGGTCAACGATCCGCTGCAGCTCATCCCGACGATGGCGTATGAGACCGAACATCTCGGTTTCGGGCTGACGGCCTCACTCTCTTTCGAACACCCTTATACTTTTGCCCGGCGCATCTCCACGCTCGATCATCTGACCAAGGGTCGCGTCGGCTGGAATATCGTCACCTCCTATCTGAACAGCGGTGCGCTCAATATCGGCCAGGCCGCGCAGACCAACCATGACGACCGCTATGACCTCGCCGACGAATATCTCGAGGTCTGCTACAAGCTCTGGGAGGGAAGCTGGGAGGACGACGCCGTCGTGCGCGACCGCGAAACCGGCATATTCACCCATCCGGAAAAGGTCCATCCGATCAATCATTCCGGCAAATATTTCAACGTTCCCGGCATTCACCTGAGCGAGCCCTCGCCACAGCGCACGCCGGTGCTCTACCAGGCCGGCGCCTCAAGCCGCGGCAAGGATTTTGCCGGCGCGCATGCCGAATGCATCTTTGTTGCGGCGCCCTCCAAGCCGGTTTTGAAGCGCTACGTCGCCAATGTCCGCCAGGCGGCCGAGCGGCTCGGACGCAATCCGCGCGAAATCCTCGCCTTCAACCTGCAGACCGTCGTCCTCGGCGAGACCGATGCCGAGGCACAGCGCAAGTTCAACGAATATCGCCAATACGCCTCCTTCGAGGGTGCGCTGACGCTGATATCAGGCTGGACCGGCATCGATTTCGGCCAGTTCGGCCCGGACGAGGTTCTGCGCCATCGCTATACGAATGCCGTCCAATCGGCTGTCGAAACCTTCACGACCATCGATCCGGATAAGGAATGGACCGTGCGCGAAATGGCCGATTGGGTGGGCATCGGCGGCTTCGGCCCAGTCTTCGTCGGCTCACCGTCGACAGTCGCCGATCTGATGCAGGAATGGGTCGAGGATACTGACGTCGATGGTTTCAACCTCGCCTATGCGGTGACCCCCGAGAGCTTCGAAGACACCGTCGACCTGTTGGTACCTGAACTGCAAAAGCGCGGCGTCTACAAGACCGAATACCGGCAGGGTACGCTACGCGAAAAGCTTGGTGGCGCGGGACCGCGGCTGGTTGCGCCGCATCCGGGAGCGTCCTATCGCAACCTCGGCATTGACGCGCCGCGGCTCGTTATTGGCAACCGCTGAAAAATAATGGCTGGGTGACAAAAAATATCTCGCCTGGCCATCCTGTTCGAATTTAATTCCTGTCACAATTAACGTTTCAACTCGAATATAGATCATTGAATTTCTTGGATATCAGGAGCGGGCATGACTATTGCAGATATCTCTCGGCGCGGCCTGCTGAAGGGCACGGCGTTGCTTCTCGGAACGACAGCGTTGTCGCGTATTGCGCTGGCGCAGGACGTGCCGGCCGGCGGGCGCCTGATCGTTGCAGCCGATTCCGAGCCGAAGAACCTCAACCCGGCAATCGTCGCCTCGAACGGGGTCTTCTTCATCGCTAGCAAGGTGATCGAGCCGCTCGCGGAGGCTTCCTACGAAGGCTCGGACGGTCTTGCGCCGCGTCTCGCCACGTCCTGGGAAGGCTCAGCCGACGGGCTCTCCGTCACCTTCAAGCTGCGCGACAACGCCACCTGGCATGACGGCAAGCCATTCACCTCGGCCGACGTCGCCTTCTCGGCGCTCAACGTCTGGAAACCGCTCCAGAACCTCGGCCGCCTGGTCTTCGCCAATCTGCAAGCAGTCGATACGCCCGACGATCACACGGCGATCTTCCGTTTCTCGAAGCCGACGCCCTTCCAGCTCATCCGCAATGCGCTTCCAGCCGTCACCAGCGTCGTTCCCAAACATATTTTTGAAGGTACCGATATCGCCAAGAACCCGGCCAACAATACGCTTGTCGGCACCGGCCCATTCAAGTTCGCCGAATACAAGCCCGGCGAATATTACCGGCTGACGCGTAACGAGAATTACTGGCAGAAGGGCGAGCCGAAGCTCAACGAAATTGTCTACCGCGTGCTGCCTGATCGTGAATCGGCCGGCGCCGCACTGGAGGCCGAGGAAATCCATCTCGCCGCCTTCTCAGCCGTGCCGCTTGCCGATCTCGACCGTATCTCCAAAGTTGACGGCATCAAGGTGATCTCCAAGGGCTATGAGGCGCTCACCTATCAGCTCGTCGTCGAGATCAATCATCGCCGCAAGGAGCTCTCCGATCTTCGGGTGCGTCAGGCGATTGCCCACGCGATCGACAAGAAGTTCGTCGTCGATACAATCTTCCTCGGCTATGCAACGGAATCCACTGGCCCTGTTCCGAAGAATTCGAAAGAATTCTACACGGCCGATGTCGCCAACTATAATTTCGATGTGAAGGCGGCAAACGAGCTGCTGGACCAGGGCGGCTATACTAAGGGGCCTGACGGCAATCGATTCCAGCTCAAGCTGCGGCCGGCACCCTATTTCAACGAGACGCGCCAGTTCGGCGATTATCTGCGCCAGGCGCTCGCAGCCGTCGGCATCGATGCGGTCATCGTCAATGCCGATGCCGCCGCACATCAGAAGGCCGTCTATACCGACCACGACTTCGATATCGCCGTCGGTCCGCCGGTCTTCCGTGGCGATCCGGCCATCTCGACCACCATTCTCGTCCAGTCCGGAACGCCTGATGGCGTGCCCTTCTCAAACCAGGGCGGCTATGTCAGCGCCGAGCTCGACAAGATCATCGCGCAAGCAGCGGTGACCGTGGACACCGCCGCGCGCACCGACCTCTATTACAAGTTCCAGCAGCTTGTGGTGGCCGAACTGCCGTTGATCAATGTCGCCGAATGGGGCTTCATCACGGTTGCCCGCGATACGGTGCTGAACGTTTCGGACAATCCACGATGGGCAGTTTCGAACTGGGGCGATACCGCGCTGCAGTCGTGATAGGGTCGAAGGCGCAATTGCGGCAGAGGCCTCGTCCGGCGTGAAACGTGCACTTCTCCTCCTGAGACGCAGGATCATCAGCAGCATCCCGGTGCTGATGATCGTCGTGATCTTCACCTTCTTCCTGCTGGAATCCGCCTCCGGCGACGCCGTCGATGCCTATCTCGGCTCGATCGGCGGCGGCGATACCGCACTCATCAAATCGCTGCGGGAAAGCTACGGCCTGGACCAATCGGTCTTTTCCCGCCTCTGGCTCTATCTGTCGTCGCTCGTTCGCCTCGATCTTGGCTGGTCGGTGGCTTTCAACCGACCGGTACGGGACCTGATCGCCGAGCGGCTACCGAACACGCTGCTCCTGATGGGAAGTGCTACGGCGCTTTCCTTCGGCCTCGGTTCGGCGCTCGGCATCGTCGCCGGCGCAAAGCCGGGCAGCCTGCGCGATCGTCTCCTCTCGATCGGCTCGCTGATCATCTATGCCATACCGAGCTTCTGGCTGGGGCTGGTGCTCAGCATCCTCTTTTCGGTCAAGTTGCGCTGGTTGCCGATTGCCGGCATCGAGACCATCGCCTCCGGCAAATCAGGACTCTCGCAGGTGCTGGATGTAGCGGAGCATCTTGTCCTGCCGGTCGGCGCGCTCGCCTTCATCTATCTCGCATTGTTTCTGCGCGTCATGCGCTCTGGCATGGCGGAAGCCTGGAAGCTCGATTTCGTGCTCTTCGCCCGGGCCAAGGGCCTGTCGCGCAGCCGCGTCGTGCTTCGTCATGTCGCGCGCAATGCGCTGCTGCCGCTCGTCACCATGCTCGGACTGCAGTCCGCGGCCATGCTCGGCGGCAGTGTCGTCATCGAAAGTGTCTTTGCCATTCCGGGCTTCGGCAGGCTGGCGCAGGAGGCGGTCAACGGCCGGGATGCGCCGCTGCTGATGGGCATCATCGTCACGAGCGCCGTCCTCGTCATTTGTGTCAATTTTGTTGTCGATCTGGTCTACGCCGCCCTCGATCCGCGGATCGGCGCGTCGGAGGGCCGGGCATGACCCTGCTGCGCCGTCTCCTTCGAACCTCTGAAGGTACAATCGGGCTTGCCATCCTGGCAGCCCTTCTCGCCGCCGGCTTGCTGGCTCCGGTCCTGTCGCCAGGAGATCCGCTGCGGATTGCAGGGCGGGCGATGCTCACACCATTCGCCGATATGAGCTTGCCGCTCGGCACCGACAGACTGGGGCGCGACGTCCTGGCTGGCCTGCTCTACGGCGCGCGGACTTCGTTGGCCGTCGGCATTGCAGCAGCTTTTTCCGCCATGGTGCTCGGGCTCCTTGTGGGCATGGCCGCGGGTTTTGCCGGCGGCGTCATCGACGAGGCGCTCATGCGTATTGTCGATGCTTTCCAGATCGTTCCGGGTTTCCTGCTGGCGCTCGCCTTCGTCAGCGTCATTGGGGTATCAACACCTGTCGTCGTCTTTGCCATTGCGCTCGGAGCCTGGGCCGATCCCGCGCGGCTGACGCGGGCGCAGGTCCTGTCCATCCGCGAACGGGATTATGTGGCTGCTGCACGCGTGATCGGCATGCATCCGGCCGAGATCGCCTTCAAGGAAATCCTGCCGAATGCCCTGCCGCCGGTGCTGGCGCTGTCGGCTACAATCGTTGCCGGAGCAATCCTCACGGAAGCGGCACTTTCCTTCCTCGGTCTCGGCAATCCCAACCTTGCCACCTGGGGCTCGATGATCGCCGAAGGCCGCAGCGTGCTGCGCTCGGCCGCCTATCTTTCTGTGCTGCCCGGCATGGCATTGGCGATCACCGTGCTTGGCGTTCACCTTTTCAGCGAGGGCCTGACCAAGGCGCTCGACAGTGGCGGAGAGCCGCGATGACCGCTCTCTTCTGCTGCGTGAAAGGGCTTTCCGTCCGTTATGAACAGGAGGCAGTGCTGAGTTCCATCGACCTCGATCTCATCGAGGGCGAGAGGCTGGCAATCATTGGCGAAAGCGGGTCCGGCAAAAGTACGTTTGCCCGGGCGCTCGCCGGCCTTCTGCCGGTACAGGCAAGGATCGAAGGCAACATAATCTGGCCGGCGCTCGGCCATGCTCCGCTTCCCGGCCGTGATTTCGGTTTTGTTTTTCAGGACCCCGGCACCAGTCTCAATCCAGTGCTGACGATCGGCGAGCAGGTTGCGGAGGGTGCCCGACGACACCTGGGCCTCGGCTGGCGGCAAGCCTATGCACGCGCCGAGGAGCTGCTGGAGCGCGTAAGCCTACCGCAGCCTACAAACATCATGCGCGCGTTCCCGCACCAGCTCTCGGGTGGCCAGCGGCAGCGCGTGGCGATTGCGGCAGCGATTGCAGCCAAACCCGCCCTGCTCATCGCCGATGAGGCGACCAGTGCGCTCGATGTCGTGGTGCAGGCCGAGATCGTCGGACTTCTCGACAGCCTGGTGCGCGAGGAGGGCATGACGCTTCTCTTCATCACACATGATATCGCGCTCGCTTCCGGCTTCGTTGATCGCGTCGCCGTCTTCCGCGGTGGAGCGTTGCTGGAGGCCGGCCCCGCCCGCTCGGTGCTGTCATCGCCA
Source organism: Rhizobium sp. BK379 (assembly GCF_014193955.1). NCBI lineage: Bacteria > Pseudomonadati > Pseudomonadota > Alphaproteobacteria > Hyphomicrobiales > Rhizobiaceae > Rhizobium > Rhizobium sp. BK379. The sequence continues at coordinate 261,251 of NZ_JACIAD010000003.1, forward strand.
GCTGATAGCTATACGGCTGCCCTGATCGCCAGTCATCGCGATCTCTCCACGCCGCCACTGATTGCCGAGGTAGTGTCGTGACCGGGCTTCTGACCGTAACTGCACTTTCCAAGGCCTACTCCAGTTCCGGTCGGCAGGTTGCGGCTCTCGACACTGTTTCGCTGACAATCGCAGCCGGCGAAACCCTGGGGCTGGTTGGAGCATCCGGCAGTGGAAAATCGACCCTGTCGCGCGTCCTTCTGCGCCTGCTGGAACCCGATTCCGGCTCAATCAGCTTCGAGGGACAGGACTGGCTTGCGCTGCGCGGAGCCGAGCTGCGACGCGGGCGTGCGCGCATGCAAATGGTGTTTCAGGATCCACTCGCAGCCTTCAACCCATTGGCGTCCGTCGCTTCCGTTCTCGAGGATGCGCTACGGATCCACGCCATTGCGGACAGGAAGCAACGGCCGGCGGAAATCACTGCCCTGCTGGAACGCGTCGGCCTGCCCGCAACCCTCGCTCCCCGCCCGGTTCGCACGCTGTCGGGCGGCCAACGACAGCGCGTCGCCATTGCCCGCGCTATCGCGACGCGGCCTTCACTGTTGGTGCTGGATGAAGCCGTTTCCGCGCTCGACGTGACGGTTCGTGGCCGCATTCTCGAATTGCTGGTCGAACTGCAACGCGAGCATGGCCTTGCCTATCTCTTCATATCCCATGACCTTGCGGTGGTGCGCGCGATCTCGCATCGCATCGCGGTCATGGATTCCGGCCGGATCGTCGAGGAAGGGCTGGCGGCAGATGTCGTCAATGCGCCGCGATCCGATTCGGCGCGCCGGCTCGTCGCGGCGGTGCCACGCCTTGTAACCGAACCCGTTTGATGGAGCTGACCATGACCGAAGTCGCCTGGAACCCGCTCTATGGTGCGCCGGTCTATCCGGCTGAACGCTACGCCGCCCTCACTCGCCGCATCGGCGGGATCCTGAAGACGAACAACGACGTCCTGCTGGTGCAGGCCGAGGCCGTGGTCGCGCTGGAAGCCGTTGCGACCAGCCTTGCCAGACCTGGCCTCTCTGTACTCAACATCGTCACCAGCCCTTATGGCAACTGGTTTGCACAATGGCTGCGGCGGGGCGGCACTCACGTCGTCGATATCGTCGCTCAGCCCGGCCTGCCGGTCGAGCTCGACGCGATCACAGTCGCGCTCGACATCAACCCCAATGTCAGCGTAATGGCGCTTGTCCACGCAGAATCGGCAAGCGGTATCCTCAATCCATTGCCGGAGATCATCGCTCTCGCAAAGGCGCGAAGCATTGTAACGATAGTCGATGCGGTTGCCTCCGTCGGCGGTCACTCGCTCGATGTCGATGCGTTGGATATCGATATCGCCGTGATCGGTCCACAGAAAGCACTGGGCGGGCCGGCAGGCGTTTCCGCGCTGTCGGTCAGCCGGCATGCCTGGGAACTGATGCTTCATGACGGCGCACCGCGGGATTCCATCCTGTCGCTAGCCGACCTGAAGGCTTGGGTGGATGCCGGCCGTGGCGTGCTGCCAGGAACACCGGCGCCGTTGGAATTCTTTGCGCTGGAAGCCTGCCTCGACCAGGTCGAGGCCGAAGGGCTGGCGCAGATCATTGCCCGCCATGAGAAAGCCGCTTCGGCGAGCCGAGCCGGCCTGACAGCGCTGGGCACGAGCCTTTGGGTGCCGGCCGGACAGGGATCGAACCTCGTGACGACGGTCTCGCTGCCGTCAGGACTTGGATCTGCCTCTGTGATCGCCTTTGCCGCAGGATTAGGCGTCGAACTGACGCCCGGTGTCGGCGCGGGCTTGTCTCACCTCATGCGTATCAACCACACAGGCGTGCGGGCAAGCTTTCCGACTGTGCTTGCAAATGTCGTGGCTTATGGCGCTGCACTTCGGCAGGGCGGCATCCCGGCGAATATCGGCGCCGCTTCGGAAGCTGTCACGAAGAGCTATGGCGGCTGATTGCTCCTCAGTACCAGGAGTTCGGCGTTGGCTGCCAGAAGAACAGTTCTTCCTCCCGCAGGCTGCGCAGACGGCTTTCGGCATCCCCTCCCGCAGCGCGGCCAGGGGTTTCGAGCGCCATGTGGTCACGGCCCCGGAGAAGCTTCGCTAGGAAAGTTTTGAATGCCGCAAACATACGTCACCTCCTGGAAAACCGAGCCTGGATTCTCGCACGGATCGCCGGTGCAGAAAATATTGTCTACAAAATTAGTATTCTAATTTGCGCTGTTACGCTGCATGCGGAGACCATCGGAAGACCGACTCACGAAAAAGACCATGTTCGGTGCAAGACAAGCAGCTGCCGGGAGATCGGGCCTAATCTGCCGCAGGCCCTTGAGAATCGGACCTTTCCGATGCACGAAGAGGCAGAAACGAACAGGCCGAGGATGATGGAATGGCAGACGCACGCGGGCTTCAGATAGTGTTCGAGAACCATGTGACCCTGCTGAAATGGCACCGGTTGCGCCGGCGCCTGGCCGACCCGCTGTTTTCGGCTGAAGTCATGGCGGACGGCTTCAAGGCCGGCGCCTCGATGGAGCTTGATCTGAGGGTGCGCGCCGATGGCGGTTTCGTCGTGCTGCATGACGGGGAACTCGAAGGCGAGACCTCGGGGCACGGCATCATTGCCCAAAAGAGCCTTGCCGATCTACGCGACCTGCGCATGAGGGACGGCAATCGTCCGATCCTCACCAGCGAGGATCTGGCAGCCATGCTGCAATCGGCCCATCCGGACGCATTGCTGCAGTTCGACATGAAGGACGATTACGAGGTGATCGGCGAAAAGGGCATCGCCCACCTCGCTGAACACCTGCAGCAGATTTCCGCCTCCGTTATCGTCAGTGCCGGAAGCCTGGAGCTGATCCTGGCCGTCAAGGAGAAGCTGCCGCATCTGCGCCGCGGGATCGATCCCACCGACAAGCTCGGCAATATCTACAAGGCCGAAGGTTGGAAAGCGGTCGAAAAAGAATTGCTCGCCGACCTGCGTGGGCCAACGGAGCCAGAAACAATCTACCTTTACTGGCCGATGCTGCTCGATGCGGCACAGGCTGGCCTCGATATGATCGCGCTCTGCCACGACGAGGCCAAGCGGGTCGACGCATGGACCTTCACGCTGAAGGATCCCGACGGCGGCTTCAGCGATACGGAATGGACGAAGTTCTCGGCCCTGGTCGCCTTGAAGCCGGATCAGATCACCACGGACGAAGCTCAGGCGACCGAACGGGCGTGGTTGAAGCGCATGGCGGGCTAGAGAGCCAGACCTTCGAACTCGAGGAGGAAGGCGAACTCTTCTGCCAGTCCAGGCGAATGGGCGATAACAGGACCGCCGTCCTCCAACAGCATGGCGACAGGCGGAATGGCGACCTTCGCACCGGCCTCCGCGGCGATTAGCGCGCCGGCCAGCATGTCCCAGGCATTCAGATGCCGTTCGTAGAAGAGGTCGGAAACACCTTCCGCGACGCGTACGAGATCGACTGCCGCCGCACCCATGCGGCGATAATCCATTCCACGTTCGTAGAGCCGCTTGGAAAGCGCCGCATAGTCATCGAAGCTCGTCTTGCGCGAATGGCCGAGCACAACGATCGCATTGGCGGGATCGGTCGTCGGAGCGGCGTGGATCGGCTGGCCTTCCTTGAGGGCGCCGCGGCCGCGGATCGCGGAGAAAACCTGGTCGTTGGCCGCGTCGTAGACCACGCCGATCTCTACCTTGCCACCAACAACGAAGGCGATTGAAACACCCCAATGGCGGAAACCACGGATATAATTGGTCGTGCCGTCTATGGGATCGACGACCCAGGTGCCGGCAGAGCCGGATTTGCCGCCGGTTTCCTCGCCCATGAATGTGTCATCGGGAAAGCGCGCCAGCAGCCCTTCGCGGATAGCCTGTTCTGCCTGCCTGTCTGCGACGGTGACGAAATCCTGCAAGCCCTTGTTTTCGACATGCAACGCGCCGGGGTTTCCTTCACGCCTGAAGCGCGCAGCCTCGCGTCCAACCTTGCGGGCCACGTCGATTGCGACCTCCGCCCGCGCGGTCAGAGCGGAGGTATCGAATGCGGATTTCATCAAGCAGTCCTTCTTTTGATCAGCGTCACGGGGGTAAATTCGACGCGGGCGGTCATATCCGGTTCGGCCATCCTGCTCATCAGCAGATCGACGGTCTGTTCGGCCTGCAAATCGCACGGCTGGCGGATGGTCGTAAGGTCATAGGCCGACCAGCCGGCCTGAGGAATGTCATCGTGGCCGACGATGCGGAACGGCGGCTGGTCCTCACGACCAAGCCCCTTCATGACGCTATCGATCACGCCGCAGGCCATATAGTCGTTGGCGCAGAACAGGCCGTCGATACCGAGCGACAGAAGGTCGGCGGCTGCGTCATAGCCACTCCGATAATCGTTGATTTTCAATTCGATCATACGCGGCTCGAGGCCAGCCTGCCGACAGGTGGTCATGAAGGCTTCACTGCGCCGTCGCGCCGTATAGGAGATAGCGGGTGCGGCCATGACCGCCGGCGCCCTGACGCCGCTTTCCAGCAAATGCGTCGCGGCAAGGTGGCCAGCCATCCGGTCATCGGAGATGATGCGGTCGACGAACGGGATATCGTCGCCCTTGTTGATAAGGACGATCGGCACACCTTCGGCGGCACATTGCTCGCAAATCTCCGTCGGCGGCGCATCCGACGTGACGATAACGCCTGAGACTGCATAATGCAGAAGCTGGCCGATGACCGTTGAGGTGTCTGCTTCCTTCGACGTCGGCAACAGGATCGGGCGGAAATTGCGGGCGATCAATACACGCGCCAGATGCTCGATCTGCATCGTGCGGAACGGATTGTCGAGGCCTGCGGCAACGAGACCAACGAGATCGGAGCGCTTGTTGGTAAGGCTGCGGGCAAGATAATTTACCCGATAGCCGAGTTCCTTGGCCGCCTGATAGACCTTCTCGCGAGTCTTCGGCGAAACGCTTGCGTCCGGCGTGAAGGCGCGCGAAACGGCAGCGCGTGAGACGCCTGCCACACGCGCCACATCAAAGGACGTGACCTTTCTCGGTCCCTTGTTATCCCTGTCGGCCATGCTTCTCGTCCCTGGCGGCCGGGCGCATCAGATCGGGCAGATCCGTACAGATGCCGAGCACCGGAAGCTTCATGATGTCCGCCAGGATGGCCGGCCGCTCCTCGTGCCAGAGCACGATCTCGCGGCCTTCGCCGAAGGCTCTCTGCGTCAGCTCATCGGTAACCAGGTCCTGCGGCCGTTCGCCGGCCCTTTCCCAGCAGAGGTGCAGAATATCTGCGCCTGCCTCGTCGCCAGCCGCATGCGGATCATGGCCGACGCGGATCAGGACAGAGAGAGGATAGTCGCAGCCGGCTTCGCGGAGTTCGCGCACCTGTGCGGCGTCGAAGGAACCGAGACAGGCGAAGCGCTGGTTCTTTTCCCTAAGATGCTTCCAGCACAAAGGTCCCGTGCCCGGCGCCTTGAGCTCGATGTAAAGGCCGGTATTGGTCCGCCGACCGAGGGCCGCGACCGCCTCGAAAGTCGGAACATTGACACCTTCGAGGGTGGCAAGCTCGGCAGCCGTCATCTCCGAAATGCGCCTGTCGATGCCGAAGACACGTTCGAGGTGATCGTCGTGGGAGACCACGACCACGCCATCCTTGGTGAGCTGGGTATCGAGCTCCCACATTTCCGCGCCGAGTTCGGCGGCACGCTGGAAGGCTTCCAGTGTATTTTCCCGCTCATGGCCGCTGGCACCGCGATGGCCGATACAGAATGGCAGGCTTCCCTTGTTTGACGGCCAGCCATAGCGCTCGAAGAAAGACGAGAAATCACGCATCGCTCAAAGCCTCCGGCCTTCCTCGTCGAAAACGAAAACGCCTCGGCTATCGATTGCCCATTTCACCTCATCGCCGACAGTGATGTCGTTGCGCACAGGCTGAATGGAACGTAGCAGCGAACCGCCGGCAAGCCGGACGTCGTAGAGGTTCTCGCGACCCTGCGTTTCGGCGAAAGTGACCTTACCGGGAACGGCGACATCGCCGGCCGGGCTGAAATGTTCGGGGCGCACGCCGAGCGTCAGCTTGGTGCCCTCCGCGGCCTTGACCGATACCGGAACGCGGATTTCGCTCTCCGGCACGGCGAAAGCGCCGTCCTTCATGACGCCGCGCAGGAAGGTGATCGGCGGATTGCCGAGGAAGCCGGCGACAAAGGAGGTGCGCGGGTCGTGGTACATTTCGGAGGGTGTGGCGATCTGCACGATCTCGCCTTCCTTCATGATCGCGATGCGGTCGCACATGCTCATCGCTTCCACCTGATCGTGGGTCACGAGAACGGCGGTGATACCGGTCTCGCGCTGGATGCGGCGGATTTCCGAGCGCATTTCGAGGCGAAGCTTCGCGTCGAGATTGGCAAGAGGTTCGTCGAGCAGCAGGACATCCGGCTTGCGGATGAGCGCACGGGCGAGCGCCACACGCTGCTGCTGGCCGCCGGAAAGCTGTGCCGGCCGGCGCCCCATCAGATTGCCGATCTGCACGAGGCCGGAAATGCGTTCGACCTCCTTGCTGATCTCAGATCCGTTGACACCCTTGACCTTCAAGGGAAAGCCGATGTTCTCGGCAACCGTCATATGCGGATAGAGCGCATAGGACTGGAAGACGACGCCGACATTGCGCATCTGACTCGGCAGGTTGGTGACGTCACGATCGCCGAAGAGAATACGACCGCCAGTCGGGCGATGGATGCCGCAGATGGCAAAAAGCGTCGTCGACTTGCCGCAGCCCGAGGGTCCGAGCAGCGCCAGCATTTCGCCGCTGCCGACTTGGAGCGTCATGTTCTCGATGACCTTGGTGGAGCCGAAGCTCTTCGAAAAATTGTCGAGGAGGATACGCATCAGCCTTTGCTCCCGCCGCCGTAGATGTTCATGAGATATTTGTGGAAGAGTGCGTAGGCGATCAGAACCGGGATGACGTAGAAGACGCCGACCGCCTTGAACATGTTGAAATCATAATTGTTATCGTCACCGAGGAAGCCGGCGAGATAGACCGAGAGCACCTGCACCTGATTGCCCGGGGCGAGGACCTGCGGCAGGATGAATTCGCCCCAGCCCGACAGGAACGAGAAGAGGCCGAGCGCCATGATACCCGGGCCGACCTGCGGCAGAACGAGGCTGCGCCAGACACGGAAGCGCGAAGCGCCGTCGACGACGCCAGCCATCTCGATTTCCCAGGGAACGGTGTCGTAAAAGCCTTTCATCAGCCAGATGCCAAGCGGCAGGTCGATCGCCGCCTTGACCAGGATGACGCCGATCAGGGAATTATAGAGGCCGATCATCTGCAGCACGATGAAGATGGCGATGATGAGCGTCACCGACGGGAAGGCGTGCAGCACCATGACACCGGCAAGGAAGAAGCCGCGTGCAGGTACATTGAGCCTCGAGAGCACATAACCCGCCATCGACGAGACGATGACGACCACGCTGGTCGTGGAACTGGCGAAAAGCAGCGTATTGAGCGTCACGATCCAGATGTTCGGTTTGCCTTCGGTCGTCTGCCACAGGAAGCGCCAGTGCTCGATGGTGAAGCTGGAGGGTATGAGCGAGCCGGCCTCTTTCACCGTTACCGTGTCGATGAAGAAATAGGCGTACATCAAAAGCAGCGGCAGGCTGACGACGGCGAGCACGGCAATGACCGGCCAACTGCTGAAATTCGCGGAAGGTTGCGCTTTTTCGGCCATGGATTAGTCCTCGATCAGCGGCTTGGAGACAAGCGTGCCGTAGTTGAAGATGCGCAGATAGATCAGCGACAATGTCACGCCGATGACCACAAGCACGAGGGCCATGGCAGCACCGAGACCGTATTCCAGGTTGCCGGCGTAGTTGCTGAGCGCCGTATGATAGGCGGCGAGCGCCCAGATCTCAGTCGCCCTGCCGGGTCCGCCGTTCGTCGAAAGCAGGATTTCGTTGAAGGAGGCAAGCAGCGAGAGCGTCTGGTAGCAGGTGACGAAGAGGATCGGCCAGCGCATCTGCGGCAGGATGATGTAGCGGATCTGCTGCCAGCGCGACGCGCCGTCGACCTCGCTCGCATAGAACTGGCTCTTCGGAATGGCCTTCATCGCAGAGGAGAAAACCAGCATGCCCATGGAGGCGCCGATGAAGCCGTTGATCATGACAACGAAGATCCAGGCGTTATAGGCGTTGTCGAGCAGGTAATTCTTGGGTGGGTAGCCGAAATTGCCCATCAGCGTGGAAATGAAGCCCGTGTCCCAGGCAAGCCACTTCCAAAGCATGACATAGATGACGACAGGCGTGATACGCGGCAACAGCCATACGCCACGGAAGAAGGAAGCCGGTGCCGCCGGCATATAATGCGTCCAGATGGCAAGCAGCAGTGCATAACCAACGTTGAAGATCGTCAGCACCAGCGCGACGTAGAGCACGGTGTTGAGAAGAACGCGGGCCATATCCGGCGAAGAGGCCATGCGCGAGAAATTGTCTGACGTCCAGATCCAGCCGGTATAGGTGGCCTTGGCGACAGCATCCTCCTGCTCCGGCGTCAGCTTGAAGCCGAGCGTATCGAGGGCGGAAAAGAGCTGATCCTTGCTGTCGAAGCGCGCGTTGACGACTGAGCGGTTGAACTGGTCGGAGATCTGCTTGACCTCGCGCGTCGAGGGGCGCTCGTTCAGGTCCTTGATCATGCGCTCGATCTCGCGGCGCGAAGGAAAGACCTCGTTCATATGCTTTTCACGCAGCTCCGAGACGATGCCGGCGGAGAGATTGAGGCCTTCGAGGGCCTTGAGGCCTGCCTCGTCGATCGTGTAGCGCGGCTCGCCGAGCTGATCGGCAATATCCGGCATGGCCGATTTGAGCGTGATCAGCGAATTCGGCGCGACCTGATAGACGCCGCCGGAAATGCCGGTCGCCGTCGTCATGTTCGTCATCGAGAAGACGGCCGTCAGAACGACCGGCAGCAGGAAGAACAGAAGGATCATGATCGCTGCTGGTGTGATCATCACCAGCCCAAGCGTTCTGGACGATTTCATGGAAGTCCCCTCATGGACGACGCTCCGGAAGGCGGTGTTTAGCCACCGCCTTCCGGCAGAGTGCGTCGATCTTAGCGGATGACGATCTTGTCGCCGAGCGTGCTCTTCAGCTCGCTCTCAGCATCGTTGACGGCGGCGTCGACAGTCTTGGCGCCGGTCCAGGATGCTTCAAGGTTCTTCCACATGATGTTCCAGTAGGTGCCGAAATCGGAATTGTTCGGCATCGCGTTGGCGTGGGGTAGCAGTCGCTCCGTCGCCTCGCGGGCCCAGCGATTGGCGGCGTAGAAATCAACGGCCGATTCGGACTTGGAGACACCGAGATGCGCCGACTTGATAGCGTGCAGCGCATTGGTGCGCGGCTCCGAAGCGATCGTGATCAGCTGGGCTGCGATCTGCGTGTCCTCGTCGCTATGACCCGATGTCAGCAGGTAAACGAGAGGGTGCGTCAGCGTGTTGGCCTTGCCGCCTTCGCCAGCCGGAATCAGCGTGAAGGCGATGTTGCCGAAGAAGTCTTTCAGGCCTTCCTGGTTGACCATGCGGGCATAGTGCCAGGTGCCGGCATCCCAGATGCCGGCCTTGCCGCTGGAGACTTCCTTCCACCACTGGTCGCCCGGCATGCCGATGTGGTTCTTCTTGGTGACGCCGGAAGCAACGGCATCAGCAAAGAACTGGTACGTGCGCTTCATCGCAGCCTTGTCGAAAACGAGCTTGCCGTTCTCTTCCATGACGCCGCCGAAGGAGGTGTAGAACTGCCAGTAGTCAGGACCGTTGCTGGTGCGCGGATAGAAGCCGTAACCGGGCTGTACGAGGCCCTTGTCCTGCATCTTCTTGGCATCTTCGAGTAGGTTCTTCATCGTGTACTTGCCGTCCTGGACGTTCTGCGGCAGCGCGTCGAGGTCAGCGTCGCTGTAGCCGATCGCCTTCATGTGCGGCTTCCAGAACAGCATCGGGCGGGATTCTGCATCCTGCGGGATGCCGTAGACCGAGCCATTGTAGGAGGCGATCTGCATCAGGTTTTCATAGATGTCGTTGAGTGGCCAGGAGTCGAGATCGACATAGTCCTCGATTGGAACGATGAGGCCGGCCTGCGACCAGGGAGCGATGTCTTCATGGCCGCTGACGACGATGTTCGGAGCCTTCTTGGCTTCGGCAGCAAGCGTCAGCGCCTGCTTGAAGTCGTCCCAACCCGAATAAGGGGTCTTTTCGACGATGATCTTCAGATCTTCGCCCTTCAGCGCAGCTTCGCGCTGAAGCTGCTGAGCAGCGATCTCGATGGCATCGAGGCGGTAAACGTCGTTCGGACCGGTACCGCCGGCCCAGACGCTGATGTGAACGTCCTTGGCAAGTGCAAATGCGGAAGTCGAGGCCAGGATTGCGGCCGCAATGGTGAGGGATTTCAGTGTCGGCAAAATGGTCATCTTCTTCATCTCCCTGGAAGAACAGTGTGAGGCCTCTTGACGGGTCATCACTGGTGTTGATGGCCGTTCCAATCGCCCCACGAAAACGTGGCATGTCCCGCTCTAGGGGGCGAACGTAACGACCAAATGACAAAATTGAGCACGTGTGCAAAATTATTATGACGATGTTCTGGGCGCGGTCAATTGCCGATGAAAAGACCCAGTCAGTTGCCGGTGGAAATCACGATCAGACGGCGGCGGAGCGCCGTCCCAGGCTGGCGATGGGCCCCAGATCCGAACGAGTGCCCTTGCCTGCTCATCCCCGATCGGCTAATGATTGTGTCGGAGTTCATCAACAATGGAGGCGTGCAATGACAGATATTTCTTCGTCCCGCGCCTCTTTGGCATAGGTCCTCGAAGCTCCAAACCGGCCACGGCCGAAACTTTCAAGCTTCACCATCCAGAGATGGCGTCTTTTTCGCGCGCAGCGTCCGGCTACGGCAACGTCCGCTCGGCATGGCGCTGTGCATACTCAGCTTGAAAGAGGGCGGTTCAGATTTCTGGCCGCAGATCATCATCATGACCACTCAACACGCCGGCGACAGCCTGGCGGCATCCATGCGCGAGCTTTGCTCGCGATTCAGCTTCAGGGAAATTCTGCTCGCAACCATCATAGCCCGATGGAGGCGTCAGCGCATGGCAAACAGCACCAGCAGTCTGCCTGCATGGTTGCGCCATGACCTTGCCCTGTTCGATGACTAGAGGGCCCCGCGACGCATATGCCGGGGGCTGTCCGGCAGGGATGGTAGCATTCCTGCCGGTATCCCGGACGTTACGGCGATCAGATCGCGGCCCAGAGATCGAGAAGCATCTGGCGGAGCAGCAGCGCTTCCGCCCACCGATCGGTACTGTCGTTGCCGTCTCGGCCGGAAATCGCATAGGGCTTCGGACCCAGCTCGCAGGTAAAGACGAGTTCCGCGTCTGAAGCGGCGCGACCACGCCAATCGCGCATGCCGTGGTCCCACCATTGCAGGAAGAGCTCGACCCAGGGCCGGTGGTGCGGGAACGAGATTTCGATCTGCACCTGCTCGCGCGATGCGACCCGGCCATGAAAGGCGTGGGCATTGCGGAGAATGCGGTGGATCATAGCATGGTTCTCGGCATCGACAGGAAAGGCGAACTCGCGGGCGACCATGAAGTGCGAGAGATCGGCAAGCAGCGGCAGATTCGGCCGCCTGTCCAGCAGATCCAGCGTGAAGAAGAGGTCTGTCGTCATCCGGTCGCGGTGGGTCTCCATGAAGACGGGAATGCGGGCTTCCTCGGAAAGCCGCATCCAGCCATCGAGGATCGGCAGGCAGTCTTCGACCCGCCGCAGGCGGATATCGGGCTGCAGGTTGATATGGTTGACGGGAAACTCCGCAGCCAGTTCGAGCGGCAGGCGCAGATCCTCGACGGTGCGAGGGAAGCAGACAGCTTCGATCTTCAGCCCGGTGCCGCGGATCGCGTCATTCAGCGTGACGACATCGGCCCGGTTGGTATAGTGGGCGCTTATACCGTCGAAACCAGCCTCGATGATCATCGCGATATTCTCGCTGAGGCTGCGCTCGTACCCGTCGGTGTGCCGGCGCTCCATGGCCCAGAGTGACTGGAAGATCAGCAGTCTCCGCATCACGCGGCCTTCTCCCTTTTCAGAAGTGCCTTTAGGTTCAGGTCGGGATCGGCAAGCGCGGCCGGATCAGGATGGATGCCAGCTGCAATCAGCATTTCTGCAAGCTTGATATCCCTGGCCAGGGAATTGCCGGTACCGAGGCCGGCTGCGGCCACAAGGCGCCCATCGTCCAGATAGAATTCAAGCTCGTTATCGCCGAGCGAACGGATCACGCGCTCGTGCGTCGGCTGCGGCAGCCCCACCACCTGCAGGCCGAGGTCATACTGATCGGACCAGAACCAGGGGATCGCGGTAAAAGGCTCAGCGATGCCGATCATGTTGCGCGCAGCTGTTTCTGCCTGCGCTCTTGCATTCCGCCAGCTCTCGAACCGGGTATGAATTCCGCCCTGCTGGCTCACCGCCGCACAATCACCCGCTGCAAAGATATTAGGTGCGCTGGTGTGAAGATGGCGATCGGTCAGAATACCGTTCCCGATCGCCAGTCCGGCTTGCTCAGCGAGTGTAATTTCCGGCGTGACACCGATAGCACTGACGACCAGATCGGCGCGCACCAAGCTTCCATCACTCAGCAGAACGCCATCGTCATCGATGGCGACAACGCCCCGGCCGAGGTGGAAAATGACGCCTTCCGAGCTGTGCCTGGCATGAAGCTTGTCGGCAAAGCGCGGCGGGACCGCGCGTCCCAGCGGCTTGGGTGCCGCTTCGATGACGCTGACCGCGATATCTTTTCCGCGAAGGACGGAGGCGAGCTCCATGCCGATCAGGCCGCCGCCGATAATGGCAACGCTACGCGTGATCCCCGCTTTGGAGAATATTGCTTCGGCATCGGCATGAGTGCGAAAATCGCGCGCACGTCCGGCACCCGGACAGCCAAGCCTTCTTGGGCGCGCGCCGGTGGCGAGTAACAGCTTTTCATAGGCCAGGACCTGCCCGTTGTCCAAGGTGACTGCAGCAGCATCGGCATCCAATTCCGAGACCGACACGCCCCGGAGATATTCGATCTGGGCTGAAGTTAGCGCATCTTCCGCGCAGATCAGCTTCATCTGGACGGCGCCATCCATCGGTTTCGACAAGGGCGGCCGTTCGTAAGGCAGATGCGGCTCGGCACCCAGCAGGGTTATCGATCCGGAATATCCGGTCTCGCGCAGGGCGAACGCCGCGCGTGTTCCGCATTCTCCTGCGCCGATGATGACAATGCCGCTCATAAAGCTCTCCATGAAAGGAGGCCGGCGCTCGTGAGGAATAGACGCCGGCCGGGGAGGATCAGTTCTTTTGCCGGTACTGGTCCATGTTTTCGGGCGTGATCAGTTCGAAAGGAACCCAGACCTCCTTTTCAATGCCCTTTCCTTGAGCGAGCGCAACGGCTGCATCGACGGCGCTCGCCGACTGTCCCTTGGCGTTCTGGAATACCGTCACGTCCAGATCGCCCGCGGCCATCGCAGCAAGGGCATCCTGCGTCGCATCGATGCCGACGACCACGACGCTGTCCATCGAGACGCCGGTAGCTTTGAGTGCCTGGATCGCACCGATTGCCATTTCGTCGTTATTGGCAAAGACCGCGTCGATCGGCCGGCCGGCGGTGATCCAGTTGGTCGTCAGATCCATGGCGTTCGTGCGCGTCCACGCCGCCGATTGCTCGTCGGCGATGCTCACGTCTTTGCAGTCGCTCGCCGCAAGCGTTTCCTTGACCGACGATGTGCGATCGCGCGAGGCCTGATGTGCGAGATCTCCCATCAGGATATAGGCCTGGGCACTGCTTGCCTTGCCATTCTTCTTCAGGATCTGACAGGCGGCTTCCGCACCGAGACGCCCGGAGTCGGTTTCCTTGGAGCCGACATAGGCCTGCTTTTGGGGTAGCTGAGCGAGATTTCCCGGCTCAAGGTTGAGATAGACGAGAGGAATACCAGCCTTCTCGGCCGCCGCGCTGATGCCAGGCGCTGCGGATGTATCCGCAAGTGTCACGATGATCGCATCGACGCCTGCAGCGATGAAATTGTTCACCTGATTGAGTTGCTTGGAGACATCGGTCTGAGCGTCCTCGATCTGCAGGGTGACGCCACCCACTTCAGATGCCCTTGCGCTCAGACCTTCTCGCAACAATGTCTGAAAGTTATTGTCAAAGCTCTGCATCGACACGCCGATGGTCTCGGCCGAGGCAGCACTTGCCGTCAGGGCGACCAGGATGGCCGCCACACAAAATGACTTCATGATTTCCTCCCATGGGTGCCGGGCCACCCCACGCATTCCGGAGGCCACTCAGGCCTGCAAAAGATGCAGGCTCAGGCGAGAGCCACGCGCACCTCCCCGTCGATCACCTCGGCGGGATAGGTCTTCAAATTCTCGCAGGCCGGAAGCCGCAGCGCCTCGCCGGTGCGATAGTCGAAGGCGCCGGAATGTTTGGGACATTCCACTTCGAAATCCATGACCAGACCTTCGGCGAGATGGATGGCCTCGTGGGTGCAGAGGCCGGCAGTGCAATAGACGCTGTCATCGGGACCGCGATAGATCGCATAGGTGCGGCTGCCGTGATCGAAACGCATAGCGCCTTCCTGTTCGATGTCTTCGAGTTTACAGGCAGTGATCCAGCTCATTCGGCTGCTCCCTTCACTTCCATGCCAGCCTTGCGGGCGGCGAGCTTTTCCTTGCGGCGGCGGTAACGCTCCTGCATGCGCGCCTCGCCTTCGGACGAACCGTCGTGCCAGGTGCCGAACCACTTATCGAGCGGGATCAATGCATCGCCGTAATTCACTTCGAAATATTTGTGATGCAGGTAATGCGCATATGCGTGGCTATCGACCAGCGTATCCTCGCCGACCTCGACCTTGTCGAAGCCGACATGGCCTGGGATGGCGCCGAAGCCCGCATAATGAAGCTGGTAGAGCATCAGGATCGGATTGGACGGCAGGATCAGGTGGTAGAACGCCGTTCCGAGATAGAGCAGATGCTCGACCGGATGCATGGATAGCGACGACCAGGGCGACGGATTGACAGAGTTATGATGGACCGAATGCACCCACTTATAGAGGAAGGGCGTGTGAATGAGCCGGTGGATGCAGAAGAAATGGAACTCGTGGATGATCGGCACCGCCAGCGCGACCAGTGCCAGCGTCCAGGGATGTTCGGCAAAGCTCAGCCATGGCGCATAACCATTGGCATAGATCCATAACATGCCTGCTTCGATCGCCGTCCAGATCGTTACCCCCGACAGGAACGTGCGCAATATATTGTCGAGGTTCTGGCTTTCGAACCAGAAGGCCTTGTTCTTCTGCTCGGAGGGAAATTTGCCATTGTACTTGAAGCGGCTCTCCTGCCGCTTCAGCACATAGAGATGCAGCTCGAATGCGCCGTAGAACAGGAGTACGCAGACCGCATTGACGGCATATAACCAAGCAATCCAGCCAATGCCCGGCGTCCGCATTGTTTCGACGGGCGGAATGACCCAGGCCCAATAGGCAACGGCCGAAGCGGCGAAAATCGCATTCCACGGAAAGAAATAATGCGGCAGCCATTTCACGATGGCCATCAGCCGCGGCGGAAACGCAAATAACGGCGCGGTCTCGACCGGCTGGTTCGGCGCCCAGTCGCCGCGCTTGTTGCGCGTGCCGAATTTCAGATCGTCCATTGCACTCTCCTTCAGGTGGATCCGATATCGGTCCGCGCAGATCTGATGAAGGAGAGCGCCGTCTGCGCCCTGTCCGGTGTCGCTCCTCGCGACGCTCCGGCTCTCCCCCTGACGCAAAAGTAACAGGGGAGCGCGTCGGAGCCGAAGCCATTCTTGATCAAATCAGATCAAAGCGCTTCCTTGGTGATGGTGATGAAACGGATGGGTGCCTGATCCGGCTCGATATCGGTCAGGCCAATGCGGCGCAGGATGAGATCAAGCGATCGCCTGGCTTGCGCTTCCGGCGCCTGATCGAGGACGACATCCATGATGCCATCCTGAAGTGCCTTGCGGGTGTAGTCCGTCAATTCGTGGCCGACGAAAAAGATATCGCGCTTGGCGGCTTGGCGTCGAAGCACATCAATGAGAGCGGAATTGGCGCCGCCGGCATTATAAAGACCGGCCAAGTCCGGATAGGTCTTCAGAGCTGACGCGAGAAGCTCGGCGCTGATATGCTCCTCATCAAGACCGAAGCCCAGCCACTGGAAGCTGGTGGCACCGGCATGCTCCAGAAAATATTCGGAAAATCCGCGGATACGATCGCGATGGACCTGATAGATCGGATGGCAGATCGCCACGACAGAGCCCTGCCGGCGGGCCATTCGACCGATGAAGAGTGCTGCAGTGCGTCCGGCAGCATAGTTGTCGATGGCGACTAATTCGCCCGAGCGATCGGAAGCGCGGGTCACGACATGAACCACAGGCAACCCTTGGGCGACAACCTTGTCCACCGCCGCCTTGATGACAGGGTTGCTCGGCACCGCGAGGATGAGGCCCGCGCGCGGCAGGTCGGTCGACAAAATGCGCCTGGCGATCTCCTCGGGCTTCATCTCCTCGGTGAAGCTGCGATGTACGACGACGAGAGGATCGAGCGTCGCCGCGATCCTCTCGAATGCCTTGGAGAGCCGCTGATAGAATGTGGTCTCAGGGCGAACCATCAGCACTTCGATGCGCAAAAGGCCGCGATGCGTATCGGGGAGTGTTCGTGGGTAGTCCAGGCTGCGCGCGGCAATGATCACCTTCTCGACGAGTTCGGGCCGCACACCACCGCGCCCGTTGAGCACGCGCTCGACGGTCGCGGTTCCCACGCCCGCCTGGCGGGCGATATCGCGATAATTCGGCTTGCTCACTCTGGAGTCCCTGTTGCGCAGCTGCCAATTTTTCCAGCAATATCCATGACTTAGAATTTCGGAACAATCCGCGCCACTCAAAAGGACGACCGAAAACGATATTGCGGCAACTAAGCAATTGAATTCTCTAAAATTTAAATATTAAGTTGGCCCGCAAGTGCGGGAATTCACCGCCGCTTCGCGGCCTCCCTGTCGATTGTCGATCCAGAAGTATCCTATCCCATGAGCCTTGAATCCGTTCGCGCCTTCTTCGCCGCCAATGCCCCCGATATCGCCATCGTCGAAACGGCCGGCAGTTCGTCGACAGTCACTCTCGCCGCCGAAGCGCATGGCGTCGAGCCCGCGCAGATCGCCAAGACGATCTGCCTTCGTGTGGGCGACCGCACCATGCTGATCGTGGCAAGCGGTACCGCGCGTCTCGACAACAGGAAGTTCAAGGACACGTTCGGTGGAAAGGGGCGCATGCTCGATGCCGAAGAGGTGCTGGCAGTGACGAGCCACCCGGTCGGCGGTGTCTGCCCCTTCGGCCTGCCTGCACCGCTGCCGATCTATTGCGACGTATCGCTGAAGCAGTTCGGCGAGGTCGTTCCGGCCGCCGGTTCGACCAATTCCGCCGTGCATATTCCGACCGAACGACTGGTGGAAATCACCCGCGCAGAATGGGTCGACGTCTGTCAGTAGCATCCCACAACTTCACAGGGCAGAAAGAATACCTATATTATCTCCGAACATGCCATTCAGCGCATGATAGGAGATGAAGAATGCCCAGTGCCGTTTCGCGTTTTGCCAGGATTGCGGCTATCGCTGTACTTGCGAGCGCCACCGTCTTTGCTTCGATCGGAGACGCCGATGCGCGCCGCGCCGGCGGCTTTGGCGGATTCGGAAGCCGTGGCACGCGCACCTTCAACGCGCCTCCGATCACACAGACTGCCCCGGCCCCGGCCGCGCCCATCGAACGCTCGATGACGCCGCGCCCGCAGACGACTGCGCCTTACGGCACCCAGCAGCCCGGTTATGCTCAGCAGCGCCCCGGCCTCTTCAACGGCTTCGGTCGTTCGATGATCGGTGGCCTGATTGCCGGCGGCCTTCTCGGCATGCTGCTCGGCCATGGTTTCGGTGGCGGCTTCGGTTTCCTTGGCATGCTCTTGCAGATCGCGCTGATCTTCGGAGCGATTACACTCGCCATGCGTTTCTTCGCCAATCGCCGCCAACCCTCGTATGGAACAGGCAGCCATAGCTATGGTGGACCGCAGGCCCATAACATGACGCCGGCCAATGGCGGTTCGTCCTTCCATATTCCGGCGATCGGCTCGGGTTCCGGCAGCCAGCAGCGCAATGCCCGCCCGAGCGATGAGGTCGGCCTTGCCCAGGCGGACCTCGACCAGTTCGAGGAATTGCTGACAAAGGTTCAGACCGCTTATGGCGCAGAAGACTACGCCGCGCTGCGCCGCCTGACGACACCGGAAGCCATGTCCTATCTTGCCGAAGAGCTTGGCGAGAACGCCACAAATGGCGTGCGCAACCAGGTCTCCGACGTCAAGCTTCTGCAGGGCGATATTGCCGAAGCCTGGCGTGAGAACGGTCAGGAATATGCAACGCTTGCGATGCGTTATTCCTCGATCGACGCCATGGTCGAGCGCGCGAGCGGCCGTGTCGTCTCGGGTGACGATCGCCGCCCGAGCGAAAGCACAGAGGTCTGGACCTTCGTGCGCAAGCCCGGCGCCGATTGGAAGCTTGCCGCTATCCAGGGCACCGGCCAGCGCGCAGCCTAATTGACCGACACGGGTTTGGAGCGCATTCGGGACACCGTTTCGCGCTCCGCCCGCTTGCAGCGCATCGGCGGCAGGCCGCGATCCATCAGATCCATGTCTTCGAGCACCATGTCGCCCATCCTCTTGAAGGCGATATCGAGCGCACCTGCCCGATGGGCCGAGCGGAGGAAGCCTTTGAGGCTGCGGACGGGATGGTCGAGCGGCAGCGGTTCCTGAGGATAGACATCGCTTGCCGCCACGATATGGCCTGACGCGACGGCCGCCATCAGCGCTTCGAAATCCACGACATCGGCACGGCTGAGCAAGATGAAGGCCGCACCCTTGCGCATGCTGGCGAAAGCATCCGCGCCGAGGAAGCCCCTGTTTTCGCTGGTGACGGAGGCAACGACGAAGACGAAATCGCTCTGTGTCAGCACGTCGTTCAGGCTCGCTGGCTCGACGCCATTTTCTTCCAGGATCGAACGAGGCATCCAGGGATCGAAAACCCTGATTCTGGCGCGAAAGCCTGAAAGGACGCGGCGCAACGCCTTGCCGAGATCGCCGAAACCGACAATCCCAATCTCCGAACCCGCGATCAGCCGCGCGCTCGTATTGCCCTCGCCGCCCCAGAGTTCCTTGCCCTCCCGGAACGCAACATCGGCGTCGACGATGCCACGGGCAAGGCTCAACGCAAAGCCGAGGCCGATCTCCGCCACGGGCTCTGCAAAAACCTGTCCGGTCGTCACCACGTGGATGCCGCGCTGGAAGAGGATCTCATAGGGCATGTTATTGAGGAGGTTGCTCTCGACGTTGAGGATCGAGCGAAGCTGCGGCATGCGGCCGAGTGTTTCCGCCGAAAGCGGCGGCTGGCCGATGATGTAGCGCGCCTTGCCCAGAATATCCTCTCCGAGGCCGGCGATGTTTTCGGCATCGGCCTCGACAATCTCATATTTGGCATTGAGTTCGGCACGCGCCTTGTCGCTGAAGATCAGGTCGAGCGTGCGCGGTTCCGGCGCACTGATTGCCAGCGGCTTTTCGGTATTCGTCATGGAATCCTCCTCAAGATGCGGCGGCTCTCACCGCCGCAACGTGATTGATAGTACCGTTGGCGGGCGCTTGTGAAGACGCCTTTCAAAACGGCAATTGCCTACGATATAAGCACTTGAAATTCCTACCTATTCTTTTGCTTTCCGTTGACGATGAAATTTCGCTGGATTAGCTTGTGGAAGCGACTTGCAACCGGGACTGAGCGATCGGCGGCCGCAGGATCTATAAAACAGAGGGAATTCCATCATGAAATCAGTCTTCAAGAGCGGCGTCCTTGCGCTTGCCGCCGCAGCGCTTCCTGCAGCTGCCTATGCCCATACCGGCGTCGGCGAGACGGCAGGCCTTGTCCATGGTTTCAGCCATCCGGTGTCCGGCCTCGATCACATCCTGGCCATGGTCATGGTCGGCGCGCTCGCCTTCCAGCTTGGCGGCCGCGCCGTCTGGGCCGTGCCAGCGACCTTCGTGCTTGTCATGGCCTTCGGCGGCGCGCTCGGCATGGCCGGTATCAACGTGCCTTTCGTTGAAACCGGCATCGCGCTTTCCGTCATCGTGCTCGGTGCTGTCGTCGCTCTGAACATGCGCGCCTCCACGGCGGCCGCAATGGCTGTTGTCGGCCTGTTTGCAGTCTTCCACGGCCATGCGCATGGGGTCGAAATGCCTGAAAATGCGGGTGGTGCCGCCTATGCCGCAGGCTTCATGTTCGCAACGGCCCTGCTGCATGCAGTCGGGCTCGGCGTTGGTTTCCTTATCGCTCGCTTCGGCGAACGGCGGGGTGTCTTTGTCATGCGTACGACAGGCGGCCTTGCAGCTATTGCCGGCGTCGGCCTCCTGACTGGCCTCATCTGAGGCTCACGCCTCACCGACAAGTTAAAATTCAAACAGCATCTGGCGCCCGGCAGACACCAGTCTGCCGGGCGTTTTATGTTTGCAAGATTTGATTCAAGTCAATTCCGGGCGCTCAGCGCCGGTCTATGAAGAAGCAGATCACCGAAGAACGCTTCCAAATTGACGCAGGTCAAGCTCGCCAATTGCGGCACAAACGCGAAAGTCTGTATAGTGATTTCAGAAATTTCTGAAATCACAGACGCAACGGAAATGACAATGAACCTTCCGCCTCTCGTTCAGTCCTTCGTCCTGCACTTCGGTGAAATGGGTTCCCGCTGGGGAATCAACCGTACGGTCGGCCAGATCTATGCTCTGCTCTACGTCTCGCCAGCGCCGCTCTGCGCAGAGGAAATCGTCGATGCCCTCGGCATATCGCGCTCGAATGTTTCCATGAGCCTTCGCGAGCTGCAGGCCTGGAACCTGGTGCTGCTACGCCACAAGCCGGATGACCGGCGCGATTTCTTCACGACGCCCGACGACGTCTGGGTCATCCTCAGAACACTTGCCGAAGAGCGAAAGAAGCGTGAGGTCGATCCGACGCTTTCCGTGCTGCGCGAGATTCTCATGCAGCGCCCCGCAAGCGAGGCCGAACGCCATGCGCAGGAGCGCATGAGCGAGATGCACACGCTGATCGAGCAGCTGACGCATTGGTACGAAGACGTAAAGCAACTTGAAACAGAGAGACTTGCAACGTTACTCTCGTTAGGCGCGAAAGTGACCAAATTGCTGGAGGCCAAGGACAGGGTCGTTTCGCTTGGCCGCCGCCGTCCCAATCCCGCGAACAAGAGCTAGCGCCATGACCCGTGCTTTCTTCGACGCGAGAAACCGGCGAGAGGCGGGGACACGCAAGCCCGCTGCAAACAGACGCCGCTTGCGCAGCGCCGCAATGCTCCAGGCCTTCGCGGCCGCGCTCTGGATTCTGCAGGCGGGCCTGCTTGCCTGGTCTGTCGGCAGGCTTGCCGATGGTGGCGGTCTTAATGATGTCCTATGGCCGGCTGTCTCTGTCTTGCTGCTCGGCATCGTCAAGAGCTGTCTTGATGCAGTCGGCACCCGCCTCGCCTTTCGCGCGGCCCGCGCTGAACTCAGCGAAAAGCGGGCGACAGCCGTCCGCCTGCTCGCACGGCTCTCGCCCGTCGATATCGGCCGTCCAGCTTCCGGCGAAGCAGCGAGCATTCTCGGCGAACAGGCTGAGCTGATCGTACCCTTTCTCTCCCGGTTCCAGCCGACGCGGATGAAGGCAAGCCTTGTGCCGTTCATCATTCTCGGCTGCATTTTCCCCATCTCCTGGATTGCAGCACTCGTGCTGCTGTTCGCTGCGCCGCTCATTCCGATCTTCATGGCGCTGATTGGCTGGCGCGCGCAGGCTGCAAGCGAAAAACAGCTTATCGCAACGGGTGGCCTCAACGCTTTCCTGCTCGACCGTCTGCGCGGTCTTGCAACGATCCGCTCTCTCGGCGCCGTCGATGCCACTGCGCACCGGCTCCGCGCGGAAGCAGAATCGCTCCGCACGCGCACTATGGCAGTGCTGAAGATCGCTTTTCTGTCTTCGGCTGTGCTCGAACTCTTTTCGGCACTGGGCGTGGCGATGACCGCCGTCTATATCGGCTTCAGCCTGCTCGGCGAAATCCGCTTCGGCGCCTGGTCGGCCGGCCTCAGCCTCTCTGAGGGCCTGTTCATCCTGCTGCTGGCACCGGCCTTCTTCGAGCCACTGCGTGAACTCTCCGCTGTCTGGCATGACCGTGCCTCGGGCGAAGCCGCGCTGAAGGCACTGGATGGATTAGCTGCCGGAGGCATGACGCTTCCCGAACGGGAGAATGTCGCCGCCGCAGGAGCCCGCGACATCCGTCTGGTAAACGTTGGCTTTCGCTACCAGCCCGATCAGGAGCCGGTGCTTGAAGGCTTCAACCTCGATATCGCCGCTGGCGAACATCTGGCGCTGCTCGGCGCGAGCGGCAGCGGCAAATCGACCATACTTTCGCTGATCGCCGGCCTGGCACCTTGCGGAGAAGGTATGGTTCTGATCGGAGGCGCGACGGCGAGGCGCGGCGGGATGGCCTGGATCGGCCAGAAGCCGCATATCTTTGCTGGCACGATATCGGCCAATATCGCGCTCGGCCGGCCCGGAATGACAAGAGACAAGGTCGCCGATGCACTCGAACTGGCAATGCTTGCCGGCGTCGCGCAAGCCTACGGCCATCGCCCGCTCGGCGAAGGCGGCATCGGCCTTTCCGGTGGCGAGGCGCTGCGGCTGGCGATCGCACGGGCGGCCTGCGATCCCGATATCCGCATCATCCTTGCCGACGAGCCGACCGCCCATCTCGATGCCGAGACTGCCGCTGAGATCACCGCCAGCCTACTCGCCCTCGCCGAAGATCGCACGCTGATCGTGGCCACGCATGACCCGCTGCTGGCCGCGCGCATGCAACGCACCATCCGCCTTGACAGCGAAACCCTTCGGGAGGCAGCCGAATGACCTTTTTCCTCAAGGATATCAAACCGGTCCTGCATCTCTTCCTCGAGACACGCCGTAGGGAACTGCTGCTCGGCGCGGTGCTGTCGGCCGCGACTGTCATCGCCGGCATTGCTCTGCTCGGCCTGTCGGGTTGGTTCATCACGGCGACCGCGCTTGCCGGGCTTTCGATCACGGTTGCCGCGACCTTCGACGTGTTTGCACCATCGGCAAGCATTCGCTTCCTCGCCATTCTGCGTACAGCAGCCCGCTATGGCGAACGGCTGACAACTCATAATGCCACGCTTGCCATCTTGGCTGCCCTGCGCGAGCGGCTGTTCCGAGGCTGGGCATCGGCGGGTGCTGCGCGCACGCTTCTCAACCGACCGGCTCGACTGCTCTTCCGGCTGACAGCAGATATCGACGCGCTGGATTCACTTTACCTGCGTGTTCTCGTGCCGGCGACCGTGGCGATCGGTGCAGCACTCGTCGCCAGCGTCACGCTCGGGCTGATGCATCCGCTGTTTGGGCTGCTCTTCGGCCTTTGCCTTATACTGGTTGGACTTGGTCTGCCGCTCGCTGCGGGTCAGGCAGCCCGCAAATTTGCACGGCGGCGCGCTTATGGCATCGAGACACTACGGTCGCGGACGATCGATCTCGTTGCCGGACAGGCCGATCTTCTGATGGCAAATCGGCTTGCCGCCCAGGAGCACGCGATATCAGCCGCAGACGCCTATGTGGCAAACGCCGACGACCGGTTGAACCGGATAGAGACCGGCGTGGCCTTCGGCTTCGGGCTCTTTTCGACCGCCCTGCTGGTCGCGGCACTGCTCTCCGTAGCGGCGCTGATGCAGGCAGGGGCGATCAGCGCTCCTGTGGCAGCACTGGGCGTGCTCGTTGCCTTTGCCGCCGCAGAACCCTTCGCAGTATTGCGCCGGGGTGCCCTGGAATTCGGACGGACGCTGCTTGCCGCCGGACGCATCGCACCGCGCCTTTCCGCAGTCGAGGCGGATTTCGCGCCCAAGGCGCCTGCACATGAACTCGCCTTCGCACTGCAGAACGTGACCGCTATCCACGATGGCGCGGCCCTGCCGGCCTTACGGAATGTGACCCTGGAAGTAAGCCGCGGCGAACATATCGCCGTGATCGGCTCGAGCGGAGCCGGCAAATCGACCCTGTTATCGCTGCTTGCAGGCGAATTTCCACCGGCCTCCGGCATGGCCGCTGCACTCGACGGCACGCTGCTGACCCAGCGGACCGAACTTTTCCAGGATACGCTGCGCGGCAACCTCGTGCTCGCAGCGCCAGATGCCGATGACGACCGGTTGCGCGATGCGCTTGCCGCTGCCGGCCTGATTGCCGATGTCGATGCGCTGCCATCGGGCCTTGATACACTGCTGGGCGAAGGCGGCATGGGGCTTTCCGGCGGCCAGTCGCGTCGGCTGGCGCTCGCCCGTCTCTTTCTGCGTGACACGCCGCTCTGGCTTCTCGACGAACCGACCGAAGGTCTCGATGGGCGCACGGCGCGCGACGTACTGCATCGGCTCGCAGTCGAGGCGGAAGGCCGGTCACTGCTCATCGCAACGCATATTCGCCGCGAAGCGGCGCTCGCAGACCGCATCGTCGTCGTCGACGGCGGCCGCATCACAGAAGTTTCGCGCCGTGGAGAGGCGGCGTTCGAAAAGGCGCTCGATCGGCTTCGGCCGGATTGAGCGAACAGGCCTACCCCGCGTGGCCGGCCGGCCACGCGGAAACTCTTGATACCGCGTGGGACCGTGGGAGAAAGATAATGGAACTAGACATCGTAGCGCTATCGCGCTTCCAATTTGCGCTGACAGCGCTTTATCACTTTCTGTTCGTACCCCTGACGCTCGGCCTTTCCGTGCTGCTTGCCATCATGGAGACGACCTACGTCATGACCGGTCGCCAAATCTGGCGGCAGATGACGAAATTCTGGGGCACTCTGTTCGGCATCAATTTCGTGCTGGGCGTCGCCACCGGTATCGTCATGGAATTCCAGTTCGGCATGAACTGGAGCTATTACAGCTATTACGTCGGCGATATTTTCGGCGCCCCGCTGGCGATCGAAGGCCTGATGGCCTTCTTCCTCGAAGCGACCTTCGTCGGCCTCTTCTTCTTCGGCTGGGACAAGCTGTCGAAGGTCGGCCATCTGGTGGCAACCTGGGCGGTGGCGCTCGGCTCGAACTTCTCCGCGCTCTGGATTCTCATCGCCAACGGCTGGATGCAGAACCCGGTCGGTTCCGCGCTCAATCCGCAGACGATGCGTATGGAGATCGTGAGCTTCTTCGACGTGGTCTTCAATCCCGTCGCGCAGGCAAAGTTCGTCCATACGGTCTCGGCCGGCTACGTCTGTGCCTCGATCTTCGTGCTCGGCGTCTCGGCCTGGTACATGCTGAAGGGCCGGCATATCGAGCTTGCAAAGCGCTCGATGACCGTTGCCGCATCCTTCGGCCTCGCCTCGGCACTCTCGGTCGTCGTGCTTGGTGACGAAAGCGGCTATCTCGCTACCGAAAACCAGAAGATGAAGCTCGCCGCAATCGAGGCCATGTGGAAGACGGAGCCGGCTCCGGCTGCCTTTACCGCCTTCGGCTTCCCCGATCAGGAGGCGCGCGAAACCCATTTTGCCGTCCATATCCCCTGGGTCATGGGCCTCATCGGCACACGTTCGCTGACGACGGAAATACCCGGAATCGACAAGCTCGAACAGCAGGCCGAAGCCCGCATCCGCGACGGCATCAAGGCCTATGATGCGCTGGTGCAGATCCGCTCCGCGCCGACGCAGGATCAGGTTGCCCAGGAAGTGCGCTCCTCGTTCGAGGATCTAGGCCACGACCTCGGCTATGCCCTGCTCCTGAAGCGCTATGTCGATGATCCACGTCAGGCGAGCGACGAGCAGATCGCCCAGGCCGCGCGTGACACGATCCCGCACGTGCCGACGCTCTTCTGGTCGTTCCGCATCATGGTTGGTCTCGGCATGTTCTTCATCGTGCTGACGGCAACCTTCTTCTGGCTGTCGGCTCGCCGGCATCTCGACAAGTACCCGCTGCTATTGCGCATCGCGGTCTTTGCCATCCCGCTGCCCTGGATTGCCATCGAGGCAGGCTGGGTGGTTGCCGAAATCGGCCGTCAGCCCTGGGTGATCGAAGGCGTACTGCCGACGGCGGTCGCCGTTTCCAACCATGGCGCCTGGGCGGTGCTGCTCACCATCATCGGCTTTGCCGCGCTCTATACGACGCTGATCATCATCGAGATGAGCCTGATGCTGAAGGCGATCCGTCAGGGGCCGGAACCGGACCACGAGCCGGAAGCCAAGCTGATCTCCGAAACCCTCGTTCCAGCCGCGGAGTGACCTGTCATGATCCTGTACGAACTCATCGACTATCAAACCTTGCGCCTCATCTGGTGGGTCCTGCTCGGCGTGCTCCTGATCGCCTTTGCCGCGACCGACGGCTTCGACCTCGGCGTCGGCACACTGCTGCCCTTCGTCGCAAAGACCGATGCGGAACGCCGTGTCGCCATCAATACGATCGGCGCCACCTGGGAAGGCAACCAGGTCTGGTTGATCCTCGCCGGCGGCGCCATCTTCGCCGCCTGGCCGCCGCTCTACGCGGTCTCCTTCTCGGGCTTTTACCTGGCGATGTTTGCGATCCTCTTTGCGCTCATCCTGCGCCCTGTCGGATTCAAGTACCGTTCCAAGCGGGACAGCGCCAACTGGCGCAATGGCTGGGACTGGGCGCTCTTCGTCGGCGGCTTCGTACCGTCGCTAATCTTCGGCGTTGCCGTCGGCAATGTGCTGCAGGGCGTGCCCTTCCGCTTCGCGGATGACATGCGCATCTTCTATGAAGGCTCGTTCTTCGCGCTTCTGAACCCCTATGCCCTTCTCTGCGGCCTGCTCTCCGTCGCCATGCTCATCATGCACGGAAGCGCATGGCTGGTGCTCAAGGCAACGGGGCCGGTCGCCGATCGCGCCCGCCGCTTCGGCAGCATCGCGGCGCTTGTGGTCATCGTGCTCTTTGCGCTTGGCGGCCTGTGGCTTTGGGCCGGCGTCAGCGGCTATCGCATCACCAGCGATATCAGCCCGGTCGGCCCGTCAAATCCGCTTCTGAAAACGGTGTCGCAGGAAGGCGGGGCCTGGCTTGCCAACTACGGCACCTATCCCTGGATGATCGTTGCTCCGATCCTCGGCTTCCTCGGTGCTGCGGCTGCCTTCATCGCGATGCAGGCCCGGCGCGAGGTCGTGACACTGCTCTTCAGCAAGCTCTCGATCCTGGGCATCATCTCGACGGTCGGGCTGTCGATGTTCCCATTCATCCTGCCCTCCTCGCTCGATCCGAAGTCGAGCCTGACGGTCTGGGATGCATCGTCGAGTCACCAGACGCTTTTCATCATGCTGGTGGTCACGGTCATCTTCCTGCCGATCATCATTGCCTACACCGCCTGGGTCTACAAGGTTCTGTGGGGCAAGGTCGACGAGAAGAGCGTCACAGACAAGAACAGCCACGCCTATTGAGGAGACGAAACGATGTGGTATTTCGCATGGATACTCGGTCTGCCGCTGGCAGCCGCCTTCGCCGTCCTCAACGCCATGTGGTACGAGCTCACGGATGACGAAGCCAAGAAGAAGACTTCGGGCGAACGCCGATAAATTCGAAGGGCGCGGTTCAGACCGCGCCCTTTTTCTTTCGAGCGGGCGCGTGGCAGCTGTCAGCCAAGCCGGTTCTGTGAGCGCTCCGCAAGCTCGACGATGATACCGTCGGGATCGCGAACAAAGGCGATCTTGTTCAGCATCTCGGAATGGACGGCGAAGCGCGGACGTTCCTTGATTTCGACGCCCGCCGCTTCCAGCCGCGCGAAGGTTTCTTCGACATTCTCAAAATGGAAGGTGATGTGCTTGACGCCAGCCGTTCCCTCCGGGAGATCGACCGCCCTCGCCGCACCGCCGGGTGGTCCGAAAACCTCCAGCATGCCGCCGCCGGCATCGAGAAATGCGACCTGCATGCCGTCAGGCATCTGCTTGCGCAGATGCAGCTTCAACCCCAGCAGTCCGCAATAGAATTCGATGGCACGATCCATATTGCCGACCGTCATGCCGATATGCTCGAATGATTTCAGCACCGTCTTTTCCTCAGACGCTGGCGGCTGGGCGCCGTTCTTCTTCCGGCAGCCAGGAACCGTATAAGGGATGGTCGGCCGTAATCGGCATCGGCGTCGGCCGGCCCGTGCGCTGCGAATAATAGGCGGCCGTTACCAGCTCAAGCGAATTGCGGGCATCCTGCAGGGTAACCGGCGGATCGCGGTCATCCATGATTGCCTGATGGAAAAGCTGGAATTGGCGCGTATACCCGTCCTCCCTGGCTTCGTAGCCAGCAAGGGCGGCATCGATGCGCGCCTGATGCTGTTCGCTTCCAGCGATGAAGGTCCAGGGATCGCGGCCCATCGTATAGGGTTCCAGAATGCTTTCTGCGACGAGATCGCTGAAGCAGAAGCGCAGCCTGGAGATTTCCTTGCGAGAGCCGAGGGTCATGGAAAGCGTCGCAAGCGAGCCGTTCTGCATCTTCACCGACAGTGACGCGGTATCCTCGACCTCGATCGGATTGACGAGCGTCGCACCATAGGAAAACACCTCGGCACAGGGGCCGTGGACATAGTTCAGCATGTCATGAGCATGGATGGCATGACCGAGCAGGCCGCCGCCGAGTTCCGTCGCCCACTTGCCACGCCAAGGCACCGCATAATAATCCGGGCCGCGCCACCAATGCGTTTCGATCGTGGTCAGGAAGGGCTTGCCGGCCAGGCCGCGCTCGATCAGCAATTTCAGCTTCTGCAGGCCGCTGCCATAGCGATACTGGAAGATCGGCATCAGCTTGCGCCCGTTCGAACTCGCAAGGATCTTTGCCATCTCATCGACTTCGGTAATCGAACCGAACAGCGGCTTTTCGCAGATCACATGCTTGCCGCTCTCGATCGCCTTCTTGCACAGTTCGAAATGCGAGCTCGGCGGCGTGGCGATATCGATGACATCGAGATCGTCGCGCGTGAAGAGCGAATTCGTATCCTGCGTATATTCGGGGATCTTGTGCTCCTCGCAGAGCGGCTGGCCGCGATCGGCATCGAGAGAGCAGAGAACGGGAATTTCGAAGAGATCGCTGTTCCAGGCGAAACCTGTCAGGTGCCGCTCAGCGATGCCTGCACCGATGACGCCGACGCGCAGTTTCCGTGTCATGGTGTCTTCCTCAGCGATTACCGATACGGGCGGCTTTCGACTGCGCTTCAAGCGACAGACGGCAAACCTCGTAAACGTGGTTATGCGTCATCGCCGTTTCGCTGCGGTCACGCACGTCGGCGACAAAGGCGTCGAAATAATCAAGCTTCTCGCCGCTGCAATCGATATGCGTCATCTCCTTGCCATTGACGAGGAAGAGATGATCCTTGCCGGGACGGCCGGCGATATCGATATACTTGCGCAGCTCGATATAACCCTCGGTGCCGAGGATGGTCAGTCGACCGTCGCCCCAGGTCGGCAGCGCCTCCGGCGTGAACCAGTCGACGCGGATATAACCGCTTGCCTTGTCGGAACGCAGCAGCACTTCGCCGAAATCCTGGAAGGCCGGTTTTTCCGGCATGCCGAAATTACCAACAGAGCTTGCGACCACCTCGCCCGTCGTCGAGCCTGTGTAGAACAGGAACTGGTCGACCTGATGCGAGGCGATATCGACGATAATGCCGCCGAAGGCTTCCGGATCGAAGAACCAGTCCGGCCGTGTCGGCAGCTGCAGCCGGTGCGGCCCCATGCCCAGCGTCTGGATGACCTTGCCGATCGCCCCTTCCTTCACCAGCTTGCCGGCCTTGACGGCAGAGCGCACACAATGGCGTTCGGAAAAGCAGATGGAGAAGATCTTGCCGGTCTCGGCAACGGTACGTTTGACCTCTTCCAGCTGGGCGAAGGTCGTCACGCCGGGCTTGTCAGTCATGACATCCTTGCCGGCTTTCATCGCGCGGATGGCAAGGCCGGCGCGGTCACGCGGGATCGCGGCAATGCAGATGATGTCGATGGAGGGATCAGCGAAGATCTTCTCACGGTCGATCTGCGGCGCGTCCGGATAGGTTTTCTCGAACATTTCGCGGATCGCCGGCACTGATGTCTGCGGGCAATAGCCGACGAATTCGGCGCCGGCGGCCAACAATCCCTTCACATGATCGAAAGTGTGCCCATGATCGATTCCGACGACGGCAAATCTTAGCATCGCAATATTATCCTCCCGGGGAATTATCCGGGCCGGCTTACGCCGACCCTCCTTCGTGGTGCAAACCAGACAGCGAAAGCAAAGGCCTGTCAAGGCGGGATTGATGGCAAAACTCTTTTGCCTCTTTTGTAAATATATGAAATAGAAAGATTATTTTGTATCTAAATAGTTATAAGTTAAGATGAAATGCCTCTTGACCGCGCCATCGTGCTGCACTCCTACGAACCGCTCCAGCCCTTTGAGGCTTGCTCTTGGCCGATGAATATGCTCGATTTTGAAGGCCGTCGGGTAGGAGGACGGCAGCTATCCCATTCTGCAGGAGCGCTCCCCGCTCCGCCCTGTGACGGAAGATCACCATGTCCCAATCCCCCCTCGACGCTGCCGCTTCGGGCGGTCTCTTTGTCGGCCGTGCCTGGAACCCCGATGTTGCCGGGCCGAGCATCGTAACGCTGCGCGATGGCAGCCTCGTCGATATCACCTCCCCTGAAGCGCCGACGCTGAGCGCTCTGCTGGAGCGAGCCGATGCGGCAGACTTCGTCCGTACCGCCAGCGGCAAGGCGCTTGGCACCCTCGAGGCGAGTGCCGCCAACAGCACTGGCAAGCCAGATACGAGCAAAGCCTATCTGCTGGCACCGGCCGACCTGCAGGCGATCAAAGCCTGCGGCGTGACCTTCGCCCAGTCGATGATCGAACGCGTCATCGAGGAGAAAGCCGCCGGCAATCCAGATCGCGCAGCGTCCATTCGCGAGCGCGTCAGCACGCTGATTGGCGGCAGCCTGACCAACATCAAGGCCGGCTCGCCGGAAGCCGCCGAGGTCAAGAAGGCGCTGATCGAGGAAGGCATCTGGTCGCAATATCTCGAAGTCGGCATCGGCCCGGATGCGGAAGTCTTCACCAAGTCGCCGGTGCTTTCATCGGTCGGCTGGGGTTCGGATGTCGGCCTCCACCCGATCTCGACCTGGAACAATCCGGAGCCGGAAATCGTGCTGGCCGTCAACAGCCGTGGCGAGATCAAGGGCGCCACGCTCGGCAATGACGTTAACCTGCGCGATGTCGAGGGCCGCTCGGCGCTGCTGCTCGGCAAGGCGAAGGACAACAACGCCTCCTGCTCGATCGGTCCCTTCATCCGCCTCTTCGATCAGAGCTACAGCCTTGACGACGTTCGCAAGGCCGAACTCGATCTCAAGGTCACCGGCCAGGACGGTTTCGTGCTGCGCGGCAAGAGTTCCATGTCGCAGATCAGCCGCGACCCGACCGATCTCGTCAAGCAGACCGTCGGTAGTCACCATCAGTATCCCGATGGCTTCATGTTGTTCCTCGGCACGCTTTTTGCGCCAACGCAGGACCGCGACGCCAAGAACCAGGGCTTTACCCACAAGGTCGGCGATGTCGTGGAAATCTCGTCCGCCGGCCTCGGCGCACTGGTCAACACCGTCCGGCTGTCGACGGAATGCCCGCCCTGGACCTTCGGCATCTCGGCGCTGATGAGCAATCTCGCAAAGCGCGGGCTGCTCTGAGCTACTGGTTTCGCCTGATCCCCTGCAGGAGGTCGAGAACGGAATTCGCGGCCTCCAGCACATTGGTACCCGGGCCGAACACGGCGGCGACGCCGTGTTCGTGCAGGAATTCATAGTCCTGCCGCGGGATGACGCCGCCGCAGACGACGATGATGTCACCGCCACCCTGTTCCTTAAGCCGGTCGATCAACTGCGGCAGCAGCGTCCGATGACCGGCCGCCAGCGACGAAACACCGATCACATTGACCCTCTCGCCGAGCGCCATGCCGGCCGCCTCATCCGGCGTCTGGAATAGCGGGCCGGCGAGCACGTCGAAACCGACATCACCGAACGCCGAGGCAATCACCTTGGCGCCGCGGTCGTGCCCGTCCTGGCCGAGCTTGGCGACCATGATCTTCGGCTTGCGGCCCATCGCCTCGGTTACCTCGGCCATGCGGGCTTTCAGAACATCCAGCTCGGGTTCGTCGCGATAGGCGGTTCCATAGACGCCGCGGATGACCTTGGGCGTGGCGAAATGATCGCCGAAGATCTCACGCATCGCATCGGAAATCTCGCCGACGGTCGCTCGCGCACGCGCCGCTTCGACAGCGGCGGCAAGCAGATTGCCGTTGCCGCTGCGGGCAATGTCCGAAAGCGCGGCTAGCGCCTCCTTGACCTTCGTGCCGTCACGGCGACGCTTGGTTTCCTCGATCCGGCGGATCTGCGCTGCGCGCACCGCGCTGTTGTCGATCTCGAGAATGTCGATCGGCTGTTCGGTCTCCAGCCGGTACTTGTTGACGCCGACGATGACCTCGTCGCCCTTGTCGACCGCGGCCTGGCGACGGGCGGCAGCCTCCTCGATCAGCCGCTTCGGCAAACCCTCATTGACGGCCTTCGTCATGCCACCGAGCGCCTCGACTTCTTCGATCAGCGTCCAGGCCTTGTCGGCAAGTTCCTTCGTCAGGCTCTCGACGTAGTAGGAGCCGGCAAGCGGGTCGACCACCTTGGTGACGCCGGTCTCGTGCTGCAGAATGAGCTGGGTGTTGCGGGCGATGCGGGCGGAAAATTCCGTCGGCAGGGCAATCGCCTCGTCGAAGGAATTGGTGTGCAGCGACTGCGTGCCGCCGAGCACGGCCGACATCGCCTCGAAAGCCGTGCGGATGATGTTGTTGTAGGGATCCTGCTCCTGCAGCGACACACCCGATGTCTGGCAATGAGTTCGCAGCATCAGCGAAGACGCTTTCTTCGGCTCGAACTCCTCCATGATACGGGTCCAGAGCAGGCGGGCTGCGCGAAGCTTTGCGGCTTCCATGAAGAAATTCATGCCGATCGCGAAGAAGAAGGAGAGCCGCCCGGCGAAATCATCGACATCAAGGCCCTTGGCGATAGCCGCACGCACATATTCGCGCCCGTCGGCAAGCGTGAAGGCCAACTCCTGCACCAGCGTCGCGCCCGCCTCCTGCATGTGATAGCCGGAGATTGAGATCGAATTGAATTTCGGCATCTCCTTTGCCGTATATTCGATGATATCGGCAACGATGCGCATCGAGGGTTCCGGCGGGTAGATGTAAGTGTTGCGGACCATGAACTCCTTGAGGATATCGTTCTGGATGGTCCCTGAAAGCTCCGCCTTCGAGACGCCCTGCTCCTCGCCGGCGACAATGAAATTCGCCAGAATTGGGATGACGGCGCCATTCATAGTCATGGAGACGGACATGTCCTGCAACGGAATGCCGTCGAACAGGATCTTCATGTCCTCGACGCTGTCGATGGCTACCCCCGCCTTGCCGACATCGCCGACGACCCGTGGGTGATCGCTGTCATAGCCGCGATGGGTAGCCAGGTCGAAGGCCACGGAGAGGCCCTTCTGACCTGCGGAGAGATTGCGGCGGTAGAAGGCATTGGATTCCTCGGCGGTCGAGAAGCCGGCATATTGCCGGATCGTCCAGGGCCGGCCGGCATACATGGTGGCGCGTGGACCGCGCGTGAAGGGCGCAAATCCGGGCAGGCTGTCGACGTCAGTGCTTTCGAGATCGGCTGCGGTGTAAAGCGGTTTGACGTCTATGCCTTCGGGTGTTTGCCAGGTCAGCGTCTCCGGTGCTGCGCGCAGCTCCTTCTCCGCCAGCGCCTCCCAGTCCGACAGCGTCTTCTTCGTCATATCATCCTCCGGCATTATCTGCGCACCACGCTACCATCATGCGGTCGCGCGGCGCGATACAGCCTTAGGATAATTTGATCGGCAAGGCGATGATAGACGTTCAGCGATGAGCGGCCCAGGGCACGAGGACCCGTTCGATCAGCCGCGCCAGTATCTCCAGCAGGAAGGCGATGGCGGCGATGACGACGATTCCACCGATGACGATATCGGTCACCAGGAACTGCGCCGCAGACTGGATCATGAAACCAAGGCCTTGGCTTGCCGCCACCAGCTCGGCAGCGACCAGAGTCGACCAGCCGGCGCCGAGGGCGATACGTGTGCCAGTCAAAATCGACGGAATGGCGCCTGGAAGAATGACATGCAGCAGCACCTGCAGCCGGCTTGCGCCAAACGAGCGGGCGGCGTTGACGAAATCAGCCGGAGCGGATTTGACGCCTGATGCCGTCGACAGGATGATTGGGGGCAGCATGGCGAGCGAGATCACCGTAACCTTCGACGCCTCGCCGATGCCGACCCAGATGATGATCAGCGGCAGATACGCAAGCGGTGGCAGAGGGCGCAGGAATTCGACGATCGGATCGAGGATGCCCTTGCCGATGCGGCTGGTGGCGATGGCAAGACCAGCGGGCACGCCGATGAGGAGTGAGACGGCGAGCGCTGCGAAGATGCGCAGCAGACTTGCCAACGTATGCTCGGCGAGCGTGGAATCGACGAAGCCGTTGACCGCGACATTGGCAAGCGATTGCGCCACGACAAACGGCGACGGCAGGAAGACCGGTGAGATGGCGCCATAAGCCGAAGCAAGGCTCCAGCCGGCGATGATGACGGCAATGGTCGCAAGCGAGATCGCCAATGTGCCGCGGCGTTTGGGCCGCGCTTCGACCAGCCGATCTGTCGCTGCGGTCGTGAGTGCTTCGGCCTCGACGCTCATGCGGCAATCTCCTCTTCATCGGCATGGATGAGCGCGGTCAGCTCGTCATTCAAGTCCTTGAATACGGCCAGCGCCTTGATATCCTTTATACTTTTTCCTCCGAGCACTGCCTTGCCGAACTCCGTCTTGATATCGGCAACGATGCGACCCGGATTGGGCGCAAGCACGATGACGCGTGTGGCAAGCAGCAAGGCCTCGTCGATGCTGTGGGTAATCAGCAACGCGCCGGTCTTGCTCTCAGCCCAGACGTTGAGCAGGAATTTTTGCATGCGGCTGCGCGTCAAAGCATCGAGCGCGCCGAGCGGCTCATCGAGCAACAGGAAGCGCGGCCCGGAGGCAAGCGCGCGGGCAATGCCGACGCGCTGACGCATGCCACCGGAGAGTTCCCAGATATTCTTCTTGCCCGCGCCATCGAGGCCGACCTTCACGAGCAGGTCTTCCGCGCGGCGCTGCCTCTCGCCTTTCGGGATGCGCTGAAGCTTCAGCGGAAAGGCGACGTTGCCGGCGGCCGTCAGCCATGGATAGAGCGCGTCATCCTGAAACACGACAGCTCGGTCTACGTCAGGCCCGTCGATCTCTTTGCCGTCGACCAGCACGCGTCCCTCGCTCGGCTCGGTAAAACCGGCCGCAATATTGAGAAGGCTCGTCTTGCCGGAACCCGAACGGCCGATGACCACCACGAATTCGTCGGAGGCGATATGCAGGTTGACGCCATCGAGCACACGTCTCTTCCGGCGAGTGCCTGCGTCGGCATAATCGAGCGACAGGGACTGTAGTGAAAGTATGCTCATGGACACCACCTGTTTAAGAAAAACCGGCGCGGCGAAGCCGCACCGGGACCCTTGGGAGGTCAGAGACCGGCCTTGGCGGCTTCCTTGACCCAGCGGTCGGAAACATAGGGGCTGTAGTCCTTCAGAACGCCGGGGATCTTGCCCTGCTCGAGGAGGAAGGCCGAGGTTTCAGCAACGGCCTTCGTCGTACCGCCACCGAGGAGATCGGCGCTAGCCTGCTCCTTCAGGCTCGGGAAGGTATAGCCCTTGAGAAGAGCCGGCACTTCATCGGTCTTGGCGCCGGTGAGTTTGGCAATCTTTTCGGCTTCCGGTGATTTCGCATTCCAGCTATCCGGATTGGCGAGGTAGGAGGCGTAAGCCGCACCCGTGACCTTCACGAAGCCGGTGACGACTTCAGGATGGGCCTCGGCAAATTTCCTGCTGACGATCCAGGCATCGAAGGTCGGGCCGCCCCACTTGGCGACATCGGCGGAGGTGGCAAGCACGCTGCCGCTCTTTTTCAACTGCGCCAGGACGGGATCCCAGACATAGGCGCCGTCGATGTCACCGCGCTCCCAGGCAGCAGCGATTTCCGGCGGACGCAGATTGAGGATCTGCACCGACTTCGGATCGACCTTCCAGTGCTTCAGCGCCGTCAGCAGGCTGTAATGCGCTGTCGAAACGAAGGGCGTGGCAATCTTCTTACCCTTCAAGTCTTCTGGCTTGGTGATGTTCTTGACCGCAAGCGCTTCAGCGTCGCTAATGAGGCCGACGACATAGATCGTCTCGATGGGCAGTTCGCGGCTGGCGGCCGCGGCAAGCGGCGACGAGCCGACATAACCGATATCGATAGAACCGGAAGCGATGGCAGCGATGACGTCGGCGCCGCCATCGAATTTCTGCCAGTTGATCTTGGCCTTGGTCTCCTTTTCATAGGTGCCATCGGCCTGCGGCACGCGCGACGGCTCGACGATCGGCTGGTAGCCGATATTGAGCGTGACGTCGGCAGCGTGAGCTGCATAGGTGGTCAAGGTGAGGACAGCGGCAGCGGCCGTGCCCAGCAGGTTGCGTCGGTTGATTTTCATATCCCTCTCCAGCAATGTTAAAAATCATTCCGCCTCGGGAATGTCGATAGATCATTGTAAAATTCATAGATTTTATAGAGATAGAAAATTTCTGGAATCAGCGGTGAGGGACAATTTGCTTCTAATTTGAAGGGAAGAAGCGGTGGTTTCCCGACCCGCTCGACAATTCCGGCCACGTGGCCGACGAAATCTCAGGACAATATTCGATGAAGAAAATGCAGATCTACGCCTTCGACATGAACTGCGTCGGGCACATAAATCACGGCATGTGGACGCATCCACGCGATCGCTCGGTCAATTACACCGATCTTGACTACTGGGTCGATTTTGCGCGCACGGCCGAACGCGGTAGGCTGGACGGCATTTTTCTAGCCGACATCGTCGGTGTCTATGATGTCTACAAAAACAGCCCAGCCCCGGTCATCGAGACGGGTGCGCAGATCCCGGTCAACGATCCGCTGATGCCGATTTCGGCCATGGCTTATGTCACGAAACATCTGGGTTTCGGCGTCACCGTCAATACGACCTATGAGCCGCCCTTCCTGCTGGCACGGCGCATGTCGACGCTCGATCACCTGACCAAGGGCCGCATCGGCTGGAACATCGTGACGGGCTATCTCGACAGTGCTGCCCGCAGCATGGGTTTCGACAAGCTGCCGGAGCATGATGCCCGTTACGACGCCGCCGAGGAATATCTCGAAATCCTCTATAAGCTCTGGGAAGGCAGTTGGGACGATGATGCGGTGCTACGTGACCGCGAGCGCGGCATCTTCGCCGATGCCTCAAAGGTGCGCGCAGTCAGCCACCAGGGCCAGTATTACAAGATGGAGGGCATTCATCTCGCCGAACCATCGCCGCAGCGCACGCCCCTGCTCTTCCAGGCCGGCGCATCGGCCCGCGGCCAGGATTTCGCCGCCCGCCATGCCGAATGCGTCTTCATTGCCGGACCGACGCCGCAGTCGGCGCGTCCGACTGTCGATGCGCTTCGCGCCAAGACGCTGGCGAACGGCCGCGGTGCGGACGCGATCAAGATCCTCAGCCTGATCACCGTCGTCGTCGGCAGGACCGAAAACGAGGCACAGGAGAAGCTTGAGGACTATCGCCGGCATGCAAGCATCGAGGCGTCGCTCGCCCATTATTCCGCCTCTGTCGGTGTTGATTTTTCAAAATACGAGCTCGATGACGTAATTGACCAGGGCTCGACCAACGCCAATCAGTCGGCACTGGCGGCAATCACCAAGCAGGCGGCAAAACCTGTCACCAAGCGGCAGATCATCGACCAAATGGTGCTCGGCAGCCGCATGAAGCCGATCGTCGGCTCCCCGGAGCAGGTCGCCGACACGCTGCAGCGCTGGATCGAGGAAGGCGGCATCGACGGCTTCAATCTGGCGCGCACCGTGACACCTGAGAGCCTCAACGATTTCGTCGATCTCGTTGTGCCCGTGCTGCAGGAGCGCGGCCTGTTCAAGGCCGATTACGCGGAAGGACCGCTGCGCCAGAAATTGTTCGGCGGCAATGGCCGGCTATCGGCCAGCCATCCCGCCGCGCAGTTCAGGCGGTAGAGTCTTTTCGCTTTCTTCGAAATACGAAAATGCTCTACCTCGTCGTATTCGCGCATTCCGTGCGCAAAAGCCCTGCAAACTTTTGCTGGAATTGCTCTAGCGATGATCGAGGCGGGCGACCAGCCGGTCGCCCAGCCACTGGATGCCGCAGACGAGAACGATGAGCACGACGACGACCGCGATCATCACATTGGTCTCGAAACGCTGGTAGCCATAGCGGATGGCGAGGTCGCCGAGACCGCCGGCACCGATGGCTCCGGCCATCGCGGATG
This sequence comes from Rhizobium sp. BK379, assembly GCF_014193955.1. Lineage (NCBI taxonomy): Bacteria > Pseudomonadati > Pseudomonadota > Alphaproteobacteria > Hyphomicrobiales > Rhizobiaceae > Rhizobium > Rhizobium sp. BK379. Next base: position 299,806 of record NZ_JACIAD010000003.1, read on the forward strand.
CGCCGATCAGCGTTACCAGCGTAACTGTAAAACCAGCAACGATTCCTGGCAGGGCTTCCGGTACCAGAACCTCGCGAATGATCGTCCAGCGGTTGCCACCCATGGCACGCACGGCGTCGATCAACCCACGATCGACCTCGCGCAGCGAGACCTCTGCAATACGGGCATAGTAGGGCGTGGCCGCAATAGCGAGCGGAACGATGGCCGCCCAAGTGCCGATCGCCGTGCCGACGATCAGGCGGGTCAGTGGGATCAGCGCCACCAGGAGGATGATGAAAGGCACGGAGCGGAAGCCGTTGATGACACCGCCGAGAACGCGGTTGACCCAGGCATTTTCCGCAATGCCGCCTCGGTTCGTCAGCACCAGTGCCAGTCCGAGCGGCAGCCCGGCAATGAGCGAGATCACGCCGGACGCCGCCGTCATCAACACCGTCTCCCAGAGGGAGCGCAAAAGCAGATTAATCATGATCGGTGACATAACCAAGCACCTCCACCCGGGCGGACCGGGCCTTCAGAAATTGTTCGACCTTTCCGGCAAGCGCAGGATCGCGCGCCGGAACGGCAATGAAGAACCGCGCCACGGGCTGGTTCTGGATGTGATCGATGCCGCCATGCACGAGGCGGAAGGAATGCGGCAATACCGCCGAAAGGTCGGCAAAGAGCGCGCCCTGGGCTTCCGGACCGGAGAGATCGACACTGACGATCGCTTCCGTGCCACCTGACTGCGACAGGCGAGCGGCAATATGTTCGGGTAGTTGCGGGCGGATGCCGCCGAGCAGGCTCTTGGTGATCGCCGTCTGCGGATTGCCGAAGATCGACCAGACCTGTCCCTCTTCCACGATCCTGCCAGCATCGATGACGGCGACGCGATCGGCAATGCCACGCACCACCTCCATCTCATGGGTGATCAACAGGATAGTAAGTCCAAGCTTACGATTGATATCCTTCAGCAGAACGAGGATCGAGCGCGTCGTTTCCGGATCGAGTGCTGAGGTCGCCTCGTCGGAAAGTAGCAGGGCCGGGCGTGCGGCAAGTGCGCGGGCGATACCGACACGCTGCTTCTGGCCGCCTGAAAGGGAAGACGGATAAGCCTTGGCCTTGTCGGAAAGGCCGACGAGATCCAGAAGCTCATGCGCCCGCTTCAGTCGCTCGGCCTTGCCGATACCTTCGATCTTCAATGGCAGCGCGACGTTCTCTTCGACCGTCTTGGCCGAAAGCAGATTGAAGTGCTGAAAAATCATCCCGATGCGGCGGCGCAACGGCTGCAGGTCCTTCTCTGCAAGACCTGTAATGTTACGGCCCTCGATGACGATCTCGCCGCTGTCAGCGCGCTCAAGCCCATTAAGGCAGCGGATCAGTGTCGACTTTCCGGCGCCGCTGCGTCCGATAATGCCGAGAACCTCGCCCTTCTTCACACTCAACGAGATGCCGTCAAGCGCCGGTGTCGCACCGAATTTACGCCTGACATCCGTCAGCCGGACGACCTCTTCGGCGTCAGCGGGGCGCGTCTCGATCCCTGAAGCGGAGACAATTGAATTCATGCTCATTCCTTCACAAAAGCCGAAGGCGGCCCCGGCAAAGGCCCGGGCCGCCTCGGTCATTGGCGCCCTCGGAAGGGCGGCTGATCAGTAGGCGCTGAGGCCCGTACCCTTATAGACCTTGTCGAACTCGGCCTTCACGGTATCGTTCTGATAGGAAGATACCAGGGTCTTCACCCAATCGGCATCCTTGTTTTCTTCCTTCACGGCAATGAAGTTGCGGTAGGGGTTGTCGGCGATCGGCTCCTGCGCGACGCGCTCTGCCGGCGAAAGGCCGCTCTTCAACGCCCAGTCGGTGTTGACGACACCGGCGTCGAGGTCATCGATCGAACGGCCGACAATGCCGGCATCCAGTTCCTTGATCTCGATATTCTTCGGATTTTCAGCGACGTCGGCGATCGTCGCAAGAATGCCCGTGCCGTCCTTCAGCTTGATCAGGCCTTCACTCTGCAGAACGCGCAGCGCACGACCTTCGTTGGACGGATCGTTCGGCACGCCGATCACGGCGCCTTCCGGCAGCTCGGCGACAGACTTGTGCTTCTTGCTGTAGAGACCGATCGGCCACACTCCGGTATAGCCGACACGGACGATGTGGTATCCGTTCTGCTTGATCTGATTGTCGAGGTAGGGCTGGTGCTGGAAGGCGTTCGCGTCGATTTCGCCGCGCTCCAGCGCTTCGTTCGGCTGGGTATAATCGTTGAAGGTGATCGTCTCGATCTTAAGGCCCTTCTTGGCGGCTTCGGTGGTCACGACACGCCAGACATCCTCGTCCTCGCCGCTCATGATGCCGACCTTGATCGACTTGTCTTCCGCAAAGGAAGGAGCCGGCGCAGCAAAGGCGATGAGCGCAGCCGCAGAGGCGGCAACAGTGAGCGCCGCGCGGCGCGAAATCGAAATGGTGCCGATATTCTTGTTCTTGGTCATTTTTTATCCCGTCTGACTGAATGAGGCCGAGCCCCGAGCAGGCGGATAATTGCAAATGCGGTCATTACGAGCGAAGCAAGAACGTCCGATGTCTTGTTAATGCCAGAAAAACTCTTGCCCCCTTGTCGATGCCGGCAGGATAAAATTCTATCAAATTTATGGATTAATGTCAGCGTAAAAATAGCCGTCAAACGAAAACGGCGCCCAATGGGCGCCGCGAAAGTCAGTCTTGAGATAAGATTCATTCCGCCGCGATCAGCGCGGAACTTCTGGCCGGAAAGAAAGCGGAAAGCTCGCCGATGACCTCCCCGATGCGCTTGGAAAGCTGTTCGGAGGAGACGCGATAGTCAGTGAAATCGCGATCTGAGGCGTAGACGGCCGTCGGCAAGGTATGGGCCATGAAGAAGCCGAAGAGCGGGCGAAGCTGATGTTCGACCATGAGCGCGTGGCGATCGCCGCCGCCTGTCGCCGTGATGACAATCGGCTTTGCGCGCAATTCATGCGGATCGATGAGATCGACCAAGTGCTTGAAAAGGCCCGGATAGCTGCCCTTATAGGTCGGCGCGCCGATGACGATAGCATCCGCAGAAACGATATCGGCGATGACTTCCTTGGCGCGATTGTCGAGATCGTCACGGCGCAACGCCTGCCCAAGCGAGGGGCCAACATCCGTCAGGTCGTAAATCGTATTGCGGAAGCCATATTTTTCCGCGGCGAGGCCGGCGATATTCTCGACCAGCGCAAAGGTCTTCGAGGGACGATTGAAGCTGCCGGCAAGACCGACCAGTTTGGGTGCAGACATATCATTTCCTTCCGCTATCGCGCCGTCGATGGCTCCATCACAAGACAGATATTATCCATCAAAATAGTAGATTAAAGAAATGACGATCCGTCTTCGCTGAAGGCCGGGGAAAAAATGTTCGTTTCAACGCGAAGCCGCGCCGTGCGTCTGCCAGGATACCAAAGAGGCACCGAAAGCATTTCGGTGCCTCTTTCCGAGTGCGAAACTTAAACCGCTCGATGTTTCGGGATGCGCGGCAGGAAGATGGTGAACAGGCCGAGGAGCGGCAGGTAGGAGCAGATACGATATACGAAGGCGATGCCGTGCGAGTCGGCAAACCCGCCGAGCAAGGCCGCACCGAGACCGCCCGCACCGAAGGCGAAGCCGAAGAAAACGCCGGCGATCAGCCCGACGCGACCTGGCACCAATTCCTGCGCGAAGACGACGATGGCTGAAAAGGCAGAGGCGAAGATCAGGCCGATGACAACGCTGAGCACGCCCGTCCAGAAAAGATTCGCATAGGGCAGCAGCAGCGCGAAGGGGATCACGCCGAGGATCGAGAACCAGATGACGAAACGGGCACCAAAACGATCTCCGATCGGGCCACCGAGGAAGGTGCCGGTCGCAACGGAACCCAGGAACAGGAAGAGCATGAGCTGCGCCTGCTGCACATCGAGTTGGAAACGATCGATGACATAGAAGGTGAAGTAGCTCGAGACGCTTGCCATGTAGACATTCTTCGTCGCCGTCAGCAGCACGAGGATGAGCAGCGCCGTGACGACCTTGCTCTGAGGCAGGGGCAGCGTGCGGCTCGGGGCCGCCTTGCTGGCGTTCTGACGACGGTGGCTCACGTACCAGTTGCCGACCCAGCTCAGGACCACAATGCCAACCATGGCGATGCCGGAAAGCCAGGACACGCTGTGCTGACCGTTCGGCAACACGATGAAGGCGGCCAGCAGCGGACCGATCGCCTGGCCTGCATTACCGCCGACCTGAAAGAAGGACTGGGCAAAGCCGTGGCGGCCGCCGGAAGCAAGACGCGCGACGCGCGAGGATTCCGGATGGAAGACGGCCGAGCCGAAGCCAATCAGGCTGGCGGCGACCAGGAGCAACTCAAAGCTGCCGGCATTGCCGAGCAGGATCAGACCGCAGAATGTGCTCGCCATGCCGATCGGCAGCGAATAGGGCATCGGCCAACGGTCGGTGACGATGCCGACGAGCGGCTGGAGCAGCGAGGCCGTGACCTGGAAGGTCATCGTCAGAAGGCCGATCTGCACGAAATCGAGGTTGTAGTTCGCCTTGAAGAGCGGATAGAGCGAGGCAAGCAGCGACTGCATGATGTCGTTGAGCATGTGGCAGAAGCTGACTGCCACCAGAATGGACATTGCGGTCTTTTCAAAGCGGGGGGCGCTCTCGGCAACGGATGCCATGGATCTTCCTCCTGAGCGGCCGGAATCATGTCGGGCCGTCGTCGGTTTTCGTGCGGGCTGTTTATGAGGCGATCGGGGCTTGGGAAGTGAATTGTCAGCGGCGGTCGCTGAAAAAGCATTTATCGTATGGAGGGCGACGATTACAGCCCAGTTTTGCGCGGATCGGTACGCAGTTTTAAGATTTATGCTCCCGATTATGCAATTCGGCCTCTGATGGAGCCAATTCTGCACTGGCAATCAAAGGGCGATGCGGTTCATCACCGGCTCCCAATCGAAAGGGCCTCACAATCAAGACCGACGTTTGAATGTATGTTTGTCGGTGGGGAATGCGCGGGAACGCACCTCGTCTGCATAGGCGGCAATCGCCACCGCTGCCCTTTTTCCAAGTTCATCGTACCGTTTGACGAAGCGCGGCGTGAAGTCGTTGAATAGTCCAAGCATGTCGTCCGAGACGAGGATCTGGCCGTCGCACGCAACCGAGGCTCCAATCCCGATGGTCGGAACAGGAATTGCCGTTGTCACCTCACGCGCAAATGTCTCCACCGTACCCTCGATGACGACGGCAAAGGCCCCCGAATTGCCGATCGCTTCGGCGTCACGCCGGATCTTGGCAACCTCCTCCTCGGAATGGCCGACAGATCGGTAGCCGCCCGCGGTATGAACCTGCTGCGGCATGAGCCCGATATGGCCGAGCACCGGAATGCCGCGCGCAGCGAGGAAGGAAATTGTCTCGGCCATCTCCTGGCCGCCTTCGAGCTTGACCGCGTCACACCCGGTTTCCTGCAGAACGCGCACGGCATTGCGGTAGGCAAGCTCCTTCGACTCCTGGTAGCTGCCGAAGGGCATGTCGACGACCACGCAGGCTCTCGCGACACCACGCATCACCGCCTTGCCATGGGCGATCATCATGTCGAGCGTCACCGCCACGGTGCTGTCCATGCCATAGAGGACCATGCCGAGCGAATCTCCGACAAGCAGGAGATCACAGTGTTCGTCCAGGAGCCGCGCCATCGGCGTCGTGTAGGCCGTCAAACACACGATCGGCGTGCCGCCCTTCATCGCCCGGATCCGTGATGGCGTCAGGCGCTTAGCGGAACTCACAGCGCTCATGATTTCTCTCCCGTTCCAGACGAACCTTTTTTCGCAATCACCCGGTTGTCCAGAAGCTTGGTCGTGCCAATCCGCACGAACAGTGCGACAACCACCGGATCGTCGATTTTCGCGACGCGCTTCAACGTCGAGGCATCCCTTACAGCGACGACCTCAGGCTTCGCTAAGGGTTCACGCCCGATGAAGTCGACGAGCTTTGCCTCAAGAAGCTGCGGATCGGTCAGGCCTTGGTTGACAAGGCGCTCGGCCTCGTCCAGCGCGCGAGGGACGATGACTGCAGCACGTCGCTGCTCTTCGCTGAGGTAGACATTGCGAGAAGAGAGAGCGAGACCATCGGCATCCCGCACCGTCGGCACGGAAACGATGCGCACTGGCAGCGCCAGATCGTCTGCCATCCGTTTGATGATGGCAACCTGCTGGTAATCCTTCTCGCCGAAATAGGCGTTGTCTGGCTGTACGATGTTAAAAAGCTTGCTGACGACAGTGGTCACGCCGGCAAAATGCCCTGGTCGAACGGCACCTTCCAGCTCGCAGCCAAGCTCGGGCACATCAACGACGGTTTTCATCGGGTGCGGATACATATCCTCGACGCCGGGCGCAAAGAGAATATCGACGCCGGCCTCTTCCAGCATCGCCTGGTCACGTTCCAGATCGCGCGGATACCGACTGAGGTCCTCCGTCGGCCCGAACTGGAGCGGATTGACGAAGATCGAGGCAACGACAATCTGGTTCTGAGCGCGGGCTCGCGCGACAAGTTCCATATGACCTGCATGAAGATAGCCCATCGTAGGCACGAAACCGACGTCTCCGCCGTTTGCCTTTGCTGATGCCAGTGCTACGCGCATCGCCTTAATGCTCGATAGGACTTGCATATGCCCTCCTGCCAGCCTTCCTCATGTGGGGGCGGATAGAAGATGCAAGCAGGGCGTCAGGTCAATGGATTCTTTTCGATAAGATCGATTAGATGACGAAGGTTCCATCAACGCGTGTTCAATGGTGCCGATCGCAACCGAGGCGGCGGATTTCGGCGCGGACATTCTGCGGGCTCAGAACGGCGCCTTCCGTGCCATTGAAACTTCGGTCGCCGCATATGGGTTCGAACCCGCACCATATCTGCATATCTAGAGTTCGTACCATATCTTCGGATCATCGCCTGACTGGATCATCAGCCAGCGAAGATCCGTATCCTTCCAGCCCTTGATCGCATTCGTGCGGTTGTCGAGCACCAGATCGCCGCGATCGGTCTTGACGACCAGAACCGCGTGACCTTTACCGGCAGGCGTCTTGGTCACGGCGATCCGCAGTGCTTTCGACGACCAGCCCATGGCGATGAGGTGGTCGCGTTTCGTCAACGCGAAATCCTCACAATCGCCTGCCTTGACGTTCACCTGCCAGACATCGCCCTGCCGTTCGTCCGTCGGACGGATCGAGCGGTTGACCGACGCGTTGATATCGCCAAGTTGCTTCTCCGCAAGGGGGCTCAAGGGAACTTCGGAAACATCGCCGCGAACCGTACATTCATCCGGATTTCGAGCGCAAAACATCACATGCGCGAAAGGTGCTGCAGTTCGGCGCTTTTCAGAAATATAGCTGAACACGGGCGCCGTCTTCAGCCCGCGGGCTGCACCGGCAGGACCGTCCGCGCGGGCAGCCTGAACCGTAAACAGGGATACAAGCGTCGCTACGACAACCACTTCACGCTTCCACATCGTCTACCTCTCCGTGTGGTAATTCATCGAACAATGGTGAGGCACGACCAGCGGTGATGAAGCCCTTTTAGGCATGTCATTCGACGGCTGGGCTCTCGGTCGCAGTCCATATTTCCAGGATGTTTCCGGAGAGGTTCATTTCTCAGAATACAATAATTTAGGGGGTTTTCAGGCATTTCCGGTCCCTCAGTCGGAGCAGAGCTGGCGGCATGCGTATCACGACCAGACGCATCGACGCCAACGTCTTAACAATTTAAACTAGCGTTACGATACTCCTTTTCAATCGATGCGATAGGTATTAATTTAAAAAAATCATGCGCTCGGCGACAGGAGAGATCGCGCTATAGGCGAGCGATGACGAAACGAGATCTTATCTCCCGTCGCGGACTGCATGCTGTTGCGAAAATGGGATCGCGCTTTTAGGGATTTTGACAATCAGGCGCGAGCGACGGCCTGGACGAATTTCCTTCCGGGCCTTCAACCGATATGTCCGGGCTCGCCCTGAATATCGGATATCGGTAGCCGACCGGGACACCGGCCAGCGATGTGCGCGACCGTTCTAGGGGATGCGGATTCCGGTGTACGTCATTCGATGCAGGCTTTCGCAGTCGCGCTATCCCCTTGGGGGCACAAAAGAGATACTACCCTTCTCTGCGTTCTGGCTTCGCATCTTTCGAAACCAGCCGCTTCGGGACTGCTATCTTTCCCCAATTGGGAACAACAAAAGCATCATTGCGACCAGACCTAGTCCCGCGCCTAGCATCTGCGACGGAGCAAGACGCTCGTCAAAAACAAAATATGCAATCACGTTGATGAGCAACAGCTGAGCAACGGCGGAAACCGATATTGCAAGCCCCATTCCGCCCTCTCTCATCAGCCGCACCATGATGAGATTTCCCACGCAATAAAGGGCGAGAGACAGGATCAACACAAGAATGCTGTTGGTCGCGATATAGGTGCGCGAAGCGGTCGCCGCGCCCAGAAATGTTGCCATCGCGCCAGCGAGCCAAAGCAGAAATTCTATTCTCATCGGTGACCTTCGTTCGTCTTCCGCAAGCTGCATACAGCTGTCGGCCAAGGATCGCCAGCATTGGATTCCACTTTACGGACTGGCTGCCCGGCCCCCGTCGGACGCTTCCCGGGCATCGCGCCAAGAGCGCAACCGTCATTCTCGATGCGCGGCGGCAGCCACTCGCCGACAATGTCTTTCAATATTCGCCGGCTGATTGCAGGACTCCAGGAGCGCCTGCGGTAGAATTTGTCAAAGAGCGCCTCGTTTTGAGTGCCTTATACTTGGCATGAAAAACGACCTTCGGTCATCATCGCGACAGTTGGCGATCCACGGCGGTCCATTCCTCCCGGCCCGCTACGTCAGCTGTTCCCCTCTGGAGGTTTTTTGACCTTCACACCTAAAGGCCCGGCCTTACGCTCGCGGCCTCTTTTTTTGCTCACCAGGCGACAGCCCCCGTTAGGGTTTGATCAAGCCTGTCAGCTTCTGGTCGGCGCTCGAACGTGGCCCGGCGGCGTATCATGAAGTCGTCTCCAGGCCCGTCGAAACTGGCGAGCTGACGAAAAGCCGATGCGTTCAGCGACGTTTTCCATATCGAGCCTCGAGCCGGTGATGAGTTCTCTTGCGAGTGCAATTCGCATGCGGTTGACATAGTCGGTCACACTCATGCCGGTGTGCTCGTTGAAAAGCCGTGACAAATTTCGCGGGCTCGTCGCGGCGATCTTGGCGAGCGTCTCAACGGACCAGTTTTGCGAGGGGTCGGCGCCGACGGCATCCTGGGCTCTGTGGATTGTCGGATGGAGATGATTTCGCCCTTCCAGCCACGGCGACAACTGAGGATCACCGCCAGCCCGCCGGAGATAGATGACCAGAGTGCGTGCTACGGCAAGCGACACAGCATGACCGACCTCTTTTGCGACCACCGCAAGCATGAGATCGATCCCCGCGGTGACGCCCGCACTGGTCAGCCGCTCACCATCCTCGACATAGAGCCGGTTCTCGCGGACGCGGGCGGTCGGAGCAAGTCGGACGAGTTCCTGGAGCATGGAATGGTGGGTCGTGCATTCATAGCCCTCGAGCAGTCCCGCCCGCGCCGCAAGCAAGGCACCGGAACAGATCGTCGCGAGGCGGATGCCAGGCCGAACGGTCCGACTTAGCCATTCAACGATCTCTGCCTCAAGGGCCGCATCTCCCGGTCCACTTTCGACCGGCCCGGCAAGCGGTTCATCCACCGCACCGGAAACAATAAGAAGCGCGTCGTCGGGCAAACGTACCGGAAGCGGAGAAATCTTGGCGAGGTCGAGGCCGGTCGAACTTCGCACCTCAGCGGCAGGTCCGATGTAGGTCGGCACGAACTCTGTCGATTCCTGCTCAAGGTTGGCTCTGCGCAAGACTTCCATCGGACCTGCGATATCGAGCAGGAGCGCCCGCGGCGGCACGACCACGAAAACCGGGATGATGCGCCGGGGGCCAACCACCATTACGCGACCGCTCGTGCTGAAAGTCCGTTGAGCACCTGCTCTACAGTAACGATACGAGCAAAACGATCGGCAAGGACCAATTCCGTGCGCGCCCTGATCTCGGCGGCACTCCATTCGCGACCCGACTTATCGGTCATCGGAAAGGTCAATGTCGCCTCGCCGACATAGTCGACCTCGTAACCGAGATCGGAGGCGTGCCTTGCCGTCGTCTCACAGCACTGCTCGGTGCGGATGCCGGAGATAATGACGCGCTGGATATGGTTTTCAGTCAGCCAGACGTCCAGGCCACTGCCGACGAGCGCGCTGTGGCGGCGCTTGCGAAACACCGCATCCGCCTCAATCCGAAGCGGAGCCAGCGGGCGGACGAAGCCCGAACCTTCAGAGAAAACGCCTGTCTCCTCGACGTGAAATATCTGGACGACCGGAAGAGCGGACCTTTTCGCGCCATCGATCAGCGCTTGCTGGGACGCGATATAAGCCCCGACCTCATCTTCACGGAAATAGGGTCGATGACGGAAGGATTCCTGGGCATCGATGACTAGGAGTACAGTATCTGCGGACATTTGGTTATCTCCAAGGATGGGCATGAAGACATTCTATCGAGAGGAGCATACTGCGAAATGCCGATTGCGGACAGATAGGGGACAGATCACGCCAACATGATGCATGCCCTGATCGCTCGGTCCATCGCTGTCATGATGGCGAGGAAAAGCGCCGTGATCATCAGCACGACGAGAAGCTGGGTGACGATGCGGCCGGTGCCGATCAGGCCGCCTGGCGCTTCGGCGGCACCGGTGCCGTCGACGATCCCGGGCGCCAGCATGCCCGTATGACCAAGCACGCCCTGGAAGGCGAAGGGAACGAGGAAGAAGAACAGGCAGCAACGCAAACCCTGAGGCCAGGTAGACTCACAAAAGCCAGGCCCACGGTTAGGAGCTCAAAACAACGAACATAACCTTAGAGCATCATAGATGGCCGCATGGATGTTGCGGCTGGAAACCGCGTCGCCGATCCGCACGAGGTCAAAACGTCCCTCGCTGTTGCGTTGTGGCAGCGGTGGCCGACGATTGATCAGGGCGGAATAATCCACGGCACCAAGATTTCGCGAAATCGGCTTCAGTTCGAGATAGAGCCCGTCATTGGCAAGCGTGCCATGTTCGACAACGACCTGGGACACGCGCCGCTCCCACTGTGCACCGTCCGCGAAATCCGACCCGAGCATGGCGACAAGGGCATTGCCGTCGCGGCGAACGGATTTGAGCCGCGTGTTGATGGTAACCCTCACGTTGCGTTCGGCGAAGGCACGGGCATAGGGCACATGATTCATGCCGCCCATATCAGGCGCGAAGAAGCGTTCGGGGGAGACGAGCTCGAGTTCGGCACCGCTTCTCGCAATCACCTCAGCCGCCGACATTCCCGGATGTCCGCCATTGTCATCGAAGAGCAGTACCGTGTCGGCGATCCTGGCGCCGCCGGCGAGGATTTCCCAGGAAGAGGTCACAAGCTCATCGCCGGCATCCAGTTCGGGTTGCTGCGCAATGCCACCGGTCGCGATGACAACGAGGTCGGGTTCAAGAGCAAGGACATCATCTGCCTCGGCGTAGACATCATAGTGCATGCGAGCACCCAGCCGCTCGAGTTCCGCCAGCCGCCAGTCGATAATGCCTATCATCTCCCTGCGTCGAGGATTTCGGATGAGCAGATTGACCTGTCCGCCGGCCTTTCCGGTCGCTTCCAGAACATCCACCTGATGACCACGCTCCGCAAGCACGCGAGCGGCCTCGAGGCCGGCCGGCCCCGCACCGACCACGACGGCCTTGCGGCGGATCTCCGCCTTGGGGATCTCGTGCGGGATTTCCCCCTCACGACCGGTCGCGGCATTGTGGATACAGAGTGCCTCCCCGCCTTCATAGATTCGGTCGAGACAATAAGTGGCGCCGACACAGGGCCGGATGCGCGCCTCCTGGCCGCTCTCGATCATTCGCACTATATGCGGGTCGGCGATATGGGCGCGCGTCATGCCGACCATGTCGAGCTTCCCCTCGGCGATCGCATGACGGGCGGTTGCTACGTCACCGATGCGCGCGGCGTGGAAGACCGGAAATTTGGTTATCGCCCTCACGTCGCCGGCAAAATCGAGATGCGGGGCAGATGCCATGCCCTGGATCGGGATGACCTCGTTGAGCGCAACGTCGCTGTCGATATGGCCGCGAATGATATTGAGAAAATCGATGTCGCCGGATCGGGCAAACCGTGATGCGATCTCTATGCCTTCCTCCCGCGATAGTCCCTTCTCCCAGTCTTCGTCCGCGACAAGACGCATGCCGACAATGAAATCCGGCCCGACCGCTTCGCGAACCGCCTGCGTGACCATGACAGAAAAACGCATGCGGTTGTCGAGCGATCCGCCGAATTCATCTTCACGCCGGTTGGTTGCCGGCGACCAGAAACCATCGAGCAGATGGCCGTAAGCTTCGATCTCGATACCATCGAGGCCGGCTTCCTGCATGCGCTGCGCGGCGCTTGCATAATCGGCCACGATACGCTCGATGTCCCAGTCTTCCACCTCTTTAGGGAAGGCGCGGTGCGCCGGCTCGCGGATCGGCGAGGCCGCCAGAACGGGCAGCCAGTCGCCCTTGTTCCAGCTTGTACGGCGACCGAGATGCGTGAGTTGGATCATGACCGCCGCGCCGAACTCATGACAGTCGTCGGCAAGTCCCTTCAACCAGGGCACGATCTCGTCGCGATAGGCGTGGAGATTGCCGAAGGACGGCGGAGAGTCAGGCGAGACGACCGCCGATCCCGCCGTCATGGTCAGTGCAATGCCGCCTCTTGCCTTTTCCCTGTGATAGAGCCGATAGCGATCCGTCGGCATGCCGTTTTCCGAATAAGCCGGCTCGTGAGCGGTCGACATGACGCGGTTTTTCAGCGTCAGGTGCTTGAGTTGAAACGGCTGCAGCAGGGGGTCTTTGGAGGACATGTCCGCACTCGTTGCTTGGGTGGGGGTGGCAATCGAACCGCTATTCTGACCCATGCCGCCTGAAATGACGATCCGATCGGCGTCGCTTTCTAGCCGGCATGCGTCCGCCGACTGCGGCTGAGGTCGACGGCGGTATGCCAGAGAACGGCTGCGAAGATGATGGCGCCGCCGAAGAAGGTGGCGACAGGCGGTTGCTCGGAGAACAGAAGCCAGACCCAGAACGGGGTCAGCACGATCTCCATCGTCCCGATCAGTGCAGCTTCGGCCGGCGGCATTCGCCTGGCCCCGGCCAGGAAGAGCACAAGCGCCAGCGAAAAATTGGTCGCACCGAAAGCAGCAAGCACGATCCAGTTGTGAAGATCAAGCGAGCCGACCGAGCCGAATGGAGCGAAGATGACGAGCGTCAGGAAGGCGCTGACAACAGTCGGCGGCAGGCTCGGCACTTCAGGATTGATGCGCGGGATGATGATGACAAGCGCGAAGGAAACCGTCATGCCAAGCGCCAGCAGGTCGCCGACCCCGGTGCCACCGCCGATCGACGAGGCGACGATGACCACGACACCCAGAAGAGAAATGCCCCCGGCAATCAGCGTGCGCCGTCCGACACCTTCTTTCAGGATGATCCATCCGAACAGGGCGGCGATAAAGGGTGCGGTCGAATAGATCATCGTCACGTTCGCGACGCTGGTCATATAGAGCGCGCCGATGAAGCAGCCCTGGCTGACTGTCTGGCAGACAATCATCGCCAGGCCGGACGGATGCAGGACCGAACGCCATTGCTTTCGTGATATCCCGCCTTCGAGGAACAGGCAGGGGATCAGCAGGAACAGCCCGCCGAACAGCGAACGCCAGGCGATCGCTGTCCAGACGTCTGTCGTCAAGAGCCGCGAGTAGACCCCGCTGGCACTCCAGGCAAGTGTCGCCGCGATGACGAGAAGGATGCCCTTCTCGCGCTCGCCGGCACCGAGGTGCCTGGCCGGATGGTCAATGGTCACGCAAGTTAGTCTCGAAGGAGGAAAAGTCGAACGCACCTCCTTTCTGCACCCGCAATTGACATCAGACAAACGAATAGTAGAGATGGATGTCATCGATTTTTTCTATGGCTGTCCATGCGCGAGCCCATTGAGAGTGACCTTCTCCGGACCTTCCTCGTCGTCGTCGAGACCACCAATTTCTCTGCGGCCGCACAGCGCGTCGGCAGAACGCAATCTGCGATCAGCGCGGCGATCAAGAAGCTGGAAGACACGATCGGCGAAGCACTGTTCGAACGCGGCGCCCGAGGGGTGGTGCTGACACGTCAGGGTGTCCAGCTCGTCCCCTATGCCCGCCGCGTCATCGATCTTCTGAGCGAGGCCGCGGCGACGATCCGCAGCAAACCGCTCGGCGGACCGGTTCGCATCGGCATTCCCGAGGAATATAGCCAGACCGTGCTGCCCGCAGCACTTGCGGCCTTCGCCGTGCGTCATCCGGCTGTCGAGGTCACGATCTCCTGCGACTATACTGTCCGCAACATCGCCGCCCTGGAACGCGACGAGCTCGATCTCGCCGTCGTCTTCGACTGGAGCGATCAGATGAGTGGCGAGGTGCTCTGCATCGATCCGACCGTCTGGGTGACCTCGATCGTCCACCGGCTGCACGACATCGACCCGCTGCCGATCGCAACCTACAGAGACTCGAGCTGGTGTCGCGATTTTGCATTGAAGTCGCTGCACCAGCTCGGTCGCAACTACCGGGTCGCATTCATTGCCGATACCAGCTCCGGACTGAAGAACGCCGTGACTGCCGGTCTTGCCGTCACCACGCTGTCGCGCAGCAACATCCCGCCCGGCTGCCGGGAGCTGACGACCGAGGACGGCTTCCCGCCGGTCGATTCCTCAAGGGTCGTGCTTCGCCGTAACACCTTCCGGTCCAGCGAAGCGGTTCGCGAGCTGGCCGAGATGGTACGCGATGCCTTCCAGCCTATGGCCGGACCTCCGATGGCCTGACCGGACGCCGCAGCCGACGCCGCGTTTCCGAGGGGCTTTCGGAATAGCTTGCCCGATAGCTTCGCGCGAAAGCTGAGGCCGAATTGAAGCCGGTTGCGGCGGCAATGTCGGCGAAGGACGCCGTCGTCTCTATCACCTTGCGCCGCGCCGCGTTCAATCTCAGGGCAAGATAGTGGATATGAGGGGGCGCACCGATCGAGGCCTGGAAGAGATCCTGCAGGTGTCGGGCGCTGATTCCGACCCTGCGGGCAAGGCGCGCCAGCACGATCGGCTGCTCGATATTGTCCTCCATAAGCCGCACGGCGTGGGCCACCCGCGGATCATCCACGCGCAAGCCTGCCGACAGCGCGTCGTCGGCATGAAAGGATGGCTGCTCGTAGCGGAACAGCCGGCTGACCTCGAGCGCCAGCGAATAGCTCTGGCGCCGCCGGATGATCTCCAGCATCAGGTCCACGGTCGGCAGCGAGCCTGATGTCGTCAGCCGCTTGCCGTCGATGACGAACCGGTCCTTTACGGCCGACACCTGCGGATAGGCGAGCGCGAAATCCTCGTAATCCTCCCAATGCACGGTCGCCGACAAGCCGTCGAGCAGGCAGGCTTCCGCGAGCAGCCAGGTGCCGGATTCGATGCCGGCAATCATGGTCCGGTGGCGTGCCGCCTGCGATAGCTGCATTTTTAGGCCCGCTGTCGCGCTTTGCCGCCAGTTGTAGCTCGCCAGCACGAAGAGCGGTGTATCCGATGCTGTGGTCTGGAACGTTCCCTGCGTCGGTATGGCAATGTGGCTGGTTGTCGGCACAGCTTCTCCATCTGGCGTGAAGATGCGCCAGCGGTAGAGCTCGCTGCCGGAAATGCGGTTTGCTCCGCGCAGCGGTTCGATGACGGAGGCAATGAGGATGAGATTGGTGTCCGGCAGGACAAGAAGATCGATGTCGAGCCGTTCGGTCGATCGCTCCAGCACGGTCCCCTCCCTGGTGTTCCGATAATGTATCGATCGATTCCGAAAATGCAAAGCATCCTCTCGCATCCTGGCGCGTAATGCCCTCAAGACGAGGGAGAACGACAAACATGCCTCTTGCGATGAACCGCGATGTTTTCATCACCTGCGCCGTCACCGGTGCCGGCGATACGGTTTCGAAATCCAGCCACGTTCCCATTACTCCCAAGCAGATCGCGGATTCCGCGATCGACGCCGCCAAGGCTGGGGCGGCAGTCGTTCACTGCCATGTCCGCGATCCGGAAACCGGTGCCGCAAGCCGCCGCAACGACCTCTACAGGGAGGTCACCGACCGCATCCGTTCGGCCGATGTCGATGTGGTGCTGAACCTGACGGCCGGCATGGGGGGAGACCTGATTTTCGGGGATGTCGAAAGCCCCCTTCCCTTGAAGACTGCGGGAACGGACATGGCAGGGGCAACCGAGCGCGTCAGCCATGTCGCCGAATGCCTGCCGGAAATCTGCACGCTCGACTGCGGCACGATGAACTTCAATCTCGGCGATTACGTCATGACCAACACGCCCGCCATGCTGCGGGCAATGGCGAAGAAAATGACCGATCTCGGCGTGCGCCCCGAGATCGAAGCCTTCGACACCGGCCATCTGTGGTTTGCAAAACAACTCGCCGAAGAGGGCCTGATCGAAGATCCGGTGCTGATCCAGCTCTGCATGGGCATTCCCTGGGGTGCCCCTGACGATCTCAACACCTTCATGGCCATGGTCAACAACGTGCCCGATAGCTGGACCTTCTCGGCCTTTTCGATCGGTCGCAACGCCACGGCCTATCCGGCTGCAGCGGTTCTGGCGGGCGGCAATGTCCGCGTTGGCCTGGAGGACAATCTCTATATCGGCAAGGGCGCTCTCGCCACCAACGCGCAACTCGTCGAAAAGGCAGTGCAGGTGGTTGAAGGCATGGGTGCCAGGATCATCGGTCCTGAGGACGTCCGCAAGAAACTCAATCTGACGAAGCGCTGAGGACGACATGACAGGGATTACCAAAGCGGCCTGTATCGGCGGCGGCGTCATCGGCGGCGGATGGATTGCACGTTTTCTGCTTGCCGGCATCGATGTCAGCGTCTTCGATCCTCATCCGGAGGCAAGCCGCATCGTCGGCGAGGTCCTTTCCAATGCGGAAAAAGCCTATGCCATGCTGACTGGCGCACCGCTGCCGCCGCGCGGCCGGCTTACCTTTGAAACGTCGCTGCAAGAGGCTGTCTCCGGTGCGGATTGGATCCAGGAAAGCGTACCGGAACGGCTCGACCTCAAGCGCCGCGTATTGACGGAAATCGATGCTGCGGCACGACCGGACGCGCTGATCGGCTCGTCCACATCAGGCCTGCTGCCGAGCGACCTGCAGCGCGACATGAAACATCCCGAGCGCCTCTTCGTCGCCCATCCCTACAACCCCGTCTACCTGCTGCCACTAGTCGAAATCGTCGGCGGCGAGAAGACCTCGAAAGCGACCATCGAGGCAGCGATGGAGCGGCTCGCTCCAATCGGCATGAAGGGCGTTCATATCGCCAAGGAGATCGAGGCCTTCGTCGGCGACCGGCTGCTCGAAGCGCTCTGGCGCGAGGCGCTCTGGCTTATCCATGACGATATCTGCACCGTCGAGACGCTCGACGACGTCATCCGCTATTCCTTCGGGTTGCGCTGGGCCCAGATGGGCCTGTTCCAGACCTATCGCATTGCCGGCGGCGAGGCCGGAATGCGCCATTTCCTCGCTCAGTTCGGACCCTGCCTTGCCTGGCCCTGGACGAAACTGACCGACGTCGTCGACCTCGACGATACGCTGATTGAAAAGATCGGAAAACAGTCGGACGAACAGGCCGCCGGCCTTTCGATCCGTGCACTTGAGCGCATCCGCGACGAAAATCTCGTCGGCATCCTGCAGGCGCTGAAGGCCGGAAACGATGGCAAGGGCTGGGGCGCCGGCCAACTGCTGAAGGATTTCGAACGGTCCCTGTGGGCAGCAGGCGGCGGGAAAACCACTACTGCCGATCGTTCTGGCCCCCTCAAGCTCGTCGAGACCAAGGTGAGCCCCGCGTGGGTCGACTATAACGGCCATATGACGGAGCATCGCTACCTGCAGGTTTTCGGCGATACGTCCGACGCGCTTCTCCGGCTGATCGGAGTCGATCTTGCCTATGTCGAGGCCGGGCAGAGCTACTATACGGTCGAAACCCATATCCGCCATCTTGGCGAGGCCAAGCTCGGGCAGGCGATCCATTCGACCTGCCAGATCCTCGCAATTGACGAGAAGCGGCTGCACCTCTTCCACACGATCCACGACACGGAGAGCGGTGCGGTGCTCGCCACTGCCGAGCAGATGTTGCTGCATGTCGATACCGAAGCCGGCAAGGCGACACCGGCGCCAGTCGCAGTCCTCGACAAGGCAAATCTGATCGCCGCGGCCCATGCAAAGCTGCCTCCCCCCGATGGGGTTGGCCGCCATGTCAGCCAGAAACGATAGGGAGATCGACATGGATTTCGGCCTCGGCGAAGAACAGGAAATGATCGTCAAGACGGTCCGCGGCTTCGTCGAAACCGAAATCTATCCGCATGAGAACGAAGTCGAGCGCACGGGTTTCGTCCCACCGGATCTAGCAGCTGAGATCCGGCGCAAATGCATCGACCTCGGCTTCTACGCCTGCAATTTCCCCGAAGAGGCGGGCGGCGCCGGCCTCGATCATGTCACCTTCACGCTTGTCGAGCGGGAACTCGGCCGGGGCTCCATGGCCCTGACGGTCTTTTTCGGCCGTCCCTCCGGCATCCTGATGGCCTGCGAGGGCGAGCAGCGTGAACGGTATTTGCTTCCTGCCGTCCGCGGAGAAAAGATCGACGCGCTGGCCATCACCGAGCCCGATGCCGGTTCCGACATGCGCGGCATGAAATGCACCGCTCGCAGCAACGGCAGCGATTTCGTGCTCAATGGCACCAAGCATTTCATCTCGCATGCCGATGTCGCCGATTTCATCATCGTCTTTGCCGCGACCGGCGAGGAGGAAACGCCGAGAGGTCTCAAGAAGAAGATCACCGCGTTTCTGGTCGATCGCGGCACGCCAGGCTTCGAAATCCTCAAGGGTTACGATTCCGTCTCCCATCGCGGTTATCACAATTGCACCTTAAGCTTTGCCGATTGTCGCATTCCGGCCTGCCAAGTGCTGGGCGAGGTGCATCGCGGTTTCGAACTTGCCAACCAATGGCTCTACGGCACGCGGCTCACTGTCGCCGCCACCTGCGTCGGCCGTGCGCGGCGCGTCTTCGACATGGCTTTGTCCTATGCCGCCGAGCGCAAGCAGTTCGGAAGGCCGATCGGCGCCAATCAGGGCGTTTCCTTCAAGCTTGCCGACATGATCACTGAGATCGACGCAGCCGACTGGCTGACGCTTTCGGCGGCATGGCGACTGGATGCAGGTCTATCTTCCGATCGCGAAATCGCTTCGGCCAAGCTCTACGCCTCCGAAATGCTTGCCCGCGTCACCGATGAGGCGATCCAGATCTATGGCGGCATGGGCCTGATGGACGATCTGCCGCTTTCCCGCTTCTGGCGGGATGCGCGCGTCGAACGCATCTGGGACGGCACGTCGGAAATCCAGCGCCACATCATCAGCCGCGATCTCCTGCGGCCTCTGGGAGCATAGCCGATGACAGCACGCGCGCTCGACCGCCTATTCAGACCGCAAACGATCGCCGTCTTCGGCGGCCGTGAAGCGCGTCGGGTGATCGAGCAGTGCGATCGGATGGGGTTTGCGGGCGAGCTCTGGCCCGTTCACCCGACGCTCGCCGAGGTCCTCGGACGGCGCTGCTACAGAAGCGTTTCCGACCTGCCGTCGCCGCCCGACGCGGCCTTCGTCGGGGTCAACAGGATATCGACCGTCGAGATCGTGCGCAGCCTGTCGGAAGCCGGCGCCGGCGGCGCGGTCTGTTACGCCTCGGGCTTCAGCGAAGCCGTGGCGGAACTAACCGATGGCTCCGACTTGCAACAGGCGCTGATTGCCGCCGCGGGTGATATGCCGATCCTGGGACCAAACTGCTACGGCTTCATAAACGGCCTCGACGGCGCGCTTCTCTGGCCCGATCAGCACGGCATGACGCGCGTCGAACGCGGCGTGGCGATCCTGACCCAATCGTCGAACATAGCGCTCAATCTGACCATGCAGACGCGCGGCCTGCCGATCGCCTATGTCGTGACATCAGGCAATCAGGCGCAAACCTCGCTGTCCGATATCGCCTGTGGCCTGCTTTCCGACCCGCGCGTGACGGCGCTTGGCCTCCATGTCGAAGGCTTTGGAGACAAGGCCGCGCTTGAGCGCCTTGCCGCCACAGCCCGCCTGACGAAAAAGCCCGTTGTTGTTTTGAAAGTCGGCAAGTCTGAACAGGCGAGACAGGCAACGCTCTCTCATACCGCATCCCTTGCCGGCGGCGATGCGGTGGCCGATGCAGTGCTTGCCCGCCTCGGCCTCGGCCGCGTCGATACGCTGCCGGCGCTACTCGAAGCGCTGAAACTCCTGCATGTCGCAGGCCCGCTGCAAGGTGCCGCGATCTCTTCGATGAGCTGCTCGGGTGGCGAGGCCTCGCTGATGTCGGATGCTGCCATCGGACGCGCTGTCACGTTCCGAGATCTCGAACCAAAGCAATTGCCGCGCCTGAGAGGCGTTCTCGGCGACATGGTGACGCTCTCCAATCCGCTCGATTACCACACGTTCGTGTGGGGCGATCGTGCGCGTCAGACAGAGGCTTTCACCGCCATATTCGAAGGTGGCTACGACCTCAATCTCGTCGTCCTCGATTTTCCCCGCGCCGATCGATGCGAGGCGGCAGACTGGGTGACGACGGCGGACGCGGTCACCGCTGCGGCATCTGCGACAGGCGCGCTTGCCGGGATCCTGGCGACGCTGCCCGAAAACATGCCGGAGGCTGTCGCCGACCGACTGATCGCCGAAGGCGTCGTTCCCTTCTGCGGTATTGATGAAACCCTGATTGCCGCGGAAGTCGCCGCCGGCATCGGCCATGCCTGGCGCAAACCGCCTTCCCTGCCGCTTCTCGATGTGGCGTCCGTCGAAGGTGCAATCGAAACGCTGACGGAGGCCGATGCGAAGACCGAACTCGATCTCGCCGGCCTACGGACCCCCAAAGGCAGGGTTGCAGGCTCACCGCTTCAGGCGGCGGATTGTGCTGAGCGGCTCGGTTTTCCTGTTGTCCTGAAAGCTCTTGGCGTCGCGCACAAGACCGAAGCAGGCGCCGTCGCGCTCAACCTGAAGGATGCCAAGGCCGTATCGGATGCCGCATCAAACATGGCTGCGACAGACGGTTTTCTGGTCGAGAAGATGATCGACCGGCCTGTCGCCGAGCTGATCATCGGCGCTTCCCGTGACCCGGTCTTCGGATTATCGCTAACGCTCGGCGCCGGCGGAATTTTCGTCGAATTGCTGCAGGATTCCGTTATTTTGCCGTTGCCGACGACGAGATCGGAAATTTCCGAGGCAATTTCGCGCCTGAAGATCGCAAAACTGATCGAGGGATATCGCGGGCGCCCGAAGGGAGACCTCGAGGCGACAGTGACGGCTGTCGCGCGGGCGGCAGATTATGTCGTAATGAATGCGGCACGGCTGGAGGAACTGGACATTAATCCGTTGATGGTTCTTCCCGAAGGTCACGGCGTGGCCGCAGTCGATGCCCTGATCCGGCGGAGGAGGTAGCATAGGTTGAGCAACCCCATTCGCACCCGACAGGTCGGCGCAGTGCTGGAAGTCATCATCGACCGGCCGAAGGCGAACGCCATCGACCTTGCAACAAGCCGCACCATGGGACTGATATTCCGTGATTTCCGCGACGATCCATCGCTGCGGGTGGCGATCATCTCCGGCGCAGGCGAGAAATTCTTCTGTGCCGGATGGGACCTGAAGGCCGCCGCGGCAGGCGACGCGGTCGACGGAGATTATGGTGTCGGCGGTTTCGGCGGGCTGCAGGAGCTGCGCGATCTCAACAAGCCTGTCATCTGTGCGGTCAACGGCATCTGTTGCGGAGGCGGGCTGGAGATCGCGCTGTCGGCCGACCTGATCCTCGCAGCAGAACATGCAACTTTCGCTCTTCCGGAAATCCGCTCCGGCACGGTTGCCGATGCCGCCTCGGTGAAGCTGCCGAAGCGCATCCCCTATCATATCGCCATGGACATGCTTTTGACCGGCCGCTGGCTTGATGTCCAGGAGGCGCATCGCTGGGGTTTCGTCAACGAAATCCTGGCAGCAGACAAGCTGATGGAGCGGGCCTGGGATCTCGCCCGCCGGCTCGAAAGCGGGCCGCCGCTCGTCTACGCGGCAATCAAGGAAATCGTGCGTGAATCGGAGGGTTCCACCTTCCAGACTGCCATGAACAAAATCACCAAACGGCAGTTTGCTACAGTGGACCGGCTTTATTCGAGCGAGGACCAATTGGAAGGCGCACGGGCTTTCGCCGAAAAACGAAGCCCTGACTGGAAAGGACGGTAACAAGGCGGCGGCAACCGCTCATCTTCCCGCAAGCGTGCGGGCATCACGAACGGAAGAGGAAACCGTTCGGGAATCATGCCCAAGAATCGAAGTCAACGCACCATAAGAAGGAGAAGGGGAATGAACGACTACACGAAATATGTCGCAAGCCGGGTAACCGCCGGCGGCCTCAGCCGCCGCGAATTCCTGGGGCGCGCCATGGCAGCCGGCCTGACACTTGCCGTTGCCGACAAGCTCTTTACCGAAAGTGCCGAAGCCGCCGAACCGAAACGCGGCGGTCATCTGAAGCTTGGCCTGGAGGGCGGGGCTGCAACCGACTCCAAGGATCCGGCGAAATTTCTCTCGCAATTCATGTTCTGCGTCGGCCGCTGCTGGGGCGACATGCTGGTAGAATCCGATCCGCTCACCGGTGCCGCCGTACCGGCGCTCGCCGAATCCTGGGAACCGTCGAAGGATGCGGCAACCTGGACCTTCAAGATCCGCAAGGGTGTCAAGTTCCACAACGGCAAGGAACTGACGATCGATGACGTGGTCGCCACACTCAAGCGTCATACCGACAAGGCGTCGGAATCCGGCGCACTCGGCGTTCTCGGCTCGATCAAGGAAATCAAGGCGGACGGCGGCAACCTCGTCCTGACGCTTTCGGAAGGCAATGCCGATATGCCGCTGCTGTTGACCGACTATCATCTGGTCATTCAGCCGAATGGCGGTGTGGACGATCCGCTCGCCTCGATCGGCACGGGGCCTTATAAGTTGACGAACTTCGAGGCGGGCGTGCGCGCCACCTTTGAAAAGAACAAGGACGACTGGCGCACTGATCGCGGCTATGTCGATTCCATCGAAATCATCGGCATGAACGACGCCACAGCGCGCATCGCCGCGCTCTCGTCCGGCCAAGTGCACTACATCAACCGTGTCGATCCAAAGACCGTCAACCTCCTGAAGCGTGCCCCGAATGTCGAGATCCTTTCGACTGCCGGACGCGGCCATTATGTCTTCATCATGCATTGCGACAAGGCGCCGTTCGACAATAACGACCTGCGCCTCGCGCTTAAATACGCCATGGACCGCGAGACCATGGTGGAGAAGATCCTCGGCGGTTACGGCAAGGTCGGCAACGACTTTCCGATCAACAGCACCTATGCGCTGTTTCCCGAGGGCATCGAACAGCGCACCTATGATCCGGACAAGGCGGCCTTCCACTACAAGAAATCAGGCCATAGCGGCTCGGTCCTGCTGCGCACTTCCGAAGTCGCTTTCCCCGGCGGTGTCGACGCTGCCGTCCTTTATCAGGAAAGCTGCAAGAAGGCCGGCATCGAAATAGAGGTCAAGCGCGAGCCGGGCGACGGTTACTGGACCAACGTCTGGAACGTCCAGCCCTTCTCCACCTCCTATTGGGGCGGGCGTCCGACACAGGACCAGATGTATTCCACCGCCTATCTGTCGACGGCGGACTGGAACGACACCCGCTTCAAGCGTCCGGATTTCGACAAGCTGTTGCTTCAGGCCCGTTCCGAACTCGACGAGGCCAAGCGCAAGGAGCTCTATCGCGCCATGGCGATGATGGTCCGCGACGAAGGCGGCGTCATCCTGCCGATGTTCAACGACTTCGTGAACGCCTCCACCAAGCAGGTGAAGGGCTACGTCCACGACATCGGCAACGACATGTCGAACGGCTACGTCGCAACCCGCGTCTGGCTGGAGGCCTGACACCGGTCTTCTGTCCGATCTCCACCGAAGCCGGGACCGTGGGACAAAACCCGCGGTCCTCCTGACGTTTCAGCGCGAGGCCATCACCATGTCCAGTCCGACCTCCGGCAATATCCTGCCCGGTCTCAGGTTCCGGCAGCGTTTTCCGCTGCTTGCCCTTGTTCTCGAGCGCTTCGTGCTCAGCATCATCCTGCTCTTTGCCGTCTCAATCCTGATTTTCGGCGGCCTGGAAGCTCTCCCCGGCGATTTCGCCACGACTTATCTCGGCCAGTCGGCAACGCCGCAGGCGGTTGCCAACATCCGCAAGGATCTCGGCCTCGACCGGCCGGTGACGACGCGATATGTCGAGTGGCTCGGTAATGCCGTGCGAGGCGATTTCGGCACATCATGGGCCAGCAAGAACTCCGTCAGCGAGCAGATCGGCAAGCGGCTCGGCAATTCACTATTTCTGGCGGGCTTTGCCGCACTGATCTCCGTGCCGCTTGCCGTCGGGCTCGGCATGGTTTCGGTGCATTTTCGGGGCCGCCTGCCCGACAAGATCATCAACATCATTTCGCTGGCTGCGATTTCGTTGCCGGAGTTCTTCATCGGCTACCTGCTGATCATGTTTTTCGCGGTGAAGTTCGGCGTCGCCACCTTTCCCGCAACTGTCTATGAGAGCATGGGCTTTGCCGACCGCCTGAAGGCGATCGCCCTGCCGACGGCGACCCTCGTACTCGTCGTGCTGGCCCACATGATGCGCATGACACGCGCCGCAATCCTCTCGGTCATGTCGTCGGCCTATATGGAGACGGCAGAGCTGAAGGGCCTTTCGGCGTTTCGCTCGATCGTCAAGCATGCCGCACCGAACGCGCTTGCGCCGATCATCAACGTCGTGGCGTTGAACCTCGCCTATCTGGTGGTCGGAGTGGTCGTCGTCGAGGTGGTCTTCGTCTATCCCGGCATGGGCCAGTACATGGTCGATGCCGTGACGGTGCGCGACATGCCGGTAGTGCAGGCCTGCGGCCTGATCTTTGCCGCCGTCTATATCTTCCTCAACATGCTGGCCGACATTCTCGCCATCATTGCCAACCCCCGGCTGAGGCATCCAAGATGAGATTGAGAGATATCCCCATCACCGCCTGGATCGGCATGATCGGCATCGCCGTCGCCTTCGTCTTCGCATTCTTTGCACCCTTTATCGCGCCTTACGGCGAGACCGAGGTCGTCGGCAGCGTGTGGCAAATGCCGGACGCACAATATGTCTTCGGTCTCGACAATCTCGGCCGCGACATCCTCTCGCGTCTGATCTACGGCGCGCGCACGACGCTTTTCGTGGCGCTTGCAGCGACCGTCATCTCCTTTTCGCTCGGCGTCATTCTGAGCTTTACGGCAGCGGTCTCGCGCGGGCTGATCGACATGGTCTTCTCGCGCTTCAACGACCTGATGATGTCGATCCCGACACTGATCTTCGCACTCGTGGTTCTGGCCGTCCTGCCACAAAACATCATCGTGCTGATCCTCGTCATGGCGATCCTCGATTCCACCCGCGTCTATCGTCTCGGCCGCGCCGTGGCACTCGATGTCGCCGTCATGGAATTCGTCGAGGCGGCCAAACTTCGCGGCGAAGGAAAACTCTGGATCATCTTCAGGGAGATCCTGCCGAACACCCTGACTCCGCTGCTTGCCGAATTCGGCCTGCGGTTTGCCTTCTCGATCCTGTTCCTCTCGACATTGTCCTTTCTAGGCCTCGGCATCCAGCCGCCATCGGCTGACTGGGGCGGCATGGTCAAGGACAACAAGGACGGGATCATTTTCGGCATTTCGGCAGCGCTCGTGCCGGGTAGCGCGATCGCCATCCTCGCAGTCTGCGTCAACCTCGTTGTCGACTGGCTTTTGAAACGAACCTCGAGCCTCAAGGGAGGGCGTGGCGATGCCTGATCTTCTTTCCGTCCGCAATCTCAAGATCGAAGCCACCAGCTATCCGCCGGGTGAAGCACCGAAACGCGTGACCATCGTCGACGGCGTTTCCTTTGATTTGCAGAAAGGCCGAGTACTCGGGCTGATCGGTGAATCCGGGGCAGGCAAGTCGACGATCGGATTATCGGCACTTGCCTATGGCCGAGGCGGTGCCGAGATCACCGGCGGAGAGGTGCGGCTCGACGGCGACAATATCCTTGCCCTTGGCAAGAAGGGCATCAGACAGATCCGCGGCGCCCGCGTCTGCTATGTCGCACAGTCGGCCGCGGCAGCCTTCAATCCCGCCCACCGGCTCGGCGACCAGGTGATCGAGGCTTCCGTCAAACACGGGCTCATGAACAAGCAGGAGGCGAAGAACAGAGCGCTCTACCTGTTTCAGGTGCTTGGCCTTCCCCATCCCGAAAGTTTCGGCGAGCGTTTCCCGCACCAGGTCTCGGGCGGCCAGTTGCAGCGCGCCATGACGGCCATGGCGCTTTGCTCAAACCCCGAACTGATCGTCTTCGACGAACCGACGACTGCACTTGACGTCACCACCCAGATCGACGTGCTGGCTGCAATCAAGCATGCGATCGAAGCAACCCATACGGCGGCCCTCTACATCACTCATGATCTCGCCGTCGTCGCACAGATCTCCGACGACATCATGGTGCTGCGCCATGGAAAGACCGTGGAATACGGCAGTGTACGGCAGATCATCGAAGAGCCACGGGAGGATTATACTCGCGCGCTCGTCAACGTCCGGCAGACGCTCAGGGACGAGGCTGTCGACCAGTCCGATGCTCTGCTGAAGATCGAAAACGTCAGCGCAGAATATTCCAATGGTTTCAAGGTCCTGAACGATGTCAGTCTGCATGTGCCGAAGGGGCAGACATTGGCGATCGTCGGTGAATCGGGCTCGGGAAAATCGACGCTCGCCCGCGTCGTCACTGGGCTCTTGTCACCCAGCGCCGGGTCGATCTCTTTTGCCGGCAAACCATTGACGCCCGAGGTCCGACACAGGCCACGCGACGATCTCCGCCGCATTCAGCTCATCTACCAGATGGCCGACACGGCGATGAACCCGCGTCAGACCGTGCGCGACATCATCGGCCGGCCGCTGACCTTCTATTACGGCCTCAGGGGAGCCTCAAAGACCGACCGCGTGAAGGAATTGCTCGACCAGATCGAGATGGGCAACGGCTTTCTGAACCGCTACCCGGCAGAGCTCTCGGGGGGCCAGAAGCAGCGTGTGGCGATTGCGCGCGCGCTCGCCGCAAAACCGGAACTCATCCTCTGCGACGAACCGACCTCGGCTCTCGATCCTCTGGTGGCTGAAGGCATCCTGAAGCTGCTGCTGCGCCTCCAGGAAGAGGAAAAGCTCTCCTACATCTTCATCACCCATGACATCGCCATCGTCAGGGCCATTGCCGACAGCGTCGCGGTCATGCATCGCGGCAGGCTCGTGCGCTTCGGCCCGAAATCGAAGGCGCTCTCACCGCCCTTCGACGACTATACCGACCTGCTCCTGAAATCCGTCCCGGAGATGGAGATCGGCTGGCTGGAAAAGGTGTTGACCACCCGGCGGATGGAAAGCGCCGGCAACTGAACGTCAAATCGGCCGGCCGCTCTTGGCCGGCTCAATGATTGCTTCCAGGGAAAACCATGCGCCAACGCTCCTTCACGACGATCGAAAACCAGTGGATCACGCTCAGCGACGGAACGCGACTTTCCGCGCGGATCTGGATGCCTGATGGTACGGATGCCGATCCGGTGCCGGCCGTCTTCGAATTCCTGCCCTATCGCAAGCGCGATGGAACGAGCCTGCGTGACGAATCGACCTATCCGGTCCTTGCCGCCGCCGGCATCGCGGGCGTGCGTGTCGATATCCGCGGCTCGGGCGAATCCGAAGGCGTGATCGACGGCGAATATACCGAGCTCGAGCTTGCCAACGCCTGCGAACTGATCGCCTGGATCGCCGATCAGCACTGGTGCAACGGCTCGGTCGGCATGATGGGCATTTCCTGGGGCGGCTTCAACAGCCTGCAGGTCGCGGCCTTGCGTCCGCCGGCATTGAAGGCCGTCATCTCGATCGCCTCGACCGTCGACCGTTACAATGACGACATCCACTACAAGAACGGCTGTCACCTTTCCGCCCAGCTCTCCTGGGCCGCGACGATGCTCGGCTACCAGTCTCGCCCGCCCGATCCCGCTATCACCGGCGATCGCTGGAAGGATATGTGGCTGGAGCGGCTGGAAAACGAACCGTTCTTCATGGAGGAATGGCTTGCCCACCAGCGACGCGACGCCTTCTGGGAACATGGTTCGATCTGCGAGGATTTTGCACGCATCGAGATCCCTGCGATGGTGATTGCCGGCTGGGCGGACGGCTATCGCAACACGCCGCTGAAGGCGATCGCCGGGCTTGGCACAGAGGCTAAGGCGCTGATTGGCCCCTGGGTTCACAAATATCCGCATTTCGCCTTTCCAAAGCCGCGCGCCGATTTCCATGGCGAAGCGATCGCCTGGTGGAACCGCTGGCTGCGTGGCGAAGAGAATGGTGCGGAAAATACGCCCCAGCTTCGCGCCTATATTCTCGACGCCGTGCGCCCTGCCCCGCGCCGCGATGCCGATCCCGGTTTTTGGGTCGCCATGGACGCATGGCGCGAACCGGCAATGCAGTTTTTCCATGTCGGATCGTCCAGCCGGCTCGAGGAAGGAGCGGCCGAGCCCCAGACATCAGCGCAAGAGGTCTATGTGCGCTCGCCCCTCGATACCGGCACGGCATCGGGGGAATATTTCACGCTGAAACCGGATGCTGAAATGGCCATCGACCAGCGCGGGGACGATGCCGGTTCGCTCATATTCGAGACCCCGCCACTTGTCGAAGATCATGACTATCTCGGCCAGCCTATTGTTACGCTGGCGCTACGCTGCGAGGCAGAGACCGCAAATCTCTGCGCGCGGCTCGTCGACGTGCATGAGGACGGCACGGCCACACGCGTCTCCTTCGGCGTTCTCAATCTTGCTCATCGTGATGGCAATGCCGAGCCCAAACCCATGAAGGCCGGAGAGCGGACGACGGTGCGCCTGCTGCTCGATGCCTGCGGCTATCGCTTCCGCACCGGCCATCGCATTCGCCTTTCGCTTTCGACGGCCTATTGGCCGATGATCCTGCCGCCGCCGACGGATGCCGGCCTCGTCATCGGTACGGCCTCGATCGAACTTGCGCTGCCGATACTTGCCGATCACCGCCTCGTCGCCGTGAAGGAGCCGGATAATCCCGATCCGCTGCCGAAATATATCGAGCATGCGCAGGCTGAGACCAGAAGGCAGGTCATCAGACAGCTTTCCGCCAATCGAACCGAATACTGTATTTACGAGGATACCGGGCTTTTCGAGCATCCCGACACCGGGCTCAGCACCCGTCAGGTACGCGATGAAATATGGTCGATTAGGCCGGGCGATCCACTCTCGATGACGGGGCGGTCCACCTGGACCTGCGACATGCAGCGTCCCGGCTGGTCCGTGACGACGGTTGCGACCGCATCGATCGCCTGCACGGCAACGCACTGGATCATCGCCGCCACGGTCATTGCCCATGAGGGCGGGATAAAAATCTTCGAGAAGGATTTTGGCGAGACGGCAATCGCCCGCGATCTGATGTAGCCGTTAGCGCGAAGCGAAGAGCCGCACCGCCTCGCATACCGCCTTGAAGCCTGCCCGGGCACCCTCGCTCATGTGGCGCGCGCGCAGCCACGCATGCACCATCTGCGGTTCCTCCCGGAACCAGACTTCCACGCCGACCTCCGCAAGCCGGGCAGCGTAGGCTCGGCCGTCGTCTCGCAACGGATCGAACCGCGCAACCGTGATGAAGGCAGGTGCAAGTCCTTCGACCGATACCGCGTGAAGCGGCGCGGCGACAGGATGGCGCAGCGGTGCCTGCAGAACGCTGCGATAGTAGGCGACATCGGCGGTGGTCAGGCCCGGTGCATTTGCCATTTCAACATAGGAGCCCTTCTGCAGGTCGCCGCCCAGCGCCGGATAGACGAGAACCTGACCGGCGATACCGGGTAAGGCCTCCCCCAGCGCCCTGATGGCGAGCCCTGCCGCCAGGTTGGCACCGGCACTATCGCCGATGATGACGACCTTGCTACCGGTGGACGACAGCAGATGCTTCAGGACAAGGAAACAATCCTCGCTCTGCGCCGGCCAGCGGTATTCGGGCGCCAGCCGGTAGTCGACGGAAACGAGTTCGGCGCCGGCAAAATCGGCGATTTCAGCGCAGATCGAGTGATGGCTTTCGAGCGAGCCGACAACGAAACCTCCGCCGTGGAGATAGAGGAGAACGGTTGATGTGGTTATTGTCCGCGGCCGATACCGGCGGATCGGTATCCGCAGCACCATGCCATCCGCATAGACCATCCCCTGCGGCAGGGCATGGTCAAATCGCGCGCAGAGTGCGTCATACCATTGGCGTTGCTGATCGATCGATGCCTCGACTGCGTCAGGCGGATAAAAGCCTTCGCAGACATCGAGGAATTCCAGAATGCTCTCTTCGGTGGGCATCGGTCGGTCGATCGACATGAAGATCCTTCCGCATGCTCGCAAGATGCTGTCAGGCGGCAGCCAGCTAGCCGATACTGCATCATGCACGCGCTCGGCCACGACGCCTGTCTTGCTGCGACCCCTGGTGTCGCCGGCAAGTTCGCCCCCTGTAAAACAGGCAGGCGCGAGCGCCCGGAACACCGGATGTCGGCAAGGCGATAGTGTGCAATCATCAAGTTGGTTATCGTGAAATGACAACTGCGACCCACGCCGCCGAGAGGATCACTCATGCGACGACCAGTGCCGCTTCTGAAGAGGATGATGGACCTGATCGGCGCTCGCCGATCAAGACCAGCACCCGCCAGCGACAGCCGGTTCCCTCAGGCGAACTGGTGGCTGACGCATCCGCAGACCCCTTCCCCCACAAGCCCCTGAATGTGAGCAGCGTCGATATACAATGGCCCGTCCCAATATTCTCATCATCATGGTCGACCAACTGAACGGCACGCTGTTTCCGGACGGGCCGGCCGATTTCCTGCATGCGCCGCATCTCAAGGCACTCGCGGCCCGTTCGGTCCGTTTTGCCAACAGCTATACGGCAAGCCCCCTTTGCGCGCCGGCGCGCGCCTCCTTCATGTCGGGCCAGTTGCCAAGCCGGACGCGGGTCTACGACAATGCGGCCGAATTTGCCTCCGACATTCCGACCTATGCGCACCATCTCCGGGCCGCCGGCTATCACACCAGCCTGTCGGGCAAGATGCATTTCGTCGGGCCCGACCAATTGCACGGCTTCGAGGAGCGCCTGACGACGGATATCTATCCGGCAGACTTCGGCTGGACGCCTGATTACCGCAAGCCTGGCGAGCGGATCGACTGGTGGTATCATAATCTTGGATCCGTGACCGGCGCGGGGGTCGCTGAGATCACCAACCAGCTCGAGTACGATGACGAAGTCGCCTACAATGCCACTCGAAAACTTTATGACCTGTCGCGCCGTCAAGACGAGCGTCCCTGGTGCCTGACCGTCAGCTTCACCCATCCGCACGATCCCTATGTCGCCAGGCGCAAATTCTGGGATCTCTACGAGGACTGCCCGGCACTTGACCCGACGGTTCCACCACTGCCCTTTGACGAGATGGACGCGCATTCGAAGCGCCTGCTCGAGGCCTGCGACTACAAGGCCTTCGATATCAATGCCGAACAGATCCGCAGGGCGAGGCGAGGCTACTTTGCGAATATCTCCTATGTCGACGAGAAGATCGGAGAGATCCTCGACGTGCTGGAGCGCACACGGATGCAGGACGACACTGTCATCCTGTTTGTCTCCGACCACGGCGACATGTTGGGGGAGCGCGGCCTATGGTTCAAGATGTGCTTCTTCGACGGTTCCGCACGCGTGCCGCTGATGATATCGGCACCGGATTGGCAGCCCGCCCTGGTCGATCAGCCGGTATCCACTCTCGATGTCACGCCGACGCTTGCCGGCCTCGCCGGCCTCGATATTTCGGCAATCGCCAATTGGACGGATGGCGAGGACCTGGCACAGCTGGTGAATGGCACGAAAACCCGCAGTCCGGTTTTGATGGAATATGCGGCCGAAGGATCGATCGCGCCGCTCGTGGGCATTCGCTCCGGGCGCTTCAAGCTGACAGTCTGCGAGAAGGATCCGCCGCTGCTCTTTGACCTTCAGGCCGATCCCCGCGAGCTCATCAATCTGGCCGGCGATCCGGCCCATGCGAATACGCTTGCCACGCTTCTCGATCAGGCAAAGCTTCGCTGGAATCTTGCAGCGTTTGATGTGGCAGTTCGAGAAAGCCAGGCACGGCGCTGGGTCGTCTATCCGGCATTGCGCGAAGGAGCCTACTACCCCTGGGACTATCAACCTCTGCAGAAAGCCGCCGAGCGCTACATGCGCAATCATATGGATCTGAATGTGCTCGAGGAGAACCAGCGGTTTCCCCGGGGCGAATAATCTTCGGGCATCACTGAGCACTACAAATATCCGCGGGCACGGCTCAGGAGCGCAGCGATCTTCGCGACGGGCCATCCCTCGATACAGCACTTACGATCATCAATTCCGAGCCATAGGCTTCAAAGCGCGGCTTCCAGAATTTCGATTGTCGACAGCAGCAGCATGCGTGCTCCGGAAACAACATGATCCGGTGCGGTATATTCGGCTTCATTATGGCTGAGGCCATCGCGACAAGGCACGAAGATCAGTGCCGCGGGTGCGACCCGGTTGACGAACAATGCGTCATGGAAGGCACCTGACAGCATTTTCCTGGTTGCCAGCCCGCCTTTTATCGCGGCCCTGTCCAGTGCTTCCAGCACCGTTCGAGGAAAGTTGGCCGGAGGCATATCGAAAGTTTGCCTGATTGCGACCTGACAATGTTCCGCCCCCGCGCGGTCGCCGAAGACTTGCTCGATGGTCGCGCTCAAACGATCGATCTCCGATGAATCCGGATGACGGATGTCGATGGTGCATCGCGCCGTCTGCGGGATGGCATTGATGGCACCGGGTTCTACGGCGATACGTCCGACGGTAAATCGGGCACGCTCGTCCTGAGGCATGATACTGGCGTAAAGCCCGTTGAGGGCCGCGATCATCGCGCGAAGCGGATCCCGACGATAGTTGAGCGCAGTGGTCCCAGCATGGGCGGTCTGGCCCGACACCGTCACTTCCAGCCACCGCGTCCCCTGGATGCCGGTGACGATACCAATGGGGATGTCCTCTTTCTCGAGAGACGGCCCCTGCTCTATGTGCAGTTCGAGATATGCGTAAGCAGGAAAGCCGAGATCGCGCATCGCGGCCTGCGGAAGGCTGGCAATGGTTGCCTTCAGCTCGTCGCCAAACCGTGCGCCGTCGGTTGCGACCAGATCGGACCAGGCAAACGGAATCTCGCCTGCCGAGAATGCCGAGGATCCCATGCAGCCCGGTGCGAAGCGACATCCCTCCTCGTTCGTCCAGGCAACCACTTCGATCGGCCTTTGAGTTTCAGCGCCCGCATCCTCAAGACTTTCCAGGACTTCGAAGGCCGACAGTGTCCCGAGCGCACCGTCAAAGCGCCCTCCGGACGGCTGGCTGTCGAGGTGGCTGCCAATCAGGAGCGGCGGCGCCCCCTCGTCTCTGCCCGGCCGGCGGATGAAAAGATTGGCGGCGCGATCCTGGAAGACACCGAAACCGCGCGCCTCTGCCAACTCTGCCAGCAGCAACCGGGCTTTTCGGTCCAACTCCGTCAGGGCCTGACGATTGACACCGCCGCCCGCGGTCGCGCCGATCCCGGCAAACCGGTCCAGTCGTTCCAGCAGGCGTTCTCCATTGATCTCGGGATTGCCGGTCATTGCGCAGGCTCTCAGGAATAGGCTGCTTCGTGGAAATCGATCTCAAGGCGTTGAGCACGGCCGAAAATGGCGCTCAATCGTTTGCGTTCGGCAGGATCCATCGTCTCACCGGCCTCGTCCAGCACCGCCTTCAACCAGCGCGCCTGCGCTTCGAACTCCGGTTCGGCATGAAGCTTGACCCATGCCTTGAGAAGCGGATCGCTGATATCAGTCCGGTCGGCCTCGGTCGACCAGGTCCAGTACATCCATTCGGCCGCAAACATCGCGGCAATCGTGTCGAGAAAGCCGCCGTCACGGGCAATTGCCAGCATTCCCTCGCGGAACGCAGCAACATCGGCCCGGCCGGTATCATAGCGGGCGGGATCGATGGCGCGGGCTGCGAAGGTCTTCTCGAAATAGCCGATCTGCTGGTTTGCAAGTGCATCCAGGACGCCGATCAGCCAACGTTTCTCCTCGATGGTCCCGGCCTTTGCCGTGGCATAGGAGAAGATCGCAATCGCCGTTTCAACAAAGGCGCCCTCGAAGACGAGATATCGTTCGAAGGCCTCCTTCGGGAGGCGGTCAGCCTTGATGTCTTCGACGAAGCGGTGGTGCACCATGGCTTCGAAGACGTCACGGTTCTCGTCGAGCATCTGTTCGGAGAGAGATACCATGATCGTCACGACTCCAGACCGGGTTTTGCGGCTTCGACGAAGGCTGCGACACGAGCCGGTTCGACAGGGTTCCACCAGACGCCGCCCTCCTTCAGCGACGACGCGACGATGACGCCGTTGGTGCGCTTGAGGATCTCGACGATATTATCCTTGGTCACGCCCGAGCCGACGAGCAATGGAAGATGGGTCGCAGCACCGATTTCCTCTATCTCCTCCATTGTCGCGCTGTTGCCCGTTCGCTGGCCGGTGGCGATCACTGCATCGGCATCGAAGAACGCCAGGTCACGGGTCAGTTCGTCGATCGTCCGGTCGGCGGTGATGGCGTGTGCGCCATGCTTGACATGGCTGTCGGCAAACACCTTGATATGTTCGGCACGCAGGGCCGAGCGATAGCGCATGGCCTCGGCTGCACGGCCTTCCATGAAGCCTTCATTGGCAACATAGGCGTTGGCCCATTGGTTGACACGGATGAAGCGCGCCCCACCGGCTGCCGCGATCGCGAAAGCGGGGATCGGCGCATTGGCAAGCACATTGATGCCGAGCGGTACCCCGACGGCACGAGAGATGCGGTCCGTCACAACCGACATGAAGGCTGCGGTCTCGTGGCCAATATCCTCCGGCTTGGAAAACGGGATGTCGCCATGATTTTCGACGATCAATCCGTGTATGCCGCCTTTGACAAGCGCCTCCGCATCGCGCATGCAGGCGTCATAGATCGCATCCATTGCCGCGCTGCGGTAGCGCGGAGCCCCCGGGAAAGGCGGGCAATGGATCATGCCAATCAGCGCCTTGTCAGTGCCGAATATTTCCCGTATGGCGCTTGTGGCCTTATCCGATATCTGCTGCATTTTTCTTTCCCTTCTGAAAGCCAGCCATGCGTGCCTATGTCATCGGTAACGTCGCCGTCGACGAAACCATTTCCGTAATGTCCATGCCCGAAGCCGGCGCCTCGATCCTCGGTCGGGAGGAAACCCGCGACCTCGGTGGCAAGGGTGCCAATCAGGCCGTCGTGATGGGCCGCACAGGCCTTCCCACGACGCTTGTCACGGCCGTCGGCGACGATTTTCGCGCCCAGACGATCCGCGACCAGCTCGCTGGTGAAGCGCTGG
The DNA here is from genome assembly GCF_014193955.1 of Rhizobium sp. BK379. Lineage (NCBI taxonomy): Bacteria > Pseudomonadati > Pseudomonadota > Alphaproteobacteria > Hyphomicrobiales > Rhizobiaceae > Rhizobium > Rhizobium sp. BK379. The sequence goes on from NZ_JACIAD010000003.1 coordinate 335,534, forward strand.
ACGCCCGATTGCTGGGCAGTCCTCATCGCTCCAGCGATTTCTCCATCATCTTCACGACGCCCGACGGCGAAAACGCCATCGTCACGACGACGGACTCGGCCGAAGCCTTGACCCTGTCCGAGGCGCTTGCCCCGCTTGACGATGCAGCGGTCGGCGACCTCGTCGTGCTCCAGGGCAACCTCAGTGAAAACGTGACCCGCGGCATTCTCGCCGAAGCCCGACGCCGCGGCCTGACGACCGCCTTCAATCCCTCTCCGCTCAGGCCCTATTTCGCCGAGCTCTGGCCACTCATCGACATCGCCTTCCTCAACAGGGGCGAGGCCGAAAGTCTGACCGGATCGTTCGGCGAGGCCGCGATCCAGCGCCTCGCCGAAGCCGGCGTGACGCAGACCGTGCTGACCCTCGGCGGCGACGGGGCGATCCTTGCCAGCGGAAATCAGGTACTGGCAACCGTTCCTGCCCGTGTCACAGAGGTCGTCGATACGACCGGCGCCGGTGACACTTTCATGGCGGTCGCCCTTGCCTCTGCGGCCCTCCGATCGACCAGGCTCGATGCGAAGGCGATCCATCACGCAACTGCGGCTGCGGCCATTACCGTCAGCCGCCGCGGGACGCGTTCGGCCTTCCCAACCAGGTTAGAACTCGCCGGCATTCTCGCCGGCGAATGAGGCTATTCTGCCTCCGTCAGCCAGCCGAGAATATTCTTCCAAAGACGCCCGTAGCCCTCCCATTCGCAGAAGGCCGGGGAGAGCCAGTGCGGACCGATATCCGAGGTCCAGGCGGCAGTTCGGCCTTTGCCGAAGCGGCCTGTGACCAGCAATGGATGGCCACCTTCCGCCTCCGGTAGCCGGGCAATGACTTCGACATCGGCTCGCTCGCGCACCTCGACTTCGTTGACGCCGAGCAGCAATGGCCATTCGCCTGACAGACCGGCGACGGTCTCGTGACCGGGCTTGACGAGCACAGGTGTCGTTCCCTCCGGTATTTCCACCCGGTCGTCATAGGGCAGGCAGGTGACCGGCAGGACATCCTCGACCGGCGTGCGACGCCAGCGCGCCTTGCCGTCTATGCCCTGGAACGAGAAATAACCGCCGACCATCAGCAGCCCGCCCCCCTTTTCGACCCAGGCCTTGAGCAGTTTCAGCCGGTTCGGAACAGTCTTGGAATGCAGCCAGACCGCCGGGGGAAGCAGCAGGGAGTTGGCGCCGATATCGGAGAGAATGATCGCATCAAAAGCGTCGAGCCCTGCCATGTCGAAGGGGAATTTTTCGACTGCTTCATGGGCCGGCATATAGGTGAGCTCGAATGAACTATCCTTGAGTGCCGCAACGAGCGGCTCGGCGCCGAGGTGAAACGTGACGCTCCCGAACTGGTCGAAACCCTTATAATGCGTGGCGGAACTGACCCAGCTTTCGCCGACGAGAAGAACCTTCTTTGTCATGATGTTTCCATTTCTTTTTATATGGCGGTCAGGCGCTGGCCTGAAAAACCGACCTTGGATTGGCGCGCATGAAGACGTCGAGCATCGCATCATCGAGACCGTTACGCTTCAGGCGAGGCAGAAAGTGGCGCAGGATATAGGCGTAGCCGTTGCCCCCATAATGCTTGAGCATCATCTTCAAGAAGACGTCGTGGGAGAGCAGGAGGCGATCCGCATATCCCATCTCGACGAGTTTGACGAGCGCGCGCGCCGCCTCCTCGTCACTCGGGCATTGCACCTGCTGATCGGCGTAAAAGAAGTCCATGCCGATCATGTCATATTCGAGAAACGCGCCGCGGGCGGCCAATTCCGACTGATAGGTGAGATCGTCATGTGACGGGTTCATGTGGCAGAGCACGGTGTGCCTGAGATCGGCGCCTTCGGAACCGACGATATCAAGGACCTTGTGGCCCAGCCGAAACCAGCCGGGAAGATGGACCATCAACGGCAGGCCGGTGCGTACCTGTGCCTGCGCCGCACCCCGCAGCGATTTTTCCTCGGCGGCGGTGAAATCAGAGGATACGCCGATTTCGCCGATCAGGCCGATCTTCACATCGGTACCATCCGCCCCGACCGTCGCTTCGAAGACGATCTCGTCGGCGATCTCGGAGACGGACATGCCGGCAACCTTGGCCGGATGCGAGGAACCCAGATAGAAGCCGGCACCCATGACGATGTTCAGCCCTGTCGCTCCAGAAATCCGCCGCAAGGCGAGAGGATCGCGACCAATGCCCTGACATGTGGGCTCAACGACCGTACGGCCGCCGAGACTGGCAAAGTCCCCGAGTTCGGTGACGGCAAGGTTCTCGTCGTCGAGCGTGATATTGTGCTTGTTGACGAAGGGGTCCTGCCTCAGTTCGCCGAGGATCTCCATGCAGACAAACCCTTCGGCAAGATATTGCCGCTCAGGCGTCTTCGGCGCATGCCACCAGCAGCGGCAATCGTTGAGGATGTGTTCGTGCATCAGCGTGATGCCGATTTCCGCCGCTGGAACCGGCCCGGAGACCGTCATCACATTGCCGGATCGCACGTGACCCGGCGAAAGCTCATTTGCCGCCATCAGCTCTTCCTCCTGCCCGCCAAGCGGAAGTTGGTTGTGAAGATGCGAGTGTTCAGCCAGATGGCGACAAGGATGATCGCGCCGGTGACGATCTGGGTGAAGAAGGGCGAGATATGCATCAGGATCAGCCCGTTGCCGATGACGGCAATGGTCATCGTCCCAAGGACCGTGCCGATCATCGTGCCGCGCCCGCCCATCAGCGAGGTGCCGCCGAGCACGACCGCCGCGATGACTTGCAGTTCGAAGCCGACAGCGGCATTCGACGAGCCGGAACCGAGGCGAGCCGCGATCAAAAGACCAGCGAGTGCGGAGGCGGCGCCTGACACGAGGTAGACCGAGGCGACGATCCATTTGGCCGGCATGCCGACGCGGCGCGCTGCTTCCATGTTGGATCCGACAGCCACGATCTGCCGTCCGTACTTGGTGACCGCCATGATGACGTAGCCTGCGATCGCAACCAGAATCGCAATGAGCGCCGGGACAGGAAAACCCGCCAGTTCGCCACGCCCCAGGTAGAAGAAGCCAGGCTCGTTGTTGATCGGAATCGAATAGCCTTGCGTCAGGTAGAGGGCCACGCCACGCAGGATGGAAAGCCCGGCAAGGGTGACGATGAAGGCTGGAATGTTCTGGTAGGCGATGAACCAGCCCTGAAGCAGACCGACAATGCCGCCGAAGGCGAGCATGCCGATCGAGACTACGGGCCAGGGTATGCCTGTCGCCAGTGTAATGGCGGCAACGGCGTTGATCAGGGCCAGCATCGAACCGACCGACAGATCGATCCCGCCGGTGACGATGACGAGGGTCATGGCGATGGCGACGACGAGGATAGGAGCTGCCTGGCGCACGATGTTCAGGATGTTGCCCGTCGTCATGAAGGTCGTCGTCGTCAACGAAAAGAAGACGAGGCATGCCAGAAAGAAAAAGGCGATCGACAGAACCTGAGCGTTCTCACCCAGAAAGTCGGCTATCGGCGAGCCCTTGGCGCGTTCGGTGTAGACGGTCAATGTCTTTCTCCCCCGACGATGAGCTTGACGAGATCTTCGAGATTGGTCTTGCCGATGTCCCGCTCGGCAACCTTGGTGCCTTCATACATGACGGCGATCCTGTCGCAGACGCGGAACAGATCCTGCAGGCGATGGGTGATGAGGACGACGGATACACCCTTTGCCTTGACGCGGTTGATCAGTGCAAGCACAGCCTCGACCTCCGCGACCGCCAATGCCGATGTCGGCTCGTCCATGATCAGAACCTTGGGCTGGAAGGAAGCCGCGCGTGCGATCGCAATCGCCTGGCGCTGGCCCCCAGACAGCTTCTCGACCTTGGCGGAGAGACGCGGAATACGGATTTCCAACGCATCCAGCATCTTGCGCGCCTCGCTCATCATCTTCTGGCGGTCGAGGAACGGACCCCTGGTGAGTTCGCGTCCAAGAAACAGATTGCCGACGACATCGATATGGTCGCAGAGGCTCAAATCCTGGAAGACCATTTCGATATGGCGGTTGCGAGCATCCGCAGGCCCGGACAGATGGACATCTTCGCCGTTCAGCGAAATCGTCCCTTCATCCGGCAGATAGGTTCCGGAGATGATTTTGGTAAGCGTTGACTTACCGGCTGCATTGTCACCGACAAGACCAAGGCACTCGCCTGGAAAGAGGTCGAGGTCGACGCCACGCAACGCCTGATGCGAACCGAACGTCTTGCGGATCCCGCGCAGTGAGACAGCAGGTGTCCGGGCGGACGAGCCGGAGGAATGCGGGGAGGCTTGCGCCTCCCCGGCCCCGGCATAAACAGGCCGATTGTCCGTCATCATTTGAAGACGGCCCGGTATGGCTCGACATTTTCCTTCGTCACGATCGTGATCGGAACGGAAATGCTCTTTTCGACGCTCTGGCCTGCAGTCAGCTTGGCAAGAGCTTCGACTGCGGCCTTGCCTTCGCCGGCAGGATCCTGCTGGACGACAGCAACGACGTAGCCATCGTCGAGACCCGAAATCGCCTGAGCGGTCAGATCCCATCCGAAGACCTTGATACTGTCCTGCTTGCCCTGGCTCTGGACAGCGGCGATGGCGCCGAGCAGGGCCGGTTCACCGGTTGCGTAGATCGCCGTCATGTCGGGATTGCCGGTAATCAGGTTCTCGGCAGCAGCCAATGCGTTATCCTGGATATTCTGGCCGTCGACGACGCCCGAGGTCTCGATGCCATCGCCCTTGATGGCGTCCTCGAAGCCCTTCTGGCGGACGTTCTGAATATAGGAGTTCAAGGCGCCGACGATGCCGACCTTGGCCTTGCCGCCCATGTTCTTCTTCACGTAGTCGAGGAAGTAGGCACCCATATCGGCGCCGGCCTTGCCGTTATCGACGCCGATCTGCGATTTCTGCGGTCCATCGGGAAGGATTGCATCAATGGCGACAACGGGAATACCGGCGTCCGAAGCCTGTGTGACCGCCGGCATGATGCCATTCACGTCAATTGCGACGACGATCAGGCCATCAACCTTCTGCTGGATGTAGTTTTCGATGGCGCTGTTCTGTGCGGCCGCTTCATTGTTGGCGTTGAAGATGACAAGCTTGTCACCGGAGGCATCGGCCGCCTTCTGCGCGCCTTCGTTGATCTGGTTGAAGAAAAGGGCCTGCTGATTGATCTGCACCAGCGCATAGGTCTTGCCCGCAGCGTGAGCGAGCGAAGCTCCAAGTGTGGCGCTGGCAAGCGCGGTGAAGGCAAGAGCGGCGCTGAACGCCCGACGTCTGATCTGTTTCATGTTCTCATCCTCTGGTTTCGTTATCGTTGCTTATTATGGGTCGACGGCGGCGCAACGGAGTTCCGCACGACGATTTCGACTGGCACGAGTTCCTCGGTGGCGAGCGATTTGCTCTCCTGCCAGTTTGTTTCAAGAAGAAGGGACAGGGCACGCCGGCCGATAGCGCGCACCGGCTGCCGGATCGCCGTTAATGGCGGCGCAAAAAGGTGCAGCGGACTGACATCGTCAAAGCCGATGATCGACAGGTCTTCAGGGATCGATATTCCCTTCTCCCTGAAGACTTCGATCATGCCGATGGCGATTTCGTCGGAGCTCGCGAAGATTGCGGTCGCAGGCTTGCCTTCTTCCAGGAAGCGGCGCGCCATGTCCCGCCCGCAGGCGACCGTATATTCGCCGCTGTAGCGCCGGATCGAGGCACCACCACCGAAATGCTCCTGCAGGCCCCTATGTAATCCGTTGAAACGGCGCTGCGTGCTGATCATGGCATCGGGACCGCCCACATAGAGCACGTTCCGATGGCCGAACTCCGCCAGATGGCGCCCCGCCAGATGGCCGCCCTGAAAGTTGTCACAGAAGAGCTTCGGGACACTGGCAAGCGGAACGTCTTCGTCGACGACGATCACCTTGCCTGTTCGATTGATGAGAGCTGCGAGATCGCCGTTGTCGGGATGGTTGGTGACGAAAACCAGGCCGTCGACATGATTATGCTCGAGCAGCCGAAGATAGGTGACTTCACGGCCGGTCCGGTTGAGAGTCGCGTAGAGCGAAACGGCCAGCCCCCGATCGTTTGCCTCCTCTTCGACCGCCGCCACCATGGTCGCGAAGAACGGGTTGGCGATATCGGGCACGACCAGCCCAATCATGTCGGAGCGGCCGCGGCTCAGCCGCCGCGCGTGAGGGTTCGGCTGGTATTTGAGGGAAGCGATAGCGTTTTCGATACGCTGCTTGGTGAGGGCAGGCAAATCCAGCGAGCCGTTCAGCATGCGCGAGACTGTCGTCACCGACACCCCCGCCGCTTTCGCGACATCCTTCAACCCTGGAGTTCTCGCTTGCGCCATCAGCTTGTAAACCGCTTTAGTAAAACGCTTTACTTACACTCCATGACAAGAGATTGCCTGTCAAGAGCCGTTATCAGCTGCGGAAGATCTGATTTGGAAGGCTGACTTAATTGCCCACGGGATATGTCGCTTCGGATGCCGCTTCGACCGCCGGTCGAAGGGTTCGTTAAATCAGTTGGTTAGCTTCCGGCAAGAACAAGACCAATACCTTCCGTCTTGAGATGGCTGGCCGGAACGAGCTGCGCAAACACGGCGCTCAATCCGGATTATCTCCGCGAACTCACCGGGAACTGCTGGCCGACCGACGAGTTGTGTATCGACGCTCCGCCCGCTTCCGCGACGGGCGAAAGCCAAAGTCCTTGGTCGCCGTCGCCTGAGGCCGGCCCATCGTCAAAACCGGAGAAACAGAAAATGGCCAACTACCCGACCCCACCCTTCGATACGGCGCGCCAACCCATGCCGGGCACGACCGACGCTATGTCGCCGGTACCGGACCACGGCGAGCAGACCTATCGAGGATCTGGCCGACTGACCGGCAGGAAAGCGATTATTACCGGCGGCGACAGCGGTATCGGACGAGCCGTTGCGATTGCCTATGCCCGTGAGGGCGCAGATGTTCTCATCGCCTATCTCGACGAGGACGAAGACGCACGCGAAACCCAGAAATGGGTCGAAGAAGCAGGGCGAAAGGCCATTCTCGTCTCCGGGGACCTGCAGCATCCCGAACATTGCCGGCACATCATCGAAACCGCGCGCGGCAAACTTGGCGGTATCGACATCCTCGTCAACAATGCGGCCCATCAGGCAAGCTTCAAGGATATCGGCGAAATCAGCGATGACGAGTGGGAATTGACCTTCAAGGTCAATATCCATGCAATGTTCTATCTGACCAAGGCGGCAGTCCCGCATATGAAAGCGGGCAGCGCGATCATCAATACGGCGTCGATCAATGCTGACAGTCCGAGCCCGCACCTGCTTGCCTATGCGACAACCAAGGGGGCGATCCAGAACTTCACGGCGGGTCTGGCCCAAATGCTTGCGGAAAAGGGCATCCGTGCCAATGCGGTCGCGCCAGGCCCAATCTGGACGCCGCTCATTCCCTCGACGATGCCGGACGAAGCCGTCAGGAACTTCGGCAAACAGGTGCCGATGCAGCGACCTGGGCAGCCCGCCGAGCTTGCAACCACCTATGTGATGCTCGCCGATCCGCTGTCGAGCTATGTTTCGGGAGCAACGATTGCGGTGACAGGCGGCAAACCGATCTTATGAGCTCGGGCATTGCGGCCTGCACTGTCGGCGGGGGCGTGAATACCATTCTTCGACGCTCGTGCTCGTTCGAAGGTCCACCTCAATATGTACAGACGGCTGAGCGAGCGCCGACCTGGGACCTTCGTTTCAGTACGATTGGGAACAATGACGCCGCGCAGACATTGGGAATGCGTCCGCGCCCGGTAGCACCACCAAGACGCCAAAGCACCGCGATGCGGGCCAGATCGAACGCTCCGACATGAGCGGACCGGCCCCGAGGCAGCATTTCCAGTTGGCAATTCACATATATCGCAAGGGAACGACATGATGGCCAAGAAACCTTCGACGACCGCCGGGAAAAACACAGCGACGATCCATGACCGGAAACTCCATCGCGGCGAAGGGGGCGAGCTTCATCAGTTCGCCGAAGATGGGCATCCGGTGCTGACAACAGCCCAAGGTGGCCCTGTAGCAGACGATCAGAACAGCCTGCATGTCGGGGCACCCGGACCTGCACTCATCGATGACTTCCACTTCCGAGAAAAGATCTTCCATTTCGACCATGAGCGCATTCCCGAACGCGTGGTCCACGCCCGCGGCTATGGTGCGCATGGCTTTTTCGAGACTTATAAATCCCTTGCGGACTACACGCGGGCCGACATTTTCCAGCGCCCGGGCGAAAGGACACCCGCCTTCGTGCGCTTTTCAACTGTCGCGGGCAGCAAAGGGTCCTTCGATCTTGCGCGGGATGTTCGCGGTTTTGCCGTGAAGATGTACACCAAGGAAGGAAACTGGGATCTCGTCGGCAACAACATCCCGGTTTTCTTCATCCAGGACGCCATCAAATTTCCCGACGTGGTCCATTCCGTAAAGCCGGAGCCAGACCGGGGTTTTCCGCAGGCGCAATCCGCCCACGACAACTTCTGGGACTTTATCAGCCTGACGCCTGAAAGCATGCATATGATCATGTGGGTCATGTCTGACAGGGCGATTCCCCGATCCTTCCGCTTCATGGAGGGCTTCGGCGTCCATACTTTCCGTTTCGTCAACGCTAAGGATCAGTCGACATTCGTCAAGTTCCACTGGAAGCCGAAGCTTGGGCTGCAGTCCGTCGCCTGGAACGAGGCGGTCAAGATCAACGGCGCTGATCCAGACTTCCATCGCCGCGATCTCTGGCAGGCAATCCGGTCGGGTAAGTTTCCGGAGTGGGAACTGTGCGTCCAGCTATTCGATCAGAAGTTCGCCGACACGTTCGATTTCGACGTGCTTGATCCGACAAAGATCATTCCGGAAGAAATCCTCCCTGTTCAACCGATCGGCCGGCTGGTGCTCGATCGCATGCCCGACAATTTCTTCGCCGAAACAGAACAGGTCGCCTTCATGACGCAGAACGTTCCGCCGGGGATAGACTTCAGCGACGATCCGCTTTTGCAGGGCCGGAATTTCTCCTATCTGGATACCCAGCTCAAGCGCCTCGGCGGCCCGAACTTCACGCACCTGCCGATCAATGCGCCAAAGTGTCCCTTCCATACCTTTCAGCAGGACGGCCACATGGCGATGCGCAATCCGGCCGGCCGGGTCAACTACCTGCCAAACTCCTGGGGCGAAGGTCCGAGAGAATCGCCTCAGAAAGGCTTTCGACATTTCGCGTCCGAGGAACAAGGCGCAAAGGCCAGGCTGCGTCCGGAGAGCTTCGCCGACCATTACAGCCAGTCGCGCCAGTTCTACATCAGCCAGACGCCGCCCGAGCAACGGCACATCGCCATGGCGCTCACCTTTGAACTCAGCAAGGTCGAGAACCCTGTCATCCGCGAGCGAATGGTATCTCATCTGATCAACATCGACGAAACGTTGGCGACCACCGTCGCAGAAAAACTGGGATTGCAGTCGCTGCCGAAACCGGCTCAGGCCGCTATTCCAACGCGTCAGGACCTGGAGCCCTCACCCGCGCTCAGCATCGTGAAACGCGGTCCTGGACGCTTCGAAGGGCGCAAACTTGGCATCCTCATTACCGACGGTGTCGATGCCAAACTGCTCAAGGGCGTGACAACGGCTCTTACCAAGCAGAAAGCGGTCTTCGAACTGATTGCTCCCAAGGTTGGTGGCGTGACGGCTTCGGACAGCACTTGGATCGAAGCGCAGCATATGATCGATGGCGCACCGTCGGTGCTTTTCGACGCGATAGCACTTTTGACCGCACCGGCCGCTATCGAAGACCTCGTCAAGGAGGCCACAGCACGTGACTTCGTCGCCGATGCTTTCCAGCATTGCAAGTTTATCGGCTATGATCCGTCGGCGCTGCCGCTGCTAGAAAAGGCGGGAATTTCCGAAAGCATCGACGAGGGCGTCTTGAGCTTGCCTGGAGAAGAGGGCATTGCCACGTTCGTCACCGAACTCGGCAAGCTGCGTGTCTGGGGCCGGGAACCCTCCGTCAAGCTTGGCAAGGCTTCACCGCCGACAAAATGAGACAGCCGGGACGCGGAAAGGCGTCCCTTAATGTCCCGGCAGCCAGCGTGTCCGGACCTTCGCTGGAAGGCGCGCGTCGTCTCAACCACCCGCACCAGGCGGCGCATCGTTCTCGAAGAATTCCCGGTACTGGATCGTTTCGTCTTCATTGGTATCCAGGCTGGAGCCGGAAGGCTGGCTGAAGCGGACACCAGGTCCGCCCGGGCTTGAATAGTCTCCGTCGAAAAACGAAACACCTGCCGAACGGACGGCGTTGATGATTGTTTCAATTGCCCGCCCTTCCGTCTTCAACTGCCCGGGCACGGCTTCAAGCTCCTCGATCAAAGGCAATGAAACCCGTGCGGCATCGGCAAGGTCCTTCTGCTCCCATCGCAATAGCGCGCGCGCTGCGCGCAGCTGTTCGCTAGTAATCATCGCACCGCATGCTCCAGCTGAATGTCTGACCAGGGATTGACCGGTCCGAGGACGAGTATCGCTTCCGCGAAGATCGCCGTGCCCCGCTTGGCGCTTGTTCCAACCATCGACATATTCCTTTTATCTTTGCAAAGCGCAAAACGGCAAAGATTGGCCAGGGTTCCCCTCGAAAGGAGCAGCGACGATAAGATCGGCGGTAACGGCTGATGGAGGGAAGCAGATCGTTGCCGAAACTCGTTTGCCGCAGTCGCGCGAAAAATGAACCTCGCAAAGACGTCGAAGCTGGTCAGCCCTTCGTCGGAATTTCCAGGCGCACGACATTTGCAGATTGGACTACAGAGGTTTTCGCCTTTTCGAGGCTGGCGGCCAGATCCTCGATCTTGAAGGGCTTCGGGACAACCGGACAGCCGACCTCCGTACCGGCCTCAAGCCTGTCGCTGTAGCCGGTCATCAGCACGACGGGTAGAGATGCGTTTCTGCGGCGGATCTCCTCGGCAAGCTCAATGCCCGACATGCCCGGCATCATGATGTCACTGACGATCGCTTCGATTTCAGGATGGCGGCCCAGGATTTCGATTGCCTCAGGTCCACCTGCGGCCAGGAAGATCGACGGCACGATGCCCTCGAGCGCCAGTCGCACGGATTCAAGCGATGTCGGTGTGTCGTCGACGATCATGATCGCATGGGGAAGATTCGCGGGGGGTGCTGGATCCGGACGTGCCGCACGCGGCCCGCTCGATCGTGGTAAAAGCAAGGTAAAGGCGCTGCCGTGACCGGCCAGGCTTGCGACCTTGACCGCACCGCCGCTGCCGGTGGCGAAACTGTGGACCTGCGTCAAACCAAGGCCTGAGCCACCATTTTTCTTGGTGGAAAAGAATGGCTCAAATACCCGCGCGAGATTTTCCGGGGCAACGCCTGTCCCGGTGTCAGAAATCGTCAGCGCCACGAATGGGCCCTGCAGCCCCGGATCCTCTGTGGCTGCGTTGAGCACATTGCGGGCGGAAATCGTCACCTTTCCACCTCCCGTCATGGCTTCGCGCGCATTCGTCAGGATGTTGATCAGGGCGATTTCAAGCCCGGCAGGATCGACGTGAACCGGCCAGGTATCTTCCGGTATCCTGATCTCCATCACGATTGTGTCGTTGATCGCTTGACGCAACAGCGGAGACAGGTCGGCAAGCCTGACGTCCAGTTCGATCTGGGAGGCACCTTGGTTGGAGCGCCTTGAAAACGACAGCAGCCTTTGCGTGATCGCCTTTCCTCGTGCCACGCCATCGCTCATGTGCATCAGAAGCTGCGTCACGCGCTGTTCGTCGTTTCGCCGTCTCTTGATGCCCTCAACCCCTGACTGGAAGACCATCAGGAGATTGTTGAAATCGTGAGCAGCCTGCCCTGTCAGCTTGCCAAGCGCATCCATCCGCTGCCAGTTGGCCATGCTCTCGCGCTCCCGGTTCCGGGCGCGCGCCTCCCTGTAGAAGAGAAACACGGCCGAGCCGGACAACAGAAGTGTGAAACAGCTCGCCGTCACAAGCAGCATGGTGGCCCTGCGCGCCAGCCTCTCATAATCGGAAACCGGCAGGCCAACCCTTACCCGCCAAGGCGTGTCGGCAAGCGCGACTTCGGCGACACGAAGCTCCAATCCGCTCTTGACGGTGGCCGTCCCGAAGTCATTGCCGGAAAAGCTTGCGAATTCGCTCGCCGGATTGCCGGCAAGCGCGGGATCGCCGGTCGATGCAACCAGACGATCCTGCCCATCGACGATCCAGGCCGACCATGATCCTGGAAGTCCATTGGCATAAAGCAGTTTCGTCACGATCGTCGGACGGATCACCACCGAAAGGACGGCTTTCAGACGATCGCTCCTCTGGATCGGAGCGCGCAAGGCAAAGGCCGCCTGGCCTTTCGGCCCGATGGCGATATTGCCGACCACCGCGACACCCGTGCGAACTAGGGCGTCATGGCTTTCCATGTCCACAACATGCGTATCGGCGGAGGGGTCGAGCGGCGGAAATGACAGAACCACTTCGCCCTTCTCGTTGGAAATCCGGATCTGCTCCCATTCCGGCACCCGATCGCGCAGACGCCGCGCAGTCTCGGCAAAAGCGGCGCGCGGTATGGGGGGATCGAGCCGAGGGGAATCGGCGACGATCGAAAGCAGCTGGATCTGGCTCGCGAGTTCGCGTTGAAGCGTGGCGGCCAACGTCGCTGCCCGGCCGCGAATGTCATCGTCGAGAGCAGCCTGCTGCTCCTTGATGAAGAACCTTCCCATCAGCGCTGCCAGTATGATGACCGGAATGAGCGACGCCGTGATGAGAAGGAGCGCTGGCCGGGTTTTATTCAACGGACACTCCGGGTGTGTTCTTCGAACCCTATCAAATAATCCAGGGCGGGAAACTTGCAATGCCAAGTTGGAATAAGACTGACCTTTCCCCTAGATAAGCGGCGACAGCAGAGCCTGTATCTCTACTCGACCTCCGAACGGGTGCGCTTCGACCCGTCGGGCCGCGGTGGCGGCCAGGTTAGGAGCTGAGAAGGCGGCTTGCTGGCCCTAGGAAATCCGAAACGCCTCAGTCGTGGTTGACATCAAGCGACGGCGGCGCGCGGGCGGTTTCGCCAATTGCCGCCGGTCCGGAGGGAGTTCCTCGCCAGCGCCAGCACAGCCGGAGATTGCTTCAAAGATTTTTTGCACGGAAAGCCAAAATCGCCGACGCCAACGCCGTTCCAAGCATCATCGCGCAGCGATAGACAACAGGGCGGTAAAGACGGTACCGCGTGCCCGTTCGGTGCCGTAGGTCCCATCCATCTGGCTGACGAAGGATTTTATCAACCGGCTTCCCATGCCGCTTTCTGTCGCAACCGGCTCATAGCCAACGCCGTCATCAGCCACTTCAAGCAGGACCTTGCCATCGGGATGCTTGAGCAGCCTGATGCGGATATGACCGTCGGTCCGGTCGACGAAGGCGTATTTCATGCTGTTTGTCAGAAGCTCGTTCAGCAACAATGCAAATGGCGTCGCCTTGTCCGCATCGATCCTGATATCGTCGATCTCGAAGGTCAGCTTGATGTCGCGATCATGCAACCCGACCAGCGTGCGCACCAGGTTGGGAACGAACTGCCGCGCAGTGACGCTGCTGAATTGATCGAAGCCATACATTTGCTCGTGCACCGCCGACATGGCAACGATCCGCTCGTTCACCCTCTGGACGGTTTCAGGCCGCAGGCCCTGCAGCCGGATGAGCGCCATGACGGTCTGCAGATTATTTTTCACCCGGTGATGAATTTCCCGCATCAGCACCTGATTGGTTCGGAGCGCCTCGGCAAGTTCGGCGGTGTGGCGCGCGTCTGCATGCGCCAGGTTCAGGATCTTCAACCCGCCCACCACGGCGGCGCAAAGTGCCAGGAGAACGATCAGCGCGGCAATCGAGACATCGGTCCAGAACGGCTTGAGAATTGCGCCGGTGTCGACCGATGCGATGGCGACGAATGGTGTCCGCTCGACGATGCGGTATGCCACCAGCCTTTCGACTTGGTCGACAGGGGAGACAGACACATAGGAGCCCGATGTCGCCTTGCGCATATAGTCGGTGAACAGGATATAGTTACCGAGATCGACGACTTCTTTCGGTTCGGGATATCTGGCGATCAGCTTTCCGTCACGTCTCAAGAAGCTCACCGTCGAGCCTGCTCCGAGCGAGGCGGCGTCCCAGATCGATCGCAGCATTCCGACATCAAACGCCAGGATCGCGACGGCTTCGAACTTATCGTTCCTCTCGATGCGCGCAGCCGATAGGAAGACGTGGCGATCCGTATTGCGCATGACGGTCATCGCCGACGTATGGTCCTCTGCGCCATTGGCCAGGCGGCGGAAATAGGTTTGATCGACGATGTCTGCGGGGCTGCTTTCGCGATCAGTGGAATAGAGCAGCGTCCCATCCGCAGCGACCACGTAAGCCGTTGCCGTGGTCGGCAATGCAGCCGTCGCGGCGTTGAGCCTTCGAATACGCGCGTCGTCCGGCAATGCCTCAGCCGCTCCGAAGGCATCGTCCATGCGGTAAAGGGTCTGGCGCGCCAGAGAATTGATCCAGATCGCGTTGGCAGCAACGATCTTGGCTGTGGCTGTGACCTGATCCTCTCCACGCCTGACGGCGGACATGTAGCTCGAATGCAGCCAAAAGCCCAGGACAAGCGAGAGCGCAAGGAACATTAACACGATGGCGGCTATCGCAGCTCTGCCGACGATCGTGAAGCCTTTCGTGAGGCCCATTGAATCCCCATGGATTTAACAGGCGACACTGTCGGATAGCAGGCTATCAGAGTCAAGGATAGGTTGCAGCCTCCTCGATCCTCCCATTCTCCGGCCGCCCGATTCGGGGAACCAGCACACGCTTCCCGCGACTACCGGCCCGGGGCCCGGCACAGGAGATCCGAAGATCTGTATCGTCATGACCGAGGAATTGCAAAACGGCGTGCCTCACTGCCTTTCGATGAGAATTGTGATATTCTCGAAATTACGGTTATCCTTGGGCTGGAGGCAGTTGATGGTCGCGCGAAGGGACATGACAAGCGACGAATGGAAGTGGCTTGTGCGGCTCTGCCAGCACGAAGCAGATAGTGTTCCACAGGCGATCGAAGCGAGGTTAGTCGCGCTCGGACTATCCGGGCCGAACGGCCTTTCAGCCGAAGCGCGAGACCTGGTGCAACATGAATTGTTGAGTGAACGGCGGAATCGGCTGCAGGGCCTCCACTAGGCATCGACCGGACATACAGGAAGCAAGCGATCTCCTGTGCGAGATTCAATCCCGTCCGCAAGACAGGACCAGACGATCTGCCCGTGACAGGCAGGATCGGACTGAACGATACTGGCCCCGGCATGGCTAGGTATCAGCCGCAATCGCCCGACAGGAACTATCGCCTCAACCCTTCGTTACCTCGGCACAGAAGCGAGGTAACGTCATGAACAAAATCATAGGACTGTCAACGGCGGCTGTCTTTGGACTGATCTCCACTTGCGCCCTTGCGCAGGCGCCAGCCGAACCGTCGCCGCCTCCACCACCAGAATCCAGCAGGCAAAATCCACCGCCGCCACCGAATTCTTCCAGCAAGAACGAGGAGCGTGCTGATGATGATTGGCGTTCGCAGCCGAGGGAGCGCGGTGCCCGGTTCCACATCGAGAACGGCCAGACCAGGATCGATCTCAGATGCGCCGACGGCGACTCCACAAAGGACTGCGCCGACGCTGTTCTGCAGGTGCTGGAGCATTTGCAGGCATCCAACTCCGGCAACAACGATCGGCGCGGCGATGACCGGCGTGATCGCTGGGAACGCGACTAGCGGCTGAAGCTGTCGCCCAGGTGAACGGCGTTTTCAGCCTCGGTTCACCGGGACAGGCGTTAAATCGCCCAATAATCGGAGAAACGAAGATGCGAAAACTTCTCGTCACCATAGCCCTTCTCGCAGCCGGAATGACAGCTGGAGCTGCAAATGCCATGCCCTCTGGCAGGGTCACGGCTCCGGCAGCCTCGAACGTCGTAACGGTCGACTACGCCTGTGGCCGCGGTTATCATTTGAGCCCGCGCGGCTTTTGCCGGCCCAATCGATGGGCACCGCCGCCGCCACGCTACTACGGTTGGGATCGCTCCTACGGTTGGGGTCGTCCGCATCGCGACTGGCGCGAATACAGACGCTACGACCGCTGGGATCGCGACCGCGACTGGCGGTAATCAATCCTTTCGCTGGCCGGACGAAGCTGGGATCGCTTCGGCCGGCCCGATAGGCCGCGACGGGACGCTCCGGTCTGACTACTTTCCGCCTGTGTCTACTGCTTGGTGATTGTCTTCGACACGCCTTGCTGCAAATCCGCCTCGTCGGCAAGGATGGCGGCTGCCTCGTCCAGAAGCACGTCCTTTGCTTTCTTGCGAGCATCTTCAATGGCAATATCGGCACTCAGGCTGCGTTCGTTCGACTCCAGCCCATCATCCGCGCCGGTATCTTCGCCACCGAGCAACTGTGCTCGGGACTTCCGGCGCTCCTCTCGAGCAGTTGCTTCCTTGCGACGCTCGGCTTCATTGAGGGAAACGACGCCTTTATCGCGCAGCGCCTTGAGGTCGGCAATATCCTTCACGAGTCCCTGGAAGGCCGGATCGCTTCCAACCCGCGCATCATGGCGGCTTTGCAAGGTCGGCAGCAACTTTGCGACCGTGTCGGCGGGTGCGTAATTCGCGGGTTTGATCTGCGCCCACGGCAAAGCGTTGTCATAACTCGTCTCGCCGAAGCTCGCCGGGTCGGAAAGCCCGGGCAAGCTGATATCGGGCGTCACACCACGCAGCTGCGTCGTACCGCCATTGATCCGGAAAAACTGGGCAATCGTCACCTTCAGCTCGCCGAGTTCGGGTTTGCTGTTGCGCACGATCTGGTCGAGATCAACGACGGTCTGAACGGTGCCCTTGCCGAAACTCGGTTCGCCGATGATCACGCCGCGACCGTAATCCTGGATTGCCGCGGCAAAAATCTCTGAAGCCGATGCCGACCCACGATTGATGAGGACGCCCATCGGGCCTGTCCAGACAGGTGCCGCAAAATCCGCACTTCTGACCGCGACCTTGCCGTCGCTACTCCGTTGCTGAACGACCGGGCCATTGCCGATGAACAGGCCCGTCAAATCAACTGCCTCATCCAATGAACCGCCGCCATTGTTGCGCACGTCTATGAGAACGCTGTCGACCTTTTCCTGCTTCAATTCGTCGAGAAGCTTGGCGACGTCGCGGCTCGCACTTTTATAGTCCTTGTCCCCTTTGTGCCGGGCTTCAAAGTCCTCATAGAATGTCGGCAGGGTGATCACCCCGATTTTGCGTGTGACACCCCCGTCATTCACGGAGAGAACGGTCTTCCTTGCAGCCTGTTTTTCAAGGCTGATTTTATCGCGCACGAGGCTGACAACACGATGCGTGCCATCTGGCCCGGCATCCGCGGGCAGGATGTCCAAGCGCACGACGGAGCCTTTTTTCCCGCGTATCAATTGCACGACTTCATCGAGGCGCGTGCCGACCACTTCTTTTATCGCGCCATCCTTGCCTTGACCAACGCCCGTAATGCGATCTCCGACCACGAGCTTGCCCGACAACTGGGCAGGACCGCCGGGCACGAGCTCACGGATCGTCGTGTAGTCGTCGCGCTCTTGCAGAACCGCACCGATACCAACGAGCGAAAGCTTCATCGAGATATTGAAATCTGCCGAAGCAGCCGCGCCGAAATAGTCCGTATGCGGATCGACCGACGTTGCGTAGGCCTCCATGAACGACTGGAATACGTCCTCGCTTTTATATTGATAGGCGCGCTCGAGAACGTTTGCATAGCGTTTGTCGAGCGTCTCCCGAATGGCTGCATCGGTCTTGCCGGCGAGTTTCAGCAGCAACCAGTCGCTTTTGACACGCTTGCGCCAGAGCTCATTGCTTTCGGCCTCCGATTGCGGCCAGGGCGCTTTGTCACGCACAACTGAATAATTTTCCTGTACGCCGAAATCGAAGCCCTGCTTAAGCAAATTACGCGCGTAGGTCATACGATCGACAATACGCTGCTCATAGGCATTGAAGATCGCAAACGGGATCTTCAAATCCTTCCGTTCGACGGCATCGTCGATCTCGCTTCGGTTAGACATGAATTTGTCGATGTCCGCTTGCAGGAAGAGCATGTGGTCCGGATCCAGTGATTTGATGAACTGATCCATGATCTTGGCCGACAAGGCGTCATCGAGCGCAACAGGCCTGTAGCTGTATCGCGTGAGGAGTTGTGCGCTCAACTGAGCGGCTTGCGCCTGCTGCTTTAGCGGCGCCAAAACGGGCGGTGATGCGACTTCAGCATAGGCGGACTGCGCGATTGCAAGAAATGCACCAAGGACGATGTGTGATATGCGCAAGCGTTGATCCAATTCGTAATGCCTGTTGTCGATGTGCGATCTAGGTGAGGTAATTATGGTTTTTTGGCAACCGGTAGTAAACCGTGTGGTTTGCAAAGCCGCGAAAAACCATTCTCAACGACCGGCCGGAAAACAATGAAGTGTGCTGGGACCTTCCACATAACGCCGCCCGAAAGCCTTGGAAAAGCAGGAATTTACGGTCCACGAGGTCATGACCGGGCGGTCGCAGGAGCTTCCGCGTAGCGGTTCGTAGGAAAGTGGGATCGACTGCCCACGATTTCGTGTTCCGCATCAGGACCACAATTCGCACAGGTCGCGACCCCACGATTCCCGAGAGGCTGCGGCTAAGCTATGCATGTCGTATTGATATAGTGAGACAAGCTGAGAGCGAAATGGCGATTACATTCGAAGTGTTCTCCAACCGCTGGGCGCATCTTGGCGAGAGCCCGGTCTGGTCGGAGACTGAAAATTGCATCTGGTGGGTCGATACCGACGGCCGCAAGCTGCTGCGTACCGATCCAGAAACCGGCAAGACCTCGGCATGGGATGCGCCCGAAGCAGTCGGCTGCATTGCGTTGCGGACAGATGGAACGCTGATTGCCGGGCTTGCGACCGGCATTTTCCTCTTTGAACCGTCGGCAGGCCTGTTCCAACGGGTCTGCACACCGGAAAGCCGCCCGGATGTCCGCTTCAACGATGGCACGCTCGATCCCGCCGGACGATTCTGGGCCGGCACGATGCACCGGGAGATGGCAGCACCGGCCGGCGCGATCTTCTGCATCGAGCCCGATTTCAGCCACCGACGGGTTTTCGAAGATTTCTGGACGCCGAACGGCCTAGCCTTCGATCCAATACGGCAACGAATGTATTTTTCCGATTCCCATCCTTCTGTTCAAACCATCTGGGTCTGCGACTATGACCTTGCCACCGGCACGCCGTCCAACCGTCGGATCTTTGCGACCACGCATGCTTTTGCCGGAAGGCCCGATGGGGCGTTCATCGACGAGGACGGGATCTACTGGATTGCCGGCGTCGGCGGCTCGCAACTGTTGCGCTTTGCGCCATCGGGTGAGCCGCTCACGCCTGTCGAACTGCCGACAACCCATCCGACCAAGCTCGTGATGAACCGCACAATGCCGCGCACGATTTTCGTCACCACCCGCCGCATGGCCGATCCCGATCAGAGCGACGCCTCCGGCCACCTCCTGCGCTGCCTTCGTGCCTGAGTCTGTCCTTAGCGCCGGACAAAATCGGGATATTGTGCGCAGATGATATCCGTGATCGACAGCGTGCCCGACAGGTGCTTGCGCATGGCGGCGACCGCCTTTTCGGGTTCGCCGGAGCGAACAGCTTCAACGATGGCACGATGATCGGCAAGCACTGTCTCCAACTTGCCGGGCATCGGCAGGTTGAGGCGGCGCAGCCGGTCGAGATGGACGCTTTGACGCCGCACCGTTGTCCAGAGACCCAGAATGCCGTTGCGCTCGAAGAGCGTGCGATGGAACTCCCTGTCGAGTGAATCGAACTGGTCAAACTGAATTGGCGAGGCCACTGCCTCCTGCATACGAAGTACCCGCTCCAATACCTGTGCCGTCTCGGCCGGGCTTGCGAGCGTCAGCCTGTGAACCGCTTCGAGTTCGATCGACAGCCTGAGAAAATGCGCCCGCTTGGCATGCTCGATGTCGATCTTGGCAACGACAGTGGCATATTGCGGATAGACCTCGACCAGTCCTTCCTCTTCCAGCCGCATCAAGGCATCCCGCACCGGCGTCTGACTGACATTAAACTCGCTCTGCAGCGACACGCGTGACAGAACCGTCGTCGGCGTCAGATCCATGGAGAGAATACGGGAGCGAAGGATTTCAAGAATTTGCGGTGCGACCTGACGCGTTCGGTCGAGAGGAAATTCTGTCCGATTAACTTTCACGCCTGCCTGTCCCACCCTCGAAACACTGCCGACCGTTTAAACATATTTTCTGGCTTGATGCACTGATGCATTAGTGCTTCAGTTCATTCGCCCAAAGTCGCGCCGGGATTGGGACGGCATTTTCTTTAATCCGAGACAGGACTTCACGATGAATGTCAGGAGAAGCCCTTCCACGCTGCGCAGCGCCAGATGGTTCGCGCCCGACGACCTCAGAAGTTCGGGACACCGCTCCCGCACCATGCAGATGGGATATGCGCCGGAGGAATGGTCGGGCAAGCCCGTCATCGCCATCCTCAATACCTGGTCCGACGCCAACCCATGCCATGCGCATTTCAAGCATCGCGTCGAGGATGTGAAGCGTGGCATCTTCCAGGCGGGCGGCTTCCCGCTCGAACTGCCGGCGCTGTCGCTGTCGGAAAGCTACGTCAAGCCGACGACCATGCTCTATCGCAACATGCTCGCCATGGAGGCAGAAGAACTGCTGCGCTCACATCCGGTCGATGGCACGGTGCTGATGGGTGGCTGCGACAAGACGACGCCCGGGCTTATCATGGGTGCGCTCAGCATGGGGCTGCCGATGATCTATTTGCCAGCAGGCCCGATGCTGCGCGGCAACTATCGCGGTGAATATCTGGGCTCCGGTTCGGATGCATGGAAATTCTGGGACGAGCGGCGGGCCGGCACGATTTCCGAAGCCGAATGGGTCGAAGTGGAGGCCGGGATCGCCCGCTCCTATGGCCATTGCATGACCATGGGCACGGCAAGCACGATGACGGCGATCGCCGAAGCGCTTGGGCTGACGCTGCCGGGTGCAAGTTCCATTCCCGCTGCCGATTCCAACCATATCCGCATGTCGTCGGCAGTCGGCCGTCGCATTGTCGAGATGGTGTGGGAGGATCTTGTGCCGACGAAGATCGTCACCCGGACGGCAGTGAATAACGCAGTGACGGTAGCCATGGCGACGGGCTGTTCCACCAACGCGATCGTGCATCTGGTCGCGATGGCACGCCGGGCCGGCATACCGCTGACGCTCGACGATCTCGATCACGCCGGCCGCGCGACGCCTGTGCTCGCCAATATACGCCCAACCGGCAAGACCTATCTGATGGAGGACTTTTATTACGCGGGCGGCCTGAGGGCGCTGATGGCAAAGCTCTCGTCCAAGCTAGATCTCTCGACGATGACGGTGACCGGCGTAACTCTCGGCGAAACGCTCGACGGGGCCAGATGCTACAACGACGATGTCATCCGCTCGCTCGAGGATCCCCTCTATCATGAAGGGTCGCTGGCGGTGCTGAAGGGCAATCTTGCGCCGACCGGCGCCGTCATCAAGCCGGCTGCTTGCGATCCGCGCTTCCACAAGCATGAAGGTCCTGCCCTCGTCTTCGACAGCTATCCGGACATGAAGCGAGCCGTCGACGACGAAAGCCTCGATATCACCCCTGATCATGTCATGGTTCTGCGCGGCGCAGGCCCGCAAGGCGGCCCCGGCATGCCGGAATGGGGCATGCTTCCGATGCCGAAGGCGCTGCTGAAGAAAGGCTACCGCGATATGCTGCGGCTTTCGGACGCGCGCATGAGTGGCACGAGCTACGGCGCCTGCGTGCTCCATATATCCCCGGAATCGCACGTCGGTGGCCCGCTCGCCCTGTTGAAGACTGGAGACATTGTTCGCCTCGATCTCGAAGCCCGCCGCATCGACATGCTTGTCGATGATGAGGAACTGGCCAGCCGCCGCGCCGCCTGGGTCAAGCCGCCAGAGAAATTCGGCCGCGGTTATGGCTGGATGTTTGCCCGCCACATCGCCCAGGCCGATACGGGCTGCGATTTCGATTTTCTGGAAACCGGTTTTGGCCCCGCCCCCGGCGAGCCGGATATCTATTGATTTCAGGAGGACAAGATATGACCACCACTTTGAGCGAGCAAACGCGTGAGAAGCTGAAAAGCGTTTCGACCGCAACGCTTTGTACCGCTCTTTTCAAACGCGGCCTGCGCAACCAGTTCATCCAGGACGTGCGCCCGCTCTCACCGAAGAAGACTAACATGGTCGGCCAGGCTTTCACGCTGCGCTATATTCCGGCGCGCGAAGACCTGAACACGCTCGATGTTTTCCGCAATCCGGAACATCCCCAACGCGCAGCCGTGGAACGCTGCCCGCCAGGCGCAGTACTGATCATGGATAGCCGGCGGGACGCGCGTGCGGCCTCCGCCGGCTCGATTCTCGTCTCGCGCCTGCAGGTGCGCGGCGTTGCCGGTGTCGTGACCGACGGTGGTTTCCGTGACAGTCCTGAAATCGCCGGGCTCGATATCCCTGCCTATCACCACCGGCCGTCAGCGCCAACAAACCTGACCCTGCATCAGGCAATCGAGATCGATGTCCCAATCGGCTGCGGCGATGTTCCTGTCTTCCCGGGCGACGTGGTGGTCGGCGACAATGAGGGCGTGGTGGTCATCCCCCTGCATCTTGCCGAGGAGATTGCCGACGAGGCCGTCGAGATGACGGCCTACGAGGATTTCGTCACCGAGGAGGTGCTCGCCGGCGCGACCATCATCGGGCTCTATCCGGCAACCAGCGAAGCGCCGCGCGCAAAGTTCGCTGAATGGCGGAAGAGGAATAAACGGTAGGCTCGGCAAGGGGCAGCTTCTGCCCCTTTCATTCCTTGACCGCCCCGGTCATCGACGAGACGTAATAGTCCACGAAGAACGAATAGAGGATGACGACGGGCAGCGAACCGAACAGAGCTCCCGCCATCAGCGATCCCCATTCGAACACATCGCCACGCACCAACTCCGTCAGCACACCAACGGGGATCGTCTTGTTCTCCGACGACTGGATGAAGGTCAGGGCGTAGATGAACTCGTTCCAAGACAGGGTGAAGGCGAAAATGCCGGCCGAGATCAGGCCGGGCACTGCCAATGGCAGAATGATCTTCGTCAGGATCTGCCAGCGATTGGCGCCGTCCACCAGTGCGCTTTCCTCGAGCTCGAACGGGATCGAGCGGAAGTAACCCATCAGAAGCCATGTGCAGAAGGGAATGAGGAAGGTCGGATAGGTGAAGATCAGCGCGAGCCGCGAGTCATAGATGCCGAGCTTGAAAACGATGAAGGCAAGCGGAATGAACAGGATCGATGGCGGTACGAGATAGGCAAGGAAGATGACGAGGCCGATAGAACGGGAGCCGGTAAAGCGCACGCGCTCGATCGCATAGGCGCCGAAGACCGACGCCACAAGCGACAGGAAGGTCGAGCAGACGGCGACAAGGATCGTGTTCCACATCCAGCCCGGATAGGACGTTTCGAAGAACAGATATTTGATATGATCAAGCGTCGGCCCAACCACCCAGAACGGGCTGTAATTGCTATAGTCTGTCAGCTGTTCGTTTGGCTTCACCGCGGTGATCGCCATCCAGTAGAACGGGAAGAGCAGCACGAAGACGAAGACCGCCATCGGCAGATAGAGCATCACCATCCGCCGCGGCAGGCGGTTCAGATAGCTCATGCCCTCGGCATTATCGGTCAGGACGACGTTGGCGGTATTGGAATTGGTCGACATTGTTTTTCTCCCTAGTCCTGGCCGCCCTGCTGCCATTTGCGGCGTTGCAGACCGAAGAAGCTGAACATGATCGCTCCAAGCAGGAACGGGATCATGGCGACGGCGATCGCAGCACCCTCGCCGAGCTGGCCGCCGGGAATGCCGCGTTGGAAGGACAATGTCGCCATCAGATGCGTGGCGTTCACCGGGCCACCCTTGGTCAGCACGTAGATGAGCTGGAAATCGGTGAAAGTGAAAAGCACCGAGAATGTCATCACGACCGCGATGATCGGCGTCAGCATCGGCAGCGTCACATAGCGGAAGCGCTGCCAGCTGGTCGCCCCGTCAAGTGAGGCGGCCTCCTGCAGAGAGGCTGGAATGGTCTGCAGGCCGGCAAGCAGCGAGATCGCCACGAAGGGAATGCCGCGCCACACGTTGGCAATAATGACGGAAATGCGCGCATTGGTGGGATCACCGAGGAAGTTGATCGGCGCATCGATCAGGCCAAGCTGCATCAGCGACCACGATATGATCGAAAACTGGGAATCGTAGATCCACCAGAAGGCAAGGGCCGACAGCACGGTAGGCACGACCCAGGGCAGAAGCACGATCGCGCGGAAAAAACTTTTGAACGGCAGATGCTGGTTCAGGAGCAGCGCCAGCCAGAGGCCAAGGGCAAACTTCAGCAGCGATGCGATGAAGGTATAGAGGACGGTGTTGAAGACCGACAGCCAGAAGACGTTGTCGTCCATCAGGTATTGATAGTTCTCCAGCCCGATGAAGATACCGTCGCGGCCAATGCGCGTATCGGTGAAGCCAAGCCAGACACCAAGCCCCAGCGGATAGGTCAGGAAGCAGACCAGGAAGACCGCCGCCGGCAGCATGAACAGGAATCCGAGCACGTTATTGTTCTGCAGGAGCGCGGACGTCGGCGCGCGCGCATCCCCGGAATTCACCGTCGACATTGCTTATCTCCAGATTGCTGTAGATTTCAGGCTTGCGGCACGCCGGTTTCCGGCATGCCGCTTGTCTTGGAAAATGCGGGATCAGACGCGGTAGTAGCGGTTCGCCCGGCGCTCGGCCTCTTTCATCGCATCTTCCGGCGACATCTGGCCGGTAACCGCGGCGGCATACATGTCGACCAGAACATAGTCGGCCATGGTGGCAGCCGAGGCATAGCCGAGCGGGCCGGCATAGCCGTTCGGACGCAGCTTTTCCGAGGCGCGTGCGTAAGGCGCATGGATCGGATCGGCAGTCCAGATCGGGTTCTTGGCGAATTCCTTGAGCGGCTGGCAGCAATAGGCGCTGGAACCCTGGATCCAGGCATTCATCTGATCGGCTTCCATCATGAACTTGATGTAGGCCTTCGCGGCTTCCGGATATTTGCTGTGCTTGAACAGAAGCAATGAACTCGTCTGGCAAAGCTCGACGCTCTGGCCAACCGGGCCGATCGGGAAGTTCGTCGTGCGAATGTCCTTGGTGATTTCTGCGAGCTTGGGATCGTTCTTGGCGGTGTAATAGACCGACACACCATTGGCGATCAGCGAAACCTGGCCGGCAAGGAAGGCGCGGTTGTTGTTGACGTCCTGCCAGCTTTCCGTGCCCGGAATGAAGGTCGCATAGAGTTCCTTGGCGTAGTTGATCGACGCCAGCGTTTCCGGGCTGTTGATCGTCACCTTGCCGCCTTCGTCGACCATCTTGCCGCCGTGGCTCCAGAGCAGCCAATGGGCATAGTTGTTGCCGTCACCAACGGCCTTGCCATGCGGGAAGCCGGCAGGCGTGCCCTTTGCCTTCATGGCCTTGCAAAGCTCCAGGAAGCCGGCAGTGTCCTTGGGAAATTCGCTGAAGCCAGCCGCCTTCACATGGCTGTCGCGATAGACGACGGCATTGCCGATCGCCGTCAGCGGCATGGCAATGAACGTATCGCCGCGTGAGGCATAACCTTTGACCCCATCGTACCAGCCGCCATATTTGTTGCCGAGATAGTTGGCGAGTTCGGTCAGGTCGACGAGTTTGTCCGGATATTGGTGAGCATCATCGAACCAGCACATGATGAGGTCAGGCCCGGAACCGACATTGGCCGCAACAGCAGCCTTCGGGCGAATGTCCTCCCAGCTCTCCTTGTCGATACGGACCTCGACACCGGTTGCCTCCGTGAATTTCTTGGTATTTGCAAGCCAGGCCTCCTCATCGCCTTTCACGAAGGGTGTCCAGCGAAGCAGGCGCAGGCTCGCTCCACTTTCCGGCGTGTAGGTCGGCTCTGCCTGTGCGAAAGACGGCCTGATGCCGAGACCGGCGACGCCGGCCGCTGCTGCCGAAGCGGCAAGAAATTCACGTCTCTTGATCGTCATTATATTCCTCCTCCTGGAAAAAGCGGGAGAGAATTCTCCGACATTCATCTCCCGCTTGATGAACGACGGTACCTGCATCCTGAAAATGGGATGCCAGCCATCTGGCGAATGGGCGGGAAGACTCCTCCTCTGCCGCGCCCCGCCTGAAGGCTTAATTGGTCAATCTCTGGCCGCCTTCTGCATCGAAGAGATGAACATGCGAGGCGTCGATCATCACATGCAGGCTTTCGCCCGGCCGTGCATTGACGCGTTCGCGAAAGACACAGTTGAGATCTGTGCCGCCAAGCTTCAAAGTGAGATGTGTTTCGTAACCGGTCGGCTCTATGACGACGATCTCACCTGGCAGGCCGCCGGCATCGAGCACGATATATTCAGGCCGAAGCCCATAGACGAGGTCACGTCCTTTAGCGCTTTCCGGCGCATTGGCGACCGGAAGCGCCGTGCCGTCAGCGGTGATAAAACGCGCTGCATTCTCGGGATCGAGCCTGCCCTTGATCATGTTCATTGCAGGCGAGCCTATGAAGCCGCCGACGAAGAGATTGGCCGGCTTGTCGTAGAGTTCCAAAGGCGAACCGACCTGCTCGACGATCCCGTCATGCATGACGACGATCTTGTCGGCCATGGTCATCGCTTCGATTTGGTCGTGGGTGACGTAGACGGTAGTGGTCTTCAACCGCTGGTGCAGCTCCTTGATCTCGGCTCGCATGGCGACGCGCAGCTTCGCATCCAGATTGGAGAGCGGCTCATCGAAAAGGAAGACTTCCGGATCGCGCACGATGGCGCGGCCCATGGCGACACGCTGGCGCTGGCCGCCGGAAAGCTGGCGTGGATAACGGTCGAGCAGCGCATCGAGCCCGAGAATGCCGGCGGCATATTTCACCCGCTTTTCGGCTTCGGCCTTCGGCGCCTTGTTGAGCATCAGCGAAAAGCCCATGTTCTGCTGCACCGTCATGTGCGGATAGAGCGCGTAGTTCTGGAAGACCATGGCGATGTCGCGATCCTTCGGCGGCAAGGTGTTCACCACCCGCCCGCCGATCCGGATTTCGCCCGCGGAGATGTTTTCCAGCCCCGCCAGCATGCGCAGCAGCGTGGACTTGCCACAGCCTGACGGGCCGACGAGAATGACGAATTCACCATCGGCAATATCGATGTTCACGCCTTTGATGACCGGAAATGCGCCGAATGATTTGCGCACTTCCGCGAATTGAACACCTGCCATACTCCCTCCTCCCAGATATCGAGCATCACATGATATGTATTCGTATTCTCATGCTTTTCGCTGGCGCAGGACCGCTGGTCACCCGCGCCCGACGAAGGGCATCTTGGTCGCCATCACGGTCATCGTCAGCACGTTGGCGCTGAGCGGCAGGCCCGCCATATAGACGACCGCATCGGCGATATGTTTGGGATCAATCGTCTCCTCCACGGCAGTCGTGCCATTGGCCTGAAGAACGCCGGTGGCCATTCTTTTCGTCATGTCGCTTGCCGCATTGCCGATATCGATCTGGCCGCACGCAATATCGAATTCGCGACCGTCGAGAGCGGCCGATTTCGTCAGTCCGGTGATTGCATGCTTGGTCGCCGTATAGGGCGCGGAATTCGGACGTGGCGTCGTTGCCGAAACCGAGCCGTTGTTGATGATGCGGCCGCCACGCGGCATCTGACCCTTCATCAGCCTGAACGCCTGCTGCGTGCAGAGAAAGGCGCCTGTCAGATTGGCCGATACGACGGCGCTCCAGTCTTCGAAAGATACGTCCTCCAACGATATCCCCGGCGCCGAGACACCGGCATTGTTGACTAGGAGATCGAGGCGGCCATACCGATTTTCGATCGCATCGAACAATGCTCTGACTGAAAGCGGATCGCCGACATCGGCGCGGATTGCGGTAACTTCTGCACCTGTCTCGCTGGCGAGTTCGGCGGCGGCTTTTTCGAGAATCTCGGCACGTCGCCCCGAAATGACCACTTTGTAGTCCGCAGTCCCCAGTCCTCTTGCGATTGCGCGGCCAACACCCGTGCCTCCGCCAGTCACAAGGGCAATCTTCGACTGCTCGCCGGAACTCCCGCTCATGCAACCCTCCCGCCGAGTTCGTCCTCGATATGCACCTGCAGGATCTCGTCGAAGCTCGTCTCCGCCGTAAAGCCGAGCTCGGACGCTCGCTTCGCATCGAATTGGGTGGGCCAGCCGGCGACGATCCGTTCGATCACCGGGTCACGCTCGCGCTTGATCAAGGCAACCGCCTTGTCGCCCGCAACCCGGCGCAGGGCATCGATTTCCTCCGAAACCAGCGCCGAGAGACCCGGCATGGTCAGGTTGCGCCGCGACCCCACTTTTGCCGTATCGATTTTTGCAGCATGAATGAAGAAACCAACCGCCGCCCTCGGACTTGCGAACCAGTGCCGGACGCCATCGCCGACCGGCAGCACGGCCGGCTTGCCGGCGAGCGGCTCACGCAGAATATTGGAGAAGAAACCGGATGCGGCCTTGTTCGGTGCGCCAGGGCGCACGCAGATCGTCGGCAGGCGAATGCCGACGCCATCGAAAATCCCGCGACGCGAGTAGTCTGCAAGCAGCAACTCGGCGATGGCTTTCTGGGTTCCGTAACTTGTCAGGGGCGTGGAGAAGAACTCGTCCGGAATGACATCAGGGAACGGCGTGCCGAACACCGCAATGGAGGAAGCAAACACGACACGCGGCATATAGTGAGATTTCAGACCCTCTTGGCGGATTGCGTCGAACAGTGCGCGCGTCCCATCGAGATTGACGGCATAGCCCTTATCGAAATCCGCTTCCGCCTCGCCTGAAACGATCGCCGCCAGATGAAAGATCAGATCCGGCCGGGCCTCGATCAGCTTGTCGGCAACACCCGCCCGGGCAAGATCGAACGTCATGGCGTTTGACAGGGACTGAAGGGCTTCGGGTACCGGCGGCTGAAATGCATCGACCAGCGTCAATCGACTAATCGTAGTGCCGAGCGCGTCAGGTTCGCGGGCAATTCTTTCGACCAGCTTGCGGCCGACCATGCCTGCCGCACCCAAAATCATCACATGCATGTCTGCTTACCTCCCAGCGCCGCCGGTCTCGTTCTTCGAGACGACCTCGTGTCAGATCGGAACCCGTTCTCCCCGGTTGGATTCCGCGCGTCACACCAAGCGCAACGCCATCTATTCCTTCAAGTTTTCCAAAGTCCGGCCCGATACGCAGGAACGTTACCGACCAGATAAAATCAAACAAAACCGCAACCTGCAGGTCAACTTTCCTTGCATGATCTGCGGGTGGTAGCAATCGAACATAAGTCTCATGTCTCCTTTGCCCAGTGCCTGTCAGCGAATAACAGTCATGCCCGGCAGGACGACGCCGCTCTTTTCGGCAAGGACCTTTGCCACGGCGGCATCATCCTCCTTGCCGAGACCGGCTTCGGCTGCCTGCTGGAAGAGCGAGAGCGCGGTCGAAGCTAGGGGAGTGGCGACGCCTGCCCGCTCTGCCTCAGAGGCGACGATGCCGAGATCCTTGACGAAGATGTCCACCGCCGAGCGCGGTGTATAGTCTCCCGAGACGATATGTTCGCCCCGGTTCTCGAACATCCAGGAGGAGCCTGCCGAAACCCGCAGGACCTCGTAAAGCGTCTTCAGGTCGATCCCGGTCTTGGCTGCAAACGTCATCGCCTCGGCCGCCACGGCGATATGCACCCCGGCCAGCAGCTGGTTGATCATCTTCACCTGCGAACCGGGGCCGGGCCTGTCTCCCAGCCGGAAGACCTTGCCGGAGACCGCATCGAGCGCCGGTTGCGCGCGCGCAAAAGCCTCCGGCGAGCCAGAGCCCATAACGACCATCTCGCCGGAAAGCGCCTTGGCGTGGCCGCCCGAAACCGGCGCATCGACGACAAGCATGCCGGCAGCTTCCAGCCGGTCGGCAATCGCGACTGTGGCGCTCGGCGCCATGGTCGCGCTGAGCAGAAAGACGGTGCCGGCGCGAGCCGTCTCCAGCGCACCGCCCGGCCCGAACAACACATCCTCGGCCTGACTGCTGTTGACGACGAACACGAACACCACATCGGCTTCCGCTGTCGCTTTGGACGGTGTCTCGCAGGATTTGCCGCCCGCTTCCGAAAAGCGCTGCAACACATCCGACCGGACGTCACATCCGTGGACGATAAAACCCGCCCTCAAAAGCGACAGGGCAGCGCCCCATCCCATCGATCCAAGGCCGATGACCGCTGCTGTCCGCATGTCCTGCACAGCTCCTCCTCCAACGTGGAATGCCAGCGTTGAGTACGGTGTTATCGATACCGGTATCGATAACAAGCCTCAATTTCGTAACATATGTCAAGCGTCGGCAATTCCTCTTTTTGCGAAATCGGCTTATGATTTATGCGCGTGTGCTGGTGTCGGCACTGATCGGGGGACCCCTTGGGGATACGCAAATCCACTCTGGAAGAGGTTGCCGCTGCGGCCGGCGTGAGCAAGATGACTGTATCCCGAGCGCTGCGTGGTGCACCTGACGTCTCCGCACAAACTCGCCAGAGAGTGCTGACGGCGACGGAACAGCTCGGTTACGTCGGCAATCGGCTTGCCCTTTCATTGTCGTCACAGAAAACCAATCTCGTCGCCGTCGTGGTGCCGAGCATGTCCAATATCGTCTTTCCCGAGGTGCTCGCAGGCATTTCGACCGGGCTCGAAGGGTCCGGAATGCAGGCGGTCTTCGGGCTCTCAGACTATGATAGCCGCAAGGAACGGGACGTTATCAGGGACATGCTGTCCTGGCGGCCGAGCGCCATTATCGTCACCGGTCTCGACCAGCCCGAAGATACGGTGAGAATGTTGAAAAGCGCCGATATTCCCGTCATTCAGATCATGGATCTCGATGGTACGCCGAT
Organism: Rhizobium sp. BK379; assembly: GCF_014193955.1. Lineage (NCBI taxonomy): Bacteria > Pseudomonadati > Pseudomonadota > Alphaproteobacteria > Hyphomicrobiales > Rhizobiaceae > Rhizobium > Rhizobium sp. BK379. The sequence goes on from NZ_JACIAD010000003.1 coordinate 366,616, forward strand.
CGATTTCAATGTCGGCCTGTCGCACGGAAAGGCAGGCGAGGAAATGGCGAGAGCGCTGATTGCCTCCGGCCGAAAGCGTTTCGGCTATATCGGCAGTGCGCTGGAGCGGGACCTGCGTGCCGCAAAACGCAAGGCCGGCTTCGAGCGCGCCCTGCATGAAAACGGCCTCGCCATCATCGGGCAAAGGCTGGGTGATACCCTTTCCTCCGTCAGTCTCGGCAAATATCTGACACAGCAGTTGCTGCGTGACGAGCCGAACCTCGACTGTATCTATTATTCCAATGACGACATGGCCGCGGGGGGTGCATTTGCCGGCATCGAGGCCTCCCGGACTGACGACATTCTGATGGCGGGTTTCAACGGCCTTGAACTCGCGGCTGCGCTTCCCGTGAGGATCGCTACATCCAAATCGCCACGTCGTCTGATCGGTGAAGTCGCAGCACGTCTGGCATGCGGCTCCATGGCGCCGGATATTCCGTCGAGCGGCAAGATCACCGCCTTCGTTCCCGAGATTACGGGTATTGTACCGGGCAACTCCGGTTCGTAACTCCGGCTTGCCAACCGACGTGGTTTTGCGGAGAGACGCCCTTGTCAATTTCAACGAATGCTGAGATTTAAATCAGGGAAGTCGATCTATATCCACGCACGGCTTGCTATATCAGCATTGTCGATATAAATCGATGTGTGATGCAGCATGGAGAAGCCATGGAACGCTCGTTTTTGACGATCGATGCCGGAGTCAATGACACCGTAATCAAAGCTCTCTCGGCGCCTGGGCGCCTGCAACTCCTTAAACTTTTGTGTTCAAAAGGCCCCATGAACGTCAACGACATGGCCCGGGCTCTGTCGTTGCCGCAGTCCACCGTCGCAACCGGAATTCAAATTCTCGAAGAGGTAGGATTGGTCGAATCCCGCCTCGCCAAAGGCCGGAAGGGCAATCAGAAGATCTGCTCCGCGGTTTATGACGAAATCCTCATCAGCTTTGAGGACAAGTCCGTCAACAAGGCGGATGACGTCATCGAGGTCGAGATGCCGGTTGGGCTCTACACGAGCTGCGATATCCACGCCCCATGCGGCCTTTGCTCCAGTGACAGTGTAATCGGCTTGCTCGATGTTCCCGATTATTTCCTTGATCCACAGCGCATGCAGGCCGGTCTTGTGTGGTTCGGGAGGGGTTATGTCGAATACAAATTCCCGAACAATGCCAAGGTTTTGAACAAGGACGTGCGCGCCATTGAATTCTCGATGGAACTGTCTTCGGAAGTACCCGGGACCAATCCCGATTGGCCCTCCGACATCACGATCTGGGTCAATGGAATACCGGTCGGCACCTGGACTTCTCCGGGCGATTACGGTGACAAGCGCGGTGCTCACACACCTGCCTGGTGGAAGCTGGAAGGCTCTCAGTACGGCAAGTTGAAGACCTGGCGTATCTCCACACGAGGCACATTCATCGACGGCATCTCAACCTCCAACGTCACGGTGGAAGACCTTGCTCTCGCGCAGCATTCCTCGATCCGTCTGCGGATCGGCATTGCCGAGAACGCCAGCCATACCGGTGGCGTGAACATATTTGGCCGCGGATTTGGGAATCATGGCCGCGACATTGTTATGCGCCTCTATATTTAATGAACAATATCGGAAATCCTGATTTCGAAGGCTCGAGAAATTTTTGGCCGAATGATGGAAATTTCGCCCTAAATTATTGTTAAATAACTATTATTTTTCACTGGCGGGCTGCCAACAACTCACACGCTGTTCGATTGACTCGCACTCATCAAGCTATCAAGATAGCTGCACAAGAACGAAGAAATCGATATTTACGGGAGGGTTCGTTGAAAGCGAATGTTGTTGTTCATCGCGATTTTCGGGTCGCGAGCATTGATCCCAGACTTTACAGTTCGTTCCTTGAGCACCTCGGGAGAGCCGTTTACGGCGGCATATACGAGCCAGGGCATCCGACAGCAGACGCGGACGGCTTCCGGCAAGACGTTATCGATCTCGTCCAGCAACTCGATACGCCCTACTGTCGTTACCCTGGCGGCAATTTCGTTTCCGCCTACGATTGGCAAGACGGCGTTGGTCCGCGTTCCGAACGTCCTGTCCGGCTGGATCTTGCCTGGCGTACCCGTGAAAGCAACCAAATCGGCGTCAATGAATTCGTCGACTGGTGCAAGAAGGCGAAGACGGAGCCCATGCTCGCCGTCAACCTCGGCTCACGCGGGCTGGATTCGGCCCGCAACTTCCTCGAATATTGCAACCATCCCGGCGGCACCTATTGGTCGGACCTGCGTCGCAAGCATGGTTGGGAGGCACCTCATAACGTCAAATTGTGGTGCCTCGGCAACGAAATGGACGGCCCCTGGCAGGTAGGACACAAGTCAGCGCACGAATATGGCCGGCTCGCCGACGAAACGGCAAAGGCCATGCGGAATTTCGACAAGTCGCTCGAACTCGTGGTCTGCGGCTCCTCACATTCCGATATGAAGACCTATCCGGATTGGGAAGCGGAAGTCCTCAACGAGTGCTATGACAGCGCCGACTATATTTCCCTGCATATGTATTTCGCAAACCGCGAGAAAAATACGCTCAACTACCTTGCCCGCACGACCAAGCTTGACCGTTACATCACCACGATCGGCGGTGTGATCGACTACATCAAGGCGAAGAAGCGGTCGAAGAAGACGATCGGCATTTCCTTCGACGAATGGAATGTCTGGTATCATTCCAACCAGCAGGACAAGGATATCCTCGCCAAAAACGAATGGCCCGATGCCCCTCACCTTCTCGAAGACGTCTATAATTTCGAGGACGTGTTGCAGGTCGGCGGGATTCTCAACACCTTCATCCGCCGTTCGGACCGCGTGCGCATCGCCTGCATCGCCCAGCTCGTCAATGTCATCGCTCCGATCATGACCGAGAATGGTGGTCCGGCCTGGCGTCAGACGATCTATTATCCCTTCTACTTCGCGTCGAAATACGGCCGGGGATCAGCCCTGCAAATCATCACTGACGCGCCGACCTACGATTGCGACGAAGCGGACGATGTGCCCTATCTGGACACATCCGCAGTCCTTTCAGACGATGGCAAGACGCTGACCTTCTTTATCGTCAACCGTCATCCGCAAAGCGCCCTTGACCTCGACGCCCGGCTGGACGGCTTTGCCAATGCCCGCGTGCTCGAGCAGTTGGAGATGACGCATCCTGACCTGCAGGCGGTCAACACGGCACGGCAGCCAGAGACGGTTGCGCCAATCAAGGTCGAGAACGCGAAAGTCGAGGACGGCAGATTGCGCGCGAGCCTGAAGCCTCTGTCCTACAGCGTCATCCGGCTTTCGGTCTGACGCCATTCCGGCCATCACTCTCGTGCTGGCCTGGAGAATATCCGCTCGCTGCGAGGAGGCAGCCGAGCCGGAGAAATGGTTCGCAGAAGCATCTGACCTGACAAGTGCAAGTCCCGATGCCACTGCGAACCCTAAAACCGCGACGTCCCATGCGTCCATTGCGGCCGCGCTCTCGTCGCATTCAAAGGGAGGAGATAATGCAGCATTGGAAGAAGCTTGCATTCGGCGTCGCCTTGGCGACGCTCGGCCTGATGGCCGCGGCTAAGGCGGATGACTACAAATCCTTGCCTCGCAAGGACACTCTCATCGTCGAAAACCCGGAAGGCACCATCAAGAATCCGGGCTGGTTCAATATTTGGGTCAACGGCGGCGGCGGCGTTTCGACCGGCCTGCAGCAGTTGACCATGGACACGCTCTGGTACATCGATCCGGAAAAAGGCCTCGGCGGCTCTACCTGGGACAATTCCCTTGCCGCCGACAAACCGCAATACAATGCCGACTTCACCGAGATGACGGTGAAACTGCGCAAGGGGCTCTACTGGAGCGACGGCGTGGAATTCACCGCTGACGACGTGGTCTACACGGTCAAGACGCAGATGGACCATCCCGGCATGGTCTGGAGTGCTGCCTTTTCCGTGCAGGTGGCAAGCGTCGAAGCGACCGATCCCTATACGGTCGTTTTCAAGCTGAAAAAGCCCAACTCCCGTTTTCATGCAATCTTCACCGTGCGCTGGAACGGCGCCTGGATCATGCCGAAGCACGTCTTCGAAAAGATCGCCGATCCGGTTCGCTATGACTTCGCCAACCCCGTCTCACTGGGCGCCTACAAGCTGAAGACCTATGACCCTCAGGGCAAATGGTACACATGGGAGAAGCGCGACGACTGGCAGCGGACTTCGCTTGGCCGGTTCGGCGAGCCTGCTCCAAAATATGTAACCTATGTCGACCCGGGCCCGCCGGATAAACGCACCATCGCCCAGCTCGAGCACAATCTCGATATCATCCACGACAATACGCCGGAAGGCATGTTCACGCTCAAGGAAAAGTCGAAGAGCGTCGATAGCTGGTTCCCGGGCTTCCCCTTTGCTCATCCGGACCCGACGCTTCCGGCTGTCATCTTCAATACGCAGGATCCGACCTTCCAGAACCCGGATGTCCGCTGGGCATTGGCGCTGCTGATCGATATCAAGGCCGTGGACATGGCGAGCTATCGCGGCGCGGCCACACTATCGGCGCTCGGTGTACCGCCAACGGCCATTGCCATGACGGACTATCAGGCTCCCCTGCAGGATTGGCTGAAGGACTTCGAGATCGATACGGGCAAGCGCAAGATCAAGCCTTACGATCCGACAGTTGGCCAGCAGATCGCCGATATCCTGCGCAAGCAGCCAAAATACAAGGATCAGATCCCGACGGACCCCGCCGCCATCAATAGCGCGTTCGGCTATGGCTGGTGGAAACCGGATCCGCAGGCAGCAGCCGAACTGCTGGAAAAAGCAGGCTTCAAGAAGACCGGCGGCAAATGGATGACCCCGGACGGCCAGCCGTTCAAGATCCGGATGACCGTCGAGGGCGACACCCGCTCCGTCTTCACTCGGGCCGGAACGCTCATCGCACAGCAATGGGCCTCTTTCGGCATCGACGCCAAGGCCGTGCCGGTCACGAAACTTTGGCAGGTTGCGCTGCAGCCCGGCGACTATCAGGTAGCGATTGCCTGGAGCGTCGAAACCTGGGGCGGCGATCCCGATCTGTCGTTCTTCCTCGACAGCTGGCACTCGCAGTTCGTGGCAAAGAAGGGTGAGAACCAGCCGCCACGCAACTGGCAGCGCTGGAGCAATCCGGAACTTGACAAGATCATCGAAAGCATTCGCGGCATCGGCGCCGACGATCCGAAGGGCCTTGAGCTCGGCAAGGATTATCTCAAGCTGGTCGCCCGCGAAATGCCGACGATACCGCTGATGTCCTATAACGTCTTCACCTCGATGGACACGACCTATTGGACCGGTTACCCGACGATATCAGACCCTTATACCGATCCGGTACCGAACTGGGCGAATTCCAGGTTGATGATGGTCAAATTGAAACCGGCACAACCGAAATAATCCTCCCACTGCCGGCGCGGCCCTTTCGCGCCGGCCCCCTTATCGGCGGGCAATCTGCCCGTCGATCCTTTCGATGAAGGGACCCAGAGAGGAACCACCACCCTATGACGTCCTATCTGATCTTTGTGCTGAAGCGGTTCGGTCAGTTTCTGCTCGTCGTATTTCTTGGCGTGACCATAACATTCTTCGTCACCCACCTGACCCCGATCGATCCGGTCGAAGAGAGCATAGGCTCCATAACGCAGATGGGGCAATCCGATCCAAACGCGATCGAACTGATGCGCCAGTCGCTTCGGGAGCTTTACGGACTGAATGGCTCGATCTGGCAGCAATACCTGCATTTCTGGCTTCGGCTCGCGACAGGTGACCTCGGCCCCTCGCTCTCGGCCTTCCCCACACCGGTCTCGACCATCATCATGCGTTCCCTGCCCTGGACGATCGGTCTGATGACGGTCTCGACGCTGATCACCTTCGTGCTCGGCAACGCGATCGGTGCGCTTGCCGGTTACCACCGGAAGAACATGATCCTGAAAGGGGTCAGCCTCGTCTTCATCGCGATGCTGCCGATCCCCTATTACATTCTGGCCTTCGTTCTGCTCATTGTCTTCGGTTATGTCTGGCCGATCCTGCCGATCAATGGCGGCTATGAGATGAACGCCAATCTCGACCTGTCCTTCTCCCTTGTTATCGACATTCTCGAGCATTCCATCCTGCCCGCATTCTCGCTGATCCTCGTCGGCACCGGCAGCTGGTTGATCGGGATGCGTGCTCTGGTCTCCAACATCATCACGGAGGATTATGTGGTCTTTGCCGAGCTCGGCGGCGTGCCGAAGCGGCGCATCCTGCGCTCCTATATCGCCCGCAACGCCATGGTGCCGCAGTTTACGGGCTTGGCGATGTCGCTCGGCGCTATCTTCAACGGCACGGTCATTACCGAGATCGTCTTCGGCTATCCCGGCATCGGAAACCTGCTGATATCAGCCGTCCATGCCGGCGACTACAGCCTCGTGCTCGGCCTCAGCGCCTTGTCGATCGTCGGCGTCGCGGCCGCCGTCTTCATCATCGACATCCTGAGCCCGCTCATCGATCCGCGCATCAAGGTGGAGTAGGCCATGTTCACGATCCTGCGCGACCTGACGCGCCACAACATGGAATTCCTGAGCGGCCTGGCACTCTTTGCCATCATCGTGGGCCTAGTCATCCTGTCCTATTTCTCGCCCTATGGCGCCACGGACATCTACCTCCTGCCGCCCGATATGCCGCCGGACGGAGACTATTGGCTGGGCACCACGTCGCGCGGCCAGGACGTCTTCTGGCAGCTGACGACTGCGCTGCGCAACACACTCTATTTCGGTATCGGCGTCGCCTTCCTATCTCGCATCATATCGCTCGTCGTTGGCCTGGTCGCTGGTTATGCCGGCGGCGTGGTTGACCGGGTCCTCATGGCGATCAACGACAGCGTCATGGTCATTCCGCAATTTCCGCTGCTGATCCTGTTCTATTTTGTGCTGAAGGACAGCATGACCTGGACAGCCCTCATCGTCATCATGGCAGCTCTCGGCTGGTCCTATGATGCGAGGCTCATCCGTTCTGTTGCGATCAGCCTTAAAACGCGGCCCTTTACCACTCAGAGCGTCTATTCCGGCATGAGCATGCGCAAGATCCTCGTCGAGGAGCATTTGCCCTATGTCCTGCCGATCGTCTTTGCCACGACGATGAACAACATGATCTGGTCTATCGGGATGGAGATCACTTTGTCGGTGCTCGGCTTCACTGACATCGAGACCCCGACCATGGGCATGATGATCTATTGGGCCAACGCCCATTCGGCGCTCATCGCCGGCACCTGGTGGTGGGTGGCTGCACCCGTTGCCGTCATCGTCGTTCTCTTCCTGGCGCTGTTTCTCCTGTCCATGTCGATGAACGAATACAACGATCCGCGCAGCCGGCTGAATCGGATGGGAGGTTAGCCATGGATGCCCTGGTCGAAGTCCAGAACCTGAAAGCCTATTACCGCGCCTTCCTTTTTGGCGTCGATCGTGAAGTGCGCGCCGTCGACGACATTAGCCTGACGATCGGTCGCGGTGAAATCTATGGGGTCGCGGGCGAATCCAGCAGCGGCAAGACGACCCTGATCAAGACGATTGCCGGTGCGATCCGGCCACCGCTCAAGGTCGTATCGGGCAAAGTCGTCTTCCATTTTGCCGGCGGTACGCAGGACATATACGCCATGACGCCGGACGAACGCATGGCGCTTCGCTGGCTGCATCTGTCCTACATCATGCAGGGCTCAATGAACGTGCTGAACCCGGTTCGGCGCATCCATCACTCCTTCACCGATTTCGCCTTGCGTCACATGAAAGTCGGCAAGAGTGAGTTCTTCGCGAAAGTCGGCTCGCACCTCCAGAGATTGAAACTCGATCCGCATCTGCTCCAGGCCTATCCGCATGAACTCTCCGGGGGCATGCGCCAACGTATGACGATCGCGCTCGCGACGATCCTGACGCCTGAGTTCATCATTGCCGACGAGCCGACAACGGCGCTCGACGTCATCGTACAGCGCGACGTGCTGTCGATGATCCGCGAAATCCAGCATGAAATAGGCTCCTCCTTCTTGTTCGTCACCCATGACATGGGTGTGCATGCGACGGTTTCTGACCGTATCGGCATCGTCTATGCCGGGCGTCTCGTCGAGGAAGCGCCGACCCGCAAGCTCTTTGCGCTGCCGCTGCATCCTTATACGCAGCATCTGGTCGGCAGCCTGCCGCGTATCGGCGATGCGAAGGCCCGGCCTTCGCTCGAGGGGCGTCCGCCGAACCTTGCCATGCCGCCTGAAGGCTGTCGGTTCCATCCGCGCTGCCCGAAGCGGATGGAGATCTGTTCGCAAAAGGTCCCGCCGATGATCACGGTTGAGCCGAATCGGCGAGTGGCGTGCTTTGCGGTTACGGGAGATCAGGCTTGAACGCTCTTCTCACTCTCTCTCATGTCACGAAAATCTACCGTCAGGGCGGCATGCTAGGCCGCCGGCAGATCGTGGCGGTCAAGGATGTCAGCTTCGAGATCGGCAGCGAACCGGAGATTCTCTCCATCGTCGGAGAATCGGGTTCGGGAAAATCGACGATTGCAGCAATGATCCTCGGGCAAACGGCGCCCACGCAAGGCATACTTCATTTTCGTGGGAAAGCGGTGGCCCTGCACGGCAAGGCGGAGCGTCGCGCCTTCATGAGGGAAGTGCAGCCAGTTCTGCAGAACCCCTTCGAAGCCTTCAATCCGCTCAAGCGCGTGGATCGCTACCTCTTCGAGACGGCGCGGAACTTCTCGGCCGGCGCGGGCAAGTCGGATCGCCAACAGATCGAACGATTGGCCGATGAGGCTCTCGGCCATGTGGGGCTCAGTCTTGCGGAAGTGAAGGGCCGGTTTCCGCATGAACTGTCCGGAGGACAGCTACAGCGCGTCGCAATTGCCCGTGCCCTGATCCCGCAGCCACGTCTGCTCATCGCCGACGAGCCGGTATCGATGGTTGACGCGTCCCTGCGCATGGCAATCGTCAATCTCTTCGATCAATTGAAACGCGAGCTTGGACTTTCGATCGTCTACATCACGCATGATCTCGCCACCGCCTACTATATCAGCGACCGGATTATCATCATGCGCAAGGGCGAGATCGTCGAGCAGGGCGAGGCACGCAAGGTCCTCGACAATCCCCAGCACTCCTACTCGCGTGCATTGAAGGAAGCCGTGCGGAGCGCCGATTTCGCTGAGGCGCCCTAGCGCGCGAGCGGTGACGGAAGAGCTTCACCTGTGGAACCCTGCCTCAGATCGTGAGTGCATTCGCTTGCATTACTCAAACCATCGATGAGCATCGCAACCAGCCCGCCGAAAATCCTCAGACTTATAATCTAGATTGAAGCGACGTTCGGAAGATTGCGTGGGCCCTCTCGGCGCCGTCGTGATGCCATCCGCGGGCAGGAAAGGACCGCCCTGGAAAGGCAACCCCCGCATTCTGCGAGGATTGCCTGATCTTAAACCAAGGGAACAAGCCGTGCCGTGAGTGTAGGCTCAGGCTGCCTTGGCGATATCATCGCTGTGACGGATTTCCGTGCCGAGCACCTTCAGGCATTCGCGGATGAATGCAGCAAGTGCCGTCCATCCCTTCGCGGAAACCATGGTGCCATCGACATAGGCTTCGGTCGGCGACAGATCGATATAGGTACCGCCTGCAAGCGTGACTTCCGGTTCGCAAGCCCCGAGGGCACCAACCTTCTTGCCGCGAACCACACCGTCGACGGCAATCAGAATCTGGACGCCGTGGCAAATCGTAAAGATCGGCTTCTGCTTCTCGTGAAAATGCCGCACGATTGCCTGAACGCGTTTGTCGGTGCGGATATATTCGGGGCCGCGACCGCCTGCGCAGTAGACTGCATGATATTGATCGAGCTGTGCCTCGGCCTCCGAGAAGGTCTTGTTGATCGTGAAGAAGTGCCCGAGCTTTTCTGTATATGTCTGATCGCCCTCGAAATCGTGGAGCGAGGTCTTGATCAGGTCGCCCGCCTTCTTGTCGGGGCAGATCACGTGGACCGTATGGCCGACTGCCTCCATCGCCTGCTGATAGACATAGATTTCATATTCCTCGGTGAATTCACCGGTCAGCATCAGTATCTTCTTACCAGGCATGATTTGCTCCTCTTCTTCATGCAATGGGGCGGCTGCGGCCGCCCCCGGTTTCGGTCTCATCAGAACGGAGAGTCGGGAAAATAGTATTCCTTGGCATTCTCCTGCGTGATCAGCGGCGCATCCAGCTTGACAGTGCCTCGCACCGGCGCCTGGCCGACAATATTGGCAACGGTCATGTAGATGGCGGTCTTGATCATGGACGGCGGATAGGGTGTCTCGACCGGCGTCATCGGATCGCCGTCGATAACCTTCTTGACGATGTCCTTCATGCCATTGCCGCCGAGGGCAAGCTTGATGTCCTTGCGACCCGATTCCTTGACAGCCTCGAGCACACCGAGAAGCATGTCGTCATCATTTGCCCAGACAGCATCGATCTGCGGGTATTTGGCAAGATAGTCCTGCATCAGCTTGAAGGCGTCATCACTGTTCCAGTTCGCGTACTGGATGTCCAGAATCTTGAGATCGGTTCCCTTGATGGCATCCTGAAAGCCCTGGATGCGTTCATCGTCGATGACGGTCGGAATGCCGCGCAAGACGACGAGGTTGCCTTTGCCGCCCAGCTTGTCGATCATGAATTTCGCCGTATTGCGGCCAACCGCGATGTTGTCGCCGGCAAGGTAGAGGTCCTGGATGGACTGGTCGTTCAGGCCACGGTCCACGACGGTGATGAAGGTGCCGGCATCCTTGACCGCCTTGACCGGCGTCGTCAGTTCCTCCGACGTATAGGGCAGGATGACCAGTGCATCGAGCTTGCGTCCTGCGGACAGATCTTCAAGCGCGCTCACCTGCGCCGTTGCCGAAGGCGAGGTCTTCACGACGACCTCGACATTCGGAAAAGCGGCATTGACTTCCTTGGCGGCAGCCTGTGCGTGATAGACGATGCCCGCCGTCCAGCCATGGTCGGCTGCCGGGATCGACACGGCGACAACCTTCTTGTCTGCCGAAAGGGCCTGACCGGCGAGCATCATCGTACTGACGGCCAGGGCCGCAATCCATTTTCTAGACATTCATTCCTCCCAGAATCGGACCACAAACATCAATCCGCGCGGTCCGGACGCGGTTACTTCGAGAACCTTTGAATGAGCATGGCGATGATGATGATGACGCCCTGAACGCCGGCGACGAGATATTCGGATACGAAATCCGAGAGCACCATGAGGTTGGCGATGAGTTCGAGGATGACCGCTCCGGCAACCGTGCCCCAGACGTGGCCCTTGCCGCCCCGCAGGGCAGTTCCGCCGATGACGACCGCAGTGATCACCTGCAATTCCCACAGCACGCCGGTGGTCGGCGTCGCCGCTCCGAGGCGCGGCACATAGCAGATCGCAGCGATCGCAACACATACGCCCTGCATCGCGTAGGCGATCGTGCGCGTCTTGATGATGGAAATTCCTGAGTAGCGGGCCACGTCCTCATTCGCGCCAACGGCAGCGCATTTCCGGCCGTACTTCATCTTGTAGAGGATGAAGGAAGCGATAGCGGCAACGGCAATCGAAATGAGGATCGGAAAGGGAATACCGCCAAAGGTGCCGAAATAGACGGGCCGATAGGCATCGCGGAGGCTGCGGTCGATCGGGATCGTTCCGCCATCCGACATATAGGTGATGAGGGCGCGGAAGATCCCCATGGTACCCAGGGTCGCGATAAAGGGCTCTATCTTTCCGACGGTAACGATGAGTCCGTTCATCAGCCCGCAGATGAGCCCGACGACAAGCGCGATAGCCATGCCGGCGGGTATTGCCAGGACACCCCAGTCGGCAGCCATCCTGTTCATGAACATGATGGTTATGCCCGTGACGAATGCGGCCATCGAACCGACCGAAAGATCCAGTCCGCCGGATGAGATGACGAAGGTCGCGCCGACGGCGATGATCGCGATGAAGGCGCTTCGCGTGATCACATTGCCGAGATTGGTCGCCGAGAGGAAATCCTGGTTGATCGAAAAACCGATCAGCAGCAGCGCCAGAAGCGCAAGGAACGGGCCGACATCCGACCAGCCGATGTTCCATTCCCGCTCCGGCCGAACCGGCGTCGAACCCGTAATCACACTCATTGTCTTCCTCCCTGCTTCGCCGCAACCTTCGTCTCGCTGGTGGCAAGAAGCGCAATCTCATGTTCCGTCATTCTGTCGCCCGTCACCTCTCCCGTGATGCGCCCCTCCCGCATCACAAGAATCCGGTCGCAGATTCCGATCAGTTCCTGCATTTCGGACGAGATGACGATGCAGGTCCTGCCTTCTGCGACGAGGCGCTCGATGAAGGCGTAGATCTGGGCCTTATTCGCGATGTCGATCCCGCGCGTCGGCTCGTCGATGACCACGACCGAAGGATCGGTGAGAAGCACCTTGGCGAGCAGAAGCTTCTGCTGGTTGCCTCCGGAGAGCTGACCCGCCTTGACGGCATAACTTTTCAGGCGGATGTCGTAGGTGTTGACGGCTTCGATGAGCGCGCTCTGCTCACGACGGCGGCGCATCAGAAGGCCGGGATGAAATCTGCCGAGGGCGGACAGCGTGAGGTTCGGCGCAAGCCGCTCCTGCAGCAGCAGGCCCTTGCCTTTGCGATCCTCGGTCAGGTAGCCGATGCCGGCATCCATCGCTGCCCGGGGACGCCTGATATCAATCGCCCTGCCCTGCAGTTTTACGGTTCCGGTGGCAGGGCGCAGGCCCATGATGCCCTCGAACACCTCGGTGCGGCCAGCACCGATCATGCCGGCGAATCCGAGGACTTCGCCTCTATGGGCGGTAAACGAGATGTCGCTTGCGAAGCCGGGAACGCCGAGGTCTCGGACTTCCAGCATCGCCTGCAGGGCTGGCTTTACGGTCTTCTCGGGATAAAGCGCGGCGAGATCGCGCCCAACCATCAGCCGCGCCATGTCCATCTGCGTCAGGCTATGACCGGGATATGTGCCGACCATCTTGCCGTCTCTAAGCACCGTCACCTTGTCGGCGAGCCGCTGGACTTCATCGAGGCGATGGCTGATGTAGAGTACGGCAGCACCCTGCTCCTTCAGCTGAAGGATGATGGCAAGCAGTCGCTCGACCTCCTCACCCGTCAGGACTGCAGTCGGTTCGTCGAAAATGACAAGCTTGTAGTCGTCGAGGAGCGCACGTGCGATCTGCACGAGCTGGCGATCCGCAAGCGAAATGTCGCGCACCAAAGCATTTGGCGATACGTGACATCCAAGGTCGTGAAGTTTTTCGACGGCCAGACGCCGCATCGTCCGATCATCGACCAGGCCATGACGCATCAGCTCGCGGCCGAGGAAAAGATTTTCGGCGACAGTCAGGGCGTCCGCAAGCAGGATCTCCTGGTGCACCAGAACAATACCCGCCTCCTGCGCCTGCTCAGGCTTTGAGAACCCGACCTTGCGGCCGCCCATCGACAGCGTTCCTGCAGTGGGCTCGGCGTAACCGGAAAGGAGCCGCATGAATGTCGACTTGCCGGCGCCATTCTCGCCGATGATGGCATGGATCTCGCCGGGCAAGATATCGAGCGTGACTTCCGAGAGTACGGTGACCGGTCCGTACTGCTTCGACATGCCCTCCGCACGAAGGACCGGATGAGAGACGAGGCCGTCTTTCTCGGACACCACGCTCCTCCCCTTCCTCTCCATGGTCATGACGCTCGACATTGCCCGCCTCTCAATCGAAGGCCGGCACGAGCCGGTCCCGTGAATGTTCGAGATGGGTTCTCATTGCCTTCTCGGCAGCCGATGGGTCACCCGCCGCAAAGGCAGAGAGAAGCGCCTCGTGCTCGTCCAACGCCTCTTCGGTGACGCGGGAATGGAACATCAGTCGAAAGATGTGAAAATGCGTGTGCTGGTGGCTGAGAGTTTGGCGAATGAGCTCGTTGCCGGCAAATTCCATGATCCTGTCATGGAAAACGGCGTCCTGCCGCGCGAAAGTGGAATAGCGCAGCCGTTCGTCAGCCCCTTCCCGGCGCCCCATGACGCCGGCCGCCTCCCTGAGGATAGCGAGCTTTTCATCGTCCATTGCCCTTGCCGCCCTCGCAGCGCCGTCGGGCTCGAGAAGCAACCGCAAGTGATAGAGCTCATTGAAGCGACGATGGGTAATCTGCGGGGCAGCGCTGTAACCGATAAGATGCGTCTTGACGACAAGCCCCTCCCCCTCGAGGCGGCCGAGCGCTTCGCGGATGGGAGTCTGGGAAACATTGAATTCCTTGACCAGATTATCGACGGTGATGCGCGCACCCGGAGCAATCTTAAGAGACATGAGCTGCGCAAAAATCACCTCGTAGACGCTGTCTGCGAGACTGTTGCTGCGCTGTATGAAACCACTCGGATCAGGCGTGGCATTGAGCATCATCGTATTCCGGCCCTGTATTTCTTTTGCCTCTTGACAGGACCAATCGCTAACACGATGCTCGACGATATGCAATCCCATATCCTATAGGATTTTATATCGGAGGTTTCATGAGGGTCATTTGGATAAGCGCGAAGGAAATCGCGCGCCAATTTTGCGACGCTTCCTCAAGGTCTTTCTTCATTCCCCAACTGGTGAAAGGGCCAGTACAATGACCCTCTTTGCGGCTATCCGGCTCCCGAAAGAAATCCTGTTCGGCAAGGGCCAACGGTTTGCGCTGCCATCCGTCGCCAGGAGGCTTGGCCAAAAGGCGCTGATCTGCACGGATGAGCGCTTCGCAGGGACTTCCATTTTCGCCGAGCTTGTGGCCGCATTGAACGCGGCATCGATCGAGACACTGGTGCATGACCGGGTGCTGCCGGATGTCCCGCGCGACACCGTTGCGCTGTGCGTTGAGGAGGCGCTGAGCTTCGAGCCCGACATGGTGATAGGGATAGGCGGGGGGAGTTGCCTCGACATGGCGAAATGTGCCGCCCTGCTTTTGAGCCATGGCGGCAGCCTCTCGGACTACTATGGCGAGTTCAAGGTTCCCGGCCCGACCATGCCGATCATCGCCGTGCCAACCACGGCGGGTACCGGCTCGGAGGTGACGCCGGTTGCCGTCATCTCCGACCCGGATCGGACGCTGAAAGTCGGCATATCGAGCCCTTATCTCATTGCCGCAGCGGCTATCTGCGATCCGGAGCTGACAATGTCCTGCCCGCCGGGCCTGACCGCTGTCGCGGGCGCGGACGCGTTGACGCATGCGATCGAGGCATTCACGGCCGCCCGGCGCGGCGCCGACCCCTTGTTGCCACAGAATCATGTCTTCATCGGTAAGAGTGAACTTACAGACTATTTCGCGCTCCTCGCCATCAAGCTCCTGGGACGCAGCCTGGAAACGGCTTGCAAGGACGGATTGAACGAAGATGCTCGCGCCGACGTAATGATGGGTGCGCTGGCTGCCGGCTGCGCATTCGGCACGGCCGGTACCGCAGCGGCGCATGCCATCCAGTATCCCGCAGGCGCGTTGACCCACACGGCCCACGGGCTTGGCGTCGCGACGATGATGCCCTACGTCATGAACTATAACCGCTCCGCCTCGATGACCGAAATGGCTGAGATCGGGCAAGCGCTCGGTCTGGATTCAACGAGCAGGACGAAACAGGAAATGGCCGAAGCAGCCATCGACGAGATCCGCAGGCTCTTTCAAGCCATCGGCATCACACCGACACTGGCCGATCTCGGACTTACCGCCGACAAGCTCGACTGGACCGCCGAACAGGCGCTCAGCATCGACAGATTGATCAAGAATAACCCGAGGCCTTTCGACATCGACGCCATGAAGCGTCTCGTTCGTGCAGCCTATGACGGCGATCTTGCCGCCGCTGCCCTCTAAACATTCGAGGACCAAAATGACTATTGCCCAGCAAATGCCACAGGCCGACCGCCACCTGCCAGACATTGAGGCCACGGCCCGCGGCCTTTATATCGATGGGAATTGGCGGCAATCGAAAAGCGGGCGCAAGATCGATGTGACCGACCCCTCGACCGGGGCGCTTCTTGCGGCTGTTGCGGACGCCACTGTCGAGGATGCACAGGCAAGCATCGAGGCCGCATCCCGGGCTGCGCCCGGCTGGCGATCGACGCCGCCGCGCAAGCGTTCGGAGATCTTGCGACGCTGTTTCGAACTGATGATCGAGCGTTCCGAAATGCTTGCCACCTTGATCTCCCTGGAGAATGGCAAGGCGCTGCGCGACGCCCGCGGCGAGGTCGCGTATGCCGCCGAGTTCTTCCGCTGGAATGCGGAAGAAGCCGTCCGCATTACGGGAGAATTCGGCATCGCTCCGTCGGGCGCCAATCGCATCATTGTCGATTACCAGCCGATCGGCATCTGCCTGCTGATCACGCCATGGAATTTCCCGGCTGCGATGGCGACGCGAAAGATCGCTCCGGCCCTCGCCGCTGGCTGCACAGTTATTCTGAAGCCGGCAAGCGAGACGCCGCTGACAGCCTATGCGCTGGCCTCGATCTATGAGGAGGCCGGCGTACCGGCAGGCGTCGTCAACGTTCTGACGACGAGCACTCCCGCCCCGTTCAGCGCCGCCATTCTCGCGGATCCGCGCGTCAGAAAACTTTCGTTTACGGGCTCGACAGGCGTTGGCCGCCTGCTTCTCGCCGAAGCGGCCAAGCATGTCGTCTCATGTTCCATGGAACTCGGCGGCAATGCTCCATTCATCGTTTTCGACGACGCCGATCTGGATGCGGCACTCGACGGCGCGATGGTTGCCAAGATGCGCAATGCGGGCGAAGCCTGCACCGCAGCAAACCGTCTGTATGTGCAGTCGGGGATCTACCAGTCCTTCGCAGAGGGGCTGGCCAAAAGGATGTCTGCTCTCAACGTCGGTCCGGGCGTCGATGCCCTTACCGAATGCGGGCCGATGATCACGACGAAAGCCGTGGAGAAGATCGACCGCCTCGTCGTTGATGCGAAAGCAAAGGGCGCCCGCGTCACCTGCGGCGGCGAGCCCTCCGCCGGGCCGGGTTATTTCTACCCGCCGACAGTTCTCGTCGACATGCCCGACGGGGTCGAGATGGCGCATGAGGAAATCTTCGGACCGGTTGCACCTCTTTACAGGTTCGAGACCGAGGACGAGGTGATACGGCGCGCCAACGACACCGAATACGGTCTTGCCGCTTACGTCTTCACACGCGACATAGCACGGGGATTGCGCGTTTCCTCTGCTTTGGAATCAGGCATGATCGCGCTCAACCGCGGTCTGGTTTCCGATCCGGCAGCACCGTTCGGCGGCGTCAAGCAAAGCGGTCTAGGCCGTGAGGGCGGACAGCATCACGGCATCGCCGAATTTATGGAAGCCAAGTATATCGCGGCGAGTTTCTGACGGCTGAGAGGAAGAATATTTGGAAACCGATCCGTTCCGCATACGGGGACATGTGCCGGAATTCGACGCCATCGTGTCGGAGATCAAGGCAAGGAGTGCTTCGACGCGTGCAAGGCTGCGTATGCGGGAAATCGCTTACGGAGAAGGCGCGAGTGAAACCGTGGACGTCTTTTACCCCGACGGTATAAGCGACCGACGACCGGTGCACATGTTCATCCACGGCGGCTACTGGCGGATGTTTTCCAAGCGTGACTACTCCTACGTCGCCGACACCATTACCGGCACAGGGGCAATCGCGGTCATTGTCGATTATGCCCTTATGCCGCATGTGAGGATGGAGGCGCTCGTCGATCAGGTTCGGCGAGCCAAGCAATGGGTATTCCAACACATCGCGAGCCACGGCGGCGACGCCTCGCGCTTCACGGTCAGCGGTCATTCCGCCGGCGCCCATCTTGCGAGCTTCCTGTTTCATCGACAGGAGGCTTTCTCGGGCGTGTCGGCAGCCCTCCTGCTGGGGGGCCTTTACGACCTGAAGCCCCTGCAATCATCATTTCTGCACTCGGAAATCGCCATTACCGACAGAGAGGTTGCCGACCTTTCGCCGATGCTGCACTCCTTTGACCAGGGCTGTCGCGTCATTATCGCGGTCGGCGCTGAAGAAACGCCGCCGTTTCATCAGCAGGCGGACGCCTTTTCATCGCGCCTGCGACAGCAAGGACTGTCGGTCACCAGCGAAAGGCTCGAAGGCTCCAATCACATGAGCAGCGTTCGCGATCTCGGCTTCCCGGATACGGCTATCGGTCGGATCCTCAGTCAGATGATTGCCTCTGTCGGGTGACGTCCAAACGTCGAACTCCAACTGCAGTCGGCCTTCTTGCTCGACGTTTGCCATTGGCTTACGCAAAGGACCGCCGAGATAATTGTCTTGCGCCTGCCGTCTCGGCTGATAAAAGCCGGCCCGTCAACTGAAAACAGCGACTGAATGACAGAACACGCCATTACCTGGAGCATTGCCGGCCTGACCGCCATGGGCGTGGTCGTTCGTCCGTTTCGATGGCCGGAAGCGGTATGGGCCATGTTCGGTGCCTTGCTGCTCTTTGCCTTTCGCCTGATCGGACCACAGGATGTTATCACGGGTGTCCTAAAAGGCAGCGACGTATATCTTTTTCTGATCGGCATGATGCTGCTGTCGGAACTCGCCCGCCGGGAAGGGCTGTTCGACTGGATTGCGGCGATCGCCACAACGCACTCCCGTGGCTCCTCCCGACGCCTGTTCGTGCTTGTCTATCTCGTCGGCATTGTCGTTACGGTCTTTCTCTCAAATGATGCGACGGCCGTCGTCCTTACCCCAGCCGTCTGCGCGGCCTGCCGGGCTGCCCGCGTCCGGGACCCGATGCCCTATCTGCTGATCTGCGCCTTCATTGCCAATGCCGCGAGCTTTGTCCTTCCCATCTCCAATCCTGCCAATCTGGTGATCTTTGCGGGTGGCGAAATGCCGCCCCTGGCGCGCTGGTTGTCGACATTCATGCTTCCATCGATCGTTTCGATCGTGGTCACATTCGGCTGCCTTTACTGGACTCAGCGCCAGGCTCTTGCCGAAGACAGCGTGGCCGAAAACGTGCCGCGGCCGACCCTTTCCGCGAGCGCTCGGCTGGCCGGGTGGGGAATTGTCCTGACGGCCGTCATTCTTATCGTGGCATCAGCTATGCACATCGATTTGGGTATGCTGACTTTTCTCGCCGGCACGATTACCACCGTGCTGGTGCTGGCACTGACCCGGCAAAGCCCGATCGAGACCTTCAAGGGCGTAAGCTGGAGCGTCCTGCCTCTGGTCGCAGGCCTGTTCGTCGTCGTGGAGGCGCTGGATCGTACCGGTCTGACGACCATGCTCTCCGATCAATTGGCCCTGCTCGCGGCAGCGTCGGAAACACAGGCGGCCGGCATTGCAGGCGTGGTTGTCGCGGTTGTCTGTAACCTCGTCAACAATCTCCCGGCAGGCCTGGTTGCGGGAAGCGCGGTCCAGGCGGCGCATGTCTCAGACAAGATTGCCGGAGCGGTGCTGATCGCAGTTGATCTCGGTCCCAACCTTTCCGTGACAGGATCGCTGGCAACAATATTGTGGTTGACCGTCCTTCGCCGCGAAGGACTGCACATCGGTGCGTGGCAGTTTCTCAAGCTCGGAACTGTCATCATGTTTCCGGCACTGATCTTGTCCTTGCTGTCGCTCGTTCTTTTCTGAGACTGCCAGCCGACGGCGCCGTCTTCTTTCGAATTGGGTGCCGGAGCTTCTGCCCAAAGACGATACGAGCCTCAAGACGTTGCAGCTGCCACATCGGCTTTTGGCTCACACATTACTTGCCATGATCGCGCTACACGTGCTCGCGGTCCTGAAGCATCGCTTCCTCAATCGGAGCAAGGACAACGACATCCTTTCGCGCATCTGTGACGCGCAACCGAATAGCAGAGAGGGCGCGGCGCTTGGCGAGCATTGGCGTCTCCGGGATAGCCGCGCGACCGCAGGGTTGTCAGGCGCACATTGTTATCGCTGACGACATAATCGTCTCGATGCATCGAATGCCCGATCCCCATTCGGCTTGCTTGAAACGTGAGCTTATATCCAGTGATAGACGAGGATATGGGAGCGGGGCTGATTGAGCCGGCTTGACTGACAATTGCAGTTAGGCGGCAAGCTCCCCTGGACGGGGATGCCCGGGTTCGGTCGAATGCTGGTCTGCGGCTGTTGCCGCGTTTGAAGAACATTCTTCCATGCTTGCCGGATCTGGATATATCTCGACCCTGTCACGGCCGCCTCGCTTCGCGAGGTAGAGCGCCTGGTCTGCTCGATCCCGCAGTTTCTGTGCATCGCAATCGCCTCTCCAGATGGCGACGCCTGCGCTCACAGTCGGCGCTATCGTTTCCGCACCGGCCGCAAATGCCAAGCCGTTGACCGCCCTGCGGATTTGATCCGCCTCTGCAGCGGCGGCATCTTCGGTTTGACCGCGCAGAAACAGCGCGAATTCCTCGCCGCCAAGGCGGCCGAACGTGATGTTGCGTCCAGCGGTATTGGCGATGGCTTGCGCTACGCCGACGAGAACCACATCCCCCGTCTCATGGCCGTAGCGATCGTTGATGCTCTTGAAGTGGTCGATGTCTATCATGATGAAGGCGTCACCGTCCCTGAGCTCGCTCGGAAGGGATGCCAGGAAGTGCTGCCGGTTTGGGATTCCCGTCAGCGCGTCGGTATTTGCCAGACGTCTGAGCTGAGTTTCTGCGCGTTCCTGCACCAGGACAACCACGAAAAGCGCGACGGAGAAATGGCAAATGATGAGCATGAAAAACGCATAGCGGGGTTCGACCGGCCCATACTGCGGAAAGATCATTCCGACAGTGACCAGCGTCGAAAAGCCCATGGCAGCGGCGAGTGACGCAAGCAGACCCAATCTCGCCGGGAGCCGGTCGAGGAAGAAATCCCGCAAGATGACAACACAGGAGATGCCAAGGAAAGCTGCGGTGTTCGCATTGAATATTGCGGCGCGCGTTTGGTTATCCGCATACCAATGCATAAAACCAACAACGACGGACAAGATGAGGGCGAACCCGACCAGAAGGCAATCCGAACGCTTTCGCCCGCGACGGCTCAACTGGATCAGTCCCGTCGTCATCAACGCATAACCTGTGACACCGATGGAAAAACTTGCCAGAGTCCAGATCTCGTATGGCAGTATGCCTTGCTCTCCGACCCCGGCAAGCGTGGATGCAACGGCAAGGAGGCCGTCGCCGATCGCCAGAAAATCGAGACCTGGCTCTCTGGAGCGCCACCTGACGTAGAAACAGCAGATGGCGCCGACTATAAACGAGCACTTGTGAAGAAGAAGAACTGTAGCAAGATCCATCGTCAAACCGAAAAACAACCGGGATGCGGATGTCTATAATTTCCGAGAGCTACTTTTGAATGAATCTTCTCGCGCTGACAGAGCAGATCAGGCAGAACTTCATCACGGGATCAGCCTGTGAGCTTCAGAAAATGCGAGGACGGCGTTCAAGAATTCTTCCGGCTGTTCCAAGTGCGCGAAATGACCGCTTTGGGCGAAGTGCACCAGCTCCGAATTCGAGCAGCTGTCATCTAGGGTTCTTGCCCATTTCGGACCGCATATGAAATCGTGAGCTCCGACCAGAACAAGCGCCGGTACGGAAAGGTCCTGAAGTCTTGAGCGGACGTCAAACGGCTCATTGTTGCCGATGAGAATTGTCGCCTTTATCCGCAAGCGGAATACTCCGAGATCAAGCTTCTCGTGGACATCGTCGGCAAAATAGGCGGGAAGAAGGTCGCGCATGATCTCGGTATAGTCTTCGTCGCTCGACATTTTCGGAACCGACTGCCACGCTCTCAGTACCGCCCGCCCCTCCACCTGGTGGCGATCAGCAAAACTCCGAACACCGTCTGCCGCCGCCACCATGAAATCACTCCCTGTCACGGCCGACGAGGAATACAGGATCATCGCCGATACGCGATCCGGGTGCTCGATCGTATATTGCTGGATGACGAAGCCTCCGTGGGAATGACCAAGAAGCACGACGTTTGAAAGGTCGAGTGTTTCGAGGAACCTGCCAAGCTGTTTGGCGAAGCGTTCGACGGTATAGCCATGGGGGTGCTCCGCCAACCGGCCGGAGCCACCGGTGCCGATCGGCTCAAGGTAGACCATGGTAAAATGGTGCTCCAAAAAACCCATGCGAAGATATTGCCAGTGGATCCCTGGCCCGCCAGGGTGAACGACCATCACCGGCCCCTGGCCCGCGACATGAAAGCTTTGCTGAATTCCGTCGATATCGACGACATGATGTCCGGGATTGAGGCTATTTCGCATTGACATCGATTGGACCTTATATCGCTTGAAAAGCACGGCCGTCGTTGCACCGCGCCAGAGAAATGGATTGAGTTCGGAGAGCCGTGGACGGACACATTGGTGTCACCGCGAACCTGTAAGGGATGCCGCACGCTTCGAGGCGCACGACACACTTGTCCTAGACTCCGCCGATCGCCGTTGCCGCAGCATTACAGGAAGAACGCTGCGGCAAGGTTTGAGCTGGAGTGCCAAGCACGGTGGACTGCTGGTTTTGGTTCGTGCCAGTCATCGGCTGGTCAGAAGGACCTTACGTTTCGCATCGACTAGTAGCATACCTCGGTCCTGAACGGACGCCCGGGGTGCTCGGCGTCCCATTGCCAATAGCAGCGATCATAGTCGTCGTTGCTACCCAGGAAGAACGGCCCGCGATCCCTGAAGCGGTCGTGGGCGAAAAACGCACCGCGGTTTCCTTCCCTGTCGAAATGGCCCATACCGAATCCCCCCATGTGCTCCGCTCCCATGTGCTCCCCTCCCATGTGCCCCCCTCCCTCGTGGCCTCCGCCTCCGTGGCCTCCGCCTCCACCGTGAGCAAATGCGGGCGTTGCGATGGAGCCAACTGCGAGGGTCAGGGAGATAAGACCTGTTAAGGCGATTTTGCGAAATACAGACATGGTGGTGTTCCTAAAAAGGCGGCTCTGTGTAGCCACTAACCATATGTGTTCATCGAAATTGGCGAACGCCTGCCACAATTCAGGGATCTTGCTCACATCTTGTCACATGTTCTCACCACGACCCGTAGCACCCGTGATCGCCGGTTGCGCGGGAGCGAGGCATTGAGACGACAGCCTTCACCGGGCATTGCCAAATGCCTGATGATCCCGGTCAGCAGAGACACGCTGATCCGTGGGGCAGGAAGAAAACCTATTTCTTAAAGCCCCGTCCCTCATTGGTCCGCAACGGCATCCAGAAGCGAGAATTGCGCCTTTCTTCAGCGCGCGAATGCCTCGAAGGGATTGATTTCGGTGAGTTGGCGGATCGCGTCCTGGCTTGCGCCCGCGTTTGTGAGCGCTGGCAGCAGGTTCTCGACAAGGTGCGTGTAAGGTCGCGGGATTCCACCACCGGGCTGCGCGGGATCATACCAGCCGAGATCGTGGCTTATGAGCAGGTGCTCGCCCAGCCCGGTTTCAAGGGCGCGCATTATCATTGCTACCAGTTCTTGGTCTGGAGCCCTTCCCACATGATCGTATTCGATCCACGCACCGCGCTCCACCAGTGCCCGGTGAAGCCCGAAGTCTTTTTCCTCCTGGGTGTGAATGGATATGAAGCGCTCCGCTGCGCAGCCCTCTGACTGAAGAATGTCCAACTGATCCATCACAACGCGTCCCCGGATCGTATGCGAGCCGATGACCGCATTGGTCCGCACGGACGCTCTTGCCGCTGCGCGCAGGATACGGGCTTCGAGCGGCGTAATCCCATCGTCGCCTGCGCTGAGCTTGATCCATCCCGCCAATACGCCGGTATCCTCCATCCCCTCGGTGAGCTCGCTTACCATCCACTGTTCGAGATCACTCTCACTAGCCTCGGCGATCCAGGCGGGTATCCATGGTTCCCGATAGTTGCCGGTCGGGACGACAATCGGGAAGTCGGCTGCCTTCGACACAGCAAGATCAATGTCAGCACGTCTTCCGACACCACCCGTCGTGCACTCGACGAGCAGCGTAACGCCTTGTCTTTTGATCGCCTCAATCTGTGGGACCATAAGTGCCACAACTTCGGCTATCTCCGCCTCGCCATAGCCGGGCTGGTCAGGTGTTCTAAGATCGACGAACACATGCTCGTGCGGGAGAATCATCCCGAGTTCTTCGCGACGCTTTGGCCCCAGAGTCGTGTAAATCTGCTTCATCGTTGACGGCTCCCCTCCCCCAATTGGTAGAACGACAGAACTTTGAATGCATCGGACCTATCCGGTCCACAGAATAGTTGGGTCAATTGCCGGCAGGACATCGGGCGACATCGTGCAGCACAATCGGCACTTAGGCACGGAATAGCCACTGGCTCGCGTCTTGTACGATCTTGTCTCTTGCCGGGTGCACACCCGGCAAGAGAGCTTCCTGAGACAACAGTGGATTAGCGGCCCCGATTGCGCCGCCGCCTGTGGTTTCCGTCAGGCCACCAGACCCTTGGTCAGCTCCAGCGCCTGCCGCTCGAATAACCGGCGATAGATGCCTTCGTTGAGCCGGATCAGCGCCTGGTGGTCGCCCTCTTCGACAATCTTGCCTTTGTCGAAGACCAGCAGCCGGTCCAGTGCCCGCACAGTGGACAGCCGATGTGCGATCACCAGCGTCGTGCGGCCGTCCATCAGGCGCTCCATGGCCTGCTGGATCTGTACCTCGCTCTCGCTGTCGAGGCTCGACGTCGCCTCGTCCAGGATCAGCACCGGCGCATCAGCCAGGAAGGCCCGGGCGATGGCAACACGCTGCCGCTCCCCGCCCGATAGCTTGACACCACGTTCCCCCACCATCGTCTCATAGCCCTTGGGAAGGCCGATGATGAAGTCGTGCGCATTGGCCTGTTTCGCCGCCTGCTCGATTTCACGCCGCGATGCGTTCGGGCGACTATAAGCGATGTTTTCCGCCAAAGTGCGGTGGAACAGGATGGGTTCCTGTTGCACGATGGCGATCTGGCCGCGCAGGCTCGCCTGCCTGACCTCAGCGATGTCCTGCCCGTCGATGCGGATCGAACCGGATTTCACGTCATGGAGGCGCTGGATGAGCTTGACGAATGTCGTCTTGCCCGAGCCCGAATGCCCCACCAGTCCCACACGCTCGCCCGGCTTGATGGTGACCGAAAAGTCCTCATAAAGCGGATTGGGATGAGCGCCATATTGGAAGGTGACGCGATCGAAGACGATCTCGCCCCTGCCGATCTCGATCGGCACGGCATGCGGCTTGTCCTCGATGCCGAGCGGCATCTTGTCGAGCAGCACCAGTTCTTCCATGTCGTTGACGGCCCGTTGCAGATTGCGGATGTCCTGGCCGACATTTCGCAGATAGCCCTGCAGGACGAAGAACATCGCCAGCACGAAGGTGATATCGCCGGGCGTTGCCAATCCCTGCTGCCACATGACCAGGCCCGTTCCCAAAATACCCGCCTGCATGAAAACCATCATGAAGCCCTGGATCGTGCCGCTCGACGTGCCGCGCTTCCATGTCCGCCGCGTGCGGCTGTCCCATTTGGCCAGCACATGACCCAGCCGCGTCTCTTCGCGGCTCTCGGCACCGAATGCCTTGACCACCGAGTTGCAACTGATGGCATCCGCCAGCGCGCCGCCCAGCTTTGTATCCCAGGCGTTGGCAAGCCTTGCAGCAGGCGAGACAAAACCCATGGAAAGCGCCACGGTCACACCGATATAGATGACCGATCCGACAATCACGATGAGGCCCATGACCGGCCAGTAGCTTCCGAGAACGATACTGGCACCGGCAAGCATGACGATGGACGGCAACAGGGCTATCAGCAGCAGGTCATTGAGCGAGTCGAGCGCCCACATCCCCCGGGTAATCTTGCGCACCGTCGAGCCGGCGAAGCTGTTGGCGTGCCAGTCGGTCGAGAACCGCTGCACCTTGTGGAAGCCGTTATTGACGACATCCGCCATAATGCGCAGCGTCAGCCGGATAATGCCATTGAAGATGAACCACCGCAGGGCCACGCTCGTCAGGCCCAGAGCCACGACGATGACAAAGGCGCGCAGGGCGCGATCAGCCTCATTGCCGGCTGCAATGGCATCGACGATCTGGCCGGAAAACACCGGCACCATGACTTCAGCAAGCGTGCTTGATATCACCAGCACTACGATGATGCCGACCAATGCCGGCCGATGGCTCCAATGATGAAAGACAAAGCCGAGCACGTGGCGATACGCGTCGGCGCGGAAATCGAGCTTCTTGCGAGTCATTTTAACCAGCCCGGCCCGTGTTTCGGCAACCGGTTCCTCAAAATCGAGAGTTGGATGGCACAGCCCGAGCGGGAGACGAAATGATCCCGTCAGATCAATCGGGCTATGGAGAAAGAGAAAACCGCATGTCGCGAGCGCTCAAGGCGGACCGCGAATGGATATGACCTAGCGTCGGGACATTCCACGCGGGAAGGTTTGGATGAATGCTGGTGTCATGCAATGCCTCCCTATGTTCGATCTGAAGCGGCTAGCGTCTTGTAGCGAACCAATTCGCCGTTGCCAACCGGCTTTTTACAACCTTGTAGAAAGTGATGCGAAAACGACACAATTCAGAGACCTGCAACCTGCATTTGGTCAGCAAGCTTCCCGCCTTTTGCGACGTCAATAAGGAATATTTCTCCGCTGGTTGATGAACCCGGGAAGCCAAACCGATCTATCCTCGGCATGGCACGTGCTGTTGCACCGATGACACGGGAGTTGCATTGTGAACGCGAACCCAGCCTCCCATCGAACAGTCAACCTTGACTAGCCCCGCATTGCCGGCCATTTTCGATGACGTAATGGCGCCTTGGGGGCGATGCTTTACCCGGAGATCAATCTCGTTGAGAACGAAAGCCAAGAGGCTTACGCTTTTTTCTGCGGCCTTGGGCGTGCTGTCAACCGCGTCACTGGCGACTGCCGCTGACAGGAAAGACGCATCCAACCAGTCTGATTCCGGCACCTGGATCGTGACTTTAGGCGCGAGCGTCGAGTATGGCCCCAAATTTCCGGGCTCGAAGCATGATGGCTTCAGCGCATTGCCCTCTTTCGACATCAGGCGCTTCGACGAGCCGGACGAAAATAGCGCGCCGGACGACAATATCGATTATGGCCTTATCGATCTCGGACGCTTCGAAGCGGGTCCGGTGGTCGGCATTCGCGACAGCCGTTCGCAATCCGATGATAGCCGCTTGAAAGGCATCCACTCGGTGGATTGGGACATCGATGCCGGTGTTTTTGCACAATATTGGGCGATCCCCAATCAGCTTCGATTCCGCTCCGAAATCCGGCAGGCCATATCGAACGGCAGCGGTCTCGTCATCGATATCGGCGCCGATTGGTTCCAGCGGCTCGGTGACAGATGGCTGCTCTCTGCGGGCCCCCGCGCCTCGTTCGGCAACGGCGCCTATATGCGAGAGTATTTCGGTATTTCGTCAAGTGAAGCATTGCAGAATGGCTCTCTATCCTCCTTCGATGCCAAGGGCGGCTTGAAGTCGGTAGGCTTTACGGTCTCCGCCGCCTATGATGTGACCCCGACCATAACGCTGCAGATTTATGATCGCTTCGATCGCCTCACGGGAGATGCTGCCGACAGCCCGATCACATCGAAGCTCGGCAGCGAGAATCAGAATGTAATCGGCATCTCCCTCGCCAAGGCGTTCAGCGTCAGCTTCTGAAATCCGCAGTTCAACCGCTCAGCCGGCAGGTCTCGACGCTGTTGCGATCAGCCAGACGCCGGCCAGGATCAGAAGGCTGCCTGCGAGCCGAAGCAGCGGCAATGGCTCGTCGAAGACGATCCAGGCAACGCCCATGATGAGGACATAGCTGATGGCCGAGAGCGGAAAGGCCTTGCTGAGGTCGAGCTCGGAGAGAACGGTCATCCAGATGGCAAAGCAGACGATCTCAGCGACAATCGCCGCCAGGAACCAGTGTGACGACAAAATGTCGATCAGCCAGGTTCCGCCGGCTCTGTCTGCATCGATAGCGCTCTGCTTCAGCAATATCTGTTGCGCCATGTTTAGCAGCGGCACCATCAGCCAGATCGGCCGCAACGCTCTCACGCCGTCACCTCACCGCCATCATCGGCCGCAAACAGCGGCGACATCATTTTGAGAGCGAATTGCAGCAGTGGATTGGAATGGCGAAAATACATCGCATTTGCCGTCAAGCGGCTTCCGAGCCGAACCTTGTTGCGATAGTAGGCCTGCCCGCTTTGATAGCGGCCAATCCCGTGAGTGAGACAGTATTCGAGATTGCTGCACCAACTGAGATAATAGAGGTTGTGGGACCTGCCCTTCTGACCATCCATGCAAAAGAATTTGTCGATCAACCTGTCCTTGTCATGGATCAGCAAATTGGCAGCAAGCAGTTCGTCCCCCACAAAATACATCGCGCAGAAGGACCGCCCCGGCATGCCTTTCAGTACACCATCGAAATAGGCCGGTGTCAGTTCTTCGAACTGTAATCCGCTCCGCTCGCGAGTCTCGCGATAGAGCTGCATAACGCGCGGCAGAAGATCATCGAAATCCTTGCGATACTCGATCCGTACCTCCTGCCGGCTCCGCAGTTTCCGCCGCATATCCTTGCGGGTCGCCGAGGACAGTACGGCGAAATAGGCGTCGATCGTGTCGAATCCGATGTCCAGGCATGCCGTCGGCAGTCCACCGATCTCGGCGTACCCTCTTGCCGCCAGGACCGGCTCCAGGCCTGACGGGATGGGGTGGGGCAGATCCTTAAGCGCTGTAAGCGAGCAGCCTTCCATGCGCGCATGCGCCTCGAAAGCGTCGAGAAGTTCGGCAAAGAGCTTTGGCCGGCGGGCTTGCGCGATATCAGGATGAAAGCCGATGGAGGCAGTCTCCGTGCAGGGCGAGCCAAGGCAAGCAAGACGGAGCGTCAGGAACCCGCTGAAGATGCGGCGGATACCTTCCACCGTTCTGCGGAAGCGGCCAGCTTCCAGGGTCGTCTCAAGGGCGTAGCGGCAAAGGAATGCCGGCATGGCCGCGACAATCTTGTCGCCTTCGCGCATGATCGCGTAGCGCCACTCGAAACCGTCGATACCGGCTTCCTCGACCGCAAGCAGATAGTCGTAGGTCTCGATCTCCCTGGGGAAGCAGGCGTCCCAGGCATCGCGGTCGAGCATGCGAATGCTCGGGACGATCATCGCAACTGCCGATGTCGGATCGCTTGAGACCTGCGTTTCAGGTGACCACACTTTAAGCGCTTGCTGTTGCATATTCTGCCTCGAAGAATTCCGCCGTCATGTCAGCTACCCGCCTGTGCTGCCGGTCGAGATGGATCATGTGATAGCTGTCGTCGAGCCAGCGCAGTTCCCGGCGGCCGCCGATGTGCGATGCGATATACAGGGCATGCGAGGGGCCACTGAGATCGTCTTCGCGCGAATGGAGGATCAAGGTCGGTGTCTTGATCTCGGGAAGCCGGTCTTTGAGCGTCCGGCCAAGCTCATGCATTTCGATCAGGCCACGCCCCGGAAAGGTTTCAAGCATGCCCTCGCCCGTCATGCCGGCCACCATGCGGCGCATGCGCTCGTCCTTGATGCCGAGGGATGTCGTCTCCCGAAAATTCAGCCGGTCGATGAATGGGATAAGCGAGATCCAGCGAATGTGCGGCGAAAACAGCGAATAATAGCGGGGCACGTCCCATCCATCGTAGTGGAAACAGGGCGAATAGACAGCGACGGCGCGGATCGACAGGGGATTACGATCGGCTGCCATCATCACCAGCTTGCCGCCAACGCATATTCCGGCGGCAAAGACCGTGTCGCTGCGTTCGCTGAGCCAGCCAGCCGCGGCTTCGACGCTGTCGAGCCAGTCCTCCCAGCGCGAGCGGCGGAGCGTCGCTTCGTTTTCGCCGTGGCCGGCCAGCAGGGGAGCATAGACGCTGAAGCCGCGGCGATGGAATTGCCTTGCCACAAGCCGCATTTCTGCCGGCGCTCCCGTCAGCCCATGAACAAGGATGACGCCCTTGCCGTTCGTGCCCTCGAGAAAGAAGGAGAGACTGTCAGCCGACATGCGGGAATTCTCCCTGCTGGCGGTTTTCCTTCGCCATGAAACCCAGCGCGTGGCAGGTGCTGATCACATGCGTGCCTGCCGCATCCTGCTCCTGCTTGATCTGCTCATGAAAGGTACTGAGCTTCGTCCAGTGCATCTTAGGGCGGTAGTGATGCTCGGCGTGATAGCCGTTACCGAACCAGAGCCAGTTATAGAAGCCGTTATGGCTGCTGACACCCCAGGCAATTGGAACATCGGGGTCGCCGTTCAGATGCTCATAGTAGCCGTTGAGCGAGGACAGGCAGTTCCCCAAATAATAAAACGGCAGGAAAAAGAACGTCGCTCTCCAGTCATAGATAAGAGCGAGGAAGACGAAGGCGAAGAACGATACGAGTTCAATGCGCCCCCATCTCGCATCGAACGGCCTTTTCTTCGCAATCGCCCGATGGATGTCGCCGAGATCATCGCGGAAGAAGCTGAGAAACGTGTAGGAGAAGACGTTTTCCGGCTCGCCGTTCTTGCCATGCTTGTAGATCGACAGGAGGTCGACCGTCTCGCCGTTTTCATTGGGACGGTCGCTGTTGCCGGAATGATGGCGCATATGCACCCAGTGATAATAGACCTGCGAAAAGCCGATCGTTACGGATTCGAGCAGGCTGAATGCATAGTTCATCCACTTCGGCTTGAAATACGGCGTGTGGATGAAGTTGTGCGAGATGCTGTTGATGTTCCACGATATCGACACGGCATAGACCGCGCCGAGCACAGCCGACAACCAGAGTGGCCGGCTTGAGAAGCCGGCAATCAGATAGATGTTGAATGCCAGATGCGCTGTCGCGGCAAGCACCGGCATGACATCCCATTTCGTGTGCGCGAAGATTTTCATAGTCCCGTCGCTCCGACACAGACCACGCCGGCCGTCACCAGGACGATGCCGAGAGCGTGGCGAAGGTTGATGGTTTCCTTGAAGATGACGGCGCCTGCAAAAGCGATCGCCGCATAGCTCAGCGCCATCAGTGGAAAGGCCACCGACAACGCTACCTGTTCCAGCACGCGGGTCCACATCACCAGTTCGACCGCCCAGAACACGATCCCGAGCCAGATGACCGGTTTCTGCAGGGTTTCGAGCAGCGCGCTTGCAGCGCCGTGCTTGAAGCACAACTCACGGCCGGTTTCTGCAAGAACGCAAAAGGCAATGATGGCGAACGTCCATGCTGTCAGTCCCGTTGTCATGCCATGAGCTCCGACAGGACTTCGAGCAGCGCGTGGTTTGCCGCACTGTTGATGTTGCGGGCAGCCTTCATGTCGTGATGACGGAAGGGTTGGTCGATCAGCACCTCTGCCTTCTTGATCGTCCGCGTGTAGAGATCGCCGCCGTAATACGGCGTCGAATAATCGCCGGTCACGTCCGCTCCGATGAGATGGTACCGTTCACCGATTTCGCTGAGCAGCCAAAGGACATAGGGTAGCCGCATACGGCCCTGATCCCAATTGGTCACGGCATCTGCGTCGGAGAGAGCGTCCTTGTCGATCGTGACGTAGACCGCTTCGGTTTGGATGCGGCCGAGAAGCCGGTCGAGGAAATTGCTCTCGCCGAGTTCCGATATTGATTGCCAGTGCAGAGCTCCGTCGATCTGGCTGAAACTCGGGCCGGAACCGTAGTGTGATTTCACTTTGCTCGGCGGATGCTTATAGGGATAAAGTTCAAGGCGGCCGTCGGCTAGCGGCACCAGATTGGCGCCCTTGCGCTCCGGTGACCTGAGGTCGTGGCTGCAAACGCCGAGCGTTATCACCTTTTTGACCAGGGGCTGTTCGAGCGCCTTGTTGACCCACGAACCGCAATGCATGCCGGGATCGAAATGCACCCAGTCGGGGTGATTGTCGATATGGATGACGGTGACGGCTTTGCGGCTATTCTCGAGGGCCTGTGACAGAAGAAGAGCCGTCACATGATGGAAGTCGCCCGATCCCATAAAACAAAGGCGGGCGCCTTCACCGGTTGAGGGCCGGGCCTTCGCCAGGTTGCGCCAGACGGTATCAAGGTCCGGCCGGCGCCCCCACAGCCTGATGGCGCGGCCGCTATCCTTGTCGTCGACTTCGTGCGCCCCGGCCATCTGGCAGGAATGCACGAAGTCTGGCTGCAACTCCAACGCATCATCAAGATGGAGAAGGAGGAGCTGCAAGGTCCTATCTCCGCTCGGCGCGCGTCAGAAGCTGGTCGAGCAGCGAGATAGCAAGCTCGATCTCCTCGCGGCTGATCATCAGGTTCGGCGCAAGGGTGATGACGTTCTTGTGGTATCCGCCAACGTCGAGCACCAATCCATATTTCCTGCCATCGACCGCAAGATCACCCTTCATGCCTTCGTCGGACATCCAGTCGAGCGTCGCCTTGTCGGGAGTGAACCCGTCAGGCCCGCAGATTTCCATCCGAAGGGCAAGGCCGAGGCCGTCGACATCGCCGACGATAGGATGCCGCGACTGCAGCTCCTTCAGGCCTTCGAGGAAGTGTGCGCCTTTTTCCATCACACTCGCGCCGAAGTCGGTTTCAGACACCATCTTCAGCGTTTCGAGAGCGACGGCCGTGCCCATCGGGTTGCTGGCGAAGGTCGAATGCGTGGAGCCCGGCGGGAAGATCGTCGGGTTGATCATCTCTTCTTTGGCCCAGATGCCCGAAAGCGGGTTGAGACCATTGGTGATTGCCTTGCCGAAGACGAGCACATCCGGTGACACGCCGAAATGTTCGATCGACCAGAGCTTTCCGGTCCGATAGACGCCCATCTGAATTTCGTCGACGACAAGCAGGATGCCATGATCGTCGAGGACCTTCTTGAGCTCCTTGAAGAAATTCATCGGCGGGATGACATAGCCGCCGGTGCCCTGGATAGGTTCGATGTAGAAGGCGGCATATTCCGATTTTCCAGCCTTCGGATCCCAGACACCGTTGTACTCACTTTCAAACAGCCGCGCGAATTTCTGGACGCAATAGTGCCCGTATTCCTCCTTCGACATGCCCTTCGGTCCGCGAAAGTGATACGGGAATTCGATGAATTGGGCGCGTTCCCCGAAATGGCCGTAACGCCGGCGATAGCGGTAGCTCGAGGTGATCGACGTCGCGCCGAGCGTTCGCCCATGGTATCCGCCCTCGAAGGCGAACATCAGGCTCTTGCCGCCGGTATAGTTGCGAACGAGCTTCAAGGAATCCTCGACTGCCTGCGAGCCGCCGACGTTGAAGTGAACGCGACCTTTCGAACCGAATTTATGTTCGGCATCCCGAGCGATCAGCGCTGCGAGCTCGACCTTTTCGCGATGGAGATATTGCGAGGCAACCTGCGGCAACCGATCCAGCTGCCGATGCGCGGCATTGTTCAAACGCTCGTTGCGATAGCCGAAATTGACGGCGGAATACCACATCTGGAGATCGAGAAATGGTGTTTCGGCCGCGTCAAAGACGAATGAACCATCGCAGCTTTCGAAGAATTTCGGCTTCTGCGAGTAATGAACCGTATCGCCGTGGGAGCAATAGTTCTCTTCGAGCTGTCGCAGCTCGTCTTCAGAGGCGGTGGGGTGCACATTGGCAGCAAGTTTCAGGTTGGAACGCATGAAGTCCTCTTCTCACGCAGTTTTTGCCACGGCCTGTACAACAGGCTGCCGTGACGGGCTGGAAAGGATGGTTGCGACACTCGCCTGGATTTCGGCGAAGCCGCTATAGGGGATGAAAGGAAGGCAATTCGCGCGGCAGTAATCCGCAAGCCTGGCCTTGGCGAAGACAATCAGCGCCTCGTGGGAGACACAGAAGTCGCTGCGGCCGTCACCGATATAGACATGGTTGCCGGACGGCCTCACCTGGGCGCACTTGCACACGCCGGCACCGGCAGTGCAGCTCGCGCTCTTGAATGGAAAGCCCAAATCGAATTCAGGCATGCCGACGTGCGGGCGAGAAATCAGCCTGTTTGCGATGATCCGAATGTCATCCAGGCCATGCCTGGCAAGGACCCGCCTGATAAAATGATCGACGCCATCGCTGACGATGACGAGTTCGAGCCCGTTCTTTTCACAGAAGGCCTTGAAAGCCCCAAAGGCATTGTCGATTTCTATCGTGTCCAGAAATGCGTCGATGTCTTCGCGTCTTGCCTGAAGCAGCTGGATCTGGCGGTGCATGCACTGGGCGGATGTGATCCTGCCGTTGGTCCACTGATCTTCGATCTCGCGCCACTCCGCGCGCGCAAACCGGTCCAGAACGAGATCCGTCACGTCCTCTTTGGATATGGTCCCGTCGAAATCGCAAAACACCTGCATCGCATGCTCCTTCACTGTGAAGAAGCATTTAGCCTCGCGAACTGAAGGCGAGATGAGGCGAATATGAAGCGAAACTGAATTGACCGCTTATGCGGCAGGAATATCGAGGTCCACCTTCAGGCCGGATCCCCAGGCAGGCGTGCTGAGGCTGATCCCGATGTCGAGACGGTTGCCGATATCGGCGACGATCGGCAATCCCAGTCCCGCACCCTCCCCGGCTTGCGCGTCGAGGCGGTTGAACCGCTGAAAGGCGGCCTCCCGCTGCTCGAGCGGGATACCGGGGCCGCTGTCCTCGATGCAGAGCCGAAATCCGCGCGAGCCGGGTTCGATGCGGACCTCGATCCGACCGCCGGCGGGCGAATATTTGATCGCATTGTCGAGGACATTATCGATCATGACACGCAGCAGAGCACGGTCGGTCAAGACTTGCGGGTCTTGGGTTGCGACGAGCCCGACGTGGAAACCCCGGCGATTGAGGATGACCCCGAAATCCGCCAGGGCTGCCGCCGCAATCTGGCGGAGCGGCAACGCCTCCAGCTGCACCGGTTGATGGCTGACGCGTGCAAGCCGCAACAACTGCTCTATGAGATGCATAGCGCGCTCGTTGCTGACGACGAGGTCCTTCAGCAGGGCCGCGCGCTCCTCATCGGAATCGGCACGATCAAACATTTGCAAGAGCAATTTGATGCCGGCCTGCGGCGTTCGTAATTGATGGGCCGCAAGATCGGAAAAGCGCCGCTCCATCGTCAGCGAGCGGCCAAGCTTTCGCAAAAGATTGTTGAGCGAGTGGACAAGCGGCGCCAGATCCCGCGGCAGGGCTTTCGTGGCAATCATCGACAGGTCATCCGGCGTACGGGCACGGATCTGCGAGACCAGCTCCCGGACATTGGCGAGCCCGTTATTGATGGCGAGCCAGATGATGATCGCACTGACGGGCACAAGAATGAGCAGCGGAAAGGCGAGATTGAGAAGGATGTTATCGACGAGGCCTTCCCGAAGGATGATCTTTTCGGCGACCTCGATCGTCACGTCACTATTCGGGATCGGCAGAGCATAGACCCGCCAGAGCTCGTTCTGATAGGTCACATCGGTGAAACCGGCCGAGAACCGTTTGACCTCATCAGGAAAGGCGTTGCTGCTGGCAAAGGCCAGCGCCGACCCCCTCCAGGCGCGAAACGAATGGGCGTCGGCATAGTCGTCCGCGTCCTCGTTGAGAGCAAGCTGGTTGTCCATGGTGAAATCAAGATCCGGGACCTGCACCGTCGGTCTTGCCGTCAATCTTGTGAGGGGATGCTTCATCAACGACCAGAGTACATTGGCGTCATTGATCAACTGCGCATCGTAGATATTGTCGATCTCGCGCGTAGCACTGCGATAGGCGAAGATGCCAACGATGGCGATCGTGATGATGAGCGTCGGGAGAATGCGGAGAAAAAGGCGTTGGCTAAGTGTCACTGCTGCCGCTCGACCATGTAACCGACGCCGCGGATCGATCGGATGAAATCAGTACCGAGCTTCTTGCGCAGGTTATAGACCGTTACTTCTATCGTGTTGCTCTCAACCGAAACATCCGTGTCGTAGAGCGCATACTCGATATCGTTCTTCGTGACGTAACGTCCGCTCCGCTCCATGAGGAGCCGCAGGAGATGGAACTCCTTGGCGGGGATGTGAAGCTGTACGCCATTTCGGCGGGCCACCATGGCCGAAGGGTCGAGCTCGACGTCGGCGCATCGAATGATTGTTTCGGTTCGGCCCTGCCGTCGCCGGATCAGCGCACGCAGTCGGGCGAGCAGTTCGTCAAGGTCGAAGGGTTTGACGAGGTAATCGTCCGCGCCTTCGTCCAGGCCGGCGACGCGGTCGCGCACGCTGTCGAGCGCTGTCAGCATCAGGATCGGAACGTCGTTGCCTCCCCTCCTGAGCGAACGGGCCACATCAAAGCCGCTCGCCTTAGGAAGATTGACGTCGAGGATCACGCATCCAAATTGGCTGTCGCGCAGCGCGTCGAGCGCCGTCTCGGCATCGCGGAACCAATCTAAGCCATAGGCGTGTTTCTCGAGTGCACGTTTCAGCGAGGAGCCGAGAATGTAATCATCTTCGACCAGGAGTATGCGCACGTCCGCATCCTTGCGATTTAAATTCTCACCATGCTTCTTCGGTCTCGATTGAGGCCGAAATCCGGCGAAGATTTCCGCATGCTGTCGGAAACCCCTCGACGCTGGTGCGGATACTTCGAGACCGAACCGGATTGTGTGATCAGTCGGCGGCAGACCGGCAGGCTTTGTTCCTGACGGATTGCCCCATCGCAACAGCCTCATGAACGGCGGGGCGTTTCAGGCCTCGACATTTCCGGCGCTCACGACAGTCGCGGCGGCGACAGGCGGTTTTGTGATGGAATTGCCGGTCTGGGCTCGAAAGAGATGAAGGCGTGCAGGTCGGACCACAAGCTGCAGGACTGCGCGATCCTTGATCGCGACATGATCAGGCAGGTGGACGATCGTTGCAGTCCCACTGCCCTCCACCGTGCCGTACACATAGGTGTCCGTGCCGATGCTTTCGGCGTAATCGACTTCGAAGCGGATCGGATAACCGTCGCCGCCACTGCCCTTGGCGAGTTCGAAATGGCTCGGCCGGACGCCGAGGATCACGGGTTCGCCGACGCTCGCCTCTCCCTGCTGTGCCGGAATGTCCAGGCGGCCGAAACCCGGCACGTCGACGACAACATGACCCGGACCGGCTCCGGCAAGCACTCCATCGAAGAAGTTCATCTGCGGCGAGCCAATGAAGCCGGCGACAAACTTATTGGCGGGGGCCTCGAACAGTTCCAACGGTGTACCGACCTGCTCGACATGTCCGGCATTGAGGACGACGATGCGGTCCGCCATCGTCATGGCCTCAACCTGATCATGCGTCACATAGACCATGGTGGCGCCGAGCCGCTTGTGGAGACGGCTGATCTCACCACGTGTCTGAACGCGAAGTGCAGCATCCAGATTGGACAGCGGTTCATCGAACAGGAAGAGCTTGGGGTTCCTGACGATCGCGCGACCGATCGCCACGCGTTGCCGCTGGCCGCCAGAGAGTTGTTTCGGGCGTCGGTCGAGGAGCGGCTCGATGGCGAGCATTCTCGCCGCCTCCGTCACGCGCCGATCGATTTCGGCCCGGCTCATCGTGAGGTTTTCGAGGCCGAAGGACAGATTCTTGGCAACGGTCATATGGGGATACAACGCATAGGACTGGAATACCATCGCGATCCCGCGATCCCCCGGCGGCGATGCCGTCACGTCATCGTCGCCGATAATGATCTTCCCGCCGCTCACGCTTTCCAGGCCGGCGATCAAACGAAGCAATGTGGACTTGCCGCATCCTGAAGGGCCGACCAGAACGACGAATTCGCCCTCGTCCACATCGAGATCGACACCATGGAGAATCGAATGATGGCCGAAGCTCTTCCTGACATCGTTCAACTTCAGACCGGCCATGAATCCATTCCTTTTGATGTTCCTTCCGAAGGCAGCCGCGAGCACACCGGCAGTCGGATATCCTCCCTCATGTTCCCTACACTCTGCGTGGAACTAATTAGTTCGTCAAGATGACGAACGTAATTTTCTGTCGCCACGATTATTGGATTTCCAATAAATCATCCATGACGGAGCGCACCGGCGCAGGTTCCCGGCGGTCATCCTTATCGGCTATCTAGCCTTTACGATGTCAGCTTCATCGGTAGTGGGACCGTCATTTCCCCGCCACTCCGCTGCCGCGTTGCACGGATCTACGCGACAATCAAAGCGGCGGCGGCGGCAAGCGCCGCTGTTCCGGCAGGGTCTGGGGAGAAAAAAGCAGGTTGTGAACGTGGTTCAGCCCGATTGCGAGGGCCCCTACCAGCGTTGCCCGACCGCCAAGAACACTTGCCTCGACATCGATGGCACGACGGCTCGCCTTGACGATACCGCGCCGGACGCCTTCGGCAATGAGAGGATGGCGGCCGATGCTGCCACCGAGAACGACGATCTTCGGATCGACGATCGCATTGACCGAGACGACAAGCAGCGCAGCAATGTCCGAGACTTTCCCGATCACCTCGACCGCGATCGGGTCGTTCTCTTCAGCAAGGGCCAGGATGTCCCGGACGGAGGTATCCTTCTTGCCCCCGGAACGCTCGTAGAGCTCGCTAATTCCCCTAGCCGCTATCGCGCATTCCAGCGCGCCTCGTTCAAGGCTGTCCTTCGTATAGGGATCGGCGCCAAACGGCATATAGGAAATCTCGCCACCCGCTCCGTTTGCGCCGCGCATCAGCTTGCCGTCCTGAAGCACGCCAAGCCCAATGCCGGTCCCGAGCGAAATGAAGGCCACAGTATCGATTGCGGTCGCGCATCCCTGCCAGGACTCGCCGATGACGGCGGCGTTGACGTCGTTTTCCAGGACAACGGGACAGCCGAGCCTCTCGCTGAGCGTCCTGCAAATATCGATACCGGTGATATCGGTGAGGTTCGGCGCCATCGAGAGCGCACCCGTCGCGGGATCGACAACCCCCGGCGTTGCTATCGCCGCCACGAGGACGAAGTCCCTGGCAATGCCCATCTTTGCAAGCATGTCCGACAGCATCGCCTCAACCTGGTCAATCAGATGATAGCCGCCGCGACGGTCGGATGGATATTCGATTTCGCCGACAACGGTCCCGACGATATTGCCGAGCACGATGCGTGTCGTCGTCGCGCCCATGTCGATACCGACAGCATAGCCGGCATCACCATTGACCTCATAGGTGATGGCTGTGCGGCCAATGCGCCCGCTCGTGACGCCCTTTTCTCGGACCCAACCAGCTTCCTCCAGCGCCCTGATGACCTCGGACATCGTCTGCTTTGAAAGGCCGGTGATCTTTGAAAGTTCGGCTCGCGACGTGGGGCCGGCATGGAGCAGCACGTCCATAACCGCGCGCACGGAAATCTGTCGCAGCACGGGCGGCGCGTTTTCGGTCAATACCATCGTCTAGCTACCCCGCCAGATCCGTCTTCATCGTTGTATCGGTGTTCTGCTTTTTCCATGAAAGCCCGCCGATTTCAAACTGCTTGTTGACAGTCCGCAAGCGCGGCCATAATAAATTCGTCAACCTGCCGAACAAATATCGCAAAAGGACTGCAATTGTCAAATATTTCAACCATTGCGTCTGGCTTGCGACGGGCAAAAATCACTCATCGCGCGGACGAAGCGGGCGGATCTCAAGGCATGGTCGCCGGCGTCGACCTCGGCGGCACCAAGATCCTGGTAGGGCTTGCCGATCT
The DNA here is from genome assembly GCF_014193955.1 of Rhizobium sp. BK379. Classification (NCBI taxonomy): domain Bacteria; kingdom Pseudomonadati; phylum Pseudomonadota; class Alphaproteobacteria; order Hyphomicrobiales; family Rhizobiaceae; genus Rhizobium; species Rhizobium sp. BK379. The sequence goes on from NZ_JACIAD010000003.1 coordinate 406,140, forward strand.
ACAGGGACGTATTCTAGCAAGGGCCGAAGAGCCGACCGAACATGGCGCGGACGCTCCTGTATTGCGGCAAATTCCGCGGATGATTTTGTCGCTGCTGCAGGAAAATCGCGAACGCGGTCCGTTGCTTAAGGCTGTCGTCGGCGTACCGGGGGCGGTCTCGCCGGAAACGGGGCTTGCTTCGCTTTCCCCTCACTTGGCCATCCCGGCCGATCAGCCGCTCGCTGCGTTGCTCGCACGTGCCTTGCCGTGCCCCGTCGTAGTTGAGAACGACGTGAACCTCGCGGCGTTTGCCGAAGCCACGCTCGGCAAAGGACAGGATCAGGATTCGCTTGCATTTATCGCCTTCGGAACCGGCGTCGGCATGGGGCTGGTCATCGGTGGAAAACTCTTCCGCGGCCGGCATGGACGAGCAGGAGAACTGGGTTTTCTTCCACTAGGTCCCAATCCTCATCAGGCGGCGCCGCAGGCACGCGCCGGTCTCTTCGAGGATCAGGTTGATTCGCCCGCAGTGCGCAGCCTCTATGGCGATGGCACCCTGCCAGTCGCCGAGATATTCGCTCGTGCTTTGGCTGGAGACAGGCAAGCTGTCGCCGCCATCGAAACGCTCGCAAAATCGGCCTCGGTCGGCCTTGCCGCCGTACAGGCCCTCTTCGATCCCGCCCTCATCGTGCTGGGCGGGGGCATAGGCTCGCGCCGCGAGTTTGTCGATGCCGTCAAGCGTCACATGCCGATGTTGCTGCCGTTTGAAACACGTATCGAGGCAACCGGGATTGGCCCTGAAGCCGGCATGCTCGGGGCGCTCATGCTCGGCCTGACCGACCATGCAGCAATTGAAAAGGCAGAAAAACAGGAAGCCGTCCGATGAGTTCAGCACAATCAAAATCACAGGTTCTGACACCGCTTGACGACGGACAGCTTCGCTCGTCGACGCCGGTGCTCGTCCCGTTCATGGCCCCGCGCCTGCAGGGCGATTGTCGACCGGAAGGCAGGATCGAGCTTTCGTTATGGGGCGCGGGCAAGCTGGTCAATCTGACGTTCACCGGCTGGAGCGCCCCTTTCACTTATGCACCGAACCGCGTGGAAGCGCATGGTGGAGGGCTTTATGTAGCGCAGTCGGCACCGGCGCTCTTCTTGAAAGGTGCAAAGCTGCGGACCTTCATCCCTGCCCGGCGCTGCGCCTGGTGGGGCACGACGGCGAAGCGCGAACCCATCGAACGGCAAGAGGGTCGCCGCATTGCCCGCACTGGCTGGGGCGTCGCCATCGCGGAGCAGAGGCCTGACGGCATCTTCGTGACCGCCGGCGCGACGATCGGGGAAGCGCTTGCAGCTCTTGAGCTCGACCAGACGAAACTGGTTGCCGAGGCCAATGCCTACGTCACGCGTTGCGACGCGATGCCGGAGGCGCCTGCCCTGATGCGCAGCATGATCTCGCAAAGCCTGCACGCCGCCTTTTCCAGCATAAGACAGGACGAGCACGGCGACTTTGCCGGCCTTGCCGCCGGACAGGCCTACAGCGCGCCGGCTCGTACCTATTACCGAGACGGCTATTGGACACTCCAGGCTCTCCTGGATCGGGAACCGGACGCCGTCCGCGCCCAGATCGATCTTCTGGCACGAGGGGTGCAGGACAACGGCGAAGCGCCGAGCGGCGTCATCCTTACAGGACGAGGACAGGCCGAGGAATGGGAAAAGGTACGCGTGACAGATCCACGGATTAAGGAGGAGCACCTTCGACCCGGTGACTGGTGGAGCGACCATTTCGACAGCCCGCTCTTCTTCATTCTGACGATCGGCGACTACATCAATGCGACCGGCGATAGCTCGCCGCTTTCCCTCTACTGGGATAAGGTAGTCGCGATCTTCAATCGTTACTGCAGCTTCGACGAAACCGGAACAGGCTTGCCGATCAAGCCGCGGCATGATCGCGATTGGGCCGACAACGTCTATCGTCACGGTTATGTCGCCTATGATCTCGGCCTGTGGATCGGCGCCCTCGACGTCATTGCAAAGCACGGCGCCGCGCTCGACAAAGCCTTTGCGTCGAAGGCGGCAGCCGTGGCGCAAAAGGCGCGTGCTTCGCTGGACGAGGCGCTTCTGCAACCGGGCGGCACTTACGCGGACTACGGGACAAAGGCAGATTTCGTTGAAGACCATGTGACGCTCGACAGCCTGACGCTGCTTCGCTTCAAGGCGGTTTCTCCCGAGCGGGCGAAAGGCGTTCTCGCCAAGGTCCAGGAGATCCTGGAAAGTCGCAACAATGGCGAACAGCCTTACGGAGACTGGGGCGTGCTTTGCGCCTATCCGCCGTTCAAGCGCCCCAAGGATACGCGTGAGAAATCCTATTTCGCCTATCGCTACCACAATGGCTCGGACTGGCCCTATCTTTCCGGGCTCTATGCCGAGCAACGGCTTGCCTACGGCCTGGACGGCGCGGATTACCCGCTCCTGCGCTGGTGGGAGACCTGCCTCGAAGAGGGCTGGATGGGAGCGGTCGAATATTTCTCGCCACCCTGGGGACGCGGCTCGCTGCTTCAGGGATGGAGCAGCATGCCGGCCGCCGCCGCGCTTGCCTACAAGGATAGGCTGCCGGACGCGATCCGCTAGAGGTTTTGCGACCGATCGCCACCGAGGCGGTTTTTTGAAAGAGCAAATGCCAAAGGGCCGCCCGAAAGGCGGCCCTTGAAGTATGGAATATAGCGGGCCCCTATTCCTTCGTTGCGCCCGCCATCAGGCCGCTCATCAACATACGCTGCAGGGCTGTAAACATGACGAGCACGGGCAGCACCGAAAGCACCGACATCGACAGCAGCCTCGGCCAGTTGATACCGAAGCGCCCGACCGTATTGGCAAGCGCGACCTGGACTGTCCATTTGTCCTGGTCACTGATGATCAGGAAAGGCCAAAGATAATCGTTCCAGCGCCATACGAGATTGAAGGCGAGCAGCGTGCCGATCGCAGGTATGGCGAGCGGAACAATGATCCGCCACAGGATTCGCCATTCCGGCGTGCCGTCGAGTCGTGCCGCCTCCAGAAGACTGTCAGGAATGTTGGTGATGTATTGGCGCATGAGGAAGACCCCGGTCGGGGTTGCCGCCGGCGCAATAATGATGCCTGCCAGCGTGTCGAGAAGATTGAGATCCCGCAGCACCAGAAAGACCGGGATCATGATGATCTGCAATGGCACCATCAACGACGACATGATGAGCAGGAAGAAAAGTGTGTCTCCCTTGAACCGAAATTTCGCGAGCGCGTAGCCAGCCATGACGCTGATGGTGACGGACAGTAGCGCCGAGAGCACGGAGACAATGGCCGAATTACGGAAGAAGATGAGGAACTTCGCGCGCGACACCGTATCGACAAAATTCTGCAAGGTCGGCTGGGCCGGCAAAATCGTTGGCGGCCACTGGAAGATCTCCTGTTGTGATTTCAACGAAGACAGGAAAAGCCAGATCGGCGGCATCAGGAAGACGAACAAGGTCAGCACGACAAAGGCCAGTCGCCAGGGAGAATAGATGCGTGTCATTTCTCGCTCCGCGATACGCGCAACTGGAAGATCGTGAGGAACAGCAGGATGATGAACAGCACCACGGATTGGGCGGCCGCAACGCCAGCCTGCATCGGTTTTTGGAACGCGGTGTCGTAGATCGTCTGTATGAGATAGACCGTTGCCTTGCCCGGCCCGCCGCCCGTCAGCGATACGACGAGTTCGTAGACCTTGAAGGCCTCGATAGAGGAGAGGACCAGGACGACAGCGAGCGTCGGCTTTAAGAGCGGCAAGGTGATATGGGTGAATTGCCGCCACTTGCTGGTGCCGTCGATCGAGGCCGCCTCGTAGTAATCAGTAGAAATCGCGGTCAGGCCTGCAATGAAGATCATCATATTGAAGCCGGCTTGCGCCCACACCCAGGCGATGACGACGGCGATCTGAGCCATCGTGTCCTGTTCGAGCCATGGGACCGGGGCGAAGCCGATTAACGAGAGCAGGTAGTTCACGAGGCCGTTATTGAGGCCGAAGAGCCATCGCCAGGCAACGCCGATGATCAGCAGGCTGATCATCGACGGGAAGAAGACGATCGTGCGGACGAAGGCAAACAGCCTGGTCTGTGGCGCCAGCAGCAGAGCCAGCGCCAACGAGACGACAATGTTCAGCGGAACCGCGATGATCACGAAAAGAACGGTCTTGAGCAATGAAACCTGAAAATCGGCATTGCTTAGAAGCCCGATAAAGTTATCCAGGCCGACATATTGCGGCAGCGTGTTGGGCACCTGCGGAACGACGACCACACCCCGCTTGAAGAAGGCCATGAAGAGGCCCTGGACCAGCGGATAGAGCGTGAAGGTGACGAGGAGCGCCATTGTCGGCACCATGAGCAGGTAGGGCCACCCGAGGCTTGTCAGGCTGCCGCGCAGGCCTTTCGGCACCGGGTGGGGACCCAGTGCCGAACGGCTGTCTTCCAATATGCCCGTCGTCACTTGCTAGCCTCAAGCGAGGCATCGGCTGCCTTCTTGATCTGCGATATGGCTTCGGCGGAGGTGACCTGACCGGCAACAGCCTGCGTGACGGCTGTCTTCACGGTCCCCCAGACGGCCTGCATCTGCGGCCAGGCCTGGTCGGTCGCAGCGTAGGCAGGGCTGGCGTTCAACTCGGCCTGCATTGCCGTGATCGCTTCGGTGGCGGCCGGATTGTCGTACTTGACAGCTGCTGCCTTCATATTGGCCGGGATCATGCCGAAGGTCTTGGCATATTGTCCCTGGATCTCCGGCGAGGTGATCCATTTGATGAAATCGATCGCTTCCGGAAGATGCTGGCTCGTATTGAAGGCCACGATATAGTCGCCTCCGTAGATCGACGAGGCGACCGTGCCTCGCGGCGTCGGGCCAGCCTGCCACGCAAAATGCGCGTTATCGGCCAATCCGGCGATTTGCCAGCTTCCGGACATATAGGCTACGGCCTGACCGGCTGTGAAGATTTCCTTCGGATTGTCGGAGCTCGCGCCGGACCAGAGACCGGGCGGCATTGCAGCCTTCGTGATGTCGATGAACTTGTCGAGCGTGCTCGTCCACGCTGCCTCGTCCATGACGACCTTTACGGGTTCCTTTTCCGTGTAGATGTGGTTTCCGTACTGATATTCATGAACGATCCAGCGGCTTGCCGAAACGTCCCAGACGAGCGGATAGCGGGTACCGGACTTTTCTGCGACTTCCTTGATCTTGGGAACGAACTCATCCCACGTCCAACCGGTCGCGTGGTCCGGGACGGCAACGCCGGCCTTCTTGAAGGCGTCAACGTTTAGGAAGATGCCCGTCGAGGTCACACGCAACGGCGCGGCGATGACCTTGTCGTCGAGCTTGGCGCCATCACCCCAACCTTTGACGAAGTCGTTGATCCATTCAGGGCCGATCTCCTTTTTGAGGTCGACGAGGAACGGACGGATGACCGGCTCCATCGATGAGGTGAGCGACAGATCCGGCATGATGCCGGAGGCGGCGTACTGCTGGAATTTCTGGACCATCCCATCATAAGGGGTGATCTCGAGGTCGAACGTCGTGTCCGGGTGGAGTTTTGTGTACTGATCGAGCAAGGCGCGCGTGTTCGCCTCTTCCTGGTCGTTGTCGACATACCAGACGATCTTCAGTTCGGATGCTGCCGCAAGCGAAATCGTCATCGCCAGGGCGCCTGCCGTCATCATCAATGTCTTGAGCGGTTTCATAGGGTTCCCCTTTTTGCTCCTCAAACTCTGGCAACGACCAGCCTCCAAATCTCCCTTTGGCCGATCGTTTGTTCGTAACCATGACGAATTAAATACGAGTTTTCGGCGGTGTCAACACAAACAAGATTGACAGGATGAATTAGTTCGTCCTGTTGACGAATAAAATGACGTGGCTTAATCATCCCCAGAGCAACGAGGATCGCCAATGGATATTTCAATCGAGCCCGATGGCGCTGACCTGCAGCAATCCATCGACAGTCTGGTGCGCGCTGGCGGGGGAACGCTTCTGCTGCAGCCGGGTCGGCACATTACGGGGCCAATTCGCCTGTTCAGCGGTGTGACACTGTCAATCGGGCTGGGCGCTACACTCGAGTTCGTCCCTGATTACGAGCTTTATGCAGGAAATTCGGTGAGCGTCATCGCCGAGAAGTCCGATCGCGCCTATATCGTTGCGCAGGAGGCCCATGATGTCGCGATCGTCGGCGACGGCAAGATCCTCGCCTCGGGCGCCGCCTTCAGCACCGGCTTTGACCAGACGGTCGGCACCTATACGCCGAGCGAAAAACGCCCACGAGTCCTGGTGTTCGAGGACTGCAGCAAGATTAGGCTGGAAGGCTTTGTCATCGAAGATTCGCCGATGTGGACGGTCCACCTCGTGCGTTCCCTTGATGTGGTTGTCGAGAGCATCACGGTGCTTAACAATCGACAACTCCCGAATACGGACGGGATCGTCATCGACAGCTGTGCAAAGGTCGCCGTGCGACGTGTCATCATCAAAACGGCGGACGATGGCGTCTGCCTCAAGACGAGCCGCAGCGGCAAGGGCATCGCACGCTGCGAGGAGGTCGAAGTTTCGGACTGCCATGTCGAGAGCAACAGTTGCGCATTGAAGATCGGAACGGAGAGTTTTGGTGACATCCGCCATGTCGCTTTCACGCGTTGCGAGGTCCACGATTCCAATCGCGCCCTCGGCATTTTCTCGCGTGATGGCGGAGCGATTGAAGATATTGCCTTCTCGGACATAGATATCGATTGCCACGAAACGCCCGATGGTTTCTGGGGCTCTGGTGAGCCGCTCACAATTACCCAGCTCGATCGCCGGCCGGAGACGCCTGCTGGCGTCGTGAGCAACGTCCGCATCGAGAACGTGACGGGGAACTGCCAGGGTCCGATCAACCTCTTTGCAGAGCGAAGCGGCGGAATTACGGGAATGAGCCTCAACAACATCAAGTTGACGATTGAGGAAGGCTCCCTGGGAACAGCGAGGCAATATGACCTGCGCCCCACGAGTGCCGACCTATCTCCGCCCAAGGATCACGAGGGACGTGGCAATGCCTGGCTGCGGGGAGCCGACGGAAAAATTGTCGGCCTCGTCGATTACCCAGCGGGCATGCCGGCGCTCTTCGCGCACAATATCGCCGGGCTCACGTTCGAGAACATCGAAATCCAGCGACCGGAACCTCTGCCAAACGGCTGGAGCACAGAGACCCTTTGCATCGAGTAATCGATAAAGGTCGATCATGCCAGGAATAGCCGGGCGCGGGACGTGACGGTCGATGCATGCGAAGAAGCGCGTCCACGACCTCGGATTATGGTTGCCCCGAAGCCGGTGGACGTCTCCAAGGGCTGAGACGGATTGGACTTACCGATCAAGCGGGACGTGCGTAAGGCTCCACAGGATCGCTATGTTGAAGACCAGCCGCCTGAAGGATTGCAACGGCGGCAGCTTGATGCCGCCCAATTGATTGCCGCGTGTTCGGTTTTCTCAGGTTTTCACCAAACTTAACTGTCAGCCTACATCCGGCCTCCTAAAATCCGGGAGACGCCGAGCCCCAAAACCATGTGAAGTAGATGCTAAACCGCATCCCGCGACGGAGGCAGGCAGTCGTCTTTAACGATGGAGGCCAGCATGCTCAACAAAGCCTTTGACGCCCAATGCTCTGCCGTAAAGGTGCACTGCACCGATGCGGCGCAACAGCGGAAAGCCGGTTTGACGCTTTTCGCGCTCGCCTTGGGAAGCTTCTGCATCGGCACATCCGAATTCGCAAGCATGGGGATCTTGCAGCTGTTTGCGGCAAGTCTGGGGATCGATCTGCCCGCGGCCACGAACGCGATTACGGCATATGCCTTTGGTGTCGTCATCGGCGCGCCGCTTGTCACGCTAGCCGCCGCTCGCCTGAACCGACGAACGCTGCTTCTATTACTCATGACCCTCTTCGTGTGCGGAAACATCCTCTCAGCTTTGGCGACAGACCTCCGGATGTTTGCGGTGGCTCGTTTCATCAGCGGCGTACCTCAAGGAGCCTATTTTGGGGCAGGAGCGGTGGTTGCGTCGTACATTGTCGGGCCCGGACACGGAGGCAAGGCATTTGCGCTCGTCATGAGCGGCCTGACGATCGCCACGATCGTCGGATCACCCCTCGCCACCTTCCTTGGCCAAAATCTCGGATGGCGCAATACCTACTTCGCCGTCGCGTCTCTCGGCGTCTTGTCAACGCTGACGCTTTGGTTCTGGGTCCCAAAGACAAGCTCCTTGGATGGCGGCTCCGTCGCCCGGGAGCTCGCTTCTCTCGGCAGATCGTCAGTCTGGTTGATGATGATGGTGGCCGCGCTTGGCGTAGCAAGCATCTTTGCCGTCTACACCTTCATCGGTGTTTTCGTGACCGACGTCGTTGACATAGGGGCGGAATGGATTCCCGTTGCCCTTGCCCTGTTCGGCATCGGCATGACGGTGGGGAACCTGGTGGGCGGCAGGATTGCCGACGTGCACCCGGCGCGCGGCATTGTAGTCGGCTTTGGAAGCGCCATCATCGTGCTTGCGATTTTGGCCAGTTTCGGCTCGAACATCCCCACGCTCTTCGTCGGGCTTTTCTGCGTGGGAGCAACAATGATGACCGCGATCCCGACAATCCAGGTCCGCCTCACAAGACTTGCGCCGGAAGCCCCGACCTTGATGGGCGCCATGAACCTCGCCGCCCTCAATGTTGCGAATGCCATCGGCGCTTGGGCGGGTGGGCTGGCCATCGGCAACGGCTTCGGCTTACTGTCGGCAGTATGGGCCGGGTTCTGCCTCACACTCCTGGGCTTAGCAGTATTCGCGCTGATCGTGCGTGGTAGCCCCCAGACAGCGTTAGCGCATTGAGGCGACCTAGGGCACCGATAGAGTTTTCAAGTCAGGCCGGCTGACGTACTGATCGCCGGCCGACCGGATTGGCCGGAGCCATCAATTGCAGCAGATCAAGGATCTCTACCGTGAACATTTCCAATTACCCTTGATGAGTCAGGCCGTTCCAGGCTGGCAAGAACGGTTCACGGCGGAGATTTCGCTAGGACGCCGCCGCTACCGTTTTCCGGCTCAGGATGCCGATCACGAGGGCGCCGCACAGCGCGGCAATAGCTGCAAAGCCGAACACCCCGGGCAACCCCTGTGCTTCGACAGTGAGGCCTCCAATAGCCGCCCCACTCGAAATGGCGACCTGGAAGGTGGTCAACATCAACGCACCAGCGCTTTCTGCTTCGTCGGATGCTGCCTGCGTGACGAAGCTCTGGACGCTCACCGGCAGGGCGCCGAAGGCAAACCCCCACAGTGCGGTCGCGACGAAAGCAACGCTTGGAAGGCTGCCGGCCAGCGCTAGCGCCAATGTTGTCGCAGCGATCCCGGTAGCCGCGATGACGATGGACAGTGCCGTGTTGCGCTCGGAAACAAAACCGCCAAACAGATTGCCGAGGAAACCGCCGATCCCGAAGGCCAGCAGAACCGCCGATATCCCCTCGACCCCAAAATGTGGAACGGTTTCGAGGAAGGGCCGAATGAAGGTGAAACCAGCGAAATGACCGGCGACCACCAGCAAGACGGTCAGAAGGCCCAGTCTGATTGCCGGGCGGCGTAGCACCATGGCCATCGTGCCCAATCCTGCAGCGCCGACGGACGGCATCGCAGGTAGGGTTAGGAGTTGGGTCATGAAGGCAAGACCGCCGACCGCAGCCGCGATGACAAATGCAAAACGCCAGCCATAGACTTCTCCGACCCAGGCACCGACGGGTGCAGCGCAAACCGTTGCAACGGATACGCCGGTCATGATGATCGCCATCGCCCGCGGCATCAGCCGCTCGGGAACAAGCCGCATGGCGAGCGCCAGCGACAAGGCCCAGAAGCCGCCGAGCGCGATCCCCAGCAACCCTCGAGCAACGAGAAGCGTCGCGAGCCCATCGGCGAATGCCGCCAGGAGACTGGAAATGATGAGCAGGGCGGTCAATCCGAGCAGAGTGAGACGACGGTCAAACCGGCTGGTGCCAATGACAATTGCAGGACCTGCGATCGCGCCGATCACAGCGGTCATGGTCACCGACTGGCCGGCAGCGCCGATACTGACGTGAAGATCTTGTGAAATCGGTGTGAGCAGGCTCGCCGGAAGAAACTCAGCCGTTACAAGGCCGAAGACGCCGAGCGAGAGCGATACGACTCCTGCCCAGGCCGGACTGGCCTCCTTGTTGCTGGTATGGAAGCCGTTGGCTTCGGGATTGATGTTCATTGCCGTCTCCAGAAATTGTGCTGACAAGGCTAGACGGCTCGCGCTGGTGTTTCTATGCTAGAAAATCTACAAGACATGACCGTTCGTCCAAATAACGAGGACACGATGAGCGACGCACTGACTGAAATGATGCGGGGGCTTCGTCTTGACGGCGTCGACTACGGCCGTTGCCAGCCGTCGGCCCCGTGGGCGACTGCCTTTCCGACAAAGGATGAAGCGCAGTTTCATTTTCTGGCGGCCGGAGAGGCATTCGTGCAGACGCCGGACGGAGAATGGATGGAAATGCACCCGGGTGATGCGGTCCTGCTGCCGCGGGGCGATGCCCATGTGCTTGCAAGTGCGCCAGGCATAGTGCCGACGCCCGTCGAAGCCCTGCCGCGCAAGGCGGTCTGCGATGGCATCGTCGATCTGCAATGCCCCTGTGCGGATAGCAAGAACCTGCTGTTCTTCGCGGTCATGCGTTTCAATGTCGACAAGCGGCATCCGTTGCTGCAACTGATGCCCGATGTGATGCGCACAAGCGATCTTGCGGCCAGCGAACCTTCGATTCCGGCCCTGCTCGATGCGATGATGCGCGAGGTCGATATGAACCGCGTCGGGGCTGGCGGCATCCTCGCCCGGCTTGCGGATGTTCTGACCGCGACGATCATCCGCGCTTGGGTGGAGCATGGTTGCGGCGACTCCTCTGGATGGTTGACCGCCGTTCGCAATCCCGATGTGGGCCGGGTCCTGGCAGCGATCCATCTCGATCCGTCCCATGACTGGACGGTGGACGAACTCGCTCGCAAGATGGGCGCCTCCCGCTCCGGGTTCGCAGAGCGCTTCGCCAGAACCGTTGGTGAGACACCCGCTCGGTACGTCGCCCGCATGCGCATGCACCAGGCGCATCAATGGCTGCGGGAAGGGCAGCGCGTGGCTACGATTGCCGAACGTCTTGGCTATGAATCGGAGGCGTCATTCAGCCGGGCGTTCAAACGCATCATCGGCGCCCCGCCCATGACGTTCCGAGGACGACCGCAGGATGGTCGCGCTTCCTCGCCGGAGCGTCTCATTTGATGGGAACCTAAGCGCCGAAACGCCATGACTTAGTAGCAGTGCTCCGGTCCCTCCGGCGAGATTGCCAGAGCCCAGCGCTATTCCCGGAAGTCACGTGATCGATCGAGATCATAACCGGGAATCTGACGAAGCGTCGGCGTGCCTCGTGATGGGCAGCCGACAGTCGAAGTAATCGGCCTCGCCCTCCTTCCTAGCCTCGATAGGCCCGCTCGAGATCGGTGATGACGATCTTCTTCATCTTATACATTGCCTGTAATACCCGTCCTGCCTTCTCCTTGTCGGGGTCGGAGACCATCCGCAGCAGGATCGATGGCGAGACCTGCCAGTAGACGCCGAACTTATCCGTCAGCCAGCCACAAGGCTGTTCCTTGCCGCCTCCAGACGTCAACGCGTTCCAGTAATAGTCGGTTTCCGCCTGGTCGTCGGTTTCGACCAGGAAGGAAAACGCCTCATTGTACGGCACATGAGAGTGAGCGTTCAGAGCGGCTATCGGCAAGCCCTCCAGTTCGAAGCGGACAACCGACAACTCAGGATCAGGCAGATCGATGCGCCCGAGTATCCTCGATCCCTTGAAGACCGACGTGTAGAACTCCATGGCCTCCTCGGCCTGAGACGCGAACCAGAGATGGGGATAGATTTTCATACGGCTTCTCCTTCAGTCGAGGCGACCGGCAGCCCGGCCATTGTCGGCCTGGATCAATGACCCATCCCAATCACGCTCAAAGCCGATGTCCTGCAGTCGGTGGTTGGAAAGGCGTACAAGATATCCCATCGTCCAGCGGTGCCTGATGCCCGCGACCAAGCGAACCACCTGTTGGATGGTCGCTGTACGAAGCGGTTCGAGCGCCGCCATGGATAGCGGGGCGGGCTCAGCGGTATTGAGACCGCAACTTCCATTTTGAGCGAGAGTAATAGTCACAGCAATCTCCATTTCTAGAACCTGACGTTGCCATTCGCGAGATCGAGAAAGGCGTTGTCGATGGCCGAGAGTGCGCTGCTCCTGGCTGGACGACAAACGAATATTCGTGCAGGATTTGTGAGCAATAATCACAGGTGAACCGATGCCGAGACGACTTCCGCCTCTCACCACGCTTCCGGCCTTCGACGCTGCGGCCCGCCATCTGAGCTTCACCAAAGCAGCGGCAGAACTCCATGTGACGCATGGAGCTGTCAGTCGTGCCATCCGCAACTTGGAGGAACAGCTCGGCACCCGGCTTTTTGAACGGGGAACCCGCTCCGTCCAACTGACGTCGGAAGGTGCCGCCTATGCTGCGGAGATCGGCGCAGCGCTGGATCGGATAGGTTCTGCGACAATCGTCGCAAGCGCGCCCAAATCAGCAGGCGTCCTCAATGTCAGCACGTCGGACGGCTTTGCCGGCCGGTGGCTTGTGCCGCGGCTCCATCGCTTCCATCGCGCCAACCGTGACATCGATGTGCGTCTGTCGACGTCCGGCACGTTTTCGGATTTCATCAGAGACGGAATTGACATCGCGATCCGCTACGGCGCCGGAGGATATGAGGGCGTGATATCGGAGTTCCTGGCTGAGGAAGAGGTTTCGCCTGTCTGCAGTCCGGAGCTGCTGCAGGGGGAGCATGCGCTGCGAACACCCAACGACCTCAAGCATCACAGACTCATCCACGACAACTTCCGCATCGACTGGGCGACCTGGCTCCGGGCCGCGGGTCTGGACGATATCAACCCCAATAACGGGGTAAGGTACGAGTCTGCGGCCTATGCCGTAGAAGCGGCGGTGCATGGCGAAGGCGTGCTCCTGGGCAGGAGCGCGCTCGTCTCTGCCGACCTGGCGGCTGGCCGACTTGTGCGGCCTTTTGACCTCGCGCTGAAATCCAGATGGAACTACTATGTCGTCTACCCGGACGGCGCCCTGCGTCAGCGGAAAGTCAGAGCATTCCGCGACTGGCTGTTCAGCGAAATGGTGGTCGGCTGAACTGGAAGCCCACAGAACGCGATAGCGCTAGCCAGAAGCCGGGTTCCGAACGCGCAAAAGCCAAGATGTTCGCGGCAATCAATCTCCCACGACAAAATTGACAAGGCGGTCTGGTACCGCGATTTCTTTTCTAATCTGCTTGCCTTCGAGCAGCGCACTTACGCGCGGATCGTTCTTGACGACAATCAGAAGCGCGGCAGCAGACAGCCCGGGAGCGGCGAACACTTTGTGACGCAGCTTACCATTAATTTGAACAGCGTATTCGCGACGCTCGTCTTCAGCCAGAGTTTCATCGAATGACGGCCACGGGGCATAGGCAAGTGAGGTCTTGTGACCCAGCATGCACCATAATTCCTCGCAGATATGAGGCGCGAAAGGAGCCAGCAGCAACACGAAAGTTTCCACCGCCGCCCGCGGCCTTTGATCCAGCGCGATCAATGTGTTCGACATCTCCATCAGCTTGGAAATCGCTGTGTTGAACCGCATCGCGTCGATATCCTCACTGACCGCGCGCACACTCTTGTGCATCAGGCGAACGATATCGCCTGTGGGCGGGGTATCGCTGATCTGGTCGCTGAGGCTGTCGGCTTCGTTGGCGATCATGCGCCAGACCCGGTGCAGGAAGCGACTGACGCCGGCGACGCCCGACATCTGCCACGGCTTGGCGACGTCGAGCGGGCCCATGAACATCTCGTACAGCCGCATGGAATCGGCACCATAGAGATCGATCACCTCGTCCGGATTGACCACATTGACCTTGGACTTGGACATCTTCTCCACCTGCTGGCTCACCGGCATCTCACCGGCGAACCATCGGCCATTGCGCTCGCGGACATCATTGGGACGGTAATACTTGCCGGTGGCGTCGCGGTAGGAGAAGGCCAGGATCATGCCCTGATTAAACAGTTTCTGGAACGGCTCTTTGGTTGATACGACCCCGATATCGAAGAGCACCTTGTGCCAGAAGCGGGCATAAAGCAGATGCAGTACGGCATGCTCGGCGCCGCCAACGTAGAGATCGACGGGCAGCCAATATTTCTCCACCGCCGGATCGATCGGAGCCAGGGCGTTTTTCGGATCGGCAAAGCGCAGATAATACCAGCAAGAGCCCGCCCATTGGGGCATCGTATTGGTTTCCCGCAGCGCCGCCAGACCGGTAGCGGGATCACTCGTGCGCATCCAGCCCTCGGCCCGCGCCAGTGGAGGTTCGCCTGTTTCGGTCGGCTTGTAGTCGTCGAGCTCCGGTGCCAACAACGGAAGCGCATCCGCTGGCAGGGGTACAATAGCGCCATCCGTCCGGTGCAGGATCGGGAAAGGCTCGCCCCAATAGCGTTGGCGCGAAAACAGCCAGTCGCGCAGGCGATATTGCTTGCGGCCTCGCCCCACGCCCTGCTCTTCAACCCAGGCAATAGCGGCCCGCTTTGCCGTTGGTGTGTCGAGACCGGTCCAGGGACCCGAATTGATCAGCAGGCCCTCACCCTCCCAAGCTTCTTCCTCGATATCAGTTTCCGCCGAGGCTGCGACAACTTCAACGATCGGCAGGCCGAAAGCACGTGCAAATGCGTGGTCGCGACTGTCGTGGGCTGGCACCGCCATGATTGCGCCGGTACCAAAGGCCGTCAGCACGTAATCGGCGATCCATACCGGCATTGGTGTGCCGGTGGCAGGATTGACGGCATATGCGCCGGTGAATACGCCGGTCTTGTCGCGCTCCTGCGATTTTTCGACATCACTCTGCGTCGCAGCGCGGGCGAGATAGGCTTGCACCGCCTCTCGCTGCACTGGCGTCGTGATCGCCTCTACCACTGCATGCTGGGGCGACAGCACGAGGAAGGTCGCTCCCCAGATCGTCTCGGGCCGAGTGGTGTAGACGCTGATGCGCTCCCCGCGCCCTCCAATGGCGAAGGCAATCTCTGCTCCTTCCGAACGACCGATCCAGTTGCGCTGCATGGTTTTGATGCCCTCGGGCCAGTCAAGTCCGTCCAGATCTTCCAGCAGACGGTCGGCATAGTCGGTGATCTTGAGCATCCATTGGCGCATGAGGCGGCGCTCGACAGCCTCCCCCGTCTCCACATATTTGCCGTCCTTGACCTCTTCATTGGCCAAAACCGTCCCTTGTGCCGGGCACCAGTTGACCGGCACCTCTGCCTGATAGGCAAGGCCACGTTCGTAGAGCTTGAGGAAGATCCACTGTGTCCAGCGAACAAAATCGGGATCGGTGGTGGAGAGTTCGCGGCTCCAGTCGTAGGAAAAGCCCAGTCGCTGCACCTGGCTTTTGAAGTTGGCAATATTGGTCCTGGTGGTAACGGCGGGGTGTACACCCGTGCGCACTGCATAGCGCTCCGCCGGCAACCCATAGGCATCCCAGCCCATCGGGTGCAGCACGTTGAAACCTGCCATCCGCTTGTAGCGCGCGACGATATCGGTCGCGGTATAGCCCTCCGGATGCCCGACATGCAGGCCTTCGCCAGAGGGGTACGGAAACATGTCGAGTACGTAGTATTTCGGCTTGGAGCGATCTTCGCCGGTTCGGAATGTCGAATTTGTGTGCCAGTAGTTCTGTCACTTGGGCTCAATACGCTTTGGATCGTAAGCCACAATTGCCTCTATCGGTTGATCTGGCCGAAGAGAGCAATAAAAAACCCGCCTCTTCGGCGGGTTGCATCATAAAAGCGCGCACGCTAACCCACCCTCGTCAAGCGAAGGTGCCTAGGAGCAGGATGTGGGCGGCGCTATAATTCATGATTGAACCAGTGCCATGAATTCTATCGAATGTCCACTTGTCGGAACAATCCCGAAGCGGGCCGTTACGGACTCGCATCACTATCGTTCGCGCAACACGCCCATTCTGGCAGCGGAGAACCTGCGAGATTCCGCTGCCCCGATCTGATACAGGCTCTTTCAGTCCCTGGATCCTGAGAGAGGACTTCTTTAGGCAGCCAACGCCCTCCTCCCCCGACCCTAGGGTCACGTCGTCTTGTCCGTAGACGCCTCCTGCCTAGATCCACCAGATGGACGCCAAGCAAACAAAAACCGATGGCAAATCGGTAGGAGCACACCCGCGCAAGCTTCCGCAGCGGCTGAGCGCCGAGATTATAGAGGAAGTCGAGCGCCAGTTGGGCGGGCGCACGCGTGATATTCGCCTCAATGGAGAACTCGCTTATCTTTTTCGCGAACGCTCCTGGCCGCAGGCTTCAAAAATCATCCGCGCCTGGATGGCCTGGGTTATCGTACTCGATGTCCTGGCGCTCGGCCTCAACGCAATCCTGCTCCCAATCGAAACCGTCGAGCCAATGCTGCTTCCAGCAGCCATCCTTCCCCCCGCTGCCATCGTAACGGAGATCGCTTTTCGAAAGCCCCTGGCGCCTTGGCAACATGGCGTATTCCTTCTTTCCGGGGTTTTTCTGATTCTGCTCTCTGTAGCCTTGGTAGGCGTCAACACTGGCGGCGAATTTTATGAACGGCACCTCACCATCATGCTCTTTGTGGCCGTTACCGCCATCGTCATATTTCCCATGCCGTTAAGCTGGGCGATTGCCATGGCTGCTTATGCCCTTGGGATCTACCTCACGTTTCAGCTTCGAAACCCTGATATCGCTGTGGGAAGCGCGATCGCAGGGACGCTGTTTTTCACAGGAGGCGTCGCGGCAACGGTGGTGGCGCGCCGTACCGCGATTATCCTTGCCCAGAAGACCTTCCTGCTCGAGTTGCGGGACCGAAATCGGCTGGCGGATCTGACGGATGCAAATACCCGCCTCGAACTGCTTGCACGAACCGACCCGCTGACAGGCGTCGCAAACAGACGTTCGATGATGGATGCCCTGCAGCGTTGCTGGAAGGACGAACAGGGCGCAAATGCCATTGCGATGCTGATGTGCGATGTCGACGACTTCAAGAGGCTCAACGACAACCTCGGCCACGCCGAGGGTGATCGCTGTCTGGTCAAGGTTGCCGGCATCATTCAGAGCAGCATGAGAGATGAACAGGATCAGGTCGCTCGCTACGGGGGCGAAGAATTTCTGGTTCTTCTTCCAGGGGCCGATGACCGCATCGCCAGATCGATTGCTGCGACAATCCGAAGCCGCGTGGAAGCTGCCTCTCTCCCCAACCCGACATCTCGCGTCATGCCCTACATCACCGTGAGCATCGGAGTGGCAACGGCGTCGCGAGATGGTGACCGTGCGTCGGCGGAGGACCTTCAGCGCCGGGCTGACGCGGCTCTCTACCTCGCTAAGGAAAAAGGCCGGAACTGCGTTGTTTCCTACGGTGACAAGAACGATCAAGCGATGAAATGAGCGGCTCGATTAATTGTCGTTGCGTCGACGGGCAGGCGACGAAGGATAAGTGGCCGGATCCGATCGCCATCTCCAGAACAATTCCCTTTAAATTCAGGATTTAACCCGGGCATCGAACATCCTTCGCCTATAACCCTCAGCCACGCAAGTCTATGATCACGCTGCTAGGGACATTGAACTCCATGCGGCCTTCCCATTCGCACCACAATCCGCTTCACCTCGGACTTTGGTCCGTTTTCGACAAGATTTTTCTGTGCATGATCCAGAGTTATATCTAAATCTGGGGGAGGAAATACTGTGATCTACGAAAAGCGGAATGTTACCGATAGCGAAAAAGAACGGACTCGTTTCGAAAAGGAAGCGGCCGAAGCTCTCAACAGGCATTACCGACGCCCCATCGCGATCTGGTTTTCCTGGCAGCCAGGCCAGAAGCCGAATACGATCGATCTGCGAGCCACTCCCCAAGTTCTAGAGCACGCCGAGGGCCGGGGGCCAGTCATCAGGGATCACTGATTGTCGCTTTTGAGTGCGTCGGGGTTGTGATGGCCAGGACGCTGTCATCGCTGGCGCCACTAGTATCAGGCGACGCGCGATTTCGCAGGTGTGATGCCTCTGCCTTAAACCCTCGAATGGTGACCACGTCTAAGACTAGCCGTCGATCGCAGGGGTCTACGCCTATCGGTTGAAAACCCGCGAAGCTCCTTCCTTCTGCCGATGACAATGCTAGAGTTTCGGTTGGTGACCCGGCTAACATCAGCAGAGTGGTGAATGAAGGCTTTGCTTACAAAGGCCGCGGCGACGGTCATCGTACTGTTCGCACGCGCCGTCACGGCGGTCCGCGCCGTGTGGCCTGAGGGAGGGCTGCCCTCCCGCCCTTGTGTTTATTATGCCAACCACTCCAGCCACGGCGATTTCGTTCTGGTCTGGACGGTACTGCCGCCAAGGCTGCGGCATCGAGCCCGTCCGGTCGCAGGGGCCGAATACTGGCTGAAGTCCTGGCTCAATCGCTTCATCGGCAGCGATGTCTTCAACGCGGTGCTGATTGCGAGGGATCGGGACAAGCGAACGGAAGATCCCGTCACGCAGATGGCCTCGGCCATCGATGCCGGTTCGTCCCTCATTCTCTTCCCGGAGGGTACGCGAAACCAGTCCGACGCACGGCTCCTCCCGTTCAAAAGCGGCATCTTCCATCTGGCGATGGCGCGCCCTGATGTCGATCTCGTGCCGGTCTGGATCAGCAATCTCAACCGCGTCATGCCGAAAGGCGAGATCGTTCCGATACCGCTGATCTGCACGGTTACCTTCGGCAGCGCTTTGAGGATCGCACCGGGAGAAGAGAAGGATGTTTTTCTTGAACGGATGCAGGCCGCTCTCCTGGCCCTGTGTCCGAACACTGTAGGCGGTGGGGAATGAGTGGCGCGAACTCCGATCTTATGACGCTTGTAGCCGGGATCTTCGGCGTGCTCATTGTTGCGTCAGTCATCGGTTACATATTGCAGCAACGCTTCTCGCCGAACGGCTCGAATGCGGCTGTCGAAAACCTAAACGCGCGGATCAAGGCGTGGTGGGTCATGGTCATCCTGATCGGCATCGCTTTCATGGCGGGCCGTATCGGCGTATTGATCCTGTTTGGCTTTTGTTCGTTCGCAGCACTTCGCGAATTCGTAACCCTCATCAATACAAAAAGGGCGGATCACTGGGCGCTTGCGGCAGCCTTTTTCGTTGTCGTTCCGATCCAGTATTTTCTGCTCTGGGCCGAGCAATACGGCATATTTTCAATCTTCATCCCGGTCTACGCCTTCCTGCTGATGCCGATCATCTCGGTCCTGCGGGGCGATACGGAGCGCTTTCTCGTCCGCATCGCGGAAGTCCAGTGGGCCCTGATGATCTGCGTCTTCTGCGCATCCCATGTGCCAGCTCTGCTGACCTTGAAGATACCGGGATATGAGGGCCGCAATGTGCTGTTGATCGCCTTCCTGGTGATCGTCGTCCAGCTCAGCGATGTCCTGCAATATGTCTGGGGCAAACTGTTCGGACGCACAAAGATTGCGCCAAGACTGTCACCATCGAAAACGGTCGAGGGCTTTGTGGGCGGTGTCATCAGTGCGACGCTGATTGGAACGGGCCTCTGGTGGATTACTCCATTTGCACCGCTTCAGGCCGGTCTTCTCGCCCTGGTCATCACGCTGATGGGCTTCTTCGGCGGCCTGGTGATGTCGGCGATCAAGCGCGACCGCGGTGTCAAGGATTGGGGCAATCTCATCGAAGGCCACGGCGGATTGATCGACAGGCTTGATTCCGTCGTCTTCTCTGCACCCATCTTCTTCCATCTTACCCGCTACTGGTGGTCGCTCTGATGCCTGTTTTGCTGCAACGTCTTCTGCGCAGCGGAGTGGTGCACGTCCTGTTTGCCTTTCTGGCGATGGGCAGCTGGGCCGTCTTCGCCAATCGCGCCCACGCCATGCCGGCGCCGCTCTATGCCGGTCTCGTGCAGGGGACGATTTCCGCCGCCCTGACGCTTTTCCTGAAATCGGTGATCGACTGGCTTTCCGTCCGCTTCAGCGGTCCAGCACGATTTTGGGCCCCGCCGCTAATTGCCTGCCTTGGCTCTGCCAGCATTCTGGTGGCGATCCATGCGGCGAGCGGTACGCCGGAAATACTTCGGACCATCGCGCTGCCGTTGCTTGTATCGACGACTTATGCCGCGATCTACAATTATTCGATCTCCGCAAGACGAGGTTTCGACACATGATGGAGACAGCAGACAGGAGGCCCCTGGCAAGCCGCAATACCCGATGGGCGGGCGCCATTGCCCGATGGATGGCCGCACGCGCAATCACGCCGAATCAGATCTCGCAAGCCAGCATGCTCGCTGCGGCAATTGCCGGCAGCACTTTCTATCTGGCGGGACAGACAACAGGCTTGCCGCGTGCGGGCTACCTGCTTCTTGCTGTTCTATTCTGCCAGGCGCGCCTCCTTTGCAACCTGTTCGACGGCATGGTGGCGGTCGAAGGCGGAAAGGGAGAGGCTGACGGTCCTTTCTGGAACGAATTCCCGGATCGCATCGCCGACCTGATGATATTCGCCGGCGTTGGCTATGGCATCGGGATGCCGGGATTGGGCTGGGCCGCCGGCGCTTTCTCCGTGCTGACGGCCTATGTCCGGGAACTCGGCCGCGCCACCGGCAATCCCAGCGACTTCTCCGGCCCGATGGCAAAGCAGCATCGGATGGCAACGATCACGGTGGCGGGATTGGCATCCCTTCTCGAGCCATTATGGGGTTGGCAGAACCAGATTCTGACCATCGGTCTCTGCGTCGTTGCGGCGGGAGCAGCCCTTACAGCGATCCGCCGCTCGAGGACATTGATAGCGCGTCTCAAGCTTCGCTGATGATGCTCTTTGGGTCGACACCCTTCGTGTATGTGTGATGAAGAAAAGCAGCACATGCGAGGTCCTGGACTATGGACCCGAGTGATTTGTAGATTGTCACATCGGCCTTGCTTACCCTGCCCTCGGACGCGCCGGCGAACACTGCTCCTATCTCCGCAAGAACATCGATTTCGGAAACAAGTCCGGCCGCCTTCGCCCTCAGGAATTCAGCGCCTTGCGCGATGACGCCTTCTCGATGGTCAGGAAAAAACCGTGCTCGCTTGACAAGCATTTCGTCGATCTCGGCCGGTCCAGCGTAGCTGGATCCAACAACATTGACATGCGCCCCATCACGAACATCTGCAGAAAAGAGGATCGGATCCCGGGCCGATGTTGTCGTGCAGATTATATCCGCCGTTTCAACCGCGGCCCTCGGGCTTGTTGCGACTTCTATAGAAATGGCAAGTTCCCGGCGAATACGTTCACAAAGATATTGCGCCTTTTCCCGCGATCGTCCCCATATCGCAATGTGCTCAAGTTCACGAACATGCGGGATTGCGAGAGCGTGCTGCCACGCTTGCTCTCCCGTGCCGAGGATCGCAAGCCGTTTGGCGTCTGCGCGAGCCAATATGTCCGTTGCCGCAGCGGAAGCGCAGGCGGTTCTTATCGCGGTGACCGCACCTGCATCGACTAAACAGGTCGGCGCCCCAGTGCTTCGATCGAAGAGCAGGATTGCTCCTTGATGCGATCGACCATGTGCTGCCGCGGATGGGAAGACGCTGACGAGTTTCGCACCGAACCCCGCGCCATCCAGGACACCTGGCATAATGCCGAATAGGTCACCGTTGCCGAGATCGATGACGTTGCGAAGAGGCTGGCGGGATTGTCCCGTCGACAGTCTGATCATGGCCTCTCGCATGAGAGAAATGCACTTCTGGCGTTCTAATCTGTTTGCCACTTCTTCAGGCCCGATCACGATCAAGGTTCGTTCCTTCCTTTTCTTAACCGCAGCCGACATCATTGATGTGGCTCGGCAGTTGCAAGCCGTTGATTAAATTCCGGAGAGGTTAGGCAAAATTACCGATTGAACGATCTTCTCAGCCCGAGACGAGAAATAGAACAGGAGCACCAAAGGGTCAGTAGGAAGTGCGGAGGCGAACGTCATCCGCCTGCGCGATCGCGGCAATGTTCTCGCTGCTGTTTACTCAGTCGCGCTCTCGATCGCCGCAGCGAGTCCATCAGCGTCAGTCAGGAACGGCAGGTGGCCCGCTTGCAGCGTCACCGTGCGGCGCACCGGCATGCTGCCAACCATCCTGGCCTGGAAGGCGGGACTGATAACCTGATCCACGCTGGTATGGACGTAGACCTTATCGACCTTCCCGAACCGGCTGTTCGTGAGGCGCACGGGGGTCACCAACGGAACCACGGGCTCGTCGAGGATGAGGCCCGGCAGCTTCTCCTTCAGAGGCGCCGGACCGTCATTGGCAAACAGTTCGGCACGCGCCGAGTATTCGACCACGGCAATCCCCTTTTCCTGGTCGATCCTCAGATGCGGCCCGATCTTGGCGTCGTGATCCTGCTGGGCCAGCGACAGGAGCGAGTCCCCGTCATGCGGGAGGTAAGCGGCGACAAAGACCAGTGTCTTGATCTTCTCTGACGCCCGCTCGGCGGCAGCAGCGATGACGATGCCGGCGAAACTGTGGCCGACCAAAATCACGGGACGATTGGCATTGGCAAGCGCAATGAGCACCGTATCGCGGTATAGATCGAGACTGACCGCGTCAGGGGTCATCGGGTTTGACGGTCGACCAGGCAAATCGATTGTCAGAACCTCATGACCGGCGGCCTGCAGCTTGGCTGCGACATGCCCCCAAACAAAGCCGCTGGCGAAAGCGCCGTGAACGAGAATGACGGGCGGCTTTTCTGCAGCCATGGCGGAGGCGTTTGAAGTAGAGTTTGGTACAGAGTTTCCGGCGGTCATTTCATTGTTCCTTCGCATTTTTGCTGGTAATTTCAGCGGCAGTCGGCAGGCAAAAACTAGGGGAAAGCCGGAGGTCGGGATATGCCACTGCTTCCGAAATACATGATGGATCGTCCGGAATGACGCAGGACTTTGGGATGTCGGCGGCACGCAATGACGTGCTGTCAGAGGTGTTGAAGCTGATCCGTCTACGCGGTGAGTTGGTTTACAGCGCTTTTCTCGGAGAACCGTGGGGGCTGCAGTTTCAGCCCGGACCCGCACACTTTTATTTCATTGAGACGGGTCAGGTCTTGGTGACACCGGCCGGCGAGAGGCCAACGCGGGTCAATCAGGGCGATCTTGTCTTGTTGCCATTGGGAAAAGGCCACGTGATCACCGACGCCCTGGGTTCACCGGCGGAGAATATCGGCTTGGTCGCGGCCGAACATTTCGATCGAGACGAGTTGGTACTGCGACATGGCGGTGACGGGCCAGTCAGCCAACTGGTCGGAGGCTTTTTCAGCTTCGAGGGAAGCCAGCTTCCCGCGGTCATGTCCGCGCTTCCGGCCTTGATTCACATCCCTCGCGGCGACGCCGGAACACCGCCATGGCTCGCAGCCATATCGCGTTTCCTGGTCGCGGAGGCACGGCAACCTGATCCAGGCTCGTCCCTGATGATTTCCCGCCTGATCGACCTCCTGGTCATTCGTACCTTGCGCAGTTGGGCAGCAATCGAGGCCAACCACATGGGATGGCTTGGAGGATTGGGCGAGGAGCGAATTGGACGGGTCCTCAACGCCATGCACGCTGATCCCTTCCGGCGCTGGACCGTGCAGTCGCTTGCCGAGATCGCAAGAATGTCCCGCTCCATTTTTGCAGAGCGATTTACCGCCGCGGTCGGCGAGCCGCCTCTGCGTTACCTGTCGCGATGGCGTCTCACAATAGCCGCCGACTTGCTCCGCAGCGGCGGATTGAAAGTAACCGAGGCGGCCTATCGCTGCGGATATGCGTCGGATGCGGCGTTCAGCCGTGCGTTCAAGGCCCATTTCGGCTATGCGCCGAGCGAGGCCAAGAACCGCCAATTGCCGTGAGTGTCATCGAGCGCAGTACGTAGCCTGCAGCTTACGAATGCAGGATCCGGGCTGGATGCGAATTAAAACTTTGCCGGGACAACGTCTGAGCCTGTCCGTCTGGTGACAGTTGGAAATTTGATAGATACCCTACTCCTGCCCTAGCTCCTTGAACTATATCCGCCGGGTTCGCAACGGTGATATCTTGGCGAGACTGCGAGGAGCCTGGCTTGATGATGGAGCCTATATGACTTCATCGCTCCCGAAGTGAGAGGATCTCGTCATGCTGAATTCCAAAACTTTGTTCGTGGCTTCGTCTCTGGCGTTGGCGATCACGGGATCCGCCTCCGCGCAAATGCCTCCGCAGCAGCCGGACTCGAAAGCCTTCAAGATTGGCTCCCTCGATCTGGTTTCGTTGCACGACGCCCAGTTCGTACTGCCCAATGACGGCAAGATCTTCGGTATTGGACACTCCCCGGAGGAAATTGGTGAAGTGCTAAAGGCGTCAGGTGCGCCGACCGATACCGTGACGCTGAGCGTAGATGCGTTGTTGGTGAAAGAGCCAGAGCGCGTGATCCTGATCGATACCGGGGTCGGTGGAGCGCTGCAGCAGTCCCTCGCTCAGGCAGGCACCAAACCGGAAGAGGTCACCGACATTCTGATCACCCATTCGCATCCCGATCACATGGGCGGCCTCGTTAAGGACGGCAAGCTGGCCTTCCCCAAGGCAACGATCCGCATGTCGTCGGCGGAATGGGAGTTTGCCAGGAAGAACGCCCAGCTTGCGGACGTCGTCAAGGTGATCGAAGGAAATGTGAAGACGTTCAATCCGGGCGTGGAGGTCGTGCCGCAGATAACTTCGGTCGGCTTGAAAGGCCACACACCGGGCCATGTCGGTTATGAAATCGTATCCGGCAAGGAGAAGCTGCTGGACATTGGTGACACGGTGCACAGCTCGATCATCTCGCTTGTAAAACCGGAATGGCTCGTTGGGTTCGACAATGACGAAAAGGGCGGCGAGAAGAACCGCATCGACACATTGAAGAAACTAGCGAAGGACAAGGAACTCGTCTTCACGCCGCACTTCCCCTTCCCGGGCGTCGGTCACATCGCAGCCGACGGCGATCACTTCTCGTGGCAGCCAAGCGTCCCGACAGCGAAGTAATCGTCCGGTCCGGAACGAAAGGCAGTTTGAGAAACGGAGCACCGATCTTGGCAATCTCGAGCCGGGTGTCTGGCGCGAATTTGCCTGTGAACAAACTATGCGAAAAGTTGTAATTTCCCGCGATCCGGGCAATCCGTTGGAAAGTATTCAATCTGAGAAATATTCATTTTGTTCAGATACAACTTGATCAGGACGAACATCTTTGAGCAAAGAAATTCCCAGCATCAATGATCTGGCACATCAATTTTATCGGGATCATAAGAAGGTTCTTGATCTGCTTGCGAAACCGAGCCCTGCGCTTGGCTTTGATGTCGCGGCTCAAAGATTGTTCGGCAAAAAGCCCGAGCGAAAGCAGGTGCTCGCAACTGTTGCCGGTCAATTCGTCTACTGTCGAATGGAAAAGAACCAGGTAACCTTCCTACCGGCTGCCTGGAAGGACAAACTGGACAACATGCAAAGCATTTGGATAGGCTGTGAGAACTGGTGGCTTGGATACCCGCTCATCACCTATCTGTCGACAAGGTCCGGCAAGAACGGTGCTGACGGCGAGCTGCATCTCAATATCGAGCTGGGCCCGCTTTCGGACCACCGGCTTCGAAAAGGAATTATCGCTACTCTCGCAGCGGAAGCATCCGCGAAAGGTCTGAAACGGATCGGGTTTCCTGCCGGAGCGGCCGACAACGGACGCCTATACTCCCGGTTTTTGCAGAAAAGCTCTGTTTCGCTCGATGATTCTTACAACGCGCATGAGGTCGAACAGAAAATGCGCCATCTCCTTGTTGAATTCGAACCAGAATTCGATTTTGTCGCAAACGTCATCCCGCAGTTCCCCATTTAAGAAACCACTATCTCCCGTTAGCTTGCCGTTAACCTTCTCGGGTGCAAATGCGTTAACGATAATTCGCGGGACGATTGAAATCGCAACCCACAGTAATGAGTTTCGACCCTCAAGGTCTATGCGTAACGGTCTCGCCATGATGACGAGCACCCCCAGTGGTTAACCGTTGAAGTGTTCCGACATCGCTAGCAGCCTGCGCCGGACCGGCTGAAGTCCGGGGGCTAGCCTATTCCCACGGGGCTTTAACGTGACCAGCATTCTGACGAACACATCCGCCATCGCCGCACTTCAGACGCTTCGAAGCGTCAACGCGGGACTTGAGAAAACACAGCATCAAGTCAGCTCCGGCCTCCGAGTTCAAAAGGCATCAGACAACGCGGCTTATTGGGCGATCTCGACAACGATGAGGTCGGACAACAGGGCATTTTCGGCTGTATCCGACGCCATCGAATTGGGGGCAGCGACGGTCGACACGGCTTATGCCGCGACATCGTCCATCATCGACATCCTCGGTGAATTCAAAGCCAAACTCGTTGCGGCCAAGGAAAAAGGCGTCGACAAATCGAAAATACAGGACGAACTCAACCAGCTTAGCGCGCAGGCGCAGGCAACCGTGATATCGGCGAGTTTCAGCGGCCAGAACTGGCTGAGCACCAACGCTTCGACGCACCTGATGGAAACCACCGAACTTGCAACCGATGTGGCCTCTTCCTTCGTCCGTTCGGAGAATGGAGCGGTGGCCGTCACGACGACGAAGGTGAACCTCAAGAACACCAGCATGCTGAACGCCGGAGGCGGCGGCATCCTGCAGAAGGAGCTTGGCGGTGTCGGCGACATCGGCGGCTTCCGAAGCACGGGCATCAATTCCGTGGCGCACGAAGGCCACGAAAGCCACAGTTTCACCGGCCCGGCGACTTTCGGCACCACGGACTACATCTCATTCGATCTGGTCGTGGATGCAGGTACACTTTCGGGAGGTATCACCTATTCCGGGCTGAGGATCGACAAGACGGTCATCGACTCCGCGCTAGGCACGAGCGACGGCACGATCCATGACGGTGCAGAGATGCGAAAAGTGCTCCAGAAAGTATTCGCCGACAACGCTGTCAAAGCGACCGCCAACGAGACAATGTTCACAGGCTCGACGACAGCAACGGATGTCTTTGAGATCGGTTCCCTTGAGACTTCCGGTCATCCAGGTTCCAGCATCGATATCTCCAATGTCGTATCCAATCTCGGAAGCTCGTATCCCGCCGGCTTCGCCATGGGCCTGGAAAACCCGCCGAGACAGAACCACGACAATATGTATCCGGAAGCGTGGTTCGATTTCACCAAGCCGTTCACCGTATCGCCGACGTCGCAGATTTTCTTCGACGCTCAGGTCGGCCCCGGCGCGCCTCAATCCTTCACGATCGACCGTGCGACCGTCGATGCGGCACTCGGCACGACCGACGGCACAGTTGGAAGTGCCGCGGACCTCGCGACCGTCATAGAATACGTCACGACCGGGATGGGCCTTTCGGTGACCACGTCCGGCAACCAACTGACGTTTTCCGCGGATCGGACGATGTTTCCGGAAGCAGGCAATCGCGCCGCCCGCGTCATGGTCGGGAATGTCACGTCCAATCCGACCTGGGCTTTGGAATTCGATCTCGCCGAAGTCGATGTGACGACCTCAAACTTCACTGTCGACGAATACCTGGTTGGCGTCGAATATATGCTCCATCGATCGACGACCAGCGGCAGCGTCCTTGGCTCCCTCGACAAGCGCCTGGGCATGCAGTCGGATTTCGTCAGCCATCTTCAGGCCAGCATGACATCCGGTATCGGACGCTTGGTCGATGCAGACATGGAAGAAGTATCCGCGAGGCTGACGGCCCAACAAACCCAGCAACAGCTGTCCGTCCAGGCACTTCAGATCGCCAATCAGGGACCGAGTTCGATTCTTCAGCTTTACTCGGGACGTCAGGGCTAGCGTGATGCGTCGGCGGCCGAGTCCGCCCGCCCGTTCTGGATACTCATCCCGCCGATCTAATTTCTAAAAGGCAGATTGCAGATGCAGGCGGACCGCACAGCCGGCTTTAGCGGGACTCTAGGGCTTGGGTCCCCGGCAGTACGGTCCGCGCGTCTTGCTCGCGGCGAAGACTTAAGTTCCAGCCCACCGTAAGAAGTGATCGATGGATATCAGCCGAATACAGATGGCAGGAAACCTGGTCTCCATTTCGTCACATCGCCCTGTCTGACTGGGAGTGAAGCTCAAGGCAGTCACCGAAACAGCCGCGCGCATGCCGGTCGCAATGACTAGGAGCAGCCGCGCTTCTGCATCCGCTTTAGGATTTTCGTTTTTTTCTCTACTTCATCACCGGGTCTCTTGCCGCCTGTCGTTCGCGACAAGCGATCCTGCATTTGTTCGCAGGTTTTGCGTGGGCGATTATCATCCCGATCCTTCCGGCGAGCGTCGGCTTCGTCCCCGCTGCTCAACAACATCGTCGCAGAAACAAGGCTGACGATTGCGGTTCTCACTTGGGGCTGCCTTCGGGATTCGGTTGATTGCGATCCACCAGTCGCGCGGGTTGATTATCAACCCTACCACAATCGGACGGCGGTTGGAGTGCGTCCGACCGCAATGATGTCGACGCATTTTGCACCATGGGGAACGGAAACGGCCTTCGGTAGCAGAACTGCCTGGCTGCGATTGCTTTGAAATACGGCACCTTGCTCCACGCGCGCGTGATCGCGCCACGCCCGGAAAGGAGACACCGGACGGGCTTTTCAACGAGGCGGTGTTCCGCTTGCCGGCAGGTTCCGGGACCAGTCGCAACCTCTACAAAAGTGACGTTATTATTCCGAGTCAACCAACACCCGAATAAAGTCGATTGCGCCGATCTCCGACTTTATGGTGAATATGCTGGGAATGCTGGATCTCATTGACCCAGGGGGGGAAGTATCGGTCAGAGGCAATATCGGCGCGACCCCTGAAGAAGAAGGACAACTACCCTCTCTTCGGGCCATATTTCAAATTCGGCACGTACCGGAGGCATTGACGAGCGAACCGGGATACAATCGTGCACTAAACTCTCCGCGCGGTCCGACCAGACACTTCGGCTCAATTGCGCTGTCACGCGTTTTTCACGCGACAATTTGCAACCATACGATTAACTCTCTCGCTCAAAACGTGTTGGCCGATCGTATCGCCGTGGGGTATTGCGTCATGAAATTCGACACCTCTACCGAATTTGATCAAGTCATCCTCATCTTCAAAGATCCCGGCCGACAGCTGATCGTTCGGACCGTGCAGGAGGCTGCCAACGCTTTGCTGAAAGACTGGCCGTCGGACGATGGCGAGGAGTTTTTATCTGCGGTGAAAGCGTGTGTCGACGTGATGACCGGAAAAGCCAGTAGCTGGGAGCTAAGAAGCGCGATCCTCCGGGCCGCTAATGAAGCTGGTGTGGCTGCGGTTGCCGTACTTCATTGAGCGATAGGCGCCCGCCATGGATCGTCCGGCGGGCCATATCTGCTTCAGGTCGAAGAGATGGTGACACTTAGCCCGATCCCGCCAGAAGTGACGCGTGCTCGGCAAGCTTGCGGGCGGCGAACTCTGTGAAGAGCCGAACACGCTTCGTCTTGCGTGTCTCACCCTGCGTGAGAAGCCAGAGCGTGCCGTACATGTGCAGCTCAGTTCCAGGTACCCTCACCAGCGCTGGATCGGCATCTCCGACGAAGCAAGGCAGCGTCGTCATTCCCAGCCCCTGCCGCACCGCGACGATCTGCGCCTCGGCATCCGTGACCCTGAACGGCACGCCTGAACTACGGGTCTCACCATGGCGGACCCATTCGGGAATACCGTGAGCGCTTATGACGATCCACCGGACAGGATCGGGCCCGCCGGCATTCCATGTGGGCAGCAGATCGCGAGACATGTAGATTGCGCCGAACACATCCGGCCCCTTCAGGCCGTGAAGATTGGGCGGCAGCGCCTTGCGGTCATAGACGACACGGATCGCGACGTCGGCCTCTCGGTTTGTCAGGTTCGCCAGGTCGCCGGATGACATGATGTCCATCTCGATGTCCGGATGCGAGCGCGCGAAGTCAGCGAAATCGGGCATGAGGAGGTGTGTCGCAAGTGTCGGGGCCAGCGTCACCCGCAGTAGCCCGCGCACGCTTTGGTCGCGACCGAGGACGCGGGTCTCCAACTGATGCGACGAGGCTTCCATCTGCTCCGCGAGCTCGCGTACCTCTTCCCCCGCCGCCGTTATGTGATAACCGGAAGGCAGCTTCTCGAACATCCGCGCTCCAAGACGCTCCTCAAGCTGGCCGATACGCCGAAGGACAGTGGAATGGTTCACGCCGAGAACCAGGGCAGCCGCCCGGACTGATCCGGCTCGCGCCACGGCAAGAAAATATCGAACGTCATCCCAGTCAACCATGGTGCATTCCGGCACCGCAGCGGTGCGCCCTCCAAACTACTTGCGGTCCAAATTACCTCTGCACGCTTAGAAAGCAAATCGGCTAGCCAATCAAACCGGATCGTTTTTGCACCACCCTTGTGCGTGCTTGCGCACTGATACCCGGAATCCGATGGCCCTATGTTGGTGTTCTCAGGTTTTGGCAGGGCACTTCCCCATACCCGCGGAACACAACGAAGGATGCACGACATGAACAGACTAACCGGAAAGACTGCCATTATCACCGGTGGTGCCACTGGCATCGGCCGTGCCGCGGCGAAGCGCTTCATCGAGGAAGGCGCCTTCGTCTTCATCTTCGGTCGCAGGCAGGAAGCGCTGGACGCGGCCCTGGCCGCTTTAGGGCCAAATGCCCGCTCGGTTCAAGGCTCGGTCTCCGACGAGGCGGACCTGGATCGTCTTTATGCGGCAGTGAAGGCCGAGCGCGGCACACTCGACATCGTCTTTGCCAACGCAGGAGCGGGAAGTCCGCTTCCTCTTGGCAAAATCACCGCAGAGCATATCGACGACACCTTCGACACCAATGTGAAGGGCACGATCTTCACGGTGCAGAAAGCGCTTCCGCTCATGGGACAAGGAGGGTCAATCATACTGACCGGATCGAGCGCAGGCACCACGGGCGCCCCGGCATTCACCGCCTACAGTGCCAGCAAGGCGGCGGTGCGCAACCTCGCCCGGACTTGGGCCGAGGACCTGAAGGGCACAGGCATCCGTGTCAACGTGCTCTCGCCCGGTGCAACGGCGACCGAACTCGCGAAGGATGCGCTTGGCGAGGAAGGGCAGAAGGCTTTCGCGTCGATCACCCCGCTCCAGCGCATGGCGGATCCGTCAGAAATCGCAGCTGTGGCCGCTTTCCTCGCGTCGCCGGACAGCAGCTTCATGACCGCCAGCGAAGTCGCCGTTGATGGCGGCCTGGCCCAGCTCTGACGCTCAGCCTGCTTGCGCCTTCGAAAAACGAGCGGGGCGCCTGGGAATTCATGAACCAAGGGAGAAGATTATGACCTATGCAATCATTGGCTTCGGCAAGATCGGCCAGGCTCTCGCCAAGGCATTCGCCCGAAGCGGCATTGAAGTATCCGTTGCCACCACTCGCGATCCGGAAAGCTTTGCATCTGAGGCCGCCGCGATTGGGCCCAGGATCATCCCGAAGACACTGACGGACGCAATCAAGGCGGACGTCATCTTTCTGGCTGTCCGTTTCGAGGCTCACCCCGATGTCGCAAAGGTGCTGTCGGACTGGAAAGGGAAGATCATCGTCGACGTTACCAATGCCTATGGGGTGCCCCTTGAGATGCTGAGAGACCAGCCTTCCGCCCGAGTAATTGCGAACGCGTTTGCAGGCGGCAAGGTGGTCAAAGGGTTCAACCATCTGGTCGCCGGGGTCCTTGAACAAGATCCGGATATCCACGGTGGCAAGAGGGTTGTGTTCCTGGCGAGCGACGACGAGGACGCGTCAAAGCAGATCGGCACGCTTGCGGAAAATCTCGGTTTTGCGCCGATCAACCTCGGCCGACTTTCCGAAGGCGGACTGCTCGTGCAGGCGCGCGGGAACAAATGGGGTCATCTGATCTTCAAGGACTTGGTCAAATTCAACTGATCTCGTTTTCGCAGACCCAAGAACAGCCGGAGAATCCAATGAGCAGCGGCGACAAGGAAGGGTTGCTGCCGCTATCGGCCGAAGACATCGAGTGGATCGTTCCCGGGAACGCCATCACAGACACTCAGGTGTCAACGCCACAAACAAGCCGTTCATGAATGACCGGCTCACAATTATCGTCGAGAACGGGAAAGTGGCGACCATCAGCGAATACATCGACACGCAGGCGCTGGCACGAGTTTCAGACGATGGCAGCGCGATCCGTGCGGCAAGACCGTCCTGCGCAACGGAACCTTTTGCTTCGATGAGTGATTAAATCGGCGACGGTGGATCTCCCTGTTCGTCGCCGGCCGATGATAAATCTCATCGGCCGCAATCGGGTCTCCCCAGAATGTGAACGCTTGGTAACTTGAAATATTAGAGGCGAAAGGCTTTATGCAGCCGATGAACTCGAAGCACTTCATCACGGCCATGAGCATTGCAGCTTTGACGGCATGCTCACATATCGAGCCTCTTGAGACGCCCCTCGCCCAGTCAGCAATCCCGCACGAGGCGCCTTTGACCGATCAAGCAGTGATTGCAGATACTGTCGGTCGCAGTCCTGTCGGCGCAAGCGCGCTCGCCTGGGCCAACCCGTCGACAGGCAGCGCGGGGGTTATCGAACAGATCGATGCCAGTACCGATGGACCGGACGGATGTCGCCGTTTTGTAACCAGCCGGCAATCGCTCGACGGCATGACGCGCTTCAATGGCGTAGCCTGCCCGTCAGGGGACAGTTGGAAACTGGGCGGGCAATAGGTCCAGTCCAACGTCGGTAGCCGATGCCGGCAGCCGTGAACGCTTTGCCGCTTAGCGATGGGGGCTGTCACGAAGGTCCTGCGATGCGGTCCACAAGGCGGGGTGCCTCCTCGGCGGTCACCAATATTATGCCTGACTTGCGGATAGAGGCGAAATCCAGCCCGGCGAAATAGAGGCCGGGCGGCCACGCCATCCTCGTTGATAGGCTGCCCCTCTGCATCGAGCGCACCGTCAAGCTTCATCCAATTGAAATCGCCCTTGAAGCCTGTGCACCACAAGAGCAAAAATCGGGTGCTTTATCCTGAACTCCTTCAAGCGGCTGTAAGCGCCCGCGAAGGTCCATGGTATTTCTGATTCAATCGCTAGTGGAATCGATAGAAGTCTACCGGATATCACATCGCAATGACGAGACGAGCCTGCAGGCCCTGTCTTGCGGCGTCCTTTAGTACATGCTCAATTTGATTTTCGATTGTGGAAACTCAGTCTATGCTGTCGCTTGTCGGGATGAAGTTGGCAAGCAGGCTCGAATTCTCGCAACAATGCGTTCGTTCGCCTCGTAAGACGTCTCCTCGTCCCTGGTCGCGAGCGTTGAGGGGTTCAGGACGAGCGAGTCGAAGCTTACCGAACTGGTCGTCTCATCCGTATTGAGGCAGACTTCGTCGAAGAGTTCGAGGCCTGGAGCACGACCTAGATGGCGCGCTTCGGCTAAGAGGATTCAGAAGTGAAATTGTTTCTGCTCCTGCCCCTGATTGCGATTGTCTGTTCGGGCTGTTCGACCGAGCCACCCACCGTGTCCCGAGCGGTGCGCCCTCAAAGCCGTCACGCATCACACCTTCCCCAAGCGCCAAGCTGTGAAAGCAAGCCTAATTTTGAAGGGATGTTGCGTACACTCTGCTATTGAGGCTTGTTTGTGCGCCTGGACCGCAGCCGGCCTCAGTCATGAGAAATGCAACGCGCGCAGTTACGGAGAGGCCAGCGAGAGGGCGGTCGAATTTACGCGCCGGCAGATCGGCATCTTGAGCAGCGGCGGTCATTTCCCTGAAATCGATATCGCAACAACAGGGACCTGGGCTGCCGATCCCGCTCGCACGACCTACCTCCTGGACGTGAGGACGCCGGCTGTTTCCTCGGCAATCTTTCCAGATCCAGTAGCGGAACCGATACCATCCTAACGGCTGGCCCCGGCGCTAAGCCTCTCTATGCTTGGCTGCAGCAAGAATGGTCTCCCCGATATCGGCAAAGCCGAGGCCGGCCGGCCGGGTCGAAATCCACCGAGGGGCATGTGAGAGCTGCGGCAAAATCGACAGGACATTGTTCACGCCGAAAGAATTGTCGATGTAGCCGAACATCGGTGCATCGTTGCGGGAATCGCCGACAAAAGCCGTCGCCAGCGGAACTGCTTGCGGGCTGAGGCCAAATTCCTCGATCAAGAGGCGTTCGCTCATCGAGCGTTTGTCGTAATTGCCGATCCATGTGTTGATATGGATCGAACTGATGGCGACGGTTGCCCCACGGTCACGCAGACAAGCCGCCAAGCGGTCTACCTCGGCCGGTGGATGGCCAACGATATCAATGGCGACGTCCGCCAGCCGAAAGGCTTGATCATGTGCAATCTGAAAGCCCAAGCCCTCACTTGCGATAATGTCGACGACCGTTTGGAGATGGCGCCGTTGACGCTCGGTCTGGACCGCCTGTCCCTCCCAATAGTCGAAGACCACATCGCGCCCTCGGCGGAAAACTGCATAGGCGCCGCTTTCGCCTATGACCGCCTTGACGGGCCAGGCGCGAACAATGTGCTCACACCAACCGGCAGAACCGCCAGTGACCGGAATAACCGCAATACCGGCATCGTTCAGATCCCAAAGCACCTGATAGGTCTCCGGGAGCAACTGTCCGTCGGTCGTCAGCGTGTCGTCAATATCGGTGAAGAGGTAACGCACGCCCCGAAGGTCGTCAGCAGATGGAGTTCGATCAACAAAAGTCATCAATTTTCCTCGCCGCTTGTGACGATTTCGACGCCGCTTGCGGCAAGCGCTTGCCGGATCTGCGGTTCGCCCGGCAAGCGATCCGTGTAGAAGCGGTTGAGTTGTTTGAATGGAGCAACGCGAACAGCCGCCGTGCGCTCCCATTTGCTGACGTCGGCCGCGAGAAAGCGCGTCTGCGAATTCTCGATCAGAGCATTGGTTATCTGCGCCTCACCGTAACTGAAATCCATGATACCGTTAGTCACACTCAGTGCACCGGCGCCAAAGACCGCATAATTGGCGTAGAATTTCTCGATGAACTTGATGACGTCAGCGCCAACCACGTCGCGGTCGTCGTGACGTAGCAAGCCGCCCGTCAAATGCACTTCGACGCTCGGCGCGTCGCAGAGCGTAAGCGCCACATGGATATTGTTGGTTACGACGGTCAGCCCCTTGTGGTCGCGCAGCGCCTCGGCCACGAACTGAACGGTGCTGCCGACCCCGAGAAAGACGGTCGAATCCGGACCGATATCACTGGCCAGGCGCCTGGCGATCGCCCGTTTGGCGCGCTTGTTCAACTGCGCTCGTGCATTGAGCGAGATATTGCTGCCCTCGATCGGGAGATCCACTCCACCGTGAAATCGCCGTGCAAAACCAAGGTCGCACAGCGTATTGATGTCGCGGCGTATCGTCTGCGTCGTCAGGTCGTATCGACGCGCAAGCTCCTCGATAAACTGGGTCCCTTCACTCTCGATCAACGCCAGGATTTCACGCTGTCGCGCCGAGATCATGCGCTGCGCCATCGGCTGTCCCTACTTTAGAAAGAGGCTCGGATCATCGGTTATCACACCTGTCAGCCCTGCCGGCCAGAAGGACGTCAGCAAGCGGGGGTCGTTGCATGTCCATGCGCGAACTTTGATGCCGCGAGTTGCGGCCTCTTCCAGGAATCCGATGCTCAGCGATTTGTAAAGGAGATGGATGGTCTGCGCCGGCACAGCGGCAAGTCGGTCCACCCAGTCCTCGGGAAGCTTGCTCCAGAGCATGGCAAGATCATAGTTCGCATCCAGCTTATGCATCGCCCGCAATGCGTCAGGATCGAAGCTCGAGATCATCACTTGCGTGTGCGCTGCGCGACTTTGGAGATGCTCATGGACCGTTCTCGTCAGCTGCTCGAGCGACGTCTGATGCGGATGCTGCTTGATTTCGACATTGATGTTGAGACCAAGGCGGCCCAGTTCCGGTACGACATCGGCAAGCAGCGGGATCTTTTCTCCCTTGAATTCCTCGCCGAACCACGAGCCTGCATCGATCCCGGAGAGATCGGCGGCTGTCATATGCTTGAGGTGCCCTTTCGAAGAGGAGCAGCGATCGACCGTTACGTCATGAATGACGACGGCGGTTCCGTCGCCAAGAAGCGCCACATCCAGTTCGACCCACTCCGCGCCCTGGTCGGCTGCCGCCTTGAATCCGGCGATCGTGTTTTCGGGCGCGACAGCGGATGCGCCGCGATGAGCCTGAATTTCATTCTTGGCCAAGTCCGAAGCCAATATATGCTGTGTCATCATGTTCACTTCTCAAAATAAAGTTCAGTATTGTCGAAGTCGTGCTTGCGCGGCTTCGGGTCAGAGATCGTCCGTTCGCCTGCCTGTCTGGCGATTGAAGGGATGGATGGATGCAACGCGAATATAAACCGGGATTTTGGCGGCTTCGCTAAAATCAGGTCTTCCCGGAACGGTCACAATGGCGGTCTGATTGCTTTCGTCCAGGCGGATGTGCAAATGGCTCTCGCCACCGATCGGCTCAAGGAGTTCGACTATTGCATCGAGACGGATAGACGGTTCGCTCGGCTTCTCCGTGAATATGTCATCGGGTCGAATACCGAGCGTATCCGTCGCATCCGGCAGAGTGAGCAGACCATCGCCGTCCGCTCGCCTGACCAGTTCGAGTGGCAGAATGTTCATCGGCGGCGAACCGATGAAGCTCGCGACAAAGAGGCTAGCGGGACGGTCATAGACGTCGACCGGCGTGCCGACCTGTTCGACGAGACCGCCATTCATGACCACGAGGCGATCGGCCAATGTCATGGCCTCCAGCTGATCGTGCGTGACATAGATGCTGGTCGTCTTCAGCCGACGTTGTAGACGGCGAATTTCCACGCGCATCTGTACACGCAGCTTGGCATCGAGGTTAGAGAGCGGTTCGTCGAAGAGAAAGGCAGCAGGCTCGCGGACGATTGCGCGTCCCATTGCGACGCGCTGGCGCTGACCGCCGGACAGCTGTCGCGGTTTGCGCTCGAGCATCGGACCGATCTCGAGGATCTCGGCAACCTCGGCAATCCGGCGATCGATCTCTGTCCTCGGCGTGCCTCGATTCTTCAGACCGTACTCAAGGTTCTTGCGAACACTCATATGTGGATAAAGCGCATAGTTCTGGAAGACCATGGCGATGTCCCGTTCGGCAGGTTCCGCCTTGTTGACATTGCGTCCGGCGATCTGGATCTCGCCGTCGCTGACTGTTTCAAGGCCTGCTATCATTCGCAACAAGGTTGATTTTCCACAGCCCGAGGGGCCGACCAAGACAATGAATTCGCCGTCCGCGACTGAAAGGTCGATACCTCTGACCGCGGGGACCGAACCATAGTTCTTCTTGATGTCAATTATATTGATCGCTGCCATTTTTTATTTCTCCGTTTCGACCAAGCCCTTAACGAAAAGGCGCTGCATGGCGACGATGACGAGGACAGGAGGAAGCGCTGCCAGGATGACGGCTGACATGACAAGGTTCCAACGCGGCTCGGCATCGGCCACAGCCGCCATGCGCTGAATTCCCATCACCACAGTGTAAAGGCTCTGATCGGTCGTGATGATCAGTGGCCAGAGATACTGGTTCCAGCCGAGTACAAAGAGGATGATGAAGAGCGCCGCGATATTGGTGATCGATAGCGGCAGGAGGATATCCCAGAAGAATTTCATCGGCCCTGCCCCATCGACCCGCGCCGCTTCCATCAACTCATCCGGTACGGTGAGAAAAAACTGGCGGAACAGGAATGTCGCTGTTGCCGACGCGATCAGCGGGACGATCAGCCCGCCATAATTGTTGAGCATGCCGAGGTCGGCGACGACCTTGTAGGTCGGCACGATACGCACCTCGACCGGCAACATCAGGGTGATGAAGATCATCCAGAACGCCAATGTCCTGAAGGGGAACCTGAAATAGACGATGGCGAAGGCCGACAGGATCGAGATCGCAATCTTGCCGACTGCAACACCGATCGCCATGATCAGGGAATTGAGCATCATCGGGCCGATGGGCGGCGCGCCGGCATTCGTCATGCCGGCCGTCAGCATCGTGGAATAGTTCTCGATCATATGCGTGCTCGGCGTCAGCGGCACGACCCCGGACAGAAAGTCGTTAGGCCCGTGTGTCGATGCGATGAAGGCGACATAGACCGGGAAGACCACGACGACGACGCCGACGATCAGAACCAGATGCGCAAGAAGAGTTAGGAAGGGGCGATTTTCGACCATCGTCATTATCCTCAGTACTGTACGCGCCGCTCGATGAATCGGAACTGGATGGCTGTCAGGGCGACGACAATCAGCATCAGGATCACGGATTGGGCGGCCGAAGAGCCTAGGTTAAGTCCGATAAAGCCGTCGAAATAGACTTTGTAGACGAGGATCTCGGTCGCTCGCGCGGGACCGCCTTGCGTTGTTGCATGGATGATGCCGAAGGTGTCGAACATCGCGTAGACGATGTTGATCACGACGAGATAGAAGGTCGTAGGCGAGATCAGCGGGAAGACGATCGTCCAGAAGCGCTTGACGGGACCCGCGCCGTCAATGGCGCCCGCCTCCTGCAGGGACTGCGGCACGGATTGGAGTGCGGCCAGGAAAAACAGAAAATTATAGGATATCTGTTTCCAGGTCGCAGCGATGACGATGAGTGCCATCGCATCGTTGGGATTGATCAGATGGTTCCAGTTGACGCCCATCGATCGCAGGAGATAGGCGACAATGCCGATCGACGGATTGAACATGAACCACCAGAGGATGCCCGCAATCGCCGGCGCAACCGCGTAGGGCCAGATCAGGAGCGTCGAGTAAAGGCGCGAGGTGCGCAGCACGCGGCCGGCGGCAGCCGCCAGTATCAAGGCGATCGACGTCGACAAGCCCGTCACCAGAACGGCGAAAAGCAGCGTGTGGCCAAAGGCATCGAGATAGAGCGGATCGGCGAACAGGCGACGGTAGTTATCAAACCATACGAAGCTCGTTTTGAAGCCGAAGGCGTCCTGGCGCAGGAATGACTGCCAGAACGCGGTTGCGGCCGGCCAGAGAAAAAAAACTATTGTCACAAGGATCTGCGGGGCAATCAGCAGATAAGGGAGAAGCTTGCCCGGAAAGACAGTCCGTTTGGTTTGCATGAGCCCTCACGTCCCGATGGGTTGATGGGCGAAGGGCCGGTATGAACCGGCCCTTCGGTAGGGACTACTGATTGGCGGACTGGAAATCGCGCAGCTGTTCGTTGCCGCGTGTGACGACGGAATCGAGCGCTTCCTTGGCGGTCTTCTTGCCTGACAGAAGGGCCGCGAATTCATCATCGATGATGCCGCGAACCTGAACGTAATTGCCAAAACGGATACCCTTGGAATTCTCTGTCGGGGTCACGCGCGTCAGCTGTTTGATGCCGATGTCCGAACCAGGGTTCTTTGCGTAGTAGCCTTGATCCTGGCCGAGCTTGTAGGCCGCTTCGGTGATCGGCAGGTATCCGGAGAACTGGTGCCAGTCGGCCTGAACCTCAGGCTTTTGCAGATAGGTGTAGAACTTCGCGACACCCTTATATTCTTCCTCTGGCCGTCCCTTCAGCGTCCACAGCGTGGCGCCGCCGATGATGGAATTCAGAGGCTGCTGGATGACATCATTATAGTAGGGCAGAGGGGCAAAACCGACTTCGAAACCCTTGGCATTGTTCACGACGCCAGCCCGGCCGGCCGATGAGTTCATGTACATGGCGCATTCCTGCGAATAGAACATCGGCGGGGCATTGTCGCCGCCGCCAGGACCGCCGAACTTGAACAGGCCTTCGTCCTGCCACTTCTTCAAATTGTCCCAATGACGCACCGTCAGGTCATTGTTGAAGGTGAACTCTGCATCGAGGCCGCCAAAGCCGTTGGCCTTGGTCGAATAGGGCTTGTCGTGCAGCGCATTGAGGTTCTCAGTCTGAATCCAGGAGATCCAGGCGCTGGTGAAACCGCATTTGGCCGCACCCGACTGCATGATCTTGCGAGAAAATGCCTCGACATCGGCCCAGGTCTTTGGCGGCGTTTCCGGATCAAGGCCCGCCTTTTTGAAGATATCCTTGTTATAATACATGATCGGGGTCGAGGAATTGAACGGCAGGGACAGGACGTTGCCGTTCGTGTCCGAATAGTATCCGACGACTGGGGCGATGAACTGGCTCTGATCCCAAGCCTCGCCTTCATCCTTCATGAGCTGATACACGGGATAAATCGCGCCTTGCGCGGCCATCATCGTTCCTGTTCCAACCTCGTAGACCTGGACGATTGCC
This sequence comes from Rhizobium sp. BK379, assembly GCF_014193955.1. Classification (NCBI taxonomy): domain Bacteria; kingdom Pseudomonadati; phylum Pseudomonadota; class Alphaproteobacteria; order Hyphomicrobiales; family Rhizobiaceae; genus Rhizobium; species Rhizobium sp. BK379. The sequence goes on from NZ_JACIAD010000003.1 coordinate 446,475, forward strand.
GGCTGCTGGTTGGCGCGAAAAGCAGCAATGGCGCCGGTCAGGGTTTCGTCATAGGTGCCCTTGAAGACGGGAACGATCTCGTAGTCGCTTTGCGACGCGTTGAATCCCTTGGCGATCTCCTCCAGTTTTGCACCATTCTCGCCACCCATCGCGTGCCACCATTGAATCTTGGTTGCCGCCATGGCCGGCGCGCTCAAGGACAGGCTCAGCAGGCCCGCGGATAGATAACAAGCAGCCTTATTCATCTCTCACTCCCAATGTTGATCCGTGGAGCCTCCCGCTCCGAATGCGACGCAAACCCTACCAGCTGACATTCATATTGCAATCAATTAATGTTCAAATGAACATCCGTGTCAAAGTAACGCTTCGACGGGCTCGGCAAAATTAGAGAGATTCGGGAAAATCGCGGTGGGATTCGTGCTTTTTCGCACGATCTCACACATCTTGCCGACATGGATGAACCTTGACAAAAAGGCAGACGTTCGAATGAACATATGGCAGATATCGAAATGGCAGGATGTGCCGCTCGCCGTTTCGAGCTGTCTAACTGGTCGGGAACGCAAGCCGCGCGCCGATTCGTAACGATTGGCCGGTGACAAAGAAGTGTGCCGGAGCTCAGATCACGCCCGCAGTTCAGGACGCAGAACCGGTCAGACCGCCCACACCCGAGTGGTCCCTTCAGGGTCGGCGTTCGTCCGCGGCCGGATCTTCCTTATTCCAAGCGCCACCGGGACCGATCTTGAAATCGCCCCCACTTCTTCCGAGCGAAACCGCGGTTCGGCAGATCTGCCCCCATTCAGGTACGAGGCCGATTGAGACGAGCGACAAAAGGTGCGGTCACAGATACGTAACGCAAACAATCAGCCATTTGCCTCGCTATTTGCCGACGCCTTGGCTGAGCCCTCTGATGAACTGCCGCGAGAAAATCACGTAGAGGGCGACGAGTGGCACGACGCCAAGCGTCAATGCGGCAAGAAGGGCCGGATAGTCGCTGAGAAACTGACCGACAAACTGCTGAACACCGAGCGTCACAGTCTGGTTGGCCTTGCCAGGCGCCAGGATCAGCGGGAACCAGAGGTCGTTCCAGACCGGCAGCATGGTCAGCGTTGCAACCGCAGCAAGGCCGGGCTTGACCACTGGCAGCACGATGCGGAAGGTGCGGAATTCGCCCGCGCCATCCATGCGCGCCGCTTCCTTGATCTCCGTCGGCACGGTGCGGAAATAGGCCATCATCAGGGTGACCGCGATCGGTATGCTCATCGCCGTATAGACCAGGATCAGCGCCGTCAGCGTATCGACGAGGCCCCATGTGATCATGATCTTCAGGATCGGTACGGTACCGAGGCGTATCGGCAGCATGATGCCGACAACGAAAAGCGCGGCGATCACTGGCGTGATCTTCAGACGGTATTCCGTCAGGCCGTAGGCGGCGAGCGCCGAAAGGACCACAGTCAACACGATCGTCGAGACCGTAACGATCAGGCTGTTGCGATAGTTCAGCAAGAAATTGCCACGGGTGAAGACACGAATATAGCCGTCGACGCTGAAGGTCGCCGCCGTCGGCAGGTCGAAGGGACCCCCGAAAATGGCGGGTGTCGTCTTGAACGAATTCAGAATGACGACGCAGATCGGGCCGAGCGCCAGAAGCACGAAGAAGATGAGCAGCCCGTGGACGATGAGCCGGTCGAGCAACATGCGGTGGCGGCTCGTGCCGTAGAAGGTGGAACTGACCTTGCTGGACGATAACATCTGTTCCGCTCCCTAGATCTGATGGGCCTGGAGGCGGCGCTGGATCAGCCAGAAATAGGCGCCGGTCACGAGAAGAATGATGACGAAGATGACCGTCGCCACCGTCGCGCCGAGATCGAGATCGGCGACCTGGCCGCTCGATCCGAAGAAGGTTCGGTAAAACAACGTCCCGAGAATATCGGTGCTGTAGTTCGGCCCGGGGGCGGATCCGTTCAGCGCAAAGATCAGGTCGAACCCATTGAAGGTCCAGATATAGGTCAGGATGACGATCAGGCCGAACTGCGGAGCGATCAGCGGGAACTTGATCTTCCAGAAGATCCGCCAGTTTCCTGCGCCGTCGAGACGGGCGGCCTCGATGATATCTTCGGGGACAGCAAGAAGCGCGCTATAGAGAAAGAGCATGGGTATGCCGACATATTGCCAGACCGACATCAGCGAGATCGTCGGCAGGGCCGTCATCTCGTTGCCGAGCAGCGGAAAGCCGACAAGTCCCCAGAGCGGATTGATGATGAGCCGCCAGATGAAGCCGACGATGACGACCGAGAGCGTCGCCGGCACGAAGAGCAGCGTGCGGTAGATGCCCTCGGAACGACCGAGAAGCCCCGATGTCAGAAGCCCGGCCATCAACAGGCCGATCGGCACTTCGACGATCAGATGGATGAGGAAGAATTCGCAATTGTTCAGGAGCGCGTTCCAGAATCGGGCGCTCGTGACCGGATGCGTGAAGAGATAATAGTAGTTTGCCAGCCCCACGAACACGCGACCACCGGGGCTATCCGTATCGAAGAAGCTCATGACGATCGATGCCGCGAGCGGCAGAACGGCGAAGGCGAGATAGATTGCGAGCGCTGGCAGCACAAACAGAAAAAGGCTCCAGCGAGCCGTCGCAGGACGTGTCACCCGGTATCTCCGTAGTCTCGGCGCCGGGGTAGGCCGGCGGGTATCGGAAGCCTCGCGTACCGGAACAGCTGGTACGCGAGGGGCTCTTTCTTACTTCTTCTGCGGTGCGTACCAGGATGCAAGACCGGCCTGCAGTTCGGCTGCCGCCTTTTCCGGTGTAACGTCGTCACCGATCATCATCGTCTGCAGCACGCGCCAGATTTCGTCATCGAGCGGCGGGTTGCCTGCGCTCAGACGGTCCAGCGCCAGGCGCGGGGTCAGCTTGGCGCCCGTCTTCAGGTCGGCGAATTTCTGCGCCAGCGCATTGGTATAGGCAACGGGTGTGCTGCTCATGGCAAAGAAGCCGGGCGCGGCATTGACGTAGAGTTCCTGGAACTCCGGCGTCCCAAGCCAGGCGAGGAAAGTCTTTGCGGCATCCTTATGCTTGCCGGCCGCATTGATGCCGATCGCCATGTCAGGCATTTCCTGCAGGTAGCGCTGACCACCCTCCTTGGCCGCCGGCGGGCCGAAGACGCCGACATTGAGGCCCGTCGAGGTCACCTGATTGATGTTCCATGAGCCATCGGGAAGGATCGCCGCACGACCGATCGTGAAGAGCTGCGTCATGTCGGCATATTGCAGGCTCGCCTGGCCCTTAGGCAGGAAAGGCTTCCAGGCCGCGAAGGCCTTGAAGGCTTCGACGAATTCCGGATCGGTCAGTTTCTTCGTACCATCGATCAGGCCGAGCCGGCCCTCTTCACCATTCCAGTAGGACGGGCCGATATTGTAGAGGCCGTTATAGGCGAGCTGCCAGGATTCGGCGGAACCGTAGGCAAGCGGTTCGTACTTCCCGCTGTCCTTGATCTTCTGCAGCACCTTGACGAACTCATCAGCCGTCTTCGGCACCTCGAGGCCCAGTTCCTTGAAAATATCGATATTGTAGTAGAAGCCGGCGAGCACCGCGGCGACGGGCAGGCAATAGGGCGCACCCTTTGCATCCGTCCAGGCAGCTTTCGATGTCTCGTCGAAATTCTTGATCGCATCGAAATCGGCGAGTGAGTCGAAATAACCGCGACCGATCCATTCGCGATTGACGTCGAAGGGACGGCAGGTCAGGAGATCCGGGCCGGCGCCAGCCTCGATCTGTGATTGCATTGCTGCATTATATTCATTGGTGTTGACCGGCGCGAACTCGACTTTGATGCCGGGATTTTTGGCTTCGAAGGCGGGTATGATCTTGTCTTGCCAGACAGCAATGTCTTCCGTCCGCCAGCTGCCGAGCTTGATCGTGACATCTTCTGCCAGCGCACTGCCGGCCATCATCAGGGCCGCGACTGACACCAAGGCGCCGTTCAGCAATTCATGCTTTGAAAGCATTTGATAATCTCCCATTCTCGTCGCTTGAAACTGCTCCCGTCCCGGCTCATTAGAGGATCGTCCGGGGATTGATGACGGACGATACCTCTCAATACCAGTTGTGACAAGTTATATTTTTTATTTCCAGTTTTTGTCTTATGTGGTATTCGATCGGAAGGTTAGCGCGATCCATCGCGATAAATCGAGGGATGAAACATGATTGGTGTCGGACTGCTGGGGTCGGGGTTTATCGGCGAATGTTATGCCGACGCGCTGCTTGATGTGCGCAATGCGGAGTTGCGCGCCTGCTTTTCCCGCAGCACCGCCCGCGCTAGTGAATTTGCGCAAAAATGGAACGTGACTGCTCATTCCGACATGGATGGTCTCTGCGCCGATCCGACCGTCGACATCGTGATCATCGCGCTCCCGAACGAAATCCATCTCGAAGCGACGAGAACCGCCGCCAGGCACGGGAAGGCGGTCATCTGCACCAAGCCGCTCGCCCGCACGGAGGCCGAGGCGGCAGTCATGCTCAAGGTGGTGATCGAAGCGGGTATCTGGCACGGATATGCCGAAAGCTCGGTCTTTTCTCCCAATACCGCCAAGGCCTACGAGATGGTGAAGGCCGGCGGCATCGGCAGGCTTTTGACGATGCGCGCCCGCGAAGCCCATTCCGGCCCGCATGCGCCGCATTTCTGGGACGCCGAAACGGCCGGCGGTGGCGCCTTGCTTGACATGGGATGCCACACTGTAGAATCAGCAAGACACTTCTTCGGCAAGGATAATCCCGTAACCGAAGTCATGGCCTGGGGTTCGACGATGGTGCACGGCGACAAGACGACCGGCGAGGACGCGGCGATCGCCCTCCTGAAGTTTGCAGGCGGAGAGTTGGCGACCATCGAATCGTCCTGGATCGAAAAGGGCGGCATGCAGTTGCGCCACGAACTCGTCGGCTCTGAAGGCCGCATCGTGACGGACAGCTCCGTCGGCCCCGTCTGGGGCTTCGTCGGAAAGCCGGTGGGCTACACGGTTGAAAAGGCGGATGCCGAAACCGGGTGGGTCTATCCCGTGCCCGAGGAGACCCGCGCCTATGGTTTCTCCCAGCAGATGCGCCATTTCATCGATTGTTTTGCGGCCGGCAGAACCCCGTCCGAAACCTATGAAGACGGTGTGATCGTCAACAGGATCATCGATGCCTGCTATCGATCCATGAAAACCAGGCAGTGGGAAAAGGTTGCGGTAGGCCTATGATCGGAATTGAAGGCCAGGCGGCTCCCTTGCAGTCGGATTCTCCGGAACCGTTGTGGCAGCAGGCTGCAAAGGCGATCATGAAGGAAATCGCTGCGGGCAAACTGGTCTCGGGAAGCCGGTTGCCGCCGGAGCGCGATCTCCTGACGCGGCTTTCGATCAGCCGCGTGACGCTGCGACGCGCGTTGCAGAGCCTGGTGACGGACGGCGTGCTGGTCTCTTCGCACGGCCGCGGCTGGTATATTGCGACGGAAGCGCATCAGGAGTTCCCGCAGACGCTGGAATCCTTCAGCGAGACGGCTGCCCGCCTTGGCCTTGCACCATCATCGGAGGTGCTGCGGGCCGAAGAGGCGCCGGCGAGCCTTGACGAGGCGGAAGAACTCGGCATCGCACCCGGTGGGCCGGTCTTTCATCTCGATCGTGTCCGGATGCTCGACGGCGTACCTGTGGCAGTCGATCAGTCGTTCTTTCCGTCGATCCGCAGGCTCGACATGTCAGCGATCGACTTCAAGACGGCGTCGCTGTTTCGCCTCCTGAGCGGAGCGGGCTTCGACCTTGCCCGCGCAGAATCGACAATCGAGGCGCAGGCGGCGGACAAGACGCTCGCCCGGCATCTCGGCATCGAACAGGGCATGCCGATCCTTGCCATGCGCCAGCTGGTCGAAGACGGCAATGGGCGTCCGGTCATGGCCTCGACGATCCGTTATGCCGGCGACCGCTATCGCCTGCGCACCTCCTTTTCACGCACCGGTAAAGCGGGCGGCTGAGGCCCCTTTCAAGGTGCATGACAGCCGGCAATATGTTGCGCCGGCGGATGAATTCAGGACCAGGGAGAAGACCGGAATGGTCAAGGGTTATATTTCGCTTGCCGAAGCGCGCGCTTCGCAGGCGAGCGCGCTCGAAAGAGCAATTGCCGAAATCGGTGAAGAAGTCACAACCGCATCCGAGGCATTCAAGGGCCCTGGCCCCATCTTCATGGGCATCGGCGCAAGCTTTGCGGCCTGCTCGGCCGCGGTCTGGGCGCTGCGTTCGCGCGGCATCCACTCGTGGCGCCTCAACGGCGGCGAATATCCGGTCCCCTTCCCGGCCTCGAGCCATCCCGTCATCGCCGTCTCGCAGAGCGGCAAGAGCACCGAGACACTTGCGGTTCTCGATTCGATCGACCGCAGCCTTCGCATGTCGGTGGTCAATGCCAAGGGCTCGCCGGTCGCCACCGCCTCGTCGACCAATATATCGCTCGGCGCCATTCCAGACAGCTATGCCTCGACGATTGGCTATACCGCCACAATCGCAGCCCTCGGCATGATTGCCGAAGCCTGGGATGGTGGCGCAGCCGATCCGAGCTGGGCTGATCTTCCGGCCGCTTTCCGCCAGCTGGAAAGCGAGCTTTCGCAACAGATCGGCGCGATTCTTTCGCGCATGGAAAGCGCCGCCTATGTCGACTGCGCGGCGATCGCGTCTTCCGCCGGTTCGGCGGAAGTCGGCTCGCTTCTGCTGCGCGAGATTGCCCGCATCCCCTCGACCGGCATGTCGACCCGCCAATATCTTCACGGCGCCATGGAATCGGCCGGAAAGGGCGTGCATATTCTCTTCGGCGACGAGCGGGAGGCAGTACTGGCAACGACACTGACAAAGGCCGGCCATCATACGATCCTCGCCGGCCCAGTGCAGGCTGAGGCGAACGAATGGCTGACCTATATTGCGCTGCCGCGCGTGTCGGTGACCCAGCGACCGATCCTTGAGGCGCTCATCATGCAGACCATTGCAGTGGAGACGGCCGTTGCGCGAGGGCTCGATCCCGACGCTTTCGTCTTCCACCACAACGACACCAAGGTGGCCTGACCATGACTGGCAAAACATGCCTCGTCGCGCTCGATGTCGGCGGAACCAAGACGCATCTGGTCGTCGAGACGCTGGCGGGCGATCGCATCCTCGATACAGTCATCAGCAGCCATGACTGGGATGCAGAACCCGCGGCCCATGGCGCCGACTGGCTGGCCGCACGGCTGAAAGCCAATCTGCCTTCAGATATTGCCGCCGCCTCGATCGCCTTCGGTGCGCAAGGCATCAACCGCGCGGATACCGGGCGGGCGCTCGAAACGGCCCTGCTCGATCGCGGCTACCGCGTCCATGCCGTCAATGACGCAGCGCTCATCGTGCCCGCTGCCGGCTTTGCGGCCGGCATCGGCGTCATCGCCGGCACAGGCGCGATTGCGGTTGGAACGGATCCGGACGGACAGCCGCTGTCGGCAGGCGGCTGGGGATGTGTGATCGGTGACGAAGGCGGGGCAGCCGCCCTCGTGCGCGAGGCGACACGCGCGGCGCTCAAGGCGCATGACGAAGGTCGGCCTGATGACGGACTTCTCTCCGCCCTGATCCAGGATTTCGACGTCGAGGATGCCGAGCGGCTGACCCGCAAGGTCAATGACGACCCGAGGGCCGAGAACTGGGCGCCGCACTGCGCTGCCATCTTCGATGCGGCGGACCGGGGATCGCTGCTGGCGGCAAAGGTCATCGCTCAGGGCGCCGCCGATCTTGCCGCACTTGTCGGCCAACTCAGAAATCGCGGCGCCATCGGCAATGACGTGGTGGTCGCGGGAAGCGTCATCGTCAATCAGTCACGACTCTTCGAAGCGTTCAAGGTGGCGCTGCGTCAAGAGCATCCCCGGCTCGCGGTCCACAGACTGACAGTTTCTCCGGTCGAGGGCGCCCTGTTTCTTGCGCGTGCCGCGCTGAAGCCTGCGGCCCAATAAGTCCAACCGGTCATATCGTCCAAGCGGCCATCTAGAGGCCAGCCGGCCAATCCGGCTGGCCTCTTCAGTTTTGATTATGCGCCCTTCCAGACGAGCTTGGCATTGGCAAGTTCACGCGCGCCAAGGCCGCCCAATTCCCGCCCGAAACCCGAGCCCTTGACGCCGCCAAATGGCGCACGCGGATCGGAGCGCACGAAATCATTGATGAACACGGCGCCGGCCTCGATCCGAGACGCGACGCGCTCGGCGCGGTCCGGATTGCTGCTCCATACGGCTGCGCCGAGGCCGTACTCGGTGTCGTTTGCAAGCGCGACCGCCTCATCCTCGTCCTTGAAGCTGTAGAGCATGGCGACCGGGCCGAAGAATTCCTCGCGGGCTACCGCAGCATTCTTCGGCAGACCGACAATAACGGTCGGCTCGTAAAAAAAGCCGGGACCGCCGATCGGCTTGCCGCCGGTCAGGACCTGTGCGCCCGCCTTGACGGCATCGTCGACCTGCCGCTGAACATTGTCGCGAATATCGGAACGGGCGAGCGGCCCAAGCTTTGTTTCAGCCTTCATCGGATCGCCGACCTGAATGCGCTTGACCGCATCGACGAAGGCGGCGGTGAAACGCTCGGCGATAGGCGCATGGACGAAGATCCGCTTGGCGGCGATGCAGCTCTGGGCATTGTTTGAATAGCGCGACACCACCGCCATCTGCACGGCCTTGTCGAAATCCGCATCATCGAAGACGACGAAGGGATCCGAGCCGCCAAGTTCCAGCACGACCTTCTTGCCAAGTGAGCCCGCCTGCTCGGCAACGGCCCGGCCGGCTGCCGTGCTGCCGGTAACTGTCACGGCCGCAATCCTGGGATCGGCGATAACGGCCGGGGCGCGCTTGCGATCGATCGCAAGGTTGGAATAGAGGCCCCGCGGCGCGCCGGCATCGAGGATCAGCTTCTCGATTGCCGCTGCGGATCCCTGCACCGTTTCGGCATGCTTGACGATGACGGTATTGCCGATGAGGGCCGCCGGAATGAAGAAGCGCAACACCTGCCAGAAAGGCAGGTTCCACGGCATGATGCCGAAGATCGGGCCGATCGACTGATAGACGATCTTGGCCGGCGTGCCGGCGATCGGCTCGTCACTGACGTAGGCAAGGCCATCGCTCGCGAAATGCCTTGCGCCAAAGGCGGATTTCTTGATCTCCCCCTGCGCCTCGGCGAAAGGCTTACCCATTTCCGCGACGATCAGGGCGGCATATTCGTCAACGCGCTGCTCTAGAAGGTCGGCAAGCCGGTTCAGGAATGCCGCCCGGTCCTGCAGCGACGAGGCAGACCATTGTTTCCAGGTCTCATGCGAGCGCTGGAGGATCGCTTCGACTTCACGGTCGCTGTGCTCCTCGTAGGTTCCGATCAATTGGCCATCAGTTGGATTGTAGGACAGGAAGCCCATCTAAATCTCCTCTTGTTTAGCAGGCAGGTATTGGTTCGAGGAGGCATCAGCCGCCTCCTTGAAGCAGAGAGAAACCGGCGGCAAAGCAGAGTGTGACCGCGCCGAACGCGGAGAGCTCACGCCGCCAGGGGAATACGCTTTCGAGCGCCATCCAGGCCGACAATGCCGCCATCCAGACCATGTTCGTGACGCCGCCTGCGAGCTGCAGGAGGACCATCGTGATACAGCAGGCCGCCCGGCACGCGACCCGGCCTCGAATGATATCGCGCAGCAGGAGCAGGACCGCGCACGCAAGCACGGCCGGCACAAAAACCGGCGCGATGAAACGGCCGCTATCATCGACAAGGCGTGCCGATCGAAACATCCATTCGCCGAATGCACCTGCAAGCGCGACGGCCACAAGCATAGGGATCGACGAGAACACACCCGTCTCGATCCGTTTCTCGCCAACCGCAAACCGCTCACGGTTCAGCGCGCGGGCCAGAAAGGCGGCGGGCGCCGTCATCGCGACCATCATGGCCAGCCATGAAAGCGCGAGCTCCGCTAGGCTGCCGGCAACGTCGGGGGACAGTCTGCCGGCTCGACAGATGATCTCGCCGAATGTTTGCGGAATGTAGGAGAGGACGGCCCAGGCGGAGAGACCTGATAGCAGCATGCCGTAATTGGCAGCGGTCCGGCTTGTCTCCTGTCTTGTCATTGCCGTAATCCCTGACATCTTGAGGGTCTTGGGGCGGGAGGCCGGCAGGGGATATCGCCGGCCTTCACCTGGTCTCAGCAGCAGCAGCTTCCCCCGCCCTGCCCAGCCAGCACGCTCGCCTTGTTGACGACGGGCGGCAGATTGTTCGAGGGGTTGACCGGAAAGAAGCCTGCCGGCGCCAGCGAGAAGCCGCAGGAAATGCAGGGCTGAACCGGGAAATCTTCCGCGCGCACGACATGGTGCAGGCCGAAACTGTGCCAGAGCACGATGTCGGTATTGTCGACATTACGGTCCTGTTTCACGAGTTCGGCAAGACCGTCACTCCCGTCGGAATTGGCAACGAATTCGCCCCCCGGATAGCGCTCGTTCTCGTTGAACGGCGTCACCCAGATATGATTGCGGATGAAATTGGAGCGGATACCCGACGGGCCGTCCTCCTGGATCATCGGTGTGACGCAGTTCGGCGCATGCAGCTTGTAGGCTACCGGCTTGCCGACATGGTTGAGCTTATTGGGATTGATCACTTTCCAGCTGCGATGCGTGGAAAGATCAGCCCGCCGCGCCGCAGCAAGCTCAGTCTTCAAGACCGTGTCGACGGCATGAAACGCGTTTCCATAGGGATTGCTTTCGCTATAGGGCTCCATATAGGAATTGGTCTCCACGACGCTGTTGCCGCTGCCATCGACCGCCATATCCAGCCGGGCGCAGAAAATATGCTGGTGGATCGGCGCGCCGAGGCCGGGCTGGATCTCCGTCGAATATTTGTCCGGCTGGCCGGGATGGCAGGCATTGGTGTTGACGATGCCCGTCGCCTTCATCTCGAATTCGATCTCGCCAGCCTGATCGAGATACCAGTATTGGGCATATTCATAATTGCCGACGGTGCAGATGCTGGAGATGACGAGCTTGCGACCGCGATGAAGGACCGTGCGGCCAGTGCGGAAATCCCAATGTTTCCAGAGAATGCCTGCGTCCTCCTCGTGAATGCAGACCGCCTTCTCGATGGTGACGACCTCGCCGTTGAGGCCATTCACGTGCGCGTCGAGATACTGGATCTGACCGAGGCAGTCGCAACCGAGGCGAAGCGAATTGGTGAGCTTGCCGAAGCCATATTCACCGACATCGAAAATATTCTGCCGGGCGTGACCATAGAGCGGCGATCCATAGGGAACGACGAGTTCGGCCACCGCGGCGCGGCGCACGACCGAGCGTCCGTCATAGCGGATATCGTGAAGCACCAGCCCCTCGCGCGGCGTAAAGCCGATGGCAAGCGTCCACTTGTCCCAGGAGATCGCATGATCCTTGATGGTGAAGCTCACACCGTCGGGCTGGACGACGTCGAGCGGCTTCAGGGGTGCGGCTGGAGCCGGCAGGAATTCCGGATCGTAATCATAGCGCGTCATCGGGATCGGCGGGTGATCCGGATAATCGTCGACACGCAGAACCTCGCCGGTCTTCACATCGATGACGGCATTCAGCCCTTCGATCGGATGGGCGTAATAATTGCCGAACTCATGGACGCGCAGCCAAGAGAAGGTATGCGAGATCAGCCGGCCCTCCTCATCCTCGTGACCGAAATTGCCGCCCGACCAGGAATCGACGATGACGCCGGTCATGTCGGCGATGCCACGCTTGCGGCAGGCTTCGATGAAGCGCGGATCGTTCTTGACGTTGACCTCCACGCTCATCATCTGCTCGACCATGAAGCCTGCGCGCGCGGTCGGAAAATGCTTGCGGCGGATGATCGCCTTGTCAGCAATCGAGACGATCAGTTGCCAGACGCCGCGCACCTCGAGATGGTTGACGTTGACACGGGCCTCGCGCGGCAGCGGCGCGCCATCGAGATAGGCACGATATTCGGCCGGCGTCGGCTCGCGCAGGTCGATGTTTTCGAAGAGAACGCCAGGGCCAAGCTCGGGATCTGCCTTCACGGTCGCGACGACCACATTGATCTCATCGGGGCTCAACGGTTTCAGCGCCTGCAGATGCTCCGGCGGCGGCGGTGCGGCGGCGGGTTTCAGGCTGGCGGGATTGACGGTCTCATTCATCGTTCTGTCCTCGAATTCTTGGCCCGGAGGTTCTGCCTCCGGCGGTCTCAGGCGGGAAGTGGCGGGCCTTCGCGGCCCGCTCCTGTCGTGAACATCCGCGCCGGTTACTGGCGCAGCGTCGTCCAGATGCGGTCATAGGCACGCGTCGCCTTTTCCTCGCAGGCCGGCGCAAAGACGATCTTCAAATCCTCCGGCGGATTGAACTCCGGCGATTCACCCGTTTCCTTCGGCAGGAACTTGTCGGAGCCGGTTACCGCGCTCTGATAGCCGGTCGATTTCTGCTGCAGAGCAATGTTTTCGGGATCCATCAGGAAGTTCAGGAACTTCTTGGCGTTCTCGACATTTGGCGCGCCCTTCGGCACGGCGACATTGTCCATCCAGCCGATGACGCCCTCCTTCGGGAAGACATATTTGACCGTCGGCTTCTGCAGCCGCGAGGCGAGCGCCTTGCCCGACCATTGCTCGTGCATGACCGTTTCGCCCGAGACCTGCCGCTCGGTCGTGCCGTCAGAATTATAGACCTTCACGAAGGGCTTCTGCGCCTCGAGCAGCGCATTGACCGCCTTGAGGTCGGCCGGATTGCTGTTGCACTGGTCCTTGCCGAGATAGAGGAGCGCAAGCGACATGACTTCGGATGGCGAGCCGAACATGCCGATCTTGCCCTTCAGGTCGTCGGAAGGTTCAAACAGCGCCTTCAGGCTGTCGGTCGGCCCCTTGTAGGCGGCGGTATCGACGGAATAGGACGTCGTCCCCCAGACCCAGGGCACGGTATATTCTGCCTTCGGATCCCACGGACGCTTCTGCCATTTCGGGTCGAGATTCCTGAAGTTCGGCATTCCGGCCACATCGACCTTCTCGAACAGGCCCTGCTTGACGAAGATCGGCACGAAGTCGTTGGAAATGATCATCACGTCGTAACCAGCAGCCCCCGAGCTTATCTTGGCGAGCGCCGTCTCGTTGGAGTCATAGGTGTCGATTGTCACCTTGATGCCGGTTTCGGCCTCGAACTTCTTGACCATCTCTTCGGACGTGTAATCCGTCCAGTTGTAGATATGCAGGACGCCGGCGTCAGCGCGGGCGATAGCCGGTGCGACGATGGCAAGCAGACTGGCCGTTGCCAGCATCCTCTTTGCGTTTTTCATGTTCACCCTCTTTGTTATGATTGTTTGTTGTTCTGGCTGTTTCGCCCGAGCAGCAGCGCGCCGGTGACGAGCACGAGCGAGATGCCGAGCAGGATTGTTGAGATGGCATTGACCTCCGGCGTCACACCGAGGCGCATCATGCCGTAGACATAGATGGGCAGCGTGGTCGATCCGGCGCCGGACACCATCAGGCTGATCAGGAAGTCATCCAGCGAGACGACGAAGGCCATCAGGGCGCCGGCGAAGATTGCCGGCAGCAGCAGCGGAAGGGTGACATACCGGAACAGCTTCCATTCGCTGGCGTAGAGATCGCGCGCCGCCTCTTCGAGACGCGTGCCGAGATCGCGCAATCGCGCCTGGATCGGCAGCAGGGCGAAGGGAATACAAAAGACCGTATGGGCGATGATGAGATTCAAAAGCCCGTTGGTCATGCCGAGCGCCGAAAAGAAGATCAGCGTCATGATCGCGACGATGATTTCGGGAACGATCAGGGGGAGCGCGATCAAGGAGGTAACTAGACCGCGCCCCCCCTTCAGGTCACCGCGCTCGAGGGCGATAGCCCCGGCCGTTGCAATCACTGTGGAGGCGATTGTCGCGGCAATGGCGATGATGATGCTGTTGAAGGCGGCACGCCTGATATCCTCGTTGGCGGCCACCTCGCCGAACCAGCGCAAGCTGAAGCCGGACCAGACGGTCACTAGTTGATTGGCATTGAAGGCGTAGACGACAAGGATAACCAGCGGCAGATAGAGAAAGACCAGGATGACGGTCGTAAAGGCGCCAAGGCCCGGCGTATGGCGCCAGTCGAAGGGGCGCGGCGTTCTCATCGGCGTGCCTCCTCGGCCTTTTTCGAGCGGCTGACGAAGATTGCCAGAACGGCAATCGTCACCAGGATCGAAAGTGCGGCGCCAAACGGCCAGTTGCGCGAGGAGGTAAACTGCATCTGCACCAGGCTGCCGATCAGGAGCTTCTTACCGCCGCCGAGCAAATCGGGCGCTAGGAACGAGCCGAGTGAGGGCGCAAAGACGAGGCTTGCGCCGACGAGCGCGCCGGGTCTTGCAAGCGGCCAGATGACGCGGGCGAAGACCGCCCGCCTGTTCGCATAGAGATCGTAGGCAGCCTCGATCAGGCGCGGATCGATGCGTTCAAGGGTCGAATAGATCGGCAGCACCATGAAGGGCAGGAATGTATAGACCAGTCCGAGCAGGATGGACGCGTCATTGTAGAGCAGCGGCAACGGTGTCGAGATCACGCCCGCCGCCTTCAGGAGCCCGTTTGCCAGTCCTTCATCGCGCAAAATCAGAACCCAGCAATAGGTTCTGATCAGCGTATTGATCCAGAATGGCAGGGTAACGAGAAAAAGCAGCGTGCGGCGGCGGTTCTCATCCTGGCAGACAAGATACCAGGCGACCGGAAAGCCGAGGATCAGGCAGATCACCGTCGTCAGGCCGGCCAGATAGACCGAGCGCAGGATGATGATGACGTAGCTCCAGGAAAAGACGAGCGTATCGTCGAAATCCCGCTGGAACAGGAACTGGACATAGGCATCCGCCGTCAACGGCATGTCGACGCCGCCATAGGGATTGGCGGTCATGAAGGAATAGGCAACGGCGACCAGAAGCGGCACGACCATGAAGATGCCGATCACCAGGACAGCGGGGGCTGCGAGCGTCAGGGTGCGCTGGCTATTCATTCCACCCTCCCCTAATTCGCCAGATGCCGTTCGGCATCGCTTGGCCAATCGAGGATGACGGGCTGACCGGCATCGAGGCCAGAGATGGACTGCCGGCTTCGGCTTCGCAGACGCTCGCCATTGTCGAGCGTGATCTCGTAAAGCGTATCCAGACCAAGATAAGTGATGGAGGTGATCGTGCCGCGGATCTTGCCGGGCAAACCGCTGGCCAGCATTGAAAGCGCGATCCGTTCCGGCCGCACGGCAACCATGATATCGCTCCCGTGACCGACGATCGCCCCCGGCAACACATTGGATTCACCGATGAAATCGGCAACAAAGCGGCTTTTCGGATTGTCGTAGATTTCCCGCGGCGCGCCCATCTGCAGGACACGGCCCGCCGACATGACGGCGATACGGTCGGACATGGCGAGCGCCTCTTCCTGGTCATGCGTCACTAGGATGAAGGTGATGCCGGTTTCCTGTTGCAGTCGCTTCAGCTCGCCCTGCATCTCCCGGCGTAATTTCAGATCGAGAGCGCTGAGCGGTTCGTCGAGGAGCAGAACCTTCGGGCGCGGCGCAAGCGCCCGGGCCAGAGCCACGCGCTGCTGCTGTCCACCAGACAATTGCCGCGGCAAGCGCGAGGCCATGCTTTCGAGCCGCACGAGCCTCAACGCTTCGGCGACACGGGCCTGGCGATCGGATTTCGCTACCTTCTGCATCTGCAGCCCGAATGCGACGTTTTCGGCCACCGTCATGTGCGGGAAAAGCGCATAACTCTGGAAAACTGTGTTCACCGGGCGCTTTTGTGGAGGCAATGCCGAGCTGTCCGCCCCCTCGATCAACACCTTTCCGGCGCTCGGAAGCTCGAAGCCGGCGATAATTCGCAAAAGTGTTGTTTTACCGCAGCCGGAGGGACCGAGCAGCGTGAAGAATTCGCGGTCACGAATCCGCATGGACACGTCGTCCAGAGCCGTGAATGCCTCCGCCCCTTTTGCGAGGAACGATTTTGAGACGTTTTCGATGCTGATCATCGCTTGCAAGACGGCCTCGCATTACCACCAAATAACTAGTTAGTTACAAGCTATCAGCGGGAAATTTGCATTGTCAAGTTGAGTGTTTCACTTTTATTTTCGATCCCATCGTCACATGAAAAAACTCGTCGAAAGTCGGGCTCGCGATTCACACATCTGATTTTTATTGCTTATTTTCTGATATTTTTCTTCAGTCGACACCATTTCGGATTTCCATGGCACAACCAGTAGTTAAGCATCGCCAACTTCGCAAGAAGACGGCGTTCGGGTCAGGCGTGGCGATCATGCGACAGAACTCACCTGTCTGCGAGATTGAACTTCATCGATGTCATCCCGGTTCTTCGTTCACCCTTAATGCTCCTGAAACCGCCTTGTGCGCGGCCGGCTGATCCAGCTCTTCGGCGTCTTCGAGCCAAGGCGGAGTTTCATTTTTTATCCGCCATAGACGAAAAGATAACACAACACTTTTTATTTAAAAGGATTTTGATAAAGATCGGGCTGATGATAAGAATGCGACCATGAATTTGCGCCTTGACCGTGAAGGCGTGCTACCCGGCACGAACCTCCTTCAGACCCGCACGCTCAACAGACGGGCCGTTTTCGATGCGGTGCGCCGCAGCGGACCGATTACGCGCACCGAGCTCGCTCAATCGATCGGCCTGACTGTTCAGGCTATTTCCAATATTGCCGCCGAGCTTGAGGAAGCCGGCCTCATCCGGCAGGAGGGCCGACGCTCGGGGCAGCGCGGTCAGCCGGCGGTCGAGCTGTCGCTTAATCCGAAGGGCGGATACACCATTGGACTGAGCCTTGCCCATCAGCGCATCACCGGACTTCTCGTGGACCTGACCGGTAGTGTGGTGGCAAGCGAAACAAGGCCGCTGCCAGAGCGAGATCCGGCAACCACGGCAGATGCTCTCGGCGAACTCGCGCTGCGCCTGCTGGTAGCCGGCGAAATTGAACGCCAGCACGTATGGGGCGTCGGTTGCAGCGTACCCGGAACTGTCGAGAACGGCACCTTCTGGTACGATAAGGTTCAGGAAGGTGACGACTGGACGAAATTTCCGCTGACCGCGCGGCTGGAGGATCTAACGGGTATCAAAACCTTCGTGGAAAACGATGCCACGGTTGCCGCCATTGGCGAGCGGCTTTACGGGATTGGCCGATCGGTTCGTTCCTTTTTCTACCTGCATTTCAACCTGGGCATCGGAGGGGGCCTCGTTCTCGACGGCCAGCATTATCGTGGCGCTTTCGGCGGAGCCGGTGAAATCGGTCACCTGATCGTCAAGCCGGGCGGCAGATTGTGCGCCTGCGGAAGCCGTGGCTGTCTGGAACAATATGTTTCCTTCTATGCGGCAGCTGAGACCATCTGCGGCCCGACCCGAACGCCGGATGAGGTTTCGGCAGAAGAACTCGTGGCCTGCATGCTGGACGATGATCCGCGATTGACCGCCTGGCTGCGCGAGGCGGCGCACTACCTGCGTATTGCCATCCGCAATATAGAAGCCATGTTCGACCCGGATACCGTGGTCATTGGCGGTGGCTTGCCGGCCGAGATATTGGACCGGCTCATCGATGCAACTTCACCGCTTCTGCCTGCCATGATCCACCGACATGCAAGCCCGTATCCCCGATTGATGCGCGCCGAACACAGCTCGGAGCTTCCTGCTCTGGGGGCAGCGGCGTTACCGATTGCCATCGCTCTGCAACCCGGCGTCTCTGCCGTCAACGCGACCACTTCCTCTGCGGCGGGGATTGATAATCCTGCCCTGCTGACACTCGGCATCGATCTCGGCCGGCGGTGAAATCTCGTCAACCTCGCCCGGACGCTTGTCGAACACCCTACTCGGCTGGAGCTTGTCACAGGTGTCGTTGAGCTGTTCCGCGACGGAAGCATCACGCTTCCTTCGCCCCCGGGGCACGCGCCCGGAAGCCAATCTCTGACGGTTCATCCGGAGAACACCGAATACGTGATCCTCTCCGGCGACGTGATCCACCTGGGAGTCAACTTCGAACGCGATATCGTTCCGAAGCCGATGTGAACAAGTCAGAGTCCTTCGCCTCCATGGAGCGCGTCATAGCATTCATGACGAAATCCCGTGCAGGGCTCTTCATCAACCACGACAAGCAACAGACAGGCACGCCGAAGCTCCTGCCGGACTACTACGATTGGTGAGCCAAGGGCCCTGTAACCTGCGCTGGGCAGTGGTACCGCCGGGAACTAGAAGGTGGCGGCAGTCTTCAACCCGAACACGTAGACGTCGTCGTTCTCGCTCGTTCCGCCGGGATGGTGGATATATTGCAGATTGGGGCGGACGAGCAGGCCGTTCGTCGGTCGATATGTGTAATAGAGCTCGGCAGCGTATTCGGATCCACCCGGATTATTGGGAGCGAACGCACGACTGTTGACGTGCGTCGTGCCTACGGCAAGGCCGATATCATCCTCGGGACGGGAATCGAACAATCCCTTGTAGACAAGCCCTGCAGCGACCTGATGGTCGGTGACAGATGTCCGCTTGTCTGCAAAGACCGCATTCAGAAAGAGACTGAGGTTTTCGCTTACCTGCTGCTGGAAGGTCAGGTACGCACCGTAGCGGCCCCGGTGCTGTTGCGCGGGAAGCCCGGTCAGTTCGAAAGGATCACCGTTGATGTCCCGGGAAACGTCATCGGCACTCGAGGTGTCATACCAGGCACCAACCTTGTAGCTGCCCGGCAGGGCACCGTTCGCGAACTGAGGAAGCCAGCCGATCTCGACGGGTATCAACGCTCCGGTCGAGTTGCTGAAGAAGACGGGCAGCACCTGATCGTCTACCCCGAGATATTTGGGGTTAACGTCATACACGCCCACCTGGAAGTAACCGAAACCGTTGATATTGATCTTGGCGCGCGTCGCCCACTGGCTGATGGGCCAATTGAAGATGTAGTTACCGACAAGATTCCCGAGATCGGATCCACAGAACGTGAGATTTTGAAAGTCGCAGGGGAATGCTGCAAAGTCCTCGTTCACTGGAATTCGCCCGATCTTCCAATCGATAAGACCGTTCGCGAACTGCTGCTCGTACCAGAAGTCCGTCAGCCGAATGGTCTGACCGCGCCCAAAGACTTCCTGAACTTGCTGGAGGGTGCCGAGAAGTGCGTCATCACTCAGGTTGCGCCCGGTACGCTGCGTCAGCGTCACTTGGAACTTTGCATCCGGGACGCCAAGCAATCGATCGAGGTCGAAGGTCACTCCGGCGGTATACTGGTCGGCATACCTGGCCTTGGTTTCTATGCCTCCGCCCGGATTGACGGCAAACTCCCCGACGTAGCCAAACTGAAAATCGATGCCCCGGTCGCGAAGGTCGGTGCGAGCGCCATTCCAGTCGCCGAACAGCCACTGTTCGGGCTCGCTGGCAACCGCCTTGGGCTGAGAAGCTGGAGGAATCGCGTCTCCGGCGTGCGCGAGGGAAGAACCGTCCAATGCAATGAGCATGATAGCCACTCCCACCGTCCTTGCATGACGCACTTCGATATCCTCCGATTAGACACGCGTCCCCTCAGCCTTGCGAGGTCGCGACTGAAAACAAAATTTGCGTCCCGATTCGGGGCGGGTCGATTTTACAATGGTGTCGCTTAACGCAGCCGATGGGCTTGGTCGAGCATTTTACGAAGGTGCTTGGGCTCTTCACGCCTGCCTGGAACAGACCTAAAAGTTGGCGGCCTCCAGTGCACCGTCAGCCGCGACTGACTTGCCGGAATTGTACAAGGATTCGCTGCTTGCGATCAAATGTCTTTGGCCACATTCCACATCGGAGTTTGACCGCCGGGATAGAAGACGGCGTCGAAGTCGTCGGGAGGGGCGTCTTCGAGCAGTCTTGTCGTCGCGAAGATCTCCTGGGCGGCGGGATCCTTCTTGATTCCTGAATGTCAGTCCGAACACGAGCGGCTTGGAACGCCGCAGATAGTGGCGGGACGCCTCCAGCAGGAGAGACTGGGTGGCCCCTATGATCCAGCCAACCCCATGCTTATACGATTCGGTACATTGCAAATCAGGGGCCCGGCGGCGTGCAGGTGGCAGGACATGATGATGGGCGGTGGCTTATGGAGCGCAGCAAAGATCTTCGCCTCGTCTCCCACGTCAACGTGAGGGATATCTCCCAATCGCATATTGAACTGCCGATGCTCCGAGAACTCCAATGGCGATCGGAATATACAAAGTCGCGGGCGCAGCAGTGAATTCAACGGCAATCAACATGGCCGTGAGGGGCATGGCCATGGAGCATGATAGGAAAGCGGCGGCGCCTACGAGCGCGACGGCCCCAAGATCGATATTGGGAAGCCATTGGTTCCAGAAGGCCCCTATCACTATGGCGAGAAGAGCTCCTATCGAGAGCCCAGGGGTTAACAGGCCGCCTCTGGCTCCGGCTCGCAGGACTATCGTGACGCTCAATAATTTGGCGAGAACGAGGGGCGCCGCGAGGCCAAGCGTCAGATTGTCGGTGAACGCGAGCTCTGCAAGTCCCTTGCCGTTGCCAAGCAATTGCGGAAATATCATCGATAGAGCGCCGACAATGACAAATGCGATCAAGGAGCCGGCCACTTGCCGGAGGCCAGTCGCTGCGCGAGCCGAACAGCCGCTAGTCCACCGCCGGAAGAAAACGCCTGCTCCACCGACCAGTGGGCCGACGATAAGGCTGATCAACAACAAGCAGCCATTCGATGTGAAATAAGGTATCGGATATTGCACTTCGTTACCCAGACCCAGCCGGGAAACATATGCCGCAACGAAGCAGCTCAGCAGCGCTGCCACGACGATCTTTAGCTCAACACGTCTGAGAAGCACCTCCATGACGAAGATGATAGCTGCCAGCGGAACGTTATACACCGCGGCCAGACCTGCACCTGAACCACATGCCACCAGAATGCGCAGTTCGTCAGCAGGAGCGCCGAAAAGCGCGCAGACCCTCTGTGCGAAAAGAGCGCCATATTCCCTTGGTGCAACTTCTCTCCCGAGCGGTGACCCCAGTGCTACGGTCACGATCTGGAGAAGGCCATGGACGAGGGTTTCACCGACGGGCATCGGCCGCAGTGCCTTGCCCACGGCTGCGGTCACCGAAACCAAAGGGCGTCCGTATTTGGCAAGGACTGGCCAACCCACCCCCGCAACCAGCCCGCATATGCCGAGCATGGTCAGCCGTCGAAAGGGAGATGCGTTCGACACGCCTTGAAGGAAGCTCTCGGGACTGATGACGGCTTGCAGGCTGTATCCATAGGCGAGATGCTGTATCCAATGCAGGATCAGGGCCAGTGACAGGCCTCCGATCCCGGCAGCGATACCGGTGAGAATTGCGAGCGCGCCCATTCGCAGGGCGGCCTCGGCATCTGGCCTGCCAAAGGAAGGCCATCGCCGTAAATGGTCGCCACCCGTGGCCACATTCTCTCGTGGTGCATGAGACATGACGAGATGCCCGGTCCGTTTCCCAGAATTCCTCTGGCTGGCTTCGTCTTGATGCCGCCGCAAATCTTTCGGTCAGGCATGGAAAAGCGGTCACTTGAAACAAGGCGGGACGAATCATCGCCCTTTCTCAAGTGCTTCGCTCTCGGTTACGTCTACTGGCAGACGCGAACACTCTCGTTGTGCCAGCCGCCGTCGTAGGAATTCGGAACCTGTCGATTTTCGTACCAGCAACGCGGCGCTGGCTGCGGATCAATGTAGCGGGGACCGTTGTTAGCGCCCGCGATCGCGCCACCAAGCAGACCTCCGATCACACCAGCGGCAATTCCTCCCGCTATCGCTGCGCCGTTGCCGTGGTGATGATGCCATTGCGGTTGATCGTCATAGTAGGGCCGGCGCCATTCCTGCGCCGATGCCGGTAAGGCGGAAGCGACGAGGGTGATAACAAGCGCGGCAGCGGCCGCAGCGCGAAAGGTGGGCATCGTGACTACTCCACAGGTTGGCGACACTCGATCGCCAAAGCGGACTAGAAGGGTCTGACTTCATGCGATCGAGTTTTCGATGGAGAGAAGTTACGTCGTACCTATCGCGGGCGCATCTATACCCTCGTGTATAAGTCTTTCCCATAGGTATAGCTCGCATCCGAAGAGGCACCCGGCGGCGACACAGACCACGAGCGCGGGGACGATGGGAGGCAAGGGGATGCTGCCTCACGCGAACGACCTACACGTACGTATGGAACGCTTAAACCTAGTCGTAATTTGCAACGAAAGCGGATTGAGCGAAGGTTTGGGCAGTTAGGCCCCATACGCCCTCAAAAACGAGCTTCCAATGGTCATCCAGCACTCCTCGTACGTTATCAACGACGGAACAGTCCCGAGAACCGGCGTGAGAAAATTCTTGCGCGCTGCAAATTCGAACGAGAGGCGCGTGCATCTAGACTATCCGGTCCAGGCCGCAACTACTCCTTCGTCATGCCTCACTAGCGATCTTTGTATTCCGGTAGCCGTCATGGCGGTCTCCTTTACTTCGATTACGCTCGTTCTTCTCGCGCTAGCGCCCGTTGCAACGAGGGCAATCGAATATATGGTTTCCAGCGGATTTGGAGGCTGACGGAGTTCTGTAGGCACGGCAGCCGCGATTTTTAGAGGCGTCAATCGCCGATTCGTGGCTGGCTACACCTTGCTCGAGCACTTGTCGTCGCAAGGCGGTCAATTTGCGCTCTATCGCCTTGGTGAAGTTTGATTTCAGCGACATGCAGATCCTCAAGACCGATCTTGCACTTCAGCGAGAGTCACGGGGTCAACGTGGACGGGGCGCATAAGCGTATCGCCCGCCCTTTTCCAATGCCCTGCGATAGGCGGGGCGATCATGGATCCGTTTCAGCCAGTCCGCGGTCGCAGGGCGAGGCGTCACTTCGCCTGCTCTCTTCGCTGCTGTCTCCAGCGGAAAACTCATCATGATATCTGCCGCAGTCAACGTATCGCCGGCAAACCACTGGCGCGAGGAGAGTTCGCTTTCGACGTAATCGAGGTGAACGTCGAGCATCGGCCGGATCCTCTTCGCTCCCAGTCTGCCGAGGAGCGGAACCTTCGAAAGGACGAGGAGAGCGAGCAAGACTGGCATGACCGATCCCTCGGCGTAATGCAGGAACTGTCTGTATCGGTAGACCTCCTCCGGATCTGCCGAAGGGCCGAGACGTCCAGCAGACCTGTCTACCAGATATTGGCAAATTGCTCCGGTCTCGACCAGGATCGTTCGATTTTCGTCGTCGCCGATATCCTCGACGATGGGCGACTTGCCGAGAGGATGGATACGTTTCAGCGCATCCGGAGCCGTCATGTCGGGATTCCGTTTATAGAAACGGATCTGGTAATCGAGGCCGAGCTCCTCCAGCATCCAGAGAACGCGTTGCGATCGGCTGTTGTTTA
The DNA here is from genome assembly GCF_014193955.1 of Rhizobium sp. BK379. Taxonomy (NCBI): domain Bacteria; kingdom Pseudomonadati; phylum Pseudomonadota; class Alphaproteobacteria; order Hyphomicrobiales; family Rhizobiaceae; genus Rhizobium; species Rhizobium sp. BK379. Next base: position 469,851 of record NZ_JACIAD010000003.1, read on the forward strand.
GGTGATGGACGACGAGCACGGCTGTCTCCGCTGCGATATATCGAGGGCGCCTCAATTAACCTTCGACCGCTCCCGCGGTTCCAGAGCCGCGGGCGACTAACCGAAAACACGCTCGGTGAAGCCTCTAGGACGCGGCACTTCGCGACGGTAATGCCGCCCCCTTGCTCCGCCACGCGATCCATGCCTCTATTCAACCTTAGAGGGGTGAGCTTCAACGTCATGGCATCACGCACGAAGATAGCCGCTTCGCGGCAGCGCGGAGCTGGGGTCGACCTCCATCCCCAAGGGACAACCGAAGACTTGAGGATGGGTGTTTTGCGCAAGAATTCAACTCGGGTTGGCCCCGGCTATCCGCAGGTCGTTGTGCTCGTCGGCGCAACGGGCGATCTCTCAAGGCGCAAGCTGTTGACCGGGCTGTTCCACCTCACCAATGCGGGCTTCATTCCAGGGTGCCGTATTATCGGCGTCTCGCTCGACGATATCGATGCAGATGCCTTCCGGACCATCGCCCGTGACTCGCTGGACAAGTTCTTGACCCGCAAGTTCTCGCAGTCCGAATGGGAAGCGTTTGCCGCATCGCTCGACTACGTCCCCCTCGCTGCCGGCGCCAATGCTCTCAAGGCAGCGGTCGACAGGGCCGAGGAAGCACTGGGCGCCGAGACACGGCGCGTGCATTATTTATCCGTGCCACCAAGCGCCGCCCTTCCGGCCGTGCAACTCCTCGCCCAGGCTGGGCTGACCGAACGCTCCCGTATCATCATGGAAAAACCCTTCGGCACGGACCTTGCCAGTGCCGTTGAACTGAACAAGAAGCTGCACGAAGTGTTCGACGAGAAGCAGATATTCCGCATCGACCATTTCCTCGGCAAGGAGCCGGCGCAAAACATCCTGGCCTTCCGATTTGCTAATGGCCTGTTCGAACCAATCTGGAACCGCAACTTCATCGACCACGTGCAGATCGACGTTCCGGAGACGCTCGGCCTTTCCACCCGCGCCGCCTTTTACGAGACCACCGGCGCCTATCGTGACATGGTTGTGACCCACCTCTTCCAAATCCTCGCCTTCATGGCGATGGAGCCGCCCACTGCCCTTGAGCCTGCACCAATCTCGGAAGAGAAGAACAAGGTGTTCCGCTCCATGTTGCCGATCGAGCCGCGCGACGTGGTGCGCGGTCAATACATTGGCTATCGCAAGGAGCCTGGCGTCGATTCCGAAAGCGACACTGACACGTTCATCGCGCTGAAATGCGCCATCGACAACTGGCGCTGGGCTGGCGTGCCCTTCTATCTGCGTACCGGCAAGCGCATGGCCGAGGGGCAGCGCATTATTTCGATCGCATTCCGCGAGCCCCCGAAATCGATGTTCCCTGCGGGCTCTGGCGTGGGGGCACAGGGCCCCGACCACCTTACCTTCGACCTTGCTGATGCCTCCAAGGTCTCGCTTTCCTTCTACGGCAAACGCCCTGGACCAGGCTTCCGGCTCGACAAGCTCTCGCTGCAATTCGCCATGAGCGAAACCGGCCTGATTGGCGAAGTTCTGGAGGCCTATGAACGTCTGATCCTCGACGCCATGCGCGGTGACCACACGCTGTTCACGACGGCCGAGGGCATTGAGCGGCTCTGGGAGGTTTCCCAACCTCTCCTCGACAACCCGCCGCCCGTACGCCTCTACGACCAGGGCGGCTGGGGGCCGAAGTCGATCCACCAACTCATTGCCCCGCACGCTTGGCGCCTACCGTTCGAGCGCGCCTGGAGGGATGCGGCAAAGCGTGATTGACGGTCAGTTGTCGGATCGACGCCGGCGACCAGAATGGCGACCGATTGCGAAAAATCCCAATACAATGACGTTGCCAGAGACATGCAGGAAACCGAGCTTCGACCGCGAATACTCCAGAGTGGCATCGGTGCATGGATCTGCGTTTGTGCGGAATTCGGTCTTTGGCATCTTTTATTTGGTCGCCGCGGTCGGCGCCTTGCCGCGAATGGATTCAGGCGCCCGCAGGCATGCATTCGGTTCGGTATTGCGACGCCGATTACAGCCTTTGTTTGCTGAGCGGCGAACGAGCTACGCAGTCAGGACTTAGCGATTGGGATAGCGGTCAGGAAGAAGACCGTGCAAGCGGCCACTCCCGCCATTAAGCGGAATGTCCTTGAACAACCGCGATATCAGGCGCGGTCGAAGTCCTTGCCTCTCATCGATGAGGAGGAATGACATCCTCTTGATTTCGATCGTCATCACGCCTGCATTGTCATGGCGACGATAATTCCGCGAATCGATCGCATGGAATCCGTTTTCCATCGCCCAGGCGGCTATCATATCCGCGTTCATCAAGATCCTGCTCCAGGAGGTGCGGACGTGGCTTCTCCAGCTGTCCCGACCGTGCAAATCGCTTTTGCAGTCCTACTGATATCGCAACCGAAACGCTCTAAGCCAGTCAAATGCGTCCAAGATTTCAGTTGCCCCATAGGTGTTGCCAGAAAGACTCGCAGCAACCGGCACGACTCAGCCGTAAGCCCTGCCGTTTGGTGCTCTGGGATAGGAACTGGCGACACCGCCCGTAGGACCCTCAGCTCGAAGGCAATAAGGCAAAAACGGACTTACGGCGCATTTCGGTAGGGCGACCGCCTCACGCAGTCATTTCCAGTTGGCGAGGTACTGGACGTCATGGCGATACTGAGATTGTTCGAATTCCGCCTCGCCTAGCCTTTGATAGCCCCCGCCGTCATCGAGCCCGAAATTTGCCGATACATCAGCAAGCCGAGGAGGACAGGCGGCAGAGCGCCGAGGATCATGACCGCCGACGCGGTCCCCCATTGGACGCCGCCGCCGCTCGCGGCAAAGAAGAACGATGCACCGACAGTCATCGGCACTGCCTTGTTCGTCGTCAGCATCAGCCCGAAGAGGAACTCGTTCCAGGCGGTGATAAAGCCGAAGATGAAGGTCGTCACCATTGCGGGCCGCACCACCGGCCGGATGATGCTGACCATGATCTGCCACGAACTCGCCCCGTCCACCCTCGCCGCCTCGTCCAGTTCCAGCGGAACGTCGGAAATCGCATTGACGAGGATGACGAGCGCCAGCGGCGTGTTGACGATCGTCAGGATCAGGCCGAGGCCAAGCTGAGTGTCGAGCAGTCCCAGAAACTGGTACATCATGTAGAGCGGGATCGCGAAAATGATGAGCGGCACGGCGCGCAGATTGATGACAACAGGCAGCAGCGTGTGTTTGCCTACCTCGCTCCTTGCGATCGCATAGGCAGCGGGAAAAGCAAGCAGGATTGCAAGCCCGGTGCCGATCAATGAGGCAACGGTACTGTTCCAAAGATAGGAATAGATGTTGAAGCGATCGGTCTGCGTCAAAACACGCAGGTAATTTTCGAACGTCGGCTGATTGATCCACAAACCGGGATTGATCGAAAGCTCACGCGCGCTTTTGAACGACGTGACCAGCGTGACGATGACCGGAAAATTCATTGCGAGAGCGGCAACGGCAAAGACGATCCAGCGCAGTGCGTTTATCATGGCTCACGCCTCCTGCGGCCAGCCAGCCAGTTGAGGCCGTAGAGCACGATCAGCGACGTCAGGAAGAGGACGACGGAAGCCGCAACAGCCTTGCCGATCGCGCCCTCCTTGAAAAACGCCTGGTAGATATAGATCGACAATGATGTCGTCGAGCCGCCTGCGCCGCTGCCCGTCAGGGCGTAGACATTGTCGAACACGCGAAAGCCGTCGATGAAACGGATGAAAAAGGCGATCACCAGTGTCGGCAGCATCAACGGCAGCTCGACAAACCAGAGGGTTTTAATGGCCGAGGCCCCATCGAGCGCGGCTGCCTCACGCACGTCGATCGGCACTGCGACATAGGCCATGTAGAAGAGCAGGAAGGCGAATGGCGTCCATTGCAGGGTTTCGACCACGATCAGGGTCCACAATGCGTGTGAAACGTCGAGAAAGGCCGGGCTGTCGCCAAACCACATGAAGAGATAATAGGGCACAGGCCCGGCAAATTCGTGAAGCACCAGCCGGTACATCAGGCCGATCATGGCGGGCGCCACCATCAGCGGCAGCATGAGCGGCGCCATCAGTGCCGATCGCTTCGATAAAAGCGGCGCCAGAAAGATCGCCAGGAACAGCCCGAGCAGGCATTCGATCATCGCCGTCAGAATGCCGAAGCGCAGGGAAAAAGACGTGGCGCGCCAGAAATCGCGATCGGCGAGCACGGAAACATAGTTGCCGAAGCCGCTCAGCGTCGGACTTCGCAGGGTCTGGAAGTCGACGGTCGAGACTGAATAGATGAGGTTGATGACAGCAGGAAAACCGAGAAACAGCAGCAGGAACCCCACGAGCGGCGTGAGATAGGCTCTTGCCTCAGCACGTTTTATGATCGCCATTTCAATCCGCCGGATGGGCCGGACGCCTTGCAGGAGGCAAGGCGTCCGGCTGACATCACTTCTTTAAGAGGTCCTGCATTCCGGCCTTGGTGTGAGCCAGGGTATCGTCGAGGTTCTGCTGGCCCGACCAGTAGCCGGTGAATTCCTTGGCCTGCAGCTCGTAGACCGAGAGGGCGTTGGCCGAGGTGGCGCCGTTCATAACGTAGCCGTATTTGCTGGCAAATTCGCCGAGCTTGACAAGATCCGGACGTTCCTTGGCGACTTTCGCCACAACGTCAGGCGTAAGGGCTGGCGAACCGCCCTTTCGGGCATAGAGCAAGGCGGCATCCTCGCTCGCCAGCCATTTCAGGAATTTGACGGCGCCGTCCTTGTTCTTGGCGTTCTTGTTGAGGCCGAGGCCAAGGCCGTGAATATGGTCGGCCCGGCTATCCGGCCCGGCCGGCGGCGCCACGATACCGGTGACCTCGGCAACGGCAGGGGTTTTCTCGGCACTGGTGAGATCCGCGGCAGCCGCATTCCACTGAAGGGCCGTTGCCGCCTGACCGGAACCGAACGCGGCATTGGTCTCGGCATATTCGTAGCTCAGCGAATCCTTGGGCGAAGCGCCAGCGTCGTAAAGCTTCTTATAGAGTTCGAGGCCAGTCTTGTAGGCATTGGAATCGACGGTGATATTGCCTTCTTCATCGGTCCAGTTTCCACCGTAGGAGCGTGGCAAAGACTGAAACACCATCATGTTGAAAAGCAGGTTCTTCATCTGCAGGACCGTGCCATAACGCACGGGGCTTTCGGGATTGACCTGCTTGGAGAAGTAGAGAGCCGTCGCCGCCCAATCGTCCCAGGTCCAGTTGTCCGGATCCTTCGGCTGCAATTCCTTGCCGAGATACTGCTTGGCGATTTCGGCATATTTCTTCTTGGCCGCATCGTCCTTCATCAGCGCATCGATCAGATCCTTGCGGTAATACATGAAATGCAGCGACAGGTCCGTCGGCACGCCGTACTGCTTGCCATCGAACTGCATGGTCTTCAGCACGGATTCGCCAAACGTCTTGGCAGCGCCATCGCCGAGATCGACGGGTTCCATATACGGCGCGTAACGGCCGATCGAGTAAGTGGCGACGAGATTGATATCAAAGGCGGTCGAGCCCGCTGCCATGTCGGCCTGCAGCTTGTCGAAGAAGCCCTCCCGGTTGAAGAACAAAAGCTCGACCTTGTCGGCATCGCTGATGCCGGCTGTCTTGTTGTATTCTTCGACGGTTGCTCGCAGCGCCGTTTCTTCCGAACCGCCCGGCCAGCCGAGAACGGTGACTGTCGCATTGGACGTACCAGGCAGAGCAACGCTTGCGAGAAGTACGGCAAGCGCGGATAGGGTCGTTCTGTTCAATGTCATCGTAGTTCCCTCTTTTTTGGTTAGGTTAGGATCGATGTCTTCCGGAATTCATCAGTCACCCTGAACTGCAAGGCTCGCCACGCCGATGATACCCGCACGGCTGCCGAGCTTGGCGGCCACCAGAACAGGCGTCAGCCTGGGATCGACACCCGCAAAACAATCGCGCATGCGGTCGAGATAACCGGATGCAAGGCCGATGCCGCCACCGATGACGATATGCCTCGGATCGAGCATCATCTTGATGTCGCGGCAGAGCGTTGCCGCACGAAATGCCGATTGCGAGACGATCTCGCCAGCCCAGGTCTCGCCGCGGTCGGCCTGCTCGAACACTTCGGCTGCGGTACCCGGATGCCCGGCCTTTTGGGCCTCCGCCGCGATCCAGCGGCCGGACGTCTGATCTTCAAGCGGCGACTGCCCGGCGGACGGACCACGGATCAGTCCGAAATGGCCGGCAAGCCCGGTCAGCGCACGACCATTGACGATAATGCCGCCGCCGATGCCGGTCGAGATAGTCAGGAACACCAGATCGCCACCACTACCGGCGCCAAACCGATATTCTCCCCAAGCGGCCGCCTGCGCATCGTTGATCGCAAAAACCGGTTTGCCGAAAACGGCGCTCGCCTTGTCAACCAACGGATAGCGGTCGGGGATCCCGAGCGTTGCCGGGTTGAGGGCCGACCAGCATCCATCCTGAATGAAGCCGGTGACGGCAATGCCGACGTGGGAATAGCGATCCGCCCACGATCGAGTAGAGCTGGCAATCGTAGCAAGCCACGCATCCGGACCTGCTTCCCGTGCCGTCGGCACCGTCATTTCATCCAGCACGTCGCTGCCTCTGACCAGCGCGGCCATCGTCTTCGTGCCGCCAATATCGATGGCAAGCGCCGTCTGCAGGCTTTCGGCATCATAGGCCGCGGCAACGGCATCGCGAAACCACGAGGTCACATGCTCGGTGCGGGTGATCGCCGAGCCCACCACGACGGCGAATGCTCCGGCGTCGGCGGCACTTGCCGCCTGCTCGGGCGTGCGAATGCGACCCTCGGCAATGACATAGGGTGTGAGCGCTCGCATCGCTCTGATCAGGTCGATATCCGGATCGACGGGCTCAGGCCCGCCGACATAGCCGGAAAGCGTTGTGCCAACGAAATCGACCCCGGCTGCCAAAGCGGTGCGCGCGTCTTCGAGGTTCGAGCAGTCTGCCATTGTCAGCTTGCCGCGAGCCCTGACAGCCTTGACCAGCGCTTCGATGGATGCCGGCCGAACGCGATCCGTCGCATCGAAGGCGATGATGTCGGCGCCGGCATCCGCCAGCGCTTCGGCATCGGCAACGAAGGGCGTGATCCGCACCGGACTGTCATCGAGATCGCGCTTGACGATGCCGATGATCGGTACGGTCACGGCAGGGCGTACCGCTGTCACGTAGCTGACGGATTCGATCCGCAATGCCTTCGCACCGGCATCGACGGCGGCTTTCGCAAATCCAATGACGAATTCAGCCGTGTCCGTCGGCCCGCCGGGAACCGGCTGGCAGGAAACGATAAGGCTTTTCTTGATGTCGTCGCGCTGCAATCGTGACACTCCATTTCAGCATCACGATAATTGGAAAGTACCAGATTACAACCAGTTTATGACTGGTATCATCGCGTTAGCTCGAACACGAAGTCATAGACATCGCCCTTGTAGCGGCTCTCGCAATATTCGACGATCTGGCCGTCACCAAGAAAACAGCGGCGCTCCGTCATCAGCAGCGGCGCTCCAGCTTCGCAATGGAGATATTGCGCATCCTCAGCTGAGGCCGCCCGCGAACGCATACGCTGGACGGCACGCTGAGGAAGAAACCCGCGTGCTTGCAGCGCTTCGTAAAGGGAATCGCCGACCAGGCTTGCCGACGGAATGAAGCGAACGGGGACCGTTGACGTCTCCACGGCAATGGGCACGCCATCGGCTGTGCGGATGCGCTTCATGCGCAGGATATGGCTGTTTCCGGCCACTCCGAGCGCCATCATTTCCGTGGGGGACGGTCGGCTTATCTGCTTGGAAAGCCATATACATCCGGGAGTAAGCCCGCGCGCAAGGATATCCTCCGAGAAGCTCGTGAGTGTGGAAAGAGACTTTTCGACCCGTGATCCGACCTCGGTCTTGAAACCGTGGCGGCGATTGAGAAAGCCCTCCTCCTCAAGCAGCGCCAGCGCCTTGCGTATCGTCACGCGCGAAAGCGACAGGGCTTCCGCAAGCACCCGCTCTCCGGGCAGAACGGCGCCTGCCTTGACCGCATTCGAAAGGATCGCAGTTTCGATCGCGGACTTTAGCCGCTTGTAGAGCGGCAGACCCGATGCCGAGGCCTGTAACTCCTTGCCGATCACGTCGATCAGTTCATCCGTCGCCATAGTGTTCCCGATGCTCTCAAAATTTTTCTGCGAACCCCCTCTGGATCTATACTGGTATTAAGATGACGGGGCAATCGCCTTGGTCGCAACCTGTTTTCCACAGACAGTTCCAAACCTGCCCATTTGACAGATATCCTACAAGTGGATATGTAGCTCGCATCTTATCGACGAGGCGAAGAGAAGATCAGGCATGGCGTTGAAATCGATGAAGCCGTTGACACGCGCACCGCTGCTGCATGTATCCGTGCAGGAAAGCCTGCGCGCCTACGTCCATGATAACGGCCTGGCGCCGGGAACGATGTTGCCTGCCGAGGGAGAGCTCGCCGCCCAGCTCGGCGTCAGCCGCAATTCGCTGCGCGAAGGCATCAAGGCGCTGGAATCGCTCGGAGTTCTGGAGACGCGGCGCGGCGTCGGCATCTTCGTGAAGGCCTTTTCCTTCGAGCCGCTTTTAGACAACCTTGCCTATGGCCTCGGCGGGGCGTTGCGACAGATCGAAGAAGTGATCGAAATTCGCCGCACGCTTGAGGTGGGTTTGATCGGCAAGACGATCGAGATGATCGGCGCGGAGGATCTCGCCGAGCTGCGTGCGACCGTCAACCGGATGCGTGTCCATGCCGAACGCGGCGAAACCTTCGCCGAGGATGACCAGCTTTTCCACCGGCTGCTGTTTCGCTGCCAAGACAATGAGACGCTCGTCCGACTGATCGATGTCTTCTGGCTCGCCTTCTACAAGGCATCGGATTTCGTCAACCTCGAGAATATCGATCCCATGGCGACCTGGCGGGATCACGCCGCAATTGTCGATGCGATCGAGGCGAAGGATCTGGAGGAAGCGCGCAAGCGCATGGATCGCCACTACGAGGGCATTGCCCAAGTAATTGCCAACAACAAGACAAGTTCAAACGTGGGAGGAACACATGAAAAGACTGTCTAGATTATCCGTAGCCGCGCTCGGCGCCATGCTGTCGACGGTTGCCGTTCCGGCACTTGTCGCTTCGACCATCGCAACAAAGGCTGAGGCCGCCACGCTATCTGGCGGTTTCGATGTCGGTCCAGGCGGTTTCCAGGGTAATTTCAATCCGCTTGCCGCGACCTCCGGTTTCACCTGGCTCAGCGTTTATTACGAACCGCTCATTACCTATGACGAGAAATTGCAGAAGGTCGTCGGCGCACTGGCCAGCTCCTATGAGGTCAGCCCGGACCAGTTGACCTACACATTCAAGCTGGCGGATGCCAAATGGCACGACGGCAAGCCGTTTACCGCCAAGGACGCAAAGTTCACCATGGGCCTTGCGATGGATGCGAAAACCGGTTCGGTGCTCGCAGCACGCCTGAAGGCCGTCTCGTCTGTCGAGGCGCCGGATGACCACACCGTCGTCATCAAGCTCAGCGCACCGAGCGGCAGTCTGCTCGATACGATGACCAAGGTGATGATGCTGCCGGAGCATGCGCTCTCCTCGATACCGGCCGACCAACTGGCGAAGAGCACATGGTGGTCCACCACTCCGATCGGCACCGGTCCGTTCAAGTTTACCAAATACGTCTCGGATCAATATGTCGAACTTGCCGCCAACACCGACTATCGCGGTGGCAAGCCTGCACTGGAGCGCGTCATCAATCGCTATTTCGCCAATCCGGCAGCCGCTATTGCGGCGCTGAGATCCGGCGAGATCCAGTTCACCTATGTCGATTCCAACGACGTCCCGACCTTCAAGGACAGCAAGGACTTCAAGGTCATCGAAGGTGACTCCTTCGTGGTCAACTATCTCGGCTTCAATCACGATTCGCCGATCTGGAAGGATGTGCGGGTCCGCAAGGCGGTGATGTATGCGATCAATCGCGATGCCATCATCAAGAGCCTCTATGGCGGCGCGGCCAAACCCGCCAACTGCGCCTACGTTGCCGAGCAACTGATACCGCAGGGCATCGACAACTATGCCTATGATCCGGAGAAGGCCAAGCAACTGTTGACGGAAGCAGGCTGGGATCAGATCAACGGCGGCAAACCAATCACGCTTCTGACCTATTATACCACGCCTTTGGCGACCAATGTCCTTGCCGCAGTCCAGGCCATGCTTGCCCAGGTCGGCATCAATATCGTTCCGCGTGCCGTCGATACGCCGACCTATAACAGCATCGTGCTGAACGCGAAGCCGGATATCGCCCAATTCCAGATGGTCTATGCCGGGCTTCAGAACGGACCGGATGCCGGAAGCATCAATGTCGGCCTCAACGAGAAGCAGATTCCGCCGGCCGGACCGAACGTCGCCAGAGTTCGCATGCCTGACCTTTCGAAGGCACTCGATACGGCGCTTGGCGAGCCGGACATCGCCAAGCGGGATGCGGCCTATCAGGACGTCTGCAAGGTGATGAATACCAACCTCCCCTGGGCGACGCTCTGGGTCGCCAATCGCTACGGCGTCGTCTCGGCCAAGGTGAAGGATTTCGTCTGGACGCCTGCGCCGGGCGGCGGGCCTTATCAGGCCGACCCGCAGAAATGGTCGGTCGCCGAATAGGCGTTTCCGCAAAGCTAAAGGGTGGCTTCGGCCACCCTGACGGACGGATTTACGATGCTCCGATACAGTCTCAGACGCCTGATGATAGGAATAGGCATGCTCATTGCGTTGAGCATGCTGATTTTCCTGATGCTGCGCCTGGCGCCAGGCGATCCGATCGATGCCTATATCGATCCGAACATACCGATGTCGCCGGCCGATCTCGCCGATCTGCGCAGCCGCCTCGGCCTCGATCAGCCGCTTCCCCTCCAGTATCTTGGCTGGCTGCAGCAGGCGTTGACGGGCAATCTTGGCTATTCGATCAAGCGTCTCGACCAGCCGGTTCTCGGCCTGGTTCTGTCGCGGATCGGTCCGACAGTGCTGTTGATGGGCACTGCACTTGTCTTTGCCGTCATTGCCGGCATCGCCTTTGGGGTGATCAGCGCGGTCCGCCGTAATTCCATCGCCGATCTCTCCCTGTCTGTCGTTGCGCTCGCCGGCATTTCGAGCCCGGCATTTCTCAGCGCGCTGATCGGCCTCTATGTTTTCTCGGTCCGGCTGCACTGGATGCCCTCAGGAGGCATGCTGACCCCTGGCGAGGAATTCTCGGTTGGCGATCTCCTGCATCACCTGATCCTGCCGGCCGCCCTTCTGTCTGTCGCACAGGGCGCATTGATCATGCGCTACATGCGCGCTTCGCTGCTCGAAGTCCTGAACCAGGATTATGTCCGCACAGCGCGCGCCAAGGGCGTCCACAAGTTCTGGGTGATCGCCAAGCATGCCCTGCGCAATGCACTCCTTCCGATCGTGACGCTGATCGGTTCGACCATCGGCCTTGCGATCGGCGGCGCCATTTTCATCGAGAGTGTCTTCAATTGGCCGGGCATGGGGCTTCTGCTGGTCGATGCCGTGCAGACCCGTGATTACCCGGTCATCATGGGGGCAACGCTCATCATCGGCGCTTGCGTCATCGTCGTCAATCTTCTGACCGACATCACGTATGCGGTTGTCGATCCGCGCATCAAGGTGGGCTGACATGCTGGCACGCTCTCCGCAATCCCGCAGCCCGGGGCCACTTGCCCGCGCCTTCGAACGCTTTCTGCACAATCGCGCCGCCGTTGCCGGCATCTGCATCGCAGTTCCCATGCTGGCGCTGATCCTCTCCTACGCGCTGTGGTGGACTTTCCAGCCAAATGACATCGATCTCCTGGCGATGAACAGCGGTCCGACGATGACGCACTGGTTCGGAACCGACGGTGTCGGCCGCGATGTCTTTGCGCGAGTGCTGGAAGGCGGCAGGATTTCGCTGCTGGTTGCCGTCGCATCGACGGCTCTTTCCGCGGTTATCGGCTTTCTTTTCGGAGCCATCTCCGCGCTTGCCGGACGCTGGGCCGATGCAGCCTCCATGCGCTTCGTCGATCTGGTGATGACCCTGCCGCCCGTCATCTTCCTGCTGGTGCTTGCCTCGATTGCGGGCACCGGCATCTGGCCGACGGTCGTCGTCATCTCGCTTCTCTCATGGCCCTTGCTTGCGCGCATGATCCGCTCCCGACTGCTGGAATTGCGCGAGCGCGACTTCGTCATGGCCGCGCGCGGTATGGGTGCCGGCATCGGCCACCTGCTCTTCCGACATGGCCTGCCGAATTCGATCGATATCCTTGTGGTCTATGCGACGCTGCAGATTGCCAATGCCATCCTGCTCGAGGCGGGCCTCTCCTTCCTCGGTCTCGGTATCGCACCGCCGGCGGCAAGCTGGGGCAACATGCTGAATGCGGCCCGCTCGACGGCCGTGCTCGAACAATATCCGTGGCAATGGCTCTTCCCCGGTGCCGCGTTGATCCTTGCCGTGCTTGCAATCAACTTCATTGGCGATGGCCTCAGAGATGCCTTCGACCCTCGTGCCGAACTGAACTGACAATCGAAAGAAAGAGAAAATGACCAAATTCAAGGGCGTTGTTCCCCCCGTCGTCACGCCGCTCAATCCGGATTTCACCGTCGACTACCCCTCCTACACACGCGTGCTGGAACATCTGATCGATGCCGGCTGCCACGGCGTATTCGTGCTGGGGTCGACGAGCGAAGTCATCTTCCATGACGAAAAGACCCGGCGTGAGATCATCGAGCATTCCGCCAAGGTGGTGAATGGGCGCGTGCCGCTGATCGTCGGGGTCATCGATCCGACCACGGATCGCGTCATCGCCCATTCCAAGGTTGCAAAGGCGGCCGGTGCCGATGCAGTCGTGGTGACCGCACCCTTCTACACCGTCACCAGCCAGTCCGAGATCCTCGATCACTTCCGCTATATTCGCGACGCGGTGGACGTTCCGCTGGTTGCCTATGACATCCCCGTCTGCGTGCACGTCAAGCTTCAACGGCAGACCGTCGTCACGCTCGCCAAGGAAGGCACGATCATCGGCCTCAAGGATTCCAGCGGCGACGATGGCAACTTCCGTTACGCGCTCCTCGACCTCGCCGAACACAAGGACATCTTCCTGATGACCGGCTCCGAGATCGTCGTCGACAATGCTCTCCTGATGGGTGCGCATGGCGTCGTTCCCGGTATCGCCAATGTCGATCCCCACGGCTACGTCCGCCTTTGGGATGCCGCCCAGCGTGGTGACTGGGTTGCCGCCAAGAAGGAGCAGGAGCGGCTTTGCCGTCTCTTCGAAATCGTTTGGGTCGCGCAGGGTCGTGTGAGCGGCGGCGCATCCGGCATCGGCGCCTTTAAGGCCGCCATGCGCAGCCTCGGCATCATCGATTCCGCCGTGATGCCGCGACCGCGCGCCGCTCTGAACGATGCCGAAACCGCACGGATCGACGGGATCCTGCGCGCGACCGGCCTTCTGAACTGAGAGAACTGATGGAACAGACCGCCGAACCCGTACTCGACATCAAGGGATTGCGAACGGTCTTCCGCGTCCGCGGCAGCGAGATCACGGCGGTCAACGATATCGACCTGACGGTCGCCGCCGGCGAGACGCTCGCTCTCGTCGGCGAATCCGGCTCCGGCAAGTCTGTGACCAGCCTCTCGGTCATGCGGTTGCTCACCCGCAACATCGGGGTGATCGCCGCAGGCAGCATCCGTCTGACGACGCGCTCCGGTGCAGTCCAGGATCTTGTTTCTCTCGACGAGGAGAGCATGCGCCGGATCAGGGGCGACGACATCGGCATGGTGTTCCAGGAGCCGATGTCGAGCCTCAACCCCGTCTTCACGATCGGCGATCAGATTGCCGAACCGATCCGTATCCATCGCGGTGCAAGCCGCAAGGCCGCGATGGATGCCGCCGTCACGCTGCTTGAAAGTGTCGGCATACCGGACGCCAGACGTCGCGCCGGCCAATACCCGCATGAACTCTCCGGCGGCATGCGCCAACGCGCCACGATCGCAATGGCGCTCGCCTGCGATCCGGCACTGTTGATTGCAGACGAGCCGACCACTGCGCTCGACGTGACGATCCAGGCGCAGATTCTCGATCTGCTGCTCAAGCTGCAGCGCGAGCGCGGCATGGCGATGCTCTTCGTCACGCACAATCTCGGCGTCGTCGCCGAAATTGCCCATCGCGTCGCGGTCATGTATGCCGGCAGGATTGTCGAGGAAGGCCCGGTCGGCGAGGTTTTCCGCAATCCGAAGCATCCCTATACGATGGGCCTGCTCGCTTCCATGCCACGGCTTGGCGACGCGACACGGATGAAACAGGCGGGTGAAAAGCTCGCAGCCATTCCCGGCATGGTCCCGAGCCTGATGAACATGCCGAGCGGCTGTGCTTTTGCGCCGCGCTGCAAATTCGCGGTCGATGCCTGTCGCACCGCGGTTCCCGCGCTTGAAGAGATCAATTCGCAGCATCGCAGCCGCTGCATCAGATGGCAGGAGATCTAGATGAGCGAACCCCTGCTCTCCGTCCGTGACCTTTCGAAACACTATACGTCCCGCGGTGCGCGGCTGAATATCCTGCAAGGTATCTCCTTCGATATCGGCAAGGGTGAAGTCGTCGGGCTTGTCGGCGAATCCGGCAGCGGAAAGACCACGATCGGGCGCTCCGTGCTTCGGCTGGTCGAACCTTCGTCAGGCAGCGTCCGCTTCGACGGGAAGGAACTGACCGACCTTTCTGCCTCGGCGCTGAGACGGCAACGGCCGCGCATGCAGTATATTTTCCAGGACCCCTTCGCCAGCCTGTCGCCGCGGATGACGATCGGCGAAATCCTTACGGAAGGTTTGAAGATCCAGGGGATCGGATCGGCGCGCGACAGGCTTGACCGCGCGCAAGCCGCCTTGGCGCAGGTCGAGCTGCCGGCCGATGCGATCAACCGGTATGCGCATGAGTTTTCCGGTGGGCAGAGGCAGCGCATCGGCATCGCCCGCGCCCTGACCCTGTCGCCCGAATTCATCGTGGCCGATGAACCGGTCTCCGCGCTGGATGTCTCGATCCAGGCGCAGGTCATCAACCTTCTGCGCGAATTGCAGCAACGGCTCGGGCTGACCATGCTGTTCATCTCGCATGATCTTGCTGTCGTTGAATATATCTGCGACCGGGTGATCGTGCTCTATCTCGGCCGCATCATGGAGATCGCACCGAGCGCCGACCTTTATGCGAGGCCTCAGCATCCCTATACGCGCGCCCTGCTCTCCGCCATTCCGTCACCCGATCCGGATGCCCGGCGTGACCGGCAGATCCTGAAAGGCGATATTCCAAGCCCCGCCAATCCGCCGAGCGGTTGCGTCTTTCGCACGCGCTGTCCGAGCGCGCTCGATGCCTGCGCCGCCACGGTTCCTCAACTGCGGGAGGTCGCGCCTGGCCAATACAAGGCCTGTATCCGCGACGATCTCGATTGAACTCACGCCACAGGGAAACAAGTGATGAATGCGAAGACGTCGCAACCAACCCTCCGCGGAAACTGGGCGAGCCTACTTTTGCCGATTGCGCCCGACGATAGCATCGAATTCGACAAACTCGGCGAGGAGATCGACATCCTCATCGACGCCAAAGTCGATGGCATTTATTCGAACGGCACCGCCGGCGAATTCCACAATCAGACCGAGGAGGAGTTCGACAGGATACAGGCATTGCTGGCCGAGCGCTGCAGCGCATCCTCGACGCCCTTTGTGATTGGCGCCTGCCAGCCGGACCCGCTGATCATGCTCAACCGCGTCCGCCGGGCCAGCGCACTTTATCCGGCCGCCATTCAGGTGATCTTGCCGGACTGGTGGCCGCTCACCGATGCCGAAGCGACCGACTTCCTGAACCGTGCCGCGGAAACGGCCGGTGGAATTCCACTCATCCTTTACAATCCGCCACACGCAAAGCGCGTCCTCACGCCCAAGGAGTTGGGCGAGGTCTGCGCGTCAGTGCCCGGCGTGACCGGCATCAAGCTCGCCGACGGCGACAGCGCCTGGTATGCCGAAGCCCGCCAACATCTGTCGGACCTATCGCTCTTCGTTCCCGGCCACCATCTTGCAACCGGCACGAAGGAGGGTGTGGCGGCAGGCTCGTTTTCCAATGTCGCTTGCCTCAGCCCCCGCGGCGCGCAAAAGTGGACGGCGTCGATGCGCAGCAATATCGATGCCGCACTCGATCTCGAGCGACGCATCTGCGCTTTCATGGACAATCACATCGTCCCTTTCCGCCAAAACATGGGTTTTTCGAACGCTGCCCTCGACAAATTGCTGAGTGCGATCGGCAATTGGGGACCCGTGGGAACTCGTCTGAGATTTCCCTACCGATCGATCGATGCTTCGGAAGCCGAGAGTTTGCGAAGAATTGCAATGTCTGAGCTCCCCGATCTATTTCACTGAGTCACAGGGCGAGGCGCGTTGGGGCCTCGAGCGGACCCGAACCGGCGATCCTAAAGAAACAAATCGCTGCTCCCACCACATCGATGAGTTGAGGCGATAGCGACGCCGTCAGCAATGCCATCGAGCCGTCCTCGAGCAACGGACAGGCCGAAGGCCAGATCAACCGCCTAAGAACCTCAGCGCGCAATGCATGGTCGGGCAGGTCCCGAACTGCTGAGAGCACGAATGCTACCGCCGCTCCACACCAAGCGAGGAAGAACCCGGTTAACTGCCAAACGACATGAGCCCGTTCTGCGAACGAGCATGAAGTGGCGCCAACGTTTCAGTGTGCGACGCCTTGTCCCTCGTGTGCCCTAACGATGGCGTCCGCTTCCTTGCCGTATAGCTCCTCGAAGTGATCGAAGGTCTTGGAAAAGTAACCAATGCCCTGCGTCGCCGAACGCAGCGCCCGCGCGAGATCGTCAAGTGCGCTGCCGGGAACAAGTGCCCGGAAGATGTCCCATCCCTTAGCGGTTTCATCCCGGTCGAAGCCGAGAACCTGACCCTTGAGAGCGGAGACGATCTGGACGAGGTTGCCGGAATAGATCGACGGAATGTGAATCTCACTGCGGAAGACCGGTTGCATCAAAACGGCCGACCCTTCGGAAAGCGCCTGTCGCACTCCCATTTTCGACGCAGTCCTGAAGGCGTGTTCCGAACTGTCGACGGCATGGTGCTGACCATCAAACAGCGTTACCCCGACGTCGATGACCTCAAAGCCGAGCGGCCCTTTCTCCATGGCTTCGCGCGCGCCTGCTTCGACGGCAGGGATGTAGTTGCGCGGAACGACGCCACCCTTGACGGTTTCGCTGAAGGTGAACCCGCGGCCGCGCTCGTTGGGGCGAATGCTCAGCTTCACATCCGCGAATTGCCCGGCGCCGCCGGTCTGTTTGCGATGCCGGTAGTGAACCTCGGCCGGCTTTGCAATTGTCTCGCGGTAGATCGGGTTGGGCGTTCGATCGGTTACGTCGATGTGGAAGACGTCGGACAGGGTTCGGCAGAGATCGCGCAGATGTACCGGGCCCTGGGCGCGGACGAGCTGGGCGCCAGTGCCCTCCTCCTGCAAGACGACAAGACCCCGATCCGTCTCCGAAAGTTTTGTCAGCGTTTCGGAGAGCTTGTTTTCATCGCGTGCGCTGCCCGGGACCAGGATCCTTTCAAGCATGGGCGTAGGCGGCGCGGTCCATTCGGGTGGGGCGACCGTCGCGTCTGATGTCAACAGCGACGGGACGGGCAAATGGTCGGACTTGACCGTCGCGAAGACATCCCCCGGCGCAGGCACGATCGCCGAGCTCGACCGTCCGTTTGCGGGATCCTGCACGGCGCCGAGGCCGGAGCCGCCGAGTGATGCGCCTTGCCGAAGTCCCTCACCAAACGCACGCACCAGCACCGTCTTGCCGATATTCTGACGATGATAGGCATGGAAGCTCACGGCGCTCAGCTTGTTTTCATCGAGATTACCTGCACGAGCCAGGCGCTGTCGAAGAACCCCTGCCGGCGGCGCCTCGTGACGCAGCGCCTTCATCAGCCGCATCATGCCGTTGCCGTGACTTGCGGCACCGATCAGGACTGGAATAATCCTGTTTTCACTGAGAACTCGCGATGAAATGGCATAGAGCGCGTCGCTGGGCGGCTCGCGATCTTCGACCAGTTCCTCGAGAAGCCAGTCATCGAATTCGGACAGGTGTTCCAGGAGCTCGCTGCGCGCTTCGTGCTCGCGCTCGGCGGCGCTTTCGGGAATTGCGATCAGCGCCGACGTCTGGCCTTCCCGGTAGCGCCACGCCCGTTCCGAAATCAGATCGCAACTGCCTACGATCCTGTCTCCCTCTCGGATCGGGATCTGGCGAAGCAAAAGCGTGTGGTTGGCGTAGTCTTGAAGCGCGGCTATCACGTCTCTCAGCCGCCCTCTCGGTTCGTCCATTCGGTTGACGAAGAGGATGCACGGCGTCCCCGAGGCTTCGACTATCCGCAGATAGGGCGCGGCAAGCACAGCTTCCTCGGGTGCCGATGAAACGCACAGGATGCAGGCGTCGCTGGCAAGAAGCGCGTGCTGTGCATGCGCCAACGCTTCGTTGGCTCCTGGCGCATCCAGCGCACACCAGGCCTCGTTTCCAAAGGTGAATTCTGTGAGGTTCAATCCATAAGGGGACCTGGATTTTCTCGCCACCCCCTCCAGGGAGCCGAGCTTTTCCACGACTGTTGATTTTCCGGTCTGCGAGGGTCCAAGCACGGTAAAGCAGCGCATCGGCATTCCTCCAACTGCCATAAACACAATTTTCAGCCATCATAGGATGCCCTGAACCGCTGCAACGCGCCAGAGGTGTTCAGTTTCACAATGCTTTGACCTGGAGACGTAGGAGTTATTCTCGAATTCCCAGTGGATTTGAGCGCAGGGGAACGATCTATCAGCGGCTCTGAAGCTGCTCCTACAAGGAGTTAGGCCTGAACTTGCCCGCTGTCGCGCCAGCTTGGCGGCAAGTGCATCGCGTTCATCGCTACCACGCAAGGGACGGTCGACAACAACGAACTCCTCGATCGCCGCTAGGCAAGAGGAGGGAGGTAAGCTTGCGAGATAAGAACTCGGTGAAGTGGCGCACACGCTGGTCCTGCGCGTCTCACCCTGTGTGAGAAGCCAGAGCATGCCGTATATGTGCAGGTTCGAAGATCCGCAGAAGGGCGCTCCTTTCTGGGCACAAAGTGTGGATAAGTTCACTGTCAGGGGACATCTGCAAGCACGACGCTTCAATACGGGCTTCAGCAGGGCTATGCCCGAAGACGCAGTCAATAGCGTCGGCCAAGTGCCCCAAAACCTCTTTCAACTCCGGAACGATGACGATAGTACCCCCCAACCCATCTGACGATCAGCAAGAGAGGTTCGTGCGCTGCCAGGATGCGCTGTATAGCTCGTTTCTGAAGCTCCTGGAGGACGCGAACGAAACGGGATGGGGCCAGCAGGAAACGCTCGTCGCACTCATTTCGCTCGCCGATAACCATGCTTTGATGCTGAACGCGAATGCCGAGGCCGAAGAGCTATTGGCGACCATCAAACGCCGCAGTTGACACTACGAACGCGGAGATGTCCGAGATAAGTGGGCGAAGCGGCTTACGCCTGTTGCGCGCGAAGCAGTGGCGCAATGCGGTCGCGATATCTCAATCTTGCGTTAAGTCGCCAACTTCACCGAAGGCTGCAAGCAGCCTTGGCGAGCTCATGTCACCCGTTTCGCTGTCGACCATCACCGAATAGGCTCCGACACCCAGGGATCTGGCCGACATTGCGGAAGCGATTTTTTCCGCAGATGTCCCATTCGAAGCCTGTCGCATCTCTCCCGGGACCAAGCCAGCTCGGTTGCGCTTGAATGGAACGACGATGAATTTCTCAGCCAACGACATTATTGATCCCTTGTTGCCCCAAACTATTCGAAGGCGCCGAGCGCTTCGATTTGATCGTCCAGTTCACGCACGCGTTCCAAATATCGTGGCCGAAGCGGATGGTCCTCTGCCAGGTGTTCGAGTTTTGACAGCGCGAGCTGACGCTGGTCTCTAAGGAGCTTCAACCGACTCATGTAGTCCCTCGTTTTGTTGCCATTCCATAGCCCCAAAACGGCCGGAACGCCAGCGATGTTCTGTTTATGTTCGAAGTCGCCCTGTTGTCGCCTGATATCGAGTGAATGCCGCGCCTTTTTGGACCTGAGAGCGATCCGATTTTTTCACGGCGGCATGAGGCGCATCGCAGTCGGTTGCGAGGTTCGACATCTTGGTCGGCGATTCCTCCCGCACCACTCTCATGTCGGCAACACTCGACTGCGAGGCATTTACAAAGTGGAGCTTTTGAAAAACATGCAGCGGATAGAGATTTTCAGGCGGTAGCTCGCCATCGAATAACCAACATCCTGCGCGGCTCTGCAGTATTGCTCGGCTAGCTTCAGAGCGTCTTCCGAAGGGACAGGCGGGACATACTGAACTTCACTTACGGTGTAGGAACTTCCCGGTGATCTCGACCTTGTCGCCGCTCTCGAAGGTCCGTTCCGCATGGAACTCAAGGGGCTTGAAGTTGACGGGAAAAAGCGCCAGCGTCATGACCGAACCACGGGGCAAGAAACCCAACCTGCAGCCCCACTGGACCTGAGGTCATGGGGGCGGTGATCACCTTGGGTCGAAAGCGGTCCGAATGACGCAAGCTCTCGGCCGCCCTCCAGGACGTCGAACGGGCAGATGACCGTTCGACATGTTCTCTTCATCGTCTCCTGTTTCAGAGAATCTTCTCAAACGAAGACACCAAATGGGCGCCCGATGGCATTTCGATTCCGGACCCCGAAAATTTCGTGCAGCAGAGCAGATTGAGCCAAAAGCTGCTTCTGCCCTGGTTTCCCAATATATCGACGAGGCTGCTCAGCCTGATTTTCCAGTCATCTTTCAGCCTGATATAGTTGCGAGTGTTCATATTGATGAGGAAGAGGAACAGATTGTCGTCGCCCGCCAAATCAATATCCGGAGCGAAAGAGTTCGGTCCGGCCAGAACTGGCTCGGGATGGTAGTTGTGGATTGCCTTGGCCAGGCTCTTGTCATCCACTGTGGGGTCTGATCTCAAAGCTTTCCAGACAGCCAATGCTGTCCCATAGTCGAGGGCGGCTCCGAAATTGCCGCGGTATTGAAGCTCTTGCTTGGCAGCCAGGTTAAAACTTCCGAACTCGCGGATGTCACCGTGGCAAACGAGTACATAGTTCGACATCGAAGGCTCTCCTTTCAAGACGAGCGATAACGAGGTTGGCGGACTAGCAATGTTTGGTCGTTGGCGCTGCGGGGAGCACCGAGGTGTCACTTCCCCGCAGTCTTTGTCTTGGAAACAAACCTCTGCCAATCCGCCAGGTCAGCCGCATCCGCCATGCGTGCGAAGTCGAACGCATACGCGGAAATGACATCTGCCAGGCTCAACCAGACACCGGGCGGCTTCATGTTGGAGGTTTGTGCTGTCGTGGCCAGGCGATCGATCACATATACTTTCACGACAGGGTTGCCGGAGTCGCCTGGCATAGCGCTCATCACTATGAACACGAGCCTGGCGGTCGCCGAAGTCATGAGGCTCTGGCGCAATTCGTCGCTGATGTCGGATAGGCGCTTTTGCAGGGCAACATTATCATCAATGATCTGCCTGGCCTCAGGCACAAGCTCCACGATCAGCCCAGTCACGATCGGCCCATAGCCGACATCCCGCTCAGGTCTCGTGACCGTCTGCGTTCGTTCGAACCGACCTGCAGGTGACAGAAACGGCACATGGTTGAGCCCTGTTTCCCAAGCTGCCGCGGCAGCCAGACCTGGCTGACCGGCAACATAGCGGCCCACGACATCGGCGATTGTGTCGAGGACAGAGCGTGGCGTGACGGAGCCGGCAACGCATTGATCTGTCTTTGGATCGACAAAATGCAGTAAGATGCAGCTTTCCATCGAAGCTTCTCCTATGGTTGACGTGCCGCCGCAAAGCGGCGGCACTGCCGGATCAGTTCGTATCGAACTTGCCGTCGAAGAAGTTGGTGGCCGACTCGATGTCGTCGATCTGCGTGCCCGAGATGAAGGCGTCGTATTTTTTCTTGACGTCAGCATTTGCGAGTGCGCCGTAATTGAACAACGATGTTGCGACGCGATAGCTGAACGACATCGAGAAGCTCTCGGCCGATCCACACGATGAGTAGATCTTCTTTTCATCCTGGGTAAAGTCGATGAAGTACCCCTTCAGCCAGGGATTTATCTTGATCTCGTTGCCGACCTGTTGGCCCTCGAGCACGATCGAGATCGTGCCGACGCTATAGGATTTCGTACCGGTCTGGACCCCCATCCGTATGGAATCGCCGAGACCTGAAACGAATTCAGCAAAGGAGGCCAATGCAGGTCCACCGCCCACCGCGACGCCAAGAATCGTCGAGATGAATTTTCCAGCCAGTTCCACCCCCTTGATGTTCTGGGTCATCGTCTGCTTGACGAATTGGCTCGGCCCCATCAGCGGCAGATGATTGAAGACGCTCTGCCACAGCATGGTGTCGTAGACCTTGTTGGGATCGTTGGCTTTGTCCGCGGCCTTGCGGACGTAGGCCGACGCGACCCCGGTCAGGTCGATGAGGTTTTGACGCTGAACGTCCAACTCCTTCTGAACAGAGTCAGGCACTTTGGGCTGCGCCAGGATGACCGAGATCAGGCCATTGTCGGTTGTATTGAAAGCAGTTTGCGGATCTTTGGGCGCACTGGGCAGCGGAGCGCCGGCCTTTAGCATTTCGTTGACGGTTGGCAGATGCGGGTGACGAATTTCCGCGAAGTAATCCACTGCGGAATCAAGTGTAATCGAATTCATGATCGTCTCCATCTCGGTTTAAATGAACGTAACGATCGGATAGACCCGTTATATTTGGCTCTATACCGTGACTTCTCTTGCACAATTCAGTTGCGATCTCGGCAAATACATCCGGGATGCGAGACAAATAGACATCGATTGAAGGATATTTTCAACTTATAGGTATTTTGCTATTCGCAAAACGACCTCAGATTGTTTTCGCTCTGCGCAAAATGATGGTCACCCATCTGAACAAACAGACCGTAGGAAGGCCGTTAGGTGATCTGCGGCACCGGGCGGAAGGGCACGGAAGACACTGGCAAATTCGTGCTCCGGTTCAGAGCGCGAGGGTAGCTTATGGTGTTCAGGTGAGCCTCGCCCAAGCACCAGCCAGTCGAGGGACACATCCAGGGCCTTGCAGAGATTTGCGGCACTCTCCAGCGAAATTGAATCGCCTTTGCGCCAGCGCGTCAGCGCACTTTCGTTTACACCCAGGGCTGCAGCGAGCGCCGTAAGTTTGCGCCAATTCCGGAGATCGATAGCCTCCTGTATTCTACGGCCGCGAACGATATCTCTGGAAAAAAGATGGAGGGGGTTCCATGTAGACCTCACAGGATCGCTTTAAAGTAGCGCCGGTATAGCGATAATCTACCTTAAGAAGTGTAAACTGCGGGATGGAATTGCGCTACCGAGGGAGAGAAGCAGGGCATCGCTCTTAAAGCGGTCTTTTATGGAATAGCACAAGAACTTGGCGCGAACTTCTCGCCCTTGGGTGCGCAGAAACGACATCTGCAGCGACAGTCAATCGGTTTTCGTCAGACGGCGATGGCGAGGTCACGGGAGGTTTGCGGGGATGGTTGAAACTTGGGCCGACCTTTGCCCCCTCCTTTCTCGACGGCGCATTCACAGCGTCATATTGCTTGAACGTCCTGCTCGAGCCCCTCGTTTGGCCAATTCGCCCTCAAGGACGGTGGGCCAACGATCGCGAGCATCGTGCCGTTAGCGCTGAGCGGTATGGCACGCCATGATGGCCTCGCGAGCCACCGCCTGCAATATGATGATCACCGCGTTATCCATCTCAGGCTCGGTTGGCTGTCGACAACGGACACTGATCGGTCGAGCTCATGACCCGCGCAGTCGTCTGGCAAGCGCAGCGATACACTTGCGATGCGCAAGATGGTTTTCGCGAAGCGTTACTGCGTCGAAAGTAATAGATCCCATGCTCAACTCTTCACCGACCCGGCCGCCATGCCCGCGAGGAAGTAGCGCTGGGCTATCAGATACAAGACCAGAAGCGGGAGCGATCCGAGCACGCTCATCGCCATCATCTCGTTCCATTCGAACGCGTGTTGGCCCATAAGCAACTCGATACCGATGGGAACAGTCCTCATGTCCATTGACTTCGTCAAGGTCAGCGCGAAGAGGAATTCGTTCCATGCCAGCAGAAATGTATAGACCGCCGTCGCGACGATGCCCGGCACGGACAGCGGGATGATCACACGCCATAGTGCCGTCCAGCTTGACCCGCCGTCGACAAGCACCGCCTCGTCGAGTTCCTTCGGCAAGGTATTGAGATATCCAGTCATGAGAAGGATCGCATAAGGCAGCGTGAAAACCATGTAGGTTAAAATCAGCGCAAAATAGGTGTTGAAAATGCCGAAGGCGACGACCATGCCGAAATAGGGGATCAAAAGCGTGATCGGCGGCACGGTCTGCGTGCTGATGATGAACACGTTCAGCGTTTTCTTGAGCCGGAATGAATACCGGCTGAAAGCATAGGCTGTAAGGATGGCGATCAGCACCGTCAGAACCGTTACCACTCCAGCGACGAGATAGCTGTTGATAAAGAAGCGAACCTTCGTTGGGTCGTTGAAGATCGAAAGATAGGCGACGCTGGTGAAACGGTCGGGCAGCAGCCGCGGCGGCAGGGCAAAGATCTCAGTGTTCGATTTCAAGGACGTGAAGAACATCCACAGGATCGGAAAGCCCGCGAAGACCAGCCCGACCGCCAGCCCGAGATATGTCAGGAGGGTCGGTACTATGGTGCGACTGAGAGAGCGTTTTGCCATTGCCGGTCACCTGGCCTTCTGGTGTTTGATGTAGAAATATGTGGCGCCCATCGAGATGATCAGAATGAAGATTGCGCTCGCCGACGCGCGCGAAAATTCATAACTCGAAAACGCAAGTTTGTAGGTGTAGGTGCTGAGCACCTCGGTCGCGTAGATCGGACCGCCTCCCGTCGTCATCCACACGAGGGGAAAGACCTGCATCGTCCAGATGAAATCAAGCAAGGCGATGCTGATGATGATCGGCATCAGTTGCGGGATCGTGATGTAGCGGAATTTCTGAAACTCGTTGGCGCCGTCAATGCCGGCGGCCTCGTAGAGATCCTTGGGAATGCCTTGAAGACCAGCGAGAAGGCTGACCATATAGAGCGGGTATCCCGCCCAGATATTCGCAAAGGTCAGCGCATGCAGCGCGGTTCTCGTCGAAGAAAACCACTCGACCTTGAAGTCAATGATATGGAGCGTCATCAGGATGCTGTTGACGACACCATTCGGATCCAGAAGCAGCCGCCAGATGATTGCGATGATTACCGCCGTGAAGAGCCAGGGCAGAATGTAGAGAACCCGCAGAATGCTTCTGACCAACGGATCGACACGCTGGCTGTTGAGCAAAAGGGCGAAGGCGAGACCGATCAGAAGATGGAAGATGACGCTCATCACCGTGAAGTAGAGGGTCTGCCCGACCGACTGCCAGAAAACCGGATCTTTGAAGATCGTCACATAGTTCTGCAATCCGACGAAGGACGCGTCCTTTTTCGTGATCGCGCCGTCCATCAGCGAATAGCGCAGGACGGTGATCATGGGAAACAGCATCAGGAGGCAGAACAGAAACGTCGCTGGCGCAACATAAAAGTAGGGAACCAGCCTTTTTCTTGTCTTGTAAGACAGCAGACCGCGCTTGCGCGTTTTTGATTGCGTCCGGATCATAGTTTCGGTGGCGAGGCTCATGAGAGGTAATTTCTCCCTGGTCGTAACGCATTGCTTCGTCGCGATGCGACGGCAGCGTGATCGAAGTCTGTCACGCTGCCGCCCGTCTTGGGAGACTACTTGCTGAATTCGACCAACCATTGCTTCTGCGTATTGGCAGCCGCGTCCTTTGCGGTTTGCTGACCGTCGAACATCTTCTGAACTTCGACATTCATCTGACGCATGAGATCTTCGGCCACGGGCAGTCCGACGAATTCGTTGGCGAGCTTCCCGCTCTGGAATATCTTGAAGGCTTCTTCAAACAGCGGGTCCGATTTCGAGAAATCGGGTTTGGCGTGGATATTACCCGGGAAGGCATTGGCGATCGACACGAGGCGGCTGTTCACTTCCGGGCTCATCAGATATTCGACGAGCTTCCAGGCCTCCGCCTTGTGCTCGCTTTTGTCACTGATGCCGATGCCCCAGGAGGCATAGGGCAACCCGCGCTTGCCGGTGTAGCCGTCAACGGCTGGAAGGGCGGAGATGCCGAATTTGAGATTGGGGTTTCGCTGGCGAATGAGATTGATGTGCGCCAACGAGTCGATCATCATGCCGACACGCCCGTTGACGAACTCTTCGACCTTGTCCTGTTCCTTCTTGGCAAAAATACCAGGCGAGATGACGCCGGCGTCCTGCAGCGACTTGATGTATTCAAGCGTGCCGACGACAGAGGCATTTTCCAGATCTGGCTTGCCATCCTTCAGCATGGATGCTCCGGATGCCCAGACCCAGGACATCACATCATTCTGGATGCCGCCGGGGTTTTGCAACGACAGAGGCAACACCCAGCCATATTGGTTCTTGTCCGCATTGGTCATCTTCTTCGCGGCAGCAGCGAATTCGGTGCGGTTTGTCGGCAACTTTTCGACCCCGGCCGCCTTTGCCAGATCGAGGTTGACGAAGACCGGGTAGACGAACGAGGCAAGCGGGAACATGACGCTTTGCCCATTGACCTTGATGATGTCGGCGATCTGGCTCTGATCATATTTGGCATCAGCCATCAGGCTGTCCATCGAGGCGATTGCGCCCTGCTTTGCCAAGCCGTTGACCCATGCGCCGTCCAGGCCGACGACATCGCTGAGTGTCCCGGACGCTGCGCCCACGACGATCTGATCATGGGTGGCGGAATAGGGACCGCTGACAAGCGTCACCTTGATGCCGGGGTTCTTGGCTTCAAAGTCATCCATGATGCCGCGCAGAGCACCGGCGGGCATTTCTGGCTCCCACCACTGGATGAACTCGAGATTGGTCTGGGCAAAGGCGCAGGTGGTGCATAGTGCCCAGGCGGCCACAGCCGACTGAGCCGCCACGATAAATCTTCTGACGTTCATGTTTCCCTCCCTGAAAACGATATTTCGCTCGATCCTCCCGATCGAGACCAAAGTAGGTTCCTCCAGGCGTCTGGCTGTCAATGAAGAACTGCAATCGGAAAAAGCATGAGGGCTTCAGGGGCGATAAAAATTACTTTAAGCTATTGATTTTTATAAGCTTTATCTTCAAATCCCGAAGACATTTTTTCTTTCCGACATATTGCTCATGTCGCATTTTTTCTTTACTTTCGTAAACAAATGAAAGCTGCGCCGCCCAAAGGAAAACAAATGAAAGGCTTTGGCGACCCAGGAAAAGCGGTTCCGCCAGGCTATCCTCACGGACTTAACACTTTAAAGTAGCAATCAGCCGCCAACTAACTAACGCCAAAAGAACTCAGCCTCTGGCCGTAAAGTCACGGGTTACGAAACGGTGTAAGATCCTGCACTTTCGATGCGGAACGCGCAAAGCCGGCCGGCAAGGAGCGGCGAGGACTTGTGAACGATGACGCAAGCAGGCGCTCTTGCGAACGCCCGCCAAGCAGCTCGGTCGCCGCAGATCTTGCTAGATTGCCAGATGCGTCTGAGGATCGAAGAAGTGTAGTTTGGCTACATCGATCGCCAGGTTGATCATTGCGCCCGGCTGGACTGTGCTCACGGATTCGAACTTCGCCACGGCATTTGCCGCGCCGCTCAAGTCCTCGACGGCATCCGGGTCACCGGAATCGATCCGCGCTGCTTCTATCTTCAGATGAACGATCAGCTCCGAACCCAACTCCTCGATCGATTTCACGAGGGCAGGGATCGTCGCGTAGCGTGATCCCGATTCCAGACCGCTGTCGTAAAGGTCTTCCGGGCGAATGCCGAAGACGATCGTCTTGCCTTCGAACGCCCTCAGACCGGGAGACTGCTCGAATGCGGTCGTCGCGACCGGTATGGAAAAGGTCGGCAGATCAATCCTGCCGTTCTGCAAGCGGCCCTCGAACAGATTCATGGATGGCGAGCCGATGAAACCCGCAACGAAGGCGTTGACCGGCCGGCTATACAGTGTTTTTGGTGTGTCGACCTGCTGAAGGACGCCGCCCTTCAAGACCGCAACCCGGTCGCCCATGGTCAAGGCTTCGGTCTGATCGTGCGTCACATAGATCGTCGTCACGCCAAGCTGTCTTTGCAGGCTGACGATTTCGGCGCGCATTTGCACGCGCAGCTTGGCATCGAGGTTTGACAGGGGCTCGTCCATGAGAAACGCTGCCGGTTCCCGCACCATTGCGCGTCCCATGGCGACCCGCTGGCGTTGGCCGCCGGAGAGCGCGGCCGGCTTGCTGTCGAGCAGCGTATGCAGTTGAAGGGTCTTAGCAATTTCATGGACCCGCTTCGTGCGCTCTTCCTTGCTCTTGCCTGCAAGCTTCATCGAGAAGGCAATATTTTCGAACACCGTCATATGCGGGTAAAGCGCATAATTCTGAAAGACCATCGCTATGTCCCGGTCCTTCGGCGCGAGATCCTCGACATTCTCTCCACCGATGCTCAGGGTCCCGCTGCTGATCTCTTCCAGCCCGGCGATCATGCGCAATGCCGTCGATTTTCCACATCCTGAAGGACCGACGAGGATGAGGAACTCGCCATCATTTATCGTCAGGCTAAGATCCTTGATCGCGTGGAATTTGGTTCCAAAGGTCTTGCAAATTTTATCCAGTACAACAACAGCCACGGCACTTCCTCATTAGTATCGTCGCCATCCAATCCCCAGGACAGCCCCTCCCCGGCGTCGAACCGAAACCGTCATCTGCGCAGCGCTAGTCCGATCGTCCAGGGCACCGGTGTGATGAACTCTCACTCCGCTGGCGCGATCGGTCTGGGCACGGGTGCATTTTCCCTCGCCAGCCACGCGAGACAGGCGCTTTGATCCGGCAGGGCCATGCGGCCACCGGGGCCAGTCACCGAGATCGCGGCTGCGGCAGTTGCATAGATGGCGCAGTCGAGAGGCGGCTTTCCCTGTGTCAGCGCAAAAGCATAAGCACCGTGAAAGCAATCTCCGGCGCCCGTCGTGTCGACCGCTTTGACCTCGTAGGCCGGAACATGCCAAAAAACGGCGTCTCCCGTCTGCCTGATATAGGATCCTCGTTCACCGTCGGTCAAAACGACTGCGGTGCGGTCGTCAGACCAGAGCTTATGGAGGACCAACGCCGGATCGGCTTCGCAGGAATAAGTCTGCGCAAATTTCAATGGCAGTACCAGATGGTTGGACAGGCTCAATAATCGTTCGGTTGCAGGCCCGATCGTCCATTCAATGTCTGCCACCACAGCAAGGCCCAGTTTGCGGGCGCGCGCAACGATCGTATCGGCGTGGGTGGCATAGCCGTCGATCAACAGCACCTGGGCTTGTGCAAGAGTGCTATCGGCGAGTGCCTCGGAGGTTCCGTGCGGCACATTGTCGTCATAGGCGATAAACCTGTCCCCTTCAGGTCCGACCGTGATCACCGACCGTATCGGCCTGGCATCGGGGCGGCGCGGTGAGAAGGATATATCGACCCCGTGCCGTTCAAGCTCGCGGGCGCTGATATCGGTAACAGGCTGATCACTCAGCCAACCGATGAAACCGGCCCGTCCCCCCAGCTTTGCGACCGCAACAAGGGCCGTCGCGACATTGCCGCCGTGGTCCCGGGTGCGACTTATCACCTTTCCCTTGCCGGCACTCAGCGGTCGATCGACGTAGATGATATCGTCGATCGCCAGCGCCCCGAAGCCGAGAACCTGAAGGTTGTGTGTCACCCGTTAACCGCCCGCGGCAGCGAGCGCCTCTTGCGGCGCCATACCGCTGTGAATGACGAGCTTGAAGGCGCGCGCCGCCATCGTCGTATCGCCGTGGCCCCAAAGGTTTCGTCCCACTACGGCACCCTTCGCTCCCGCCCGCAAGGCATCGAAGGTTTGAGTGAGAGCCCCGAGCAGATTTTCCGTCTTCGGGCCGCCCGCGATAACGATGGGAACCGGGCAGGTGGCGACGGTTTCCCGGAAAGAGTCGAAGTCCCCGGTGTACCCGACCTTGATCACGTCAACGCCGGTCTCAAACCCGATCCGCACGGCATAGGCGATCTCGTCTGGGGTGAAGAC
Source organism: Rhizobium sp. BK379 (assembly GCF_014193955.1). Lineage (NCBI taxonomy): Bacteria > Pseudomonadati > Pseudomonadota > Alphaproteobacteria > Hyphomicrobiales > Rhizobiaceae > Rhizobium > Rhizobium sp. BK379. Next base: position 500,109 of record NZ_JACIAD010000003.1, read on the forward strand.
AATCTTGCCGCCGTTTGAATAGTCGCGGGGATAGACATGGGCAACGACCGGCATTTCAAAGCGAGCTGCGGCGTTGACGGTATCGGTGAGCCAGCGAATGTATTCGCCTTCGGTATTGCCGCGCACCGGAATGGCAACGGCCAGAGCATCTGCCCCGTAGCGCACCGCATCCTCGGGGGTCGCGATCAACTGACGGATTCGATCGTCCGGCGTAAAGCACCCGGCTTGAATGACCAGCGCCGCCTTGCCTGCATAGGCGGGCCACAAGTGGCGCGCAGCACCAGGCTGAATGCTGATATAGTCCGGCTCTCCGGCCATCACCCGCTTCAGCGCGCCCGGTAGATCCGCCAGGCCGCCCTCACGGACGTTGCCATAGCCAACGAAGTGGTCGACCGCGCCACCGAACAGATGCCCCGACGGATGTGAAAACAGCCGTGACAGGCGAATTTTGGTTCCAAGGCCCATATCGATGCTGTCCCTCTACAATTTGATCTCGCGTTGAGACCCTAACTCGAAAATAAACGAACGTTCAATATTTCGATTTCTTTCGTTTTGATTTAATATGACAGTAGTGTGGGCTCAGCATACGTTGATGCCGCCCTCCATCGCGTCTTTTGATCACAATAGTTGCCGTGCATTTTCGATTTTCGAAAGATCGGTACCGTCATCTAAGGGAATTCGAGGTCACACATGCTTGCGGAACAACGGCGACATCAGATCATGCTGGAACTTCAACGGACCGGCCAGGCGCGCACCACGCAGCTGGCGGAAAACTTCGGTGTCTCCGAGGTGACCATCAGATCCGACCTGGAAATTCTGGATGCCAAGAAGCAGCTCATCAAAACGCATGGCGGCGCAATCGCATTGCCGGCCAGTTCGCCCGCAGCAGCCTTCGAAGAACGGATGAACCGTAATTTCGACGCCAAACGACGCATCGCGCAGATGGCGGCACGTCAAATAATCGACAACCAGTCCGTTGTGTTCGACAGCGGCTCGACACTGCTGCAGGTTGCCATGCAAATGCCCCCGGTCAATAACGTTGTCGTGGCCACAACCGCCATGAATATCGCGCAGCATCTGATGTATCGGCCGGGGCTGGACGTGCATATGATAGGCGGCCGTGTCTTTCCAAGTACCGTCAGCACGATCGTCTCGGATTCCGACAAGGCCGTGGGCGGTCTTGTCGCCCACCAGGCGTTCCTCAGTGCTCATGCCATCGATCACGCATTCGATGTCGTAGATGTCTCGGAAGACATTGCACGCACCAAACGCAATCTGGTCCGCATGGCGAGGCGCGTCATCCTCGTGGCGGATTCCAGCAAGTGGGATATTGGCGCCTCGTCTAAGGCATTTTCGCTTTCACGTGTCGATCTGATCATCACCGACACCGGCATGCCGCACGGGATTCGCAGCCGATTGGACAAGCTGGGGGTCGAAGTGCGCTATGTGTAGGGGCGTTTAGGCTGCCAATTGTACCTATGTAACAAAAAATTTTGCGCATGCGATATTCTCAGGCTACAAACGCATTTCGAAGCCCCCACACTGACCGCCCTTGCGACATCGGCTTACGCAGAGGTGCCTTGGCGCAGTGCAACCAGAATTGCCGATGGACAAGATGACAATCAAAACCATGGACGATTTCGCCCGGTCCTGTGGCGTTTCTCGTCCAACGCTTTCGAGGTATTTCGATGACCCGAGCAGCGTAAAGCCGGTGACACGCAAACGCATCGAGGATGCGCTCTCGGCATCGGACTACCGTCCTAATCTCTATGCGCGCAATCTCAATCGCAAGAGGACACGCAACGTCGGCATTCTCGTGCCTGTCATCACAGATCCATTCTATGCCGAAATGGTCAACCGTCTTGAATTGCTCGTCCGGGGTGAAGGTTACTGGCCAATCGTCATCTCGTCCCACGGCTTGCCGGATCTTGAAGCCGAGGCTGTGAACACGCTGCTGTCCTTGAAGGCTGCCGGCGCGATCATCGCGCCTCTGGGTCTTTCTTCCGAGCCCGGCATCTTCGAAAAACTCCGGGAGAGCATTCCCATTGTCTACTTCGATACGTTCATCGAGGGCGACACGCCCTTCATTGGCAACAACAATGCCCAAAGCGTTGCGACAATTGTCGACTATCTCTGCCGGTCCGGCGAGCCGCCCGCATATTTCGACATTCCGCATGTCAATCACAATTCCGGGGAGCGGCTGGCAAGCTATGTCGCCACGATGGAAGCGCTCGGTTTCGAACCGGTCGTGTTTGGCGCCACCGATAGCTACGGCTGGGATTTCGAACGTATGGGGTATGAGCAGACCGACGCAATGATCGCGGCTGGAACGCTTCCGGGCAGGACGATCCTCTGCGCGAACGATCGACTTGCCTTCGGCGCGATGGCTGCCGCCCACTCGCGCGGCCTCCGCATCGGCCGCAGGGGCGATAGCGATCTTCGCATCGCCGCCCATGACGATCACCCTCTCAGCCGTTATACCTGCCCGCCATTGACGACGATGGCGCAAGATTTCACCGCCATGGCACGCAGCAGTGTCGACACACTGCTTTCTATGCTGGACGAAGACAACGACACCAAGCAGGTCGTTGCACGAAAAATCATCCTCGATGGTACATTGGTGATGCGTCAGTCGGCGTGATCGACGAGGCTGCGCCATCCGGCAACCGCTTCTTCCACCGCCCGCCGCGCCGCCGGAATGTGCCGCCCCATGGAAACGAAGCCGTGGATCTGGTCCTGCCAACGCCGCAGGACTACAGGAACGCCCGCCTCGGCAAGCCGGCGGGTATAGGCCTCGCCTTCGTCTGCGAGGATATCCTGGCCCGCAATCGCGACGAAGGCCGGTGGCAAACCCACGACATTTCCGACCCGCAGCGGTGAGACGCGCCAATCACCGATATCAGCCGCGTCGCGGACATAATGATCGCGGAACCAGCGCATCGTCGATGCAGTCAAACCGTATCCTTCTGAAAACCTGACAAAGCTGTCGGTCGTCTGCCCGGCATCGGTGTTGGGATAGAGCAGAAGCTGCGCCGAGATTTTCTGCGCAACGCCATCGCGCGCAAGAAGCGACAGGACAGCGGCCAGATTACCGCCGGCACTATCGCCCGCAACCGCGATCCGATCTGGATCGATACCAAGCGCGCTTGCCTGCCCCACCACATAGGCAAGCGCCGATACGCAATCTTCCAAACCCGCCGGGAACTTGTGCTCGGGCGCCAGCCGATAGTCCGGGCAAAATACGATGCAGGCGCCGACATTCGCAAACCACCGGCAGATCTCGTCGTGGGATTCAAGCGTGCCGACGACCCAGCCACCACCGTGAAGGTAGAGAAGTGCCGGCGCATCCGCGTTCGGAGCGCCGACGCCTCGGTAGATCCTGAGCGGGATCGGGCCGCCCGTCCCGGCAATCGTTCTGTCCTCGATGGCCGCGACAGGCTCGCGATCGCCCTGCAATGTCGGGCATCCCGCGTCATAGGCAGCGCGCGCCTCACTTACTGTCCCCTGCTCAAAGGGCGGCTGGTTTGCTGCGCGACCGAGCGCCAGGACATGCGCGGCGCCGGGATCCAATCGATCTTTCATCGTCTCACCTCAAGCAAGCAGGCTGCGGGCTTCATCGTCCCCGAGCAGCGGCGGCTGTGCGACTGTGCCTGCGATCACAACCGCGCTCCTGGCCTCGCTGGATGCCAGGGCCGCTTCCATGATCTCGAGAACATGAAGGGCCAGATCGCCGGAGGCGCGTGGCGCCCTGCCCTCGCCAAGCGCGCGGACGAGATCGGCAACGCCCAGCATGCGATAGTTGGCGCGGTCGGGAGCGCTATACGGCCAGTTTGGGGCACCATACAGCTCGTTTTCGCTTTCGAAATTCTTCCATTCAGCGCCGCGCTCGGAGAGCCAGACCGTTCCACCGAACGTGTCGGGATCGGGCAGGCGCAACGACCCCTCGGTGCCGTGCAACTCGATCGGATGATTGGAGTGCCGGAAGACATCCCACGACGCACCGAAATTCACCGTCGCGCCCGATTGAAACTCGAGAAGCGAGAGCACATTGGTCGGCGTGCCCACTTTGAACGTCGTGTTCCTGAAGGGGCCGTCGGCCGTTATCAGCCGTTCTTCCTGGCCTTTCGTCGCCATCGCCATCACGCTTTTCACCGGGCCGAGCAGATTGACCAGCATCGTCAGATAATAGGGACCCATGTCAAAGAGCGGGCCACCGCCGGGTTGATAGTAGAATTGTGGATTGGGATGCCAATGTTCCATGCCGCGGCCGAACATGAAGGCGGTGCCGCTGACCGGGCGGCCGATCGCACCTGCATCCATCAGGCCTCGGGCACGCCGCCCAGCGGCGCCGAGGAATGTATCAGGAGCCGATCCCAACAGAAGACCGCGACCTGCGGCTTCGGCCACGAGCTTGCGGCCCTCGGCAGCAGACGTCGCGAGAGGCTTTTCGGTGAAGACATGCTTGCCCGCACAAAGCGCCGACATCGTCACGTCGAAATGGACGGCCGGGATCGTGAGGTTGAGGACCAGATCGATTTCGGGGTCGGCCAAGAGCGCATCGACCTCCATCGCCCGGATGCCATATTCCCTCGCCCTCAGCGCCGACATGTCGGATGAGATGTCGGCACAGGCCCTCAATTCGACTCCGGCAAACAGGGCAGCGTTACGCAGGTAAGTCATCGAGATATTGCCGCAGCCGATAACGCCGATGCCCAGCCTGGTCCCCGGATATGCTCTCATAAACTGGCCTCCCCACCAATTTCAGATATTCCGCCCATCATCGATGGGCGTTGCCGCAGCGACAACCGCTATAGAACATTTTATTTCTTGACGCGCGACATATTTTTATAAACCATGCGGAAATAGCAATCCAACCGTTACACGCAGCTCGCCAGGGGACGTCGCCGCTTCACCATCATGCCAAGAGCGCGGTCAACCGGTCCAGCGGCATATCAACGAAGGCCTACACAGGTCGAAGTCAAGGAATGGGCATGAGTATCAGAGACCTGAAAGTCGGCTGCCAGACATTCACCTGGGAAATGCTCGGGAAAAACTGGAATGGCGGCCCGGACGATCTGCTGGAAGCCATTGCGGCGGGCGGCTACGCGGGTATCGAGATTACCGACACGATGATCGGTCGCTACGCGGATCATCCCGATAATTTCGCCGCGAGCCTGAAGAAACATGGCCTGACGCTCGTGTCTTTTGCGATTGGCTCCAAAAGCGGCTTCACCCTCAGGGAAGAGATCGAGAACGACCTCACGACCACACAATACTGGATCGATTTCGCGGCCACCTTTTCCGGCGCCTTCGTTTCGATCGGCTCTGCGACGGTAGTCTCCGAAGGATCGCGGGAGGCGAAATTCGAAATCGCCGCGGAATTCTACAATCGGGCGGGCGAACTGGGCAAAGCTTCCGGCGTGGATATCGCTGTGCATCCGAGCTCGCACCACAATACGCTGCTGTTCGACCGCGCCGATTATGACAGGATCTTCTCGCTTCTCGACAAGAACCTCGTCGGCTGGGTGCCGGATACCGGTCATATTCTGCGCGGTCACGACGATATTCTGGATACGCTGCGAACCTATCAGGACCGTATCCGCTATCTGCACCTCAAGGACGTCGATGCAGAGGGCAATTGGGCCATGCTTGGCAAAGGGGTCTGCGATACGCCCGCCGTGATCGACATCGTCGCTGCCGCGCCGCGCTTCAATGGCTGGCTGGTCTTGGAAGAGGAATCAGACACCGCCGCCGCCGATCCCGTGGCAGCCGTCCGGACGAACCGGGAAACGATGCGCCGCTACGGCGCCTGAGGGAGAAGTCATGATCCGTAAGGAAGACCGTCGGCTGCGTGTGGGCGTGCTCGGCTGCGGCCCGATCGCGCAGTTCGCCCATCTCGAATCCTGCGTGAAGGCTGGGAATGCCGACCTCTACGCGATCTGCGACGCAGCACCCGACCTGCTCGCGCGCATGGGCGCGACATACGAACCACAGAAGATATACGCCGATTATGACGCGATGCTTGCCGATCCCGAGCTGGAAGCCGTCATCATCGCGACGTCGGACGCCTATCACGTGCCGATGTCGGTCAAGGCGCTCGATGCTGGAAAGCATGTGCTCTGCGAGAAACCGACCGGCGTGACGATCGAGGAGGGCCGCGCGCTCGCCGACGCCGTCAAGCGCTCCGGCAAAGTGCTGCAGGTCGGCCACATGAAGCGTTTCGACCCGGCGCTGGAGGCTGCACGGGATTTTGTCCGTGACGATATCGGCGAGATCTTCGCGCTGAAAGCCTGGTACTGCGACTCCACCCACCGCTACACCAATACCGATGCGGTTCAACCGCTGCCGATCACCAGCAAATTCGCGAGAAAACCCTCCGGAAACCCCAAGGCTGACCTGCGCCAGTATTTCATGCTGGCGCATGGCTCGCATCTCGTCGACACCGCCCGTTTCCTGTGTGGCGAGATCGTCGCGGTGCGAGCCCGCCTTCTCGAGCGTGCCGGCGCCTATTGCTGGTTCGTGGAAACCGAGTTCGCCAATGGCGCACTCGGTCATCTCGATCTGACGGTCGCGGTCCGCATGGACTGGCATGAGGGCTTCCAGCTCTATGGCGAAAACGGTTCGGTGATCGCCAAGACCTTCAATCCCTGGTACTTCAGGGCGAGCGAGGTCGAGATCTTCCACGAAAAGGACGCGACCACGCGCAAGCCACTAGGCGCCGACGGGCACTTCTTCCGCCGGCAACTGGAAGGGCTTGCCGATACCGTGCTGAACGGCGCGCCCATGCGCGGCGCCGATATAGAGGACGGCATCGCCTCCATCCGTGCCATGGTCGCCATCGCCCGCTCGGTCGAAACGGGCGAACGCGTCGAACTCGCAACCGTCACGGGATCGGTCTGATGCAGCTTGGCATCTTCGCAAAGACCTTCCCCGGCACAGACCCCGAGCGTGTGCTCTCGGCCGTGCGTGACAGCGGATTTGCGGCAACGCAGTTCAATCTCGCCTGCGTCGGCCTGCCGTCGATGCCGGATGCGGTGGCGCCGGAAACGATTGCCGCGATCCGGGCGGCATCTGAAGAGACCGGTATTTCACTCGCGGCACTTTCAGGCACCTATAACATGGCCCACCCGGACAAATCCGTGCGGGAAAAAGGGCTCAAACAGCTTGGGGTGGTGATCGAAACGGCAGCAGCCTTGCAGATTCCGCTTGTGACGCTTTGCACAGGCAGCCGCCATGCCCAGGATCAATGGATGCATCATCCGGACAATGCGCTTCCGTCTGCCTGGGCCGATATGGCTGCCGAAATGGAAAAAGCGCTGGAACTCGCCGAGCGGCACGACATCGATCTCGGCATCGAGCCGGAACAGGCAAACATCGTCACTTCCGCCGCTGATGCGGTGCGACTGATCGGAGAGATGGGGTCGAGGCACCTGCGCATCGTGCTCGATCCGGCAAACCTCTTCGAGCAGGCGACACCGGCCGAAGTGTCCGACATCGTCGACAGAGCAATCGATATCTCGGCCGGGTACGTGGCGATGGCCCATGCGAAGGATCGTTATGCCGATGGCCGCTTCGCGACAGCAGGTCAAGGTATCGTCGATTTCCCTGCCTTCATCGACGGCCTGTGCGTGACCGGTTTCGACGGTACGCTCGTCACGCATGGTCTTACGGCAGAGGAAGCACCCGCCGTCGCCAGATTTCTTTCGGATCTGATCCGATGAAGACGCACATCGCCTTCAGACGAGACGATGCCGACCTTTCAGTTTACGACTGCGGAACAGGCAAAGCCTTGCTCTTTCAGCACGGGCTCGGAGGCAATGAGGCGCAGGTCGCGCAGGTTATCCCCGAAGGGCTCGACTGGCGGCGGATCACGACTGAGTGCCGCGGGCATGGGAGCTCGACGCTCGGCATGCCACGCCCCTTCTCGATTGCGATGTTTGCCGCCGACGTCATCGCCGCCGCAGACGAAAAGGGAGTAGACCGGTTCATCGCCGGCGGCATCTCCATGGGCGCAGCGATCGCACTGCATCTGGCAAAAACGCACCCCGATCGCGTCATGGGCATCGTCCTGGTGCGCCCGGCCTGGTCGTTTGCCCGCGCCCCAGACAATCTCACGCCGATCCGCGAGATCGCGGCCTTGCTTCGATCTCATCCACCTGCCGAAGGCCAGGCGCTTTTTGCCAGGTCGGCGACAGCGGAACGTCTGCGGGTGGAAGCGCCAGACAATCTCGCTTCCCTGCTCGGATATTTCGAGCGCCCGGATGCACCTGATTTCGCCGACGTGCTTCATGACATCGCCTCGGATGGGACCGGCGTTTCGCGAGCAGACGCGGCAAGGCTCGCTGTTCCCGCCCTCGTCCTCGGCAACCGGCAGGATGCCATTCACCCTCTCGCCGTCGCACAAGTGATAGCCGACGCGCTTCCAAATGCGCATTTCCTCGAAGTGCCGGCAAAGGCAGCGGATGCGGAATCTCATTTCGCCGCGGTCCGAACGGTGATCCGGCAATTCCTCACCACAGAATTCAAACATCGGAGCGTCGCTCAGCCATGACATCGAAATCTCTCTCGGGCGGCACCATCGCCACATTGCCGCGGCATAGGCTGCTCGGCGAGTTTTCACTCTGGTCCGCAGATCTCGCCAATATGGAACGCGACCTTCACCGCATCGAACCCTATGTCGATCTCCACCATATCGACGTTGCCGACGCGCGCTTCACACCCGGCTTCCTGTTCTTTCCCGATTTCGTCGCCCGCATCGCCAAGCTGACGGCAAAACCGATCCATGTGCATCTGATGGTCGAGGCCGAGATTGTGGAGGAGCAGACACGCCAGTTCATCGAAGCGGGCGCCGATCTCGTCAGCGTTCATGCCGAGAACGGTGAAGCAGGCTTGCGCGCAGTAGCACTCGCAAAAGAGCTTGGAGCCGAAGCCGGCGTCGTTCTGCGGCTGGAAACTCCGGTCAGCGAGGCAGAACCGTTCCTTACCGAGGTCGCTTTCTTCACGCTGCTCGGAACCTCGATCGGCGTCAAGGGACAAAGCCTTTCGGATAAAGCCTGTGACCGGCTGCGCGAAGCCCGGTCGCTGATGAAGCGTGCCGGACGTGAAAAGGAGATCGTTCTTGCCGCGGATGGCGGCATCCGCGAACAGACCGTTCCAATGTTGCGGGCAGCAGGTGCGGAGACGGTCGTGCTCGGATCACTGGCGTTCGGCGATAAGGATCTGCCAGGGCGTATCGCCTGGCTGCACGCTTTGGAGACTCAGCCCTGATGAGCAAGATTGCGCTTGCATTCGATCTGGGTGGAACGGAGTTGCGCGCCGCATTGGTTGACGACGGCGGCAAATTACTGGCCTTCGCGTCCGTGCCGACGCGCGCGAGGGATGGCCCGAATGCAGTCATCGAGCAGATCGCGATGCTTGCCGAGAAAACCTGTTCGGAAATTCCCGACGCCAGGCCGCTCGGTGTCGGCATCGGAGCACCTGGTCCGCTCGATCCGGTCTTAGGCATTCTCACCGCGCCGCCTACCCTCTCGGGCTGGCGTGAAGTGCCCCTTGCGCGTCTTCTTCAGGAGCGCTTGAAACTTCCTGTGCGACTGGAGAACGATGCGAACGCCGCCGCTCTTGGCGAATGGCGTTTCGGCGCCGGGCGCGGCGCAGCCTCGCTGGTGTTCGTCACCGTGTCCACCGGCATCGGCGGTGGGGTGATCTCCGATGGCCGGATCATGCATGGGCGCCGCGGGCTCGCAGGCGAAATCGGCCACATGACTATCACGAGCGAGGGCGAACGATGCCTTTGCGGAGCGGTGGGCTGCTTCGAGGCGGTGGCGTCGGGTACTGCCCTCGGCCGGCGTGCGACGGCTCTGACAAAACCCGGCGACGGTTCGGCGCTGCGAACGCTGTCCGATGATGGCGAAGTGACAGGCCGACACGTTGTGGAGGCGGCGCGCGCGGGTGACGAAGCAGCCCTTGCACTGATCGAGAGGGAAGCCCGCTGGCTGGGCATCGGCTTTACCAACCTGCTGCATCTCTACTCGCCCGACATGATCGTCATGGGCGGCGGAATATCTCACGGCCATGATCTGCTACGCGACAGAATCGAGGCCACCATGCGGGAGCGGGCAATGCCGGCCTATCGCGACGTGCCGGTCGTGCCGGCACAACTCGCAAGGCATGCCGGATTGATCGGCGCCGCAAGCTTGATTTTTCTCAGCTGAGGAAGGTTGGAAATCTCTAGGCCGTGGTGACAAATTAACTATTTGAGCCAAAGCATGATGCTTGCCAGCTTGATGAAGCCGAGGAAATTGGCTGCGAGTTTGTCATGGCGTGTGGCGAGGCGTCGCCATTGTTTGAGATTGGCGAAGAAACTCTCGATGCCCCAGCGCTGCTTGTAGGCGATGCGAGCACCTGTTTGGCTGGCAGTCCCCGAACGAGGTCGCAAGCCGGAGCCATGTGGTTCTGCTGTCCTCGGCCGAGATGGAAACGAACCGGCAGCCCGAGGGCATCCACTACAGCATGGATTTTGCTGCCAAATCCGCCACGGGAGCTGCCGAGAGCCTGGGCTTGCGCCCCCCTTTTGCGGCGTCCGCCAGCCGCTTGCGCCTGCGCTCGGATCACGGTGGCATCGATGGACAGCCATTCCATATCCGGATCGGCAGCCACCGCTTCGAATATCCGGTCGAAGACGCCTTGATCGATCCAGCGGTAGTAACGTCGTTTGACCGTTTGATACGGACCGAAGCGATCTTCGGGCAGGTCGCGCCAACGCGCACCGGAGCGGGCCAGCCACAAGATCGCATCGAAGAACCGCCGTCCGTCGCTGCGTGGACCCCGCCTGCCCTTGCGACCGCCAAGCACAAACGGCTTCAACCGCTCCCACTGATCATCCCGGACAACTTCACCTTCCATCGCTGACCTCCAAAAGTCAGCGTTGAATCTGATTTGCTCCTCAAACGGCATCCCAAATCATTAATTTGTCACCACAGCCTAGAACAGAGCCGCTGCGATCTCGGCCTTGTCGAGCAGATGGTCGCGGCTCGACTCCAGCCTCGCCCGCAGTGCCGCAATATCATGACCGAGAAGCTTGCCCTGCCATTTGCGGACCTTGCCTGCACATAGGACGGTCGAGACATTCGAGCGCTCCATCAGGGTCACCACGGCGCCAGGGACGTTGTTCAGCGGAGCAACGTTGATGGCGGTGGCGTCAAGAAGGATGATGTCAGCTTCTTTACCGGGCGTCAGGCTACCCGTCTTATGGTCGAGCTTCAGTCCGCGCGCGCCTTCGATTGTCGCGAAGCGGATGACATCCATGGCCGACAGAAGCTTCGGATAATCTTCACCACGAAGAGCCTGATCATTTGCCAGCATACGCTGCAAAGTAATTGCCGAGCGCATCTGCGTGAACATGTCGGCAGTCATGGTGCATTCGACATCGGTCGACAGCGACGGCTGAAGTCCGAGATCGAGTGCCTGCTGCAGTGGCGGATTGCCATGGCGCATCTGCATCTCGATCGGCACCGAGAGCGAAATATGTGAACCGGCATCGGCTGCACGCTTCCACGCCATGTCGCTCATGCCGGTCATATGAATGAAGATATTGTCCGGCCCGAACCGGCCAGCTTCAGCCAATTGATCGAAGACCGGGCGCATGCCGAAAGTCCCGACGACATGCAGTGCGATCGGAATGCCGAGTTCACGGCCGAGCGCCCAGGCATCCTCGTAGAAAGGCAGGTAAATCTCGCCGCCCATGACCATCGTCAGTAACTGGTCGTCACTCGAAAAATGTTCGGCTTTGATGCGACGCGCATCCCCTGGGTATTTTGATGCATCCCCCCAGCCTTCGAAATAGCCGAAGACGGCACGCCGCCCCGCGTCGCGCAGTGCCGCGATGGCGGCATCCGAATGGTCAGGCGAATGATGGATCTGGCTGACATCCATTACAGTCGTCACGCCGGCATCGATCTGCGACAGGCCACCGAACAATTCGGAAATATAGACATCCTCGGGCCGGTAGAGGACGGAGAACTTTTGCAGGATCCATTCATAGTAATTTGCCGCACTCTCCGGCCGCCCGTCATTGATCAGGATCGCGTCGGCAAGCAGGCTTCGAAGCGCGGTCTCGAATTGATGGTGGTGGGTATCGATAAAACCCGGCATGACCACCATGCCCGACGCGTCGATGACAGCGGCTTCAGGCGCGTCGATCGCCTCGGCGATCTTGACGATCCGCGAACCACGGACCAAGACATCGCCTTTTCTAAAATTGCCGACTGCTGCATCCATCGAAAGGACCGCGCCCCCGCGAATGAGCGTCAAGCGGTCGGCCTCGCCGATGCCGGCGGGCATGTCTGCCGATACGGCGCTTGCCCTGTTTGCGCCGCTCCCGAGTTCGGCCGGCGCATGCGTCCGGTTACCACAGAACTTGCACATGGTTTTCCTCCACAATCCGATCCAGATAGCTTCCTTCGCCCAGGGCGCCGAAAGGTCGTTCAAAACGAAGTCTTCAGCGTGCAGCAGCCTGCCATAGCGCGACGGACGGATAATCCTTGCCTGTCCAGTGCTGCAACTTCTCAGCGAATTCCCGCTGGAAAGACAGCGGACCGTTCTTTGTCATGTAATCCTCGTCGTAGATGGCGATGAAGATCGTCAACGACAGGAAGAAATGCGCACCCATTTCGAAGAGCGTGACATAGTCGTGCTTGATCAGCGCTTCGCGCTCGGCATCCGTCAGGAAATTGACGGTGGAGATTTCCGCATCGTTGAGCTTCGGTCCGATCGACTGCTCCCAGCTGGCGACCAGCGAGCGCGGATCGTCCTTATATCGGCGCAGCAGGTCGGGATCGCGATCGACGGTGAAGAGGAACTTGTTCACATAATACTTGCTCATGCTGCAGCTCCTTCGGGATACCAGGTGAAATAGGCCTCCATGGTGTGGAAGAGATCGAGATTGTCGTGATAGGCCGTCGGGATCGGCCCGGCGATGCCCATCATCAGGATCAGGTCCATGAAGCCATGGGTGGCGTTGCCGCTTCTCGTCATGCTGTCATGCGTGACGTTTTCGAGGATCGCTTCGATATTGCCGGTCGACAGCCATTCGATCGCCTTGCGGTCGAATTCCGGGTCGGGACCAGTTTCCTTGAACTGGCGCGGACCGCCAAGCTCCAGTGAAAGATGCCCGCTGCCGACGGCGGCGATACGCTGGTCCGAGGGATACTCGTCGATGATCTCTCGAATGGCGCGGCCAAGATCCCAGAAGCGTTTCGGCGAGGGCAGCGGCGGCACGAAGATGTTTGTATAGATCGGCACGACCGGCAGGTCGGCATCCGGCCGGGTGGTGATGATCGGGCAGATGATCGAATGGTCGAGCTTCAGCTCATGGCTGAAGGCGAAGTCGAAGCCGCGGTCCATCAGACCCTGGTGCATGAAGTTCGACAGTTCCTCATGGCCCTCAAGCACATATTTCGGAATGCCGAATTCGCGCTCCTCATTGTAGAAGGTGGCGTCGTAGCGCGGTGCCTTTCCGATCAGGAAGGTCGGGTAGTTATCGAGGAAGAACTGGTGGAAATGGTCGGCGCCAACCATGACCAGAATATCGGGCTTCGCACGAGTGAGCGTCTCACGATAGGCCTCGATCTTGCGCTTCCATTCCGGCGCCTGCGGCATCTGCTGCTCGGGCGGTGCCGTTGTCGCCTTCAGGTAAAAGGGATGGTGGGTGGTCGCAAGGACCGCTGCCAGGGTTGCCATGTCTCTCCTCCAAATATCGCTTGTCCATTAAGCCGTTTTATTGCGCCGCTGCCACCGGTTCCATTTCGCGGTTCAGTTCCGGCCAGGCGCCGGGATTGCCTTTGAGCGCGGCGCGGATTTCCTCGCTGTGCTGGTCGACGATGGGCGCGGCCCGTACCGTCGTGGCGTGCTTGCCGTCGAAGGAAAAAGCCGGGCGCACTGTCTGCTCGGCGCCTTCGATGCGCCCTGCGACCGGAACGAACATGTTGAGATGCTGGGCCTGTGGATCGCCGACAACGTCAGGGATTGAGTTGATCGGTGCAAAGGGCACGTCGAAGCCGGAGAAACGCTCCACCCATTCGGCCCGCGTCCTCGTTGCGAAGATCGCATTCAGCTCGGCATTCAGCGCTTCATAATTGTCGATGCGTTTCAGGCGTTGCGAAAAGCGTTCGTCTTTGGCCAGTTCCTGCCCGCCGATCGCCTCCACCAGTGCATCCCAGAACTTGTCGAGCGAAGAGAGATGGAAGGCGAAGAGCTTTCCGTCCTTGCAGCGGACGATATAGGCCTGCGCGAGCCGCGGACGGTCGACGCCGCTCGGTTCTTCGCCGAGCGCGAAATAGCCCATGTAGGGTTCGACGGCAAAATGCATCATTGCCTCGATCATCGAAATGTCGATGCGCTTGCCCTTGCCGGTTCGGCCGCGCTCGACGAGGGCTGCGGAGATGCCGAGCGAGGCATAGATGCCGGTGATGGCATCGGCGAGCGCGGGCCCTATGAACCGCGGCTGCTCGGGATCGATGGAGACACTGAGGAACCCGCTAACGGCCTGGGCGACGGAATCATAGACCGGCCGCTGCGCGTATGGACCGTCAGGCCCGAAGCCGCTGATTGAGCAATAGATGAGTTTCGGATTGATCTTCGACAGCGTCTCGTAATCCGCGCCGATACGGGCGGCAGCGCCTGGGCGGAAGTTCTGGATATAAACATCCGCCTGGGCGATCAGCTGATAGAAGACTTCGCGATCCGCATCGCTTTTCAGATCCAGCCCGATCGCCCGCTTGTTGCGGTTATAGGCCTGGAAATGCGCGCTGTAGAAGCCGGTCTTGAAGCTGCGATAAGGGTCGCCGTTACCTGCGGATTCAATTTTGATCACGTCAGCGCCGAGATCGGCGAGCATCATGCCCGCGCAGGGCCCGGTAATGAACGTGCCCTGTTCGACGACACGGATTTGGTTCAAAGCAGTCAGCATTTCCGGATCCTAATTCTCGTTCGCAATGAAACCCTCGGGCGCGGGACCGTCATAGTCGATGGCGCCGGCGGCAGCGTGGGACATGATGAAGCCAATCGGACGGGTCTGCTCTTCGAGCAGGTGCCCGATAAGGCCGGCTGTTCGGGCCAGAAGCGGCACGCCCTTCAGCGCAAGAAGTGGATAACCGGCATCGAGCAGCACGCTTGGGATGGCGCTCGATACGTTCATCACCAACGACTTACCGATGATATCGGGAATGAGTTTCTCGACCGTCTTGGCGATCTCGCAATGTATGCCGGCGACGCCGAGATACCGGGCGATCTCAAGCAGCCGCTCGGCGCGGGGATCATGCCCCTTGTGCAGCGGATGGCCGTAGCCAGGCACCGGCTTCTTGTCTTCCCTGTAGCGCCGCAGCAGCTTTTCGGCCGCAGCCTCGGTGGAACTACCGTTTGCTTCGCTTTCCTGGCGCACGTCGCGAAAGAAGGCACCGGCCGATTCAGAAGCACCCAGGATCACCGAACCGCAGCCGAGAAGACCGGCGGCAACCGCTCCCTGAACGGCTTCCGGAGAGGCGGCGAGCGTCATTCGGGCCGCCTGCACGCTCGGGACGAGACCATGTTCGGCGATTGCCACAAGCGTGGCATCCAGCATGCGGCGCTGCTTTTCGTCCGGCAGCGAACCGGCCACAAGCAGCCAGGTATAGTCGGTGAAGGAAATGGAGCCCACGAGGTCTTTCACGAGGTCGTGGCCCCGGACGATGATCGTCTCCGGGTTCGAGGTGCAGATCGCCTGATAGGGCTGTGATTGCTTTCCGATTTTCATGCTGAAGTCCTTGGGTTGGTTCCCGTGTCAGGCGGCAGCGCTCTTCGCCGAAACGAAGCGGCTGACCCAGAGATCGAACTGATCCATGTAGAGCTGCAGGAAACGGCGGGTTTCCTCGTTCGTCACCTCGCCCTCAGGCGTGATGAGATCGGGGTAGAGATGGATGAAGGCCTCGGGCTGTCCCATGACGGCGATGTCGAGACAACCGAGAATGGCGCGCAGGTGCTGCTGGGCGGCGGCGGTTCCGATGCGCCCGTAAGACGCGCCGGCGATTGCGCCCGGCTTGCCCGTCCAGACGCTGGAATCCCGGGGCCGCGAAGCCCAGTCGATGGCATTTTTCAGCATGGCCGAAATGGAGCGATTATGCTCGGGCGTCACGAACAGCAGCGCATCGGCGCGCTTGATCTGGCTCTTCAGCCGCTCGACCTGCGGCGGTGTGCCGGCATCCAGAACCTCCTGGTCGAAGATCGGCAGGTCGCGGATCGTTACCCAGTCGAACTCGACGTCGGGCTTGGCAAGCTTTGTCATCGCAAGGGCGAGCAGTCGGTTGAGGGAGGCAGCCCGTGCACTGCCGACAATAAGGGCGACTTTCAATCGCGTCATAAGCTCCTCCCGAGGCCCTCTATTCGTCTAGCGAATTTATATTCGTATAATGAATTTCGAAAAAGGCAGGTGTCAAGCCCCGGCGTCGAGCCCTGTCAAAAAATACGGCTGGAGATTTGTTTAGCGCCCGGGTGCGGCGGTCGGCGCCAACGAGTGCAGGAGCGCCGGGAAGCGGGTAAAAAGTTGCGAGAGCCGGTTGGCGGCCAGCCGCATTTCCGGCAGCCGTTGAGCGATCAATTCATCCGGTGTGAGCCGCGGCGTATAGCCAGAACTGTTGATGGAACAGACGATACGGCCGGTACTGTCCTTCACCGGCACCGCGATTGCCGTGATGCCGTAGTCGAGTTGGTCGACGGTGATCGAATAGCCTTTGTTGCGGGTCTCGACGAGAATATCGCGCAGTTCCCCTTCGTCGGTAATCGTATAGTCGGTGAGCTTGATCGGATTGTAAGCCTGAAAATAGCGCTCGATCTCGTCGTCCGGCAATGCTGCGAGCAAGATACGGCCCATCGACGTTGCATAGGCAGGGTAGGTGACACCGAGGCTTGCATTGCGACGTACGCCACGGCTTTCAGACAGATGGGCGATATAGAGAACATTCGTACCATCGAGGACTGCCATGTTGGCCGCATCGCCGAACTGCGTTGTGATGCGATGAAGTTCGGGGGTAACCGCCTCCTCGACATTGAAGGCGTTCAAATAAGCGGAGCCGAGCGTCAGAATACGCGGGGCCAGCAGGAAATGTTTGTTGTGGCGACGAATGAAACCCAGCGCCTCCAATGTCAGCACATTGCGGCGGACGGTGGCAATCGACATGCCGACCTTGCGCGACAGTTCCGCCAGCGTCATTTCCGGATCATGCCGATCGAAAGCTTCCAGAACGGACAGGCCCCTAGCCAGCGCCTCGACAAATTCGGGCGAATTGTTGTCGATCATCGGAATCCTCCTGCAGTTCCTATTTTCGTTCGCACACGGGATTGACAAGCGCAAGAGCTGCCGCCTATCGTTATGCGAATATTTATTCGTCTAGCGAATTTTCTTGGGAGGGAAAAACGATGAAGACAAGGCGTGAGTTTCATAAGCTCGTGGCCGCAACCGCAGCCGGGCTTACCGCACCTGCCATTCTCGGAGGCAGAGCTTTCGCACAGGACAAGCCGATCCGCATCGGCGCCAGCGTTTCGCTGACGGGCCCGCTCGCCAGCACGAAGAACGGGCTGATCGGTTACGAGCTCTGGCGTGATGACGTCAATGCCGCCGGCGGTCTTCTCGGCCGCAAGGTCGAGCTCGTCACCTATGACGACCAGAGCAGCGCGGCCAATGTTCCGGCCATCTATTCCAAGCTCGTCGATGTCGATGCCTGTGACGTGCTTTTCTCGCCCTATGGAGCCAATCTCTCGGCGCCGGTTATGCCCTTCATCAAGCAGCGCGATCTCTTCATGATCGGTATGTTCGGGCTCGCCGGCAACGATGTCGCCCGCCACGACAAGTTCTTCCACAGCGGCCCCTGGGGACCGAATTCCGGCCGAGACTGGGCGCGCGGCTTCTTCGATCTCGCCAAGGGGCAGGGTGTGACGAAGATCGCCATCATCAATGCTGACCTGGAATTTTCAAAGAATGCCGCCAAGGGCGGCGCGGAAGTCGCCAAGGAATACGGCATCGATGTCGTCTTCAACCAGAGCTACCCGCCCAACACGACCGATTTCTCCTCGATCATCCGCAACATCAATGCCGCCGATCCGGAAGCGATCTTCATCGCCTCCTATCCGGCCGACAGCACGGCAATCATTCGCGGCGTCAAGGAAATTGGCATTTCCGACAAGGTGAAACTCTTTGGCGGCGCCATGATCGGTCCGCAATATGGCGCGCTCCTGAGTTCGCTCGGGCCGGAGCTCAACGGTATCGTCAACTCCCATACATTTGTTCCTGAACCGACGATGCAGACCTCGGCGATCAAGAGCTTCTTCGACCGCTACACACCGATCGCCGTCAAGCAGGGCGTTGATCCTCTCGGCTTCTATATCCCACCCTTCTACTATGTCGCGGGTCAGCTCGCCGAAGCGGCGATCAAGGGCTCGAACTCGGTCGATCCGGCGAAGATGGCCGAATATCTACATGCCAACGAGGTCGACACGATTGCCGGCAAGATCGGCTTCAACGAGATCGGCGACTGGAAGGAGCGGCGGGTGCTGATGGTGCAGCTACGCGGCATCAAGGGCAACGACCTTCAACAGTTCCGCAATCCCGGCCACCAGGTCATTCTCGATCCGCCTTCGCTGAAGACCGGCGATCTTGCCGGCCCCTACAATGCGGCGCGCGCCGGCTGATTTGTCAACCGATCCAGAGCCGGCTTGAGGCCGGCTCAAGGGCTCCATGATGTTTTCGATCGATATTCTGCTGAACGCCATCGTGACGGGCATTCTGCTGGGAAGCGTCTATGCAGCGCTTGCCCTCGGGCTCGGGATCACCTTCGGCATCCTTCACATTCCCAATATCGCCCATCCGACCCTGGTCGTGGCGGGCGCCTTCTTCGTCTATACCCTGTGCCAATGGGGGCTTGATCCAATCGTCGCAGCGCTGATCGGTTTGGTGCCGTTCTATCTTCTCGGCGTAGTGCTCTACATCTTCTATTCCCGTGTCTTCGAACGGCGGGGCAGCGCCAATGTGCTACAGAGCCTGACATTGTTCTTTGGTCTGTCACTGGTGATCGAGATCCTGCTTTCGCTCGGCTTCGGCTCGGAGCTGAAATCGGTCAGTGCCTCCTATATCGGCTCCAGCCTGAAGCTCGGCCTTCTCACCATTCCATACCGGCTGCTGATCCCTGCACTTCTTGGCCCACTGATGATCGCGGCTCTCTCGCTCTATCTCGCTCGCACCAGTTCCGGGACCGCGATCCGAGCGGTCGCGCACGAAGAGCGAGCATTGTCGATCGCCGGCATCAATCCGGCCGCCGTCAAGCGGCATGCGTTCGGCATTGCGACGGCGACAGCCGTGATTGCCGGGGCGGCGCTTATCATGGTCGGGCCGATCGAACCGTTTGCCGGCCGCTACCAGATCGGTCGCGTCTTTGCGATCATCGTCCTCGCCGGCATGGGCTCGATTCCCGGCAGTCTGGTGATCGCGATCATTATCGGCATCGCCGAAGCACTTGTTGCTTCCTATCTCAATCCGTCCTGGGCTCCGGGCGTGGCATTCGCCATCCTTTTGCTCGGCCTTGCCGGACGTCCCCAAGGCCTATTCGGAGTCGCACGATGAGCAAGAACTCCGCCCTCTTCCTCGCCGGAGCCTTCATCGTGCTAGCGGTTGGCTTCCTGATGCCGTGGCTTTTGAAGAACCCGTTCTATTTCTTCGTCGGTTACGTCGTGCTGCAATATGTGACGATCGCCACCGGCTGGAATATCCTTGGCGGCTACGCTGGCTACATCAATTTCGGAGCCGCCGGATTTGTCGGCGCCGGCGTCTATCTCTCCGCTTTCCTGTTTACGACCTTCGGCCTGCCGCTCCCGGTTCTCATCGTCGCAGCAGCTGTGGTCGGCGCCATCCTCGGTGTGCTGATGGGATATCTGACGCTTCGCATCCAGGGTGTCTATTTCGCCATCGCCACACTCGGTCTCGTTGTCGTTCTGGAAACCCTCGTACACAATATCTCAGCGCTCGGAGGTGCAAGCGGTATGGCCGTCTACGGGCCGCGCCCACCGGCCTGGAGCCCGGGGCCATCGCAGTATAATTTCACCGTCATGCTGGTGATCGCGGTGGCGAGCGTCGCTCTTGCCCGCTTCGTCGAAATCTCCTGGATTGGCCGCGGTCTGCGCGCCGTGCGGGCGAGCGAAGACGCGGCGGAATGTTCCGGAGTTCCGACGCTGCGCCTCAAGCTGCTCGCCTGCGCCCTGAGCGGCGCCGTGCTGGCTGCGGCCGGCGCTCCCTATCCCTTCTACACATCCTTCGTCGAGCCGGTCACTGCATTCAGCCTGATCATCGGGCTCAATGCCATCGCCATGCCGCTGATCGGCGGCACAAAGAGCTGGGCCGGACCGGTGCTTGGCGCACTGCTGCTTGCCTCCGTTCAGCAGATCGCCACCGTCACCATTTCCTCCGAGCTCAACATCCTCTTCGTCGGACTGGTGCTGATCGCTTTCGTCGCCTTCGCACCCGGCGGACTGTCCGGTGTCCTTGGCCGCAGACGGGAGCGAGCAGGGGCATGAGCGACATGGTTCTTTCCCTCAAGGGTGTCGAGAAAGTCTTCGGCGCATTCCGTGCGCTTGGTCCTGTTGACCTCGACATCACTCCCGGCGAGCGGCTCGGCATCATCGGCCCCAACGGATCCGGCAAGACGACGCTGATCAACTGCATCACCGGGGTCTATCGTCCCGACAAGGGTTCGGTGCATTTTCAGGGCCAGGATATTTCCCATGTGGAAGCCCACAAACGTGCTCGGCTCGGCATTTCCCGCAGCTTCCAGATTCCGCGGCCCTTTACCGGCATGACGGTGCTGGAGAACCTGCTGGTGCCGCTCGACTATTGCCATGTCGAAGGCAGCAAGCCCGAGCGCGCCCGCTCGGTCCTTGCAAGCGTCGGGCTCGCAAACAGGATATCCGACGCTTCTGAAAACCTGTCGCAGCTCGAATTGCGCAAGCTGGAACTCGCCCGCGCGCTCGTCGGCAATCCGAAGGTGCTGATTGCCGACGAAGCGATGGCGGGACTGTCCGAAGAGGAGATCGACGAGGTTCTGGCAATCCTCTTTGCGCTCAACGAGACAGGCGTAGCGGTCATCATGATCGAGCACATCATGCATGCGGTGATGCGCTTTTCGCAGCGGATCGTCTGTTTCGAAACCGGCCGCCTCATCGCCTCGGGTACCTCGGCCGAAATCGCCGACAATCCGCTCGTCCAGAAGGTGTATTTCGGTGAATAGACTGATCATCGACAATCTGTCCGCCGGCTACGGCGCGGTGGCCGTGTTGCGCAACGTTTCGCTGGAACTCAACGAAAGCGAGATGGTGGCTTTGCTCGGCATGAACGGCAACGGCAAGAGCACGCTGCTCAACTGCGTTCTCGGCTTCGTGCAGGCAAGCGCCGGCCGCATTCTGCTGGAATGGGATGGCAGGACGACCGACCTCACCCAACTGCGGCCACATGAAATCGTCCGCCTCGGCCTGTCGATCGTGCCGGAAGGACGACGGCTGGTGCCCAACATTTCGGTGGAAGACAATCTCAAGCTTGCGGGTAGCAATCCCCTCGTCAGTGCCCGCATGAAAGACAATCTCGCCTATTGTTTCGAGACCTTCCCGCTTCTCCTGGAACGCCGCAAGCAGATTGCATCCACGATGAGCGGCGGTCAGCAGCAATTGCTGGCAATCGCCCGGTCGCTGATGACGTCGCCGAAGATCATCATCATCGACGAGCCTTCGGTCGGTCTCGCACCGATCGTCGTGCGTGACGTGCTGAACGCCATCATGCAACTGCGCGAAAAGAGCAACATGACGATCCTGATGGCGGAGCAAAGCTTCCTGCAAGCAATCGACATATCATCGCGCGCCTACGTGCTGGCGCATGGCAGCATCCACCAGGAGTTTAAGCGGTCGCAGGGAGAATTTGCTCATGCGGAGATACGCCGTGCCATGTTGGGGACGGCACATTAAGACAGCTTTGGGGCCGCCAGTCGTAAAGCGGTCTGAAGCCGCGAAGGATCAGCTTCGCCATTGCCCAAAGTCGATTGTCCGGGCAGTGGCTAGCGTGTCGCCTCCATTGTCTTTCGAAGGGCCGCGTTGATGCGTTCCTGCCAGCCCGGTCCGTCTTCCTGGAAGAATGCCAGCACATCCCCGTCGATCTTGATCGAGACGGTCTCGGTCGCGACTGGAATTACGGGTCGCTCGACAGGTGGCGCCGTTGTCTTCTTGGCTGGTTTGAACAGGGCTTCGGCGGCATCGAGTGGATTGACCGGTCTGCGTGGGGTCGTCGCCATTGATCGTTCCTTTAGTCGGGGAGTGAAGAGGGGAGGTTAGGTGATGGTCTAGTGTCGGTGGCCTGGCTGCGCTCGGACCCGTTCGCGAACCCGTTGCATTCCATCAATTGCGGATTTACTCCCCGAGCGGATCGAGATGTCCGGGCGGACTCTTGCTCGCGCAGAACTGTCAGGTAACGGCGCCGCATTTCTCGTGCCTCGATGGCGCCGTCGACCCAGAGTTCGACAAGGAGCGTATATTGCGGATCAGCGTCGAGCGCAAAGCCGTGTGCCTTCCATCGTGCGACGACACGCTCCGCAATCTCTTTTCTTCGGTGCATTACACCTCGCGTGACTCCTCGAAACCGAGCGCCGTTCAAATTGCCATAGCAGTGCGGCAAGTAAGCGAACAGCCGAAAATGCCGTCCGAGCTTCTCGGCAATGATCTCGATACCTAGGCCAGCCATTCGCCAGCGGGCGATCTTGCGTCGTTCATCCAGATCGATATGCGAATGGGTACGATCCATTGCGTCTTCTTTGCGAGTGACAACCCACTGATATCATTCGCAAGTCTCTATCTTACGGAACCGAGGTGCGTCACCGCTCTTGCCCATCATGGGATACACAATTTTGCTCGCGCCCATCGTCATCGACGTCCACTGCCAGCGACCGCCTGGGCATCCGAAGCTATCCGGCGTTGATCCGCGTAAGATCGAGGGCCTTGTCATGACCGGCGACTGAAGGGCTTGTTTTTCGACTGTGACCGCCGGTGGAGCCCATATCGGCCGAGAGAGACCGGCCGACGTCAGGTCGCCACAATGATGGCGGTCCAATCGGGACAGACGCAGGGTTCCCTCCTCGCTCGTCAAACGTTAGAAGGGCGGAGTTCGATTGACGCTCGACCCTGCCCTTCCCATTTGCTGCAGTATGCCCAGAACAAAGACGAAAACCAAAGAAAGCGACGATCCCGAGCTGATCAGAGAATGGTCACTGCCGGTGGGTGCAACGCTTGGATCCGCTGTTCGGGTCAAGGGAATCCTTCAGGAAATCCGTTCCCGACTGCCGACCGCCGTCAGAAAATCGCTCGACATGCAGACCGGGGCACTGACCCTCACGATGCCCGAGACTGCCAGGGCGTCGTTCCGCGCGACCGCGTCGGTCATCTCCGAAGCGCTGGAGGACATTTCGAACCTTCCGATCATCCCCCGGGAGATCGAGGATATCCTGACGATTACAGCTTCTGAAAGGAAACGTTGGCTGGAGGACGGCCGTCTGCCGAGCGCTGGAACGCGAACCGTCAGATTGCAGGGGCGAGCAAGAAAAATCACTTTCCATGTATTTGATCCCCGGGTGGTCGAAGACCTGCTCGACCGCGCCGCCGTAGACGAATGGCGAGAGGAAGAAGCTGCCGCAAGAGCAGAAACCCGCAGGCGCGCTGCACACCAGGCGAAACTGACGCGTTCTCGGAAAAAGAAGAAGACGCAGCGCACCGAAGCCAACATTGATAAGACAGCGACAGAATTGAGCGGTTGGGACGACTTCGACAGCGACGGCCTGCTGCGTTAAAGGTGACCAATCAGCGAGAACTGAACTCATTTGAGCCACGCTCGCGGCCTCAGCTCATTGAGCGTCGTCGCCCAGGTGCACGACAAATGCAGCCACAACAGCTCAACGCAGCCCGAAGGAATGCCGGAACCAGCTGCCAGTGCCGAGGCGAAGGAGCGCTTCCCCGCAAAGGGGCTGATCTGCAAGCTCTTCGAAAGTGCTCTGCCTCTTGCACGCCATTGTGATCATGGCGGACCTGAAGACGATACCCTGGTACACTTGTCAAGGTTGCCCCTCGATCCCAGTTTCGGTGGCAAGGGCCACATCCGGTCGCCAGAAATGAAAGAATAGGTCATGAATATCGGAATCATTGGTGCCGGCCACATCGGCGGCGCTCTCACACGACTCTTGACGGCCGCCGGCCACACTGTTTTCGTCGCGAATTCCCGGGGCCCCGAGAGCCTAACTGCTCTCGCCAAAGAAACCGGCGCCAAGGCGGTAGCGGCTCGTGAAGCAGCGCGCAGCGGTGAGATTGTGATCGTCACCATCCCACAAATCCGGGTCCCTGACCTGCCGCAGGATCTCTTCGAAAGCGTCGATCCGGCCGTCGCCGTCGTCGACACGGGCAATTATTACCCGCGCCAGCGCGACGGGAAGATTGCTGCAATCGAGGACGGGCTGACGGAGAGCCAATGGGTGGAAACACAGATCGGGCGTCCCGTTCTGAAAGCCTTCAACAACATCAACTGGAAGAACCTTCTCAACGACGGCAAGCCGGCGGGCTCGCCGGGCCGCATTGCGCTCCCCGTTGCGGGTGACGATACAAACGCCAAGTCGAAACTCATTAGGCTCATCGATGATATTGGGTTCGACGCTGTGGACGCCGGCAAACTGAGGGACTCCTGGAGGCAGCAGCCCGGCACTCCGGTTTACGGCACCAATCTCGATCTTGCGGGCGTTCGAGATGCGCTGTCCGAGGCAAGCCCGATACGCAATTCCGATTTTCTTGCAGAGTGATCCAATCTGGCGAAATCCAGCCCGCGTTCGCCGCCGGAGACCGATCTTGACCTGCGGGCGCTGTGCTGTTCCCCCATACACATGGCCCGCATTGATCGAGCCGGGACACACACTGCCTGTTACTGGTCGTTAGTGAAGGGAGCGCTTCACAACGGCCAGAAACAGATCCCCAAGCCGAACCCGATCTGCAGCCGCGGTGAACAGGATGGCCTCCAATCGGTGGGCCGAGAGCCTCGATCGTTGGTGGCTGGCGCTGGTGCCATGGCCTGGCTTGAGGCAAATTCGGCCGCCGATTCCCGATTGATATTGGGCCAGCGTAAGGCCTGCCCTGATTAACAGGGCGCGCATATCCGGGCGATGCTCGGCCGCAATGACGGTGCAAAAAGCCTTCACGAGCAGTCTCTTACGGACGGGCAGCTCGATTTCATCAATCAGCTGCCTGCCGATATCGCTCTCTTTGACTAAGTGGAGGTATTCGTCGACGACTGCATTTGCCTGCCCGAGTTCATCAGGCTCGTCGTAATCGCGACCGATGCGATGATAGTCACCTTCAATGATCAGGCCCATGACGTTCTCCTTGCCCAGAAAACGCGGGAAAATGCTGTTGGTTCACGGGCTGCGCTGACCATCCATTCCGGAGATATCAAAGATACCGGCCGTCGCAGTTCGACCTGGCACGGCGGCGTATGCTGGACAGATCAGGTGACCTCGGTCGACATGTGTGGTGGGCCGCTAACACTGGTACGACATTGCGGGAACGAATGGAGCCTGCGGCTCGGAAAAGCTGCTCCACCCAAGGAGCAGCAGGTAACATCGCGGATGTGAATTTAGGGACCATCGGCGCTGGGAGTGGAAGCGGGTGGCTTTTTTTGAACCGAAGCATCCTCAGCATGAGTGCCGTGTCCAGGCGAACCGGCGATCAGTCGCATTGCGCCGGCCAATAGCAGAATCGAGATCGGGAGGACCAACGCGTTCCACTGTAACATCTGGTCAGTCTCGGCGACGAGCGTGGCGAAATGGACGACCAGATAGAGGATAATCATCTGGATGAAGAGATTCTTGAGTTCGGCGACACTATCGATGACCATCCACTCGGGCAGCGCCGCGCGTCGTTCGGGCGACAGATCGATGAGAAAGCCGAGCGCGATGGCACAGCCGAAGATGATAAGGACGATGGCAAACAGTAGCTTGTCCGTGGCCCGCATGACGGCCGCAATAACGGCAAGGTCAGGGTCGGTTCTCACATAGGCAAAGGCATGCCATAATGTCAGCAGGCCCTCCCAAAACATCAAACCCGCGGCGGCAATAACTCCTATGGATGCAAGCGCCATGACGAAGCGTAACTTCAGCAGGATGTTTATCATGGTTTCTCCGATCGAACCTTCAACTTCCAATTCAGAGTAAGAAAGACGAGAGGATACTGGTTTCTTTCTGCGCGAGGGTAAATGGTTTCTTGCAGTAGACGTCACTGGCCGACGTCCCGCAAATAGGCGCCACTCAACCGGATAACGTAGAGGCGACGATATGGACGCCAGCCAATCAATTCTCCTCAAACTGGTGATTGCCCTGCTGCTTGGAACGCTGATCGGCGCCGAAAGGCATTTAAAGCAGCGGAACTCAAATCTCGTAACGCATGCGCTTGTTTCCCTTGGTGCCGCATCCTATGCATCGCTTCCAAGCGCGATGGGCTTCGAATTCGATCTGCGCATGGGCGCTCAAGTCGTTACCGGTATAGGCTTCCTTGGGGCCGGTCTCATTATCCGCGACGGCACCAATATAAAAGGATTGAGCACGGCTGCGACTGTCTGGAGCACCGGCGCGGTAGGCGTCTTTGCTGGCTATGGGCAGCTTCTGCTGGCCGGCGAAGCGGCTCTTTTTATTGTCGCCTTCAATTACACGCTTCCAAAGCTTGGATCGTATATTGAAGCTTGGTCAGTGGTCGCACCAGAACAAGAGCTTATCTACGATATAAAGCTCAAATGCCCAACCGATCGTGAAATAGCCGTCCGTGCGACGCTGCTGCAATCGCTGAACGCCAACAAACTGCAGTTCCGATCGATAAAAAGCCGCCTATGCGATGCCGGCGACGGGATGGAAATCGAAGCAATCGTATTCACGAAAAACGACCAGGATAGCGTTGTCGAACAACTCGTAGCCCAGCTAAGCTTGAGATCGGACGTCGAACAAACAAGCTGGTCGAAAATCGATGAGACTAACTGAGAAATGAGAAAGTGCCCCCTGCAGTGAGCATGAAAAGACGGTGCACGAAATCCCCGGCTTTTGCCGCCTCGATGGTCAACTTCGCCGATGACGCCACCGGCATCTGGCCGGCACCAAATCGGTAGGTTCGCAAAGTCCAGCCGGCAAAAAGTCTTTGCGGAGCTCGAAGCCAGACGCGCGCGGGTACTGCGAACTCGCGATCGCCGGATGCTGCCCCCACGCGGCGAACGCTCAGAGATGTGCCTAATGCAACGCTGCCGCGCTGGCGTGATCGCAGTGGCTCTGCATCCGGCGAGCGTCGCCAGAGCGCCGAATTGGGACAGGACGCACCATCAGTAATGCTTGCTGCTTTCCACGTCCGGTAGTAGAACTTGAGCGCTTGCTAATTTTTGTAGACTGCTTCCATCCGCCTTGAGTTGTCGAATTTCTCGGTCTTGTTGGAGACATGTCGATGAAGTTGCATCGTCGGGTTCCGCCGACGTTCCTGATGTTATTGTTCGCAGCTCTGATGTCAGTGCCGCAGAACGTGGCGGCACAGGCTGGTCCGTCCGTTGGCGTCCTCACCGTGCCGGTTCAAGACGTTTCGCCGAAACACGAATTTGTCGGACGTGTGGAGGCAGTCAATGCCGTCGATATCCGTTCGCGCATCGAAGGCTTTGTCGATCAACGTCTTTTCAATGAAGGCCAACTGGTCAGGAAGGATCAGGATCTCTTCCTGATCGACAAGCGATCCCTGGAAATAGCGCTGTCGGACGCCAGGGCAGCGCTTGCGAGCGCCCAGGCGGCTTTGGCGGATGCTGAACGCCGCGTCGCGCGAAATCAATCGCTGAGCAACCAAACCGTTTCGCGCGCGACGCTGGAGGAAAGCCAGACCGCCCTTGAAACCAGTCAGGCAAACCTTCTGTCGGCACAAGCGCGCGTGAGCCAGGCCGAGCTCAATCTCAGCTTCACCCGGATAGTCTCGCCGATCGACGGCCGCATCGGAGCCGCGGAATTGTCTGTTGGAAGCTTCGTCAGCGGCAGCTCAACGACATTGGCTCGTGTCGTCGAAATGGATCCGATCCGCGTTGTGTTCTCCGTGAGCGATCGATCGATCCTCGAACTGCGTGCGGCCGGAGGCAATATTGGCAAGGAGGAGCTCGCCGGCGGCTATAAGCCCAGCCTGCGGCTGTCGAACGGCCAACCTTACACGGAGCCGGGAAGGATTGAATTCTTCGGCAACGAAATCGACCCGGCAACGGGGACGCTGGCAATTCGAACGCTGTTTCCCAATCCGGATGCACTGCTTATTCCAGGTCAGTTCGTAACGGTCATCATATCGGAAAGGGAAAAGACGCTTCGTCCTGTCGTGCCGCTGGGGGCGGTGCAGCAGGATCGGGGTGGCAAGTACGTTCTGCTCGTCAATGCGCAGAATGCCGTCGAGCTTCGTCGAATAAAAATTATTCGGCAGATCGGCGGCAACTGGGCAGTAGACGATGGTCTTAAAGGCGGGGAGAAACTGATCGTCGACGGCCTGCAGAACGTCTCGGAAGGCCTCGTCGTCGAACCGACGGAAGTTTCTCCAGCCGACAGCAGCGCGATCTCGCTCGCGCCTATGGAACCGCAATCGGGTTCAGCGCAATGAACCTTTCGGCGCACTTCATTGCCAGGCCGAGATTTGCGATGGTCATCGCAGTTGTGATGATGATTGCGGGTGGCCTGTCTCTCTTCTTGATACCCGTCGCCCAGTTTCCGCAGATCACACCGCCCGAAGTGCAGGTCACGGCAAGCTATCCCGGCGCGAATGCCAGCGTCATGACCGACAGCGTGGCGGCGCCGATCGAGGATCAGGTGAACGGCGTTGAAGACATGCTCTACATGTCATCGTCGAGCACCAATAACGGCACCTACAGTCTGACGGTTACGTTCGCGGCGGGTACGGATCCAGCGATCGCCCAGGTCAATGTGCAAAATCGCGTGTCAATGGCGTCGCCTCGGCTTCCTGCAGCCGTTACACAGACAGGCGTCTCGGTCAGAACTCGTTCGTCGAGCATGCTGCTCGGCTTTGCGGTTTACTCGCCGAAGGGCACTAAAGACGATGTCTTCATCAGTAACTATGCCATGATCAACATCCGGGATGCGATCGCCCGCCTGCCGGGCGTCGGTGAAGCGAGCGTGTTTGGTCCCGCCTACAGCATGCGTATCTGGATGAATCCCGATCGCATGCAGGCCCTTGGCATAACCGCAGCCGACTTGATGGCGGCGATACAGGCCCAGAACGTCCAGGCATCCGCCGGCCAGCTCGGTTCGCCCCCGTCACCCACCGGTCAGCAGCTGCAGTTGACCGTCATGGCCAGAGGACGGCTTGCCGATGCAAACGAGTTCGGCAACATCATCATCCGCACCAACAAGGATGGAGCGATCGTCCATCTCCGCGACGTTGCCCGGATCGAGCTCGGCGCACAATCCTACGATACGGCTTCGACCCTGAATGGCAGGCCCAGCGCGACCGTCGTCGTCTACCAATCGACCGATGCAAACGCGCTCGCGGTCTCGAACGCTGTTCTTGGCGAGCTGCAGACATTGTCGAAACAATTTCCGGATGACCTCGCCTACACGGTCGTTTTCGACACGACCGCTTTCGTTCGGCAGACCATCCATGAGATTTTTGTCACATTGGCGATCACCTTCGTACTCGTTGTCCTTGTCGTGTTCTTTTTCCTGCAGGACTGGCGCGCGACAATCATCCCGACGCTGACCATACCCGTTTCGCTGATCGGCGGTTTTGCCGTGCTTTATCTCATGGGTTATTCGGCCAATACGATCACGCTTTTCGCGATGATACTCGCGATCAGTCTTGTCGTGGACGACGCGATCATCGTGGTGGAAAACGTCCAGCGCATCATGAGCGAGATGGGCGTCGACGTGCGTGAAGCGACGCTGCGCACGATGAGCCAGGTCACGGGGCCAATCGTTGCAACAACGTTGGTGCTGGCCGCCCTCTTCGTACCGGTTGCGTTCCTCGCCGGCATAACCGGTGAACTCTACCGTCAGTTCGCGGTCACCATCTTGATCACAATCACATTCTCGACGATCAATGCCTTGACCCTCAGTCCGGCACTCTGCGTCCTGATCCTCCGGCCGGTACAGGAGAGCCGGTCGAAGCTGTTCGGCAGGATAAACCAGGGCCTCGATGCGTCGCGACGGTTTTACGTTTCTTTGCTGGCGGTTTTTGCCCGCAGGATTGCCCTCAGTCTGCTGTTTCTCATGATTACCGTCGTGGGCGTCTACGGTCTCTATCGCATCCTGCCTGTGGGTTTTGTCCCCGCAGAAGACCAGGGCTATCTCTTCATGAACGTGCAATTGCCCGATTCCGCTTCCCTCGAGCGCACGCAGGAGACAATTGCGACGGTCACCACTGTGCTCCAGCGGACGCCCGGGATTGCAAACACCATCGCCATTGCCGGAACGAGCATGATTGGCGGTGGCGGCTCCAATTCGGCAATGATCATCTCGGCGCTGAAGCCGTGGAGCGAACGCGGGTCGGACCAGAGCGCCTTTGCGTTGATGAATGAGCTTCGAACAGAGTTCAGAAAGGTTTCGACGGCGTCGGTGGTCCCGTTCAATCCGCCAGCAATACCTGGTCTCGGGACAACCGGTGGCTTTGACTTTCGCCTTCAGGCCCGCGCCGGGCAAAGTCAGGAGGAACTTGCCGAAGTGATGCGCGGGCTGATCGTCGCGGCAAACCAGACGGAGCGGTTAACAGGCGTGTTCAGCACGTTTTCGGCTGACGCGCCGCAGATCTATCTCGATATCGACCGGCGACGAGCCGAACTTTTCGGCGTTTCACCGGCGACGATCTTTAGCACGCTGCAAGCGCATCTGGGATCGGCCTATGTCGACGACTTCAACATTTTTTCGCGCGTATACCAGGTTCGGATCCAGGACGAGCCGACGTTCCGTTCGCGCATTGAGGACATCCAGCGGCTGAGAGTGCGGAGCCAGTCCGGCGATCTGGTTCCCTTGCAAGGATTGCTTTCCATCTCGACCATCTACGGACCAAACTCGGTCAATCGCTACAACCTTTTTCCATCCGCCGCTATCAACGGGCAGGCTGCGGCGGGGGCGAGCACCGGGGATGCCTTGAAGGCCATGGAGGCGCTCGCAACGGAGAAGCTGCCGCCAGGCTTTGGATATGAATGGACGGGGCTGGCGCTTCAGGAAAAGCAAGCGGGTGGACAGACGGTCATCATCCTGATCATGGGGATCATTATCACCTACCTCTTCCTCGTCGCCCAATATGAAAGCTGGAGCGTTCCGCTTGCAGTGATGATGTCCGTGATCGTCGCGGTGCTCGGGGCCTTGGCGGGACTGGTGATCGG
Source organism: Rhizobium sp. BK379 (assembly GCF_014193955.1). Classification (NCBI taxonomy): domain Bacteria; kingdom Pseudomonadati; phylum Pseudomonadota; class Alphaproteobacteria; order Hyphomicrobiales; family Rhizobiaceae; genus Rhizobium; species Rhizobium sp. BK379. Next base: position 531,580 of record NZ_JACIAD010000003.1, read on the forward strand.
CAGGATCGATCTCAATATCTACGCCCAGATCGGCCTGCTGCTGCTGATCGGCCTGGCGGCCAAGAACGCCATCCTCATTGTAGAATTCGCCAAGGAGCGCCGGGAAGACGGTCTCAGCATCATAGAAGCGGCACGCGAAGGGACGTCACAGCGCTTCAGACCGGTATTGATGACGGCGATGGCTTCGATATTGGGCGTAGTGCCGTTGGTGGTGGCGACGGGAGCCGGAGCAGGCAGCCGCCAGGCGATCGGCGTTACCGTGCTCGGTGGGCTGCTGCTCGGAACAATCGTAGGCCTTCTCGTCATTCCTTTGCTCTATATATTCGTTCAGACGGTGAGAGAGATTGCCAAGCGGCGAATATTCGGTTCCGGGCATGTCGAGAAGGATCGCGGCCTCACCGCAGCGACCGGTCGCGATTTATTGGATCGAACCAGGGATCTCTGAAACCGACTTCTTCAGAACCACATCGAGGGATTTGGCAATGATTGCTGCTAAGGACCGTGCGGAAAATGTCGTGCTGGTGCACGGCCTTGCGCGCAGCAGCGGATCCCTTCGGCTTGTCGAGAAGACTCTGGCGCGGCGCGGATACGTCGTCATCAACAACGAATATCCTTCGACGCGCGCGACCATTTCCGAACTCGCCGGCCACATAGGTGAGGCAGTGGCAATGTGCGGGTCAGGACGCGTCAATTTCGTTACCCATTCGATGGGTGGCATTCTTGTCCGCTATTGGCTGGCGCAAGTGCGTCCTGCAAATCTCGGCCGGATTGTCATGCTGGCGCCCCCGAACAACGGGTCCGAGATCGTGGACGTCTTCGGAGAGATGACGCCATTTCACTGGATCAATGGCCCCGCCGGGTGCGAGCTTGGGACTGGCCCCGCCGCGTTGCCGAAGCTTCTGCCACTTCCGGACTATCCAGTGGGCATTATCGCGGGTGATATATCCATCAATCCGTTTTTCAACGCCATCATAGAAGGGCGCAACGATGGGAAAGTGTCCGTCGCTTCGACGAAGCTGGAGGGCGCGACGGACCATCTGGTGCTTCATGCGACGCACACCTTCATGATGTTCAACCCCATCGTCATCGCCGAAATCGTCAATTTCATCGAAACAGGCGCGTTTCGGCGCGGCCTGACGATGCAGGAGGCAAGCAAGGCGCTTTTTGCGATGTTCCGATAGGGAACCCGGCGCATCTTTCTGCCTCGGATGGGCATTCCGACTTGTTTCCATCGGTCGCCAGGCGTCGCCGGTTTTCTGGCCCGAATAAATGAAGGAGTATTCCATGAACGTCCTGCATATGGCGACAGTCGCCTTTTTCACAGTTGCCTTAACCTTGGCGGAAGTTGCTCCGGCAGACGCTGCTTCGGCGCAGGTGACCGGCACAGTTCAAGTGCGATCCGGACCCGGTACCTCGTTTCGCGTCGTTGGTCAGTTACGAAGGGGAGATAGAGTGACCATTGACCGCTGCTCTTCGTCGCGCAGATGGTGTAATGTCCGCTCCCGGTATTCCCGCAGCGGCTGGGTCAACTCGCGCTTCCTCGACCGCGTTTCGAGCGGTGGCGGCAGTCGGGGCGGCATATGTTTTTACGGTGCTCGCGGCTATATATGCGTCGGGCGGTGAACATTCATTTCGCTGGCGCCGTTTCAGCCTGAGTCATCACCATGATCGTCTTCGCTGTCGCGTCCGAGAAGTTCGGATACCCACCGGCTGGATGGATGATTGCGGCAGAACGTCACCAGCGCGATCGAGATGGGTACACCGATGAATGCGCCGAAGATCCCCCATAGATAACCCCAGGCAAAAACGGAAAACAGCACGACGACCGGTGAAAGGGAGAGAGCATTGCCTGATACGCGAGGCTCGATATAGCTGCCGAGCGTGAATTGGATGAGGTTGAGCCCCAGGAACAGGGTAAGCGCCGATTGCCAGTTGTCGAACTGAATGAGGGCAAAGGCGGTAGGAAGCAGCGTTGCCACGAGCGGTCCGATAAAGGGTATGTAATTCAGAACGAAGGCGATGGCGCCCCATTCCTTTGCGAGGGGAAGTCCGAAAGCACTGGTGAAACCCCAGACGACGAGGCCCGTTACGATGCTCATGATCGTCCGGATCCTCATGTAGCGGCGAAGCTTTTCTGCCGTCTGCCGGCTGCCATCGAGAAGCAATTGCCGCGCCACAGGATAAGGCATTGTTTTGAGGCGATTGGCAAAACCCTCTACTTCCATCACTCCGAGAAGCAAGTAGGTCAGAGCGACCAACCAGAAGCTGAACGTGCTGTTGAGGCGGGTCGTCACGGTTTGAACCATGCGCACGACTGAGGCTGTGCCAACATTGTTGGCCCAGAGCACATCGACGTCGATACCCTGTTCCTCCAGCCACTGACGAACTTCATCATAGTGTTGTTGAAAGCGGGCGGCATTGCTGATCATCCATCCGCCGACACGGCCGAAGGACCAAGAGAAGATCCAGGCAAACGCAAGAAGGGCGATCATCACAACGGTCAAGGTAGCCAGAAGCGCGACGTATTTTGGAAGGAATGCCTGCATGCCGTGTTGGACCGGCCACAGAAGGGCTATTGCCAGGAGCGCGAATGCCAGTGGCGCAATCACCGGCGCGCTCGCCGGCAACAGAGCGATCACGACAAGCACCGCAATCACGACTTCGGCCGAAGAAACTGCTCGTTGGCGTCCAGCCCGCATCATCGTCCTCGAGTGGGTACCTCAGAGTGCATTCTTGAAAATCTGGCCGTCCTTCATGACGAGCTTCAGGTTTTTCTCGGGTTCCTCGATCATCTTGATGTCGTCGAGCGGATTGCCGTCCCAGACGAGGATATCGGCAAAGGCTCCCTTTTCGATGACACCCAAACTGCCCGAATAGGGCGTGCGCAGGTTGGAGAGCGTCAGAAGACTTGCATTGCCCGATGTCGCCATGCGCAACGCCTCGGCGTTGGAGTACCAGTTGCTCAGATGCGTGAGCATGACGTTCTGGCGAGGCGTCAATTCCGGCGAAAACAGGAGATCCGACCCCCAGGCCGTCTTGATCCCGTATTTTTTCGCGTATCCGTAGATCTTTGGTGTTCCGATGAAAATCTGCGCTGCGCGCTCGGCACCCACGCCGGTCTGCGAGGCAGCATCTTCGATCGACAGGAACGGTTGAGTGCTGAGCCAGATATTCTTGTCGGCAAACATCCTTGCCGTCTCTTCATCCATAAGGTGGGCATGTTCGATACATGCCACTCCCGCGTCGATCGCGCGCCGGACGGTATTGGATGCATAGGCATGAACCGTCACATAGGTGTTCCAGTCCCGCGCCACGTCAGCTGCTGCGCGGATCTCCCCCTCGCTGAACGTACTCATGTCGAGCGGGCTTCGCGGAGACGATACCCCTCCCCCTCCGACAATCTTGACCTGCGATGCGCCTTGAAGAAGCTGCTCGCGCACGCGACGTTTCAAGCCTCCGACATCATCGACGATGGCAGCGCTTCCCATCAATTCGCTGAGACTGAGCTGACCATCCCTCGGAGGAATTTCGAACGGCATGCGCAGGTCACCGTGACCGCCCGATGTCGTGATCATTGCCCCCGAGGGGAAAATGCGCGGGCCTGGGATGATGCCGGCATCGATGGCCTGTTTGAATGTGAAGACCGGACCGCCGAGATCGCGAATAGTGGTAAAACCCCGCATCAAGGTGCGTTCGGCTTCGGCGGTGGAAGCGGCAAAGATCATGCCGGGATCGCCGGTCAAAAGGACCTGCAGGGGAACCGCGGCGTAAATCGTGTGCCAATGCGCGTCGATCATGCCCGGCATCAAGACACGATCGTTGCAGGCGATTATGATTGCATCGGCGGGCGGCGGATTGTTTGCGGCATCGATCGCGATGATCCTGCCTTCTTCCACCAGGACCTGCGAGCCGTTCTGCAAGGTATTGGATTTGCCGTCGAAAAGCCGGATCTGGTTCAGAAGTATTTTTGAGGGCCGCTTGGAAGTTTGCGCGTTGCCTGCTCGGGGTACCATACCCGCAACGGCCATCGATCCGATGCCGGCCAGGAATGTTCGTCGCGAATATTCGCCGAGGTAGCGGGATCGCTGCTGAAGATCGCGATTTGCGCAACCGCAACCGGCATCGTGGACAAGGTGGCCATATTTCCTGCCAGCTTTAAACATGGCATGCCCCCGAAGATATCTCACTGAAACGGTGCGTCTCCGACATGACCATCCCGTGCCGTTCGAGAGGCGATGCTTCCCGAAGCGAGCGTTCCAGACCACAGGCAGGCGCCTTGACCCGGGCACAAACCCAAGGATTCCGGATAAGAAAGCCAGGTTTTTCGGCCACGATCAGTAGTCGACCGCGTCACGAGCGATAGGGCATGTCATGCAATGGCCGCCGCCGCGCCCACGCCCAAGCTCCGCGCCTGTGATCGTGATCACCTCAATCCCCTGCTTGCGCAGCAAGGTATTGGTGTAGGTATTGCGGTCGTAGGCATAGACGACGCCGGGTGACGCGCAGACCAGATTGGCGCCGCTGTCCCACTGGGTTCGTTCGCGCATGTAGTCGTTTCCGCCGGTCTCGACGACACGCATCGTCTTCAATCCGAGCGCGTCGCGCACGGTTTCGACGAAAGAGCCCTTGTCCTTGCGCAGTTCGATGCCGCCATTGCCGTCGGGACGATAGGAGAAGGCTTCGATATTGTTGACGATATCGGGATAGAGAAGCACGCAGTCGCGGTCCGCAAAGGTGAATACCGTGTCGAGATGCATGGCAGCGCGCAGCTTCGGCATGGCCGCAACGATAACGCGCTCGGCAGCACCTTTCTCGAATAGTGCTTTTGCCACCTGACCGATCGCCTGTCGGGAGGTGCGCTCACTCATGCCGATCAGGACGTTACCCTTGCCAATTGGCATGACATCGCCGCCTTCGATCGTGGCAAGACCCCAATCCTTCGTTGGATCTCCCCACCAGACGTTGACCTTGCCGGCGAAGTCGGGATGAAACTTGTAAATAGAAGTGGTAAGGATCGTCTCCTCATGACGCGCTGGCCAGTAAAGCGCATTCAACGTTACACCGCCATAGATCCAGCAGGTCGTATCACGCGTATAGAGGGTGTTCGGCAGCGGCGGCAGCAGATATTCGTTGACGCCGGCTGCATCGCGGATCAACGCCAGTTGCTCGCCGCCTAGAGCTTCCGGAAATTCGAATGTCGACAGGCCGCCGATCAGGGTTTCGGCCAGATCCCGGTCGGAAAGCCCCTCCAGATAGGATCGCACTTCGTTCAGCAGACCGAGACCGATCTGGTTGGCGACGACCTGATTGTCTAGAATCCACTTCTTGGCCTCGGGGATTGCAACCGTCTCGGCCAGCAAATTATGCATCTCGACCACGTCGACGCCGCGGTCACGCATTTTGGTTATGAAGTCGAAGTGGTCGCGCTTGGCATTATCGACCCAGAGAACATCGTCGAACAAGAGCGCGTCGCAATTGCTCGGCGTCAGACGCTGATGGGCACGCCCCGGCGCGCATACCAGGACCTTTCGCAGTTGGCCAACTTCGGAATGCACACCGAATGTGATTTGTGTCATCGATTTTCCTCCCTGTGTCCTCAAGGCGTGATGGTGCCGCTCAACAGACCATAAGCTCCGACAAGGCCCGCAATCACGGTGACGGCGAAGACGATGAGTTCGATGCTGGTGAAAAGCGTCACTCTCTGCTCTCGCCGCGCCCAGACGTAAAGGATGGTTCCCGGCACGAATAAAACGCTGACGAGCAGGACATATTTCAGCCCTGCGGCGATGAACATCACGATCGTGTAGATCACCGCGATCCAGGCAAATATCTGGTCGCGGCCGCGCTCCTCCGGCGTTTCCTCATAGCCTTCGCCCCGACGCGCAAGCAGCACGCCGTAGCCTGCGACCAGAAGATAGGGAAGAAGCGCCGTCACGCTCGTCATGTCGAGCATGAAATTGAAGGCATCGCGAGACCAGTAGGTCGAGATCACGAACAGTGAGACGACGATATTGGTCAGCCACAACGCGTTGGCCGGCACCCTGTTGTCGTTCTGCGCTGCAAATAGCCTCGGCATATCGGCTGATTTGGCAGCAGCAAACAGCACTTCGGCGCAGATCAGCGACCATGCGAGATAGGCGCCAAGGACCGATACCAGCACGCCGACCGAAATGAACACCGCCCCCCAATGGCCGACCACGACTTCCAGAACGCCAGCGAGCGAGGGGTTTTGGACTCCCGCGACCGTTGCGCGCGGCATCGCAGCGTAGGGAAGCAAAGTGATCGCCACCATCAGACCGGTCACACCGACAAAGCCGAGAATAGTCGCGGTACCGACATCGGCACGGGTCTTGGCGAAGCGGGAATAGACGCTCGCTCCTTCGATCCCCAGGAAGACGAAGACCGTGATCAGCATCGTGTCACGAACCTGCGCGAAAAGCGATTTTTCGGGCATGTGTACACCGCCGAAAAAATTCGCGGAGAACTCTGTGTAATTGAACGCGAATATCATCGCCAGGATGGCGACGACGATCGGGACGATCTTTGCAATCGTGACGATCACGTTGATGAAGGCCGCCTGCTCCACGCCGCGCAGGATCATGAAATGGAAGGCCCATATTCCCAGGAGAGAAACGACGATGGCGATCATGGTGCTCCCGTCTCCGAAGAGCCCAGGGAAGAACCGGCCTAGCGTCGAGCCGATCAACACCCAATAGAAAACGTTGCCGAGGCAGCTTCCCAGCCAGTATCCAAAGGCCGAAAGAAAGCCCATGTAATTACCGAAGCCCTCCTTGGCGTAGGCGAAAACGCCAGAATCGATCTCGGGCTTTTTCTCCGCCAGGGCCTGAAACACACGCGCAAGCATATACATGCCCGTGCCCGCGATCGCCCACGCTATGATCGCACCGAACGGCCCGGTCGCCGTCCCGAAACGACCTGGAAGGTTGAATATACCAGCGCCTACCATCGACCCGACAACCATGGACGTCAGTGCGAAAAGGGACAATTTTTGCGTGGAAGCCGAAGTCATGATGCCCTCTCAAGAAGGTTGTTCGGACCTTTTGAACATTCGTGCTGCAGGGAACGGCCTATAGCGCACTATAAAATGCTTCCGCCGTGGCCGTGATCGCACAGAATCTCACAACTATGCTTTGCGTTTAAAAGTGACGAAATTTGCTAAATTAGCGAACAATGCGTTAAGTCGCGACGTTTGCGACAACGACTTTGAGAAACGGATACCTGGAGCCGCACGGGGCGAAGCGAAATATTTCGAAACATTTCAGTCGGTTGGCACTCTCGCACAGTTGCGACCGAGGTCTGCATTCGGTTTGACTTGTCCTCAAACCGAAATGCGACCGGTTGCGAGGGCGTAAATGGCAATCATGGCGCCCGCGGCCGCAACGATGAACACCGGCATTTCGGCCAGCTTGAACACGGGAAGTTTCTGCTCTCGACGCGCCATTAAGAACAGGATGGTACCCGGTCCGTAAATGGCGGCGGAAAGCAGCAGATGAGTGCCACCTGCAGCGGCGATAAGAAAGGAAGTATAGGTGAGTGCTAATGCGGATCGCACGAATTCGCGGTGGCGGCTCGCGGAATCCCCTTCGTACGTTTCGCCAGTCAAGACAAGCTTAAAAGAATAGGCGGCGACGAGAAAATAGGGAATCAGAATCATCGAACTGGTAAGTTCGATAGCCAGGCGAAGCGCGTATTGCGCAAATAGTGACAGGATCAGGAAGACCTGCACCACAATATTGGTCAACCACAGAGCGTTCGACGGCACGCCAGCACTGTTTTCACGCCTCAGAAATCGAGGCATCGTCCCATATTTCGAAGCGGAGAACAGAATTTCAGCGGCAAGCAGAACCCAGGAGAGATAGGCCCCACCAACCGAGATCATCAGCCCGGCGCTGACGAAGAGCGTGCCCCACGGGCCGACGACGGCCGATAGCACGCCGGCCATCGATGGATTGCGCAAATTGGCAAGATCGGCACGAAGCATGACGCCGTAAGAGAGGATGGTCACGAGAACGAGCAGACAAAGCACGCCCGCAAAGCCAAGCAATGTCGCAATTCCGACATCAGAGCGGTTGCGGGCATAGCGAGAATAAACGCTCGCGCCTTCAATGCCGACGAAGACGAATACCGTAACCAGCATGGTCGCGCGGACCTGCCCCGCGACGCTGCCGAAGGTAACGGTTTCACCTCCCCAAAAGTTGAGCGCGAAGATGTCGGCTTGGAAACCGTAAATGACAAATACAATGAAGAGTATGATTGGGATGATTTTGGCGAAGGTGACGATCGTATTGATCAACGCCGCTCCGCGAATTCCACGCAAGATCAGCGCGTGAACGGTCCACAGCAACACTGACGAGGTGGCAATGGCGAAAATCGTATTCCCGTCGCCGAAGATCGGGAAAAAGAGGCCAAGAGTCGACTTGATCAATACAAAGTAGGAAACATTCCCAAGCAGGGCGGCGGACCAGTAGCCAAGCGTGGACAGGAATCCAAGATAGTCGCCGAAACCCGCTTTCGCATAGGCGTAGATGCCGGCGTCCAAATCTGGCTTACGTTGCGACAGGGTCTGAAAGACGAAGGCGAGCATCAACATGCCAAGGCCAGCGATCGCCCAAGCGATCATTGCACCAAATGGCCCCGTCGCACGTCCGAAAGCTTGTGGAAGCGAAAAAATACCAGCGCCGACCATCGACCCTACGCACATCGCCATCAGCGTCCACATCGAGAATTTGCGTTCGGAAGAAGATTTCATGGCTGACGATCCAGGTGGGCCTATTTTCGACGGCACGAACGGCCGTCCATCAGCTCACATTACCTGATCCGCAACGCCCCAGTGATGGCACGGAATCTCGTGCCTATGCTCTCCGTCCACGAAGCAGGTCGACTTTCGATCTGTTGGCACGGTAGCAACAGGTGCCTCTTGTAAGCAAGATTGCGCCAATCGTCGCGACCTAAGGGCGAGAAACCGGCTCGCTGCGACACAGCCCAAAAAACCTCGAAGGCCGGCATCGAAATAGCTTCGATACAAGATCGCACCAACGATTTCTGCGCATTCGACGGAACTGAGTACGTTGTCAGGCGATAGTAAAGCTGTCCCAGCCCGGCTAGATTGTAGTTTATAGTCGATCATGCTAATAGACGATCCGAAATCCGGCGTGAGTGTCGCAAGACGGCCAGACATCCAGTTGAAATGCAGATTTTGGTTGGAGACCTTCGATGTCGAATTCCGCTTTTCAAAGCGCAGCTCGGTCTGCGCGCGTATCATGACAGTTTGCCAGATAGGGACGCAGCAAAAGGCCTTTCAGCCAGCGCGACTTGCGGCTGGACGGAATGCGGTGGAAAACCGCGCTCCCGGACCGGTTACCGCCCCGCAGTCATCAAATCTCTCTTCCTTTGATTTTGTAACGAACGCTGTACCGACGATCCGCCAGTTCGAGGCGTGGCGCGCCAATTTCGCCCCGATCGTTGATCTCGGTTCGACGCGTGACACGACGAGGGGGTTCTTTGGACAGCTGTCCACCTGGGACCTCGGCTGCCTTGTGTTTTCGCATGTCACAACGGATCCCCTGCAATTCAAGAGCACAATACATCACCTCCACTGGGAGCCACTTGACCATTTCGTCCTGTCGGTTTTGCTTTCCGGAGAAACCTGTACCGAAACCACCACCGGCACATTCCGTGGCACTGCCGGGGTCACGCAGGTCCATACGATGGGGCGCAATTTCCACGGCAGTCTGACGGCGAGCGAGATGCTCATCTTGTTCGTCCCGCGGGACTTTTGCCCTCGTTTAACCCGGGCCTTGAGCGCAGCTGAATTCACAACAGTTGAAAGCGGCATGGCGCGGCTATTCCATGACTATATGATCGCGCTGGCCAACCAGCTACCGCTCCTCCAACTAACCGATCTTCCTGCCTTGGTGGAGGCAACGCGCGCAATGATGCTCGCTTGTGTCTCTCCTTCGTCCGGCAACGTTGAGATGGCAAGTCATCCGATTTCAACAACGCTGCTGGATCGAGCGCAGAAAATCATACAATCGAAGCTGTTCGACCCCACCCTGGGACCTCAAACGCTCGAGCGAGAATTGGGGGTTTCGCGTTCGCGACTTTACCGGATGTTTGAGGCTTTTGGCGGAGTTAAGCATTACATCCAGCATAGGCGCCTGCTCGACGCCCATGCAGCTTTAGCGAACCCTAGCGACCAACGCCGGATACTAGATTTGGCCGAGCAGCGCTGCTTCAGTGACGGCACGGAGTTCAGCCGCGCTTTCAAGCGGGAATTCGGCTATAGTCCGACGGATGTGAGGTTCGGAAAGAGGAGCCACTTCCCTTGCCGACACCCCAAAGGGCTTGAGGAAAGCGACCCGGCGAGCCGGCTTGGAACAATGCTGCGCAGACTGCACGGCTGATCCGACCACATGAGCCATTCGATTTATTCGCGGAAGCGACCACGAGGGCGCGGCGGGGCAACGCCATTCGGCGAGCCCCGCATATAAATCGAAGCAGCCCGCCGCCTCGGCGACATCCCAGTCGGCCTCCGAAAACGGCTTGCCGTTGTCGAGAACTTCGAGGCGGGCGATCTCGGCTTGGCGGGCGCGAATGACCGAACCAGTCAGGGATAGGCTGTCGATCCGTCCGGCTTGCGGGTTATTTTCCGCTCCCAGTGAATGTAGTCTTCCGTCTGCAACGCCTTTTCATCGATTTCCAGCCCCCAGCCCGGACGGTCGGGCCGCAATTCCATGTGGCCGTCGACCGGCATATACGGATCGGCCGCCCATGGCGCGTGGATATGGGGCTTGAACTCAAGCACCTTGAAGTTCGGCTGCGCGGCGCAGAAGTGAATGTTGACCGCCGTCGCAAGCGGCCCCATCGGGTTATGCGGCGCGACGGTTACATAGTGGGCCTCAGCGATTGTTGCGATCCGGCGCATTTCCGTTACGCCGCCGACAACGCATATGTCCGGCTGGATGATATCGGCGCCTCGGGCTGAAAGCAGGGTCAGAAATTCGAAACGATTGTAGAGCGATTCCCCGGTGGCCAGCGGGACGGAAACTTTCGACTTCAGCTCAGCCCATGCCGGAATGTGTTCCGGCCGGATCGGCTCTTCGTAGAACAGCGGATCGTTCGGCGCAATCGCCGCCGCAAGCTGAACAGCTTGATAGGGCTCGAAAATTTTCGCATGGGCATCAAATGCGAATTCGAAATGCGACGGCGTAATCTCGCGTATCTTGGCAAACCAGTCACCGGTTTCCTTTACAAGCTCGCCCCAACGGCTGGCATGCAGGTCGCGGCGGAAAGGGCTGAGCTTGAAAGCCGTGTAGCCGTATTTTTCGTTCAGCTCCAGGGTCTGGTCCTGCGCCGTCTGCGGGTCCGGAGCGGTATAGACGCCGCAATAGACGCGCACCCGATCCCGAACGTTGCCGCCAAGCAGCATGTAAACCGGCAGGCCGGCGGCCTTGCCGGCAATGTCCCAGAGCGCGTGATCGATCGCCGAAATGGCCGCAAGCCCGAGGGCGCCCGGCGGAAAACGGCACTGCTGATTGAGTTTCAGCACAAGGAATTCCACTCGGCGGGGGTCCTCTCCTTCAATCTGATGGAAGAGGTAGTCGAAAAGCGGCGGCAGCGCCCAGTCGGGGCCGTGATTGTAGCACTCGCCCCAACCGGAAATGCCTTCGCTCGTTTCGATTTTCAGGAGCAGTCGCGGCCGGTCGTCGACGCGCTGCATGTAGGTCTTGAAGCCGGTGATGTGCATTGACATTCTTCCTCAGGCGGCGCGGTTCTTGCCGCTTACATTGTCGACGATTGCGCGCAGTTCCGCGCGTTCCGCGTCCGTCAGACTTTCAACGCCGGGAAGGCGAACAGGGCCGACATCGGTTCCGAGCATGCCGAGCGCCTCCTTGACGACAGTGACATTGGCGCCGTTCAGATATTTGGTGCGCAGCGCTTCGAAACCGGCGATGTCGTCGATAAGCGCGCGGGCAGCGGCGTAGTCGCCGGCTTCCAACGCCTGATGGATGGCATGCGAACGCTCGGGGAAAACGTTGACGAGCCCCGAGGTAAAGCCGCGAGCACCCATGGCATAGAAGGCCGGTGCCCAGCCCTCGGCGAGGCCGCAGACCCAGATCGCCGGCGCATCCTTCGTCGAGCGGATGACTTCGGCAAGCAGCATCAGATTGCCGGAAGCGAACTTGATACCGGCAATGTTCTGATGCAGGGCAAGCTTCCGGAAATCAGCGACGGAGAATGTATCGCTGCGCACATAGGCAATGACAGGGACGGTCGACGCCTCGGCAAGTTCGAGGAAATATTTCGCCTGGTAGCTCGGCCCGGCAAAGGGATCCATCGGGTGGTGCCCCATGATCGCATCGGTGCCCTCGGCAATCGCGTGACGGGCGAGGGCCTTGGCTTCCGTCAGCGAACGCCCGACAGCGGCGCTGATCAGAGCCTTGCCATCGGCGGCCTTGATCGTTGCGCTGTGAACCGCCTTTACCTCATCCATCGTAAGCGTGAAGAATTCGCCCGTATTGCCGGCGGCCATCAGATTGTGGACCCGGGCGCTGGCGAGGCGCGCAATCAATGCGGAAAGCTTGGCCAGGTCGATGCTGCCGTCCGCCTTGTAGGGGGTCACCGGAACGCCGGAAATGCCCGTCAGGGCCTTGCGAATCTTGTCCATTGCCACGGTCACGTCAAATGTCCTCTTTCTTCCTGAATACGATGTTGAGGTAGGTTTCCCCGGAGCGGACGACGTGATCGCGCATCACCCGCTCAGCCCTGTCGCTATCGTTCGAGACGATGGCGGCAGCGATGGCGGTGTGTTCGGCCAGCGCCTTGTCGCGCTCCTTGTTGTCGGAATGAATGATACGGCGAATGCTCGCGTCGTAGAATTGCTGGCGCTCGATCATGCGAGACAAGTACTGGCAGCGCGAGGCGATGTGGATCTGTTCGTGAAAGGTCTCATTCAGGGCAATGAGGTCATCCGCAACGCCATTGGCTGTGGCCGCCTTCATCGACGCGACCGTATCGCTGAGCTTCCCGGCTTCTTCCTGGGTGATCCGCTTGGCGGCGAGATGGGCGATCATCGATTCCAGCGCGGCGCGTGCCAGGATCATTTCCTCCGCCCACCCGGCGTTGAACCGGATCAGCACCCCACGACGCGGCAGGGTTTCAACCAGTCCTTCGGTCTCGAGCTGCCGGAGTGCCTCCTTGATCGGAGTGGTGGAAACACCAAGCTGCTCGGCGAGCTGGCGCTCGTTCACGCGCTCATCGGCGCGAAAGCGGCCCGACAAGATCGCCGCTCGCAGCGTCTTATGAACATGATCACGAAGGGTCGTCAGGAATCGCGGATCGATCTTTTCGATGCGGTCGTCGCCCGCCCCACCCTCCATCCTATTTTCCATAAGCCGAAAATTCCCCCGTTGACGACAAAATCGTTTTGTGAGATCTGATATACCAGATTTCAGATCGATGTCGATATCAAAATTCGTTCTGATGCGATTGCAGAGATGCTTGGGAGGAAGAAAATGAAGATCCAAAGACGCGGGCTATTGATCTCGTCGGCTCTTGTTGCCGCGAGCCTGATGATGCCACTGGCTGCGGCCGCAGCCACCCCGAAGGACCAGTTGGTCATCGCAACGAACATGTCGTCGATGCGCGGTCTCGATCCTAATGAAATCAACCAGTTGGAAGCAGCAGAAATTGTCGCGAACCTTTATGAGCGGCTGATCGTGCTGCCGGCCAACGACATCACCAAGCCGGCTCCGGGTGTGGCCGAGAGCTGGAACGTCTCGCCGGACGGCAAGACCTTCACATTCAAGATCCGCCCCGGCATCAAGTTTCATTCCGGCAATCCGCTGACGGCGAAGGACGTCGAGTGGTCGCTGCGGCGTCTCGTCAAATTGGGGCTCGCGCCATCCGTCGACCTTCGCCAATGGGGCTTTACCGACAAGAATGTCGACGATCTGATCAAGGCGAGCGACGACAGCACCGTGGTCCTCCAGACGCCCAGCCTCTGGAACCCCAACCTCATCCTCTATTCGCTGGCGAGCTTCTCGACCTCGATCCTGGACAGCAAGTTCCTTGTCGAGCATGAAAAGGACGGCGATATGGGGCGCGAGTTCCTGCAGGCCAACGACGCAGGCTCTGGCCCCTATGCGCTGCGGACCTGGCGCGTCAATGACCTGCTAATCGCCGATGCCAACAAGGATTACTGGCAGGGTGCTCCGAAAATGCGCCGCGTCGTCCTGCGCCACATGCCGGAATCCTCCGGCCAGCGCCTGCAGCTCGAGGCTGGCGACGTCGATGTCGCGACGCGTCTTTCCTCCACCGACCTTGCGGCGGTTGAAGCGGGGGGCAAGGCCGATATTCAGAAGACGCCGGGCTTCGGCTTCTATTATCTCGCCTTGAACCAGAAGGACGAGATTCTGTCCAATCCCAAGGTTCGCGAAGCCTTCCGCTACCTGATCGATTATGACGGCCTCGCCAACACCGTCATGAAATATTACGGCATCAAGCAGCAGACGATCATTCCGGCCGGCCTGCCGGGTGCAAGTGAGGTCAATCCCTACAAGCTCGACATCGAGAAGGCCAAGCAGCTGCTCACTGAAGCCGGCTATCCGAACGGTTTCTCGAAAGTCTATTACGCAACGCCGGTCACCCCGGAATATGAGGTTGCACAGTCGCTGCAGGCCAACGCCGCAAAGGCCGGCGTCAAGCTCGATCTTCAGGGCGGCGACCATATCGGCAAGTTCCGCACGCGTGAATTCGAGATCTTTTCGGCACGATCGGGTGAACGCCTGCCGGATCCTCACGCGATCCTCCAGTCCTATGCGACCAATGCCAACAATTCCGACGATGCCAAGCTTACCGGCCTGAACGCCTGGCGCACCGCCTGGGATGTGCCGAAGGACATTCAGGATATGGTGACTGCTGCCGCCCACGAGACCGACCAGCAGAAGCGGGCCGATCTCTACGCGAAGATCAACAAGGCCTATCTCGAATCGTCTCCGCCGCTGATCACCTCCTTCCTGCGCACCGACGCAAAGGCGGTTCGCAAGGAGGTAAAGGGCTATCTCGGCCATTCGACATGGCTGACGCGCTGGGACACGGTTTCCAAGGGCGAGTGACCTCCTTCCAAGGGAGAATGACGTGAGCATCTCACAAACATCCGGGGCCGCATCGGGCGGCAGAGTAGCCGTGCTCGATGCGGTGAAGAAGGTGGCAACATCCTTCAGCGTCATCCTGACGACGTTGCTCGGCCTGCTAATCATCACCTTCGTCGTCGGCCGCATGGTCCCGGCCGATCCGGTCATTGCTGTCATCGGCGACCAGGCCGACCAGGCGACCTACGAGCGGGTCCACAAGGAGATGGGGCTGGATCAGCCGCTCTATGTCCAGTTCGCGACCTATCTCGGCAATGTCGCTCACCTGAATTTCGGCCAGTCCCATGTGACCAAGAACCCCGTGGCAAGTGACCTTGCCCGGGTTTTCCCGGCGACACTTGAGCTTGCGACGCTCGCAACGATCATCGGCGCCGGCCTCGGCATTCCGCTCGGCATCATCTCTGCCGTTCGCAAGGGAACATGGGTCGATCATCTCGCGCGTGTCGTCGGGCTGCTTGGGCATTCAACGCCGATTTTCTGGCTCGGCACCATTGTTATCCTGGTCTTTTACGCCAAGTTCGGGCTCATCCCCGGCAGCGGCCGACTGGACGTCTATAATGAAGGACTGGTCGAAGGGCCAACCAACTCCATCCTTGTCGATGCGATCATTGCCGGCGAATGGGAGGTTTTCCGGGATGCCTTGCTGCATGTCACAGCCCCTGCCCTGATCCTCGGTTACGCGGCCATGGCCTATCTCAGCCGCATGAGCCGCAGCTTCATGCTGGAACAGCTTCGGCAAGAATATGTGCTGACGGCGAAGGCAAAGGGTCTCGACCAGCGCGCGATCGTCTGGCGTCATGCCTTCCGCAACATCCGGGTGCAGCTTTTGACCATCGTTGCCCTTGCCTATTGTGGCCTGCTGGATGGCACGGTCCTCATCGAGACCGTCTTTGCCTGGCCCGGCCTCGGGCAATATCTGACCTCCGCGCTGTTCTTCGCGGACATGAACGCGATCCTTGGCAGCGTGCTCCTGATCGGCATCATTTCGATCGTCATCAACCTGCTGTCCGACATCGCCTACCGCTTCCTCGATCCGCGCACCCGGTGACATCATGGCGACACGCTATTTCAACGATCTCCACAATTGGCTGATCAACGAGGAATTTTCCTCGACCCGGCAGGCGCGTTTCCACAAGGCCTATGTCCTGTGGCTTAACCTGCTTGCCAATCCGCTGGCTTTTGCCGGCTTTCTGGTCGTGCTCGCGCTGGTGCTCGTCGCTGCCTTCGCGCCGCTCCTTGCCAATCACGACCCTATTGCCCAGGATCTGACGACGGCGCTGAGACCGCCGTCGGCGACCAACTGGTTCGGAACCGACGAGTTCGGCCGCGACGTCTATTCGCGTCTCGTCCATGGCGCACGCACAACGCTCTATATCAGCATTCTGGTGACCATCATCGTTGCGCCGATCGGCTTTGTAATCGGTGCGACTGCCGGCTATCTCGGCGGCTGGATCGATGTCGTGTTGATGCGCATCACCGATATCTTCCTGTCCTTCCCGAGCCTTGTTCTGGCATTGGCCTTTTCTGCAGCCCTCGGGCCAGGCATCGAAAATGCCGTCATCGCCATTGCGCTGACGGTTTGGCCACCGATCGCCCGATTGGCGCGCGCCGAGACGCTGACATTTCGCGCTGCCGACTTCGTCGTCGCCGCGGAACTGCAAGGCGCCGGCATGGGTCGCATCCTGCTCCATCACATCGTGCCGCTCTGTGCTCCCTCGATCATCATTCGACTGACGCTCAACATGTCGAGCGTCATCCTGACGGCGGCCGGCCTCGGCTTTCTCGGTCTCGGCGCCCAGCCGCCGATGCCGGAATGGGGTGCGATGGCAGCGTCAGGCCGGCAATATCTACTCGATGCCTGGTGGCTGACGACGGTTCCCGGCATTGCAATCCTCGTGGTCAGCCTTGCCTTCAATCTTCTGGGCGATGGCCTGCGCGACATCATGGATCCCCGAAATGCCTGATCAATCCCAGCCGATCCTTTCCGTCAAAAACATGTCGGTCCAATTCCCGACCCTTTCGGGCGTCGTGACGGCCGTAAAGAATGTCTCATTCACCGTCGGGCGCGAAAAAGTCGGCATCATCGGCGAATCCGGCTCCGGAAAGAGTACCACCGGACGCGCCATCATGCGGCTGCAGCCGGCCACTGCCAAAGTGGTCGCGGACGAAATGCGCTTCGAGGATGTCGATCTCGTACGCGCCAGCGAGGCCGATATGCGCGCGATCCGTGGGCGGCGCATTTCGATGATCCTGCAGGACCCGAAATATTCGCTCAACCCGGTCATGACGGTCGGCGAGCAGATCGCCGAAACCGTCATTCTGCATGAACGCGTCGGCCGCCGCGAAGCGCGAGAACGCACACTCGCCATGCTGGAGCGGGTCAACATTCGCGATCCCGAGCGCGTCTTCAATCTTTATCCGCATGAAGTCTCCGGCGGCATGGGGCAGCGCATCATGATCTCGATGATGCTGATTTCCTCCCCATCGCTGATCATCGCCGACGAGCCGACCTCGGCGCTCGACGTGACGGTGCGCCAGCAGGTCCTGTCGATCCTCGACGATCTGATCACCGAGCGCAACATCGGCCTGATCTTTATCTCGCACGACCTCAACCTGGTGAAGAGCTTCTGCGATCGGGTGGTCATCATGTATGCCGGACGTATCGTCGAAGAGCTTGAAGCTGCAAAGCTCGAAGAGGCAACCCATCCCTATACGCGAGGTCTCCTGCAGGCGCTGCCGAGCCTCGACCACCCTCGAGACCGCCTTGAGATCTTGAGGCGGGACCCGAGCTGGGCGGAGGCATGAGCATGATGATATCAGTCAAGAATCTTGCCGTTTCCTTCGGCAGCGGCCACTCCGCCAAACAGGTGGTCAAGGATGTCTCCTTCGACGTCGCTCCGGGCGAGACCTTCGGCCTCGTCGGTGAGAGCGGATGCGGCAAATCCACAGTTCTCGGCGCGTTGGCCGGCAGGATTAAAGCGTGGGGTGGCTCGATTGCGCTTGATGGAGAGGCAATCGCCGCCAAGCGCTCAAAATCGCAGCTCGCCAAGCAGCAGATGGTTTTCCAGGACCCTTTCGGCTCGCTTCACCCACGTCACACGATCGGCCGCACGCTTCTCGAACCCCTCGAGATTCATGGCATCGACCGGCGCAGGGAGCGCGTAGAGCAGGCGTTGCGTGATGTCGGCCTGCCCGCATCCTTCTATCATCGTTTTCCGCATCAGCTCTCGGGCGGTCAGCGCCAGCGTGTCGCAATCGCACGCGCCCTGATCCTGAAGCCGCGCGTTCTTCTCCTCGACGAGCCGACATCCGCACTCGATGTGTCCATCCAGGCCGAGATCCTCAATCTGTTGAAGGACCTGCGCGAAAGGGAAAAGCTGACCTACATTCTCGTCAGCCACGATATGGCGGTCATTGCTCACCTCTGCAATCGCGTCGCTGTCATGCAGGGCGGGATGTTCGTGGAAATCGCCTCGAGAGATGCTTTGCTCAGCGGAAATGTTGAGCACTCCTATACCCACACGCTTCTCGACGGCAGCAGGGGCTATCATAAAAAGCGTGTCGATCCTGTCGTGTAGCGAACCGCATCGAGCTCCGTGACTGATCGCCGAGAAATAGACTGCGAGTGCATACAATGGATAGTTGCCTGAAGGGATCAGAGCATCGAACCCGTCGCTCAGCACCTGGCCGCTAAGAGAATGCGAACGTTTACTCGGGGTCGACGTGCGGTGACGTAGGTTCCTCGCCGCTCCTTCATCGCCTCCGACGATACCTCGGCCATCCTGGCTGGAGACTTCAGGCTTTCCCCCGCTGAATGATTTCCAGTCCGCGCAGGTACTTCGCGGTCTCCAGACCAGCCTCCTCGGCCTGAACAAGATTGTCTTCGAGATCGGCCTTCTTTACGGCCCGGGCGATCGGGTTCGCAATGGCGCGCCGGACAAAATCATCGTCGTCTTCACCGACCCGCTTGGTCATCGCATCCACAGCGGCGATGACAGCAGAAGAAAATCCTTCCTGTTTAAGCCGATCCAATGTCCAGCCCGACGCTTTTTCCGGGATGTCGTGCAGGTAGGCTACGATTTGCTCTTCCTCGGTCGCAACCAAGTCGGCGACACGTCGACAATGCTCGACATAAGGATGGCCAGTCTTGTCCATCTGTCCGCCATGTGCCTCCGACGCGACCTGAATGGCGTGTTGAAGATGCTGTTGCGGCTGCACCTGGATCCTCCATCATCGAACGGCCCTGCGTTCTCTTCCTAAACCTCACCGGGCTAGTTACGGTTCCACGACCCAATTTCGAAGCCGTCCATCTGCACGACTTCCGCCAATCGATCCGAAGCCGCCGGAGACGGCGGCCGCCAGCTCTTCGTGGCGAGATATGCCGGAATGGTCGACCAGGGCGCTCCCCAACCCTCGGTCGAGAATACCGTTCGCCAAAGAGGCGATAGCCTCGGCGTCACGCACATCAAGGTGGAAGCCAATGGCTGGATTGCTCGAGGAATCTCGTCGGCCGGGAGGCGGGTACGATTTCGTGCTAATGTGCCCTCCCCACGCACACTTCGACTGGTATAACAAGCAGGGCGAACTCCGCTTGCCCTCCCCGGCCGATCTGCAAGCGCGCAACTGGACGGGCATCTTCTGGCAGGCACGATACGGTCGTCCCGTCCCTCGCCCAAGCTTCCTCGCTGGCGACGATGACAAGGCCATGCCTGCTGGATAGACGCGGATCTGACCTTGTACCAAATCCGCGCTTGTCACTTCCGAGCACTAGCACGGGCGCGATTTCCCCCACCGCGGCATCCAGCTTTCCGGCCTCGGCCCAGTTCAACCCCGCTACTGCGGGTCCATCCGGCATTCCAATCTTCAACCGCACGAGGACTTCCAAAACCGGAGACCAGTCAACCAAATCCTGAGTCGGATCATGGACGTTGATATTCAACCGCTGAAGCGCTCCCGAGGCTCCGAACGCCGCCGCCACTGTCAATAGCATGAGCGTCAAGGATGAGGTTACGATGGCATAGCGAATGGTCGGCCAGGCGCAGCCGCCGCACCGAGCGCCCAGCAATGGGAAGACGAACAACCATCCTGGCATCGGCCAATGCGGAAATCCTGTTCCGCTCCCGAGCGCCTGAAGCGTCGTGTAACCGATCGTCGGAACTGCGAGGGCAAGGCAAAACAACTCTCTTTCCGTTCGCCCCTTGCGAAATGCGTGAAGCAAGGCCCGTATGAGTGGGAGTGCTATCCACGGCCCCAACCAAACGATCTGGCCGAGAATTATGCGAGCCAAGGCCCAAGGGGAAAACTGCCAGGCGCCTCGCCCGGCCTGGAAACGCAATGACGCCCAATCATGCTGACCATTCCAGACCAGCACCGGTAGAACCACAACCAGGCCCGCGAGGCACGCGACGTAAGGACCTCGCCTTGACAACTGGCGCCGCTGCGGCGTTGTCATCACAAAGAATGCGAGGCCGGTCAGTGTGAAGAACGCAGAATATTTCGACAGGCCCGCAAGACCGAGAAGTCCTCCTGCGAGTAACCACCAAGAAATTGAAGGCTCTTCTTCACCCGGACGCGGGAAAAAAATCTTCGCCATGACTTGTGCGCCGCAGGCCAGAAAGAGAAGTAGAGGGCCATCCGGCACGATCCAAGCCCCCGCCGATACCAGAAAGAAGAGCGAAAGGTTGAGGAAAAGGATGGAAAATACCGCCGCGCTGCCGCCGAAGAGGCGCTCGGTCAGGCAGAAAATCGACCACGACGTACCCGAAAACAGCAGGATGGTAGGAACGCGAACCGCCCAGCTTGTTCCGAAAAGGACACCCGCCGCGTGGGTCATCCAATAGTGCAAGGGCGGGTGGTCGAAATACGACAGTGCGAGAAACCGTGCCTGGCCGATCGTATAGCTTTCGTCTATTCCAAAGCCGATCGAATAGGCCCACAACAGTCGCACCAGCGTGAACGCGAGCACGATCGCGACGGCGATGTGCCGCGGCGACATGGGGAGATTCTCGGATGGCCTCGTGCCAGGTAAGGGGCGCTCGACCTGCTTCCCCTCAACGCGATTGCTGCCCGACTTGCCATCGGTTAGATGTGGTAGAATGACCATCGCGCACGCCTCCGACGGCAAGGGAGAAAGTCGATGGTCATCACGTGCGCTCGCGGCTTCTGACAAGGGCTTGCGTCATCACGTTATTCCAGAGACCGCTGACAAAGGCACCCGCAAGACCGGCGGCCCACCAGGGGCTAGCTGCCGCGAACAAAGCCGTCGCGATACCGACATTGACCGCGGCTCCAAGGCTACCTACTGCGGAATATATCGACAATCCTCGGAGCAAGCCTCGGCCTCGCAGCCGTTGATCGCGATAGGTCATCAGGTTATTACCTGAAAAATTGACAATCATGGTGACGACGGTTGCGCTCGCTTGAGCCCACGCGAACTCCGCGCCCGTCGCAAGAACCGCGGCCAGCAGCGCCATGTGCAAGGTCAGGCCAGCGGCGCCGAGGATGACAAGGCAAACCAACCGCAAGGAGATGGCCCCTCTCGTAGCCTTGGCAACAAGCAGCTCCAAGAATTGAAGAGCGACGCGACGATCCATCTTGCTGTGGCCGGCTGAACGGGTCGCGAATCGGTAGGGTAGTTCGGCAATGCGAACATCCGGGCCGGCATTTGACAGGATATCAAAGAGTACCTTGAAACCATGGTTGCTCAACCGGGAGGCCATCGCTTCGACCAGGTCGCGGCGAGTGGCGAAGAAACCGCTCATTGGATCGGTTGTCCTTGCCTGGATTGTATGCTGTGCAACGAAAGTCCCGATCCGTGAAACAGCGCTCCTGAATGGCGAGAGCGCCGTTTCCTGATAAGGCGAGCTATAGCGGGTCGCGATTGCAAAATCATTTCCTTGACGGATGGCGGCGACCAGATCCGGCAGGAGTCGGTGGTCGTGCTGAAGATCGGCGTCCATGACCGCGACTATGTCGGCCTGGGCGGACAACATTCCCTCGATGCACGCCCCAGCCAGCCCACGCCTGCCGACCCGGTGAATGCAGCGTATCCGCGGCTCATCACGCCCTATATCGCGCAACACCTCGACGGTGCGATCGGCTGAATCGTCGTCGACGAATATCACCTCCCAGTTCAGGCCACGGAGGGTAGCGATCAGGTGGCGGACGAGCATGCCGACATTATCCCGCTCGTTAAATGTTGGTATGATGACCGAAACGTCGGGAGCGTGGAGAACTCGCCTCAGTTGGGCTCCACCGCTTTGAAGGAACATCTCCATATGCTGACGCCTTTGTTGGAATTCGACGCGAACGTCCTCGGCGCAGACTGACGGCGCCGAAAGCACTTTCTGATCCAAATCAAGTCCAAGGAGGAAACGCTGAGAGCAGGGCTACTTCGTAGAGGCTGATCAACCGACGGGTCGTTTCTTCTCGTTGCGAACTGCCAACCTGTCCCCGTGTCTCCAACTCGCTCGCGACGCTGAACTTCGACTGCCTGCGTCTCACTTAGTCGTCACTTCGCCCACCGGATTTTCGACCTGTTGGAGCGCTGTTGAGGCTCCCGGGCGCCGGCGTGTACGTTGCTGTGCGCCTGGAAAATTGCACCATGAATCCGCACTCTCATGCGCCGATGTTCAGTCCCATTTTCGCGTAGAGCCAGAGCATCAGCGAGCACACGAGGCTCCATCCGAGCACAACGTCCGACAGGAAATGAGCTCCCAAAACGACACGGTTCAAGGCAACGATCATGGATAGCGGGACAAGCAGCGCGGCGACGTATTTGCGGTATGCGTTCGGCACGAACACCAGCACGGACAGAAACGCGGCTGCCGATGCTGCTTCCCCGGATGGGAACGAACAATTGCGCTCGCACATCGACGCGACTTGCCATGCCGGCGTGAACTCCATCGTCCCACCAAACTCGATCACATCTTGGGGTCTCGCCCGGGCGAAGAAGTCCTTGAACAGGTGAACCATGATTGCCGACCCCAGGACGTAGCTCAACAAAACGAACAGGGCCTGCCTTGTCATCAAACGCGCTGAACGCTTGAGAGGTCTCGCCATCATCAGGACGACCATCATGGGCACGACAATGCAGGGAAGCACGCGGTTCGCGTCGCGGATCAACAGCAGCAGTGGATTGTCTGAAAGATAAAAGTGCGTCCCGAAGATGAAGAACCGCGAAACGCGCATGTCAGTCTGCGGAAACATGACGAACACCATGCTGGACAAGATGATCACGATTCCAGGTGCAGCCAGCGGATGCGAGGAGACGTACCGGGTTAGAGGATCCGATCGCCGGCTAGTTGATGCGTCAAGGGGCACCTCTGAGGGAGCTTTTTGAAAGGGACGCCGATTAACGTCGTTCGACGCTGAACATGAAGTTTGCACGAGGACCATCCGCTTAGGAGAAATGGTTGTTTGGCAGATTTTGATTGGGGGTTGCCTGATCTGGCAGGTTGGCGCTGAGCGTGCGCGTGCTTGAACAGGCGGGCTCTTGGCCACCTCTGTTCCTAGAATCGATAACCAAGGACCAGCATGGACTTCGGCTGGACCTTTTGTTTCACGAGAGGGCTGTCTGCGGCGTCTCCGACCAGGAATCCGACGTCCTGTTCAGCGCGGACCATCCAGTTTTCATGGAACATGTAAGTCGCCGACACCGAGAGATCGATGTTCTTCACGCCCGAACCCGGCTTGTATGCATCATATCCTGAACGCGCGGCCTGAGCCGCGGTGACGCCGAAATAGGATTCCATATAGTTCTTGTCGGCAAAGGTGGCGGACGCACCCGCGCCAAGGATCAGCTTTTCATTGACTGGTCGCGTAACCTCGACCCCGACTGTGCCCAGGAGACCGTCGCTGCCACCAATGGTCTTGTCGACGGAGACAAAAAACTCGGCCGGTCCGTAGCTCCAAGTCGCCTTGCCGCCGACTGTCACGCCACCATCGATGTCACCCATCCCGCGCAGATCGTCCGAATCGTCTTCGTTTCGACCGAAGTCGTAGCCGACCTTCACATCGAACTGGAACGGACCCCGTTCATAGGCCGTCAGCTCGACGCCGGTCGGATCGATGGTCAACCGATCGAAGAAGGTCGCCGAGACGAACGGAAGCGGCGAAATTTCCATTTCATCGCTTCCCTCATATTTTGGCTGGAACATCACGCCGGCGCCTACCATGACCTCCCAGTCGTGAAGCTTCTGGCGCACCGGGCCAAAGCGCTCCGGATCGGGCATGGGCGGTATGGCAGCTTGATCGGAGCTCTGTGATGGATCGGCAGCTTGGACAAGCGACGGCATGAGCGCAATAGCGACGGCAATGGGAAGTGATCCGCGCGCTGCGGACTTTGAAAAGAACTTGCGAAACATGAAATCTCCGGTCCTTGCCTTCACACATTCACCCCTTCCGGGGCTAAATCTGAAAGGCGGTTTCAATGCCCCTCTTGTGCCACGGTGCGGACCGCCAGAATGTTTGATCGTGTGAAGTTATGTTTCGGGCCGGCCCGAAACAGGCGAGATCTGAAACAAATTTTAATATTCCCGCAGCCAAAAAACATGCGCCGCCATGCTATTCACAATGGCAAATCGTCATGTGGATGGTGAAGGGAGCCAGAGCTTGTCGGACGCCTCTCGAATTCTGATTGTCGAGGACGACACATTGATCGCCGACATGCTGCGCGATAGCCTTAACGAAAATGGAATGATCGCGGAGATCGCCCCGGACGGCGTTGCAATGGATGTGCGCATGCGGGCATCCAATTTCGACCTGGTGATCCTTGATGTCATGTTGCCCGGCGAAAGCGGCCTCAGTCTGTGCCGGCGGCTACGGGTTACGACGAACATCCCCATCCTCATGCTGACGGCAGCCGATGCGGAAATTGACAGGATCGTCGGCCTCGAGATCGGCGCCGATGACTATGTCACGAAACCATTCAGCTTGCGGGAGCTCATCGCGCGAGTGCGCAGCCTGCTGCGGCGCGCCGCCTTGCCTCCGCCAAAGGAGCCCAGACAAAGGCAACTGCGTTTTGACGGATGGTTCGTGGATCCCATTCGACGACAGCTCTACGATCCAACCAACGCGCGCGTCGGCTTGACGACGCATGAGTTCGATATCCTGCTTGCCTTTTGCCGGAACCCGGGCCGCGTTCTGACGCGAGAGGAACTCTTAGGGGTCACCCATGCAGGTTTGGCCGGTCCAATAGAGCGCAGCATCGATGTGCACATCAGCCGACTGAGGCAAAAGATCGAGCATGATGTCCGCGACCCCGTTGTTATCAAGACCGTACGTCTCGGCGGCTACATGTTCACAGCGAATGTCGAGGAACTATGAGGCTGAAGCGTTTCCTCCCCACCACGATAAGAGGCCAGATCACCCTGATCATCGTTGTGGCGCTGATCCTCGTCAGCGTCGTCGGCAGAGTGTTGGAACAGTGGGCAAGGAATGCCGCGCCCGACATAGAAGATATCGTCATGCGCGTTGACACGATGGCGGAACTCCTGAAATCGTCCACACCGGGCGCACGCGAAATAATCCTCTCGTCATCGCGTGCTGCCGGCTGGCATTTCTCGCTGCAACCCTTTTCGGTCAGCGAGGCCTTCACCGGACCGTCGGAACCTGAAGGCGCGCTGGCCATGGCAATCGACTGGCTCTTTCCAACCGATCACATCCGCCCACCCGTGGGAGGCTGGCGTACCTTCTGGAACGGGGAGAGAGTGATTGCATCAAAGGTCGACGACGCCACGCTCCTTATCCTTTCCGGCTTTCCCGACACGATCCTGAACAGTTCGATCCTGAACGAGGGCCCATATTATTCCGTCGCCATTGTCGTCCTGATCGCGTTCTTTTTTATATTCGCCATTCGCGTCATAACCGAGCCAATCAAGCGGATCTCCGAAGCGGCCACCCATTCGGACATCGCAAACAGCACGGAGATCTTCGAAGAACGTGGACCTGTCGAGATCGTTGCGCTCGCCCATGCTCTCAACGCGATGCGAAGCCGGATACGGGTGATGGTCGAATCAAGGACACGCATGCTGCGGGGCATCGGCCATGATCTTCGAACCCCGTTGACCCGGTTACGGCTTCGCGCCGATCGCATGGAGGACGGACCGGTGCGCGAGGGACTGTTGTCTGATGTCATGCGCATCGACAGCCTCTTGAACGAAGTTCTGAAATATCTCAGGGACGACTACGCGACCGAACCAATACAACGTGCTGATGTCGCCAGCCTGCTGCAAACCGTTTGCGCGGAGTTCAGTGATGTCGGCTTCCCGGTCCGGTTCGAAGGGCCAAATCGGATGATTACTGATTGCAAACCACTTGCCATCATGCGCGCGGTAACGAACCTCTGCGACAACAGCGTCAAGTTCGCGACCGAGGTCATTGTCGGTCTACGAGATGGCAAAGGGGGCTGCGAAATCTCTGTCACCGATAACGGACCTGGAATTCCAGACCATTTGAGAACGCGGGTTTTTGAGCCGTTCTTCAAGGGAGACGATGCGCGGACGCAGGGGCAGGAAGGTTTCGGGCTCGGACTTTCAATTGTCGCCGATATCGTGCACGCCCATCGCGGCACCGTCTCCCTCGCAGACAACGCGCCGAGCGGGCTCATTTTTCAGATTCTGATCCCAAGCCATGTCGATACAAAGGCCCCGAGCGAGGCGAAGAGGCCCTCGCTTGATCTGAAATAGAAACACAGCCGCCTTGGTTGGAGTGGAAGGGGTGTCCTGTGGAACAGAATTCTGCCCGTTCTTTCACCTATGAGGCCTTCCCAATTCTGATCAGCACGGCGGCGCGTGTTTTTACCTGCTTGAACATTAAGATTTGTTGCAGATCTCGCCTGTTTCGGGCCGGCCCGAAACAAAACTTCACACGATCAAACATTCTGGCGGTCCGCGCCGTGGCACAAAAGGGG
Source organism: Rhizobium sp. BK379 (assembly GCF_014193955.1). NCBI lineage: Bacteria > Pseudomonadati > Pseudomonadota > Alphaproteobacteria > Hyphomicrobiales > Rhizobiaceae > Rhizobium > Rhizobium sp. BK379. The sequence goes on from NZ_JACIAD010000003.1 coordinate 558,664, forward strand.
CATTGAAACCGCCTTTCAGATTTCGCTCCGGACGGACAAATGTGTGAAGGCAAGGACCGGAGATTTCATGTTTCGCAAGCCCCTTTAAAGTCCGCAGCCCGGAACACTTCCAATCACACTGGTTTTCGCGCACGCGCCAAGGCGATGTTGAATTATGGACCAGCCGCGTTTTCCTCTCCCTCGGCAAGACCATTGGCGTCACCGCGGCTCGGTCGCACGTTCCGGGTACGGGCGTGAAAAGCATCGATCTCTCAGCGACGCCGCCGACAGACCTCTCGTGAAGCAAAAGGTACAGCCGAAGTCGATGCTGGTTCTGGGTTATCGCTTCTCGGAACAGGGCCAGCCAAGAGCCACCCTGTTGAGCACGGGGCCCGCATTGCGCCAGCCTGCCAATCGCGAAATCCGCCCCCATACTGCGTAATACAAACATCGGAGCAGACACTGATATGACGCTACTCGCAAAGCCCCTAGAGCAACTTGGAATGGGACGTCGCAGCCTTCTAAGTGGCGCGGCTGTACTTGGTGTTGGTGTCGGACTGTCCGCGCCCGCCATTGTCTCCCGCGCCGCCGCCAGCGAGATTTTGGACATCTCTTCGCGAGACAGGGACCTGCCATTTATCGGGACCGAAGAGACCTTTTCTACCCATGAGCTGATGGTGCTGAACGACAGGCTGTTCCTCGAGGACACTGGACTTGCCGAAATAGGCCCGCGCCGCATCGGCGCGATGGATGAGGCGGGGATCAACATTCAAATCCTTTCCGCACATACGCCGGGTGTGCAGAATGTCCCAGGTCAAGAGGGCATCGATTTTGCGTATCGTCTGAACAAGATGATTGTCGATGGACCGATGGCGACCTATCCGGGACGATTCCGAGCATTTGCGACTTTGCCGCTGCAGAGTCCGGAGGCTTCAGCGGACGAGCTGGAACGCGCAGTTCGGAAAGATGGCTTCTTGGGATGCTTGACCAACGGAATCATCGGGAAAAAATTCCTCGATCATCCCGATTTTGAGCCAGTGCTGGCGCGTGCCGAAGCCCTTGATGTGCCGATATATATCCATCCTGGCCTGCCACCTGACGAAGTTTTCCAAATCTACTACAGCAATATGCGGCCGGAATATCAGGCGAAGTTCCAGGATCAGGTTCTCAGTATCTCAGCATATGGATGGCACCAGGAAGTCGTTACGCAATGCCTCCGAATGATCACATCTGGGGTATTCGACAGATTTCCCAAACTACAGATCATTGTCGGCCATATGGGAGAGGGCCTTCCGTTCTTCTATAAACGCATCGTGGAAAAGATGGGTGAAGTGACCGAAGGCACTTTGGATAGGCCCTTCGAGCAATACTTCCATGACAATTTCTGGTTCACGACCAGCGCATTCTTTCAAGATGAGCTGCTCGATCTTTTGCTGAAGTACATCAGTGTGGATCGAGTGATGTTTGCAACCGACTACCCATTTGCAAACATGAAGGAAGGAACCGACTGGTTTAGGGCTGTGGATCTGCCACGCGAGACTAAGGAAAAAATCGCATTCCGAAATGCAGAGAAACTTTTCGGAATAACAGTCTGACGCATCCGATCGAAGATTCTGATTGGATTTCCAACCGCTTCGCCTGAGACCAAGCTCTCTCAATCCTGCCCATTCTGCGCACCACGAAGGAGCCACCCGTGGTTACAAAATCGATTCAATTTTGTCGCATTGCACTCTTTGCGCTCGTTGCTGTTCCCACTGGATGCGCGAGCACCGATCCGATCGCGTATCAGGGCATCGCATCTTCCAAGCAACTATCGTTCAATACGCAAAACAAGGACGGGAGAATACCACTCATTTACTCCCATGGGACCGTCGATTTTCGGGCGTACTCAGCTATAATCGTTGAGCCTGTGGAGATCTATCGAAACCGCGATCATCAATTTGGCAGCATTGCCGAGAAGGACAAGGTCGAACTTGCATCCTACATGCAGCGGTCATTCGAAAGCCGTCTTAGGCGAAAATACGCACTTACAAAGTTCCCAGGTCCCGGCACGCTTAGGCTCAAACTTGAACTGACTGGCGCAAAGGCCAACGCCGTCGTGATCTCTACCGTGGCAAAATTGATGCCGGTGGGTCTGGCTGTGAACGGGCTCCAGGCCGCACGTGGAAAAGAAGGAACTCTCAGCGGTTCAATCAATTATTCCGTTGAGGTCTACGACAGCGCGACGAACGACCTACTCCTGGCTTATGTCTCCAAGCAGTATCCGAGCGCGTTAGACCTCAGCGCTAGCCTTGGCCCCCTCGGCGCGTCAAAGGTTGGAATAGACAAGGGCGCCGAGGCCCTTCTCTCCAAGCTACAGCCGAACATACCCATCGCGGCTCGCTGAGACATCATGGAGCGACGGCTGCTCGCGATCGGCACGCTGCCTTTGCTCCCGTGAACAAAGTGCCGACGGCTATGATACGAACCGGCGCGGCGTGTGCCGCATCGTGACAGGCCGGTCCCGGTGATTGAGGCGCACGCGATCGAGGAAACCACCTCTGTCGAATATCGATTGCGGCTGGTTTTCCGCCCTTTCGACATTTGGCAAGACAAACGCCTGAATATTGACGATCGGCAGATTACAGAGCGCCCGGACTTCACCGATCTTGGCAGTCACCGTGACGATGACCGCGAATTCTAGCCGTTCAAGCGCCAATTCAAGCTCGGACAGGTTCCGCGCCCTGTTGGCCTCGAAACCGCCGGTCCGCAGGATCTCTGCTGCAAGATCCAGGCCGCGTTGATCCGATATATAGACAAGAACGGGAGAGAAGATGGCTTGGTCTGTCATCAGTTGCTGTCCTCATGTGAAGTTCAGCCACATTAGGAATTCGGGTACGAAACTGGATGTTGTTATATTAAGATTTGTGTCGATGGAGTGTGAACCTCATAAATCTTTGCGAGTATCCGCCCTCTCCTCGGCAGGTCCATCCGTGTACAAGGAAAACGCTTTTTGCTCGCGGCGCTGCTGCTCGACTGACCGGGCGTCGCAAAGCATGGATCCTCGCCCTGACGGCTACTGGAGTTGTCGGAGAGCACAGCCTGCGCCAAATTGCTTTTACATTGCGATCGGTGCGACAAAGGTGCTCGAAAGTCGCAACGCTGAGGCTGTCCTTACTGGCCGAATGACCTCACGCGCACCAGTCCAGATCTTCGCTTCAAATTGACGATGTGGCGGGAAAAGGATCGAGAGATGCGTTTCACGTCGATCAGCGTAACATCGCCACAAGTGCTGAACGTATGCAGCCCGTCGGCATAATCGGCTTCGGCCAGATTGCCGGTCAACCGGTGAGGAAGATGCTCACAGGCGACATGGGTGGCATTCAGCTCATCAAATTGCAAGAAGCGTATGCTTCCGCCATAGCTGACGCTACAATCTTGAACTGGAAGTATGATCTTGTCATCGACGCCTACAAATGGCGTTCCGCCCGGGCGCGCGCCGGCGCGATCGTCCAAAACCGGATTACTCGGGTGCACCTTCCACGGGCCTGTCAGCCGTTCCGAAAACGCGATATGCAACTCTCGTTGGTCGCGCGCACCTGCCCCTACGATAGTGTAGAACATCCACCAACTTCCCTGATGTTGGATGAGACATGCCTCAGCTGCTGGAATATCGGCCAGCAGTACCACTTCGCGTATCCAGCGGTCCGGAAAAGCGTGGGCACGATAAAGGGCGATCTCACCGGCCTTGTGACTTTCCGGCACCATCAGCACATCCCCGTTTTGTTCGAGAAGAAAAGGATAGGAAAGATGAAAGGGCTTCGCCAAGGCAATAGTCTTGCCCCGCCATTCCATATTCGGTCCAAACTCATGGCGCTCAATGAAGCCGTGCTTCGTCCGATAATCATAAGCCTCGACGAATACATGAAGCGCGTCACCTTGCTTTATCCCGAAGGGATCAGCGAGATACCGCCAGGGTCCGGGATCAGGCAGCCAGGTGATGCGGCTCGCGCAGTCCGTCAGTGTCTCGGCATCAAGGAGTGCCTCCGCCGGCGCCGGAACAATGCCGACTTTCCAGAAATCGCTGCTGGGTCTAACACGCATCGGTCACATCTGCGCAGGCATGGTTGACGCATCGGTCACGTCACGAAACTCGATCTGGCGTTCCTCGACTTCCCCGTAAAACCGCAAAATATTGTCTACGCCGGTCGCTCTGGAGAATGGCACCATATCGTAGTCGATGCGCCATGGACGGCTGGTGTCGTCTGACTGCAGAACGTCGGCCAGAGCATCAGCGAGAGCTTCGACAGATCCAGGCTCGACGAAGCGTACTGGATGCTTGCGGAGATATTCCGAAGGGCCTTCCGTCGCCGAGGCTATTACCGGCACGCCCTCGTGCATGGCTTCGAGGATCGCAAGACCCGCCGATTCTTCGCGTGACGGCGAGACGAACAAGTCGAGATTGGCCAAAAAGCCGCTCACATTGTCACAATAACCGACCATGCGGATACGCTCGTCCCCAGCGGCCAGCTTCTCAAGCGCTGCCTTTTGTGGACCGACGCCCGCAATTACCAACGCCGCATTTTCCGGTGCAGCGCGCAAGAAAGCGGAGATCAGCACGTCGTTTCCCTTGCTTGGGTGCAGCCGACCGACGGTACCGATTATCCTGACGGTTGGAGGTAATCCCAGCTTGATCCGAAGGTCGAAGCGTTCGGTCTTCTTGACTTCCGGAAGCCAGTTCGGAATGCGGCCGGCATAGCCGGCATAGTTCCCGATGCGCATCATCTGCGCTTCGTTGACGCAGATGATGCCGTCCAATCGCGCATGTTGCTTGGGCTTATAACCGACATGCAAAGTCGCAATCTTGATAACGCTCCCCTGGACCGTAGCGAGCGCCTTGCAGCCTGGGCTCAAGTGCGCATGCGCCACCTCAAAACGTTCGGCGACAATCAATTTGCGAAGCCGCCAGCGCCGAAAAAGCCGAGTGGAGAAAGTGTGGAGGATAACTTCGCGGCTGAGGTGACGTCCAATATCGACCCGAGATGAGGAAACCATGTGCACATCGTGGCCAAGTGCTGCTTGAGCATTGGCAAGGTCGATACAATAACGCTCCGATCCCGCGATTTCGGATGCGAACAGGATATGTAGAATCCGAAGCTTCTTGGTTGAAGATGGAACCGAGAAAGGTGTCCGATTGTGTGACCTGTGGCCATGGTCAGCGTCTAGATTCTCGTAACGCACGTAATCAGCTCCCGATAATTCGTGAGACAGATTAGGGCACGAAGGAACGTCGACGTTTGTGTTGTGTTGTTAAGATATATTTCGAAACGTCCGAACTTCGGAGTATAAACCGAGCCTTGATGGCGATTTCATGCATATAAGAGAAAGATAATATTGCCGATGGGGCCGGCGCGGGTAAGCTTGTTCTTGAAAATTCGAGCCGCTTTTGAGGCAATTTGCTGACAAGAAGGCAGTGTCGCAACACATCACGGCACCTCGCTCTGGTACACCCTGACAGAGCCGATATCCGTGCTGACCGGGAATATTTTGTCGTCGATCACGTCAGCCATATCGCCGCCTATTGCAAGGTTGATCAGCAGATAACGAGGGGTGTCGAAAGGCCAGCTCAATCTGCCATCGCCGGGGGTGTTGCCATTTACGACCGTCTATAACGGCGCATGCATGGCCGAGGTTCGGAGACGCAGCCTCTTCTTCCGGTTGATGTTCAAAAGGCCGTCCTTGGACCCCAATTCATATGCGGTCGAACGGCATCGGACTGATCCAACATATATCGCAATACGATATATTTCAAGGCGAACGCCGACAAACGATGGCGGCTTCAGAGCCTGAGTCCAACAGAGCCGCGCCTCTCACCCGTGCGCCATCCTTGACTCGTCAACGGTTCATCGCCATCTTCATTCCATGTTGATCTGGCACCATAATAGTGTTGTGAAGCGGGTAATCCTTATCGCAGGATTCTAATCCCCGGCTGGCGACGTCGCCGCCCGCCGAGGGATACTGGCGTCCGATTTCAATATGTCGGGCTGCCACAGCGACATTCTCCTCATATCCGATCGTTTCGCTGCCGCAGATAAATTTGCGGTGAGCAGGAGATTGCAGATGCCAAACAAGGGAACCCCACGGAGGCCCGCGATCATCATCGGTCACTCCGACCACTTAAAATTGTCGAAAATCGCCGAGGCGCAGCTTTCGAAAAATCCCGTCGTGTCCGACGAACTGCTCTACGAATTGGAACGTGCGCACGTTGTGGACGACCATCAGCTCCCGCGCGGCATCATCCGCATCGGTTCGACCGTGCGCTTCACCAGTGACCTCGGGGAAGACCGGACGGTGACGCTCGTATTCCCGGGGGAGGCAGACATCGCCGAAGGCAAGATTTCAGTCCTTACCCCGATTGGTACTGCATTGATCGGCTTGAGAGCTGGTCAGTCCATGGACTGGACTGCTCGGGACGGCCAGCCGCACCGGCTGACTGTAGCAAGGATGTCTGAGTCCGCAGAACTCGGCCAAATGCTATGATCATCGACAGACGCGCAAATCATCTTCCCGGAGGGTGCATCACAGCAGGCTCCTGACCCCTGCGCCGTTCGCGGCCAGGGGAACTCCACCCATTCGATGAGTGCCCGGATACGGGCGATGGAGATTGCGATGAGAGACCAATGCTTGCTGACCACGAAGGACTTTACACTGCTCGAGGCGATGATCGATGACCCCCTCGTTCGCGACAGCCTGCTGCACGAGCTCCTGGGGCGGAAGATGGCCGCCGCGACTGTCGTGTTCAGGGAGGATCTGCCAGAAGATGCCGCAAGCCTGAACAGTCGAGTGACCTTCAGCATCGACGGCAGGCGGGACACGCGCATCCTCACCACTGGCCGTATGACGACTCCGGTCGGCATGCTGCTCCCGGTCGACACGCTTCGTGGCCTTGCTCTTCTTGGCTTAAGCGAAGGTCAGAAGATCATTATCGAAAATGCAGATGGGTTTCAGGAACAGGTTCTACTGGAAACCGTCAACTACCAGCCGGAACGAGCGATGAGGGGATCGGACGGCTTTCTGGTGAGGATGAGGCTCGCTGGGAAGCCGACGCTGAGGCTGCTAAAGGGTGGAGCGCCCGGCAGACAGGGGCCAGGCCCGGAGAAACCGGACGACCCCGGCCCATCGGCCGCCTGAAGGGCGGGGAAGAAGTCGATTGGCGAACCGCGCGTCTCGCGGTCGCCGTTGGTCTGGTCGTGCATGTCGGCAGGCTCGTCGCCCTGGCCGGCATAACGTTTGGAAGGGCTAGCCAGCTTGCCGCGGTGAAATCCGGTCAATTTGGCCCATGGTTCCGCTCGCCGGGTTTGCGATGCGACGGGGCTTGGTGGTTCCGATCAGGCAGTCATGATCCTCGATCGCGCGTTCTCGGGCCTGCACCCTGGATCGGGGAGCATTTCTAGTTTTCGGACCCGAGCGCGCGTGGCCAGCAATGAAGAGCGGCCAATGTAACAATGACTGTGGAGCAACAGCGAAAATGGCCGCTTTGATGAAATGTAAGCCATCAACCGGCTCATCCGTAGGATGTTTCGTCTGGAAAGCGCCAGGAGCAGACATTCCGGCGCTGCGAGCGGTTCAAAGCCGCTCGAAGCGGAAATTGCGGATGCGACCACTGTTCATCAGCATGCCTGTGACCCGACCGTCGTCATCGCGGGTGAACGTGAACCGGTCCCCGTCACCGAGAAAATGGTCCGGAGCGACGGCTGTCAGTGCTATTTCCCGTGACTTCACGGATTTCAATAGCAGCCCTGCTTCCCGAACCTTCACGTCGTAGGGCATGTCGTTTTCGACCGGACGATAGGTGCCTGCGAGATCGGCAAGCTCCTTTGGCGGCGGCGTATAGGCGGGCAATCGCCGGTATTGGTACAGGCGCATGCCGTCGCGATAGGAGGTCAGCTCAGTTGCCGGCTCGCCTTCTCCTTGCTCCAGCACGAGCTCATGGTTCGGGAAATCGCTGAAACGGAACCGACGGTCATCCACCGCTTCAAGGCGATATGTGCCATGTTCGATGTCATAGCCTATCAGCAGTTTTCCCTCATGCGCCACGAGGCGGGCGACGCGGCCGGCCAGTCGCGGTTCGGCGTAATAGCCGGTGAGCAGTTCCAATGCATCGGCGTCGGGTTGCGGAAACGTGCTCGGCAAAGATTCCGGGATCGGCTGCAACACATCTGCCAGATAGATATCGGCGATCCCCCGCGCGAGGTTGCTCGGCACGATCGACCCGAAATTGGCAAGGATCGCCACGGTGAAATGCTGCTCCGGAAAGCGGATGATATCGGAGCGGAAGCCGGCATCGCCGCCGGTATGTTCGACGATCGCAAGGCCGCGATAGGTACCGACGCCGAGACCCGAGGCATAGCCGATTTCGCTGCCATCGTTCAGTCGGCCGCATTCGACCATCCTTGCGATGACGTCAGGCCCTCCGACACGCTTGTGGTAGAAATTTTCATCCCAGAGCGCGAGATCTTCCACTGTCGTCAGCAGGCTGGTCGCGCCGACCGTATCGAAGTTCGTGTTGGAGATCTCAACCCCGGTCTCCGTCCCGACATAACCGTCGGCGACATTCCTGACAACTTCGGCATAGTTGTCGCGAAAGAACGTGTTGTGCATGCCAAGCGGTTCAAAAATCCGGGCCGAGGTAAAGGCACGGAGCGACTGGCCGCTGACCACCTTCACGACCTCCGCCAGCAAGGCATAACCCGTGTTGCAATAGAGGTGCTCGTCACCCGGCTGGAAGTTCAGATCCTGCTGCCGGGAGACGATCGCGAGGATGTCGTCATCGGTGATCAGGTCCTTGGAGTAGCGCCAGCCGGCGAGGCCCAGCAATTCCCAGTGATCGCGCAGGCCACCCGTATGGTGCATGAGGTGTCTGAGGGTGATCGGTGCGCCGAAATCAGGCAGGCCGGGCATGTATTTACTCACCACATCATCAAGCGACAATTTTCCTTCGGCCGACAGCAGCAGGATGGCAAATGCAGTGAACTGTTTGGAGACAGATGCCGAATGAAAGACGGTGGACGGCTCGATCGCGATACCGTGGCCCAGATTGGCGATGCCGAATCCCCGCTTATGGATAACCTCGCCGTCACGCATGACCGCAACCGCGCAGCCAGGCGAATGATCGTTAGCCCAGGCCTCGAACAGTTCATCAACGCGTTTTGCTTCCGTCATCCGCAACCTCCGAGATCACTTTCCGGTTGCAGGAAAGCCGAGAGCTGGGAAAATTGCAATGTATGGGATTGAGAACATTGAGGGCTGCGATGACTGCTTCGGGGCCGAGAGGCGGCAAAGCCAACGGCTTGCCGTGTGCTGACGCCGCAGTCAGACGAGGGCTGGTGTGATGCCACGCAAATCTCCGGTTACCTGATCGGCTAGTGCAAGGTTTGGACGAGGCAGCCCCTGCAATATGGGGTTGCCTTTCTGTTTCACGTTCACCTTTCATGAAACACTGAGAGCCATATGGATAACCGAACGTTCGACACCAGCCTATCGAAATGCCGGACTCCGCTGAAGATTACAGACGATGTCTGGAGAACTCTTCCCAGCAATTTATTTAGGCCTCTTACCGAGGAGCAGAAAGCGGACGTGGCCGCAACGCGCGATCTGCCACTGTTTGTCGTTGCCTTACGCCGCATCGTGTTCCATGGCCGCCGACCCCGAGAGATCGAACTGCAACTCGGCAAGCCTGGAATATGCACCGCCCTTGCGGATCAGCGCGGCGTGTGTTCCCTCCTCGATTACTCGCCCTCCGTCGAGCACCAGAATTCGATCCGCCTTGAGCACGGTGGCAAGCCGATGAGCAATCACGATTGTCGTGCGATTGGACATCAATTCGTCGAGCCCCCGTTGCACCAGCATCTCGTTTTCTGAATCGAGAGATGCCGTGGCCTCATCCAGCAAGAGGATCGGCGCGTTTTTCAGGACTGCACGGGCGATCGCCAGTCTTTGCCGCTGACCGCCCGATAAAGTGAGACCGCGCTCGCCGACAACGGTACGGTAACCATCCGTTAGCTCGGAAATAAACCCATGCGCTCTTGCCACCGTCGCTGCAGCCACGATCTCGTCCAGCGACGCATCCGACCGTCCGAGACTTATATTTTCTGCGATACTGGTTGCGAAGACGGTCACGTCCTGCGGTACGACGGCAATTTCGCCTCGTACTGCAGTGGTGGAGATCGTGCGCGCGTCGCAACCATCGAGCAAAATGTCGCCCGCATAATCCTTGTAGAAACCGAGCATGAGCGAGAAGATTGTGCTTTTGCCCGAGCCGGAAGCACCGACAAGCGCGACTGTCTCGCCGGACCGCACGTTCATCGACAGGCCCGTGAGGACTTGCCTGTCCGGAGCGCCCGGATAGGCGAAATGCAGGTCTCGAATTTCGATCGCGCCTTTTGCGGGTTGGCTGAGCGCAGAACGCGAGGCCTGCTCGCTCTCACCGGCATCTTCATCGAGCAATTCGAAAAGGCGTTCGGCTGAAGCCGCAGCCTGCGCCAGTTCGCCCCAGACCTCCGAGAGCGAGCCTAGCGACCCTGCCGCAATGACGGAATAGAGCAGGAACTGGCTCAGACTTCCGGCCGACAACGTTCCCGAGAGCAGATTATGGGCGCCGATCCAGAGAACCCCGACGACGCTTCCGAAAATCATTGCAATGGCAACGGCGGTCAGAAGCGCACGCGAGCCGGCGGCAAGGACGGCGCTGCGATAGGACGCCTCGACGTCATGCGCATACCTGTCGCTCGCCGCTGCCTCTCCGTTGAAGGCCTGGACCGTCCGGCTTCCGGCAATCATTTCGCTGGCGAAAGCGGATGCGGTCGCGAGAGCGTCCTGAGCCGCCCGCGATTTTCTCCGGACCGAGCGCCCGAAAAGGACGAGCGGCGCGATCACAAGCGGGATGGCACCCAATGTGATGGCGGAAAGTCCAGGGCTGGTGACGAACATCATCACCAGCGCGCCCAGGCACAGCAGCGAATTGCGCAAGGCCACCGATGCAGCGAGGTTCAATGCGGACTTGATCTGTGCGGCATCCGCGGTCAGTCGCGATGCGATGTCGCCGGATTTGTTGGCGTCAAAAAAGCTTGCCGGCAACCGCGTCACATTTCGGAAGGTCTTCACACGCAGGTCGCTGACAACGCGCTCGCCAAGCGTCGTGACGAAATAATAGCGGCAGGCGCTTGCTATGGCGAGCGCGATTGCAAGCGCAAGAAGCATCAGGAAATAGCTGTTGATGAAGCCACCGTCGAACTGTCCGAACCCATGATCGATCATCCGGCGGACCGCCATCGGCAACGCAAGCGAGATCAGCGCCGCCGCCGCAAGCGAGATCACCGCCAGGAGGACCAAGCCCCGGTGAGGCCGTAGCAGGGGCAGCAACCGGACGAGGCCGGAGACAGCAGACTTCGTTTCCCCCGGCTGCGGGCTGGAGCCCGCAATCACGTCGGCGGGAGGAGGGGCGGATCGGTCGTGCGCGGCAATCATCAAGGTGAAGGTCTCCTGGACTGGAATGTCTCCTTTTTGGCATTTACGCGGCGTTCGTCTTTGACCGCGATCAATTATCGGCCGGTTCCGCCAAGCGTTGCCGCGTCAGAAGACCTCGGCAATATGTCACGATGAGCCTGCCGGACCCGCGACCGAGGATCGAACTGTGATAGCAGGTGAGCGAAATGAAAGACGCATGACCGCACCAATGGTCGCAGTTTGATCCCGGTCAATTAATATGACGGCTTTGGGCGCTAGAGCGAGCCATGACCTATGTCGAACGCATCAAAGACGACATCACCAGGCTTGCTCAGCCCGCCAGATTCCTGGAACTGGCCGATCGGGTCCTGCCTGGACTTTCGATCGTCACCACCCTCTGTTTCGCTGTTGGACTTTATCTGAGTTTTGTGTCCGATGGTGATTACCAGCAGGGCGAGACCGTCAGGATCATGTATGTCCATGTCCCGGCGGCATGGATGGCAATGTTCTGTTATGTGGTGATGACCGCAAACGCCATCGGCTCCCTGGTATGGCGCCATCCGCTTGCCGATGTCGCCGCGCGCGCTGCTGTGCCAATCGGCGCCGCCTTTACCTTCGTGTCGCTCGTGACAGGCGCGATCTGGGGCAAGCCGATGTGGGGAACCTGGTGGGTGTGGGACGCGCGCCTGACCTCGATGTTCGTGCTTTTCCTGATGTATCTCGGGCTATTGGCAATCAATCGTGCAATCGACGAACCGACGCGCGCTGCTCGTGTCACGGCGGTTCTCATTCTCGTGGGCTTCGTCAACATTCCGATCATCAAGTTCTCGGTCGACTGGTGGAACACATTGCATCAGCCGGCAAGCGTGCTCAGGCTGGATGGCCCCGCTCTGGACATCGAATTCCTTCGCCCGCTCCTGACCATGGGCCTGGCCTTCACGGCACTCTTTTTCACCCTCCACCTGGCCTCGATCAGGAACGAGATCTGGCGGCGAAAACTCATGTCGCATCACCGCTTGGCGGCACGGGCCGCAATGCAAAAGGAGAATTGAAATGACACATCGGGACTATGTGCTGGCGGCCTATGCCGCCGCATTCGCCGTCATGACCGCCATCAGCGCGATGACCTGGTTTCGCGGCCGCACCTATCGCCGGCAGGTCGAGATAGTAGCGAAGATCAGGCATGGCGCGCGCCACGAGGCACGCTAGGTGCGCCGCTATCTGGTTGCCGCCGTGCCGCTGCTCGTCTTTGTGGCAATTGCCGGAGCCGCCGGGCGCACGCTCTATCGGGAGGCGGCGGAAGGATATTCGCCCTCCGCCCTCCCCTCCGCACTGATCGGTCAGACACGTCCGGCAATCGATCTGCCGCCGCTTGCTGGTCTGCAGTCTCCCGGACTTCAAGATAGCGGGTTTTCCGGCCAGGTCACGATCGTCAACATATTCGCGTCCTGGTGCGTTCCCTGCCGGCAGGAACATGGCGCGCTCATGCGGCTATCGAAGGACCCGCGCGTCAAGCTGATAGGCATCAATTATAAGGATGACAGCAGCAACGCTCTGGCCTTCTTGCACGAAAACGGAAATCCCTACGCTGCCGTCGGGGTCGATCCGACCGGAAGGGAAGCGATCGATTGGGGTGTTTACGGCGTGCCGGAGACCTTCGTCATCGACCGCGACGGCCGCATCCTGTTCAAGCAGGTCGGCCCGCTCGACGACAAGGTCCTGTCGGTCGGCCTTGGTCCTGCACTCGACAAGGCATTGGCTGCCGGCGGCTGACCGAAGCCCACGGCCTGCGACTCGATCAGTGGCTTGGATTTAAGCCTGTTGCGACCGCTTTTCCGGATCTGAATCTGCGACAAGCTGCAACCGATCGAGGCAGCTTCCCAATCCGAGATTCTCGACGAGCGCAAGCACGGCACGGCGCTGCAAGTCGGTTTCCACATTTCCTTCGAGCGTGATCTGTCCGTTATGGACGGAGACGCGGATCCTTTGCGGCGTCAGCCCGAGATCATATTTCAGGCGTGTGCAAACAGCGAGTAGGATCGCGTCATCCTCACGCGGCAACCTGAGTGTCGGCGCGTCGGTTATCAGAGCGAGGATATCGCGCCGGCTGACGATCCCCACGAGCCGTCCGTCGTCGACGATCGGAATACGCTTGATGCGATGGACCTCGAGGCTTTCGGCAATATCCGAAACCTCGCTGTCCGGGCTGGCGACGATAACATCGCGCGACATGATATCTCTGACGGACCAGCCGTTGCCGCGAATGTAGCGGTCGAGATCGACATCGGACGTGATTTCCGCGTTACGCGCGGTGCGCGGCGCAAGCCGGATCTCGCGCCGCAGCAACAGGTCGCCTTCGGTCAGAATTCCGCAGATCCGCCCTTCGTCGTCCACGACAGGCAGCCCGCTGATGTTGTTTTGCATCATCACCGCGGCGGCATGACGGATCCCTGCCGCAGGGCTGATCGAGACCACGTTGCTCGTCATAATGTCCTTGGCCTGCATGCGTGCACCTCCCCTTTCGGAAACATCTGGCGCCATGAGCGTAGGACGGCTTGAACGAACCGACCTTGACCTCCGTCAAAGTCGCGGTGTCGGATCAAGCAATTCGGCAAGCCTTGCCTGCTCTTCTGCCGTCAGCTTGCTGCCAGTTGGCTTTCCAGCCCGCTTGCGGGCAAAGACGATGAGCGAAACCCCGCCGGCAAGGATCAGCAGCACCGGTGCCCCGCAGAGCAACAGCGTGCGCAGACTGAAGCGCGGCTTCAGGAGGACGAATTCCCCGTAGCGCGAGACGATGTAGTTCAGCACCTGCTCGTCGCTGTCGCCATCGGTAATGCGCTCGCGCACCAGCAGACGCAGATCCTTGGCGAGATCGGCATTGGAATCGTCGATCGACTGGTTCTGGCAGACCATGCAGCGCAGTTCGGCCGACAATGTTCGCGCCCGGGCTTCTAGGGCCGGGTCGGAGAGCATCTCGTCCGGGTTGACGGCGAAGGCCGGTGCGGCCGCCAGGATCAAGGTCAGGACGAGGAGGAAACGCCTGATCATTCCGCCGGCTCCATGGCAGGCGCCACTGGTTTTGCTGGCTTTGCCTTCCTGCTCGGAGCCCCGACGCGCAGGCGCCGGTCGGTCAGCGAGACGAAGCCGCCAAAGGCCATGATGAGCGCCCCGCCCCAGATGCAGAGGATGAACGGCTTCCACCAGATGCGCACAACGATGCCGCCGTCCTTCGTCGCGTCACCCAGCGAGACATAGAGCTGGCTGAGGCCGAACGTGAGAATACCGGCCTCCGTCGTCGGCATCTGCCGGGCAGTGTAGAGCCGCTTGGCAGACCAGACATCGGCCACCTCGGCGCCACCACGACGGATCGAGAAATGGCCGCGATCCTCGGTGTAGTTCGGGCCGGTTGCCGGCTGCATGCCGTCAAAGAGGATGCTGTAGCCACCGGCCTCCGTCGACTGGCCCTGCTTCATCTCGACCACATGTTCGCTCTGGAAGGTGGTAACGGCGACGATGCCGAGCACGGTGACGCCAAGACCGGCATGGGCAAGCGCCGCGCCGAAGGCCGAGCGCGGCAGGCCGGTCAGACGGCGCCAAGCGATATCAGCCTTCACCTTGCCGATGCCGGCGCGATACCAGAGGTCGGCCGCCGCGCCAAGGATCAGGAACAGGCCGGCGGCAAGGCCGATCACGGCCATGACCGGGCCGCCATGTTCGATATAGAAGAAGACGAGGGCTGCGACGAAAGCGAGACCGGCCACGACATAGAGCCGCTGCAACGCGCCGAGCAGATCGCCGCGTTTCCAGGCAAGCAGCGGGCCGAAGGGCACGATGATCAAAAGCGGCGCCATCAGCAGGCCGAATGTCAGGTTGAAGAAGGGCGGGCCGACGGAGATCTTGTCGCCGGTCAGCGTTTCCAGCACCAGCGGATAGAGCGTGCCCGTCAGCACCGTGCCGCAGGCAACCGTCAGGATCAGGTTGTTGACGACGAGCGCCCCCTCACGCGAGATCGGCGCAAACAGACCGCCGGCCGACAGAAGCGGCGCGCGGAAGGCAAAAAGCGATAGCGCCCCGCCGATGAAGATCAGGAGAATGCAGAGGATGAAGACGCCACGGCTCGGGTCGCTCGCGAATGCATGGACCGAGGTCAGGACGCCGGAGCGCACCAGGAAGGTGCCCATCAGCGACAGCGAGAAGGTCAGGATGGCAAGCAGCACCGTCCAGATCTTCAGCGCCTCGCGCTTTTCCATGACGAGGGCCGAGTGCAGAAGTGCGGTGCCGGCAAGCCAGGGCATGAAGGAGGCGTTTTCCACCGGATCCCAGAACCACCAGCCGCCCCAGCCGAGTTCGTAATAGGCCCAGTAGGAGCCCATGGCGATGCCGAGCGTCAGGAAGGTCCAGGC